>CAVZCK010000017.1:0-395241 GCA_963773735.1 uncultured Alphaproteobacteria bacterium | reverse complement strand
AAATGAGCTGCCGAGGCGCAAAGCGAAGCAGGAGGCTTGAGCCGGCCCTCGCGGTGGCGCCGGCAAGACTTGATCTGCCGGAGCTGCCGGATGCCGAATTCGTGCTGCGCCTGCGCGCCGCCAGCGAAGCCCCGGCGCGCGATCTTGCAGCGCTCATCGCCGAGGGGCTAGTGGAGCGAATTTGACATTTGAACGCGAACTTGCGGCAGGCGGACGCAAATGCCGGAATCCGGACCACTAGCGGTGCCGGCCGGCTGATTTACGCCCATTTGATCTTCCTCAATGCATAGAAATGTCGCGACAGTTCATTATCCTCCGCATGAGGCCGGAAGCAGCGAGCGCCCCTGAATTTCCATAAGGAGAGAACGATGAGCGCCCCAAAGAACGCCAATGTGATCTGGTTCGAGGATCTCGGGCGCGGCGACGTCGCGCGCGTCGGCGGCAAGAATTCCTCGCTCGGCGAGATGGTGCGCACGCTCGGCAGCAAGGGCGTCAAGGTTCCGCCCGGCTTCGCCACGACCGCCGACGCCTATTGGCGCTTCGTCGAGGCCAACGGCTTCGGCGAGACGATGCCGCGCGCGCTCGCCGAGCTCGCCGCGCGGCAAGGCGACGCTCGCCGAGACCGGCGCGGCGATCCGCCACGCATTCCTGCAGCGGCGACTGGCCGAAGGAGACCGCCGAGGCGATCCAGCGCCGCCTATCGCGAGCTCTGCCGGCGCGCCGGCAAGAACGATGCCGACGTCGCGGTGCGCTCCAGCGCCACGGCCGAGGACCTGCCGGACGCGAGCTTCGCCGGCCAGCAGGAGACCTTCCTCAACATCCGCGGCGAGGCGGCGCTGCTCGACGCCTGCCGGCGCTGCTACGCCTCGCTCTTCACCGACCGCGCCATCAGCTACCGCACAGGCCAAGGGCTTCGACCACATGAAGGTCGCGCTGTCGATCGGCGTGCAGCAGATGGTGCGCTCCGACCTCGGCGGCTCCGGCGTCATGTTCTCGATCGACACCGAGACCGGCTTCGACAAGGTCGTGCTGATCAACGCCGCCTGGGGCCTCGGCGAGAACGTCGTGCAGGGCGCCGTCGATCCGGACGAATACCAGGTGTTCAAGCCGCTGCTGCCGACAAGCCGAGCTCTTGCCGATCATCGAGAAGAAGCGCGGCGAGAAGGCGCATCAAGATGATCTATGCGCAGGACGGCGACGCGCCGACGCGCAACGTGCCGACCTCGAAGGCGGAGCGCGCCGGCGTTCGTGCTCACCGACGCGGAGATCCTCAAGCTCGCGCGCTGGGCCGCGATCGATCGAGAAGCACTACGGCTGCCCGATGGACATGGAATGGGCGAAGGACGGCGAGACCGGCGAGATCTTCATCGTCCAGGCGCGGCCGGAGACGGTGCAGTCGCGCCGGAAGCGACGGCGCGCTTCACGCCCCTACCGCATCATCGGCGAAGGGCAAGAAGCTGGTCACCGGCCTGAGCGTCGGCGACGCCATCGCCACCGGCCGCGTCTGCCTGATCGAGAGCGCCAAGCGAGATCGAGCCGCTTCGTCGACGGCTCGATCCTCGTCACCAGCACCACCGACCCGGACTGGGTGCCGATCATGAAGCGCGCCGCGGCGATCGTCACCGATCACGGCGGGCGCACCTCGCATGCCGCCATCGTCAGCCGCGAGCTCGGCCTGCCGGCGATCGTCGGCACCGGCAACGCCACGCATGTCCTGCACGACGACCAGGAGGTCACCGTCTCCTGCGCCGAGGGCGACGAGGGCTTCGTCTACGAGGGCACGGCCAGAATTCGAGGTCGAAGAGCTCGACCTGAGCAAGCATGCCGGCGACCAGCACCAAGGTCATGCTCAACCTCGCCAATCCCGGCGGCGGCGTTCCGCTGGTGGCGGATTCCGGCCGACGGCGTCGGCCTGGCGCGCATGGAGTTCGTCGTCACCAACCACATCAAGGTCCATCCGATGGCGCTGGTCCACTTCGACGCGCTCAAGGACGAGGAGGCCAAGCGCGACGATCGCCGAGCTCACCGCCGGCTACGACGACAAGACCGAGTATTTCGTCGACCGCCTGGCGCGCGGCCTCGCGCGCATCGCCGCCGCGCTTTATCCGAAGCCGGTGATCGTGCGCATGAGCGACTTCAAGACCAACGAATATGCCGGCCTGATCGGCGGCGCCGAGTTCGAGCCGAAGGAAGAGAACCCGATGATCGGCTTCCGCGGCGCCTCGCGCTATTACTCGCCGCGCTACCGCGAGGGCTTCGCGCTCGAATGCCAGGCGATCCGCCGGCTGCGCGAGGAGATGGGCTTCGACAACGTCGTCGTGATGATCCCGTTCTGCCGCTCGACCGAGGAAGCCGACCGCGTGCTTGCGGTCATGGCGGAGAACGGCCTCAAGCGCGGCGAGAACGGGCCTGCAGGTCTATGTGATGTGCGAGATTCCCTCGAACGTCATCCTGGCCAAGGAATTCGCCGAGCGCTTCGACGGCTTCTCCATCGGCTCCAACGACCTGACCCAGCTCACGCTCGGCGTCGACCGCGATTCGGCGGAGCTTGCCGGCCTGTTCGACGAGCAGGACGAGGCGGTCAAATGGATGATCGGCAGCGTCATCGCGCGAAGCGCACAAGGCCGGCGCCAAGGTCGGCCTGTGCGGCCAGGCGCCGAGCGACCATCCGGAGTTCGCCGAATTCCTGGTCGACTGCGGCATCGACTCGATCTCGGTCAGCCCCGACAGCTTCGTCGCCGTGAAGAAGCACGTCGCGGCGGCCGAGGGGACAAAGGCGTAACGGCCAGGATCAGAAGTGCTGCGCGTAGCATGAGTGTCGCCGGAGGGACGCCGGCTGCCATTCCACAAGGTCCTGGCAGCGCTCGCCCAATAGAGAACTCAGGGGATGCTTTGCCCAACCCGCGATACGATTGCGGCGCCCCGGAGACGCCGCAGGCGTCGTCCGGGGCCCGAGGACGACCCCGGCTCGGCCTGACGGCCGTCCGGGGCAGGCGCGGAGAGAGCAGCAAGTTCAGATGTCACCCCAGAAGCCCGATGAGCTATCCGGGGTCGCGTGATGAGAGTCCGCATGTGACCCGGATGACGCCTGCGGCGTCTCCGGGGTGACGGGCTGGCGGCAAACGCTTCATTCACCATCCCCGCAAATCGCGGCGGCGAAGTTGTCCCCGCCCCTCCCGCCGCCCCTATACTCCCCACCCAGTCGCTTCCCCGAAGGGGCGCCGGGCTTAAGACCGACTTGGCTCTCGTGGGGAAGGATCGCGGTGCCTGGGTAAGTCCGCGTGCGATGGTTTCCTGGCGACAGGAGCCACATGCGCGGCGGGAGTAACGGTCCCAAGCCCAGGGGTTGCGGCTTCGCCCACCATGCGGCTGGGATGCCCATGGTTGCAGGTCCGGCCCATGTGATACCCGCGGGTTCGACAGCGCTGCCCCGCCGCCCGGCCCTCGCGAGGGGCTCCGCGGCGAGGCCGGCGTGTTGGTGAGTGGCCGGGATCATCCCCGGCTTCGCAAGCCGATGCGCGAGATCGCCCGCAGCCGCGACTGCGGGGATGGTGGAAATGGAGAGCTTGTCGAGGCAAAGCCCGCCCGCATGGCCGTTCCATGAGCAAAGAAGGGATTGCAGAGCCGCCGCCAGAATATCGCCGCGCGTGGGCAGCCGTAAGGCTGAACACTAACATACGGATCAGCCTCACGGCTGCCCGCGCCGCCCCTTGCGGGGTGGATCAGGTGCATGATCCCGCAAAAGCCTGTCCTCGCGAAGCGGGGATGGGCCGGTTTTGCGGTAAAGATCATGCCCAAACAACGACCGCAAAGCCTCGCGGGTCCGCCCGGCGAGCCATTTGCGGCTGCGCCAGCGGAATGGATGCCCGCGTCGATGCGCGGGCATGACGAAGACGAGGCCGGCGAGGGCTTGATTTTGGGCGCAGCGTCGCAGCACACGCTCCGTCGCCCCGGCCGTGAGAGCCGGGGCCTAATCGCCTCGCGACTTGGCAAGGAGATTGCAGACAGGCCAATAGGCCCCGGGCCTCGCTGCGCTCGCCCGGGGCGACGAAGCAGGTGAGGCCCGGCGAGGGAGTTGGTGTTGGAGATTTCGTCACCCCGGCCGACCGCCAGGGCGAGCCGGGGTCACATGAGGCGCTTCAGAACGCGACCCCGGATCCCGGCTCTCTCGCCGGGACAGGCAAGCGCTGCGCGCTTTCCGGGGGAGACGAAGCAGCTGAGGCCCGCAAGGGGATTGGTGTTGGGCGGAATGTCACCCCGGGCGAGTAGGGAGAGAGACGGGACGGCGTCAGAAGGCGCTGTGACGCCATTTGGGCCAACTCGCCGGCTTTATCGGATCTGCGCCTCGGCCTTATCCAGATTGGCCCTGACGCGTGGATGAAATCGTCCCAGGTGACGTCGAAAAGTTCGAGCAGCAGCACCAGGCTCCCCGCCGAAAGCGTCTCCGAGCCGTGCTCGATGCGCGTCACGTCAAGCTCGGACAATTCCAGCGCCTCGGCGATTTTTTCGCGCGGCAGCTTTTGCTCGTTGTGAAGCTCTTGCAGCGCAAGCCCGATCGCCAGATTGTAGGTGTCTTTCTTATGCATCTCGTCTCACTCCGCTCCGGTCGCTCAAGCGCCGGCCAGTTTCAGCTCACGCCTAAGTCCGGCGATCCAGAATCATAGCAAAATAGCGCTCCGTATCCTCGCGGTTGCAAAGCGCGGTCGCCGGCGAGGTCACGGCCGAAGCGGCGGCGGCGACCGCATAGGCGCAGGCTTCGTTGAGCGGCGCCCCGGCCGAGAGCTTCAGCACCAGCCCTCCGACAAAACTGTCCCCGGCACCCACCTTGCTGACGACCTCGATCTTCGGCGGCACGATCCGCAGGCTTTCGGCATTGGACAGCGCGACAGCGCCGCCTTCGGCAAATGTGAGGATCACAATCTCCGCAGCTTTGTGCGCCTTCAACTCGCGGCCGAACCGCTCGAGCGCGTCGAGACCGGGAAGCGGCCGCCCCGCGACCGACTCGGCTTCCCGCTGATCCATGATCCACACATAGGGCGGATGCTCAGAGCCTCGCGCGACCAGGTCGAGTTCCCGGCCGGAGGTGTCGAGGAGGAAACGCGCTCCGGCCCTCGTCGCCAGATCGCCAACACCATGATAGAAATCGTCCGGCAGGCCGGGCGGCAGGCTGCCACTGGCCACGACATAGGCAATCCGCTCCCGGCCGTTTGCAAACGTCGCCTCAAGCGCCGTCAGCACACGCGCCGCTTCCGCCGGGCTCCATTGCGGGCCGGGCAGAGCGAAGCGAAATTGCTTGCGGGTCGACCGCTCGTTGACGACCACGCTCTGCCGCGTCAGGCCACCCACCGCGAACCACTCGGCCGCAACGCCTTCAGCGTCGAGAAGCGACTTCAGCATCTCGCCCGTTGCGCCGCCGATGGCGACGAAGGGCGTGCTGGCGCCGCCGAGCTTGGCGATGGCGCGGGACACGTTCACGCCGCCGCCGCCGGGATCGAGGCGCGCAGGGCCGCAGCGAAGCTTGAGCCGCTCTCGACCTTGTCGACATCGGTCGTCAGATCGATCGCGGGATTGAGTGTCACGGTGAGAATCGACATGGCTTTCAAAAGCTATCCGGCGTGGGTGTCAGGACTTTGATATCAATCAGGGCCGTCGAACTCAAACATAGCCACGACAGGCGCATGATAGGATTCGGGGGTTTTTTCCACCATCGTGTAGGCGATCACCTCATCGCCTAGCGCCTCATTATGCACCTCCATGCCGCGATAATGCGCGATCAGCGGCCGCGAGACCAGAATGTGGTCGAGCATGAGCTTGCGCCCCGCATGGATGACGGTGAAGCGCCGGAAGTCCGGCAAGCTGTGCTCCAGCGCCACCAATTCGCGCCCTGTGAGCTGGCCGTTGCCGGTGTCTTCCGTGTCGGCGGCCAGAATCCGGAACGGCACCTCGCGCTCCTCGGCATTGAAGTCGCCGCAAACGGCGATGAGTGCGTGCGGGTCCTGGTCGAAAATTCGCTCGACGGCCAGGCGCGCTTCGAGCGCCTGACCGGACCGCTTGATCGCCGCGACGAAATAGCCTTCGGCCCAGCCCGAGACGGATTTCCAGGCGAAGGGGCCGATTTTCTGCCCTGGCACGAAGGAGGCAAGCGGCGCCTTCAGATGCATGTTGACGACATGCAGCATCGGTCCACGCGGCAGCGCGATCGTGGCAAGCAGGATCGGCCGGTCCCAGACGATGGCGTCCCCGGTCACCGCCGGGGCCGCAGTCGCAAAACGATAGCCGATGGGCGCAACGAGGCTATTGGCATATTGCGAAACCTGGGCAATCGGCCAGCGGCTCAGAACGACGAGATTGTGTTTGTCGCGCGGCTCGCCGGTTTCCAGCCTGAACGTGCTAGCCCGGTGAAAATCGCGGTACGGCGTTTCCGCGAGAAGGGCATCGAGCGCCGCAAGGGAACGCCGCTCCGTCGCGGCTTCGCGGCGGCTATCGACTTCCTGCAAACAAAGCACATCCGCGTCGAGGCGCTCAAGCTGCGGCCGCAGAATGGCGCACCGCTCGGCGATCGCCGCTTCAGCAACGGCCTCGCACGACAGGTTCTCAAGATTGAAGCTTGCGATCCGCAAGAAAAGTCGCCTCATCGATCCGAAGTTACCGGAGTTTAGCCGAATGCGACGCCATGCCCATTGAGATTTGTCATGGAACCAAGCTTGGCCTCGCACCGGCGCCAGGCGCGGTGTCTAGGCCATGCGAAGCTCGATCGCGCCGGCGAGCAGCGCATTTCGCTCGGCTCTTGGGCCGACGAGGATCTCGATCGTGCCTGGCTCGAGCACCATAGTCCCGGTCTCGTCGGGGAAGGAGAGGTCCTCACAGCCGAGCTCGAAACGCGCTATTCCGGCGGCCCCCGGAGCCAGCGTGACCTTGGCAACGCCTTTCAGCTCCAGGACCGGTCTGGCGACGCTCGCTACCGGGTCGCGGATGAACAGCAAGGCGGTTTCCTCGCCGGCAACGGGACCGTGATTAACGATATCAACCTCGATGACGAAGGACCGGCCGGGCATGATCGTGCCCTGCGAATAGCGCAGAGCCCGGTATTCAAAGCGCGTATAGGACAGCCCATGGCCGAACGGAAAATGCGGTTCGACCGGCGCATCAAGATAGCTGCTGGTAAAGCGGTCGCCGGGTTTGGCGGGCCGCCCAGTCGGGCGCTGTGCGTAAAATATCGGGATTTGCCCGGCATCGGCGGGCCAGGAAACCGGCAGCTTGCCACTCGGGTTCCAATGGCCGGTCAGAATATCTGCGAGCGCCGTCCCCGCTTCACTGCCAAGGAACCAGGTAGCGAGCACTACGTCGGCTTTTTCGAACAGCCAGGGCACGATCAGCGGCCGGCCCGAGCCGAGCGCGACGATGACCGGCTTGTTCAGGGCGAGGATCGCCTCGGCCAGCTTGCGCTGGCATTGCGGCAGATCCGGATGCGCGCGGCTCGCCGCCTCGCCGCACATGCTAGCCGCCTCGCCGAGGCAGAGCAGGATGAGGTCGGCCTCGCCCGCGGCCTTCAAGGCGCCGGCAAAGCTGCCGGGATCGTCCTCGGTGATGCCGGCGCCCCGTTCATGCGTGATGCGCCAGCCGGGCAGGACATCGCGGATGCCGGTCAAAAAGCTCTTCGCATCCGCCGCCTTGCCGAGCCCATACCACGGGCCGAGCATCTCCTGTTCGGCCGCCGCGAAGGGACCGATGACGGCGAGAGTCCGTGCGCCGCCGCCAAGCGGCAGCACATCGCCCCGGTTCTGCAAAAGCACGATCGAGCGCCGCGCCACGTCGCGCGCAAGCTCGCGGCGCGAGCGGCCGCGCGCTGCCGCTTGCGTACCGGACGGAACGGATCGTCGAACAGCCCGAGCCGCACTTTCAGGCCGAGCACGCGGCCGACGGCCTCGTCGATGAGCGCTTCCTCAATGAGCCCCCGCTCAAGCGCAACCGGGAGGCCTTTCGGATAGGCATCGCTCACCATGTCGATATCGACGCCGGCTTTCATGGCGAGCGCCGCCGCCTCGGCAAGATCCGCCGCGACGCCATGCACGATCAGCTCGGCGATGGCATTGAAATCGCTGATGATCACGCCGTCAAAACCCCAGCGGTCCCGCAAGATGTTCCTGAGAATTGTCGCATTCGCCGTCATCGGCACGCCCGCAAGGTCGGTGAAGGCGGGCATGATCGCAGCGACTTCGGCCCGCACGGCCGCTGCGAAAGGCGGAAGATAGACCTCGTGCAGGCTGCGTGCCGAAATATCGACGGAATTATATTCGCGTCCGGCGGTCACCGCACCGTAGGCGCCAAGATGTTTGGCGGTTGCCGCAAGTGTGCCCAAGCCTGAAAAGCCTTGCTGGAAGCCGCGGACCTTTGCCTCGGCAAAGCGCGCGCCGAGCCAAGGGTCTTCGCCCGGGCTTTCGGCCATGCGTCCCCAGCGCGGATCGCGGGCGATATCGAGCATCGGCGCAAAGGTCAGAGCGACATGCGCCGCGGCAGCCTCCTCCGCCGCAGCCCGCGCCGTCGCCTCCCACAAAGCCGGGTCGAACGCCGCCGCCTCACCCAGCGGGATCGGGAAGATCGTTTCGTGGCCGTGCAGCACATCGAGGCAGACAAGCAGGGGGATGCCCAGTCGCGATTCCCGGATTGCTGCCTCCTGCGCACGGCGGATACCATCGGCCGTCGTCAGGTCGAGGACGCTGCCGGCGCGGCCGGCGCGCACGTGGCCGAGTTGAGCATCGGTAAGGTTTGCCCCTCCCATGCCGCCGCCGCCCCGTATCATCGTAAGCTGGCCGATTTTCTCTTCCAGGGTCATAATGTGGAGCAGACCCTCGATCCGCGTCCCGGGACTCCCGAATGTCATGGCGCCGCCTCGATGGTTTTATTGCTGTCATTCTTTTATAAGGCACAGCATTTAGGATCATGGTTCAACGGTTAAGGCCAGAGGAGCCACAGACCGTGCTGAAACTCACTAAAGAGCCGGATCACGCCGATAGCGCAAGCACCGTCGCGCAGATCCGCGAACTTTTGGGCCTTCTGCGTCAGTCAAAAGCCAAATCTATGCTGATCCTGTTCGCAGCGCTGATCGTTACTGTTATTATCCTCAACGCGATTGCGCAGGTCAGGCTCAACACTTGGCAGGGTGATCTTTACGACTCCATCTCGAAACGGGATCTGAGCGTATTCTATCGCCAGATCGGCGTCTTCGGAATCCTCGTAAGCATCCTGCTCTCTTTGGGCGTCGCTCAAACCTGGCTTCAGGAAACGCTCAAGGTGCGGCTAAGGGCGGCCGTCGCGGTCGACCTGCTCGACGAATGGCTCCGGCCAAAGCGCGCCTACCGCGTGCCGTTGGCAGGGGAGATCGGCGCGCATCCCGATCAGCGCTTTCAGGACGATGCGCGGCGCCTGACCGAGCTGTCGGTCGAACTCGGTGTCGGTCTGGTTCAATCCACGCTGCTGCTCGTGAGCTTTGTCGGCGTGCTGTGGATCCTTTCCGACCAGGTCGTCTTTGTCGTGGGCAGCAGGTCCTTCTATATTCCCGGCTATATGGTTTGGGCCGCGCTCGCCTACGCGCTGATCGGCTCCTATCTCACATGGCTGGTGGGAAATCCCCTGATCAAGGCGAATACGGACCTGCGGGCCGCGGAAGCGAATTTCCGCTTTCTGCTTGTCCGCATCGACGAGTCGTCCGAGGCCGTGGCAATCTATCGCGGCGAGGCCGATGAGCGGCGCGACCTCGATATCGTGGCTGGCAATGTTTTCGCCGTTATGCAGCGGATCGCCAATAAGCTCGCTCAGCTGCAATGGATTACAGCCGGCTATGGCTGGATCGCGCTGATCGCTCCGATCGTCCTGGCGGCGCCGGGCTATTTCTCCGGAGCCATGACCCTCGGCGGCCTGATGATGGTGGTCGGCGCCTTCTTCCAGGTTCAGCAGTCGCTGCGCTGGTATGTGGACAAATTTCCGACCCTCGCGGAGTGGCGGGCGACATTGACGCGTTCAATTTCCTACCGGAACACGCTTACCCGGCTCGAAACGCTCGGACTGAGCGAGGGCGTGATTACTTACGCTGATCATCCAGAAGGCAAGCTGTCGCTTGAGGCCGTTCACGTATTCGCCCCGAATGGCCGAGTTTTTCTGACCGAAGGCAATCTGGAGGTTGCGCCGGGCGAGCGCGTGCTGATCGCGGGCACGCCGCACCACGGCAAGAGCGTCTTCTTTCGGGCGATTGCGGGCTTATGGATTTGGGGCAGCGGCACAATCCGCCTGCCCGAGCGCGGGACGGTGATGTTTATGCCGCATCGCCCCTATATTCCGCTCGGCACGCTCCGCGAGGCTTTGACCTATCCTGCGCCGCCGGACCGCTTTAGCGATGAATCCGTGCGCACCACGCTCACGCGCATCCGGCTTCACCGGCTGACACCGCTGCTCGATACCGAGAAACGCTGGGACAAGGAGCTGACACTCGATGAACAGCAGCGCGTAGCGCTTGCCCGCGCGCTCTTGCATAAGCCGGCCTGGATCATTCAGGATGAGGCCATGAGCGAACTCGATGACGACAGCCGGAGGCTCGCCAAATCCATTTTCAAACATGATCTTCCGGACACAGCGGTGATCGGCATCGGCAAGAAGAGCGATGATGGCAATTTTTATGACCGCATCTTGAACCTGAGAGCGAATTCGCCAGGTCTCCATCTGCCGCTGAGCCTTAGTGGCCGCGCCTGACCAGAAGCGGGATGTCGAAAATGCATGAGGAACAGAGGCATTCGCGAAGCGGCCCACCCGGTCGTTCGCAGGCGATGCCGGATGAGGCGCTGCTCGAGGCGGTGCAGCGCCAGACATTTGCCTATTTCTGGGAGGGCGCGCATCGGCCGACGCGGCATGGCCTTCGACCGCGGCAGCGCCGTGCGAGAGGTGGACAACACCCCGATCGCGACGGGAGGCACCGGCTTCGGCATTATGGCGATGATCGTCGCGGCGGAGCGCAAATGGATCACGCGCGCCGAAGCGCTGAGGCGGCTGGAGCGGATTCTCGCCTTTCTGGACTCCGCCGACTGTCATCACGGCGCCTTCCCGCATTTCTTCAATGAAAGCGGCGAAGAGTTCACCTTCTGGGATGGCAATGCCGGCGGCGATATTGTCGAGACAGCGTTTCTCGTGGTCGGGCTGTTATGCGCGCGGCAATATTTCACCAGAGAGAATGAGGAGGAGACCAGCCTTCGCCACCGCATCGACCGGCTTTGGCAGGCGGTCGAATGGAGCTGGTTCACCGGCGGCGACAAGATTTTGATCTGGCATTGGGGCGAAAAGATCGGTTGGGGCGACCGGCATCTGATCCACGGTTGGGACGAATGCCTGATCGCCTATGTGCTGGCGGCGTCCTCGCCGAGCTTTCCAACCGGTCCGGAGCCCTATCATCAGGGCTGGACGGCGGGGCGGACCTTTCGCAATGGCCGCGAATTCTACGGCCACCGCCTGCCGCTCGGCCCGGACTTCGGCGGACCGCTGTTCTTTGCGCATTTCTCCTTCCTCGGCCTCGATCCGCGCGGGCTCAAGGACCGCTACGCCGATTATTGGCAGCAGGTGCGCGAGCACACTTTGATCAATTACGAGCACTGCGTGCGCAACCCCAATGGCTTCAAGGGCTATGGGCCGGATTGCTGGGGCCTGACCTCCAGCGACGGTGATAAGGGCTATGCGGGGCATGCGCCGAACCACGACGGCGGCGTCATCGCGCCGACCGCCGCGCTCTCCAGCTTCCCCTATACGCCGGAGCAGTCGATGCGCGCGCTGAAGCATTTCTATTACGATCTCGGCGACCGCATCTGGCAGAAATACGGCTTCGTCGATGCCTTCAACGAGACGGCGGACTGGTATGGGACCGACCATCTGGCCATCGACCAGGGGCCGATCGTCGTCATGATGGAGAATTATCGGACGGGTCTGCTGTGGCGGCTGTTCATGAGCTGTCCGGAGGTGCAGCGCGGGCTCGATGTGCTCGGCTTTGAGCGACGGCCGACAGTTTGAGGGCCGGGCGATGGGCACCGCATCGCCGCTTTCCCTGGATCAATGGGCCGAGGCCCAACTGCACATCTCGGCCGCGAAGATGGCGGAGTCCGTCTCGGCGACATCGCTCGTCAAGCACCGGCCCGGCTTCGGGCAGACTGTGCGGCCGGTGCGGGGCTCGGTGCTGGCAGCGCCGGGGGTCGGGGAAAGCGAGCCCGATTATTTCTTCCACTGGCTCCGCGACAGCGCCGCCATCATGGATGCGGCGCTTATTCTCATTCTCCACGGCATCGATGCGGAAGGCTGGAAGCAGCGTTTTGCCGATTTCGTGCGCTTCAGTCTCGATCTGAGCCGGATCAGCGGGCGGCGCTTCCTCGCCGAGACCGATATGAGGAGCCGGACCGCCCCGGACATGCAGCAATTTCTTCGCCCGGACGAGGAAATCGCTGCCGTCGACGGCGAGAATGTGCTGGGCGAGGTCCGCTATAATGCCGACGGCACGCTCGATTTCCTGCGCTGGAACCGGCCGCAGCATGACGGCCCAGCCTTTCGCGCGCTCGCTTGTCTGCGCTATCTCGATGCGGGCGCCATCGCGGATGGTGCGCGGGATGCCGCGGCCGAGCTGATCCGGCTCGATCTCGATTATACTGCGAAGCACGCCGGCGAGCCCTGCTACGACCTCTGGGAGGAAGAGATCGCCCGGCATCACTACACCTGTCTCGTGCAATTCGCCGCTCTGCAGGGGGGCGCGCTTTGGGTGAGAGCCGACGGCCAGGGCGATTATGCGGCGCGGCTCGACGCGGCGGCTCAGCGATTGCGGCAGATGCTTGACGGCTTCTGGTCGCCCGGGAAGGGGTATTACCTCAGCCGTGTCATGCCGGCGGGCGGGACGATGGCGAAAGAGCTGGACTTCGCCGTCATTCTCGGCGTGCTTCACGCCGGACTGGCAAGCGGTCCGCATAGCGTCGAGGATGATCGCGTCGCCGCGACCCTCGACCGGCTGGGGGAGCGCTTTGCCGCCGACTACGCCATCAACCGCCAGGGGGCCGCCGGCCTTGCCTTCGGGCGCTATCCCGGCGACAGCTATGTCAGCGGCGGCGCCTGGTTCATCTGCACCTTCGGCGCTGCGGAATTCTGCTACAAGCGTGCGGCCGTGCGGAAAGATATCTCGCTCCTTGCCAGGGGTGACGCCATGCTCGGCATGGCGCGTCAGTGCATTCCTGCAACCGGTGAGATGTCTGAGCAATTCGACCAGACGACCGGCGAACAGACCTCGGCGAGGAATCTCGCCTGGAGCTATGCGGCGTTCATCACCGCCTGGCAAGCGCGCGCAGATGCGCTTCAGACGATCGGAAAACGGTAGGGGCCACGAGGATGACCGAGAGCCGTCAAAGGACCTTTAGTTTGCCGACCGAAAAAGACCTGGACCTCCATCGCCTCTCCAATGCGGCGGGCATAGAAATCAGCGTTCTGCCGAATGGCTGCATCTTCGCCATCGAGCATGTGCATGGCGGTGAACGCACACTGATCAATCAGGTTTGCGGCTCGCCGCTCGGCAGCGGCATCGGCCATATCTTGCTGCGCGATGGCGTGGGTGCGTCGTCTCGCAGCATTCCAGCTCACGCAGCGACCCAGATCAGCGGCGCTGACGCCAAGGGGCGCGTCGGCGCGGCGACGGACCGTTTCATCTGGGACGGCGAAACCGGCGGCGTCCGTCACCGCGTGACGCTCTGGCTGCATCCGCGCGAACCCCTCTGGCTATGGCGCGTCGAGCTGGAGAACAGGGGCGCCAAGCCCGTGGATTGCGACGCCATCTTCGTTCAGGACCTTGGCCTCAGCGCACGCGGCTTTGTGCTCTCGAACGAGGCCTACACCTCGCAATATATCGACCATATGATCGGCCGGCATCCAGCCTTCGGCCCGGTGATTATGAGCCGGCAGAATATGGGCCAGTTCGGCCGCAATCCCTGGATCGCCCATGGCTGCCTGGAGGGTGCGATCGACTTTGCCACGGACGGCTCGCAGCTTTTCCGCCCGTTCCGCAATGGTGCGACCGATGCCCTCAATTTCGGCTGCGATCTTGAGAGCGTCAAAATTCAGGGTGAGATGGCCTGCGCAGCGATCCAGTCGCGCGCCGTTACGCTCGCCGCCGGAGCCAAAGCGACGCTGACCTTTTTCGGCTTTTTCGAAGCACACCACGCCGCCGCCACAAGCGACGCCGATCTGGCGCGCATCGATGCGGCGGCAAGCGCCGTGCAGGATTTTCAGCCTGCGGCCATTTCCTTGTCGATTCCGCCCCGCAGCATTCTGCAATACGCGAAGGCGCTTGCCAGCATTCCCGATGACCGTCCCCATCAGCCCATCCTGGACGCCTATCCCGAGCGGAGGCATGAGGAATGGCTCGACGGCGAGGAACGTCTCTCCTTCTTCGTGCCGGACGGGCCGCATAACCGCCATGTCGTCTGCGCCCTGAAGGAAGCCCTGATGCCGCGCCGTCACGGCTCGATCCTGCGCAGCGGCGACGCGATGCTGCCCGACGACCGGGCGCTCTCTGTCACCTGCTGGATGCATGGCGTCTTCGCCGCGCAGCTCACCATCGGCAATACCGGGCTGCACAAGCTATTCTCTGTTTCGCGCGATCCCTACAACGTGACGCGGGCGAGCGGCTTGCGCATCCTCGCCGATCGCGGCGATGGCTGGCGGCTCCTCACCGTGCCCTGGCTGTTCGAGATGGGGCTCTCCGATTGCCGCTGGATCTATCGGTTCGAGGACGGAACCATCGTGGTGCATGGCTGGACCTCGGCCGAAGACACCGCCATGCAATGGGACATTACGGTCACCGGCAAGCCCTGCCGCTTCCTCATTTTCGGCCATCTCGTCATGGGCGAACGGGACTTCGAGCATGCCGGCGTCGTAGAGGTCGACGAAGCGGCGAAACGCATCAGCTTGCGCCCTGATGCCGATTGGCTCTGGGGCCGGCAATATCCGAGGGCGGTGCATCATCTCGTCACTTCGACGCCGGGCGCGGTCGAGACGATCGGCAGCGGTGCGCTGCTTTTCGACGGCGCCGCGCCGCGCTCGGCGGATGCCTATGCAGCGATCCGCACGAACGCCACGGACCGCTTCTCATTCGCGCTGGTCGGCTCACTGACCGATCCGGATGAAGCCGAACGCCTCGCGGTGAAATATGAGCGCGGCGTTGATAGCGGCGAGGCGCTCGAAAAAGCGCGCAGCCTTCTGGAGCCGCATCACCCTCGATACGCGTTTCCCCGCGCGACAAGCCCGAGACTGCTGCGCTCGACACCATCTTCCCCTGGTTCGCCCAGAACGCCATCGTGCATCTGACGGTGCCGCGCGGCCTGGAACAATATACGGCGGCGGCCTGGGGCACGCGCGATGTCTGCCAGGGGCCGGTGGAATTCCTGTTGCCGCTCGGCCATCATCAGCCAGTCTGCGAGATCCTGCGCATCGTCTTTGCCCAGCAATTCGAGGCGAGCGGCGACTGGCCGCAATGGTTCATGCTCGATCCCTACCGCCAGATCCGCGACCCCGACAGCCATGGCGATGTGATCGTTTGGCCTCTGAAAGCCCTCTGCGACTACATCGAAGCAAGTGGCGACATGGCGTTCCTCGATGAGCCACTACCCTGGACGCAGGACGATTTCGGCCCGACAGCGCATGGAGATCCGGTTTCGGTCCATGTTGAGAAGCTATTGGCGACCGTCCGACAGCGGTTTATTTCGGGCACACATCTGATCCGCTATGGGCTCGGCGATTGGAACAACTCGTTACAGCCTGCTGACCCGGCGATGCGCGACTGGATGGTCAGCAGTTGGACCGTTGCGCTGCTCTATCGAGCAGATCGGTCGCTATGCCGGCGTCCTGCGCCGCGGCGGCCGGTCAAGTGAGGCGGACGAGCTTGGCGTGCTCACCGCGCTTATGCGGGAGGATTTCAACCGCTATCTGATGCCGGACGGGACCGTTGCAGGCTATACGCTCTTTCATCCCGGCAGCGAGCCGGAATGGCTCCTGCATCCGCGTGATCGGCGCACCGGCGTCAGCTATTCGCTCATCCCGATGACGCGCTCCATCATCGCCGGGCTGTTCACGCCTGAACAGGTAGTGCATCATCTCCGCCTCATCCGCGAGCATCTGCTGTTCTGGGACGGTGCGCGGCTGATGGACAGGCCGGTCGCCTATAGTGGCGGGCTGGAGATCAATTTCCGCCGCGCCGAGTCGGCCACCTTTTTCGGCCGCGAGATCGGCCTGATGTACAGCCACGCGCATCTGCGCTATTGCGAGGCCCTCGGCGTCATGGGCGAAGCCGAGGCCGCGCGCGCCGCGCTCAGGCTCGTCAATCCGCTCACCGTCGAAGGCCTGCCGCGCGGCGGCCTCAGACAGCGCAACGCCTATTTCTCCAGCAGCGACGCCGCCTTCCGCGATCGCGCGCAGGCGAGCGCCGAATGGGAGCGGATGCGCAAGGGCGAGATCGTCGTCCGTGGCGGCTGGCGCATCTACTCCAGCGGCCCCGGCATTTTCACCCGCCTTGCGCTGCTGCAGATGGGCGAGCGCGGCAGCTCATAGAGCCATCATTTTGCTTGATCATGGCTCGACGGGCTCAAAGGGCTCCTTGTTGCCTCCTCATCGCGTTTCGCTGGATGAGCGCCGCCCTCAACCCCCATTCAGCCCGTGAATTTCGGGAAAGAAATAGTCCTTCCAGGATTGCGGGGTGGCCTTGATCATGCCGGTCGAGGCCATGAAGCGCGGGAATTTCATGGTGTTTTCGGGCACCATGGTCCAGCGCACCTGCGTGCCCGAGACGACGCTGCTGACGAAATCGAGCGGCAGCTTGGAGTTCGAATCCGCGATCCACAGGGCGGCCGCCGCGCGCCGGTCCTTATTGACGATGTCGGTCGCCTCTTCGATCGCGGCGACGAGCGCCTTATAGAGCGTGGGGTTCTTGTCGCGGAAGCGGGCGGAGGTCCAGGCGAGGGTGAAGCTGTGCGGGCCGTCCATGACGTCATAGGAATTCAGGATGGTCTTGATGCCCGGCTTGGCGAGCTGCTGGTTCTGAAAAGGCGGTACGCTGAAGACGAGATTGATCTCGCTGCTGCCGCTGAGAAGAGCAACGGTTGCATCCGGCGGAGACAGCGAAACCGTATTGGCGTCCAGCTTGCCGAAATTCTCCTGGCCAAAAGCTTTGGCCGCGGCCATCTGCAGGGTGATCGTCTGGACCGAGACCTTGACAGCTGGAACAGCAATCTTGTCCGATGGCTGAATGTCCTTGATCGAAGTTATGCGGGCCTCGCGGGTGTTGAGCAGAAAAGGCTGCAAGCTCAGCGCGCAAATGCCGCGCACCTCGGCGGCGGTGCCTTTGGTGCGGGCCCAGAGCAGGATCAGCCCCGGCGCCCCGCCGGAGGCGATGTCGACATTGCCAGAGAGCAGCGCGTCGTTGACGGCGGCCGGACCGTTGAACTTCAGCCAGGACACCTTCACGTCATTGAGGCCGAGCGCGTGGGCATGTTTCTCGATGAGCTGCTGGCGCTCCATGACGTTGAATTGCAGATAGCCCATCGAATATTGGCGGGCGAGACGGATCTCGGCCGTCTCCGCCATGGCGCCGGTGCCGGCAAGCACGCCCAAAAGCGCGATTGCAGCGAAAGCCTTGAATAGTCGCATGATTTTCCTCCCTTTGCTGTTGTTGCCGACGCTGCCAAACAGGCGTCGCCTCCAGCCGCCGCCGCAAGCGTCTGGCGGGGAAAGCAGAGCATGCCATGCGTGCCGCGGACCCCGCGGATCAGATCGAAGTCGCCTTCGCCGAGGGGTGCGGCCGGGGATCCCTATGATCTCGGCGCCGAGGATGCCTCCCGTTGGTGTGATCCGCAACATCGTCTCCTCCCTAGCTGTGCCCGCCGGCCGATTGATCGAGATGGAATGGGACGCCAAGCTCCCGCGAAAGCTCCGCAAGCTGATGGATCAGCGTCCGCGGCAGCGGCACGCCATTTTGCGATCGCTCGGCAAGATTGCTGTTCTCGATGTCCCCGGGCATCAGCACCGGCAGTTGAGGATCGAGCGGCGGCGCCGCGCGCAGCGTTGCGGCGACGTCCTCGACATCCTCGTGGAAATCGGCGAGGTCGCGATAGATCGCCGGATCGATGGCGAGGAAGAAATGGCCGATATTATGGGGATCGCGCGACGATTGCCGGGGCGACGAGTTGAACATCGCGCCCGGCAGCGTGCCGCCGAGAAAATGCGCCATCAGCGCAAGGCCGTAACCCTTATGGTTGCTGAGGTCGGAATTGGCGCCGAGCGTGGTCAGACCGCCTCGTCTGCTCTTGAAGACGATCTCTTCGGCCGCGTGCGGATCGGTCACCGGTGCACCTTCCTCATTCACGACCCAGCCCTCAGGCAAAGGCAGATTCTTGAGCGCGCGCAGCCGCACCTTGTTAGCGGCCACCGTCGAGGTGGCGATGTCGAAAACGATCGGCTCGCCGCTTGCGCGCGGAATGCCAAAGGCCAGCGGGTTGGTGCCGAGCATCGGCCGCGCGCTGCGGGGCGGCACGACGCAGACGAGACGCGCCGTGGAGGCAACGAGCGTCAGCATCCCTTCGCGCGCGCCGAGCCGGGCGTAGTAGCCGGCCGCGCCGAAATGGCGGGAATTGCGCACCGTGACGGCAGCGATGCCGGCGGTCCTAGCTTTTTCGACCGCGAGTTTCGTGGCGCGCACCGAAACTGGATAGCCGACCCCGCCTTGCCCATCGATGAGCGCGAATGTCGGGCCGTCGCGCAGCATTTGCGGCTTGGCCTTGAAGTCGAAAAGCCCCTCGCGATTCCATCGCGCATAGATCGCCAGGAGCGAAATGCCGTGGCTGTCGATGCCGCGCAGATCGGCGTCGGTGAGCGCATCGGCGGCGATGGCGGTGTCCTCGGCATCCATGCCCCAGGCCGAGAGGATCAGCATGGCTTGCTCGCTGATCGCGCCCGGCTGGCAGAGGACCATCTCCGGCGTTTGTCCCATCACGACGCCTCCACGACGCAGTTTTCCAGGACGCCGATGCGGTCGATTTCGAGGCGCACCACATCGCCCGGCTGCAGATAGACGGGCGGTGAGCGAAAATGCCCGACGCCGGCCGGCGTGCCGGTGGCGATGATGTCGCCGGGCTCCAGTGTCATGAAGCGGCTGAGATAGCTGAGGATGTTGGCGATGGAAAAGATCATGTCGCGCGTATTGCCCTCTTGCATGAGCGCGCCATTGACGAAGCAGCGCAGCCCCGCCTCCTGCGGATCGCCGAACTCATCGGCGGTCACCAGCACCGGCCCCATCGGCGTGAAGCCGTCCATGCTTTTGGCAAAGGTGGTCTGCGGTGGCGAGACGTCGAATTGGAGCTCGCGCGCCGAGATGTCGTTGAGGATAGTGTAGCCGGCGACATGGGCGAGGGCGTCGCGTTCGGCAACAGCCTTCATGCGCCTGCCGATCACCGCCGCGAGTTCGACTTCCCAGTCGAGCTTCATTATGCCTTCCGGCCGTATGATCGGCGCGTCGGGGCCGATCACCGAATTGCCGAGCTTGGCGAAAATGCGCGGCTGTTCCTGAGGCTGGAGACCGCCTTCGGCGCCATGCGCGCCGTAATTCCGGCCAACGCCCAATATCTTGCCGGGATGCGGGACCGGCGCGAGCAGCCGGATTTGCGATGCGTCCAGCGGGATGATCGACGCCGCCTCAACCGTGGCCCGGATCGCCGGATGATTCGGCCCGCCAGCAGCGAGGAAAGCCGCCATATCCGAGGGCACCTCGTCATTGGCGCCAAATGCCGCCACGGCGTCGCGCAGATCGAACAGCGTGCGGTCACGCCGGAAGCCGATGCGCATCTCGTCACCGCGCTGGTAGGAGAATAGCTGCATGGGCTGCCCTTTCGTCCGGCGTCAACAATCGTAACACTCAATCGCAGCGCGCCGTCATGCCGCGTCATGCAATTCAACCGGATGCCTTTCGGCGCATATTGCACTGCTGGATGACGCCGGCCTTGGTTGCCGCATAGGCGATCTCGCTGCGGCTCGGCTGTCATGTCCCCGCTGTGGCCAAATGCGAGCGGCGCGCCGACTGGCGGCATCACCGCGAAAGCGTTGATGGTCATGGAAATCAGCGCGTAATAGCCGAGCACGCCGATCAGATCGATCAGCCGGCCTTCGCCGAGCACCTCCACCCCGCGCGCATAAAGCGCGTCGGCAAGGCGGCGGTCGCGATAGATGGCCACAGCGATGTCGAAGACCGTCTGCTCTTCGGCATCCCCAAAGTTTGGTGTCTCCCCCTTGCGGATCGCCTCGATGACCTGCTCCGAAAGCCCGGCATCCAGCGCGTGCTTACGATGGGCGAACCATTCGAACTCCGCACCCCAATGGCGCGCCGTCACAAGAATTGCCAACTCCGATAGACGCTTGGGTAGCGAGGAATTATAGCGGCAATATGCGCCGAGCGCCTGCGCCCGTGCCGCGAGCTCGGGGCGATGCAGCCAGACCGCCAAGGGCCCGCGCACCTGTCCGCGCGGCCCAGCGACGATGGCATCGTAGACCTGTTTCTGTTCCGGCGTCATCTCGCCGGGGCTGAGCTCAGGAATTCGTGACATGCGGCGCTCCTGTATCAACGGCGGCTTCCGGATGGGTTCGGTCGAAGGCTGGCTCGACTTCGGCAGAGCGGTCGAGCCAGGCGACCAGCGCCGGAAAATGCGGCCGCCAGTCATAAGGCTTGCGCCAGTCCAGATAGGCGAGCGCGCAGGCGAGGCTCAGGGCGATAATCGTCGTCCCTTGCGGCGGCGCTTTCTCGAACGCCGCCAGGCCGCGCTCGATCTTGCCGCGCTGATGGGCAAGCCAGCGCTCGGAGATCTGTGGCTCGGTGTGGAAGCGCGAGCTCGTAGACCATCAACAGCGCCGCGTCGGTTATCCCGTCGGCAAGCCGCGCCTCGGTGAGGCGGCGGAAGCGCTCCGGCCCGCGCCATGGCTGCAGCCGGCCGCTGCCGGCGACGTGCTGGAGAAATTCGATGATGATCGGGCTGTCAAAAATCGCCGTGCCGTCGGCGAGCAGCAAGCAGGGCATTTTGCCGAGCGGATTCTGCTGGCGCAGCGTGTCATTCTCGTCGAGCGTGTCCGCCGGCACGACGGCGATGCGTCCAGCGAGGCCGAGAATGTCGGCCGCGATGCGCACCTTGCGCCCATAGGGTGAGCTGAGCGACGTCCTCAGGATGAATTCCGGCGCTCGCGGCACATCGCCCGGCGCTGCATTCTGCTGCATGGGCTGAAAATGAACGAATGGGGTCAAGAAATGTCCTCCGAAGCCTTGCAGCGCGTTGCTGACGCCATTTGTTTCCTTGCCCGGCCCGCCCCGCTCTCCGCGCCCGACTTTAACGAGCTACCTCTGGATAGCGTAGATGGGAGCGCCAGCAATTGACGAATGCCTTTGCGCCATGACGTGCCAAGCCGTCTTGGCTCCGCGCAGCTGATCCGCCCGTACCTGACGCTTGGAGACGGTAAGATCAGCAGCCAGGGCTCGTCGGGAGCCGCGGGATCAAGCGCACATAGATCAGCCTGCTTTAGACGCTGGATCATGGTCCGGGCCATTATCATGGCCGGCAGCGCCGGCGCGCCGCCCGGCACCGCGAAGATCAGCGCGCGGGCTTTATTCGCGCCCTTCGAAAGCGCATAGTGCTCTAGGCGATGCGGGTTGCTACGATGAGAATGCGTGTTCACCTTCTTGTGCTTCCAATCTTGTGTCTGATGGGTTGGATGAGCGCGGCTGGAGCTGATGACCATGACGCTAAGCGCGCAGATCCCAATGCCGCGATTTCCTTCCAGACCCCGGACGGGGACGTCGAGCAGGTGGCAGTCGATCAAATCTGGAGAATTCGCGCCGCTTCCACTCACGGTGAACCTGCTGGCACGACAGTCATCGATTATGCTTATGAGAGAATATTCGTCAAAGATTCAGTGGAAAACGTTATCAGTAAGGTCAGTGAATACCGAAATGTAAAAAAGTTTACATCGCCAGGTGGTGAGCCGATTTATATCGTCACAGATAAAATTACTGGAATATTAAGGCCAATTCCGAATGAACACCATCAAAACGCAAAAGCGATTATCGTCACTCGGGAAGGCCAGCAACAGGTGCAGGAATCAAGAGAAACAATTCGCGGCGCATTTACGAAGTAGTCTCTTGGGTGGCTGATTTCTTGCGCTGTTTAATCCGCGCCGGACGTTCCTGTAGGCCCACGCCCTGGTAGGGGGTTCTGCCATTCGGATTCACTTTCCGGCCGCCCATGTCCTCCAGAACTTCGGTGAAGCGCCGCATCGCGCTCGCCGTCCTGGGCTAGGCGTGGAAGCTCCGTACGCTGTGAATTCGTCGCCGACACGGAACCCGGCCGAAAGCTTATGAGACGTTGACGTATCGTTACGAAACGACTACGTTTTATAACGCTCGAGTGGGCCAAACCGAGGAGAGCTGCATCATGGCTGCATGCTTCCGCTACATCGTCAATGATGTGAGCGCCGCAATCGAGTTCTACACCGAACGGTTGGGCTTCAAGCTTGTGATGCATCCGGCTCCTGCTTTCGCCGAGATATCGCGCGGCGACATGCACATTTATCTGACCCAACCCTCCGGTATGGGCGGCGGAGCTGCGATGCCCTCTGGCGAAGAGCAAAGACCGGGTGGTTGGAATCGGGTTCATCTTATCGTCGAGGATCTGGATGCCGCCGTTAGCAGGCTCAAAGCCGATGATTGTAACTTCCGCAATGAGGTCGTTCAAGGTGTTGGCGGCAAGCAAATCCTGCTGGAAGACCCGTCTGGCAATCTCATTGAGCTGTTCCAGCCGAACACATCGGCATACCGAGCGCCGGGCTCGGGCAGTTAGTCTGAGGAGATGAGCGTCACGTGGTGTCGCGTCCGCGAGACAGCCGCAGCCGCGTCGGTAAGACGCACCTCAAACGCATCGTTGACCCCCGGATTGCGCGTTCGCAGGAGCTAATCCTCCGCGCGGCTCTCGAAGAGCTGGGCGAGGTCGGTTATGGTGCGTTCACCATAGAATCGGTTGCTGCCCGCGCCGGCGTCGGCAAATCGACGATTTATCGCCACTGGACGGACAAGCTTACGCTGATCGCTGCGGCATTCCGGACGCTGCATGAAGAACTGCGGCCTGACCTCAAGACCGGCTCACCGCGGGACCGGCTGGAGCGGATTCTGCGGCATGTCGCCGAAGTTGTCGTCAACTCCACTTTCTCCAAATGCATCCCGGCCCTCATTGATGCGGCAGAGCGCGATCGTAACCTGCGCAGGTTTCACCACCGGTTCCAGCAAGAAGCGCGCCAGCCGCTCGTTGAACTGATCGCCGAAGGCGTCGCTGCGGGAGATTTCCCAGCTCATGTCGATCCAGAACTCGGCGCCTTTGCGCTGCTTGGTGCGATCTTCTTCTGCCGGCTGATGACCAGCGCTCCTCTCGATCCGAATCGCGCCAGCGACCTAATAGATGCCGTGTTTGGGTCGGTAGACGGATAATCCGATTCTCGCTGCCTTCGCTGTTCATGCGCAGGGGTGCACTCCAGAACCTGGCGGCCCCAAATTCGCGGCAGTTCGCGCTCGCGATCACGCTCGCGCCGGATTACCGACGCTCGTGCTTGGGCCGGCCCATCTTTCCTGACCGCGAGATCGACGCCTGCGCCTTCGCCCTGTTGCAACCAGAAACGGGGCAAGCTACAAAATTTGTAGCTCCATGGAGAAACTGTGCTCGGCGGATCTCTTAAATCGCAACGATTTTCCATTTGGCACGGGGCTTGCTACAAAAACGCTTCATTGCACGGGGCACGGCATGCGACGACATATCGCCATCGATTTCGATGGGACGGTGACACTGGAAGATACCACCGACGTCCTGCTGGAGCGGCTTGCCGATCCGGCGTGGCAGAGCGTCGAGGAAGAGTGGCTTGCCGGGCGCATCGGCTCGCGCGAATGCCTCGCGCGTCAGGCGGCTCTCCTTCGAGCGACACCCGAAGAGATCGACGATGTGCTGGCCGACATCACGATCGACCCGGACTTCGCGGCCTTCGTCACCATGGCCGACGCGCTCGGCGCGACTATGGAAATCGTCTCTGACGGGTTCGATTGCTGCATTCTGCCTCTGCTCGAACGCACGGGTGTGCGCCTGCCGGTGACATGCAATCAGCTTCAACCGGCCGGTGAAAATCGCTGGGTTGCAACATTCCCGGCATCCTCGCCCGATTGCTTGAGCGCCGGCGGCGTGTGCAAATGCCGCGCGGCTCAGTCCGGCCGGACGCTCATTGTCGTCGGTGACGGACACTCTGACTTCTGCCTTGCCTCCCGCGCCGATTTCGTCCTGGCGAAAGCCAAGCTCGCAACCTATTGCGCGGAGCAGCGTTATCCCTTCCAGCCCATCGGCGGCTTTGCCGACGCTGTGGCGTGGCTGCGATCTTTACCCGCCCAACAGGGTGCCAGGGCTTGCTCCGGCCCAAATGGACCTCTCCATGCTCGATAAAATCAATCATCCGCTCTCGGCATCAGACGATCTTTCCGCCGAGGAGGAACGCGGCCTCCTGGAGCTCGAGGCGCGCTACTGCTCGCATGGCGACACGGTGCATTACAGCGAGCCGCCAAAACTGTTCGAGCGCTGCGAAGGGTCCTTTATCTATGACGGCGCCGGCACGCCGTTCCTCGATCTGCAGATGTGGTATTCTGCGGTGAATTTCGGATATGCGAATCCGCGCCTCAACGAGGCGCTGAAGCGCCAGATCGACCGGCTGCCGCAGGTCGCCTCGCAATATCTGCACCGCGAGAAGATCGAGCTGGCGGCCGCGATCGGCCAGGATGCCGAGCGCAAATTCGGCCGCGAAGGCCGCGTGCATTTCAATGTGGGCGGTGCGCAGGCCGTCGAAGACTTCGCTGAAGCTCGTACGAAATGCCTCGGGCGGCAAGAGCCTGATGTTCGCCTTCGAGGGCGGCTATCATGGCCGCACGCTCGCTGCCTCCGCCATCACCTCCTCCTATCGCTACCGCCGCCGCTACGGACATTTTAGCGACCGCGCGCAGTTCGTGCCCTTCCCCTATTGCTTCCGCTGCCCCTACGGCAAGAAGCGCGAGGATTGCGGCCTCTACTGCGTCGACCAGTTCGCCAGGCTTTTCGACAGCGAATATTACGGCGTCTGGGACCCGAAGGACGGCAGCGCGGAATATGCAGCCTTTTATATCGAGCCGATCCAGGGCACCGGGGGCTACGTCATCCCGCCGCCAGGCTATTTCGAAAAGCTTGCGAGCATTCTGGAGGCGCGCAAGATCCTCATCGTCGATGACGAGATCCAAATGGGCTTCTACCGGGCCGGCAAGCTCTGGGCGATCGAGCATTTCAACGTGAAACCGGACGTGATCGTGTTCGGCAAGGCGCTGACGAATGGCCTCAACCCGCTATCCGGCATCTGGGCGCGCGAGGAGCTGATCAACCCGCAAATCTTCCCCCCGGGCTCGACCCATTCCACCTTCAATGCCAATCCGCTCGGCACGGCCGTGGCGCTTGAAACCATGACCATGCTGGCAGAAGACGATTATGAGGAGATGACGGCTCTCAAAGGCGCCTATTTCCTCAAAGGGCTTCAGCATCTGAAGCAGCGCCACCCAATCGTCGGCGATGTCGACGGGCTCGGCATGGCGCTGCGCATCGAGATCTGCGAGCCGCATGACCGCTTCACGCCGTCCAAGGCGATCGTCGACCGCATGGTCGACGAAGCGCTGAAGGGAGATTTGGAACATGGCGGCAGGCGCTACGGGCTCGTGCTCGACATCGGCGGCTATTACAAGAACGTCATCACCCTCGCGCCGGCCCTGACCATTGGCTATGCCGAGATCGATCTTGCGATCGAGCTGCTCGATCAGCTTTTCACCCGCGCGTCGAGGGCTTGAGCGATGCGCGTGCGGGTGGTTGATCTTGACGAAGCCGCGACAAGCCAGCCTCATCTAGCGGGCCTGATCGAGGCGGGCGAGGCCGAGTACATCGACGCTCGCGATCTCGCACCACGCCTGCGCATTCTGGCATCACGCCGCGCCTTTCGCGAGCTTGGCACGCGCCTAGGCGAGCCCGCGGCGGCGGATGAGCCCGAGGTGCTGTTTTTCGGCTCCGGCGATTTCCATCATCTGACGGCGCTCTTCATTCAGCTTCATGCGGAACCGCTCACCGTCATCCATTTCGACAATCACCCCGATTGGGTGCGCTATCCGACCATTAATTGCGGCTCCTGGGTCAATCTCGCGCTGCGCTCGGAGCATGTCGCGCGATTCGTCACGATCGGCCCGTGCAGTGGCGATCTACAGCATCCCGAGCTGAAATTCGCCAATCTGCCCGCGATCCGGGAGGGGCGCCTCGCGGTCTTTCCCTGGCGGAGCGAGCCGACGACGCTATGGGGTGCGCCGATCTCTACATCCGGCGCCACGACGCAGGACGGTCTGCTGAGCTGGCGCAACCTTGCCGGTGAAAATTGGGCCGATTTCCTCGATGAACTGGCCGCTGATCTGCCCCCGGGCGCGCTCTGGATCACCATCGACAAGGACGTGCTTCTTTTCGCCGAAGCGGTCACCAACTGGGATCAGGGCGATATGGCCCTTGACCACATCCTTGCGGCCATTCGCCGGCTAGCGGTGTCATTCCGCATTGTCGGCATCGATGTCTGCGGCGATTATTCGCGCCCGCGCCTCAGAGATCCTCTGCGCGCTTTTTTGTCGTGGTCCGATCATCCGGCTTTGCCGCCCCATGAGGAGGCGGACCTTGCCGTTAACGACCGAACCAATGCGCGGCTCCTCGAAAGCTTTCGCGAGGTGCTGCAATGACTGCTGAAATCGTTCTGCTGCTGGCGGCCTCGATCGCCTGCGACGTTTTCGGGCAGCTTGCCCTCAAGCTCGGCGCCAATCGCCTTCCCACGCCGGATGCGGTGGGCCTTCCCGCTTTTCTTTATCGTCTGACGCGGGAACCCTGGCTCTTGAGCGGCATTGCCATCTACGCCGTGGAATTCGTGGTCTGGATCCGCGTGCTGGCGCTCGTGCCGCTGGGTATCGCCTTTCCGATCGCCAGCCTGAACATCCTTGGGATCGTGCTTGCGGGCCGCCTCTATCTCGACGAGCCGGTCAGCCGGAGGCAATGGGCCGGCGCCGCCCTTATCACCACGGGCGTCGCAATCGTCGCACAAACACTTTGAGGTCGAAGAACCGGGCAGGGGCAATCATGGCAATCAAGGATTTGAGTATTTTTCATCGAGGCAACCGGACCGGGGTCCTCTTGATCCACGGCCTCGGCGGCACGCCCGCCGAAATGAAGACCGTGGCACGGCGGCTTTCCGAGGCGGGAAACACGGTGATGTGCTGCCAGCTCGCGGGCCACTGCGGCAGCGAGATGGAATTGGCGGCGACGACCTGGCGCGATTGGTACGCCAGCACCGATGACGCGCTCGCTCAGCTCGATGCGTGCTGCGATACGATCGTCGCGGGAGGCCTGTCGATGGGCGGCCTGCTTGCCGCCAAGCTCGCGGCGGCAGAGCCAGAGCGCGTGCAGGGGCTGGTCGTGCTGGCGCCGACGCTCTGGTATGACGGCTGGAGCATCCCCTGGTATTCCTTCATGTTGAAAGCGCTTCGCTTTCTGATCGATACGCCGCTCGGCAACCACTGGCGGTTCGTCGAGCGCCATCCTTACGGCCTCAAGGATGAGCGCGTCCGCAGGATCATCCTGCAAGCCATGAATTCCGGCGACAGCAGCCTTGCCGGCATTCTGCGCACGCCTCCGCAGGCCTTGCGCGAGCTGTGGCGCCTGACCGATGCGTTGAAGCCGGAGCTGCCGCTGGTCCGGCAGAAAACCCTGCTGGTGCAGGCGCGCGAGGATGACGTCGCCAGCATCGCCAATGCCGAATATCTCCAGCGGCGGCTGGGCGGGCTTGTCGAAACTCTCATCCTCGATGACAGCTATCACCTGATCACAATGGATCGCCAGAGATCCCTCGTGACCGATCGCGTCGTGTCCTTCGTCCAGTCATTCGCCGCGGCAAGCAGGCCTATGCAGATAACCAGACCGGCGGTGCCGATCCATGCCGCTTGACCCGGCCGGGCTTCAGACGCGGATCGTCTCCGGCGTCTCCGACCTCGACGAGGCGGAGTGGGCGCTCTGCTATCCGGCCGAGGCCGAGGACTGGCGCTATTATCGGGCCTGCGAGGCGGAAGCCGTGCCTGGCGTCGCGCTCGCCGCGGTCGAAGTTCGCGACCAGCATGGTCTTGCCGCGGCCGCGCCGCTGTTCCAGCTTGCCTACCGGCTCGACACGCCGCTCCAGGGTGCTTTGCGGCGCCTGAGCGAGGCCGCGTCCCGCCGGCTTCCCTCGCTGACCGAATGGCGGATGCTCGGCGTCGGCTCCCCCTACGCCGACCGTTGCCATATCGCCGTCCGGCCCGACCTGAGCGAGGACGGACGCGCAGCTGCGCTTGACGCACTGATTGCCGCCGTCGAAAGCGAGGCCGAGCGCCGAAACGCCGCCATCGTCGTTTACAAAGACCTCGCGGGAGCGGAATGCGCCGCGATCGAAGGCGCGCTCGGGCACGGCCGCTATGCGCGCATCCGGAGCCTCCCAGTCGCATCGCTCGATCTGAACGCGGCTGACGTGACCGCCTATGTTGCCGGGCTTTCAGCCGCGACGCGCAAGGATATCCGGCGCAAATTGAAAACAGCGGCGGCGGTGCGGATCGAGCGCCGGACCCAGATCGACGACGTCGCGGATGCGATCAGCCGGCTTTATGATGAGACGCGCCAACACAGCGGCGTAGATTACGGCGATTTCGAAGCTTTGCCGCGCGATTATTTCCTCTCCGTCGCCCGCTCTGTCGGTGATCGCGCGCGGTTCATCCTCTACTGGGTCGGGGAAGAGCTGGCTGCCTTCAATCTGCTGCTGCTCGGATCCGACCTCGTGATCGACAAGTTCCTCGGCATGCGCTATCCGCTGGCGCGGGCGCACAACCTCTATGTGGTAAGCTGGATCGAGAATGTCCGCTTCTGCCTCGAAACCGGCCGCCGGCGGCTGCAGTCAGGCCAAACGGCCTATGCCGCCAAGCTGCGCCTTGGCAGCAGGTTGATCCCGTCACTGATCTTTGCCCGCCACCGCAATCCCGTCATTAACCGTCTGGTTCGTCTTGCCGCGCCGATCGCGGCTTTCGACCGCTGGGACCCGGATCTGCGCCAACTCGCGGCGGAAGGGAAAGCGGCATGATCACGATCACGTCTCTCCCCGCCCTGCGCGCCAAGCTGGGCCTCATCGGCATCTTCGTGATTTTCGACACCGCGGTGCAGATCGCCTTCAAGCTCGCCGCGCACCAGCTTGGCGACGGCGCACTCGATGCGAGCTGGCTGACCGCCGCCGCGGAAGCACCAACCGTCTGGTGTGCGGTCGTGCTCTATCTGATAGTCTTTGTACTGTGGATGCTGATCCTGCAGCAGATTGATTTGAGCCGGGCCTTTCCGCTGACCGCCGTGACCTATGTCACGGTCCCAGCCGCCGGGTTCGTTATCTTTCACGAGAGTCTGACGATGGCGCAGGCCGCCGGGATCGCGCTCATTCTCATTGGCGTGATGTTGGTCGGCCAGAGAGAGTAATCCACGCTCATCGCGATATTGTAGTGTGGGGAGGGAATGAATGCGATTCTTGCGGCCTTGCCGCGGGCGCGTGCTCATGGCGCTCGCGGTCATCCTCCCGGCTGGGCCGGGCGCTTTCGCCGGCGACGTTACCGGTCTGTGGCTTACGGATGACGGCGAGGGCGTGGTAGAGATCACGCCTTGCGGCGAGTCGCTCTGTGGCCGCATCGTCTGGCTGAAGGAGCCTTACGACGAAAAAGGACAACCGATCCGCGATGTCAACAATCCGACGCCAGCAGAACGCGAGCGGCTTTTATGCGGCGCCCAGATCATTCAGGATCTGAAGCACCAGGATGATGATAGCTGGGATGGCGGATATGTTTATGATCCGGAAGAGGGCAAGAGCTACCGCGTGATGCTCAAGTCGGCGGGCGACGACCGGCTGGAGGTGAGAGGCTATATCGGCATCAAGTCTATTGGCGAAACGCTGATATGGACGCGCGGCGCCCATGGCTTGCAGCGATGTGTGCCGGAGACCGCGCTAGGCCCTGTGCGGTAGCGCCAGACGGGTTTGTGTGATAGTGGATTCCAAACGGTGAAAAGCTGGCACATCTCATTGAAATGGCGCCTCATTCTCGCTTTCCTTGCGGTCAGCGTGACGCCGGTGCTCGTCTCGAGCTACATGGCGGCAAGTGCGATCCAGAGCGTGTTTCAAAAGAATCTCGAACAATGGATTACCGAGGCGGCACTCTTTCTCCTCAATGAAATTACCGAGACGGAAGACGAAGCCGGCAAGGCTGCGGCAACGGTCGGCACGACCCTGCATCAGCGCTCCTTTGCCGGATTGCAGGCCGTCGAAGCCGCACGTCCGTTCGCCGACCTGCTCAATTCGGTCGGCTATGATTTCATCAAGCTCTATGACGACACGGGGAGCGTGGTATTCTCATCGCCGGGCATTGATTTTGAGCTTCCTAAGGTCGAACACCGGCACGAATGGGTCCGTTCCGCCCAGATCAATGGCCGCCCCGGTATGCTCGTCGGCGCGACACGCAGCTTCGAGGCGCAAGGCCGCCGCTATTCGCTCGTCGTCGCGAACCCCGTCAACGAAGCGCTTTTCGGCGCAGCCAATCAGCAAGCCTCCCTCGACGTCCGGGTCTACCCGCTGGTCGCCGGCCGTCCAGTTTACGATGCCGATCAGGGGACTGAGAAAGTTCCAATCCCCGTCTCCGAGAAGACCCTTGCCAGGCTTGCCGCCGACCCGGCGAAAGGCGTGACATTGAACTCGGAGGATCATGGCATCACAACAGCCTTCGCCGGAGTTTACGGGACTGACCGCAGCCTGCTCGGCGTGATTGCCGTCCGCCTGTCCGGCGCGAGCGCCGTTTTCGAGGAGATCGGTCAATGGGGCTTCTTCGCTGGCCTTGCGATTATCGCCGGGGCGCTTGCGCTCATTGTCGCCGTTTTTGTCTCGAACCGCATCACAAAGCCAGTGCGCGCCCTCACGCGGGGGTCTGCGCGCAGTCACCGGAGGGGATTACGGGGCGCGGGTTCACGAATCCGGCGGGCGCGAATTGGAGGAACTGGGGAGCGGCTTCAACGCCATGGCCGAGCAGCTCGACCGGCTGAAGAGCATGGAAGCCGGCATGCGCAAGACGCAGCAGCTTGCAGCCTTCGGCGAAGCCGCTGCGGTCATCGCGCATGAGATCCGCAACCCGCTCGGCATTATCAAGACCTCCAGCCAGGTGGTGCGGATGAAATCCCGTCTAGCGCCGGCCGAAGACAGGCTGATCGGCTTCGTTCTGGAAGAGGTGAGGCGGATCGATAGGCTGATCCAGGACATTCTCGATTATGTGCGTCCGCGCGAGCTGGAGCGGGAGGCGCTGGACCTGCGTGACGTTCTGGCGCATGTGGCGGAAGCAGCCCGTCCCGCCCTTGCCGAGCGCGGCATCGAGGACGACGTGGTTGCCTGCGCCGATCCGCTCGCCGTGCTTGGCGACCGCGACCGCCTGCATCAGGCTTTCCTGCAATCTTGTCCTGAACGCAATGGATGCGATGCCGGAAGGTGGGCGCCTGCGTATCGTGGAAGAGCGCCAGCAGGGGATGGCCAAGATCTCGATCGCCGACCAGGGCGTGGGCATGTCCGAAGAGGTCAGGCAGCGCGCCTTCGATCCGTTCTTCACCACGAAAACCAAAGGCGCCGGCCTCGGCCTTGCCAAAGTCCAGGCGATTATCGGCGACCATGGCGGCTCGATCAGCTGCGAAAGCGCGCCTGGCCACGGCACGACGTTCACCATCTGCCTCGCGGTCCTGCAAAATCAGGGGCAAACTCATGCGCCCATGCATTCTGCTGGTTGATGACGAAGCCCGACTCGGCGAGGTGGTGGCCGCCGCCCTGCAGGCCCGTGACTTCGACACGCTGTGTGCGTCGAATGTCGATCAGGCGCTGGCGCTCGTCCGCTCCGACCGCGTCGATCTGATCATGAGCGATCTGCGAATGCCGGGACGCGGCGGAAGAGAGCTGCTCGCCGAGGTCAAGCGGGAGAGGCCGGATGTGCCGGTCATCATCATGACGGCCTATGCTTCGGTGCGAAGCGCTGTCGATCTGGTCAAGGAAGGCGCCTTCGACTATATCGCCAAGCCGTTCGAAATCGACGATGTCGTCGCAACGATCGAGCGGGCTTTGCGGCTGACGACGACGATCGTCGAAAATCAACGCCTGCGCGACGAGATCGGCCGAATCTACAGCTTCGACAGCCTGATCGGGAGGAGTGCGGCGTTCCACCAGGTCCTGCAGCAGGTTACCGAGGTCTGCACCAGCCGTGCCACGGTGCTGATCCTTGGCGAAAGCGGCACCGGCAAGGAGCTTGTCGCGCGCGCGATCCATTTCAACAGCCCGCGCGCCGACAAGCCGTTTCTGGCCGTGAACTGCGCGGCGCTGCCGGAAGGATTGCTCGAAAGCGAATTGTTCGGCCACGCCAAGGGCGCCTTTACCGGCGCCGCCAACGCAAGAGAGGGCCGCTTCGCCGCCGCAGACGGCGGGACGCTCTTTCTCGACGAGATCGGCGACATGCCGCCTTCGATCCAGGCGAAAGTCCTGCGTGTGCTTGAGGACCAGACCTTCGAACCGGTCGGCAGCAACAAGACCGTGAAGGTCGATGTGCGCATTATTGCCGCGACGCATAAGGACCTGCGCGAAATGACGGCCGTGGGCAGCTTCCGCGAGGATCTGTTCTACCGGCTGAATGTGTTCCCGATGACGCTGCCGCCCTTGCGCGACCGTGCCGAAGATATCCCTCTGCTCGCCGCGCATTTCCTGCGCACTCATGCCGACGACATGGGAAAGAAGCTGGTCGGCTTTACCCCCGCCGCGGAAGCGGCCATGGCCGCCTATTCCTGGCCAGGCAATATCCGCGAATTGCAGAACTGCGTCGAGCGCGCGATCATCGTCAGCCAGGGGAGCTCGATCGACGTGCCGGATCTGCCGCCCTATGTCTTCGATGGCACTCGCCGCGAGGCTCCGATCACCCTCGTCCCAAGTGACCTGGATGCCGAACTCGCCGATATCGAACGCAGGATCATAATCGAAGCGCTGCGCAGGACGGGCGGCGTGCAAGTCAAGGCGGCCGCGATGCTCGGTGTCAGCGAGCGCAGCCTTTGGCACCGGGTGAAGAAGCTGGGGATCAAGATCGAGGCGGTTGTGGGGGAATGAGCATGGCCAATGGATCGCCTGGGGCGAGAACGGCGGGGTAAATGGGCCGGTTTGCGCGCGGCCGACAAGGGGCCCGCATCCGGACGGCAGTATCGAAGCCAAGTTGCAGCGGCGCCACGTCGTCGGTTCGGACGCTTTGATGATCTTGGCTTTCGACAAGATGTAGGCCATCATGCTGTAGACGTCGTTGTCGTTGAGCAAGCCGCGGCCGCCGGGCTGCATGCCGGTGGCGATCAAAACAAGTTGGCGACGCGATCTTTTATGCCGCCGGATGCGTGGGATGGCTTACTAAAGCGCTTTTGGACCTGGGAGAATCGATGCCGGAACGAGCCCGAAAGGAGCGGCAGCATTTCGCGATGGAGTGGCGGCGACGATGTCTTTTCAGAACCAGTTCGACTGCAAGATGAAAGAACGAAGGAGCAAAACGCCAACGAAATGAACATATTTTGCCTGGTTTCGGTACCTTGTAAATTGCAATTGCTAATTATTCCGACATATTGGAATATCATTATTTCTACTAGAGTTAGGGGGTAGAAATGGCCTGGGGCCTACGGAGGTGGATCCCGCCGCGGAAATAGGCCGGCAATGTTGCCGAGCGGATCAGGCGGTTGCTGACTTGCTGGGCCACTTAAATCAACAAAACTGTAAGGGGGAGACAATGAACGGTAAAAGCCAAGGCATCAGTGAAGACTGGCTATCGCTCATCATCGGACTGATAATTTTCGTCCTCGCGCTCGGCTTGGTCTGGGACATGGACCTTCTCGGCTGGGTGGTGACGACGAAGGTTTGGACCGATGTGAGCACGGCGCTGGCGCCGGTATCGAAGGCCTATGCGGGCCTCGGCGGCGTTGGCTCGCTTATCGCCACCTATGTAGGATTGCTCGTGCTGATGACGGCGGGAGCCGCCGCCATGGGCATGCAAGTTGGACGATTCATTCCAAAGTTCACCGTGGTGTTCTTTATCGCCTATGCCTGCTGGATCTTCGGCAGCTGGGCCCATATGGCGCTCAACACGCCGGAAGCGATGGAGAAAGCCGGCATCACCTGGTCGCTGAGACTTACCGCCGAGGGTGGCTTTGTCGTTGCCCTGATCGTCGGTCTAATCATCGGTAATTTCTTGCCCGGTTTGGCCGAATGGATGAAGGAAGCGATCCGACCTGAGCTGTACATCAAGATCGCCATCGTCATTCTCGGCGGCTTCCTCGGAATCGTCTCGGCGGAAAAGCTGAGCCTGGCGACCGAGCTGATGTTCCTTGGGCTGGCATCGATCATCGTCGCCTATCTGATATTCTGGTCGGTGGTGTATTACGTGGCACGCGTGTGGTTCAAATTCAGCCGTGAATGGGCAGCTCCGCTCGCGTCAGGCATTTCCGTCTGCGGCGTGTCGGCGGCAATCGCCACTGGGGGCGCCATCCGCGCCCGGCCGTTCATTCCGATCATGGTTTCGTCGCTGGTGGTGATCTTTGCGGTGATCGAACTGCTCATTCTGCCATTCATCGCAGGCAATTTTCTCGATCAACAGCCGATGGCAGCGGGCGCGTGGATGGCGCTATCGGTTAAGACCGACGGCGCGGCGGTGGCGAGCGGCAGCATCACCGAGGCGCTCATTCTCGCCAAAGCCGCTGCACAGGGCATCAAATATCAGCCAGGTTGGATTCTAGGTACGGCCGCGACGGTGAAGGTGTTCATCGACATTTTCATCGGCGTATGGGCTTTCGTGCTCGCGTGGATCTGGACCAGGCATATCGAGGTGCGCCAGGGCGATACGGCAAGAGTTGGCGAGATCTGGGAGCGTTTTCCGAAGTTCATTATCGGCTATGTCCTAACGTTCCTCATCATCCTGCTGGTGGCGCTCACTGCGTCTGCCCCGGTGGTGGCAAAAGTCAAGGCGGCGATGGGCGAAGCCAATATCTTCCGTGGTATTTTCTTCGTGCTGACGTTCTTCACCATCGGCGTCATGAGCAATTTCCGGAGACTCTGGGAAGAGGGCATCGGCCGGTTGGCCGCGGTATATCTTCTGTGCCTGTTCGGATTCGTTATCTGGGTGGGACTGGTGATTTCGCTGGTTTTCTTTGCCGGCGTCAAACCGCCACTCATGGGCTAAAGGGGGAATATCATGGAACAGCAGCAACCTAAGTTCGCCGAAGAAATGCAGAAGATGGCCTATGAGCCGCTTCTGCCGATCGAAAAGAAATTAATCGTCTGGAGCCTGTCGCTAGGCATCGTGCTTTTGGTGGTGCTCGTACTCATCAGTCGAGTGTTCATCCACGCATAGGGTGGTGGATCCGACGGGTGATCCGCAATCATGCCGTCGCATCCATGAATGTAATGCGGCCGGTCAGCCCGTGTTGGGCTGACCGGATTTATCAGATAATAGAGGATTCCTCGCTCGAACAGTTTCCTCGTCCACGGGCCATAGCGCAGCAAGGATCGCGGTTCGATCAGCTAATCAGATCGTGGGAAGCGTTACATACGCTTCCGTGAACAGCAGCGGGCTGTTTAGATCACCCGGAGGTCCCTTGCAGCCGTCGCACTTCTCCGTGTGAACGAATGTCGGCATTGTTTCGCCTTGTGTATGCTGACGGCCGCCCACATTGGCGCTGTATTTCCGCGATCGTCCCTTCGCCGCGAACGCGCCGCTGCGGGCCTCTCTGTCAGCGACTTATGCCGCTATAGTAGTCCTGCAGCACGGCGACGACCTCGGGGCGGCTGAACTCGGACGGGATCTTCTCGCGCTTTGCGAACATTTCGCGCAGGCGCGTGCCTGAGATTTCCAGCCGGTGCTCGGGCCCATGCGGGCAGGTCCGCGCCGTCGCCATGCCATTGCACTTATAGCAGAAGAAGGTGACGTCGATCTTGAGCGGCTGGATTGCGAGGCTGTTGGGCGCCAAGCTGTCGAAAATGTGGTGGGCGTCGAACGGACCGTAATAGCTTCCAACGCCTGCATGGTCGCGCCCAACGATCAGGTGGGAACAGCCGAAATTCTGCCGAAATACCGCGTGAAGGAGCGCCTCGCGTGGACCCGCATAGCGCATCTCGATCGGATAGCCGGCCTGGATATAGGTGCCGGGCACGAAATAGCACTCGGTGAGCACGTTGATCGCCTTGACCCGCACCTCAGCCGGGATGTCGCCACTTTTGAGTGCGCCGAGCACCTGGTGGATGAGGATGCCGTCGCAGACCTCAATTGCGATCTTGGCCAGGTACTCATGGCTGCGGTGCATCGGGTTGCGGGTCTGAAACGCTGCGACACGGCTCCAGCCCCTGTCGGTGAACAGTGCGCGCGTCTCAGCCGGTCGATAATAGAGCCCCTTATATTGCTGCGGGTAGATTCCTTCGCTCAGAGCCGTGACACGCCCGGCGAGGTTGACCTCTCCTTGGCTCAGGACCTTGGCCACGCCCGGATGCTTCGGGTCGACGGTACGGAACACGTACTGGCACTCGAAAGCTTTGTCGATCTGGTATTTTTCCGTGACCTCGAGTGCGCCCATCACCTCGCCCGATTCCATGTCGACCAGGGCCACGTCGTCCTCGATAGCGATGCTGTCGGCGAGATCCTTGGTGCAGGACAGCGTGATCGGAATGGGCCAAAACACGCCGTTCGAGAGCCGCATGTCGGCGCAGCAGCCACGCCAGTCGTCGTGTCCCATGAAACCGGTGAGCGGCGTGTAGGCGCCCATCGCCAGCATGAGGAAATCCGACGTCTCGCGGCTGGTCATCGGTATCCGCTTGAGACGCTCGACCCTGCGCAGCGACTCGGCGCGCTCCGTTTCCGGCAACAGAAGCGGCATCAAAGTGTCGCTGCCGTGGGGCGGTACTAGCTTTGACATGAACTTGGCCTCATCTCTTGATACTCTATTCGTCACGGGCGCTTGTTGTGCGCCGAATTCGTCGCCCCTCATCTTTGCCGATCGAGCAATTTCAGGCGCCCGCCTACGGAGTAGAGGTCATGGGCGCGACGTGCGCCTTGCTGGCCGCCGCAGCAGACCGCGTTGCGAAAGCCGCAGACATGAAAGCTGCGATCATGGGAATCCTGAGCGATTTTGGCTGCCGGCGCAACGAAACCGAACCACGAAATCGTTCCGTAACGCATAGCGTCGCCAGCGCACGGGTTGCTCTAAGCCCGGACTTCGCCGGCACAGGACCCAGTCTGGCATTCCACAATTGGGGCTCGGGTGCTTTAAATCACCGCGCTTAGTCTACGATGTGATAGACGGGAGCCTTCTCCATCTCCCACTTCTGGGACTCCCGGTCGTAGCGGGAGAGGGTGAAGCAATGCCAATCCTTGTCGTCCAGCTTTGGATGATCCGCCCGGTAGTAATATCCGGGCCACCGCGTTTCCTGCCGGAACAAGGTGTGCTGCGTCACGCTTTCCGAGGCCAAGACCCGGTGGTCAAGCTCCCACGCCCGCTGAAGCTGGTGAAGGTCTTCGGCCCCGAGATGGGCAAGATCTTCCTTCAGCATGGTCAGCAACTCGAGGCCGCGGATGAGTAGCGGTTCGTTGGTCGTGTAGTAAGCGCTGATGCCGCCGACATATTCGTCCATGATCTTCTCGAGACGCTGAAGTCCATGAAGCGGCAGCATATAGCTCGGCGAAACGGTCCCAGCGACGATTTCGTTGCGCCCGACTTCGTAGTTCTCCATCGGCTTGTAGACGGTCTTCTTGAGGTCTTCGTACTCCGCCTCACTGACCCGAGGCTGCTCTTTACCCAAATCATTCACGTATTTGACCGCCGCCTTGCCGGCGATTCGGCCTTCCGTGAAGGATCCGGATGAGAACTTGTGGGCGGTGCCGCCGATGGTGTCGCCGGCGCCGAAGAGGCCCTCGACGGTCATCATCCGATTGTATCCCCACTGGTATTCCGATGGTGCGTAGTCCTCCGGACCGCTCGCCCAGGCGCCGGAACACGTCGCGTGGGACCCCATGACGTAGGGCTCGGATGTGGTCAGCTCGGGGTTTATTTCCTTGGGATCGATGTTTTGCGACGCCCAGACGACCGCCTGCCCGATCGTCATGCCAAGGAAGTTCTCCCAGCCGACTGTCTCCTTGTGCGGATCTTTGAAGGCCTCCTTCGTCACCATGCGGATGGGGCCCCGGCCGGCCTTGACCTCCTCGAGCAGCGCGTGGTTGCGCAAGCAGGTCGGCACCGGGTGGTGATTAACGTAATCGCCGACCATCTGCTCGATAGAATCGCGCCAGAAGGCCTCGTAATCCTGCCCATAGGCGTTTTGCGTGTAGGTCTTGAGATGCAGGAAGTAGGCGCCGACCGGCCCATAGCCGTCCTTGAATCGGGTGAGGACGATCCGGTTCTCCATCTGAGTCATCTTGGCACCCACCTGGATCGGCAGCGCGTAGGCAGAGGCGCTGCTCCACGGCGCGTACCAGGTTCGCCCCATGCCTTCGCCGACCGCGCGGGGCTTGAAGATGTGCGATGCGCCACCGGCAGCCACGATGACCGCCTTGGCGCGGAAGACATAGAAGTCCCCGGTACGGACGTTAAAGCCGACGGCCCCGGCGACCCGGTTGGGCTTCGTCTTGTCCATCAACAGATGGGTCACCATGATGCGGTTGTAGACTTCGGTGGCGGCCTTGCGCGCGGCCTCGGCGACGATCGGCTTGTAGCTCTCGCCGTGGATCATGATCTGCCATTTGCCTTCGCGCTGGTACCTCCCGGTTTCCGGGTCCCTCATGATGGGGAGGCCCCACTCCTCGAATTTGTGCACCGTGGAGTCGACATGGCGAGCGATATCGTAGCCCAGATCCTCCCGCACCAGACCCATGAGGTCATTGCGCGCATAGCGGACATGGTCTTCGGGCTGGTTCTCGTTCCAATGCATGCCCATGTAGCAGTTGATCGCATACAGGCCTTGTGCGACCGCGCCGCTGCGCTCGATGTTCGCTTTCTCGACGCAGACGATCTTGAGGTCACGCCCCCAGTACCTTGAATTCGTAAGTGGCCCCACACCCGCCCATGCCGCCGCCGATGACGAGGATGTCCGAATCCACGAACACGGTCTTTCGGCGTCTGAACAAGCCCATTAGACCACTCCTTGCTTGAGCTGATTCGGAGTGAGCGCCGGCAACGCATCGATCTTGAGTGCCTCGGGTTCGTGCGCGAGTTGCTGGGAATTCATCGCATCCGCGGTGGGCGCCTCGTAATCAGACGGGGACTTGATCGATCCCCACGGCGTCGTCCTGATCGGGGAAACGAAATTCTTTTCGCGGCCGTCCCGGAACTTGATCTTCCACGAAATCGTCGCCTTTTCCTCTTCCCTGAGCACCCGAACGCTGTGGCCCAAGGGGGCGAAGTCCGCATATCCCCGCACGTCGATCGCATGCTGCGGACATGCCTTCACGCACGAGTAGCACTCCCAACAGAAATTCGGTTCGATGTTGAACGATCTTCGGTAGGTCGTGTCGATGTGCATGATGTCGGAAGGACAGATGTCGACGCATTGTCCGCAGCCGTCACATCTCGTCATGTAAACGAAGGTGGGCATCCCGATCACCTAAATAATGTTGCTGGTTTCAGCGGGCCTCGGGAGGTCGGATGAACCGTCCGCCTCCTCCAGCCTTTTCTGGAAGGCCGCCATGGGCTTGTAGAACATGTGGGCGAACTTGGACCAGGGCACCGAAACAAAGAGCAGCGTCGTGAAGACGACGTAGACGACGAACAAGGCCACAGTTGCATCACCGCCGGTATGCACCGTTTGCGCATAATGCCAAATCAGTCCGAATGCCACGCTCGCCAGCAGCGAGCCGATGAACAGGTCGGCATGCATCAGACGGAAAGGCGAGTGCTTTTCATAGGCGACGTTTACCCTGAGGAAGAAGAAAAACCAGAAACCACCGATGAGAACCATCAGCGCGCCGATGTTCCACAGGGCTGTCAGAACGATCGGTGTATTCGTAGCTGTCGGATAGGCAAACACCATCACAATGGTCGTGATCAGGTAGATGACGAAGCCGTATGACATCAGGAGATGAGAAACCCGCCTCTGCCATTTGCAGAATTCGCCGGAAGTCGCAACCTCAGTACCGAGGGTTTTGATCGCCAGGGAAGCGATCTCCCCCGCCGCAAGCCGCCGCTGTGCCGCAGCTTTCGATTTCTTCCTCTGCAGGAAGAAGAATTCTGCGCTTCGCTTGTGATAAAGATCGAATAACGTTCCAAAGGCGACCGCAATTATCATCAGGACCACGTAGGCCTGCATGACAGCTGGGGAGATGGATTGCGAGAGGAGGGCGAAAGGATTGCTGATGAACATATTGAGGGTCGCTTCAAAGCTTGTTCAGGAGCGATCCCGCGTCCGATACCGCCCCGCCTACTGCACTGCCCACATCGAATCGGCCCCCGGCCGCACCGCCGAGAGCGCCACTTTTTACGCCGCCCGACTTCGTATCGGACGGATCAATGCCGGCGCGGGATTATTCGCCGGTTTGACCATTCGATCCAATGATTTATTCTTATCGGAATGATAAGAAATATCGATTGTAATTCATGACTCTCGATCAAATGCGCGTCGTCATTGCGTTCGCGGCTGTCGGCCCGGCCCACGCATGGAGTGCCGCTCCGGCCGATCGGCTGAACGGCTAGCGAGATACGCCAGCGCTGCAGCAGGCGGGAACCCATCTGTGGCAGGCGGCAAGAAATCCACTCCAATCGCAGGAAGACAACCGGCGCATGGCGCCGCCTTGATTTCTGAGACTATATCCGTTCAGATAATCATCGCTCCAACCGCTTGTACTTGTCATTCTGATTGGTTTAGCCGATTAATTCGCCATGACACTCGACCAACTGCGCACCTTCATTGCGGTCGCAGAACGCGGGCATGTGACGCGTGCCGCCGAGGATCTCGGCATCAGCCAGGCGGCGGCGTCAGCTGCGATCGCCACATTGGAGGCCCGCTATCGGACGAAGCTGTTCGACCGCGTTGGCCGCGGAATCCAACTGACCGAGACCGGCCGGCTGTTCCTGCGCGAGGCACGCGCCGTGATGAGCCGCGCATCGATAGCGCGTTCGGTGCTGCAGGATCTCGCCGGCCACGCCGACGGCGCGGTCGCCATCGCCGCCAGTCAGACGATTGCGACCTACTGGCTGCCACGGCGCATCGCGGCCTTCCATGCCGCCAATCCCGGCGTGCGTCTCAGTGTCGTGATCCGCAACACCCATGAGGTCGAGAGCGCCGTCCTCGAAGGCGAGGTGAATGTCGGTCTGGTCGAAGGGCCGACCCAGCATCCGGCGCTGATGCGGCAGCGGATCGACCAGGACCACCTCGTGCTGGCGGTCGCCTCCGACCGGCCTCCGCTGCCGGTCAATGCTTTGGGCCGGCTCGATCTTCGCGCCATCACCTGGGTGATCCGCGAAGCCGGTTCAGGCACCCGCCGCGGGCTCGAGGATTTGGCCTTCCGCGAAGGCCTATCGCTCGACGACCTCAACATCTTCCTGGTCTTGCCCAGCAACGAAGCCGTGCGCGCAGCAATCGAGGCAGGAGCCGGCGCCACCATCATTTCTCGCCATGTCGTCGCCTCCGCGGTTGCCGCCGGCTCGCTCACCGCAATTCCGATCGAATTGCCGCCGCGCGAATACGCGCTGGTCCGCCACCGCGATCGCCATGCGACGCTGGCGCAACAGGCCGTAGTCGCGCATCTGAGCACCGTGGCGACGCCATCGGCTGCTCGATCTCGCGGATGATGAGAACGTCACCATCCGAGGAGAGCCGACCGCCATCGAATGTGGCTGTGATCCTTAGCCACTGACGCCTGACAGCCCAGAAAGCCGAAATGGCGCTCCTTGCTAAGCCGCGTATGTCATTATCCACTACTGGCTGACCGTGACTGATTTCGGCAGCAATGCGCGAATCAGAAGCAATGCGCGAATCAGAACTCGAGCTTGTCCTGCACGGACTCGAGCCCCGCCTTGGCGCAGGCCTCGTCCTTGTCGCCGCCGGGTGCGCCCGCCACGCCGACGCCGCCGAGCAGCGAGCCGCCGGCCTCGATGACGAGACCGCCAGCGAGCATCGTCACCTTCGGCAGAGTTGCCAACCCGGCGCTGAGCTCGCCATCCTTTATCGCTTTGATCATATCGCTGGTGTTGCGCGTGAAGTTCACGGCGGTCCAGGCCTTGCCGGTTGCGATCTCCAGCGCTCCCAATCCCGCGTAGCGGTCGCGCACCGACACCAGCGGCGTACCAAAGCGGTCGATCACCACCACGGCGACCTGGTAGCCGTCCGTGCGGCACTTCAGCAACGCGGCGCGCGCCAGATCGAATGCGACGTCGGGCGCCAGCGATTTGTAGGTAATGATGCCCTCTTCCGCGCCCGCCGGCAGCGCCGCCGCGAGCGATACCGCCGCCGCCAACATGACCCGCCTCACATCACCCTCCTATGGTTGGACCTAGCCGTTCGCTGCACCGAATATAGCTCCGGCCGCTCCTGCAACTTGAATTGCCGCGCCACACCCGCCGGCACGACCGACGCCTGCGGTAGGACGAGAACGGGATGATCTTCCTGCTTCGTCATCGCCCTTGACGGTGTTGCCACAGGCCGAAAAATTCTCCGTCGACGGAAAGCCGCACGAACAACATTTTTTGCTCGAAATGGCGAGCAATGTTCTATTTTCCGGAGACTTTTTCATTTTTATTTATAATACAATTATGCGGCAGGACATTGCGCAAGATAAAGTTCGCGAAACGAATGGATTTTTTTTGACATTTTATCCATCGGCTCGGGTCCCGATCGGGCGAGCATCGTCATTCAAGCTCAGAGCTGCAGCGATCCCAACAACCCGTTTTAGAGTCTTCCGCCTTTCAACATGAGATCATCTCCGACCGCAATGGAATGACCGGAGGTCTTGAGCAGGTTCTGGTTCTGGCACGGTTGCGTCAGCGAGCTTGCTTGAGGCAGGGTTTGGTCCTTTCGCGCCGAAAGCAGATCGATGGCGTCAGCGTTCTGGTGGGGCAGCGAAGCGATGACCTTTCGGCAAATCCGTAGCGATTTGAGCTCTGACACGTGCTTTGGCGTGCTTCTCGAACTGGCGGCGACTTTCTCAAAGCTCCCCCCGCGCCTCCTCATGGCCGCACATTACCCAAAGCTTCGGTTCGGCATCACCGAGACGCAGTCGAGAGTTCGGTCGGCCACACCGATCGCCGAGCCTGACCCGCCAGCACTGCCGGCAGAGCTGTGGCCTCAAATCCGCAGTCCGGCTTAACCGCGCGCCCTGACAGACTTGTGACGGAAGAAACGACGGCTGTTTCCTGTAAGGTTACCGTTTCCAAAGGGTTTTTGGCTATTAGTCTAAGCATCACTCTCGAAAGTGATATGATCCCATTATTTTAAGAGGCGAGACTCTTGGCGTGTCAGATGGGGGAGTGGGTGAACACTACTGAACGTGGCGTAACTCGGCGGATTGCATTCCTGCTGCGCTGGAATGCCGTATTCCCTATCGGTGTTCTGATCAGTCTGACCTTGGGCTCGATCGATCCGGCATCCGCGGAAAATAGCGGGTTGGTCGACCGGTATGCGGCCGGCTACACAGCCGGCCACGAGGAGAACGAGGCCACGCTCGACCCGCTCCGCTCAGGTCCGCTCATTGCAGTCGTGTCCATAGCCGACCAGCATATTTCCATCTATGGCAGCGGCGGGCTGCTTGCGCGCGCAACCGTTTCCACAGGCGTTAGCGCGCATCCGACTCCGACAGGGGTTTTCGCGATCGTTCAAAAACAGCGCTGGCATCGTTCCAATATCTATAGCGGTGCACCCATGCCGCTAATGCAGCGCATCACCTGGTCCGGCATCGCGCTGCATGCAGGCTATGTGCCCGGCTATCCGGCCTCGCATGGCTGTATCCGGCTTCCGCCGCCCTTTGCCCAGCGCCTGTTCGGCGCGACGGTGATCGGCGAGCGGGTCATCGTCACGCCGGTCGATATTGCGCCCATCGAGATCAGACATAAAACTCTGCCGGCGCCAATTTTGTTGCCCGCACCGAGCGCGGCCGTGAGCGGCATGCCGGACGCTCCGGATGCGATCGCCTCGGTCGGCACGGCTCAGCAGAACGGCGGCGCGGTGCTTGAGCCCGTCGGTCTCCATGATGCGCCGGCCGAGGCCAAACGCCTCAATCCGCTCGAATTTGCGCAGGCAATGAAAAAAGAAGCGAGCCGCAAGGCAAGGTCGGCGGCCCACGCAACCAAGACGGCGATGCTGGTCAGCACCAGGAAGAGCACGGAGCTGCGCATGGCTGCCAGAAAGCTGGCGGCAGCCGAGAATGCCGCCGACGATGCGGCGCACGAGCTGGCCGTCGCCGTTCGCCGGCTTGAGGCCGCGGCGAGCGAGGAGGCCATAGGCAAAGCGACCGAGGCGAAGGCCAAAGCCGAAGCTGCATTGACCGAGACGCAGAAAGCCGAGGAAGCCCGTATCGCCAGGGTGGCCGATGCGAAGAGCCAGGCCGAGGCGGCCCTCACCGACACGCAGACAGTGGGGGACGCGCGTATAGCCGAAGCAATGCAAGCCATGAGCCGAGCCGAGGCCGCCCTGGCCGAAGCGCAGAAAACCGCCGAGGAAGCCGCCATTGCCGAGGCGATCAGGATTAAGGGCCAGGCCGACGCGGCCGTGACCGAGGCGCAGAAAGCCAGGGAAGCGCGTGTAGCCAAAGCAACCGAGGCCAAGACCGAGGCCGAGGAAGCCCTCGCCGAGGCACAGAAAGCCAGGGAAGCGCATGTAGCCAAAGCAACCGAGGCCAAGACCGAGGCCGAGGAAGCCCTCGCCAAGGCGCAAAAAGCCAGGGAAGCCCGCATCGTCAATGCGACCGAGGCCAAGACCAAGGCCGACGCGACCCTTGCCGAGGCGCAGAAAGCCCTCGGGGAAGCGCGCGCGGCAAATGACGCAAAACAACAGGAGCTGGCGGATGCGCGCAATGCGGTGGTCGAGGCCAGGGTGGCCGGCAAGGCTGCGACAAAGGAGCTTGCCGAAGCGACGCGCCGGTTGAAGCCGCTTTCGGTGTTCATCAGCCGTAAGACCGGCCGGCTGTATGTTCGCCAGGATTTCGAGCCGCTTTTCGATGTGCCGGTATCCATCCGCGACGCTGACCGCGAGATCGGCACCCATGTCTATGTGAGCACAAGCGCGACGGAGGACGGCTCGGCGCTGCGTTGGCAGGCCGTGTCGATGCCGGTCATGGCCGAGACCCGATCGGCTTCCCCCCACGGCAAAGGCCGACGCGGCGCCGAGAATGAAGCGCCTGGCTCGGCGACTGCTGCCGCGCCCATGCCGGTGCCCGAGACGGCCCAAGGTGCGCTGGACCGCGTGACCATTCCCGACGACGCGTCGCGGCGCCTCGCCGAACTGGCATGGATCGGCGCCTCCGTGATCATCTCCGATTATGGCATGAGCGGCGAAACCGACGCGTCGACGGATTTCATCATCCTGACCAGGCCGAGATCCAGCGCGCGCTGATCCTTGCCTCCCGACATCGTGGGTTCGCCGTTCCATCTCGCCTGGCTTTCATAGGTCTGCGAAGCGGCCGCAGGTCCCTTGAGAAGGTCGCTGCGCCTCGAAGTGCGTCGCCCCTGCCGCATCGTGTCCACGCCGAGGCGGCTCGCTTGTTGACCATTAACCAGCCGCTTCGCGCGGAAGGATTGCCGCGATGCCTCGCTCACGCGCCGTCGGCCGGGTTTGGATAACGCCGCGACTTCGGCTGCGGTCAGATCGCGCGACACGGGGGAGCAATAGCCGGGTAAGGCGCTTTGGCGCGGAATCCTTGACGCTAAAGGATTTCTCGTTGGTAGCAGCCAGCTGCAGGCACCGATCGGCGGTGGTGGGTACGGAGAGAGAGGGATTCGAACCCTCGAGACGGTTTCCCGCCCACACGCGTTCCAGGCGTGCGCCTTCAACCACTCGGCCATCTCTCCAGCGAAGCGTACTATACCGTTGCGCTTTCCGAGCGCAAGCCGCGTTGCCGGAGATCCAAAGCGGATATTGCGGGGGCCGCCCGTCCTTGATAGCAAGGGGGCGGATTCAGAAAAGGACATGGGGAGAGCCATGATCCTGAGGCTTATCGGCTATTTCTTTCTGTCGCTCGCGATCGCCGCGCTCGCCTATGACGGGACGCGGATGATCGCCGATAACGGCCACATCGCCTTCACCTCCGTTGCGCAGCACTGGCTGATGCTCGCTCCCGGCAGCATGGACGCTGCCCGCCGAGCCGTCGAGGGCGTGAACCCTTATCTCTGGAGCCCTTTCTTGATGACCGTCCTCGTCATGCCGGCCTGGATGGTGGCGGGCGGGCTCGGGACGCTGATCTATCTGGCGGGCTACCGGCCGCCGCGCCCCTCGATCCCGGACGGGATCTGAAAAGAAGACAGCCCCGGAAGGCCCGGGGCTGTCTTGGCGCATTAGGCGCCGTCGTGCTGCTGCTGCTCGAAATAATGCTTGGCGTCGAGCGACGGATTCGGAGCCGCATAAACGGCCGAAACCGTCCCAACCAAGGCCAGGGCTACGAGTGCTGAACGGATGAGTGTGCTCATGATCATCTCCTGATGTTTTTTCAGTGTTCATATGGTCCCCTTGTGGGGACTGGCGGGAGATAATTGCGATCCGAGGACAGAGGAAGAGGCCTTCTCTAAGCCGTGATGCGCATTGAAAGGGACGTGAGAAGACGTGAGGGCAGGGCGTTTCAGGCGCCTTTCGAAAGCGGAAGGCCAATCGCTCGGGCCGGCCGTCGAGATCAAAAGCACGTCACCTCCGGCGGATCGGGACTGACGCCGGCGGCGGGAGACCTTACATTAAGGGCAGCACGCCCCGTGCTCTTGAGAAGGGACATGCCATGGCACTGTTTACCAGCAGGAAGACAAAAATGCCCGAGCCGAGCGAGGCTTTGCCGGGACGCAGTCAGCCGATCGCGACGGCCGAGCGCCATCATGTGAACAAGGCGCCGCTCAAAGGGCCTTATCCAGAGGGCTCCGAGAAGGCGCTGTTCGGTCTCGGCTGCTTCTGGGGCGCGGAAAAGGCGTTCTGGTCGCTTCCAGGGGTTTACGTCACCGCCGTCGGCTATGCGGGCGGCTATACGCCGAATCCAACCTATCAGGAGGTTTGCAGCGCGCGCACCGGCCATAATGAGGTCGTTCTCGTCGTCTTCGATCCGAAGACGATCTCATACGGCGAGCTGCTGAAAGTCTTTTGGGAAGGCCACAATCCGACACAGGGCATGCGCCAGGGCAACGATGTCGGCACGCAATACCGCTCTGCCATCTATACCTATTCCGAAGAGCAGAAGCGACAGGCCGAGGCCTCAAAGGCGGCTTATGAGGCAGCCCTCAAGGCGAGGGGCCATGGGCCGATCACGACCGAAATCCGCGAGGCGCCGGAGTTCTATTTCGCCGAGGATTATCATCAGCAATATTTGTCGAAAAATCCGGCCGGCTATTGCGGGCTTGGGGGCACGGGCGTTTCGTGCCCGGTGGGCATTCCGGAAGCGGCTCAGTAGGCGCGGAGCCGCAAGCAGCCGCGGTTACGAGGCGGTGTAAGGCGCGAGCGCGCGGGCGAGGATCTCTTCCGGCTGCTGATGGCTGAAGCCGAAGCCCCGCGCCGAGGCTCTTTCCGGCCGTATGTCATAGCTGAGCAGAAAATAGTCGGCGCTGCCGCCCAGAATCGGACGGGCCAGCCAGTCGGGGATGCGCAGCCTGATGGTCGTGTGCAGGACGTCCGCGATGGCCTCGGCGACCTCGCGGAAACGTGGCAGGGCCGGCGAAACGCAGTTGACGACGCCCTCCGCCGCGCCGCCTTCCGCCGCCCACCGCATCATCTTCACAGCATCCTCGATATCGACGATCGGCACGATCTGGTCGCCGTCGCCGACGATGACGCCGCCGACCCGCTGAAACAGGCGGACGAGCTTTTTCGGATAGCCCTCGGGGCTGCAAACGATGCCGAAGCGGATGACGTTGACTTTGGTCTCACCGCCGGAGGCGGCGAGAGTTGCGTTCTCCCAGGCCTTCAGGGTCGCCTGAATGAAGGTCATGCCCTTGCCTTCATTTCTGGTCTCCTCGCTGTAGACTTCGCCGCGCCGGCCCGGATAGATGGCAAAAGACGATGCGGAAATCAGCCGGATAGGCGCGCCATTGATCGCCTGCCCCAGCTTCTGCGCGCTGGTCACGCGGGAGGTCACGATCCGGGATTTTTTCGCCTTCGTCCAGCGTCCCCCCACCGGCTCGCCCATCAGGTGAAAAATCGTGCTGACGCCGTCGAGCGCGGCTTCGGGGAAATCCTCTTCGGCCGGCTCCCAGGCAAAAGGGACGACGCCCTCGCAATAAATGCTCTCCAGCTTCTCCGTCCGGCGTCCGACGGCGCGGACAGGGGCACCCTGAGCCAGGTAGCTCCGCGTAATGGCACGGCCGAGAAGCCCTGACGCACCCGTAACCAGCACCACCATGAGTTGTTCCCCGATGTCCGCTCGCGGATCATTATAGAGGCGGGAAAATAGTCTTGTTTCCTGATTTTCCCAAGCCCAATCCAGGCGTTTTGCGAGCAAAAACAATCACGCTGTTACGGGGCGAGAGTGAGGCAATGCATCCCGCCCGCCGGCGGCGTCGCGCGGACGGCACCTTGGGTCATTTTCGTGAAAGCGCCGGCGGGGCGTTCGAGGCATGATGGCGGTGCGCGACATGGAGAGAAAGCCTATGCCCCTGTTCAGCCTGACCGAGCTGGAAGAAACCGCCCGGCTCATCAGCCCCATCGTGCCGCCGACGCCGCAATATGCCTGGCCGCTGCTCGGGGCGAGAACCGGCTGCGAGGTCTGGGTCAAACATGAGAATCACACTCCGACCGGCGCGTTCAAAATCCGCGGCGGCCTCGCCTATCTCGACAAGCTGATACGGGAGCGCCCCGGCCTTGAAGGCGTCGTCACCGCGACACGTGGCAATCATGGCCAATCGATCGCGCTCGCCGCCTCGCGGCTGGGGCTGCGCTCGGTGATCGTGGTGCCCGAAGGCAATTCGGCGGAGAAGAACACGGCAATGCGCGGTTTTGGCGCCGAACTCATCGTCGCCGGCCGCGATTTTGATGAAAGCCGGACTCATGCGGCCAGGATTGCCGATGAGCGGGCCTATCAGATGGTGCCTTCCTACCACCCGGACCTCGTCAAGGGAGTCGCCACCTATGCGCTCGAATTGTTCGCAGCCCGACAGGATCTCGATGCGGTCTATGTCCCGATCGGCATGGGGTCGGGCATTTGCGGTATGATCACGGTCCGTGATCTGCTCGGCCTGAAGACGGAAATCGTCGGCGTCGTTGCGGAAAATGCGCCGGCCATGGCCCGCTCCTTCGAGGCGGGATATATCCTGCCCGGGAACAGCGCCGCGACCTTCGCCGATGGCATGGCCTGCCGCAATCCCGACCCTGAGGCTTTTGCGATCATCCAAAGCGGCGCGGCCCGGATCGTTACCGTCAGCGAGGACGAGATCGCCGCCGCAATCCGCGCACTTTACGCCGATACGCACAATATCGCCGAAGGAGCCGCAGCCGCGCCTCTGGCAGCGCTCATGCAGGAAAGCGCGGCCATGCAGGGCAGACGCGCCGGTCTCGTTATGAGCGGAGGCAATATCGACACGCCGGTCCTTGCGAGGGTGCTGAATGGAGAGACGCCCGCCGTCTAACAGCGCTGCAGATGCACTTTGGCCGGCACATAGCTGTCGGCGTAGGAGGCTTCGAAAACCCATTCCTGAAAGTAGGCCGCAAGCCGGATGAAACGCATGACGTAGCTGTTCAGGACGCTGTAGCAGGGCATATAGAGCAGATGGCGCAAGGAGAGCACTCTCGGCGTCGCCAGCGCTGCGATGGAGACCGTCACCATATCGAGCACGAACATCCCGAACTGCGCAGCGATCAGGATCGCCGGCGCGATGTGACCATATGTCGAGAACAGCCAGATGAGATAGACGGGCATGGCGAGTGCGGCCCCGACGTCAAAGACCAGAAATTCAAGCTGATGGATCAGCTCAAGCGGCCGCAATTGCTGTGAAAACGGGCTGAGCTGATCCCGGTGCTTACGGTAGCGGAGGCGGATCGCATCCCGTTCCCAGCGGAACCGTTGGCGGACGAAAGCGCGGAAGGTCTCGGGCACATCGGTGTAACAGATGGCTTCCGGCGCAAACCGCACCTGCCAGCCGGCCTTGCGGATGCGCAGCGTGACGTCGAGGTCCTCGCCGCCGCCGGCATCGAGGCCACTCACGGCTTGCAACGCCTCGCGGCGAAAAGCCCCGAACGCGCCCGAGGCGCAGGTCACCTGATTGGTGATATTGCCGCCGCGCTTTCCAAGCGACAGGATGACCAGATATTCAACGCTTTGAAAGCCGGCGATGAAACTCGCTTCCGGATTGCGCACCACAATGTTGCCGGCCACGGCGCCGACGGACGGCTCGCCGAAGGCGTCGCACACGCGTTCGAAGGCGTAGCGGTCGAGCGTGCAGTCGCAATCGATATTGATGATGATCTCGCCGGTTGCGTGTTTTACCGCAAGATTGGTGGCCGCCGCTTTCCCCGCGCGCAGACCCGTCGCATGCATCTGCGTGATCAGGCCGCGCCGCTTCAGCTCGCGCAGGCGCGCCGCCATCGCATCGGTCGAGCCGTCGCTGACGATGATGATTTCATCGGGCACCCAGCTCTGCTCGTGAAGCGCGAGCACGCAGCGCTCGATGACATCGGCCTCATTGTGCCCGGCGATGACCGCTGTGATCTTTGGCTTCTTCCGCAGCGGCTCGATGCGTGTTTGAAACGGCAGCATCAGCGCCGCAGTCGCGTAGATGAAGGCATATCGCGGCAGCTCGAAGAGAATTACGTACCAGAACAGCGCGATCAGGCTTTGCGTGCTCTGCTGCGTCAGATAGGTGAAGCCATCCGTAAAAGTGTCCCACATGGGGCAGGTTCCCAAGGTCAGAATTGCAACTTTAAGTTGAATTATCCTCAGCTTAGACAAAAAGGTTATGAAAAGATTTAAAGCCGACGGTTTCGGCCCGTGACGTGCGAAGTCGCCGGACCGAAGGTGCCGGCAAGACACAGGCGTGTGTGCAGCCCGGCATGGGCGCGGGCAAATTGCTGGCGCGTTTGAGCGGGATCAATGAGGATCGTGGCGCGTTTCGCTTTAAGGGGCGCGCGGGCCGCCGGGGACACGAATGGAACGTCATGGCCGAGGAACAACCGGACGATCAGTCTCAAATCATCGATTTTCTGTCCAGGCCGCAGAGCTATCCGCACCGGCCCGGGACGGTCGAGCGGATCGACACGCATGGCGCGATCATCTTTCTTGCCGGCGACCGGGCCTATAAGCTGAAGCGCGCCGTCAAGCTCGCCTATCTCGATTTTTCCGGTCTTGAGAAGCGCCGCGCCGTCTGTGAGCGCGAACTGGCGCTTAACAGCCGCACCGCGCCGGCTCTCTACCTCGGCGTTCTGCCGGTCGTCCGGGAGCCGGGTGGCGGATTGCGGATTGGCGGGGACGGCGAGGTCGCGGACTGGCTCATCGAAATGCGCCGTTTCGATCAGGCGCAGCTCTTCGACCGCCTTGCCGGCGCGGGCGAGCTTAGCGCCGACCTCATCGAAAAGCTGGCGCGCGCAATCTCCGCCTTTCATGCCGCCGCGCCGCGCGCGACCGACGCCGCCTGGCCGCAAAGCCTGGCTCAGGTCACCAAGACGGTGACCGACGCGCTCGGCCATCCTGAACTTGCCGATCTCGGCCTTGCCGAAACCCGCGAGGCGCTCTCGGCGGCGATCACGAACGGCCATGCACTACTGACGGCGCGGCGTGATGCCGGCTTCGTCCGCCGCTGTCACGGTGATCTGCATCTGAAGAATATCGTGCTGCTCGACGGCGAGCCTTGCCTTTTCGACGCGCTTGAATTCGACGAGGATCTGGCGACGGTCGATGTGCTCTATGATCTCGCCTTCCTGATCATGGACCTCTGGCATCGAGGTCTCCAAGCCGAGGCCAATGCGATCCTCAATCACTATTTCCGCCGGGAGGTCTCGGAGTTCGAATGGGCGGGTCTGGCGCTTCTGCCGCTCTTTCTGGCCCTGCGCGCAGGCGTGCGCGCCATGGTCGGACTCGACGGGCTGGCGATTGCCCGTGGAGCCAAGCGCGAAAGGCTGCTCGATGAGGTGAAAAGCTACGCCCTCCTTGCGAAAACGCTGATCGCGCCGTCCCGGCCGCGCCTTCTGGCAATTGCCGGCCTTTCCGGGACCGGCAAGACGACCGTTGCGCGCGCTCTCGCTCCGAGGATTGCGCCGGTTCCCGGCGCGGTCCATCTGCGCAGTGATGTCGAGCGCAAGATGGTGTTCGGCGTCGCGCCGACCGATCGCCTCGGCCCGGAGGGCTATGCGCCCATCGTCAACGAGACGATCTACAAGCGCCTGTTCTCGAAGGCCGACGCCGTGCTGCGCGCCGGACACTCGGTCATCATCGACGCCACCTTCCTGCAACCGGATTGCCGCGACGCCCTCTTCGCCCTGGCGCGGGAAACCGGCGTTCCGCTGCGTGCGATCTGGCTTGAAGCCGACAGCGGGCAGATGATTCGCCGCGTCGGCGAACGCCGGAACGATGCGTCAGACGCCGATGCCGCCATTGTCAGGGAGCAGCTCGCGAGGATGACCGGCGCCCCGCCTGGCTGGCTCGCGGCCGACGCCCGGGGCGATGCCGCAACGACGACCGCGCGCGTCGCGGCGCTGCTTGGCCTTTAGCTCGGGTAGGCGCTCAAACCGCCCTCGTAGGCGAGTTTGTAAATCGCCGTATTCGTAGGTTCAGGGCCTCCGGCCGCTCGCAGGCGAGGCTGCCGCAGTGCCGCAATCGCACGGCGCAAATCGTTAATTTTTCATTCATATCGGCCCGCTTAGTTTCACAAAACAAAGTTGTACGGCGGCAACAGTCAAGGGGGATCACGATGCAGCGCACGTTTCTGTCCGCATTTGTCGCTCTTGGGTTACTTGGACTTTCTCCCGTCGAAGCCGGCGCCGCCAAATCCATCAAGCTTCGTGCCGATCTCGGCCAGACCGTCATGCCCGAAGGCAAGGCCGGGACGATCTATCTGCGCGTTGGCCTTGAAGGCATCGCAGCGTCCGAGGAAGGCGCGCGCATCCCGGCCAATGTCGTCCTGGTCATCGACCAGTCCGGCTCCATGGAAGGCGAGCGGATCGACCAGGCCAAGGAGGCCGCGCTGATGGCGGTCGAGCGCCTCGGCGATCAAGATGTGCTCGGAGTCGTCTCCTACAGCGACAATGCCACGGTGCTGGCACCGGCGGCACGGCTGCGCGACACGGAGGAAATCCGCTCTGCGATCCGCCGCCTCCGGGCGGGAGGCCGCACCGCGCTTTATGCCGGCGTCAGCCAGGGCATGCGCGAGCTGCGCCCGTTTCTCGACCCCTATAAGGTCAATCGCGTCATTCTGATGTCGGACGGCCTGGCCAATGTCGGTCCATCCTCGCCGCGTGAGCTTGAAGCTCTGGGACGTGAAGCCGGGGAGATGGGGATCTCGGTCACCACGATCGGCCTCGGTCTCGGCTATAACGAGGATCTGATGACCCGGCTTGCCTTGGCGAGCGACGGCAATCACGCCTTTGTTGAGAGTCCGGACGATCTCGTTGACATCTTCAACAAGGAGTTTGGCGATGTGCTCGCCGCCGTCGGCAACGATGTCGAGATTATCATCGAGTGCCCGGACGGCTTTGAGCCGATGCGCGTCCTCGGCCGGGAAGCCGAGATCAAGGACGGCAAGGTGCATCTGAAGCTGAACCAGATCTACGGCAAGCAGGAGAAATATGTCGTCGTCGAGCTGAAGGTGGATGGCAAGCGTGCGCACGGTTCGGCCGACGCAGCCCGCGTCCAGGTGAATTACACCGATCTCGCCTTGAAGCAGCGCGCCAGCGTCGAAGACACGGCAAGACTCCGCTTCAGCGGCTCCGAGGCCGAGGTGACGGGAAGCGTGAACAAGAACGTGCTCGCTGGCGTCACCACCCAGATTGCCACCGAGCGTAACGAGCAGGCCGTCGCGCTGCGCGACAGCGGTAAGGTTGAAGAGGCAAAGCGCGTCCTGCAGGAAAATGCGGCCTATCTCAAGAAGCAGGCCGAGCAGCTTCCGCCCAGCGCTGCCGCTCCGCTGAACGAACTATCCGAACGCAATCTTAACGATGCAGAAAATTTAAGTTCAAATGTGTGGGATCGCACGCGCAAATCGATGCGAGCGCAGCAATATAAAGACAAGACGCAGCAGAGCTACTGAGCTGCCCGCGTTCTGCCCCTTGCCCCCCGCTCCAATGCCCCCTGGAGCGACGGCGAAGCGGTCCGGTTTCCCCCGAAGGGCCGGATCGCTTCGCCACCCTTCCTCGGTTATTCAGGCAATCAGCCGATAGGCAGGCAGCGTCAGGAATGGTTCGAGCTTGTCCGACGTTGAAAGCCGGGTGAAGAGATCGATCGCCTCGGCAAAGCGGCCCTGGTCAAAAGCCTCGCGCCCGAGCGCCTCGCGCAGCTTCGTCATCTCATCGGCGAGCAGCCGGTCGAAAAGCGGGCGCGTCACGACCGTGCCGTCATTCAGCTTGGCGCCATATTTGATCCACTGCCAAACCTGGGTCCGCGAGATTTCGGCGGTCGCCGCATCCTCCATCAGATTGTAGAGCGGCACGGCGCCGTTCCCGCGCAGCCAGGCTTCGATATACTGGACACCGACGCGAATATTGGTGCGCAGGCCTTCTTCGGTCCGCGTGCCTTGAGGGACTTCGAGGAGCTGTGCCTGTCCCACCTGAACCTCTTCGCGCAGCTTCGCGAGCTGGTTCGGCTGCGGCATATATTGGTCGAACACCTCCTTGGCGATCGGCACGAGATCGGGATGCGCAACCCAGGTGCCGTCATGTCCGGCGCGCACTTCGCGCAGCTTGTCCTCGCGTACCGCAGCGAGCGCGCGCTCATTCGCTTCCGGATCGCGCCGGTTGGGAATGAACGCCGCCATGCCGCCCATCGCCGAAGCGCCGCGCTTATGGCAGGTCTTGATCAATAGCTCCGAATACGCCTTGAGAAAGGCCCGGTCCATGCCGACCTGGCTGCGGTCGGGAAGGAGATATTCGGGCTTGGCCCTGAGCGTCTTGATGAAGGAGAAAATATAGTCCCAGCGGCCGCAATTCAGCCCGACGATGTGGTCGCGCATGGCGTGAAGGATCTCGTGCATCTCGAACGCCGCTGGCAGCGTCTCGATCAGCACCGTGGCCTTGATCGTGCCGACGCGGGAGACCGAGGGCGTTCTGCGCCCTGACGAAAACATCGTTCCAAAGCGCGGCTTCCGCATGATGCTCGATCTTCGGCAGGTAGAAATAGGGTCCGCTGCCCTTTTGCAGCATGCGCTTGGCATTGTGGAAGAGATAAAGGCCGAAATCGACGAAGGCGCCGGCAACCGGCTGGCCGTCGACGAGGATATGCTCCTCAAGCAGATGCCAGCCGCGCGGGCGGACGATCAGCACGGCGGGCTTGCCGGTGATCTTGTAGTCCTTGCCCGTCTCCGCCTCGGTGAAATCGACTTGGCCGAGCCAGTAGTCGGCGAGGTTGATTTGCCCGTCGACGATATTGTCCCAGGTCGGAGACAGCGCATCCTCGAAATCGGCCATGAAGCAGGAGGCGCCGGAGTTCAGGGCGTTGACGACCATTTTTCGCGATGTCGGCCCGGTGATCTCGACCCGCCTGTCGAGAAGATCCTGCGGGATGCCGCGAATGGTCCAGTCGCCTTCGCGGATATCAACGGTCTCCGGCAGAAAGTCGGGCAGCGCGCCCTGATCGAGTGCCTGCTGGCGATGTTCGCGCCATTCCATCAGCTGGCGCCGTCTCGGCTCGAATTCGCGGGCGAGCGCGGCAACGAATGCGAGCGCCTCGGCCGTCAGCACGCGGTCATAGCCCGGCTTCACGGCGCCTTTGATGTCCACGCCCGCCGGAAGCTGCAAGCCTGAAATCCCTTGTTGCGTCGCAGCCATAAACTGCCTCCTCAATGAAATTGCGGGTTACCTAAACACAACCGGCCGTATGTGACAACAAAAACAGGATGACATCCCACTATACGGAAACCAAGGGCGACGATCACCGTTTCATTTCGCCCGCCCCGCCAAGCGCGGCGGTGATCATCGCAGCCGCCTCGCGCACCGCCCGCCCGAGAGGCTGCAGGCGCTCATCGCCGATCCGCGCCGTGGGGCCGGACAGGGAGATCGCCCCGACCGGCCGGGCATCTTCGTCAAGGACTGCAGCCGCGACGCAGCGCAGCCCGATGGCGTTTTCCTCGTCATCGATGGCAAAGCCCCGCTCACGGATGGTCTCGAGCTCTGTCCACAGGCGCTTCTCGCCGGTGATCGTCTGATGCGTCGCGCTGGCGAGCCCGTGAAGCCGGATGATCCGCTCCACCTCGTCGTCCGGCATTGCCGCGAGCAGCGCCTTGCCGACGCCCGAGGCATGCATCGCCGCCCGTCCGCCCGGCCGCGCGATCGCGCGCATGGTTTTGCGGCATTCGATCTGGGCGATGTAGATCGCCTCGCCCCGATCCTCGACGGCGAGATTGACCGTTTCGCCGCTGCTCTCCATCAGCTCATGCATCACCGGCTTGGCGATGCTCGTCAGGTCACGCGAGCGAAGGAAGGCATTGCCGACGACAAAGGACTGGACGCCGATCGTCCAGACGCCGCGCTCGGCCTCGAAGCGCACGAAACGTTCATGCTGGAGCGTACTGAGCAGCCGGTGGGCGGTGGAGATCGCCAGCCCGCCTCGCTGGGCGGCCTCGCTTAGACTGAGGCCGTGGTCGCTCGATGCAATCGCGTTAAGCAGCCTGAGCGCCCGGGTCAGCGACTGAACTGTGTCGCCCCGCGCATCCGGCGGCGGTTCCTTCGCCGCGCCAACGTTTTTTGCTGCATTATTTGGAACTTTCATGCTAATCACCTAGGTACATTTTGGTACGCCCTTCCATATCGTGGAAAATAGCCTTTTGAGCGCGTTCTAGGAAGGTGAAGTTTGGCTGACCGGCAAAGGATCATTCTGACCCGGCGTTTTCCGCCTCTCGTCGAACAGAGGGCGGCGCGCGATCATGATGCCGTTCTGAATTCTGACGACCGCATTCTCTCTTCCGATCAACTGCTCGCTCTCGCCGACGGCGCCGCCGCGCTGATGATCTGCAGCAGCGAGAAGATGACCCGCGAGGTTATCGAGCGCCTGCCGCCAAGCGTTAAGATCGTTTCGACTTTTTCCGCCGGCCTCGACCATATCGACCTCGATGCCGCCAGGAAGCGGGGTCTGCGCATCGGCAATACGCCCGATGCGGTGACGATCGCGACGGCCGAAATCGCAATGCTGCTGATCCTCAACGCCGCTCGCCGGACAACCGAAGGCCAGGCGATGGTGCGCAACCATGAGTGGACCGGCTGGCATACGCAGCAGCTCCTCGGCCGCAGGCTCGACGGCAAGCGTCTCGGCATTCTCGGCATGGGCAAGATCGGCCAGGCCCTCGCCAAGCGCGCCCGGGCCTTCGACATGATCATCCATTACCACAACCGGAACCGGCTGCCGCCCGAGCAGGAGCTTGGCGCTATCTATCACGGCAGTTTCGACAGCCTTGCCCGCGTCAGCGACGTGCTCTCGCTGAATGCGCCGTCAGCACCGGGCACGCAGTCCATTCTGAATGCGGAGACGATCGAATTGCTGCCGGCGGGCGCCATCGTGGTCAACACCGCCCGCGGCGACCTCGTCGTCGATGACGATCTGATCGCGGCGTTGAAATCGGGCCGCCTCGCTGCTGCCGGCCTTGACGTGTTCCGCGGCGAGCCGCGCATCCATCAGGGCTATTATGAGCTGCAAAACGCTTTCCTGTTGCCGCATATGGGATCGGCGACGGTGGAAGCGCGCAATGAAATGGGATTTGCCGCGCTCGATAATATCGATGCCGTGCTCTCGGGCCGGGAGCCCCCTTACGGGGTGCCATGAAGGAGGTGTGACTTGATACAACTAACTAATGGCTTGCCCCAAATGTGTTTTTCGGATGTCATGATGTGAACGTGCTCGGCTTCAGGGCCTTCGCGTAAATCCACAATTCGCTGTAAAGCCAGGAGAATATCGCCAATAAGGCGGGGCTTCAGCGGGAGGATCGTAACCTAGGGAGGATAGCCATGTCTGAGACTGCGAAATCTAAAAAGGCCGTGAGCCGCCGCAAATTCCTGAAAGGCGGCGCGGTCGCGACCGGGGCTGCGGCCGCCACCGTTGCATTCCCGCAAATATCGCGCGCGGAAACCGTGACCTTGAAGATGCAGGGCGCCTGGGGCGCACAGGACATCATCAACGACTACGCCAAGGACTACGTCGCCAAGGTCAACGCCATGGGCGCCGGCCGGCTGAAGATCGATTACCTCAATGCCGGCGCCGTGGTGAAGGCATTCTCGGTGATGGACGGCGTGGCACTCGGGCGTGCTCGATGCCGGGCACACCGTGCCGGCCTATTGGTACGGCAAGCATCGCGCCGCCTCGCTGTTCGGCACCGGCCCGGCCTATGGCTTCAACGGCAGCCAGTTCCTCGGCTGGTTCTACTATGGCGGCGGCAAGGACCTCTATAAGGAGCTGACGCAGGACATTCTAAAGCTCAACGTCGTCGGCTTCTATGTCTTCGCCTTCCAGACCCAGCCGCTCGGCTGGTTCAAGAAGGAGATTAGCGGTCCTGACGACTTTAAGGGCCTGAAATACCGGACCGTCGGTCTCGCCTCGAACGTCATGCAGGCGATGGGCGCCAGCGTCGCCCAGCTTCCGGGACCGGAAATTCTGCCGGCCATGGAGAAGGGCGTCATCGACGCTTTCGAGTTCAACAACCCGACCTCGGACATGCGGTTCGGCGCCCAGGACGTAGCCAAATATTATTATATGGGCTCCTACCATCAGGCGTCCGAAGCCATCGAGGTGCTGTTCAACAAGACCAAATGGGACTCGCTGGCGAAGGAGCAGCAGGAAATTCTGCAACTCGCTGGCGATGCTTCCAATTCCGACAACATCTGGAGGTCTTGGGACATCTACTCGCGCGATCTGGAAACACTGGCCACTCAGCACGGCGTCCATGTCAAACGCACGCCTGAGTCGATATTCAAAGCCCAGCTCGTGGCCTGGGACGTCGGTCGAGAAGGAGCTGCTGAGCAATGAGCAGCAGGCTCCGATCATCAAGAAAATTCTCGACAGCCAAAAGGCGTGGGCGAAGCGAGTCGGCTTCTACTTCCACAACAATGAAGGCGACTACAAAACTGCGTGGGAGCACCACTTCGGTCCGCTGGATAAATTCGATCCATCGAAGGCCTGATGTGGCTTTGATGAAATTCACCGGGGCGGCGGTCGTGCGGCCGCTCCGGTCCCCTTGCCTCCGGCACCAATCGGCGAGAACCCTCCGTGAAAAGCGTTCTTCTTTTTATTGACCGGCTCAGCGCGGGCGTCGGCAAGGCGTTTGGCTGGTGCATTGTCGTCATGACGCTAGGCACCTGCTACGAGGTGTTCATGCGCTATGTGCTGCTCAATCCGACCGATTGGGCCTTCGACATGGCTTATTGCATGTATGGCGCCTCGTTCATGATGGCGGGCGCCTACACGCTGTCCCGCAACGGACATGTGCGTGGGGATGTCATCTTTCGCTTCTTGCCGGTGCGCGTCCAGGCTTCGATCGAGTTCGTGCTTTACATCATCTTTTTTTTCCCCGGATTTAGCGCGCTGTTCTGGTACGGCATTCCCTATGCCCTGACCTCCTTCCAGATCCGCGAGGTGACGATCTACAGCCCCCGCGGCCTGCCGATCTGGCCGCTCAAGATGCTCATCCCGATTGGCGCGCTGCTCATGCTGATCCAAGGCGTCGCCGAGCTGATCCGCTGCGGCATTTGTCTACGCGATGGCGCCTGGCCGCAGCGTCTGCATGATGTCGAGGAAATAGAATCGGCGATTTTGGCGGAAGCGGCGGATCGCAAGCGCATTGAAGCCGAACTGCATGTTTCGGGAGCCGTCCGATGACCCTGACCAATCCCGAAATCGGCATGATGCAGCTCGGCTTATTCATCGTGATCATTCTGCTGGGCTTTCCCATCGCCTTCACGCTCATGGCCCTGGCCATCTTTTTCGGCTTGTATGCGATGGGACCAAGGGTCTTCGACCTTTTGGTCACCAACGTGTCGGACATCATGCAGAACGATGTCCTGACCGCCGTGCCGCTTTTCCTGTTCATGGGCTACGTCGTCGAGCGCGCGAACATCCTCGACCGGCTATTTTATTCCATTCAGATGGCCGCACGCCGGGTCCCGGGCTCGCTTGCTGTTGCAACATTGATCACCTGTGCGTTGTTCGCGACCGCGACCGGCATTGTCGGCGCGGTGGTGACGCTGATGGGCCTGCTGGCATTCCCGGCGATGCTGCGCGCCGGCTACGACACCAAGCTTGCAGCCGGCGTCATCTGCGCTGGCGGCTGCCTCGGCATCATGATCCCGCCCAGCGTGCTGCTGATCCTTTACGGCGCGACCACGGCGACATCGGTCGTTCAATTATACGCCGCCGCCTTTATTCCTGGGTTTATGCTCGCTGGATTTTATATAATTTATGTTGTGGCGCGGGTCGTCATCAATCCGAAACTGGCGCCGATGCCCGCGGAACTGCAGCGTAAGATCCCGGCCGGCGAGGTGATTTGGGCTCTGGCGACTTCGTTTTTTCCGCTCGCAATTCTCATCCTGTCGGTGTTGGGCGCAATCATCATGGGCCTTGCGACGCCGTCGGAAGCTGCCGCGGTGGGCGCAGCCGGTTCGGTCGTCCTCGCTGCCGCGTATCGATCGTTAACCTTCCTGCGCTTGAAGGAGGCTGTCTATCTGACCGCCCGCACCTCGGCGATGGTGTGCTTTCTGTTCGTCGGCTCGTGGACATTTTCGTCGGTCTTCTCCTATCTCGGCGGCCATGAGGTGATCGAACACTGGGTTCTCGCGGCCCATCTCAGCCCGACCGGCTTCTTGATCCTTGCCCAGTTCATTATCTTTCTGCTGGGATGGCCGCTCGAATGGACGGAAATCATCATCATTTTCGTGCCGATTTTCCTGCCCCTGCTGAAGACCTTCAATATCGACCCGATTCTGTTCGGCATTCTCGTCGCGCTGAACATTCAGACCTCGTTCAACACGCCGCCCATGGCCATGGCCGCCTATTACCTGAAGGGCGTTTCGCCGCCGCATGTGCAGCTCACACAGATTTTTGGCGGGGCTCTGCCCTTCGTATTTCTGGTGTTCCTCACCATGACGCTGATCTACATCTTTCCGGGGATCGCGCTTTGGTTCCCGCATCAGCTCTATGGGAACTAAACGGTGGCGGAGCAGGCTCTCTTCATGCTCACCGCGGTGGAGGCGGCCGAGCGCATTGCCGCCGGGGAGATTTCGGCCGAGGACTATACCGGCGCCTGCCTCGATCGCATCGAGGAACTCGACGGCGAGATCGGGGCCTTCGTCAATCTCGACCGAGAGCACGCCTTGCGCCAGGCGCGTGCGCTCGATGAAAGGCGCGCCAGCGGCCTGCCGACCGGACCGCTGCACGGCGTGCCGGTCGCGGTGAAGGACATCATCGACACGGCGGATTTTCCGACCGAATACGGCTCGGCGATCTATTCCGGCTGGCGCCCGGTTCGCGATGCGACGATCGTGGCGCGGATGCGGGCGGCCGGCGCGGTGATCATCGGCAAGACGGTAACCACCGAGCTCGCCTTCTACCATCCGGGCAAGACGCGCAATCCGCGCGATCTCGAGCGCACGCCCGGCGGCTCGTCATCGGGCTCGGCCGCGGCGGTCGCGGCGGGCATGGTGCCGCTTGCCATCGGCACGCAGACCAACGGCTCGATGATCCGTCCTGCCGCCTTCTGCGGCGTCTTCGGGGTCAAGCCGAGCCACGGCTCCATTTCGCGCTCCGGCATGCTCTCGCATTCGCGGCTGCTCGATCAGCCGGGTGTGTTTGCGCGGACCATCGAGGACATGGCGCTTCTGCTCGACGTGATCGTCGGCTACGACCCGAAGGATCCCGATACGCGGCCGGTCGCCGCTGCCGCCTTTCCGCCGGATCGCGGCCGAAAAGCCGCCGCTGCCGCCGCGCTATGCCTTCATGCCGACGCCGATCTGGGACAAAGCCGATCCCGATACGCGCGAGGCTTTCGAGGCGCTGGTCGAGCGCCTCGGCAATTCGGTCGATCGGATCGAATTGCCGGCGCCGTTCGCGCAGGCCTGGGAAATGCTGCGCACGATCATGGCGGTGGACATGGCTCACCATCATTCCGCGATTGTCGACCGCGCCGGCGACATGGCCAGCACCACCCTGCGCGACTTTCTCGCCGTGGGGCGGACGTTTTCCGCCGTCGACTATCTTGCCGCGATCGATCAGGCGCGGCTGCTCGGCGGGGCGATGCACGACTATTTCATGGCTTACGACGCGATCATCACGCCCGCGACCGCTGGTGTCGCGCCACGCGGGCTGGAAAGCACCGGCGATCCCGCCTTCTGCAGCTTGTGGACGCTGCTCGGCATGCCGGCTTTATCGCTGCCGATCCTTGAGGGCAGGGCGGGCCTGCCGCTCGGGGTTCAGCTCGTCGGGCCAGTGAATGATGACGCGCGGCTTTTGAGGACTGCGGCGGACCTGCTCAAAACCCTTGCCGGCAAACGAACACGCAAGCGTTCGCGGGCGTCGGGCTAAAGGTGCTTCGCTGCTTTCCTAATGGCGCCGGCTGAAGAGCGGCACGATCGTGTCGGTAAACACCGCCCAGAGCATCAGGACGATGCCGGAAATGCACACGATCCACAAAGGTAATTCGTCGAGTTTCGCCGCGATCAGCAGGATGAAAAAGATCATCAGCGCGGCCCCGATCAGCCGCTGTAATTGCGTCGGCCATGACTCCCTCGATCTCAATAAAGCCGGCAACATGCTAGCGCGGCTAGGCGCCGCGCACAATACTTCATGCCGGCTCACCGCCCACAAGGCGTAAGGACCCGCTTGCACTGCATCAGAATGAGGCAAGCCGCCGAGTGTGGCGATTGGTATTATTATCCTTTTTGCCTGTTGCTGGCGGCCTTTGGCTTGCTAATCTACGGGTGTGCAGGCAACCTGCAGCCCGACGCAAATATGCGAGCATGAGATAAGGCCGGTTTATGGGCGACGACTTCATCATCCTGACCGAGGGCTTGACCAAGGAATTCAAGGGATTCGTCGCCGTCAACGATGTGAGTCTGAAAGTCCGCCGCGGCACCATCCACGCCCTGATCGGTCCGAACGGCGCCGGCAAGACCACCTGCTTCAATCTGATCACCAAATTCCTGACGCCGACCCGCGGCAAGATCTATTACAATGGGGCCGACATCACCGGCGACAGGCCTTATGAGATTGCGCGCAAAGGCCTCGCGCGGTCCTTTCAGATCTCGGCAACATTTCCGCATCTGACGGTCCTTGAAAATGTCCGCATCGCCCTGCAACGCAAGCTCGGCACGTCATTTCATTTCTGGAAGTCCGAGCGCTCGGTGGACGTGCTCAACGAAAGGGCGCTCGACCTTCTCGACCAGGTCGGGCTCGCTGGCTTTGCCGAAGGGCTCGCCGTCGAGCTGCCCTATGGCCGCAAGCGCGCGCTCGAAATCGCCACGACCATCGCGCTAGAGCCTGGAAATGCTCCTGCTCGACGAGCCGATGGCCGGGATGAGCCGCGAGGATGTGCGGCGTATTTCCGAGCTGATCCGCCGCGTCGCCAAGAACCGTACCGTGCTGATGGTGGAGCACAATCTCTCCGTGGTTGCCGATCTCTCCGATCATATCACCGTGCTCACGCGCGGCCGGGTCCTGGCGGAAGGCGATTACGAGACCGTCTCCGCCAATCCTGAGGTGCGCGAAGCCTATATGGGGGTCGGGCATGCTTGACGTGGCCACGCCCCTGCTCGCGGTCAGGGATCTGCAAGCCTGGTACGGGGAGTCGCATATCCTTCATGGCGTCACCTTCGACGTGCGGGAAGGCGAGGTGGTGACGCTGCTCGGCCGCAATGGCGCGGGCAAGACCACGACGCTGAAATCGATCATGGGCATCGTCGGCAACCGCACCGGCTCGGTGCGCTTCGAGGGCAAAGAGCTGATCGGCCGCACGTCCGAAAAGATCGCGCGCGCCGGCATCGCCTTCTGCCCGGAAGAGCGCGGCATCTTCGCCAGCCTGGGCGTCGAGGAGAACCTCATGTTGCCGCCCATCGTCAAGCCCGGCGGGCTTGCGCTCGAGCGCATCTTCGAGCTTTTTCCCAACCTCAAGGAGCGCCTCGGCTCCAGCCAGGGCACCAAGCTGTCCGGCGGCGAGCAGCAGATGCTGGCGATCGGCCGCATCCTGCGCACCGGCGCCCGGCTCCTGCTGCTCGACGAGCCGACCGAGGGGCTCGCCCCGGTCATCATCCAGCAGATCGGCAAGACCATCGGCACGTTGAAGAACCAAGGCTTCACCATTCTGCTGGTCGAACAGAATTTCCGCTTCGCCTCGACGGTTGCGGATCGCTATTACGTCATGGAACACGGACATATCATCGACCAGTTCGCCAATGCGGAACTGGAGTCCAATGTGGAGAAACTTCACGACTATCTTGGTGTATGATCGCTCATTGAACAAAAGGAGGAACGCCCATGAGAAAGATTTTAGGGTTGGCGGCGCTTGCTGCGGCGCTGGCCGGCGGAGCGGCCCAGGCGCAGGATATCAACGTCAAGATCGGCGTGCTCAGCGACATGTCCAGTCTGTACGCGGATATCGGCGGTCCGGGCTCGGTCGTCGCTGCCAAAATGGCAATTGCCGACTTCACCAAGGACCATCCCAATGTGAAGGTCGAGCTGATCAGCGCCGATCATCAGAACAAGCCGGATATCGGCACCCAGATCGCCAATCAGTGGTACGACGTCGATAAGGTCGACATGATCGTCGACGTTCCGAATTCGGGCGTCGCCCTGGCGGTGAGCCAGGCCACCGCTCAGAAGAACAAGGTCTTCATCGTCTCCGGCGCGGCGATCTCGGCGCTCACCGGCGAGAAGTGCAACGCCAACACCATCCACTGGACCTATGACACCTGGATGCTCGCCAACGGCACTGGCACGGCGCTGGTGAAGACCGGGCGGCGATACCTGGTTCTTCATGACCTCCGACTACGCCTTCGGCCATGCGCTCGAAGCCGATACCACGGCGGCGGTCGAGAAGGCCGGCGGCAAGGTGCTCGGCAAGGTCCGGCATCCGCTCAACACCAACGACTTCTCGTCCTTCCTGCTGCAGGCGCAGGCCTCCAAGGCCAAGATCATCGGCCTTGCCAATGCCGGCGGCGACACCATCAACTCGATCAAGCAGGGCGCCGAATTCGGCATCGTCAAGGGCGGGCAGAAATTCGCCGGCCTGCTGGTGTTCGCCAGCGACGTCAATGCGCTCGGCCTGAAGACCGCCGAGGGCCTAACGCTGACCTCGACCTGGTATTGGGACATGAACGATGCCAACCGCGCCTGGACCAAACGCTGGCAGGCCGAGCGCGGCGCGACAGGCAAGATCCCGACCATGGTGCAGGCCGGCGTTTATTCCGGCATCCTGCATTATCTGAAGGCCGTGACGGAGCTGAAGAGCGCGGCCGACGGCAAGGCCGTGGTGGCGGAGATGAAGAAGCTGCCGACCGACGATCCGCTGTTCGGCAAGGGCACCGTGCGCGAGGACGGCCGCAAGATGCACCCGGCCTATCTGTTCGAGGTGAAGTCGCCGTCCGAGTCGAAATATCCCGGCGACTATTACAAGCTGAAGGCCACGATCCCGGCGGAGGAAGCTTTCCGTCCGCTGAAGGACGACAAATGTCCGCTGGTAAAGGGCTGATCTAGTCGAAAGACAGGGGCGGACATGGCGTCCGCCCCTCGATCTTGGGATCAAAGCATGTTCGAAATCTTCGGCATCCCCTCGGCGGCCCTGTTCGGTCAGCTCCTGATCGGGCTGATCAACGGCTCGTTCTACGCGCTTCTGAGCCTTGGGCTTGCGGTGATTTTCGGCATGCTCAACATCATCAATTTCGCCCACGGCGCTCTCTATATGCTGGGCGCCTTCGCCGCCTATCTGCTCTTGGAACATGCCGGCATTGGCTACTGGCCGGCGCTGCTCATCGCGCCGATCATCGTCGGCATCCTCGGCATGATCATCGAGCGGCTGTTCCTGCAATGGCTCTATCAGCTCGACCATCTCTACGGCCTGCTTGCTGACTTTCGGACTGGCGCTGATCTTCGAAGGCGTGACCCGCAACTATTTCGGCTCGGCGGGCTTGCCCTATACGGTGCCCGAGTCCTTGCAGGGCGGTGCAAAATCTCGGCTTCATGTTCCTGCCCAACTATCGCGCCTGGGTGATCGTCGCCTCGCTCACCGTCTGCCTCGGTACCTGGTTCGTCATCGAGCGCACCCGGCTGGGCGCCTATCTGCGAGCGGCGACGGAAAATCCGACGCTGGTGCGCGCCTTCGGCATCAACGTGCCGCGCATGATCACGCTCACTTACGGTTTCGGCGTCGCGCTCGCCGCTTTCGCCGGCGTGATGGCGGCTCCGATCTATAATGTCTCGCCGCAAATGGGCTCGGAGCTGATCATCGTGGTGTTCGCCGTGGTGGTGATCGGCGGCATGGGCTCGATCCTGGGCGCCATCCTCACCGGCTTCGGTCTCGGCATCATTGAAGGCCTGACCAAGGTGTTCTTTCCGGAAGCCTCGAATACCGTGATCTTCGTCATCATGGCGATCGTGCTCTTGGTGCGGCCCGCCGGCCTGTTCGGGCGGAGGGGATGATGGAACGCATGGCCGATCCGCTGGCAAAGAGGCCGTCCGCGCTGCGCCGCAATGCCGAGACGATTGTCTTCGTCATCATGGTCGCGGCCCTGATCGTCACGCCGTTCTTCACCTATCCGCTGTTTCTGATGCAGGCCATGTGCTTCGCGCTGTTCGCTTGTGCCTTTAACCTGCTGATCGGCTATGTCGGCCTGCTTTCCTTCGGCCATGCGCTCTATTTCGGCTGGGCAAGCTATCTCTCCGCCTATGCGGCGAAAGTCTGGGGACTGACCCCCGAGCTTGCGATCCTCACCGGCACGGCGACCGCCGCGCTGTGCGGCCTCCTCGCCGGATCGCTCGCCATCCGCCGCCAGGGCATCTATTTCGCTATGATCACGCTGGCGCTGGCGCAGATGATGTATTTCTTCGCGCTGCAGGCGAAATTCACCGGCGGCGAGGATGGCATCCAGGGCGTGCCGCGCGGCCATCTGTTCGGCCTCATCGACCTGAAGAACGAAATGGCGATGTATGTCGTGGTGCTGGTCATTTTCCTTGCGGGCTTCCTGTTCATCTACCGCATCATCCATTCGCCCTTCGGCAAGGTGCTCGAGGCGATCCGCGAGAACGAGGCGCGCGCGATCTCGCTCGGCTACAAGACCGACCGCTACAAGCTCGCCGCCTTCGTGCTCTCGGCGACGCTCGCCGGCCTTGCAGGCGCCACCAAGGCGATCGTGTTCCAGATCGCCTCTCTCACCGACGTCACTTGGCAGATGTCGGGCGAGGTGGTGCTGATGACGCTGGTCGGCGGCCTCGGCACCATCTTCGGGCCGGTGGTCGGCGCCTTCACCATCGTGTCGATGCAGAACTATCTGGCGGAGGTCGGCCAGTGGGTATCGGTGATCCAGGGCGTCGTCTTCGTGCTCTGCGTGCTGTTGTTCCGCCGCGGCATCGTCGGCGAGATCATCGCACTGGGGCAGTGGCTGACGAGAGCGGGCCGCGAGAAGGAGCCAGCTCACGCCGAGCCTGCGCCTGCTCCTTCGCCCGCTGGGGAATGAGACGAGATCCGGCTGATCATTTCCGCCTCTCGCGCTTGAGCGTCCGATGAAACACCTATCATCACCGGGCGAGCGCAAGCGAGACCCGGTGACCCATGCCGTGACCTCGAAACGAATAAGCGAGCTGATAGGTTAGCGGCACGGGTCCGCGGGTCGAAGCCCGCGGACGACATCTGCGCACTTTGCAGCTTCAGCGCTCCACATCGCATGCTCGGATTGCATTAGCCGGATGTGCAGCGTTACGGCTTGAACGTCAGCACACCGCTATTCTCGGCCATCAGCTCGGCTTCCGGCACGTCGAGCCGGATCGACTTGCCCTTCTTGTACAGCCGCAGCTGGTCGGCATAGAAGCGCGACAGCGGATGGCCGCTTTCGCCGGTCGCGATGATGAAGCGTGAGCGCGACGGATCCGCGAGATCGTAGATGCCGCGAAAGCCGGCGCCGGATTTGCGCAGCAGCGGATGCTCCTCCTCGGGCTGGCCGAGGCTGCCGCCGCGATTGACGGAATAGAAGCCGCCGTCGCTCGGATAGGCGACGCCGAACAGCGTGCGGAAACCGGGCAGATTGTCGAGGACCTGATTGTCCATCACGGCGATATGCTCATCGCCCCAGCGCCATTTCGAGGCATCCGAACCATAACGCTGCGATAGGTCGTCGAGCGTCTGGTGGAAAGCCGAATGCACGGCCTTCATGCAGTCGGCTCCCGCATCGTCCGGATGGCAGAATCCGGCCGGGTCCCGCAGGATCGAGACGACGACGGACGCATTGAGGCCGCCGACGACCGGCGCCATCGGATCGAGCCCGGATTTCAGCATCTCCTGATTGATGCGCCACAGCCACCAGTCGAGGATAAGCGGCTCGGGCCGTTCGCGGTCCGCCGTGAAATCCCAAGCTCTCAGAAGATCGAGCGCCTGGCGCTCAAGCGCCGTCTCCGGCTGAAGCTTGAGCAGGAACGGCACCAGATAGCGCGCGTGCGTCGCCTGGATGTCCATCTGGATCGCGGCCATGCTGGCCAGATCGTGTTTCGGTTTTGCGCCGAGGCGCTCGATGATCCGCGCGGCGCGGTAGCCCGCCGTCTGGTCGCGCCCGAACCAATAGGGATAGTCGGAGCCGATCACGGCGTTGTTGGCATTGACGATGGCGCCTGCCGGCGGATTGAAGAGCTTGGGCCAGCCCTCGAACGGGACCATGCCGGTCCAATCGAATTCACCGCTGGCGCCGTCCTGCGGATAGCGGCCGTCGCCCGATTTGCGGATAGGCACCGCCCCGGCATTGACGAAGCCGGTGTTGCCGTCGCGGTCGGCATAGACGATGTTCTGCGTGGGCGATTGGTAGAAGTGCAGCGCCGCCAGAAACTCCTGCCAGTTCCGGGCCTGATTGATGCGGAAGAAGGCTTCGGCGGTGGTGTCCTCGCGGCTGAGGCCGGTCCAGGCGAGGCTGATCATCGTGTCATCGGAGGTGAGTGAGCGCGCGTCCGATATCGCGTCCGATATGACCGGCCCGTGCCGCGTCTCGCGCCGGGTCAGCTTCACCGGGTCGCTGCCCTTGATGTTGATGGTCAACGTCTCGGAACGGATCGGCTTTGCGCCCTCCGGCGTCAGATAGCTGCCGGGCTGGCCCTCGACCTCGCGTTCGACGAACAGATCCTGCGTGTCGCTGTCGGTCGTCGTAAAGCCCCAGGCGATATGCTCGTTCTGACCGAGCAGCACCAGCGGCCCGCCAGGCGCGGTAGCCCCGGTAATGGTGATGTCCGGTGTCGTGATCCGCACCAGATACCAGAGGATCGGAATGCCCATTTCGAGATGCGGATCGTTGGCGAGCAGCGGCTTGCCGGTCGTGCTGCGGCTGCCGTCGATCACCCATTCGTTTGACGCGCCCGCGCCGATTGATGGCAGGCCGAGCAGCCGCTCCATGAGGGCAGTGCCGCGTGCCGCCAGTTGCTGCGGTCCGGCCGGCGTGGCGAGAAACGCGCCCCGTGCCAGCGCCCGGTCGATGTTCGGCTTGAGTGTCACCGGCCATTCCGGCGACTGCGGCGGAAAGAGACGCTCGGTGCGCTCCCGGCCGTAGCGGGCGAGGAGCATTGCGCGCGTCGCATCCTGCCGCCAGTTGGAGCTCAGCTTCCAGGCCATGGTCTTGCCCCAGGCAACCGCGTCCTCCGCCCGCCAGGGCTCCGGCGTCATGCCGAGGACCGTGTATTCGAGCGGCAAAGCCTGACCGCTCGCCGTCAGCCAGGCGTTGACGCCGTCGGCATAGGCCCGGAGGTACGCCTGCAGTTCCGGCGACAGGGCGGAAAAGCTGGCAGCGCCGCGTCCGCTCAGGTCCAGCGTGCGAAAAAGCTTATCGAGCGGCAGACCGCGCGAGCCGATGATTTCCGCAAGGCGCCCCTCGGTGACGCGGCGCGTCACGTCCATCTGGAAAAATCGGTCCTGCGCGTGGAGATAGCCGAGCGCGCGGGCCGCATCATTGAGGTTTTTCGCAAAGATATGCGGCACGCCGTGCCGGTCGCGGATGACGCGGACTTCGGCCTGGAGCCCATTGAGGGAGACCTCGCCGTCGAGCTGCGGCAGGCTCCGGCTCCACCAGATATAGGCAGCCGCGGCGCCGGCCAGCGGCACGGCGATGATCACCGCCAGAAGCCAGAGGAAAATCCGCCTTGCCCGACCGCGCTTCATCACAGCCCTCCTGATTTGCTGTCCGCGACACTATGGCAGCAGGCGTCCAAAAGCGATATCGAAGTTCGGGCAGTGGGGAATGCGGGATGAGCTGGGTGGCGAGACTGGCGCGTCTGTGCCACATCGGCACTATTCATGCTCATCGTGAGTAGATATTATCCATAGATATTGACCACTTCACCTAGATATATTTCTCGACACGAGAATTATCACGTATAAGTTGTATTCAATTAATGAAATCGCGCAGAGGTTTCAAAATTATATATATCGTTAACTCTGCGCTTTAATCCGACATTAAGCGAGCCGCGCTAAAGTCCTTTGTGGTGGTCAATTGCGTATAGAGTTTCAGATGACCGAACAATTCAGGCTCCGGGTAAAATATGTGATGGGGCCAGATGGCAGCCCGCTGACCATCGCGGATCTGCCGCCTCCCACCACGAAGCGATGGGTGATCCGCCGCAAGGCCGAAGTCGTCGCCGCCGTGCGCGGCGGATTGCTGAGCCTCGGGGATGCATGCAGCCGCTACCGTCTGACCGTGGACGAGTTCCTGAGCTGGCAGCGCTCGATTCAGCGCCATGGCATGCCCGGCCTTCGTGCGACAAGGCTGCAGGAATATCGCGGCTAGGCCTTAAGCTGTTGCGCCAACAGTTGCGTGATGGCTTTAGGATGGCTGCGTCCCGCAAGCCGACGGACCGACGTCAGGCCAAGATGGGCCATAACCAGACTCATGTACCGCAGCAACCATCAGGCAGGGCCTTCGCCGCGGTCGGTTTCGTGTACTTGTCTGTCGAGTGCCCTTTTAACAAATTCTACGGAATCAATTGCCGCCCCAAGTTGGGTGCGAAACTGCTCGATCGCTTCTTTCATCGGCGGCGGCAGGTCTCCCCACCAGTCGATAACGCCACTCATCGCTTCTTCGACGGTTCGCAGCATTTCCTCTATTGCAATTCACGGTAGGTTCTCGCCATAGCGCTGTCGCCTCTTCTTCCGGCAGATAAGCCGCTGAGCACGAAAGGTATTAAACCTCAGTTCCCGAATGGGATCGTCAGTTCCGTCTCGTTCGTGTCCACCACGAACACCGCGAGGAGCTTGGCCGGTTTCGTCTTGCTGGCATTGGCGCTGACGCTGTGACGGTCGCCGGGCAGCTCGGAGAAGCTCTGTCCGGCCTTGTAGATCGTCACCGGTCCGTCGTTGACCTGACTGCGGATCGCCCCCTCAAGCACGGTCGCGTAGATGAAGGCGGATTTGGCATGCGTGTGACCAGGCGAGTAGCCGCCCGGGCCGTATTCGACGAGCACGCCCTTGATGCTCTTGCCGGGAACGTTCGGCAGCTCGTGCTGGTAGACGAGGATCACCTTGGCATTCTTCGACTTCGGCGCATCTGCAAGGACGCTGCCGAACGGCAGGGTGGCGACAAGCAGTAAGCAGAGGATGCGTTTCATGGAGCCCCTATCCTTCGGTTGGCGGATGCGGGATCAGGCTAGTACAGCCGGAGGCAAGTTCGCTCCTCCATTTGCCGCACGCGCTCATGCGAACTTGCCTCCGAAAAGCTGTACTAGATTCAATAAGTTGCTAGTGCACCTTTGCCGCGGGAAATCCTAAAAACGCCCGCAGCGAACTGGGTTAGGATTTCCCGCGGGGTGTACTAGCCTGTGAGCGGCGGAGCCATGCGTCGAAACTGATGCGGCCGAGGCGCGCCTCGCCCAGCGGCACCAGCGAGTACTTCTCGACCCGGCCGCCGAAATATCGGGCCTCAGGGTCGCTCACGACCTCACGCGGGTCGCCGACCGCCTTCAGATAGCGGGCGACGAATTCGTTGAACGGCGCGCGTTCCGGGCCGGCGATCTCGACGATGCCGTTTCGCGGTGCCGCGAGCGCCACATCGGCAACGATGGCAGCAACGTCGTCCGCCGCGATGGGCTGGAACAGGCCGGACGAAATCCTGACGATGTTTCCATCCGCATTTGAAGTCGGCGATGGCGCGGAGGAATTCCAGGAACTGGGTCGAGCGAATAATCGTGTAGGGGATGCCGGAGGCCTCGATCAGTTTCTCCTGGGCGACCTTGGCGCGGAAATAGCCAGTGTCGGGCGACCGGTCGTCTCCGACGATGGATAGCGCGACATGGTGCCGGACGCCCGCTGCGGCCTCGGCCGCGAGAAGGTTGCGCCCGGAAGTCTCGAAGAATTCCAGCACCGCCTTGTCTTCAAACGAGGGCGAATTGGCGAGGTCGATCACCACCTGCGCGCCGGCGATGGCCTCCTTGAGCCCCTCGCCGGTGATGGTGTTGACGCCGGTATTGGGCGAGGCGGCGACGACCTCGTGACCGCCCTGCCGCAGAATGGCGACGGTCTTCGAGCCGATCAGGCCGGTGCCGCCGATGACGACGATCTTCATGGTTTACCTCCCTTGTGGAACGACCGGAGACCCTTGAATGGGTTCGAATGCAAGCGAGGAAAAAATCTGGACCTCAACGTGCCTGCATAATGCAAACCCGTGAGGCGACCAACACCGAGGCGTCTCTGCTGAACACGTCGCTCGCTGTTCCGCTCACGAAACTGCGCACGTTGAACGCAGCGCCGGCGAAGATGTCACGTATTTGTTCCGCCCGCCGCGGCGACGGGAGGCTAACTACCCGGCAAAAAGAGGGTAACGCAGAAAACGCGAGAAAGACAAGTGTCCGCTCGCGTGGTCGTCGATTGCCGCTGCCCAAAGGCGGTGACCCATTAGCCTTGGGTTGCAGGCGTGGCCGATCCTAAGAATCCGATTGTCGGTAGGTTCTCCGACTGCTGGGCTTCCGCTGTGAGCGGCCACGCCGCTCGGGATGCCGGGAGATCGTTGCGCTGCGGAATTTCAGCGTCTGGCGGGCACCGCAAATCACCTGCGGATTCCAAGATTTTCACGAGTTTACAGAGCGGCATTGCGCGGTTAGCCTGATCGGGGCCTAACCCGTGGCGGAGTGCGGCTGGTGACATTGCCGAACATCTACACCATCGGCTATGAAGGGGCGTCGACGGAAGATCTGATCGCGGCGCTGAAGGAGGCCGGCGTCACCCGCCTCCTCGATATCCGCGAGTCGCCCTATTCGCGCCGGCATGAATTTTCGACCGACGAGCTCAGCGCCGCCCTTGAGAGCTACGGGATCGCCTACAGCCATATCGGCGAGCTCGGCAATCCGCCCGCCGGACGCGAAGCCGCGCGCGCCGGCCATATGGCGGCCTATCGCGAAATTTTTGCGGCACATCTCGACGGTCCGGACGGCCAAAAAGGGCTTGAACGTGCTTTGGCGCTTGCCGGGCAATGAAAGCGTCTGTCTGCTCTGCCTGGAAAAAGCACCGAGCCATTGCCATCGCTCGATGGTTGCCGCGCGCATGAACGCGATATCCGGGCAGGAGATCGTGCATCTGCGGGTTCAGCGCCGGAGCGCCCATCCCGCGCAGACGGGGTTCGACTTTTGATTTGATCGGGGTCGGTTCAGCGGATCGATGACGGCGCGCCCGGCTCCTGGCTGGCTGACCACCCGCCCGCCGACGCCTGCTGAACGCTGCTGGAGCTGACCTGCGGCAGCGGTGCCGAGGCCACATTGCCGACGCGCTGTGTGGCATCGTCGCATTGGGCACGTCCGAAAATCCAGGTTTCGACATCGCGTTTCAGTCGCGCGGCAAGGTCAACAGGGAAGGAGACGTTGCGCGTCGAAATGAGGGTATTGTCATTGAACGGATAGAACTGCACGATGAACGCCTGCGCCTTCGGGCCCGATCCCGAGGTGATCGTGACCTGCGGCAGCTCGGTCAGGCCGGTGCCGGTTTCGAGCGTCGCCGGCGTGGTGTCATACTGATAGCCGCTGAGCAGCGCGGACGGCCCATTGAACCAGCACGTCTTCATCTGTTCGGCGAAGGCTTTCTGGACGGCCGCGGGCGCGCCGAAAGAGAGGCGCTGCGGCTCCGACCCTTCAACGCGCGAGATGGTCGGGTCCGTTTGCGCGCAGGACGCAACGAGCAGGGCGATAAGGCAGGCGCCGCCTGTCAAAATCCTGCGCACATCCCGTCCCCGTACTATGTCGCCGTTTCCCCACCGAAACCATATCTGGCGAAATTGTCAAAATTCCAGCAGACCCATTCCACAATCCGCCGGCCCCGCTAGAGCATGCTCGCTTCCGATTGAATCGATCACGCTCCAGATCTTTTTGTTTTCACGCGATTTTTCGGGAAAACCGAGTTTCATCCCTGTTTTCACGGGGACATGATTTTCCCGATCGTGCTCTAACCCTGGCAGTTCTGGTTGCCCTGGGACCAGCGAACGAGATCGGACTTGAATTCGGTATCCAGCTTCGCGTCGAGCTTGCGGTTTTCCGCCTTCACCGTCGATCCGGCCAGGCCTGCGCTGATCCCAATCCGGAAGGCTTGCAGGCCGCGGCCGCCATCGGTTGCTTTCTCATAGATGATGATCGTTGCATCCTGCGTCTCGCCGGGCTCGACCTGGGCGAGAAAGCCGTAATTCGTCAGCTTCGATGCGCCCGGTGTGAACCAGCAGGCGCGGATCTGCTGGGCGAGCTGGGTGTAAACGTCCACCGGCGGCTTGTCCCACTGGCTCGTATCGGAAGCATAGGCCGAGGTAGTAAAGAGATTGCCCGCGGACAAAGTCGGCAGAGACAACCCGGCCGATTTGGTCGCACCCTGATTTGCCGCCGACGGCGACCTCGACTGACTCGCCGCGCTTGATGCGTCCATTCCGGACCGGCAGAGGCGGCGCATTCGCGACCTCGACGCCCTCCGTCGCCTGTGCGGTTTCCTGGTTCGCCTGATCCGGTCCGCCGAGCAACCCGACCTGCGGTAAGTCCGCGCTGTGTCCGCAGGCGGCGAGACAGAGGGTCAGCGCCGCTCCGCAAGATTTTGCAATCGCACGCATCCCGTCTTGCCCCCCTCGAGCAGCCTAATCGCGGAAGTTCGCAAATTGCAGCGGTTGCTCGATTTTCAAGGATTTCACATAGGCGATGACCTCCTGCAGATCGTCGCGCATCTTTGCGGAAACACGAAGCTCATCGCCCTGAATCGCCACCTGTACCTTGAATTTGGCGTTCTTTATGTCTTTGACGAGGCGCCTGGCCAGTTCCTTGTCGATACCCGTCTTGACGGAAACCGTCTGACGGACAGACTGGCCGGCAGCCTTTTCCGGCGCTTTATAGTCGAGCACGCCGGGCTCGATGCCGCGCTTGGCCAGATGTCCCTGGAGCAGCTCGTGCATCTGCTTCAGCTTCAGATCGTCGTCAGCATATATAACGAGGTCCTGCTCCTTGCGCTCGACCCGGCTCGCCGAGCCCTTGAAGTCATAGCGCTGAGAGACTTCGCGCGCCAAATTCTGAAGCGCGTTCTCGACTTCCGATAGATTGGTCTTCGAAACGATATCGAACGATGGCACGACTCACCTCCCCTCACCCGATTTAGGTGTGAAATTTTTGAGGTTCGCGCAAGGGGATACGCCGGTCTTTTCACAAGACCGGCGAGTTGGGGATAATCAGGCGGGGATAAGAAGACGGGCGGTTCGGGCGACCCGGCGGCGGGTCAGCGCCGACCGGTCTTAAGGCCGGCCGTCATAGATGTGAGGTTGCGGGGCGGCCGGCGGGTCGCCCAATTGCCGCCCCGGTGATGCCGAGCGGTCATGGTCGATGAGGCTGCGTTCCTCGACCAGCTCCGATTTTTTCAGCTCTTCCATGGCCTCGGCGACCTCGGCGCGAGCCTCTGCGAGCTTGGCTTCGAGATCGCGGATCGAGGCAAGCAGATTGTCGCGCCGCTGATGCGCCGCCTTGGCGTAGGTCGGATAAGAGAAATGTTTGACATCGCGAATGCCGCTATTCTCCTCCTCAACCCGGATCTGATGCGTCAGGTCCTCGGCCAGGCGCTTAAAGTCGGCGATCATGATTTCGATGTCGGTGACTTTGTGCTGCTTTTCGTTCGCCTCGAAACGCCGCAGTTTCAGCAAGCTGTCGTTCGATTTCATCGCGTGCACAAGCGCCCGCTGGCACTGAAGCAGCGGGCAGCTCCTCTCTGTCTCTCTTGCGACACCAGCCGCAAACGGCACGGGTGGCATCGCGGATTGGCCCGCTCTCATGATGCGCGCGAGACATTAAACTGCGGTAAACCACAAGGAGATGCTGCGAAGTCACAGAACGGTCCGTTCTGCGAGAAATCTTCTGCGCAACCTATGGATGCGTCACAAATTCTGCTAATTTTCATTTGCGGGTAATTCGGTCGGTGCCGTCGCGCCGGTTCGGATTTCGGGGCACCGGTCGGCGTGGGGACGCTGGCCGGTTCATGTCAGGGGCGAATTTTATCGGGTTCAATTTGCCTATTTCGTTCAACGCCATGGCAAATGGGCGTTTTCTGCCCTGGCCATGCGGTCAGCCTTTATGGCTGGCGGATTTGTTCCTGTGTGCCTGCGTTCCGTCATGGTTTCGCGTACACTAGGCGCCATCCAAATCACGTCTGCGTAAAAGCTTATGCACGCTCTGCGTGTGCGCGGTAAGTCCCTCGGGCCGTTTGGCCCCATCCAAAACTCCTGTAACGCAGTCATTTGTTAACCTGTTCCGTTTACTTTTGAGCTGGAATTAACTCTGCCCAACCTGGACAGCAGCGAGCGATGCGAGGCGATCCGGCCCGCTGGCGTCGAATGAAAAGAGGAATCAGGATGAGGGTGTTGCTTATCGAAGACGACAGCGCCACGGCTCAGAGCATCGAGCTTATGCTGCTCTCGGAGGGTTTCAACGTCTTTACCACCAATCTCGGTGAAGAGGGCGTCGATCTGGGCAAGATCTACGACTATGATATTATCCTTCTCGACCTCAACCTGCCTGACATCAGTGGCTATGAGGTGCTGCGCACATTGCGCGTAAGCAAAGTCAAGACGCCGATTCTGATTCTGTCAGGCATGGCCGGGACCGAAGACAAGGTGCGCGGTCTGGGCTTCGGCGCCGACGACTACATGACCAAGCCGTTCCATAAGGACGAACTCGTCGCCCGCATCCATGCCATTGTCCGCCGCGCCAAAGGCCACGCCCAGTCGGTCATCAATACCGGCGACCTCGTCGTCAATCTCGACACCAAGACCGTCGAAGTCGGCGAACAGCGCGTGCATCTGACCGGCAAGGAATATCAGATGCTGGAGCTGCTCTCGCTGCGTAAAGGCACGACGCTGACGAAGGAAATGTTTCTCAACCACCTTTATGGCGGCATCGACGAGCCGGAGCTGAAGATCATCGACGTCTTCATCTGCAAGCTGCGCAAGAAGCTCGCTATGGCGACCGGCGGTGACCATTACATCGAAACCGTCTGGGGCCGCGGCTATGTGCTGCGCGACCCGAAAGAGCATTCTTCTGCGGCGGCATAGCACCGCCGCTTTTTGCGTCAGGGCACTGGCCGTCCTCTCCCGAAGTTGAGACCTGCGCCAAGATCGGTCTTGGCGCATTTTTTTGCCCAATCGACAAGGGCAGGCCGACATATATTGGTCACAGCCTTGACCCTGTGGGCGGACAAACGCGACCGCGCTGGCGCTGAATGCGGTCGTGCTCAGCAGTCCCTACATCGATCGGCTTAGGTACAGCCCGGAATAAGGGCATTCTGCTTCCCGGAGCTTCGCCATCAGGCGGTCAGGCCGAGCTTTTCCAGCTTCGCGGTGAGGATCGAGCGATCGAACGGCTTGATCACATATTCATGCGCGCCGGCTTCGATCGCCCGCGCGATCCGCGACGGGTCGCGGTCAGCGGTGCAAAAGATCACCTTCGGCTGAAAGGCGCCGCATTTGTCGGTGAGCGCGCGCAGCAGATCGAAACCATCAAAGCTGGCGATGGCGCCGTCGAGCAGGATGGCGTCGGGCGTGCGCTGCCGGCACTTCAAAAACGCCTCCTGCTCATTTTCGGCCTCGGCCACCTGAAAGCGCAGATCGCGCAGGATCGAGGCGGCGGCGTTTCTGATGGCGAGACTTCTGTCGGCGATGAGGCAGAGTTTCTTCGGAGAGAACCGGGAGACGAGATGACGCAGCACGAGGATAAAGCTCCGGCGGAGAGCCGCAGACGGAACAGGGCGCGCGGCTATTTGGTTAGCGATGGGTTTCGGCGATAAAGACAATATCGGTGCCGTCTTTCCGCACCGTTAACGCCATATCGGAGGATTGCGCAAGCCGTGCCGCGTAATAGCCCACAATCGAGCGCGGATCGACGTCGCCGGCCTTGCCCGAAAACATGTCCACGATCCCTTCCGGAATCCGCGCGCCGCGGCCCGAGCAGCGCAGCTCGAAATGAGGCGCGTCGGCGTCGCCTGTGACGATCACCCTGAGATCGCCGCCCGCCGGGATCGCGGTCATGGCGACGGTGATCAGCGTCAGGAGCAGCCGCACCTTGGTCTTGTCGAGGCCGCCGGGAAATGTCTTCCAATGCAGCTTATGCTTACCTTCCTCGACGAAACTTTTGACAATCTTGCCGGCATGGCCGAGATCGACGTCGCTGCCAAGCGCGGATGAGGCGCCGAAGGCGAGGCGGGCATATTCGAGCCGGGCGCGGGCAACCGAGGCACTGAACTGGATCAATTCCATCGCATAGGCGCGCGTCTGCTCGTCGGTCTCCTCCTCCAGCAGTTCGAGCCCATTGCTGATGGCGCCGACCGGCCCGACCAGATCATGGCAGATCTTGCTCGACATGAATGCCGTGAGATGGAGATCGTCGAGAACTGCACCTTCCGACATGGTAGCCCCCTCAAATGGCTGAGCGTGTTGAACTCTGACGGCTAAAATAGCGTGAAGTCCGGCGGCTGATAGCGGCGTTGGGCCGCAACTGCCATGTCTTTGCCTCTATTTGCCATAACAAACTGTTATCAAATGCGAATTTTCCTGCTGATGTCGTGGATAAAGGGGCACCTCTTGCGCCCGCTGCGCTGCGGCGATGCGAATCACTGGCCAAACCTCTGTCGCGAGCGGGCGCGCCGCGCTATAGCATTCGGCGATTCCGGGTGATCAAAGAAGCGGGTTTTCATGCAGGATGACGATTTCAAGGACCTTGCGGCAGCACTCATCCATACGGTTCAAAGCACCGGCGAGCTGATCTTGCGCTACCGGGCCGCTAGCTCGGAGGTGTCCTACAAGGAGGACGGCAGCCCGGTCACGGACGCCGATCGGGCCGCCGAGGAGCTGATCCTCAATGATCTGGCGCGGCTGACGCCGGGCGTGGTCGTGGTTGCCGAGGAGTCGGCCTCCGTGATCGGCGATGCGCTCGACCCGGCGAAGCCCTTCTTTCTGGTCGACCCGCTCGACGGTACAAAGGATTTCGTCCGCGGGGGCAAGGATTTCACCGTGAATATCGGGCTGATCAGGGACGGCGAGCCGGTATTCGGCGTGATCTATGCCCCGGCAATCGAATGCCTTTATTATACGCGCGCGCCCGGCGAGGCCGTGTCGATGCGGCTGTCGCCGACGCGCGGCCAGCCCGCCGAAAATCTCGTCCCGACGCCGATGCATACGCGTGAACCGCCGGGCGGCAGGCTGACGGTGCTGGCGAGCCGGTCGCACCTGAATGAAAAGACCAGCCAATTCATCGCCCGGCTTGACGTTGCCGAGACGCTTCAGTTCAGCTCGTCCTTAAAATTTGGCGTGCTTGCCGATGGGGGCGCCGACGTCTATCCCAGACTCGCGCCGACCTCGGAATGGGACACCGCCGCCGGTCATGCCGATCTTGAACGCAGCCGGCGGCTGCGTCGTCTCAGAAGATGGCGGGCCACTTACTTATGGCAAGATTGAGCGCGGCTTCCTCAATCCCGGCTTCATAGCCTGGGGCCGCCGCGCATCAGTGCTGGAACTCCGGGCCGGCCAAAGTTTAGTGGCATTTTGGTCGTAATTTCCAGAATCGGACGAATCACTCTCGGCTCTTGAAGCCTCGGCAATCAAAACGAAACATTCCAGTCGTAAAGTCGTTCACCTGATGAAGGCGACTCACATGAGAACAAGAACTCGCTTCCGGCATCGTCGCTTTGTCCGCGCTCTTCGGCAGCGTTCTGACGCTGCCGGGCGCCTATGCGCAGGCACCCGCAAGTCAGGATGGCGGCGTACAGCTTGCGCAGAACGCGCAAAGCGACGAATATCTGCCGCCGTGGCAGCGTGGCAAGGGCAATCAGGCACCGGACGGCCCCGGCGCGCCGCAGAGCATTGCGCCCCCGCAAAACAGCGGATCGGCGCCTCCGCCTCCGGCCTCCGCTGACACCTATAATCCCGGCTATAACGCCGCAACCGCCTCCACGCGCGGCGACATGCCGCCGCCGCGGGACTATACCGAGCCGCCGTCGCAGGCCTATGCCGCGCCACCCTACGAGGACAACACCTACTCCTCGAATGAGATCGTCGGGGCCGGCGAGCACTTTTTCGGCGGCGTCTCGAAGGGGCTCGCCAAGGTCGTCGAGCACGCCTTTGCTCAGCAGGGGCGCCCGAACGGCTATGTTCTAGGCGATGAGGCGGGTGGTGCCTTTGTCGCAGGCCTGCGCTACGGCGAGGGCACGCTTTATACCAAGAACGCCGGGGTTCACCGCGTCTATTGGCAGGGGCCATCCTTCGGCTATGATTTCGGCGCCGAGGGGTCAAAGACGATGATCCTCGTCTACAACCTCCACGACGTCGATCAGATTTATAACCGGTTCGCCGGTGTCGATGGGTCGGCCTATCTGGTTGGCGGCGTCGGCGTCACCTTCCAGACCTATGACGATGTGGTGCTGGCGCCGATCCGTTCCGGCGTCGGACTGAGGCTTGGCGCCAATGTCGGCTATCTAAAATATACGAGGACTCCAACCTGGAATCCGTTTTAGAGTGTAGCGAAAGACAGTGCGGTCATGGGGTGCCGCCCGTCAGACTTGCCGGGGCTACCGCGCAGGGTAGCGTTGATTCTGGCACGATTCCATCCCCGCCCAGCATGAGAGGGGGCCTCGCAACATGATCGAGTACGCGTTGCTGATCATGCTGGGCTTTTGCGTCGGCGGGCTCATCGCCTTTCTGCTTGCGCCCACGCTGTGGCACCGCGCGGTCCGGCTCACCACCAAGCGCCTCGAGGCGACGATGCCGATGTCGCTGTCCGATATCGAGGCGGACAAGGATCTGCTGCGCGCCTCCTACGCGATCAAGATCCGGCGCCTCGAAGCTTCGCTCAATACCGCGCGGGAGAAATCGGCTAATCAGCTCGTCGACGTCAGCAAGCTGCAAATGCGAATCGGGGAGCTCAATGACGAGATCGCCAAGATCGAGACGCAGCTCGATGAGCGCCGCAATGCGGCCAATGTCTTTGAAAACACAATCCGCAAGCGTTTTCCCGAACTCGAAAACATGGTCGCGGCGGCTAAGGCCCTGCTCGACGACCGCGCGCAGGAAATTGCCGATCTGACCAGCAAGGTCCGCCGCCGGGACGAGGTCCTGGCTCTCGCCCAGCGCGCCGGAACGCTTCAGCAACAAGAAATCCGCACATTGCGCGAGACGCTTGAGAAGACCGGCTCGGATATCTCCGGCCGTTTCAAGCGCCGGCCGTCGCAATGGACTCTCGACGAATACCGTTCCGAATACGACCGGCTGAATGTCGAGCTGTCGAAGATGCGCGAGCAGCTCATTCTCGCCCAGGAGCGCGAGGCGGGCCAGATCGCCGTGCTGAAGACCGAGTTGCAGCAGCTCGGCGAACAGATCATGGCCTCGGCAGCGGCACAGGTGCGCCGGCAGGCCGCAGCCGAGCAGCGCGCCGAAATGGAAGCCAAGGCCTGGCCGGGACCGCGCGTTCAGGCGCCCGATAACGCCAAGCGCAGTTTGCCGGCGCGGCCGCTGGCGAAAACGCAGCCCTGGCCCGGAGAGAAGCCGAGAGACGCCGCTCCGATGAGCCGGGAGACCGTGAGGCCGGAGCGAAATCTGCCTGAGCGGAGCCAAAGCCGCGAAGGACAGGCCACGCCAGCGTCGCCGGCCCGGTCGACGACGCGCTCGCGGAGCTGGATCACACCGGCCGTTGCAACCACGCCGCCTGCTGCCCGGGACCCATCGGTGTCCGGTGGTGAGGTACCTGACCAAAACGAGACCTTAGCAGCTCGCGGCCGACGGTGGAGCAGACGACGCGAGATGCTCTCAAGACGCTACTTAACCGCGGCGCCCGGATGCCGGGATCGAGCAAGGAACAGACCGACAAGGCCGGCATCGCCTCCGAAGCGGCCGCAGCGGGCGGCCTTGCGCAGGCCGCGAGCGAGCTTGCCGGAGCGACAAGCTTAAGTGAAGCTGGCTCCATGACCCCCAACGGCAGTGCGGATAAAGCCGCGTCGAGCGCGCAATCGTCCGGACCGAATCTTGCGAGGGACGCCAATGGTGCGGCTTCGGAAGCCGAGCCGAAGCTCGATAAGGTGGTCCGCGAAATTTTCGAGGGTCGCCCGGCGACGCTGGGAAACGCGGGCGAGGGCGCGAGCTCAGGCGAGGCAGATCGCAAGAACGGCGACGAAAAGCCCGCCATCTCGCCGGATGCCGCGGCCGATGGCACTGATCAGGCCGGCGCCGGAGCTGACGCCGCCGGCGAAGCGGGTAACAAGGCCCGCACATTGCTCGACCGTCTGCGTATGCTGCAGGAGCGCCAGACCGGCTAGAGCGACGTTCGCTTAAATGGAATCGCTCCATCGCTCTATCTATTTGTCTTATCGCTCGATTTTTCCGAAAACCGGTTCCCATCCCCGTCTTCACGCGTTTTCACGGGGACAGGCTTTTCGGATCTCGCTCTACAATGCTCTCTCCGTCCCGCCGTTATTAGAAATCTGCGGCTTGTGCCCTCCAGACACAGCGCTGTCAGCCGGCCGGTGAAGAACGCGCCCGTGTCGATGCCGATCCGATTCGACTGGAGATCGGGTGCACGCATCGGCGTGTGGCCGTGAACGATGATCTTTCCGAAATCGCCGCGATAATCGAGAAACTCGTCCCGGATAAACAGGCAGTCATCGAATGCCTGGGCGTCGAGCGCCAGACCCGGCCGAACACCGGCGTGAACGAAAAGATAGTCGCCCAGTTCCACGGCGATCGGCAGCTGCCTGAGAAATTCGTAATGCGATTCCGGCATGGCTTTCTTAAGCTGGCGTATGACCTCGCTGGGATCGATCTCATAGGCGCTGATCCGGTTGCCAACGTCGACGCCGTAAGATCGCGCAGTCGCAAGGCCGCCATTGATCGCCCAGAGCTCGAAATTGCGAGACGATTCTAACGTCCGCAACAGCATCTCCTCATGATTGCCGCGCAGGAAAATCGGCTCGAACGCGTCCGGCAGCCCCGTCAGCAGCCGCTCGATCACGCCGCGGCTATCCGGTCCGCGATCAATATAGTCGCCAAGAAAGATGAGGATGGCTCGGCCTCCAGGCTCAGCGGCGGCATCGGCAGTGATCATTTCCAGCAACTGGTCGAGCAGATCGAGGCGGCCATGAATGTCACCGACCGCATAAACCCGCATTCCGAGCGGGACCGCATGGGTATTTACCGCAAGGCTGGCCATGATCGCGATCTTCAACCCCTCCTTTGAGAACGCCCCTCTTCTGACAGAGATATAGTGTCTTCAGCATGTCCTGCATGGGGGAAGCAGAATTTCTTTGCGTTTTGCCGGTAGCGCGACCCGGCGGCGCAAGCTAGGTGGACAGTCCATCAAAATTTTGGCACAGTTTCGCCTTTAATTGACGGCAAGCTCTCGTCAGACAAAGCCGGCATCTTTCCTGAGACAGGATCATCGCAGCCCCGCAATGATGTCGCCCGCGAGGCGGATGTTCTCACCGAAAACGATGGGGAGGAGAGGACATGGCTCGGCCGGCCGGGCTCGTTTCATTTTTGGCTTTGCTGGCTCTCGTTCTGCCCATTCAGTCTCATGCGCAGCAGCGGACGGACCACCCTGCGGCCTCCGACCCTTACGCCGCCGCAAGCCGTTGGACGGTCGGGATGATGAGCAGCGCCCTTGAGGGGACATCGCTGCGCATGGCCAATGAGATGGCGGTCGCGCTGAACGATGGCCCGAATCTGCGGATCGTCCCGATGATCGGTGAAAGCTCGATCCGTAATGTGACGGATCTATTTTATCTGAACGGGGCCGACATCGCGATCGTACATTCCGACGTGCTTTCGCATCTGCGGCGGACGAAGAGAATGCCCGGCATCGAAGACCGCGTTCAATATATCGCCAAGCTACATTCAGAGGAATTTCATGTCCTCTCGCGCATGAAATATTCACGCCTCGGCGATCTTTCGGGGCGAAAGGTTAATTTCGGCCCGGCCGGCAGCGGCAGCGCGCTGACCGCCGAGGCCGTTTTCGAGGCCAGCAAGGTGCAGGTTCTGCCGCTTTATCTGGATCAGGCAACCGCCGCCGGGAAGATGCGCAAGGGTGAGCTTGAGGCGATGGTGTTCGTCTCCGGCAAGCCCTCGGCCGCATTCGACCATATCCGCCATACGGACGGCGTGCATTTTCTCAATGTGGAATTCGTTAACGATCTTCAGCGGGATTATCTGCCCGCGATTTTGACGCATGACGACTATCCCGACCTGATTGCGCCGAACGAAACCGTAAGCACGATCGCGGTGAGCGCGGTGATGGCGGTGTCGGCGTCGCCGGCGACGAGCGAGCGATATGCCAGGCTGACGCGCTTCGCGGAGGCGTTTTTTTCCAAGTTCGAGGCGTTCAGACAGCTGCCAAACCATGTAAAATGGCGCGAAATCTCACTTTCGGCACCAGTTGCCGGCTGGACACGCTTCCCACCGGCCCAACAATGGCTTAAAGAACATCCAGAGTCGGTGGCCGCCCGTGGCGACGCTCTTGCCGGAGAGGAGCGGTATTGCCGGCCTCCAGAATCTCACAGATATCAGCGCGCCGGAAGCAAACAAAGTCCGGCTCCTGTTTGAGAACTTGAGCCGCGATTACGGCCCGGCAGGCGGAGAAGATCGCGAGCAGCTTTTCAATGAATTTCTGCGCTGGTATTCAACAAGGGCACGAAATTAGCGCCAGCCGCATAACACATGCAGCATATGCACTGGCACTGCTTTAGGGATCGAGTAAGGGGCGTCTTGGAATGGTACACGACGAAAAAGAGAACCCTCACGACGACGAGACCCCTCCCGTCATCGAAGCCGAAGCAAACGCGAAAGCCGATCGCCCGGAGGACGACTCCGCGGAGCCGGCCAAGGCCACGGGCGAAAAAAAACCACGCGGGTCGCATGATCCATTCTCTTCCACAAAGTCTTCAAGATCTTCGGCGGGCGAATGGGGTGACTCCGATTTCGGCATGCCGGATTTTGGCTTTCTGAGCGAACCCCGCAGCGCCGGCAGCCGGAGTATGTTTGAGCCAAGTGCAAGCGACGACCTGGAGGCAGCCCGCACCACGCTTGACAGCCCGCTTCTGGAAGATACGGGCTGGAGCAACGCATCAAGCATCGAAAAGCCCGGCGGATCCGAGACCGAGGCAGGCGATGCGGGCGGCGATGACCGGTCGTTCCGGCGCGGTCAGGCCAATGTCATGCCATTTCCGACGAGCGCGATCCAGCGGTCGGCGGAGCCGACGCCGTCTGAGATGCTGCGCGGGGGAGCAGTCGAGGAAGACGGCATGGTGTTCGGATCGCGCGTCGCCGAACCCGCCGAGGAAGCCGCCGAATTCGAGCCTGAAGCCCATGACGCCCTGGCGGATGCCGTTCAGTCGGCGCTGCGCAATGTGTATGGCGGACGCTCCCCCGCGGTCGCCCGGGAAGCCGCGCCCGATTTTGACAACTATACAGTTGGCGATTCGCTGAAGCAGGCGGCCGCCGAACGCAGCCGTGCCGATCAGGGCTGGGACGCAAGCCCCGGAGAATGGCGCGAGGACAACCAGGAAGGCTATTTCGAAGCCGAAACAGCCGCGACCGAAATCGAGTCCAATACAGAGGCCGTGCTCGACTACCTGTACAGCCAGCGCCGAGGAGGCGGGCGTGAGGGCACAGTCTTGTCGGCCGATGCCTCCTTGAGAGATTTTGGCGAGGCCTCCGGCTACGGACGTGACTGGCAGGACGCCCCGGATTTCGACGACCGTGCCGCATCGCCCGGCGGACTGCATGATTTCGGCGGTCCGGCCTTTCGCGGCTCGCCGCCGCTTTATGCCGAGTCCGCCGATAGATCGTTTCTGCGGGATCGCTCCGGCTATCGCGGGGACGCTGGCGGTGAGCAGGGTTGGGGCGGGCAGGGTTTTGCTATCGATCCCGGAGCCGAAGGCGGCAGTACCTATCCGGTCCGTATCCCGGCAGGAAATCCGGAGAGTTCTGGCATCGAGCAGCCCCGATAGCAGTCATTTGCTCGGAGCCGCCGGCCTTGGGCTGATCGGCGGCATTGCGCTCGCGGGCGTGCTTGCGGTCTTTGTTTTCAATTCCTTTGTCGATGAAGGCGATCAGACGGGCGCCGGGGTGTCGCCAAAGGTTGTCGAACGCCTTGGTGCCCCGTCTGCTGAGCCGGCGCGGGATACGATCGGTGCGGGCACCTCTCAGGGCCGGCCGTCCTCGCAGCGTTCCGCCGCCTTGGCGCCTGAACGGCAGCCGGTCGTCGAAACACCGCGCGCCGCGCCAACGGCTCCGCCGCAACCCGAGCCGGTCGCCGCGGCTGATGCGTCCGGTGCCGCCGGGGCGCCGATCGCGCTCGACATCAAACTGGGCGACGTGCCAGGTCGGGATGAAGCGCTGGTCAGCATCAAGGGGTTGCCGTCCCAGGCCAAGCTGTCGACCGGTATCGACGTCGGCGGCGGCCAGTGGCTCCTTCCGCCCGCCCGCCTTCATGATCTGACCGTGACGGTGCCGGAGGGTGCCTCGGGGTCCTACAGCCTCGAAGTGCAGCTTTTGAAGGATGACGCACAAACGAGTCTGACCGATCCGGTCGCCTTTCGGCTCAACATCGGCGACAAAGCCCGCCATAGCGCGGCAAACCTGAAGGTGCAAGATGCGGGGGTGACCTCCGCCACAAATGCCGAGCAGGCCGCGCGTCTCGCCGCACTTCCCGACGAGACCCCTCAGATTGAAACCGATCTCTTGACGCAAATGCTGATCCGGGACGGAAACAAGCTGATGCGCGGTGGCGATATCGCCGGGGCCCGCCGGCTTTATGAGCAGGCGGCGACCAATGGCAACCCGGAGGCGGCGCTCGCCATGGGCCGATCCTACGATCCGAGCTACTTCGAAAAGCTCCCCGTCAAGACGGGCAAGCCTGACCCTGCAACCGCCTTCGAATGGTACAAGAAGGCGCTGGACGGAGGTCTTGTCACCGCGCGGGTGAAGATCGACGGCTTGAAGCAGTGGCTGCAGCGTTGAGGCCGGGCGTCCCACCTGACGTAGTGGCCGACGGGGTGACTGCCCGCCGCCATACGAAGCGAGCGCCGCTAACGGCTACAGGCGCATAGCAAGCATGATTGCTGCCAAGGCCCGATATGAAGTCTCGGCTTTGCGCCGGTGAAAATACTTAAGCAAAATCAATGGCGCTATAGCGATCCGTTAAGGACGCTACCTGATTTCCGGAACAGGGATTTACGGAAACTTCGCGATGTCATGGCAGAGTGCCCTGGATCCCGAGGGGATCGAGACTTTGCCCGCCGAAGTCTCAGAAAGTCTGAAATATCCAGGAAAGCGTCCATGAGTGATCATTGTGTCGAAGACAACCAGGCATCGGAAACAGGTGAGAAACGGGATGATGCCGACGCACTCTTCATTCTCGGGATCCGCTATTCGACAGGGCGCGACGTGCAGCAGGATTTCGTCGCGGCGCATAAATGGTTCAACCTCGCGGCGATGATGGGGCATGCAGGGGCGCTTTCCATGCGCGCCGAGCTCGCCGGGGAGATGACGACAGAGCAGATTGCGGAAGCGCAACGCCAGGCACGCGCCTGGCTGTGGACCCGCAACGCACCGAAACCGCATGAAAACGAAGGCACTGCGGTCAACGTCAAACCGATCTATGTCCGTCGGCGCGTGCAACAGCTCCGCAGCGCGAAATCCTTCAGCCGTATAACCGCTGCGTGATCCCCGGCGGCCGCGCCACGCCCTTTGCCCTGTTTAGCTGTTCGACGCCAGGAAACGCTGGAAGGCACTATTACGGCGCAGGATCGCTCCCGCTGAATCCAGCAGCAGATCGATGTTCTGCTTCTGTCAGCTTGAAGCGCGTCGGGATGCTCTCAAGCTTTGCGCGAACCGTCGCGTCCGGCATCTGGTCGAATGTCACCTTCACCACATGGAAGCTGAGGTCGCGGCAGTTCCAGGATCGGTTGTCGCCGAGAAGCGCCCTAGCCCGGTCGAGCGGAAGCTTGCAGCGCCAATCGATGAGCTCGCGGTTCCAGGTTTTCAACTGCGCCGCGAAGGTGTCGTAAGTGTTTCTGACATTGGCATCGACGGCGGTATCCGCGACGGCCTGAAGCAGGTCGCTGGCGTCGGTGTTGACGTTCTTGGCCCAGTCGCCGCCAGGCGGGCGGCCCGCGTCGACCACGATGAAAAGCAGGCGCCGCATCCGGACCGCCTCGCGCTCGCTCATCGGCTCATAGGGCGTATCTGCGCGCAGGCGCTCGATGAGCATGCCGGTAAGACCGAGATTGTCGGTCAGGCCGCCATCGAGCAGCTTGACGTATTTGAGGTCGGTGTTTTCCCGGTAACGCTTGATCGCTTCGGCATTGGCACGCACCATCCCCGGGCGCGTTGGGATTGGCAAGCGCCCGCTTCGCCCAGTCGGGCAGCGAATATTTGCAGCGATCGGCATAGTTGCGGATGACCACGGGCGCGAAGACAATCGGCACGGCGGCCGATGCCGCGACCGCCTCCGACAGCGGAAATGTGCCGAGGTCGCTGCAGAGCGCGCCGAATGTGGTCCGGCTGAAGATGAAGGGCGTACGATTATAAATATCGGATGCGTTGATCCACAGGACGGGCCGGCCGCGTTTGAAGACGTCCGCATAGGTGGCGTTCTTGAACAGGTTTTGATCGAGCCAGCTTTGCAGGCCGGTGGAGTTGTTGACGCCGCCGCTGGTCAGCCGGACCAGGTTCGGCAATGATACGACGGAGGTGCGCAGCGTCTCCTCGACATCCTGGGCCAGGAATTTCTGCTCGAAGTCGTCGAGAATTGCCCGGCCTTTCAGCGCGAAATAGGCGGCCGTCACCGAACCGCCCGATACGCTGGAGATGAGATCGACCTGATCGATGATCGGCGAGCTCCGCCCCTGGCTGGTGATCTGCACGCGGCTAAGCTCGCGCAGCACGCCGAAGGCGAAGGCGGCCGCCCGGCTGCCGCCGCCGGAAAAGCTCAGGCCGACGACCGTATCGTCGAAATTTCCCTCGGGAGCGTCGAGCGGCGCCGAATTTGCCGGCTCGGCTTCGGCGAGCGCCTCATTGATCGGTCCGTTATTGACGGAAAAGCCGCAGCCGCTCGGGATTATCGCCAGGGCGAGGACACAGACCAATCCGAGCCCGCGGATAAGGCGGTCGGACAGTGAAGGCCGAGCCTTTGCCGGCCCTTTGGCAACGGCTTTCCTGGCTCGCATGGCGGCAATCCTTTGAAACTTGGCTTGGAAGATGGTCCGACTATCTCAGAGACTCGAGGAACGCATCTAGCAGTCGTTTAAGGCGGAGCCGAGACATTTTAATGTCTTTTTGGTTGCATCGCCGACGGTCTTTCCCGTGCTTTTTATCGCATCGGCGGCAGCCTTGCCCGCATTGGCCGCGCTCTCTCCGATGTTTTCCCCTGCCTTTTTCACCGCTTTTGCGGAGGCGTCGACCGTTTCCTTGGTGAATTCGCCGAGCGTGCGCGGCTCGCCGTCATTTGGCGTGTCGGCCGTTTCGGGCTTGGGGTCGGCATCCGCGGCGGCGCCCGGCATCGCACTTTCGTCATAGACATAGCTGACGGCGAGACCGTCGCATTTGGCCGGAACTCGCGGTCGATGCCGCAACTCGCATGATTGTGCTCGCTGGCGATGCGCGAGACGCAGAACAACCCGAGGGCCGCATCTGGGACCGGATCATCCGCGATCGCTGTGCAGGCGTAGGTCTGGTCAGGTCCTGTGCAGCGCACGCAGACGGCCTGCGCCGAAGCCGCCGCCGTCAGCAGCAGGAAGGCGGCGACGATCGTTGCCCCTCCTCCGCTGTTCACAAGCCGGTCATTCATCTGCGTCACGATAAGGTCTGCCTTGCACATGTCCCTTGGCGGTCTTTGCGTTGATAGGATCAAAACACGGCGCGGGCAAGGATGCTTTCATGCAACCCACCTCCGGGCTAGATTGACGACGGGCTGTCCAAGCCCTTGAGTTCGCATGTCCGCGGTAAACATCACCCAGCCTGCGCTTTCCTGGGGTAGTCAATGAATGACTTTCTCTTGCAGCTCATCGTGTTTCTCATGGCCGCCGCGATCGCGGCCCCGCTCGGGAGGCGCTGCCATATCGGTTCGGTCCTCGGCTATTTGCTGGCAGGAATCGTGATCAGCGTCAGTGGGCTTGGAGCCATGCTCGGAGATCCAAAAGAGTTACGCCACACCGCCGATCTGGGTGTCGCCATGTTCCTTTTTCTGATCGGGCTTGAGCTTCGCCCGCGCCGGCTTTGGGCGATGCGCAGCGCGATCTTCGGCGCTGGCGGCGTGCAGGTTACCGTCACCATCATCGTGTTCACGCTTGTCGCAATGTATGGCGGCCTTGATTTCGGACCTTCGCTCATCGTCGGACTCGCGCTTTCCCTATCCTCGACCGCGTTCGCCTTGCAGACGCTGGATGAGAGGGGCGAGCTCACCGCCCGCCACGGACGGCTGTCGTTCTCCATTCTGCTGTTCCAGGACATCGCGGCGATCCCGATGATCGCCATGGTCCCCTTCCTGGCGGTGCGCGAGGCGGGATCAGCCCTTTCGGCCGCCGGTGTCCTGCAGGCCATTGCCGGCATTGCCGCAATCATTCTTGCCGGGCGCTATCTGCTCAATCCGATCTACCGGATCATCGCCTCCACGGGTGTGAGGGAGGCGATGACCGCCTCGGCCCTGCTGACCATTGTCGCCGTCGTCTATGTGATGGACTATATCGGCCTGTCGGCCTCGCTCGGCGCGTTCCTTGCCGGCATTCTTCTTGCCGACTCCGAATTCCGGCATCAGATCGAGTCCGACATTGCGCCCTTCGAGGGGCTGCTGCTCGGCCTGTTCTTCATGACGGTCGGGATGTCGCTCGACATCAATCTCCTGCTGACCGAGCCTAATGTGATCTTTTCGGCCGTCGCCACCATCACGCTGATCAAGATACTCATCATTTACGGGATCGGTCTTTGGCAAGACCTCAGGATCCGGTCGGCGCGGCGGCTGGCGATCGTTCTGTCGCAAGGGGGCGAGTTCGGCTTTGTGCTCCTTGCCGCGGCGGCGGCGGGCAATGTCATCGATCACACGCTTGCGAACGGAATTGCCGTTGCGATCACGATCTCCATGGCGATGACGCCCTTGCTCCTGCTTGCCGATGACGCCGTCGCGCGGCGTCTGCGGAAGGTCGAACCCCAATATGATACGCCGCCGAAAGCTGACGGCCATGTGGTGATTGCCGGTTTCGGGCGTTTCGGGCAGATTGTAGCGCGCGTTCTGAGGGCAACGAAAATTCCATTTACTGCACTTGACATTAATGCCGAGCAGGTCAACCTCGTTAATCAGTTCGGCAATAGAATTTATTATGGGGATGCAAGCCGGCTAGGCATTCTTGAAGCCGCAAGAACTCAGAATGCACGCGCTTTTGTTCTTGCGATAGACGATGTCGAGACATCGATGCGGACGGCGCAGGTCGTGCGCACACATTTTCCGCATGTGCCGGTTTTTGCTCGCGCGCGCAATCGGCAGCACGTGCACCGTCTCATGGATCTGGGGATCGAAGAGGTCGAGCGTGAGACGTTTCTGGCCGCGCTTGAAATGGCGAAAGCGCTGCTGAAAGGGCTTGGAACCGCCGATGCGCGTGCGAAATGGGTGATCGAGATGTTCAGGGAGCGCGATGAGCGCCGTCTCTATGAGGATTACAAGTATTATACGGATACGGAGAAAATCCGGCTCTATGCGCTGAAGCAGTCCCAGGAATTGGAGGAGTTGTTCGCGCAGGACGCAGCAGAAGAGAAAACCAAGGCCGAGCTAGCGTCTCTGCCGGCCAAAAAAACCGGCACGACTGGCAAGGCGACATAGAGCGGGCAAAGCGCGCCTAGTGTGGCGTCTCGCAATTGCCTTAACATTTTGCTGCAGAGTCCGAACAGGCAATTGCGAGACATGAGCCACACTAGCGGCATTGAGTGAGAGTCAGATCGTGGACACGGCGAATAGCGGCAGCAATTTCATAACGATTGGCGAGCGGACCAACGTCACGGGTTCGATCAAATTTCGCAAGCTGATCGAGGACGGCGATTACGATGCCGCGCTGACCGTTGCGCGCCAGCAGGTCGAAAGCGGCGCCAACGTCATCGACGTCAATATGGACGAGGGTCTGCTCGACAGCGAGAAGGCCATGGTGACGTTCTTGAACCTGATCGCCTCCGAGCCGGACATCGCCCGCGTGCCGGTGATGATCGATTCATCGAAATGGCCGGTGATCGAGGCCGGCCTCAGATGCGTCCAGGGCAAGGCGATCGTCAACTCCATCAGCCTTAAGGAAGGTGAAGCCTCTTTCATCGAGCAGGCGCGCAAGATCCAGCGTTATGGCGCAGCGGTGGTCGTGATGGCCTTCGACGAGACGGGGCAGGCGGACACGGCGGCCCGCAAATTCGAGATCTGCAAGCGCGCTTACGAGATCCTGACGGAGCGCGTCGGTTTTCCGCCGGAAGACATCATTTTCGATCCGAATATTTTTGCCGTCGCGACCGGGATCGAGGAGCACAATAACTACGCCCTCGAGTTCATCGAGGCGACGCGGCGGATCAAGGCCGAGCTTCCTACGCGCATGTCTCGGGCGGCGTCTCCAATCTCTCATTTGCTTTCCGCGGCAATGAGACGCGTGCGCCAGGCCATGCATTCGGTGTTCCTCTACCATGCCATTCGCGCCGGCATGGACATGGGCATCGTCAATGCCGGCCAGCTCGCGCTTTACGACGATATCGAGCCGGAGCTGCGCGAGCTTGTCGAGGATGTGATCCTCAACCGGCGGCCGGACGCCACCGACCGGCTGCTGGAGGCTGCCGAACGCTTCAAGACCGGCGAAAAGCGCAAGAGCGGCGTCGACCTGTCATGGCGCGAGAAGCCGGTCTCCGAGCGGCTTACCCATTCGCTTGTTCACGGCATCGCCGATTTTATCGAGGCGGACACCGAGGAAGCCCGCCAGCATTTCGACCGGCCGCTGCATGTGATCGAAGGTCCGCTGATGGACGGCATGAATGTCGTTGGCGACCTGTTCGGCGCGGGCAAGATGTTCTTGCCGCAGGTGGTCAAATCCGCGCGGGTGATGAAGAAGGCCGTCGCCTATCTGATGCCGTTCATGGAGGCGGAGAAGCGTGAACTCGGCATTGAGGACAAGCCGGCCGCCGGCAAGATCGTCATGGCGACCGTCAAGGGCGATGTCCACGATATCGGCAAGAACATCGTCGGCGTTGTCCTGCAATGCAATAATTACGAGGTGATCGACCTCGGCGTGATGGTGCCCGCTCAGAAGATCCTCGACAAGGCGCGCGAGCTCGGGGCGGATTTGATCGGCCTGTCCGGCCTGATCACGCCGAGCCTCGATGAGATGTGCCATGTCGCGGCCGAAATGGAGCGCCAGGAGTTTTCCGTTCCGCTGCTGATCGGCGGCGCGACCACGAGCCAGGTGCACACGGCGGTCAAGATCAGCCCGAACTATAAGCGCGGGCAGGTAATCTATGTCACGGACGCCAGCCGGGCGGTCGGCGTGGTGTCCAAGCTTCTGGGCGAGGAAAGCGCGGCCTATGTCGATGCTGTCCGCGCGAATTATTCCAAGCTCAGGCTTGCCCACGAGCGCAGCCGCGGCGCCAAGACGCGCACATCGCTGCCGGCCGCCCGCGCGAACAAATATGCGATCGACTGGACCCGCTATCAGCCGCCGCGCCCGACTTTTCTCGGCGCGCGCGCCTTCCCGGATTACGAGCTGGCACGCCTCGTCCCCTATATCGACTGGACGCCGTTCTTTGCCACCTGGGAGATCAAGGGCACCTATCCGATGGTGCTGGAGGACAGCCGCTACGGGCATGCGGCGCGCCAGCTTTTCGATGACGCCGAGGCCATGCTGGCCCAGATGGTGGCGGAGAAATGGGTGCGGGCGAGCGGCGTTATCGGCTTCTGGCCCGCAAATGCGGTCGGCGACGACGACATTCGTCTTTATGCGGATGAGAGCCGTCAGACCGCGCTGGCAACCCTACATACGCTTCGCCAGCAGATCAGCCGCGGCGACAGCGCCCGCGCCAATACCGCGCTCGCTGATTTTGTCGCGCCGGAAGGCGGGCCGCCCGACTATATGGGCGGCTTCGCGGTGACGGCGGGACTTGGCGAGGACGCGATTGCTGAGCGTTTCGAGCGCGCCAATGACGATTATTCCAAGATCATGGTGAAGGCGCTGGCAGACCGGCTGGCGGAAGCCTTTGCCGAACATCTGCATGAACGCGTCCGCCGCGAATTCTGGGCCTACGCCGCCGAGGAACATCTGACGCCGAGGAGTTGATCAAGGAGCGCTATCGCGGCATACGTCCGGCACCCGGCTATCCCGCCCAGCCCGATCATACCGAAAAAGCGACTTTATTCGCGCTGCTGGGTGCCGAAGCCGCCACGGGCATTCGCCTCACCGAAAGCTACGCGATGATTCCGGGCTCAGCGGTATCCGGCCTCTATTTCTCCCACCCCGATAGCCATTATTTCGGCGTCGGCAAGATCGACCGGGATCAGGTCGAGGACTATGCGCGCCGCAAAGGCTGGAGCCTTAAGACGGCGGAGAAGTGGCTGGCGCCGATCCTCAATTATGAGCCGCGGGCGGACAACCGCCCGCCGCCCAAGCTGCAGGCCGCCGGCTAGCATCTCATTTGGCCGGCGTTACCGCGACCGCCAAACGTGTCTGGCTACATCCCCGGCCGGTCCGACAGATGGTCGCAGACGGCGAGGCAGGTTTTCATCCGCGAGACGCAGACTGTCTTTGGAGCGCTGTCGGTTGGAGCGTTGTCCATGCATTGATTGTAATCACTGAAGCAGGCGCTCCAGCAGCTATTGGCGCGTCTGCCGGTGCCCGGCGCAGCGGCCCGTATGTCGCGGATATGGATGAGGCCGGACGGATTGAGGCATTGCGCGTTTGGGGCAGTGCTTGTCATGGCACGGGACGACAGTGGCTCTGGCGCCCCGGGTATGGCTATGGCTGGAGTTTGCGCGCGAATCAGCTGGGGTATGGCTATGGCTGGATTTTGCGCCTGAATCAGGAAGTGCGCCGCGAGCGCTTTGAAAAAATGTCTTTTGAACATGGTCGATATCGCCATTGAGTTTCATGAAGGCTGCATCGTTGCTCTAGAGGCTGATCGCTTCGGATTGAATCGAACGCGCTCTAGATCTTTTGGTTTTCGCGCAGTTTTCCGCGAAAACCGGTGTCCATCCCCGTCTGCGCGGGGACAGGCTTTTTCCCGATCGTGCTTTAGTGCCGGCCGAGCCCCTTTAAGGCGCCGCCGACGATCGAGCTGGTCGTGCCGAGCGTCGAGGAGACCGCGCCGCCTCCCGCGAGGCTTGTTCCACTCCCCGAGCTCGTCGGTCCGGCAATGCCACTCACGGTAGAAGTGAGGCTTGCCCCCGCAGCGGGGCTTGCCGAGCCGGAACTGCTTGCGGCATCGCCGCCGAGGAGCGGCGACCGCGCCAATCCGAGGCTACTTGTCGCATCACTGATGCCGCTGCCAAGCGCAGGAAGGAGGCTTTGCCCGGAGCCCAAAAGCCGGGACGGCGCGGCAGAAAGGGCCTCACCACCGAGCGGGTCGGAAAAGCTTTTGCCGAGCAGAGCATTCGTGTTCTGCAAGTCGGAAAAGCCGGGCGCGAAGCTCCCCGAAGCGCCGGCGGCCTTGCCGAAAGCGCCGTCCAGATTTCCGAGAAGCGGGCCGGTGGCCGAGAGGTCATTGGCGCCGGCGAGATCCTGGATGCCGTTGGCGGCGGTAAAGTCGGGATCGATGCGCGAAATGATGCCGGGCGAAACCGCGTTGACGTGTTCGGTGACCTTGTTCAGGCCTGCATTCACCCCGGTCAGAACATGACTGACTGTATCCGTGGCTTTCGGCACGACGGTATCGACGAGCTTGTCCGTCGTTGCCGTGACACCCTGGACAAGCTTGTCGACCGGCGCCGTCAGTCCGGAGGTCAGCCCTCCGGTTGCATTGTTCAAGACGCCTGTCACATCGCCGACCAGCGCCCCAGTACCACCGAGCAGCTGGTGCGTGGTATCCAGAAGACCCGTCGTGAGAGCTTGGACGGTTCTGTCCGTGACCAAGACGATACTGCTCACTGTGTTGGTCAGGCCGCTGGTAAGCCCCGAAGTGAGATCGCTAAGTCCGCCTAGCACGGCCGTGATCGGCGCCGTCCCGGTCCCAAACAAAGATTCGGTGAGAGGATCAAGACGCGCCGAAACGTCCTCGGTTACGACGCCGACGATCTGAGCCGGCTCCGTGCTTGAAGGCGCCAAGCCGAATAGAGCGCGCGCAGCGGTCGCCAATTTGCTGACCGCGTTGCGCAAAGCCTCTGCTGCCGCGTCAAGCAGGCTGCTGAGCTTGACGAGGCCGCTTCTGAGGTAACTCACCGTCGCGGCGTAAACTGCCCCGGCATCCGCGGTTACCGCTTCACCAATACTTATTCCGCTGCCATTGCCGGCCGAGCCGGCGTCTACCCCAGCATCGACACTCGCCGCCATCGTTTGCCGGTCATCCGAGGCAGGCCGATAGTCTGGCTGATAGCCTGGGCGCGCAGGCGCCGGCAGAATGCTTGTCGGCGCGAAGGAGAGCACCACGAGTGTAGGCAAACGGTCGGTGATCGCGGAGGTATGGTCCGCTGTCGGATGTCGGTACTGCTCCGCGCCGGCCGGCGGTCTTGCGACTTGGTCGAGTTTGAACGCTGGCACGTTGGGCGACTGCGTGTAGATGAACACGAACGCCGCGGCACCGCCGGCGGCTCTGACCGAAAAGCCGCCGAGACTGTAGTTCACGTCGAAGAAGCCCGGCAGAGTCGCCAGCATGACGCCGCCGGACATCGACAGGACGATCTTCAAAAAGTAGATGCTGGTTTGTGACAGCTCATGATTCTGAAAGATCATGTAGGTGGTCAGGATGACGACCCAGGCCGTGGTCAGCGACGCAATAACGCGTTCGGTGCGATAGAGCGGCAACGCGACTTGTCTTTCACCGGCCGGCGTACTCATGCGATACTAACCCGAGCCAAGAACAGAACCACTCGCTGAAGATTTTATTAAGTCAGGTCATTCTTCAAGCTCTGTATGTCTATCAAGATACTAAGCTTTAATATCAGATATTATATTCGATGCAACCTCTGATATATATAATATAAGTGACATCACTGCTTCATCATGATCGATTTATATTTAAGTAGATTTACCTATACAACCGTAGATTGGTATCCGTGAGGTGTATAAACCAGAAAGGAAATTAACGAATTCATGGCGATGTTGCTTGCGCGCAACTCGGTTTTCACCTATGCGGCCTATAAACGCCGTAATCAGCCCAAACCAATCCCGGTTTTCATTTGCGTCAGGGTGTCCAGCACCGTGCGACCGTGCATTTCCAACCAAGCTTTGTTCTGCCTCTTGAACCTTCCCTCAAGCTGCTGCGACCAACCGATCAAAGGCGCGCAGTTTTCAGAACGGCGCGATCATGACGGCGGCCGATGACCGGGATCTGATCCGGCGGATCGTGGCCCGCGACCAGACCGCCATGAGCGCGCTCTATGCTCGCCATCATGTTCGCCTCTACCGCTATCTGGTGAGGCTGACCAGGAACGAGCCGGTGGCCGAGGAGCTGATGAACGAAGTGTTTCTGGAGACATGGCGGAAGGCGGCAAGCTTCGAGGGACGATCCGCCGTTTCGACCTGGCTGCTCTCGATCGCCCACAATCGCGCGATCAGTGTGCTGCGCAGGAAGGCCGAAGTGCCGCTTGATGATGCGATGGCCGTCCAACTCGCCGATGACGATGACACGCCGGACGTTACCTTGCAGAAGCGTAGCAAAGCCGAGGCTCTGCGTGCCTGCATGGAACGGCTCTCGGTCGATCATCGCGAGATCATCGATCTCGTCTATTATCACGATAAGTCGGTCTCCGAGGCGGCCGAAATCGTCGGCATTCCGGAGAACACTGTAAAGACCCGGATGTTTTATGCGCGCAAGAAGCTAGGGGAATTGATGCAGGAGGCCGGTCTCGACCGGGGATGGCCATGATCGACATGGGGGACCACGAGCGTGAAGCGATCGAGTTCATGCTGCCTTGGTACGAGAAGGGAACGCTCAGCGCCGGTGACATGCGCCGCGTCGAGGCCTATCTTGCGGCCCATCCGGAGCTGAATGTTCGGCTTGCGCTGGTCCGCGAGGAGAGTGAGGAAACGGTCGCCGCCAATGAGAGCCTCGGAATGCCGATGCACTCGGCACGCGACCGCCTTATGGCGAAGATCGCGGCCGAAGGCGGCGCAGCGCCGGCGGCATCCGGCGGATATAAGGCTCGGCTCTTGAGCTGGCTGCCGGGCAATCTCTCGCCGGGACTGACTGTCGCGGCCGCTCTCGCAGCGCTCATCATCGTCGTCCAGGCCGCAGTGCTGGTTTCGCTCGTCCCCGGCGAGACGGACGGTGGCGGCTACCGCGTCGCCTCAGGTAAGGCGCAGGCGGTCGCGGCCGGCACCTTCGTGCTGGTCCGCTTCGCCGATGGCGCAACAGCCGGCCAGATCGCTGCACTGCTCGAATCTATGCATGGTACGATCGTTGACGGACCAAAGCCGGGCGGCGTCTTCAAAATTCGCCTCTCCTCGCACGTCCTTACCGACGAGCAGCGCGAGGCGGTTCTGAAGACGCTGCGGCAGAAAACAGACATCGTGACATTCGCAGCCCCCGCGGGGTAGGCTGGCGAAGGCCGTCGCCGCCTGACAGGATGAGAGAGAGCGCCATGATCTGGTCTGTTATTCGCGGTGCCGCGAGACTCCTCGGTGCCGTGTGCCTATTGATCGGTCTCAGCAGCATCTTCAAGGAGGCCTCGGCCCAGCGCAGTGTCAATACGCCCGACGCCGGCGATTATTCGCGCGACAACGGTGGGGGCCGCGGCGGCAATGGTCATGGCGGCCTCGGCGGCGCTGGCGGGCTGTTGTTGCAATACGCTCCGGGAATCATAAACCAGCTCAATAACGGCGATGATGACGAAGACCGCCCGCGCCGAAAGCGGCATCATCGGCAGGACACGACGGACGATAACTATGATGACGATAATGGCGATGGTCCGTCGCGGACGAAACCGCGCCATCCGAGCCGCGTCACGGCAATCCCACCGCTTCCGGTCGTGCCGCCAGACCGCTTCGTGCCGCCGTCGGTAACGGCCGATACGCCGCCGCCGCCACCGCTGACCCGCGCCGCCGCGCTTGGCGAGAGGCCGGAATTCAAGCCGGGCGAGATCGTGGTCATGGTGCGCGATGCCCAGCCGGACGCGGTCGCAGCGCAGCTCGCACAGAATTTCAATCTTGTCCTGCAGGAGACGCTTAGCTTTGCTCTCTTGGGCACGAGCCGCGTCTACCGCTTCAGCATCCCGGACAACCGGCCGGTCGAGACCATCACCGCGGCAATGGCGAATGTTCCAGGCGTCGGCTTCGCCGCGCCGAATGTTTATTACTGGCTGGAGGGCGGCGCCGGAGGATCGGCGCTCGAACTGCAATATGCCCTTGGCAAGATGCGCGTTCCTGACGCACAAGCGATCGTGAACGGGCGCGGCATGACGGTTGCGGTCATCGATTCCGGAGTCGATGCGAGCCATCCCGCGCTCAAACACGCCAATCTGACGCTCATCGATGCCGTAAAAAGCGGCGTCAAAGGCCCCGATGCGCATGGCACCGCCGTGACCGGCATCATCGCCGCGAGCGGCGACCTCGTCGGCATTGCGCCGGGCGCAAAGATCATTGCGGTGCGCGCCTTCGCCCCGGAGCGGCTTGGAACCCCGCCTGTGACGACGGCAACGACGCTCGCCCGCGCGGTCGATCTCGCATTCAGCCAGGGCGCGCGCATTTTCAATATGAGCTTTGCCGGGCGGCGCGAGCCGCTCCTGATCGACATGATCGACGCCGCCTATGCGCAAGGGGCGGTGTTCGTTGCCGCGGCCGGCAATGAGGGGCCGAACGCGCCGCCTGCCTATCCGGCGGCGCATGACAAGGTCATCGCCATCACGGCGACGGATGAGTCCGACGCGCTCTACGACCAGGCCAATCGCGGCGGCTATGTACTCGCTGCCGCGCCGGGCGTCGATATTCTGGCGCCGGTGACGGGACAGGGCTTCGACTACCTCTCGGGCACGTCCTTCGCGGCGGCCCATGTGACTGGCATCATCGCTCTGCTGATGGAGCGCAACCCGCATTGTCACCGGAATTGGTGCGCGAGGCCCTTGTCGGCAGCGCGCACGATCTCGGGCCGACCGGAAAAGACCCGGAGTTCGGGGCAGGGCTGACGGACGCTTACGGGGCGTTGATGCAGGTCGGCAAGACGAGCAGCGCGCGCTCGCAATGAGTGCCATGTCGGGCTGAGCCGGCGTCAGTCGAGGAGCCCGCCAGCCGTCGGCGCGCGTTGCGGGAAGACGCGCTCATAGCGGCGGATGATCACGTTCCTGAAAATCAGAAACACCGTTACGACCGCGAACGCGCCGCCATGGGTGAGCGTGATCAGCTCGGCGCGGTCGCCGAAATAGAGGCTGGTCAGCGCATTCGCCATTTTCGGCGCATTGGCCAGGTCATTCGGAAATTGCGTCACCAGATCGCTGCGCATCGCTTCGAGAAACGCATAGGTATGCTTCAGCGCATTGCCGTTGATGAAGGCGAAGGCGCCATAGGCGAACAGAGCGACGGCGCGCTCGAAGACGAGCAGCGGCCGGTGCACCAGAAAGAAGAACCAGAACAGGCCGAGATGTACGACGATGAACATCGACCATTGACTGTCGATCTGACTGCCCGTCTGCACCAATGCGTCCAATATGGTTGACGCGGTCATGATACCCCCCATTGCAACTGCCCCGGCGCGTGGCTGGCCTGCGCCGGGCCGGATCTAACACTCGCCCGGCTTCCCTAGAGCGGGACGATTTTTGATGGAATTTGCTGTCCCGCTCTAACTTTTTGTTTTCACGCTCGATTTTTCCGAAAACCGGTTCCCATCTCCGTCTTCACGCTAGTTGATTCACACATCTTCGAGAAGCCTTGCCTGGGCGATGCCGAGGAAGTAAGTCAGTCCGCGGTGGATTGTTATGGGGCCAGGCTTGGTACGCGGATATCCGTCCCAACCGCCGAGCCGGGCGATGATCCAGGTGGCCCAGCCGAGGCTGCGCGGCGGGCGAGGGTTGCTTTGCAGCTTCGTCCGGCCCTGATACGAACGGCCGAGTGCGTCGAGGAGACAGATTTCGTCTTCATTGAAGGCGGTGCTTGCCGGCTCGGCGCTTTGGCCGTCCCGCGCTTGCATCAGTTGCAAGGTGATGACCGCAGCCTTCGCGGCGATTGCTGTGAGTTTGAGCAAGCGGTCGGCGGTTTCGACCCGGCTGTCTTCGATCTGGAGCCCCTCAGTTTTCAGAATCCGGAAGAGCTGCTCGATTGTCCAGCGTCTCTTGTACCAATCGACAATCTGCCAAGCCGAAGTGGCATCGCCGATCTCGTGGGTCGTCAGCAGATACCAATGCAAAGGCTCGACATCGGCCGGTGGATCTTGTTCAACCACCTCGATCAAGCTTAGCGCAACTGTCTTGGGCAAGTCCCGCATGCCCGGACCTCTCGGCCTTTGCAGCGTCACTCGTCCAAAGCGTAATGCCAGCTTTGCCTGGCGTGCCGGTCGACCAGCACGCGCTACAAGCTCAAGGATCGAGATATCGGCAATCGGCAGACTTGCCGCTGTGTCATATAGGCTCGCGCCGCCGGCCAGCGCACGGTCATGCATGGAGCGCGTCAGCAAATGAAAATTCTGCTCCGCGACGCTCGCCCATTTGGCATAAATGTCGCCCTCGCGGTCATCAATAACGGTGACCATTGTCGCCGCGCTAAGGACCTCCTTGGCCCGCTCGGCCGTGCTGATCCAGCGCCACGATTCCTTCTCATCAGGCCGCCGTTTCTCGTGCGGCACCGCAACCCGGCCCTGGCGTGTCCAGATCTGGCCGGCAACCAGTCCCAGACAGGCAGGGTTATCCGCATCCAGCGCCAGCATCGCATGCAGCAGCAAGCCGCGGCCGATGCCTTTGCCGATCTCGCCCAAGCCGCACGGCGCTCAGCCGTCGTTCGAAAATGGATCTCGCTGGTGTCTTGGATTGCCAGCACATGCCGGCCGGCTGCCACAACGGCGGTTTGCTCGCCCCAGCCCGTGAGTAAGGCCTCCACCGTCACCTTTTCGTTGGCCAGAAATCGACCATAGCGGACGATCTCCGATCGATGGCCAGTCGCCGCCCGCCGCAAACACGAGCTCGAGCGCATCACCATGCCCTCGAGCAGAGCCGCCCCCCTTTATCCAGGCGACGATCCCCGAACCGACCCACCGAATAGTGCTCCAGCAACATCCCGACCCCCTCAAGAGAATCAAAGTGCCAGAAAGTGAATCATAGCGATCGGATAGGCGGGATCACTATTTCCCCGATTGAATCATTCCGTCGCACCAAATCTGTGCATCAACTAGCGTCTTCACGGGGACAGGCCTTTCGGATCTCGCTCTAAAACATCGCCGGATGGACCCGGTCCGGTGGCGCGTGGCCGTCGAGGAAGGTCTTGATGTTGATGATCACCTTCTCGCCCATATCGATACGCCCCTCGATCGTGGCCGAGCCCATATGGGGCAGGACGACGACATTGGCATGCCTTAACAGGCGGGGATTGATCGCCGGTTCGTGCTCGAAGACATCGAGGCCGGCGCCGGCGATCTCTCCGGCTTCGATCATACGGGCTAGCGCATTTTCATCGATCACCTCGCCGCGCGCGGTGTTGACGATATAGGTAGTCGGCTTGAGCAGCTTCAGCCGGCGTGCGGAGAGCAGGTGGTAGGTGGCGGGCGTATGGGGGCAATTCACCGAGACGATGTCGACATTGGCGAGCATCTGATCGAGGCTCTCCCAATAGTTCGCGCCAAGCTCGGCCTCGATCTCCGGCCCGATGCGGCGCCGATTGTGATAGTTGATGCTGAGGCCGAAGGCGCGGGCGCGCCGCGCGACGGCCTTGCCGATCCGCCCCATGCCGATGATGCCGAGCTTCTTGCCCCAGATGCGATGGCCGAGCATCCAGGTCGGCGACCAGCCCCGCCAGTCGGCGCCGTCTTTCAGAAATTTCGCGCCCTCCGTAAGCCGCCGCGGCACGGCAAGGATCAGCGCCATGGTCATGTCGGCGGTGTCCTCGGTCAGGACGCCTGGCGTGTTGGTGACGATGATGCCCCGGTTGCGGGCGGTCTCCAGATCGATATTGTCGACGCCGGTGCCGAAATTGGCGATCAGCTTCAAATCCGGGCCGGCCCGGGAGAGCACGGCGCGGTCGATCCGGTCGGTCACCGTCGGCACGAGCACGGTGGCCGTCTCTACGGCGTGGATCAGCTCGTCCCTCGTCATCGGCGTATCGTCTTCGTTGAGGCGTGCGTCGAACAGCTCGCGCATTCGCGCCTCGACCGGCTGCGGAAGTTTTCTTGTGACGATGACGGTCGGCTTTGCAGAGGTCATGCAATAAGTCTCCCCAGGGGGAAGCCATCTGAGAGTGTTTATCGGAGCCAAGGATAATCTGGCAAAAGTTGCTCCAATGTCTACCAGAAGCTGCCCGCGATGACAAAGTGCGAGATGTTCGGCTGGCAGAGCTGTCCGGGATCGCTTGCTCTTGTCAGCTCCGCGAAACCCTCTGGCCGATGGTGAGCGGTCGCCCGATCATCGCGCTCTTGACGCTGCGGGCTGCAGGGTTGCACGCACTCTGGCAGCAGCTCCCCCAAGGCCGGCCGGCAAGATTATCGGAATGAACGCATCGCGTGGTCCCGCCTCAGGTGTAGCGACACATAATCCTGGATGCCGAAGTACCGCTTTTTTCTGCGCATCCCCCAAATTGAGTACGTATTCAGCGTCCGAATATTCCCTTGGCTGAATTTGTTACAGGCCCTGCGTAAGGAGGTCGCTCGCAGGCACAACAACAGGTTGGCCAAATTGTGTCGAAATCGAGGGAATGTCCTCCAGACGGAGGAGGCGCGCCCGTGTCGCGCATGTCAACTTCGGCGGTCGATTGGGCGTAACGATTGGATACGGTCCGGCGGGCGCTTCCGAGCGCGATGAAGTGCGTCTTGGCGACCTCGGCGGGCTCCGACCCTGCGCGGACAACCGCGCGATCGCACGATTTGACAGAGGCGGCGAAGAACATGTTCCAGGTGCTGATACTGGTCTGCTCCGTCGATCTGGCACCATCGGACTGCCAGATCGAGACCGCGCTCGATGTTATCCGCGGACCGGTGGCCGCTAACGAGGTGATGTGCGGCTTGTATGGCCAAGCTTATATCGCGCAGACGACCCTCGCCCCGCACGGTCCCGGCGAATATGTGAAGATCCGCTGCATACCTCTGACCGCCGCTCAGGAGGCGCTGCGACGCCGGGGAGGCGCGGACATGAATGATCAGCATTCGGGGGAGCAGGGCGGGCCTGCTAAGTAAACGCAAGTTGCGCCCCCTGTGGGCGCCAGCTTCCGGGCATTGCGAATTTGTCTCCCGCGGCGCAGGAATTTTCCCCTGCGTGGCACCCCGTCTCTTGCCAGCATCCATGCAAGGCGGTTAACAAGCGGCATCGGCGTCAGCGAAGACCCGCAAAGGAGGGATGTTCTTGAGGCGCCTCGCAATGGCTTTGGCTGTGATCCTGGCTGGCTGGCTGACGGCGCCCGGTGCGCCTGCGCTGGCGCAGAAGGCGGCCGTCGATCTCGCAGCGCGTAAGGCAGGCCCTATCACCGGGCTGCCGACGCCCCGATTTGTCAGTCTGAAGGCCGACGAGGTCAACGTGCGGCGCGGTCCGGGCTGGGACCACGCCGTAGCCTGGGTGTTTCACCGCGCCGGCCTTCCTGTCGAAGTCATCGCCGAATTCGATGTCTGGCGCGAAGTGCGCGACAGCGAAGGCGCGACCGGATGGGTGGCCGGCACGCTTCTGAGCGGCCGGCGCACGGTTCTCGTGGCGCCCTGGGAGGATAAGAGCACACCATCGATCTGCATGGCTCGGCGAGCAAATCCTCGCCCGTCGGCGCAAAACTTTCGCCCGGCGTGCTCGGCGATGTCTATCGATGCGACGGCAGCTGGTGTCAGATCTCGGCGGGAGGCGTCTCTGGCTATATCGGCCAGGATTTCGTTTGGGGCGTCTATCCGGGCGAAAAGATCGATTAGGTCCGTGCGGAGGACGCGCCTTTTTTGACGAGGCGGATCAGCACATCGACGCGGGAGATTTCCATACCCTCGGGCGGCTCCGGCATGGCTACGACCGGCGAGCCGCTGCCGTCGATATCCATCAGGACGCCATCATGCTCAAAATAGAAATGATGGTGGTCCGAGGTGTTGGTGTCGAAATAGGTCTTTGATCCTTCGATTGCCACTTCCCGCAGAAGGCCAGCCTCGGTCAATTGATGCAAAGTGTTATAGACGGTGGCGAGAGACACCGGAATGCGCTCGCGCACGGCCTCGTCGTGGAGCATCTCGGCCGTCACATGCCTGTCGCCGTTGCGGAACAGCAGCATGCCGAGCGCGATGCGCTGGCGCGTCGGGCGCAGGCCGGCAGCCTTCAGCCGCCCGGCAATTTTGTGTTCTGATACCAGTTCGATCATTTGGCGCATCAATGTGCTTGCGTGCAGTTGGCAAAAATATATTGTGTCACCGCTTTCAAAGCAACTATATGCTTTTTCATGCCGCTTTCCTCTCAGAGCATTGGGTGGAGTTTCGGAGCGCCGCCCGATAATATTAGCTAGCCGATGCTCGAAGGGACCAACTTTATCCCGACCATGGACGGTATCGAGGTACGATGGCTAACGCCAACAGGCATACGACTATAAGGATCTCCTGGCCTGCGGGCGGGGCGAGTTGTTCGGTCCCGGCAATCCGCAGCTTCCGCTGCCTCCAATGCTCATGTTCGACCGGATCGCCCATATTTCGGAAGCGGGCGGCGAGCATGACAAGGGCCAAGTGATCGCCGAGCTGGAGGTGAAACCGGACCTTGGTTCTTCCCTTGCCATTTCAAGGGCGACCCGGTCATGCCGGGCTGCCTCGGGCTTGATGCGCTCTGGCAGATGCTTGGCTTTTTCCTCGGTTGGATCGGCGGTCAGGGCCGCGGGCGCGCCCTCGGCGTAGGCGAGGTCAAATTCAGCGGCATGGTCACCCCGGCGGTGAAGAACTGGAATATTTCGTCGATCTCAAGCGGGTGATCCGCAGGAAGCTGACGCTCGGCATTGGCGACGGTCGTCTTAAGGCGGACGGCAACACCATATATATCGCCAAGGATCTGCGGGTCGGGCTGTTTGAGACAGCACCGGGCGAAGGCGCCATCGCCGGCCTTTAAGGCTTTCAAGGGGCGCGAGAACCGGTTTTCCATGAGGAAACGTAACCAAAGAGCGGAGCGTGAGCTTTTTCTAGGGTGTGCTTACCGTTTATGAAAGGCTCCAGCCTCCAGCTCGGCTGGCTCGCGGGTAGCAGAGCGAATTATTGGAGACAGAGGGGTTTCCATGAGACGCGTCGTGGTCACAGGCATGGGCATCGTGTCCTCGATTGGGAACAACACCCAGGAGGTGCTTGCCTCATTGCGCGAGGGCCGCTCGGGCATTGTCATCGCGAAGGACTATGCCGAGCGCGGCTTTCGCTGCCAGGTTCATGGCGCGCCAAAGCTCGATTGGGAGGCCGTGCTCGCCGTAAGGTGCGCCGCTTTATGGGCGCAGGCGCGGCATGGAACTATATCGCCATGAAGCAGGCGATCCAGGATGCCGGACTAGAGGAGAGCGACATCTCCAATGAGCGCACGGGTCTGATCATGGGCTCCGGCGGGCCGTCGACCCGCGCCATCGTCCAGGCCGCCGACGTCACGCGCTCGAAGGGGCCTCGCAAGGTCGGGCCGTTCGAGGTGCCAAAGGCGATGTCGAGCACCAATTCCGCCACGCTTGCAACGCCGTTCCACATCCGCGGCGTCAATTATTCGATCTCATCGGCCTGCTCGACCTCGGCGCATTGCATCGGCAACGCGTCTGAACTCATCCAATGGGGCAAGCAGGACATTATCTTTGCCGGCGGTGGCGAGGAGCTCGACTGGACCTTGTCGGTGCTCTTCGATGCCATGAATGCCATGTCCTCCGATTTCAACGAAACGCCGGAGAAAGCGAGCCGCGCTTATGACATTCGCCGCGATGGTTTTGTCATCGCCGGTGGGGGCGGCGTGCTGGTCCTGAAGAATTGGAGCACGCCAAGGCGCGCGGCGCGCGGATCCATGCTGAACTCGTCGGCTATGGCGCCAATTCGGACGGCTTCGATATGGTTCAGCCCTCCGGCGAAGGCGCGGCCCGCTGTCTTAAACTCGCAATGCAGGGGCTTAGGGAGACAATCGATTACATCAATCCCCACGCGACATCGACCCCCATCGGCGATTTGAAAGAGATCGAAGCAATTCGCGAGGTCTTTGGCACCAAAATCCCGCCGATTTCGGCGACGAAGTCCTTGACGGGGCACTCGCTCGGCGCGGCCGGCGTGCAGGAGGCGATTTACTCGATCCTGATGATGAACAACGGTTTCATCTGCGAGTCCGCCAATATTGAAGAGCTTGACCCCGCTTTCAATGATGTTCCTATTGCCCGGGAGCGGCTGGACAATGTCGAGTTAAATTGCGTAATGTCGAATAGCTTTGGCTTCGGGGGCACGAATGCCGCACTCATCTTCAAGCGTCATGAAGGCTGACGGTCTTGATGCGCGGCATCGGCGCCGTTGAGCACAAACCTGACATCGAGAGCAAGCATGACAGGGATCGATATCGCCAAGCCGGGTCCGCTCATGGCTGGCAAGCGCGGGCTCATCATGGGCGTCGCCAATGAACGTTCAATCGCCTATGGCATCGCCCGGGTTCTGGCCGGACACGGAGCCGACCTGGCCTTCACCTATCAAGGCGACGCCTTCGGCCGGCGCGCCATTCCGCTGGCGCAGTCGCTCGGCGGCAAGATCATCGTCTCCTGCGATGTGATCGATCTGACCTCGGTCGACGCCGTGTTTAGCGAGATTCGTGATCAATGGGGCTCGCTGGATTTCGTGGTGCACGCGCTCGCCTTCTCCGACCGGAACGAACTCAAGGGCCGCTACGCCGATACGAGCCGCGAGAATTTCACCAACACCATGGTGATTTCCTGCTTCTCCTTCACCGAGATTGCCAAGCGCGCCTCGGCGATCATGCCCCAGGGCGGCTCGCTGATCACGCTGACCTATGGCGGCTCGATGCGTGTTGTCCCACGCTATAATGTCATGGGCGTGGCGAAAGCCGCTCTTGAAGCCTCGGTCCGCTATCTGGCGATGGATTTCGGGCCGCAGAATATCCGGGTCAACGCGCTTTCCCCCGGCCCGATGCGCACGCTGGCGGGAGCAGGCATTTCGGATGCGCGGGTGCTATTCAACTATCAGAAAATGCACTCCCCGCTCGGCCGCACGCCAAGTCTGGACGAGGTGGGTGGCGCCGCGCTCTATCTCTTGTCCGACCTGTCGACGGCCGTCACCGGCGAGATCCATTATGTCGACTCAGGCTACAACACCGTCGCCATGCCGCGTCCGGAGACGATCAAGGAGACGGGTGAAGGCACGGCAGCGGCGAACGGAAACGGCGACGCCGGACATGGGCCTGAGCGGATCAAGGCGCAGGCGGCGGAGTAGGGGCCGGCGGTACGTCTGGCAGAGCGAGCTCCTTTATAATGCGCGGCGGCATTGAAATGATTCGATGGACGCGATAGCCGCATCAGAATCCAACGCGGATGTTTAAAGTAGGCAGCAGACGATGGTTGGCGATAAACTTAAAGTAGCTTTAAGCGATGGGAGTAATATTGGCGGTATTGATTTGATTTACTGAGGCTATTTCGCCACATGGCGCCTACGTCGGAGAGTGCTGGCAACGTGCGTCCTTGACATGCTCATGGGAGGGTGTTGATTTATTTTTTGCTACGGCTGCTAGCGTAAAAACGCTACATCAGTGCTCACAAGCTTGCTTTGACGCCTGTAAAAAGTAAGCGAACCTTTAGCCGGACTGTGTTTAGCCATCTCCGAAAAATCGGGACGCAACGCCAAAAGTATTAAGAGGGCTATCATGCTTTCGGAGACGATACAGATAAATGCGGCACGTAACACTAAACTGGACCAAATACCTGTTCGAACGACAGTCGACGTCGTGATCGAATGGGAAAACGCAAAGCTGTCGGAATTAGAGCGCGCGCGCGATATGCTGAAGCAGCTTGCGTTACAATCGGGCGCTCCGGAAATATCGGAACGTTTCGATATTTCGACGACAATCTTTTTCGATCATGAAGAAATCGATAGATCGCTGATTGAGAACGTTGTCGATCAGGTCAAAGCTGATACTCGTGGTGATTTTTCTGCTACGATCACGCCCTGTGGTCATTTGAACTATTACCAGCAAAAGAATGCCGGAGCAGAAAGATCAAATTCTGATATTGTAGTGTTTCTTGACAGCGACGTGATACCTGATGCGTTGTGGTTGGAGCGTTTGCTGAGTCCGTTTAAAGATCCGAATATAAAAGTCGTTTGCAGTAGACCATATCTTGCAACAAAAACGCTTTACGATAAAGCTTTCTCTATCTTTTGGTTCTTTCGCCAGAAAAACTCAGAGGCGAATCTAAAAGAAGTTCGGACTTTCGCGGCAAACAGCGTAGCATTTCGGCGTGAGACGATTATTGCAAATCCATTCTCGGAGCGAACTGATACATTTCGGGGATCATGTTCAGATCTTGCGAGGACGTTACGTGCGCAAGGTATTACAATTTACCAGCAAACCGGAGCAACACTTGAGCACCCCGCTCCAAATGGTTTGAAGCATTTTGTGAATCGAGCCCTCGTGCAGGGACACGATTACATTGTTAATAATCGCAGGCGAAAAAGGTGGCTCCACGCCAATCCGATTGCCTCGCTATTTCGGATTACAAAGGTTCTGCTCGTCACAATTAGCCGTTTGGCGAGTTCCGAGGCGCGTCACACAAGTGGAATTGCGATCTATCAGGTGCCTGCGATCCTAGCAATTGCGGTATCTTATTACGTGCTGCGTTTCATGGCCGAGCTAGTATCATTCGTTTCACCGCAATTATTACGCCGCTTCCTTTCAGTGTAACCACCTTAGCCAATGGTTAAAGTCGACTTTTGGAGCACCGATTGCTACGGCCTCCGAGTCCAAAAATCGACTTTATTACAAAACGTGGCCAGTGACGTGATATGCACTCAGTACTGATCAACTTGGATCGCGACGCTGAGCGTCTGGCGTGGATGCGGCCGCAAATTGAGAGAGCCGGCATCCCATTTTACCGATTGCCAGCTTTCACGCCGGAAACCGTCCCTAACGAGTACCGCGAACGTTTCACGAAGAATGCCGTCCAGCACATATTACCGACGAATATCGCATCGTTTGCGTCTCATCTTGCAGCGATGACACTTGCGGCTGGTCTTGATGACGATACGTGGACACTTGTCCTGGAGGACGACGTATCGTTTGAGATCGGTTTAGACCAACTTAACGCAATCGCAGCGATTGCCACGCGAGAAAATGCAGACATTGTTCGGCTCAGCATGATGCCAAAACACCCATGTTGGGCGGTTGAAAAGATTGGACGCTATCAAGTCGTTAGATATCTGATTACCCCACGAGGGGCAGGGAGCATATTTAATTCGCCGGAAAGGCGTGCGAAAAATACTTTCGCGAGCTCACGGTTTGGCAATCACAACTGATAATTTTCTAAGACGCGAGGCAGGTCTTGGACTTGCGACGCTTGGTGTTGTACCACCACCAATCCCGCAAGACAAATTTGGGCTAAGCTCGATCGATCCAGAAAAAATTCGACAGACACGTCGTAAACATTACTATTACAATCGCGGCACTTATCGGAATTTGCTAATATTGCGCCTCTCCTTTGCGCGTTGGATAGGGGTAAAAAAGCTTGGCAGGCTAATAAGTAGGGATATGCAGCGGCGGATTAGCAGAAAACGACACGAATTCGACTGTCCGGTGATCAATTAGATATTAGATATTGATTCAGCCGTGATGAAGATCGGCGTCCAGATCCCTAAGCCGCCTGCTGCATGTGAATGCTGAGATCCTTGATCGTCGGCGTTCGCCCATTCAGCGGATTGTCCGGGTCCCAGGCGTAGCTCATGGTCTCGAAGCGGCCGCCGAGCGCATCGTAGATCAGACAGCTTGCCGGTCAGCGGCTGGCCGATCTCCAAGCAGCTCCTTAAGCACCTCGACGGCTTGAAGTGTGCCGATGACGCCGGCAACGGCGCCGAGAATGCCGGCCTCCTCACAGCTCGCAACGGTGCCGGGCGGCGGCGCTTCCGGGAAAATGCAGCGATAGGACGGGTTCGGCCTGTCGTCTGCACCCATCTCGAAGGCGCGGAACGTCGAGAGATAGCCGTCGAACGGGCCGAGCGCGCCGAACACCAGCGGCCTCTTGGCGAAATAGCAGGCGTCGTTGACGAGATAACGCGTGGAGAAATTGTCCGAGCCGTCGGCGACGATGTCATAGGCCGAGATCAGTCTCGATGGCGTTTTCGGCGGTGACCTTCTCCGCAATCGTCTCGATCGACACATGCGGATTGATGCGGCTCAAGGTTTCCGCCGCGCTTTCGACCTTCGCGGCGCCGATCCGGCCCGTGTCGTGCACGATCTGGCGCTGAAGATTATCGACCGAGACCGTGTCGTGGTCGGCGATGCCGATATTGCCGACGCCGGCCGCGGCGAGGTACATCAGCAAAGGCGAGCCGAGCCCGCCGGCGCCGATGACCAGGACGCGCGCTTCTTTCAGTTTCTGCTGGCCCGCGCCGCCGACTTCCTTCAGCAGCATATGCCGCTTGTAACGGGCAATCTCCTCGCCGCTCAAACTCATCGCACCACCATGTTCACCAGCCCGTCGAGCCGAAGCCTCCGCCACCCCGCCCGCTATCCTCGATCTCGGCGACGACCACGAAAGACCCGCGGGTAATGGGCGCAAGAACGAATTGGGCGATCCGCGTGCCGCGTTCAATAGTAAACGTTTCGAGCCCGAGATTGACGAGCAGCACTTTGACCTCGCCGCGATAATCGGCGTCGATCGTGCCAGGGCTGTTCAAGACCGTGACGCCATAGGAGAGCGCGAGACCCGAGCGTGGACGGATCTGGCCCTCGAAGCCGGGCGGTATCGCCATTGTGAGGCCCGTCGGGATGAGCGCGCGCTCGCCCATCGGCAGAAAGATGGTCTCATCCTCGGCGAGTGCGGCGACGAGGTCCATGCCCGCCGCGCGTTCGGTCTGATATTGCGGCAGCGGCAGGCCCTCGGCGTGCGGCAGACGCTGAACGCGGATGACCGCGCTCCGCCCGCTTTGAAAGAACGGCATGCTTTTCAGCATGGCGCTACTCCGCCGCCGTGGCCCATTTGCCGCCCTTCTCCCGCAAGAAGCTCGCGGCACGCTGCATCAGCTCTTCCGCGACCTGCTCTTTCGGCATGGGCGGCCAGTCTTCTGTGCCCTTCGCGCTGATCAGCAGAACCTCGTTCCGATCTCCCCCCATCACGCCTTTCTCCGCCGAAACATCATTTGCCACCACCCAGTCACAGCCCTTGGCCCTCAGCTTTCGCCTGGCATAATCCGCCACATTCTGCGTCTCGGCGGCGAAGCCGATAACCAGAGACGGCCTGAGGCTCGCGTGTTTGGCAATCGTCGCCAGAATATCGGGATTCTCGACAAGCGCGAGGGGCGGCGCTTTGGCTTTCCCAACTTTCTTGATTTTCTCGCGATGGTCGCTGGCCGGACGCCAGTCGGCGACGGCGGCGGCGAAGACGCCGATATCGGCCGGCAGCGCCTTCTCGACGGCGGCGAGCATCTGGCGCGCGGTTTCGACGCAGACCAGCCCGACGCCGGGAGGCGGAGCGAGACTGACCGGGCCCGAGACCAGCGTCACGCGCGCGCCGAGCTTGGCGGCTGCGGCGGCGATGGCATAGCCCTGCTTGCCCGAGGAGCGGTTGGCGATATAGCGCACCGGGTCGATCGGCTCATGGGTCGGCCCGGCGGTGACGACGACATGCGCGCCCTTCAGTGGCTGAGCGCTGGCCGGATGTTGAGCAGGCGCTCCGCTTCGCCGAGAATGTCGAGCGGCTCGGCCATGCGCCCGATGCCCCATTCATTGCAGGCCATGGCGCCCTCGGTCGGGCCGACGAAATGCACCCCGTCGGCGCGAAGCTGGGCGAGATTGCGCTGCGTCGCCGGGTTCTCCCACATTTTCCAGTTCATCGCCGGCGCGGCGAGGATCGGCTTATTGGCGGCGAGCAGCACCGCGCTCGCCAGATCGTCGGCAATGACCGTTCGCCATGCGCGCGAAAAGATTGGCGGTTGCCGGCGCGATGATGATCAGATCGGCCTCGCGCGACAGCCTTATATGGCCGATCTCGGTCTCGTCCTTGAGGTCGAAAAGCTCGGTGAAAACCTTTTCCTCGCAGAGCGTGGAGACGGAAAGGGGCGTGACGAAATGCTGCGCGCTTTCGGTCAACACGGCCCGCACCCGCGCCCCGCGTTCCCGCGCGCGCCGGATCAGGTCGAGCGACTTATAGGCGGCAATGCCGCCGCCGATGATGAGCAGGATGGATTTTCCGTTCACGGGCGCTGCCAGGATGTGTTCGGCCTATCGCTTCAGTTTATATCATAAAGCTTAGCAAGAATTGCCAGCCCGCAATTTCGCGATGGACATGGCGCAGCGTCACATTTTGGCTCGTGCGACAGCGGAGGCGGTTCCGCGCATGAGAGGCGCGGCATTAAGAAACAAGGCGGCAATTCCGGGCGTAAGATTGACGCCGCTCAATGTCGTCGGCCGATTTGCGTTCCATTCTCTCTATGCGCCGCGAAGCTGTGCGGGTGGCTTCGAATTCGAAGGAGCGGCTCGATGAAGATTTTTATCGCCTACGCCACAAGCGAAGGCCAAACCCGCAAGATCGCGGACTATATTGGCACGCCAACTCGGCGAGGATGGCCATGAGGTCACGATCCACGACAGCGCCTCGACGCTCGGCGATGTGGATCTCGGCACATTCCCGGTCATCTTCATTGCTGGCTCGGTTCACGACCACAAACACCAGGAGTTGATCGTCGATTTCGTCATTGCCCATCGCGGCACGCTGGAGACGGCCCGGTCGGCTTTTCTATCCGTCAGCCTTTCGGCGGCGATGAAGGACGGGGCGCGCGAGGCACAGAGCTATGTCGACGGTTTTGTCGAGGAGAGCGGCTGGCACCCGGCGGATGTCCTGCTGGTGGCGGGCGCCCTGCAGTATTCCGAATACGACTATTTCAGACAGCAGATCGTCAGATCCATTCTCGCCGAGAAAGACAATCGGCTCGATGCCGAGCGCGACCATGTCTTTACGGAGTGGGAGCAGGTGGCCCGCTTCGCCCGGTCCGTTGTTGAAAAAGCCAAATGATGAGCGCCGGGCGGATATGAGCTTTCGCTAAGTGTTTCGCGAGGCTGTTCAAGCACCTTGCAAATACTGTCTCTTTTTTGCAGCTTCTCGGACGAAATCTTTTTGTACGGATTGACTGCGGCTATCCCAGAATTTTAGTTTTCGCATAAATATCTAACGCCGGCTCGGGCAATCGCCGGCGGGGGGTGGGGGAACATTATGCGTGTCGTTGCGTCGGTCTTTGCACTTGTGTTTTCCGTTCTGCCTGCCATGGCAGACCCGAATGATTTCAGCCGAATCATCAGTTTCGGCGACAGCCTCTCCGATAATGGCAATCTGGCGAATAACATTCCGCCAGACCCGCCCAAGCCGCCCTTCCTGCCGGGCTATTTCAATGGCCGCTTTTCCAACGGGCCGACCTGGATCGAGCTGCTGTCCAATCCGGCCAATTCCTCGAACCCCGACAGCTCCATGAACAGGTTCTGGGGCGGCTTTCTGTTCGGCGGACCTTTCAATGTCGATGGCAATGTCAACGCAGCCATTGGCGGCGCGCAGACGGTTTCGGGATTTCCTCCCTCCGTACAGACGCAAATCGCAACGTTCCTATCTCCAGCGGCTGGCGGCGCGTTTGGACCGCATGATCTGGTCAGCATTCAGGGTGGGGCCAACGATTTCTTCAACTTTTTCGGCGCCAATCCCAACCCTACACAGGCTGAGCTGCAGAATTTTGCGACGCTCACCGGTGTGAATGAAGCGTCCAATATCGCATTTGCGATCGGCGCGGGCGCCAAGACAATCCTCGTCTCCAACCTTCCGAACTTTGGCGCCACGCCAAGCTTCAATGGTAGCCCTGCCACCGCTCAGGGTGGTCTGTTCGCCAGCGCCGTCTACAATACCACGCTCGATCAGGCGACCCAGCAGCTCGCGGCGTTGCACCCCAACGTCAATCTCGTGCAGATGGACTGGTTCTGCCGCATTGAACGTCGTCATCGCCAATCCGGCGGCGTTCGGCTTCACCAATGTGACGAGCGCCTGCATTCTGACGCCGTCATGCGCGGGAGCGTCGGTCGCCGATCAAAATCGCTTCCTGTTCTGGGACACGGTTCACCCGACCGAGGCCGGCCATGAGCTGCTCGCCGAATATGCCGCGCTTTTGCTCTCGACCGAAGAGACCGGCAAGGCGGTCGGCGCCTTGGGCCAGGTGGCGCTGACGACGCGGCTCGAGGGCTCCGACATCATCTTCCGCCGCGCCATCAACCCCTTCCGCGAGGGGCCGGGCGGCCTCTATGCCGAAATCATCGGCCAGACCGGCTCCTTCGACGGCAGCCAGACCATCCTCGGCAGCACCGGCGTCGACTTTAACGCGGCCGGCGTGCGCGCCGGCTTCGACGCCAGCGACGGTCCGGTCGGTTTCGGCGCCTCGCTCGCCTATGAGACCGGCAACATCAGCGGCCATCTCTTGAAGTCCGACATGCGTTCGACGCAGATCGATACCTACGCCCTGACGCATCTCTCCGCCTTCTTTGCCGGCGTGGAAGCGGGCGTGTCGTTCAACGACTATACCGGGATCGAGCGGCAGACCGGATTCCCGACCGTGACCGCCGACGGCGGCACGGAGAGCATCGATTATACCGCCGCGGCAACGCTCGGCGCCCAATATCAAATGTCAGGCATAACGCTGACCCCCGCGGTGCGCGTCGGCTACGCCTCGCTCAATCTCGACGGCTACACCGAGTCCGCGCCCATCCTCGCCCTTCAATATGGCGACCGGGACGTCACCACCGGCTTTTGGACGGCGCGGCTGCGTGCGTCCACACCGCTCTTCGGCTACAGCTCATGCCATTGCCTATGGCGAGGTCGGCTATGAGGATCTGTTCTCGACCGACGACAGCTATACGGCCAAGCTGGCTTTCAACACCGCCCATGCCGTGACGATCAATGACGATCTCCAGGCCAGTGGCCTCTATTTCAAGGCCGGCGTCGGCGGCTATCTGGACAACAACATCAAGCTCACCGGCGAATACACCCTCTCCCTGCAGAACGGCAATGGCGACGTGCAGAGCGGGCGCCTGCGGGTAACGATACCGCTGTCTTCGGATGCTCGCTCGGGCTCGGCGACTGATCTCGCTGCTCGCATCGTTAGCGCGACCGCAATCGGGCAGCGCTGCGTCGTCGGCTCTATTTGATGTCGAACTCCACCGTCATGCCCTTCGACTCGAGCCCCGCGCATGCGATGGTGAACTTTCCGGTGCGCACCGGCACGAAATAAAGCTCGGCCTCGCTTGGATCATCGAATTCGAAGCCGGCGAAGGTCGGATTGATGATCTCGACCTCGCCCGCCGCGATCTGGCGTACATAGATCGAGGAGAAAAACTCCGGCCCGCGGAGCTTGCATTCCTGCTTGCCGGTGCCTTTCAGCTTCAGCCGGTAAGCCTTGCCGGTTTCCAGCTCATATTTCTTCTGCGACAGGCCATAGCCGGCGTTGCCGGTGCCGATCTCCAGATCGGGAAGTTTCTGTCCCTTGATGGCAAGGTCACCGGCGGCGATGGCGGGCGACGCGGCGAGGCCGATGAGTGCGGCGATGACCGCTGCGCGGTTTAGTCCTGTCCTCATCATCTCCTCCCTTTCAGCATCCGGGCTTCGGCCACGGTGAACCCGATATCTCTTTGGCCGACAATACGATTTCTCCCGCCGGGAACGAAGCGCGCCGATCTTTCCCGGTCGTCACATCCTCTGTGACGGCATCGATCTGTCACCTTGCCGCTACGGCGAAAAGAAATTCCGCTGCGCCGCGCAACGCGCCATTGCCGGCGCAAGGCTTTGATGGAAGTGCTGGAGGACATTGCTGGAGGGGGCAAATATGGCCGGCGTCTTCAGACTCGAAGGCAGGCTGATCGCACTCGCCGCCGCCGCGCTGCTCATCGCCTGGTCCGCGCCCGCGAGAGCGCAGTTCTCGGTGAACTCTCCAAGCGTGGAGCAGGGCGAGCTCGACATTGAAACGCACGGATCGTTCGCGACCGGCCTCCCCAAAGCCGGAGGTGAGGACGCGGACACGGTCCGCTACGGCCAGGAGGTCGAGATCGGCTATGGCGTCACCAGCTTCTGGCAGGCGCAGCTCGGCATGACGTTGCAGAAGCCGGATGGGCTGGGGTTCCAGGCCAATTCGGTGGACTTCATCAATATCTTCCAGCTTGCCAAAGTCGAGCGCTGGAACGCCACATTCGGCCTCCAGGCCGGCGTATCCCTCGGCATCGCGCAGGGCGAGCCCGACGAGGTCCAGTTCGGGCCGCTTGTCCAGTTCGGCGACGAAGACAGCGGCCTCACCCTCAACGGCGTGTTCGGGAAGACCTTCGGCCCGCATCGCGAGGATGGGCTCGGCTTCGAGTATGCGGCTCAGTTGAAACTGCCGGTCCGCCATGGGCTCGGCGCCGGTGTGGAGGCCTTCGGCGACATCGGCGATATCGGCCGTACCGCCTTCGACGACACGCAGCTCAGATTCGGGCCGGCTTTGTTCTTCTCTTTTGGCGAAGACAAAGACAAGGACCGGGAGGGGAAGGGCGAGGATGATGAGGCGAAGCAGATGAAGGGCGCCGGGAAGGAGCCCGACATCAAAAGCGCGATCGGGCTGCTGTTCGGCGCGACCGACGCAACGCCGAATCTGACGGTGAAATGGGATCTCGAAGTCTCGTTCTAATGTCCCGTCTCCGAATCGCCGACCAATTTACCGCAAGCACGTTCGGCAATTCGGGGACAAAACTCAAGGCTTCTAGCAGGCTGCTGAAAAACTCCAACGCCGACCATTTGCTGTCATTCCCGCGAAAGCGGGAATCCAGAAATTTCAGTATCTTAGCTGGATGCCCGCCTGCGCGGGCATGACAAGATTGACGCGATGCCAGGCTTTTTCAGCAGCCTGCTAGTGTGGCTTATGTCTCGCAATGCCTTGTCGAGGCCGCCGCGAAAGGGGAAGGCAATTGCGAGACGCCACACTCGTTTGCCCCGGTGTCTCTTTGGCTGGCGATCCCGATCCGCCTCGGTGGCTGACACGCTTCCGAACATCTCCGCCATTAAAAAAAATGCGCTCCGCCTGTCGGACCGGCGAGCCGCCACTCGTCATTCATGCAAAGGCTGGTTCTCAACGTATAGAAGCATTCGAAAGCCGGCTTTGGACAAGCACTCGCTCGGCGCCGCGGGACTGCCGCGCGCCTGTTTTGAATCGAAGACATGCTGTGCAAGAGGCATCCGACCATGAACACGCTCCTCATCACAACCCAAATCGTCTGCTACGGCGTCGGCATCGTATCGGCATCGGTGAACATCGCAACGTTCGTTCGCCGGCGGCGCATCAGGCTGCGCCGGGTCCAGGGTGGTCGGAGCGGCCTGCGGGTGCTTGTGCGGCCATATAAGCTGCTGGCCGGATGGTGATCGGAGCGATCCGTCAGCGTGATCCCTCGCTCATCAGGAATATCGGCCGGACCGGTGAGCGGCTTTCAGCAATTCGATTCTTTGAACCCGTCACAAGACTTCATGTGGGCCGACCGAGCCCCGGCGTTGCTGACCCAGGCTGAAGCTGCCGGGTTGCTCCCCTCGGCGCTCCCGATCAAGATCCTCGCCGCGAATACGATGAGGCCGCCGAGGACAAGCCCGCGGGCAATAAACTGAGCCGGACTCATACGTCCAGCTCCACGATCTCCGCCCGTATTTTCTCCCCGGACACAAGCGCGCGGGCGACCGACACCGGCAGGGCGAACCGCCGAGGACCGGCGCTGCCCGGATTGATGTACAGGATGCCGCCGCGCGTCTCGATCAGTGGCTTATGCGAATGCCCGAAGACCACCGCCGCGATACCGGCCGCCAAGGGCTCGATGTCGAGCTGCGCAATCTCGTGGATGACCCAGAATGATTGTGCCCCCACCTCGACGCACTCGGTGATTGGAAGCGCCATCGCCCAGGCCTGATTATCTACGTTCCCGCGAACGGCAAAAACCGGCGCGATCCGGCGAAGCTCCTGGATAATGTTGGGTTTGCCGACATCGCCCGCATGGATAATGACCTCTGAACCTCGGAGAGCCTCGATTGCCTGGGGCCGAAGCAGCCCGTGCGTGTCCGAGATGATGCCGACACGGATCTCGCGCTCGCTCATGACAGATCGCACCTACCCACGTTGAACGCGGCTTGGTCGCCCACCCCGCTTAAGCACTGCCGATCAATATCCCCGCCGCGAACACGATCAGCCCGCCGACGACCACCTCGAAAGCGGCGCGCAGGAAGCGCGTGTCCATATAGCGGGCCCGGATCCAGGCGATGACCCACAGCTCGATCATTACGACAGCGATTGCGATCGAGGTAGCGATGTTGAAATCGCCGATGAGGTAGGGCATCGTGTGGCCGATACCACCGACCGAGGTCATCAGCCCGGTGATTCCGCCGCGGATCCAAGGCTTGCCGCGCCCGGTGAGCGAGCCGTCGTCGGACAAAGCCTCGGCAAAACCCATGGAGATGCCCGCGCCGACGGACGCCGCCAGGCCGACCAGAAAAGTCTCCCAGGTGTTGCGCGTCGCAAACGCCGCCGCGAAAAGCGGGGCGAGCGTCGATATCGAGCCGTCCATGAGCCCTGCCAGCCCCGGCTGCACGACCTGAAGCACGAAGATGCGGTGGCGCGTCTCCTCCTCCTCATTGCGTGCGGTGCCGGTCAGATGCAGCTCGGTCAGCCGGTGGGCGAGCGACTCGTGCCCTCTCTCGGCTGCGGCGAGGTCGCCGAGCAGCTTGCGCGTGACCGCGTCGGTCGTGCGGCCCATCGCGCGTTCGTAGAACAGCCGCGTCTCGTATTCGATCTCCTCGGCCTGGCGCCGGACGGCATCGAGTCCCAGCGGGCGCACGGTCCAGAGCGGACGGTGCCGCACGAAGCCTTGGACGTCCTGCGGGCGGATGAGCGGGATATGTTCGCCGAATTTCTCGCGGTAGAGCGTGATCAGCCGGCCGCGATGCTCGTTCTCCTCCTCGGCCATCTCGATGAAGACCTGCGCCGAGGCCGGGAAATTCTCTTTCACCCCGTCGGCATAGTCCTGATAGATGCGGGCGTGCTCTTCTTCGAGCGAAATGGCGAGGGCGAGGACCTCACGGTCGCTGAGCTGGGCGAACTGCCTCAAGGGTCATCTCCTTCACGCGATCAATTTAGAATCGTTCTAAAGCCTTACAGCCCGCTGCGCAAGGGGCCTCGCCAGCTAACGCTTTCCACGTCGCGGAAAAGCGCTATCCTGAGATCCAATCGATGCGGTGAGGGGGATTTGCCATGACTATGCTTGCGCTTGCCGGGCTTGTGTTCGTCGCGATTCACCTGGTTCCGGGGACGCCGCTGAGGCAACGGGCGGTCGCCAGGATGGGTGAGGGCCCTTATATGGGCGCCTTTTCCGTGCTGTCGCTTGCCTCGATCGTATGGTGGGTCTGGGCGTTCAAGCACACGGCTCCCGATGCGCCGCTCTGGGATGTTCTGGGCTGGTGGCCCTTGATCCAGGCGGTGCTGGTGTTGCTTGCCCTCATCCTCGCGGTCGGCGGGGTTGCCTCGCCCAATCCGAGCCTTCCGCAGGCCGGCAAGCTGCTTGAGCGCGCCGATGTCGCCCAGGGCATCTTCGCCATCACCCGGCACCCGCTGATGTGGGGCCTCGGCATTTGGGGCATCGCCCATCTGATCGCCGAGCCGAACTGGCGCGGCTTCTGGTTTTTCGGGCTGTTCGCCATCACCGCGATCGGCGGCGCCTGGCTGCAGGACCAGCGCAAGGCCCAGACTTACGGCATGGGCTGGGCGCGGTTCGCCGCCAAGACCTCATTCCTCCCGTTTGTCGCGATCCTGCAGGGCAGGGCGGAGCTCAGTTTGGCCGAGATCGGCTGGTGGCGAATCGGCGTCGCCGCGCTGCTCTGGGCGCTGCTCTTCCACCTGCATCCCTGGCTGTTCGGCGTCTCGCCGCTGCCGGGAGTTGCCTGAGACATCTGCGCACAAGGCACCCGTACTGGATCGAGGGCCTTTGCGGGCCTTCGCTTTTCCATTATCTAACGCCCCATGAGCATTGCGACCCAGACATCGCCGGGCGGCCGTGCCGCGCAAGCGGCCAAGGCGGAAGCGCAACCCCAGGAGCGCATCCGCAATTTTGCGATCATCGCCCATATCGACCACGGCAAATCGACGCTGGCTGACCGGCTGATCCAGATCTGCGGCGGCCTGAGCGAACGCGAGATGAAAGCCCAGGTGCTCGATTCGATGGATCTAGAGCGCGAGCGCGGCATCACCATCAAGGCGCAGACCGTGCGGCTCGATTATCGCGCCCGCGACGGCAAGGACTATCAGCTCAATCTGATCGACACGCCCGGCCATGTCGACTTCACCTATGAGGTGAGCCGGTCGCTCGCCGCCTGCGAAGGCTCGCTGCTCATCGTCGACGCCAGCCAGGGCGTCGAGGCGCAGACGCTCGCCAATGTCTATAAGGCGATCGACAACAATCACGAGATCGTCCCGGTCCTCAACAAGATTGACCTGCCGGCGGCCGACCCTGACCGGGTGCGCCAGCAGATCGAGGATGTGATCGGGCTGGATGCCTCGGATGCGCTTGAGATTTCCGCCAAATCCGGCCTCGGCGTCGATGAGGTACTTGAAGCGATCGTCCACCGTCTCCCCGCCCCGAGGGGCGACCCGCAAGCGACGCTCAAGGCGTTGCTCGTCGATAGTTGGTACGATCCCTATCTCGGCGTCGTGGTGCTGACGCGGGTCGTCGACGGCAAGCTGTCGAAGGGCCAGCGCGTCAGGCTGATGTCGACCGGCGCGGCGCATCTGATCGATCGTGTCGGCATTTTCCGCCCCAAACAGGAGATGCGGGACAGCCTGAACACAGGCGAGATCGGCTTTTTTACCGCGGCGATCAAGGAAGTCGCCGATACTCGGGTCGGCGACACCATCACCGACGAAAAACGCCCGACGGCGCAGCCCCTGCCGGGTTTCCAGGAAGCGCAGCCTGTGGTGTTCTGCGGCCTGTTCCCGGTCGATAGCGCGCGCTTCGAGGATCTGCGCGAGGCCATGGGCAAGCTGCGTCTCAACGATGCATCATTCCAATTCGAGATGGAGACTTCCGCCGCCCTCGGCTTCGGCTTCCGCTGCGGCTTTCTCGGCCTGCTGCATCTGGAGATCATCCGCGAGCGGATCGAGCGCGAGTTCCATATCGATCTGATCACCACCGCGCCGAGCGTCGTCTACCATCTCTATATGACCGACGGCGCCATGCAGGAGATGCACAATCCCGCCGACATGCCGGAGGTGGTGAAGATCGACCGCATCGAGGAGCCCTGGATCAAGGCGACGATCCTGGTTCCGGACGAATATCTGGGCTCGGTGTTAAAACTCTGCGAGGACCGGCGCGGGCGGCAGAAGGATCTCTCCTATGCCGGCAGCCGCGCCATGGTCGTCTACGAGCTGCCGCTCAACGAGGTGGTGTTCGATTTCTATGACCGGCTGAAATCGGTGACCAGCGGCTATGCCTCATTCGACTACGAGATCATCGGCTACGAGGCCGGCGACCTCGTCAAAATGTCGATCCTGGTGAATGACGAGCCGGTCGATGCCTTATCGATGATCGTGCACCGCGCCCGCGCGCATGCAGCGTGGCCGGGTGATGTGCGAGAAGCTGAAGGAGCTGATCCCGCGGCATTTGTTCAAGATCCCGATCCAGGCGGCGATTGGCGGCAAGATCATTGCGCGCGAGACGCTGTCCGCCCTGCGCAAGGACGTGACCGCGAAATGCTATGGCGGCGACGTGACCCGCAAGCGCAAGCTGCTCGACAAGCAGAAGGAAGGCAAGAAGAAGATGCGCCAGTTCGGCCGCGTCGAGATCCCGCAGGAAGCCTTCATCGCCGCGCTGAAGATGGATGAGAATTAGCCGGCGAGTTTGCGCCGCACCCCCGTTTAGGAAAGCGACTGAGCTGGTCGGTGGATGCTTAGCATACAAAAGCCCCCTCACCCGGAATGCTGACGCATTCCGCCCTCTCCCGCGAGGGGAGAGGGCATCCAGTGCCCATTGGAAGGCTGTGCCTTTCCTCTTGCCCCGCCCGCCCTCTCCCCTCGCGGGAGAGGGCGGCAAGGTCCGTTAGGACCGAAGCCGGGTGAGGGGGCTTTTATCAGAAGGCACGAGCTGTCAGCTAGGTCCCGAATAGAGCGACGACGAGCTTGGCGTCGCCGCCTGCGCGATCTGCTCAAGGCTGCGGAACCGCGCCGAGGCCGCATCGATCGCAGAGGACCGTCTGCGGCATTGCTTCGACACAGGATTTTCAATTGATCATCGAGAGCCGTGGCGGCGGCGCTGATCTCATTGAAGCCGGCCGTTCCGCTCGAGCCTTTGAGTTGATGCGCCAGGGCCTCGGCTTCTTTGATGGTCGCGAGTGGGTCCGGGACGCCTTGAGCGACCTCATCCAACAGGCGGCCGATCATACGGACACTGGTCTTGATCGTCCCGCAGTACTTCTCGATGATCGCGTTGAGCTTGTCTTGCATCGCTAATTGATCAGCTTTTCTTGCGATCGCCGCCAGATCGCGGAAATCTCCCCTGGCAAAGCGACTGGGTCGAACGGCTTCGGGATGACATCCGCTGCGCCGAGCGAAAGATATTGCTGAATCTCGTGTTTCTGGGCTTTCGCGGTGACGAAAATGATTGGCGTCTCGGCGACCTCCGGTAGCTGGCGCAAGGACCGGAAGGTCTGAATGCCGTTCATTCCGGGCATCATCACGTCGAGCATGACAAGATCAGGGTGGAACTTCGGCACGGCATTGAGCGCTTCCGCGCCGCTTTCGCAGACCTGAAGCGTGAAACCGCCGAGTTCTTCCAGAGCGAGCTGCACGATTTCCCGGATATGGGGCTCATCCTCGACATAGGTGATGCGCTGCAGCTCTCGCATGGTTTACTCCCGATCAGTGTATTTGAGTCATTGTTACCGAAGCAGGCTTAAGCAGCGCTTGCGGTTTTCGCTCAAATCGCTCCGACCGGACGATTTTTGCCGATTACGTCTCGGGCCGATCTCTGCTTGCGATCGCTCGTTGCCTCCTCGCGATCGATCGGCAGATCGAAGTAAAACGTCGTCCCCGCGCGATCCGCCGTCTTAAAACCGATCGTGCCGCCATGACGCTCAACGATGGCTTTGGTGATGCTGAGGCCGAGGCCGGTGCCGCTTTTCTGCCGTGTGTCCGAGGCATCGGCCTGCGAGAATTTCTGGAAGATGCGGTCGTGAAAGCTTTCGGGAATGCCGGGACCTTCATCCTTGACCCAGATGCGCACCGCCTCGTCCGCGACATCGGCGCCAATGGTGATCACTCCGCCCTCGGGCGAATATTTCGCCGCGTTTGAAAGCAGATTGGCCAGTACCTGCATCAGGCGGCCGCTGTCGCCGCGAACTTTAACGTCTGCTGCCGCGGCGTGCTCGACCTTAATGCGAAGTTTATACTGATCAAGAAAGGCCCGGTTCTCTTCGACCGCGCGTTCGATCAAGCCGTGCACGCTAAGCGGCTCGAAGGCGAACTCCATCTTGCCGGATTCGATCTTCTCCATGTCGAGGATATCGTTGATCAGCCGCAAAAGCCGCTCGCTGTTCTGCAGCCCAATCGAGACCATGGAGCGCGCCCGGGGCGGCAATTCCCCCGTAACGCCAGCATTCAAAAGCGCGAGCGAGCCTTGGATCGAAGTGAGCGGCGTGCGCAGCTCATGACTGACCACCGAAACGAATTCACGCTTCATGCGGTCGAGCCTGGTGCGCTCGGTGACGTCGCGAATAATGGCGGTATAGATATTGCGGTCGCGCAGCGTCACCGGGCTGATCGTGAGCTCGACCGGAAACGCGTCGCCATGCTTTGCGCCAGCCGGTGACGAGTCTCAGATTGGGGATCGAAGAGCTTGAACGGGCCTCCCGCGCCGCACGGCGGCGGCCGTCTCTGCCTGGCTCGGAACGCTGCCGATCAGCATCAGATGATGGATGTGCATCCCGATCAGTTCGTCCGCGCCATATCCGAAGATTGTCTCAGCGGCCGGATTGACGGTCTCGACACGATAATTGTCGTTGAATGTAATCACTCCGTCCACCGCGCTTTCGAAAGTCGCCCGCGCCCGGCTTTCGCTCTCTCTTAGGGCCTCCTCGATCGCCTCTCTGCGCGCAATTTCCTGAACGAGATCCTGGTTGATTTTGGCAAGTTCGGCGCTCTTCCTGATGAGCGCCTCTTCGCGCTGTTTGGATTCTGTGACGTCGGTCGTCACTGTGACGATCCCGCCGTCCAGCGTCCCGTGCCGCTGGATCTCGATCCAACGGCCATCGTGATGTTCCTGCACGAAGGGCCCGCCATCGGTAATGTGATAGGCGAGCAGGCGTTGCAGCGTGTTGTCCTTGCCGTGCTGCGAGATTTTGAATTGGCCGCGGTCCATCGCCATGCGCAGGATCTCCGCGTAAGACATGCCCGGCTCGATCAAGTGCTGACAGCAATCGATTGTGGTCTTATAGCGTTGATTGCAGGTGATAAGCCGCGATTCAGCGTCAAAGAGGGCGACGCCCTGGTAGAGATTTTCGATCGCCGCAGCGAGCCGCAGCTCGGCTGCTGCCTTCTCTCGGCGATTTTGCGCGACGATCTGCTCGCGGCGGATGCGCGGTCTTCAGGCGCGGCAGGTCATCCTTCAGCACGACATCCTGCACGCCGTGCTGGATCAAACTGATGGCAACGTCCTCAGCGACCGCACCCGTGACGATGATGATCGGGATGTCGGGATTGACCTGGCGGACGCAGTTGACGGCCATGACCGGGGTAAGTTTCGGCATGGACAGGTCGCAGAGGACGAGATCCCAGCGCCGGTCCTCGACCGCCTCGGCCAGGTCGGCTTCGCAATCGACCCGCTGCCATTTCGGGTCGAAGCCGCAGCTTTTCAGATAGTTTGCCAGAAGGATGGCGTCGTCTTCGCAGTCTTCAACGATCAGGACCTTGAGGTACATGAGACCTAGTCCTCAGGTTGGGAGCCGGTTCGGGGCCGCTGGTTGAGCAGCAGCCAGTACAGGCCGAGCTGCGCGCTGACCGTCATGAGCTCGCCGAACTCGATCGGCTTGCGTACATAGCTGTTCACTCCGCTTTCGTAGGAGCGCACGACATCGCTCTCCTGATCGGAGGTCGTCAGCATGACCACGGGCAGGTTGCGAAGTCTCCTCATTGGCCCTGATCCGCTCCAGCGTCTCGACGCCGTCGAGCTTGGGCAATTTGAGATCCATCAGCACGACGGCGGGCTTAAGGGGCTCCCGCTCATGATTGCCGAAAAGCAGGTCAAGGGCTTCGACGCCATCCCTGGCAACGACAATCCGATTGGTGATGTTGTTTTTCCGGAGCGCTCTGATGGCCAGCTCCTCGTCGTCGGGATTGTCTTCGACGAGGAGGATGACGTCGTTCATTCGGTAAGGCATTGTTGGTCACTCCCTTCAAGCGTAAAGATAATCCTTGTGCCTTTGCCTAAGCTTGCCTTCGCTTTGATCCGGCCACCGTGGCGGGCGACGATGCGGGCAACAAGCGCAAGCCCCATGCCATTTCCCGGAAATTCCGCCGGCGAATGAAGGCGCTGAAACGGCTGGAACAGCTTGGTTGCAAAGGCCATGTCGAAGCCGGCGCCGTTGTCCTTCACATAGAACACATCCCGGCCGCACCATTTCCGGCAGCCGAACGCGATCGCCGCCTGCTCCCGGTCGGATGTAAATTTCCAGGCATTCTTAAGAAGCTGGGCGAGAGCGACGCGCATCATGCCGGGGTCGCCGTGTATGAGGATGCCTTTCGTGACGTCGATGCTTGCGACGCGGTCCGGCTCGCTGCGCTGCAGGTCGGAGAAGATTGCCGTCGCCATGCTGGACAGATCGACCTCGGTGACATGCATCGAGGTGTGGATGATACGCGACAGCAGGAGCAGATCGTCGATGTGCGTGCTCATCCGCAACGTAGCGAGGTGGATGCGGTTCACGATCTCCTGACCCGGCGTGTCGAGCGCTTTGCCATATTCCTCGACAAGCACCTGGCTGAAGGCGCTGATGCTCCTGAGCGGCGAGCGCAGATCGTGGGCGATCGTCAATGCAAAGCCTTCAACTTCGCGGTTGGCGGCAGTCAGCTCGGCGGTTCGTTCGGCGACTAGCGCTTCCCGTTCGACGACGAGGCGGGCCATTTCCTGATTGGCTTGCCGCATCCCGCTGAGGCCTGGGATCGCCAGCGCTTTCGGGATGACCGGCAAGAGCGCATAAGCCGATGCGAGCGAGATGATCGCCGTCGCGGCCTTGACCAGCCCCTGAAGCCCGTAGATGGGCTGCCACAGCGTAATGAGTTCGAGCAGGTGGGTAAGGCCGCAAAACAGAATGAAAGCGGCGAAAAGATAGAAAAGGCCGCGAAATTCAAGATCTACGCGGCGCCGCGCAAAATACCAGAGGCCGATGGGGATGGTGAAATAGGAGACGGCGATCACCGCGTCAGAAACGGCGTGGAGCGCAACGAGATCGGGACGCCACAATAGGCAATACCCGTGCGGCATGAAGGATGCGGCACCGAACAGATAGTCGATGATGGCGCTCATGGTGCCCTATCCCGCTCCTGCGGCCTTGCGGACCACGGCTGGCTGCGCGCTGTCGCTGTCGCCACTGGCAGCTAGCGGTTCCGCCCCGCGGTCGCCTGTCTCCGAACAGGCGCCGCGAGCCTGGCCGAGCTGGAAAAAAAACGTCGCGCCATGACCGGGGCGTGACTCGGCCCAGATCTTTCCGCCGTGCAATCTGATGATGCGGGCGACCGTTGCGAGGCCGATCCCGGTGCCGGGGAACTCCTTCGCCGAATGCAGGCGCTGGAACGGCTGGAACAGTTTTGCGCTGAAGACCATGTCGAAGCCCGCGCCATTGTCGCGGACAAAGACGGTCGAAATGCCCGCTTCGATGCGTTGGCCGAGCTGGATCTCGGCCTCGGGATTGCCCGCCGAAAATTTCCAGGCATTTTCGATGAGATTGGTCAGCGCGATCGTGATCAGCCGCGAATCACACGGCGCGGTGACATACGGCTGGATCTTGATGGCGATACGGCGTTCCGGATCGTGATCCCGGAGGCCTTTACAGATTTCGGAGGCGATTTTAGACAGGTTCACGTCCGAAACGTCGATTGGCTTTTGATTGAGCTTGGACAGCTTCAAGAGGTCTTCGACGAGCTGGTTCATCTGCTGGGTCGCGCGGTGCACCCGGTGGAGCAGGTCAGCGCCGTTCTCGCCGATTCGGTCGCCATATTCTTCAAGGACCGCCTGGCTGAAACCGGCGATCCTGCGCAAGGGCCCGCGCAAATCGTGGGAAACAGCATAGGTAAAGGCTTCCAGTTCCCGATTCGCGGCCTCAAGACCGGCGGTGCGTTCCGCCACCCGGTCTTCAAGCTCCGCCTTCGCGGCGACCAGCTCCAGATTGACGCGGGATAACTCGCCCATGGATCTGAGAAGGCTGCGCCTCATCTGATCGAGCTGCTGGAAGACCTCGCCCATCTCGTCCTGCATCCACGCCGGAATTTCCGTCTCAAGATCGCCTTCGCCGATTTTCTGGATGACCGACCGCAGGTTCAGAATCCGCGACAAGAGGCGATTGCTGATGCGCAGCAGACTGAGCCCGCCCCCGATCATCACGATCAGAAAGCCGGCGCCGATTATGAAAAAGATCTGTTTGCGCGTCTCGGTCGCCGCCGACGCGATGAGTTCGGACAATTCCGTGGTTCGCGCGAGGATGCCGAGAGTTTGTTCGATGGCGGCCTGGGAAACAATCTCACGCGTCTCCTGCGTATCGGAGCTGTCGATGGTCGCGACGATGTATTTTAGTGTGTCGAGCTGCACGGCCATCTCGCTCGTCAGCGCCGCAGCCCGACCGTTCAGCGGCGGCCCTTCGGCAAGGTGGCGCGTCGCGACTTCGCGCTGCTGGTTCCATTGCTGGGCCACATGCGGCGACCACTGCAGAAACAGCTCCGCGGTCAGAAGATTTAATTTGCCGAGATCAGCGCTGACTAGCCGTGCAAACGCACTGCGGCTTTCGATGCGGTTGAGCACAATTTGCACAACGGTCATGACGCCGATAACGCCAAGGCCGCCTGCGATGACGCCGATGATGGCCAGCCGGATGGTCGTTCTGAGAGACATCGCGAGCATTGCGGTGCGCACGGTGCCAGCCCGGACCGATTTCCAATGGCGCCGGGCGCGCTGGAATGCCGTCTGCACTGCTGGGGGCATACAACGGCTCGCGAGAAAATCGAATCACAGCTAATGCGTGTATTGCATATTTTTGCAATCAAAGGTAAAGGCACCGTTAGGACGATGGCGTCTCCATCGGAGCCGAAATGGTGAGCGTCGGTCGGCCCGAGAGGCGTGGTCGAGGTGAGTTACAGTTTTTATCTGAATGAAACCGCTGTTTATTCTGTATTACATGGCATTGTCAGTCATTCTTTTGAGTTTAAGTCGAATTCAACAGAAAACAATTGGAAGAAAGATCTGTGATAGAAGCCAAAGATGACGGTGCGGGTCATGCTGCCCTTATTCCAAAACGGGTTCTGATCGCAGAAGACAGCCCGGTTACGCAAGATCTTCTGAAGCTTATTCTGGCGCAGCGGGGCCACGTCGTCGACATTGCTCAAGACGGCGAGCAGGCCCTCGGCGCCCTCAAGCGCCATCATTACGATGTCGCCCTGATCGACTTTCATTTGCCCAAGCTCGACGGGCTGCAGGTCGCGCGCAGCTATCGCGAAGACATGAATGGTGACGCGAAGGCGCGTCTTATCGCTATTACCGCCGATGTCGAGGGCCTCCTGTCACACGGCGAAAACTGCGAGAATTTCGACCAGATCATTTCCAAGCCGCTCGACGTCTTCGAGGTCTGCACCGTCATCGAGCACGCGGGGGAGCCTGGGAAAGCCGGCGCAGGCGATGCCAATCAGGATGCCGGGACGACCGATGCTCGTCCCGCGCGCACGAGCGGAATGGGCCGCCCTGCCGCTCGCAGGCCCGACCCCGCATGGGCGCCGGGCCTAGAACTCCTGCGCTGGCCCGAGGATTTCGACGGCGAGCGATTTGCACCCCGGACCGCTCAGATCTTCACGGATCTTGCCGCAATCGACGCAATTCTCATGTGCGCACCTGCACGTCCTGCTGATCTTGCCCAGATCTGGCAGCGCAAGCCGCTGCATCTCTTCCCGGTCATCGACCTCGCGGGCGGCCTCGGACCATATGCCGATTTCGACGCCTCCGCACCGAGCCACGGCGATGGCGAGGCCGTGCGCGCGCTGATCCAGGGCTTCCATCAGCGCCGCGCCCAGCTTCACCGTGACCTGACCAGCTCCAGCGATCTCGGTGAAAAGCTGCTTGCCCGGATCTTCGTTAAGGATGCCGAGCTCACCGCTTCCTACGATCCGAACGTGCCCTCTTCGATCAGCTACAATGTTGCGCTTGCCGACACGGACGTTGTCCGCGAGTTCGAGAAGCTCGTCAAAAGCGGCTTTTTGAAACGGGATTTTTTCGACCGGTTTCACACCTGCTACCGCTGTTCCTCCGCGCGCCTTCATGTCCGCGAAGAATGCCCGGACTGCCGGTCGTCGGAGCTGAGCGAAGAACTCTACGTGCATCATTACAAATGTGCCTATCAGGGCGTCGAATTGGATTTCCGGCGCGGCGACAAGCTGATCTGTCCGAAATGCCGTCAGGAGCTGACCCATTTCAGCGTCGATTATGATAAGCCGGGCTCGGTGATCATTTGCAAGCGCTGCGGCCATGCCGGGTCCGACCCGGCAATCGGCTTCGTTTGCATGGAGTGCAAGACGCACATCGACGGAGACGCCGCAGCGATCAAGGATGTCTATTCCTATTCCCTGACCAGGGAAGGTATCGCCTTTCTGCAAATGGGCTACGTCGCTCAGGGACCGGCACAGCGGACCATCCGATTTTCCGAATTGCCGCTCGAATTCGTCGTCGCACTGAATACCAGCGCCAAGAATTACAATGACGCGGGGACGCCGTTCACGGTCGTCACCCTGTCCTATGATCATGAGCGGGAAATCGTCCGCGAGGCGGGGATGCGCCAGTATCAGCAGGCGCGCGATCTGTTTCTGGAAACGCTGCGGAGCCGGCTTGGCGAGCGGGGGTTCATCGCCAAAGGGCATTCCTATGATTTCTGCCTTTTGAATGGGCTTCGTCCCGACTCGGCCGACGACAGCATTTCAGACTTTCATGATGTGGTCGGCAGCAATTTGCGCGTCGATCTCGGCTTGAAGACGCGACTCTTCGGCCCCGAGGATTTCGCCTGATCGGGCCAGACAGGGCGCCCGGTCGGCTGAAAGCCGCGCGAGACAGCAACTGGCCGATCGGTCGAGACGAAACGAAACGATGAGGCGGCTCTGGCACGCCCTGTGATCCGGAGGTGGTCATGATCAGAGGTTTGAAGAAGCGGCCCAGGTCCGATGCGCTGATTAACGAAAAGCGCCGGATGCCGAATTCCATCGGCCGCGTCGTCTATATCAGCGTGCTGGTGGTGTTCGGCATCACCGTGCTGAACTTTCTGTTTGGCGATTTCGTCTTTCTTCGCGCCGATGGTCTCGTGTTGCGGGACGAAACCGACATAGCGACCACCTATGTCGCGCGCATAGTGGAAGTCGATGCCAAGGAAGGTCAAGAGGTCCAACAGGGACAAGTGCTCCTGCGTCTGCAGTCGACGGATATGCTTGAACACCTGGCCGATCTGTCGGCGCGCCGTGCGCGGCTTGTCGCGGATCACGTCGAGTTCCGCGTCCGCTCCGAAACGGTTGCGGGGCTGCTTCCCCTTGCGCAGAAGCGCGAGGACGAGACGACGCGCGTCGTCCACAAATGGGACGAACTCGGCAAGTCCGGCTTCGCCACCGCCCCCGGCTACGACACCGCGCTCACGGCGAGCTACAACGCGCAGCAGGATCGAATCAAGCTGGCGACCCAGTTCAAGTCGTTGGAAAGCGAACTTAAGACTCTCCAGAAAGCGCGCGAAGATTTGGAGGACGCGCTGGCCAAGCTGCAGGCCCACTATGCGGAGGGCATCGTTCGCGCCCCCGTGAGCGGGGCCATCGGGGAAACAGTTCCCGCCATCGGCCATGTCTATCGGGTCGGCGACCCTATGCTTTCGATTTATTCAGGCGAATCCTATGTCCTGGCCTATCTGCCTCCGCGTTATTTATTTTCAATTGTGCCGAATCAAAAGGTGACCGTTTCCGACGGGCGGCATTCCGTTCCTGGTGTCCTTACCGAGATCCTGCCGGTTGAGGATAAGCTTGCGAAGGAATTTCAGAACACCTTCAAGCCCACGGATCGAAGCCAGCTCGCCAAGATCACGTTCTCGGAGCCGGCGGATTTCCCGCTGCACGAGAAAGTGTGGATTACGGCGCGTTACTTCTGAACAAGCACCGACAGAGCCGCGCAGTCTGAGCGCGGTGCCGACGCGGCGTGCCAAGGGCATTGCGTCTCGATTCGCCAAGCATCTGATCACAGCTCTGTACTGATACGACCCGTGCGCAGCGAGCTTTTGCTGGTTGAAAGGGGGCTCCAATTTGCTGCCCCGAACTTAGGCAAAACCGTGTCCTGCAACACTTTGCAAATATGTCACAGAGCCGCGAAGATTCCTGTGGCATCGGCGGAATTAAGATTGCTGCAACTAATGATTGCATATAAGCCGGTCGATGCAATGAGGAGTTGCAGATGCCGATTCCTACCATGAGTGACCGCGTATTCTCGGAAAGGCAGAAGCAGGGAAAGCAACCTGCAAATTTTAACATGGAGCCCGCTTAGCGGTGAAAATGATGATTTGCGGATTCATGAAGACAACAAGTCTGACGACTTTAGTCGCGGCGGCTGGTATACTCATGGGCAACCTTGCTTATGCTCCGGCGAAAGCGGCTGATCTGGGCGGCGGGTGCTGCGCGGATCTCGAAGAACGTGTCGCGGAACTCGAAGCCACGACCGCCCGCAAGGGCAACCGTGTCGTTTCGCTGCAGATCTACGGTCAGGTCAACCGGGCCATTTTGGGTTGGGACGACGGCGGCAAAAGTGACGCTTATGTCGTCGATAACTACACGTCCGGCAGCCGCATCGGCTTGATCGGCAAAGCGACGATGTGGGCTGGTTGGACCGCGGGTTACAATATCGAGTTCGACTATTATGATGCCAGCTCGGGTTTAGTCAGCCAGCCAGATAACGACAACCCGGCCACGGGTGGCGCTGGCCATGGTACCGGCGGCCTTCCCGCGTCGGGTACGACGAATCCCAGCATACCGACGGTGCAGGCCGGCCTCAAAGTTCGTTATGACAACGTCTATATGGAGAGCGAGCGGCTTGGCCGAGTGACGCTTGGCCAGCAGTCGACGGCGGCCGACGGCATCAACGAAATCGTGCTCGGTAATTCGCTGGTGAATTCGAGCGTCTATGTCGGCAACAGCTTTAAGATTTGCTTGTCGAACGGTGTTCTTTCCGACCGGACGTTCGCCAATTTCGTTGCTTTTGCTTCTAGCAGCAATACCGGGACCGACGGCAATCGGCTCGACACCATTCGTTACGACTTGCCGGAGCTCTACGGTTTCATTTTATCCGCCGATTGGGGCGAGAACGACTATGCCGACGTCGCTCTGCGCTTCAAGCGGGAGTGGAACTCGATCCGCATGGCTGCAGGCATCGCTTACCAGTGGAACGATGAGGCGAGAGATACAAGCGTCCTGCGCGACGAGACTTTGAGCGGATCAATCTCCATCATGCACGTTCCGACCGGCATTTACGGCGCCTTTGCCGCCGGTCAAGTAAGCAGTCGCCAGGACACTTTTGGTGTCGACCTGGACGATACAAACTTCTGGTATTTGCAGTTCGGCGTGGAAAGGAGGTTCCTGCCCTATGGTTCGACGACGTTCTACGGCGAATATGGCGTTTATGACGACTTCGCCAATCAGCTGCTGAGAAGCAACAATAATTTGTCGGGTAGCACCTCGAGTGGCATGCCGAACGACAATACCGGTAGCCACACAGGCACAGATGTTGCGAATAGCGAAGCCACCCGTTGGGGCTTCGGCATCGTGCAGAAAATCGACAGCGCGGCGATGGACGTTTATGCCCAGTACACCAACTGGAGCTTCGATGCTTCGCCGACGACCGAAAGGCAGATCACCGATTACCAAGATTTCTCAACCATCATGGTCGGTTCGCGGATCAAGTTCTGAGTTGATTGGGTAGCGACGCAGAATAAGAATAAGGTTCTTGAAACTAAAGCCGCTGGTTTCAGCGGCTTTTTTCATTTCGCAGGCGTGATAGAAATGGATCGCCGAGCGATGCGCAGGGGTGGAGAATGCGGGATCACCAATGTCGGCGTGCTGGACGGCGGCTTTCAGATTATGTGTCGGAATCGGGCTTCTTGCCTTAAGTTATGGGAAGATCGGGCCGCATTTATCCCAGGACGCGGCGTGGATAGTGTGGATTGTCGGCGCGGCTTTCGGCCTTACCGGCCTTTCCGTTATTGTCCGATCTATGCGTTGATGGGCACGGATAGCTGCGCGCCCTATCCCGGCGACGATCGGCGCTGAGCAAAAGCTTGGCTCGGACAGATGCGCTTCTATCTGCTAAGGGATTGGACCGAGACTTGGTGCAGAAATTGCCGCGGGACCACACATGAATTCGCAGCCCTGGCTCTCGATCATTCTCGCCGCCGGATTGGGCACGCGCATGAAGTCGGCGCGGCCGAAGGTCATGCACGCCGTGGCTGGCCGCCCGATGCTGGCCCATGCCGCCGCTGCGGCTCTTGAAGCCGGCGCGTCGCGGCTTGCGGTGGTGATCGGCCCCGAAATGGACGAGGCGCGTGGCTTGCTCGGCGACCTCGCGCCTCAGGCCCGATTCTACGTCCAGAGCGAACGGCTCGGCACTGCCCATGCCGTGCTTGCCGCCCGCGAGGCGCTGGCCGAAACTGGCGACGACGTGCTGGTCCTTTATGGCGACACGCCTCTGCTTCGGCCCGAAACCTTGATACGGCTCCACGGCGCACTGAGCAAGGGAGTCCGCGTTCGCCGTGCTCGGCTTCGAGGCCGCCGATCCGACCGGCTATGGCCGCCTGCTGCTCGATGAGACGGGCGCACTTGCCGCCATCCGCGAAGACAGCGACGCGAGCAGCGCGGAGCGCGCTGTGACGACTGTGCAATTCCGGCGTCATGGCGTTTCGCGCTGGGTTCGCCCTGTCCGCTGCTCGACCGGATCGGCAATGCGAATGCGCAAGGCGAATATTATCTGACCGACGCTGTCGAAATCGCGCGCGCAGACGGTCTGCGCATTGCTGTCGAGACCTGCCCGGAGGAGGAAGTCCTCGGCGTCAACGACCGGGTTCAGCTCGCCCGCGCCGAAGCGCTGATGCAGACACGGCTTCGCGAGGCGGCGATGCGCGCCGGCGCAACGCTTATCGCGCCTGAGACCGTCACCTTCAGCTATGACACGAAGCTCGGGCGCGATGTCGATCGTGGAGCCGAATGTGTTCTTCGGCCCTGGCGTCATGGTGGAGGACAATGTCGAGATCAAGGCCAATTGCCATTTCGAGCGGGCGCGCATCCGCGAGGGCGCCGTTGTCGGGCCGTTCGCGCGGCTGCGGCCGGGCGCCGATATCGGGCCGGGCGTGAAGATCGGCAATTTCGTCGAGGTCAAGCAGGCGGTGATCGAGGCGGGCGCCAAGGTCAACCATCTCGCCTATGTCGGCGATGCCCATGTCGGCGCGGGCGCCAATCTCGGCGCCGGCACGATCATCTGCAATTATGACGGCTTTGGAAAGCATTTCACTGAGATCGGCGAGGAGGCCTTCATCGGCTCCAACAGCGCGCTGGTGGCGCCGGTGAAAATCGGACGCGGCGCTTATGTCGGCTCGGGCAGCGTGATTACGGGCGATGTCGAGCCTGAAGCGCTGGCGGTGGAGCGCTCCGAGCAGAGGCAGATCGCCGGCTGGGCCGCCCGGAACCGCGAAAAACGCAAGAAACGCGAAACATGATTTGCCAGCCGGACAGATGCGGCTGCCAGGCTGAAACAGTCTGTAATCGGCTTTGATTTGGCTTTGAGCGGCCCTGCGCCTAGACAGCGTTTTGACGTTCGATCTGTCTTGGCAGGAGATCGATCTGCGTTTAATCGGAATCGATTAAACGCAGATAAAGTTGATCTATTCTATAGTGTTAGAGCAACGCAGACCGCGGCCAATTCGGCGCGGTTGGGTTGCTCCAGTGAGCGAATTTGACATTTAAGTCCCGCCTGTCGCGAGCTCGCGCTCAAATGTCAAATTCAAAAGCTCCACGAATATAACGTTGGTAATGGCCCTTTTGATTCCGGCATTTGCTCTCGAACGTGCTGCAAGCGTATGCAAATGCCGGCATCGGACCACTAGCGGAATTCCTTGAGGAAAGACTATGTGCGGAATTATCGGAATTTTGGGCAAGGAGCCGGCCGTCGGCGGTTTGATCGAGGCGCTTAAACGCCTCGAATATCGCGGCTATGACTCTGCCGGCATCGCCACGCTCGAAGACGGCCGCCTGATCCGCCGGCGCGCGCAAGGGAAGCTTCGCAATCTCGAGCAGGTGCTCGCCGAAAATCCGGTTTCGGGCACCAGCGGCATTGGCCATACACGCTGGGCAACGCACGGCGCGCCGAGCGAGCGCAATGCCCATCCGCATATGACCGCGCTCGTCTCGGTCGTTCACAATGGCATCATCGAAAATTTCCGCGAGTTGCGCCATGAGCTGGAGGAGAGCGGCGCGGTTTTCGAGACCGACACCGACACCGAGGCGGTCGTCCATTTGATCTCGCGCGAGCTGGAGCGCGGAGCTTCGCCGGAGGAAGCCGTTGCGGCGAGCCTCAAGCGCCTGGAAGGCGCGTTCGCGCTCGCCATCCTGTTCTCCGGCCATGATGATCTGCTGATCGGCGCGCGGCGCGGCAGTCCTCTTGCCGTCGGCTATGGCCAGGGCGAGATGTTTCTCGGCTCGGACGCCATCGCGCTTGCTCCGTTCACCAGCCGGGTCGCCTATCTCGAAGACGGCGACTGGGCCGTGCTGACGCGCGCCGGGGTGACGATCCGCGACGAGAGCGGCGCGCGGGTCCACCGGCGGGTCCAACTGACCCAGGCAAGCGCACTGCTCGCCGATAAGGGCAATCACCGCCATTTCATGGCGAAGGAGATTCACGAGCAGCCCGACGTCATCAGCCACACGCTCGGCCACTACATCCATTTTGCCGAGGAGCGCATCGCGCTGCCGGAGATTCCGGTCGATTTCGCCAAACTGTCGCGCCTGACCATTGCGGCCTGCGGGACGGCCTTCTATGCGGGGCTGATCGGCAAATATTGGTTCGAACGTTATGCGCGGCTGCCGGTCGAGATCGACATTGCCTCGGAGTTCCGCTACCGCGAGGCGCCGCTGCCGGATGGTGGACTGGCGCTGTTCATCTCGCAATCCGGCGAGACGGCGGACACGCTTGCGGCCCTGCGCTACTGCCGCGATCACAAACAGACCATCGTGTCGATCGTCAACGTTCCGCAGTCAACAATTGCACGCGAGTCCGATGCGATCCTGCCAACGCTGGCGGGGCCGGAGATCGGCGTCGCCTCGACGAAGGCATTCACCAGCCAGCTCACCGTGCTCGCCGCAGCCGCCATTGCCGCCGGGCGCGGGCGGGGGACGATCAATGCCGCCGAGGAGGCGGAGCTGGTGCGAAGTTTGATCGAACTGCCGCGGCTGATGAGCGACGTCCTGCGGTGCGAACATGAATTCGAAGCGCTGGCGCATCTCTTGTCGCATGCCAGTGATGTGCTCTATCTCGGCCGCGGCATGCACTATCCGATTGCGCTCGAAGGTGCGCTCAAGCTTAAGGAGATTTCCTATATTCACGCGGAAGGTTACGCCGCAGGTGAACTAAAGCACGGGCCCATCGCGCTCGTCGACGAAGCGATGCCGGTGATCGTCGTCGCTCCGCGTGATGCGCTTTACGATAAGACGATCTCCAACATGCAGGAAGTTGCCGCGCGCGGCGGACAGATCATTCTCATTACCAGCGACGATGCCGAGGCCCCCGGCACCGATCTCGTCGCCGATATCCGCCTGCCGAAAACCCATGGCTTCGTCTCGCCGATCCTTTATGCGCTGCCCGTCCAGCTGCTCGCCTACCACACAGCGGTGCTGCTCGGCACCGACGTCGATCAGCCGCGCAATTTGGCGAAATCGGTGACCGTCGAATAGCGGAATTCACGGCGCCCGTGCCGGCCTCGTTCGTCGCGCAAGATCCCCGGCGTCGGGGTGGTCAGACAGCAGCCGAAATGAGCCCGTCTCGACCAATCTCTTGTCGCAATTCTATGGTCCATATGCTCCTATGGAGTGTTGCAATCCGGCTGTATTTGCGTAAGAGTCCCTTCCGGCATGGTTCAGTCTTTCCGCATACGGTCCGTTTTCGCGGCGACATTGCTGTTGTCCGCCGCGCTCGCCGTTCCTGCGTATGCCGACAAGACCACCGCTGGCCTGACCGAGGCCAGCAAGCTGATGGACCAGGGTCTCCCCGTCAAAGCCATCGATGTTATCAATCAGACTCTGAAATCTGGGCAGGTCCCAGCCGATCTGGCAGCCAAAGGGCTGCTCATGCGCGCCAAGGCCCAGGAAAAGCTCGGCAAATACGCCTACGCGCTTGCGGACTACAATTCGGCGATTTGGATGCAGAGCTTGTCCGCCCATGACAAGGCCGAGGCCGAGCAGGGGCGCCAGCAGATCTTGGGCAAGCTTGGCGTGTCCGGCTCATCGGAAAAGGCGGCTTCCGCCGAGCCGACGCCACCTGCTCCGGCGGAGACACCCAAGGCAGCGCCTCAGCAGGCCGCCGGAAAGCCGCAGCGCCCGGCATCCTGGGATACGGCGGTCCAAACCTCGCCGTCCGAGGAGCACACCAGCGGCATCGGCAGCATTTTCAGCGGTTTGTTCGGCTCGTCGAAGACGGCACAGGCCGAGGCGCAACCCCAGCCGCAGGGAAACCAGTCCGCGGCGCAGCATGTCGAGCGTGCAAGGCCGCAGCCGGCGAAGGTGGAGACGGCTTCCCGTGCCAAGGCTCCTCAGGAACGCGAGGTCTCAGCCAATGTCGTGCAGACGGGCTCAGAGCCGAGCGGCGATTTCGCCATCCAGATGGCCGCGATCGAGTCCGAGGATCGGGCTATTTATGAAGTCAATCGGGTCGCTAAGCGCTATGGCGATCTGCTGGGCGGGCGCACGCCCACCATCAAGATCAAGGCGACCAGCGACGGCGGCACGCTGTATAAAGTCGTCGCCGAGCCCTATCAGCGCGGCGAGGGCGTCGCCACCTGCGAGCTGCTCAAGACCAAGGGCGTGAACTGCATGGTGATTTCGAAATAACGCAGCCTATCCCGCCCGGAGCAGCCTGATCGCCTCATCCCGCTCGAACAGATAAAGACAGAGCCGCGCCGCCTCGCCTTGCGCCGAGGCAAGTTCGGGGTCTTTGGCCAGGAGATATTTCGTCTGATCGCGCGCGGTCTGCAAAAGCTCCTCGTCGCCCGGCAGCTTCGCGACCCGGAAGCCCGGATCGCCGGATTGCCGCGTGCCCAGAATCTCGCCGCCGCCGCGCAGCCGCAAGTCCTCTTCCGCAATGCGAAACCCGTCCTCGGTCTGGCGCATGATGTCGAGCCGGGCGCGGGCGGTGTCGGGCAGGGGCGTGCTGTAGAGCAAAATGCAGGAGCTTTGCACACCGCCGCGTCCGACGCGGCCGCGAAGCTGGTGAAGCTGAGCAAGGCCATAGCGCTCGGCATGTTCGATGACCATGATCGTCGCCGATGGCACGTTGACGCCGACCTCGATCACGGTGGTGGCGACAAGAATGCGTAAGGCCCCCTCGTTGAAGGCCCGCATCACCGCGTCCTTCTCGGCGCCCTTGCTGCGGCCGTGAACGAGGCCGACGTTCTCGCCGAAATGTTGGCGCAGATGCGCCGCGCGCTCCTCGGCGGCGGCGAGGTCGACCTTCGCCGAGCTTTCGACCAGCGGGCAGACCCAGTAGATCTGCGCGCCGTCCCGCATGGCGCGCCCCGTCGCGCGGATGACCTCATCGAGCCGCTCGATCGGCACGGCGCGGGTGAGGATCGGCTTGCGCCCCGCTGGCTTCTCGGTGATCTTCGAGACATCCATGTCGCCGTAATGGGTCATTTGCAGCGTGCGCGGGATCGGCGTCGCCGTCATCACCAGGATGTCCGCGCCGCCGCGCTTGCCCTTGGCCTGCAAGGCGAAGCGCTGATGTACGCCGAAGCGGTGCTGCTCGTCGATGACGGCAAGCGCCAGGTCGGCAAAGCCGACATCGGACTGGAACAGCGCGTGGGTGCCGATGGCAATCTGGGTCTCGCCGGACGCGAGCGCCTCAAGAATGGCGGCCCTCGTTTTGCCCTTCTCGCGCCCGGTCAGCAGGGCAACGCTCATCCCCGCCGCGTCGCAGACCGGCGCAATCGTCTCCAGATGCTGGCGCGCCAGGATTTCGGTGGGCGCCATCAGTGCGGCCTGGCTGCCTGCCTCGACGGCGCGCGTCATGGCCAGAAGGGCGACGATGGTCTTGCCGCTGCCGACATCGCCCTGGAGCAGCCGCAGCATCCGGCGCGGCGCGGCCATGTCATCTTCGATCTCGCCGAGTGCAATGTGCTGCGACCGCGTCAGCTCGAAGGGCAGGGCGCCGGTGACCTTCGCGGCGATCCGGCCGTCGCCGACGACCGAACGGCCGCCGCGCCGCCTGAAGCCCCGGCGCAACAGTGCGAGCGCGAGCTGCCCCGCGAACAGCTCATCACAGGCGAGCCGCGCCCGCGCCAGCCCGCTCTGGCTCATGTCGGCCTCGCCGGACGGGCGATGCAGGATTTTTAGCGCCTCGACGAATGAGGGCCAGCCGTGCCCCTCGATCAGCCGCCGGTCCAGCCATTCGGGCATCTCGCGGCAGCCGCGTCGATGGTCTGGGTGAACAGCTTGAACAGCAGTTTCTGCGTCAACCCTTGCGAGAGCGGGTAGACTGGCTCCAGCGCCGGAATCCGCTCCCGCTGATCCTCGGGGAGGATGTAGTCGGGATGCGGCATTTGCAGCTTGCGCCCGTAGCGGTCGACGCGGCCCGAGATCAGCCGCATCTCGCCGACCGGGAGCTGGCGCTCGATATAGGCGCGCTCGGTATGGAAGAAGATCAGCTCGATCTCGCCGCTTTCGTCCTCGCAGATGACGCGGTAGGGCGCGTGGCTGTTGCGCGGCGGGGAGGGAAAATGCTTCTTGACGCGGACGGTAAGGGTGACGATTTCACCTTGCTGGGCTTGGGAAATGGCGGGATGCGAGCGCCGGTCGGTCAGGCCGGAGGGGAAGTGCCACAACAGGTCGATAAGGCGCGCATCGCCGCCATTTGCCGGCCGAAGGAGCTTGCCCAGCAATTGCCGGTAGCGCGGGCCGACGCCTTCCAGCCCGCCAATATCGGCAAACAGCGGATTGAGCAAAGCTGGCCGCATGCCGGTTTTCGCGGCCGCTCGGTCCGTATTTGAAGCGTGTTGATTAGACTGCACAGGGAACAGATATATGCACGAGCGCGATATCGCTAGCTGACACAGCCTGCTCCGGGCGCTATACCACGGCCGAGGAGCGCCCGGCCAGGAGCGGCGCGATCCGCAAGGTGGACATCCACAAGCCAATTCAGCGCCATCACGCCGTGAGAGGCATGGACAGCCGGGTCAAACGCGCGATCTATCGCGCTCATCATCGTGGCACGAAAGAGATGGACCTCATTCTGGGGCGCTTTGCCGACGCGGAGATCGGCCGGTTCGGCGATGCCGAGATGGCCGAATTCGAGGCACTGCTGATGCTGCCCGATCCCCAGATCGACCGCTGGATCAAGGGCGAGGAACCGCCGCCGGGCGTCATGTCCATGATTGTGCGTATCCGGCGATTTCACGGCGTTGAACATTGATCATGCTCGAAAAAACTCAAGAACAACCGGCCGCAAAGACGGGCGCGGCGCCACGCTCTTCCGCGGCGATCGCCGCGCTTGTGGCACAGGAGAAGCCGCTCATCGCCGCCGGGGTGCCGGAAGGCTTCGACGCCTATCTGATCGCGCGCGTGAGCGCGCTTGCGCATAAGGAACTCGGCTCGCCCGTCGCCATGCTGCATGTGGCGCGCGACGACCAGCGCATGGCGGCGCTCCGCGAGCAGCTTCGCTTTTTCTCGCCCCACACCGACGTGTTGATGTTCCCGGCCTGGGACACCGTGCCCTATGACCGGGTCTCCCCCAATGCCGAGATCGCCAGCCGCCGGATTGCGACGCTTGCCCAACTCGCACGGCTGAAATCGCCGAAGCGCCCGGTCATCCTATTGACCACGATCAACGCGGCATTGCAGCGCGTGCCGCCGCGCGAGGAGATGAAGAAGGCGCTGGTCAAGCTCACGGCCGGCATGACCGTCGACATGGGCAGCATCGCCAAGCGTCTGGAGCGCTGGGGCTACCGCCGTTCGGGCACGGTGATGGAGCCGGGCGAATATGCCATGCGCGGCGGCATTCTTGACCTGTTCCCGCCGGCGAGCGGCCGCCCGGCGCGGCTCGATTTCTTCGGCGACACGCTGGAGGCCATCCGGCCCTTCGATCCGGTCTCGCAGCGCACACAGGGCGCCAAGGAGCAGCTCCTGCTGATGCCGGCGAGCGAATTGCCGATGGGCCCGGACGTCACGCGGCGTTTCCGCCAGCGCTATATGGAGCTGTTCGGCGCGGTGACGGGCGACGATCCGCTTTACCAGGCGGTGTCCTCGGGCGTGAGCTATGCCGGCGCCGAGCACTGGCTGCCGCTGTTTTACGACTCGCTGGAGACGCTCCTCGACTACGCGCCCGATGCGATCGTCAGCTTCGACCATCTGGTGGGCGATGCGCGGCGGCAGCGCCTGGAACAGGTCGAGGATCATTATCAGGCGCGCCAGATGGCGCTCGAACAGGCCTCGTTCGGCACGCCGCCCTATAAGCCGGTGCCGCCGCTGCTGATGTTTATCGAAGCCGATGAGTGGGACCAGGCCCTGGCGGCGCGCAAGCTGCGCCTGTTCTCGCCCTTTGATGCGGTGGACGGGGCGGGCGGCATTGCCAGCCTGCATTTCGGCGCCAAGATCGGCCGCAATTTCGCGCTGGAGCGTGCCGAGCAGACCGAGAAGCTATTCGATGCGGTGAATGCGCATATCGCCACGGAGAAAAGCGCGGGCAAGCGCGTCATCGTCGCTGGCTGGACGGCCGGCTCGCGCGAACGGCTCGGCGCGATGCTTGGCGGCCATGGCCTCAAGGCGATCCAGCCGGTGGAGAGTTTCGTCGAAGTCACAAAGCTCGACCCCGATACGGTGGCCTTCGCCGTGCTCGGGCTCGAAAACGGTTTTGAGACGCCCGACCTAGCCGTCATCGGCGAGCAGGACATTCTCGGCGACCGGCTGATTCGCCGCCGCAAGGTGCGCAAGGGCGCCGATGTCCTGACCGAGGCGGCTTCGCTGGCGCCGGGGGATCTCGTCGTCCATGCGGACCACGGCATCGGGCGTTTTCTTGGCCTTCAGGCGATCACGGCGGCCGGCGCGCCGCATGACTGTCTCGAAATCGAATATCATGGCGGCGACAAGCTGTTTCTGCCGGTCGAGAATATCGAGCTGTTGACGCGCTACGGCTCGGATGACGCCACCGTCGCGCTCGACCGTCTCGGCGGCGCCGCCTGGCAGGCGCGCAAGGCGCGCCTCAAAAAGCGCATCCGTGACATCGCAGGCGCCCTGATCAAGGTCGCGGCCGAGCGCGAGCTGAAGGACGCCCCTGTCCTGGCGCTCGCCGACGGCGCCTATGACGAATTCGTCGCCCGCTTCCCCTATGAAGAGACCGACGACCAGCTTGGCAGCATCGAGACCGTCGTCGAGGATCTGGCGCGCGGCCGGCCGATGGACCGGCTGATCTGTGGCGATGTCGGGTTCGGCAAGACCGAGGTCGCCTTGCGCGCGGCCTTCATCGCGGTGATGTCCGGCAAGCAAGTGGCGGTGGTGGTGCCGACCACGCTGCTGTCGCGCCAGCATTACGCCACCTTTACCGACCGCTTCCATGGGCTGCCGGTCAAGATCGATCAGGCCTCGCGTCTCGTCCCGGCGAAGGAGCTGGCGGCGGTGCGCCAGCGTATCAAATCCGGCCAGACCGACATCGTCATTGGCACGCACGCGCTCTTGGCCAAGAGCATCGAATTCGCCGATCTCGGCCTGCTGGTCATCGATGAGGAGCAGCATTTCGGCGTTCAGCACAAGGAGCGGCTGAAGCAGCTCAAATCCGACGTGCATGTGCTGACGTTGACCGCGACGCCGATCCCGCGCACCTTGCAACTGGCGCTGACCGGCGTGCGCGAAATGTCGGTGATCGCCACGCCCCCCGTCGACCGGCTCGCCGTGCGCACCTTCATCACGCCCTTCGATCCGGTGACCATCCGCGAGGCGCTTCTGCGCGAGCGCTATCGTGGCGGCCAGAGTTTTTACGTCTGCCCGCGTATCTCCGACCTCGACGAGGTCGCCGCCTTCCTGCGCGAGCATATCCCGGAGCTGAAATTCACCATCGCCCACGGCCAGATGGCGGCGAGCCAGCTCGAAGATGTGATGACCGCCTTTTACGACCGGCGGTTCGACGTGCTGCTCTCGACCACGATCGTCGAATCCGGTCTTGACATTCCGACCGCGAACACGCTGATCGTCCACCGCGCCGACATGTTCGGCCTCGGCCAGCTCTATCAGCTTCGCGGCCGGGTCGGGCGCTCCAAGACCCGCGCCTATGCGCTGTTCACCATTCCGCCGAACCAGAAGCTCACCCCGACGGCCGAGAAGCGCCTCAAGGTTCTGCAGTCGCTCGACAGTCTTGGCGCGGGCTTCAGCCTGGCGAGTCACGATCTCGACATCCGCGGCGCGGGCAATCTGCTCGGCGAAGAGCAGTCGGGCCATATCCGCGAGGTCGGCTTCGAGCTCTATCAGCAGATGCTGGAGGAGGCGGTCGCCTCGCTGCGCGAAGGCGGCGTCGAGGAGCGCTCCGAGCAATGGTCGCCGCAGATCAATGTCGGCAGCGCCGTGCTGATCCCGGAGAATTATGTCGCCGATCTGCAGGCGCGGCTCGGGCTTTATCGCCGCCTGTCGAATCTGACCGAGCGCGAGGATATCGAAGTTTTCGCCGCCGAGCTTGTCGACCGCTTCGGTGCGCTGCCCGAGGAGGTCCGGCATCTCCTGGCCGTGGTGCAGATCAAGCTCTATTGCCGCAAGGCGGGCATCGCCCAGGTCGAGGCCGGGCCGAAGGGCGCCGTGGTCAGTTTCCGCAACAACAGCTTTGCCAATCCCGCCGGGCTCGTAACCTTCATCAATGAGAACCGGGATTCGGTGAAGATGCAGCAGGACCACAAGCTGGTGTTCAAGGCCGACTGGCCGGATGCCGACGAGCGGCTCAAGGGCACGCGCAATCTGGTCCGGCGCCTCGCCGAGGTCGCGACGGAGGTGAAGGCCGCAGCTTGATTGCGAGGGGTGGACGGCCTGCGTCGCGCCGCTGACGCAGCTTCCGGGGAGACGAAGGAGGTGAGGCAAGCCCGTAGGATGGGTTGAGCGGAGCGAAACCCATCCGTCAATCACGCCCAAGGTGGGTTTCGCTGATCAACCGACCCTACCGCCATCGCAAAGCGACGGCAGATCGTTGGGTCTCGCTCCGTTCGCTCGGGGATGACCCCGTATCGCCCATTCGAGCGTCTGCCCCCGGGCGGAGCAAAGCGCCGAGCCGGGGGCCCGGGCACGCGAAGGCGGACGGAGCTCATCCAATCACAATTTCCGCTTGCAATGCAGGAGCCATCCACACATGACGATGCAGAGTATAAAGAGCTAACGGATGACGCTGATTTTCAAAATCTGCGACAGCGGCGAATGGGCGGCGGCGAAGTCCGAGGGCATCTATCACGGCTCCGCCCACGACCTGCGCGACGGCTTCATCCATTTCTCGACCGCCGCGCAGCTTCCCGGTACCCTCGCCAAGCACTACACGCATCGCGACGATCTTCTGATCATCGCCTTCGATTCCGATGAGCTCGGCGAGGCGCTGAAATGGGAGCCGGCGCGCGACGGCGATCTCTTCCCGCATCTTTCCGGGCTGCTGCCGACATCGGCCGCGCTGTGGGCCCGGCGCCTTCCGCTCGATGAAGACGGCCGGCATGTTCTGCCGCCGGAGGCCGAGGCTTGATCGGCGGCCTTCTCAATGTTGCGCAGTCGGGGCTCTTGTTCCTCGATCCCGAGCGGGCGCATGAGCTAACGCTTCGCGCCCTCGAACGCGGCATCTATCCACGCGCCACGGACGACGACCCGCGACTGCACCAGACGCTTTTCGGCCTCGATTTTCCCAATCCGCTCGGCATGGCGGCGGGCTTCGACAAGGATGCGCGCGTGCCGGGCGCGCTGCTCGCCATGGGCTTCGGTTTTGCTGAAATTGGCACGGTGACGCCGCGTCCGCAGCCCGGCAATCCGCGCCCGCGCGTGTTCCGGCTGATCCGCGAGCGGGGGGCTATCAATCGGCTCGGCTTCAACAGCGGCGGCCATCTGACGGTCCGGGCGCGGCTCGCCAAGCGGCTGGCGGGGATTCTCGGCGTCAATATCGGCGCGAACAAAGACAGCGCCGAACCGATCGCGGACTATCTTGTCGGGCTTCGTGCCTTCAACGACGTCGCCGATTATTTCACCGTCAACATTTCCTCGCCCAACACGCCGGGCCTGCGCGATCTCCAGGCGCCCGACCGGCTCGACGCTCTGCTGTCGCGGCTGATGGCCGAGCGCGAGACGCTCATCGCGGCGGGCGGGGCGCGGCGACCGATCCTGGTCAAGCTGGCGCCGGACATCCATGATAACGATCTGCCGCCAGCCATCGCCTGCCTTATGGCGCATCAGGTCGACGGCATCATCCTCACCAATACCACCATCGCCCGCGACGGCGTGCGGCAGTCGGCCTATCGCGCCGAAGCCGGCGGGCTGTCGGGCCGGCCGCTCTTTGCCCGTGCGACCCGGATGCTCGCCAAGGTCTGTCTGCTGACCGAAGGCAAGCTGCCGCTCATCGGCGTCGGCGGCATCGACTCCGGCGAAACCGCGCTCGCCAAGATCCACGCGGGCGCCTCGCTGATCCAGCTCTATACCGGACTCATCTACGAGGGCGTGGGGTTGATCGCCGAGATCAAGCGCGCGCTCGTCGAGGCGATGGCGAGGGCTGGCGCATCGAGCCTCGACACCCTCCGGGGCACCGACGCCGAGCGCTGGGCCGAGCACCGACTCTAGGCGTGTTCGTGCCTTGGCGAGGCTGGCCGTCATGCGCAATGTGATTCAGGCGGTCGCCTGATGCATCAGGGAAAGGCCGGCGCGCCGTCGGCCGGGTCTTTCGGCACCTTGCCGCCGGTATTTCAGGAACGCGGTTTCGCGCCGCCTTTGCCGGCGTCTCCGGCAACGAATTTGAGAAAGCGGAGAACCAGCCAAACCGGTATGACAATGACGGCGCCGAGCAGGAAATACTCAATGACGGTTTGGACCCAGCCGAAGCCCAGATCGTAAATGGCCTGGATGAGGCGCGGAATGCTCTGAAGCAGATCGCGCGGATCAAAGCCGGCGGCTTTCAGAGCAATGCCAGCGACGATGGAGATAAGGATCAACCGCAAGGCCACGGCCAGCGGGTTGCCGCCCAAAAAACGTTCCATAAGATCTTCCGGCACAAGGCTGTTGAATTGAATTCGCCGTGCCTTTTTCCGCTGAAAACAGCGCGCGGTCAATCGCGGGCTGACGAATCGGATGCTTGGCTGGCCGCATGTGCGCAGCTTTGCGGATATAATCGCAGCAGGCGTGATTTGCACAAAGTCTCAAGCCGTTTTGAACAGGCCGGAGCGCAAGCGAAAACTAACGCGCCTAAAGAATTTTGGCATAAAAAAGGCTAGATATCCCCTTCCGCACACAAAATTTGCTTCCCACGGGGCTTTTTCGTAACACAGTTCTGCCCAAATCAGTCATAAGCTTTACATATAGTGTAAAAAGCTGTGTTGCGTCCCTTGTTTACACGTCCAGCTGCCGAATTTTTGCAGCCGTTTAAGGGGCCCTGAAATCCCATGCATAGCGCAGTCTATCTGCGATCCGCCGAAGCAACCGCTTTCGATAACGGTTCGTGCCGGATCCTGCTCTGCGGCAAGTCCTTCGTCGCCGACCGTAGCGGCGCGCTTTATTGGCCCGCAGAGAGAACGATGATCGTTTCCGACCTGCATCTCGAGAAAGGCTCTTACCTCGCCGACGAAGGCGTCGTGCTTCCGCCCTACGACACGGCCTCCGTTTTCGAGAAGCTTGAAGAGGCGCTGGACCGCTACGATCCGCTCCGCGTCATCGCGCTCGGCGACAGCTTCTGCGCCGACGGCGAAGCGCGACTCTCGGCGCACGATGCCGACTGGCTTTATGACCTGATCGAGGATCGCGACTGGTTCTGGGTCTGCGGGCCCGATCAAGCGCCCGTTCCCGAGGTCTTCGGCGGTACGGTCCTGCCGCATCTGACCCTGGGCGGAATCAAGTTCCGCTATGAGCCGGTGCGGGCGCCCGTCAGCCATGAGATCGCCGGACGGATGCATCCCGTCGCGCAAATTTCCGAATATGGCCACGTCATGCGCGGGCGCTGCTACGTGTCGAACGGGATGCGGCTGATCCTGCCATCGATGGGCAAATATTCGGCCGGTGCGAATGTGCTGGGCTCCGCGTTCGATTCCCTGCTCGGCCATGAAGGGCTGTTCGTCTGGTCGATCAATGCCGGCCGCGTGACGCAGGTTGCCTCGGGTCAGCTCCTTGAGGAATTGGCGGCCTGAGCGGATTCCCGCGCCTTCAACCGGTCTGACGCGGCGGCGCGGATCGCCCGCGGCGAGCCGGATCTTGGCAATGTACCTCGGCTGATCAGTTTCGGCCGAAAAGGCTCCAGCCGAGAAAGCCGCAGGCGATGGCGATGGCGACCGACAGGATGCCGTAGGTCCACGGCCGGTCATAGGCGAGCGTGAACAGGTAACGCTCGATGCCGGCCTTTTTTACTTCAAGCACTGTGTTGTTCCAGCTCAAGAGCTTGCCTTGCCTGAAGAGATAGACTTGAGCGGTATAGGTTCCCTCCAGGACCTGGGTCGGAAGCCTGAGCGTGGCTCGGAATAGGCTTTTGCTGAGGAAAACGACCGCGGAAGGCGACTTGACATACATGCCCTCCTGTTCTTTCACGCGGACCAGCGCCCGCTCGAATTCATCTGGAGGCGACCGGCTTTCTTCTAGCGGGGCGGGGTCGAACTCGATGTCAAAGTGCTCAAGCGTCTCGCTGCTTGCGATCTCGTTAATTGGTCTGGTCGAAAGCACGCCGAAAAAGCTCGGAACTTTCTGAAATGTCCTCGAGCGCCCATTGATCCAGACGCCGGCAACGCGCTCTTTGCGCCGGGTGACGATCGTTTCCGCCGGGCCGCGGATCACGATGATGATGTCATAGTAGCCGGAGGTGGCCGATGGCTGCTGGCTGTTGTCCACGGCGCCGAAAATGACGATCTCCGCGCCGTTGAAGTCCGGCTCGATCGAGACTTCGCGCGTGGAGGTGTCGAGTTCTACCGACTCGCCTTGCGCGCGAGCCGGCAACGGAGCGAGCGACAGCGCCGCTGCGGCGAGAATCGGCAGGGAGAGCAGGACGGGTTTCCATCTTAGCACTCCCCTGCTCATCACAGCACTGGCCTCGCGATCTCGGTATCGAGAGAATATTTCTCGTGCGGCGTCGCGAACAGATCGAACACCAGGCGGAGCGACACGGCCAGCACGAGAAGAGCAAGAAGGGCCCGCAGGTGCTCTCCGCGCAGCTTCTGCCCTGCGCTCACGCCGAACTGCGCGCCGATGACCCCGCCAACCATGAGAAGGAATGCGAGCAGGAGGTCAACCGCGTAATTGGCGGCAGCATGAAAGACTGTGGTCACTCCAGCGACGAAAATCACCTGGAACAACGATGTCCCGATCACCACCTTGGTCGGCATCTTGAGCAGATAGATCATGGCCGGCACCATGACGAAGCCGCCGCCGACGCCGAGAATGCCGGAAAGCAGGCCGACCGCGACACCGATAACCAGCGGTGGAATCGCGCTGATATAGAGCTTGGAACGCTGAAAGCGTATCTTGAAGGGCAGCCCGTGCACCCAGCTATGCTGGCCCGACATTCGCGCCGACGCCACCTTGCCGGAGCGGGCCTTATGGATGAACCGAAGGCTTTCGCCGAGCATCAGCAGGCCGACACCGCCCAAAAACACCGTAAAGAGCAGCGAAATCACGATTTCGATCTGCCCGGTCGCTTCGAGCAGTTTGACGATCTGCACGCCGATGAATGCGCCTAATATGCCGCCGATCAGCAGGACCGTGCCCATTTTGAAATCGACATTGCCGCGCCGCCACTGCGTGATGGTTCCCGAGACCGAGCTGGCGACGACCTGGTTGGCGCCGGTGGCGACGGCAACCGCGGCCGGGATGCCCGACAGGATGAGAAGCGGCGTGATTAGAAAGCCGCCGCCGACGCCGAACATGCCGGACAAGAAGCCGACGGCGGTCCCCATACCAAAGATCGTGAAGATGTTGACCGACGTTTCGGCAATCGGCAGATAAATCTGCATTAGACCGGTATCCGGGGCTGCTTAGCGTTTCAGGAAGCGAGCGTTGGCTCTCCAAATTCCAGATTAGAGTTCGACCCTGTTACGGAAATAGGGGTGATAAAGCAGACGGAGGCCACCTCGTCAATGCGGCCCTCCGCCACAAAGGATTTTGTCCGGCAGGATGATTTTCCTGCCACGCAATCGGACTTAGAGCGCGAATGCCATTTTTGCGACGAGCGTCTGCGTCACCCGTCCTCGGCTTGGAATGCCGGCCTTTTGCTCAAATGTCCGGATGGCGGCGAGGGTCCTCGGGCCGAGAATGCCGTCCACGGGGCCCGGCTGGTACCCGAGCTTGCGCAGCAGCCGCTGCGCCTCGGCAACGATCGAATCCACTGGCGCGACCTCGGTGGTCCATGAGGCTTTCATGAGCTGAGCGTCAGGCGCCTTTGGCAGGATCGCCGGCTCAACGTGCTGAGCTTGTTCGACCGGCGGTTCGGGCGCTTTGTCATTGGCCGCTTCATCGGTTTTGGCCGGCGTCCATTTGGCGGCCTGCAATTCGGCGTCCTGCAACTCGGCCGTGGTGAGCTCGCCGGCAAGCTCGTCGCGCTTCTGTACGGCCTTGGCATCGCCCTGTTTGGCCGCGAGCGTGAACCAGAGATAGGCTTGTTCCGGGCTCTTGGCGACGCCGAGGCCGCGCTCATAGAGGATGCCGAGATTGTACTGGCTGTCGCGCAGGCCGTGCTCGGCGGCCGCGGTGAACCATTTTGCCGCGGTCAGATAGTTCGACGACCGGCCGTTCCCGGTAATCGAGAGCACGGCGAGATTGTGCATGGCCTTGATATGGCCGTTTTCGGCGGCGCGCTGATACCAGCGCATGGCTTCCGCTGGATCCTTGGGCGCGCCCTGTCCCAGTTCGTAAAGCGTCGCGAGACGATATTGTGAAGGCGCATGGCCGTTCTCAGCGGCGCGGCGGAACCAGCGCGCGGCTTTCGATAGCCTCTCGCCGATCGTAAGCTGCCTTTCGATATCGCCGCCTTCCAGATAGGTCTCGCCGACTGAAAACTGCGCATTAGCATCGCCTTCGACGGCTGCCCGGCTCAGGCTGTCGGTCTTGTGGCTGGCTGCAATGGCGGGGGAAGTATCGGCCTGGCCGGTCGTCTGCGGATCGAACGGTTCGGCGGCGGCGAGAGCCCCCGGGCCGCCTTCCTTGCTGGCCGGCGTTTTGGCGATTTCATCCGCCTTGACGCTCGTCACCCAGACACCGTCGGTAACGCTGACGCCCGGCGCCGTTAAGGAGATGCGGTCGCTCGTCTTTGTCCCGATCGACGACGTGGTCGTCGGCGATGGCGCCGCCTCAGCCCGGCTGCGTTCAGGCATGCTGCTGGAAAACCAGGCATTCGACAGTGAGCCGCCGTGAGTTCTTGTCGCGCAGATTGAGGTAAAGCATGGCCGCACTTGCCAGCAGCAGGATGATCGCGGCAACGATCAAGCCGATGCGCGAATGGCTGCGCTCGTCCTCTGGAAGGAACTCCCCATAAGGGATGCGGGAGCGGACCGGCTCGCCGCTCTGGGGCGCGGCGCCTCTCGCGGTCTCCCTGGCGAGACGCGCGGCCCTCTGGGCAGCGCCGCCCGGTGTGTCGTCATAATCGTCGGCGTCGTCATAATTGTCGTCATTGAAGGCCCTTTGGCCGACGTTGCTATTGACGCCGCGCTGGTCCTTTTCGACATCTGCGAGACGTTCGAGGCTGTCATCCAGGCAGAGCTGAAGCTGCTTCAAACGCTCATTGGTGTTTCTGGCAAGCTGTGCCGAGTGAGCCGAGAGCGAAGCAACCTCGCCGCTCAGCCTGCTGATCGGTGCGGTCGCATCGAGCGCGTCGATCCGCGGCTCCAGCTGCTGGGTTACGAGATCGGCGGTCTGGCGTGCCAGCTGCGGCCCGGTTCCCCGCGCGACGATTTCCAGCCCCTTGGCCGTCGCCGAAAGCGCGGCGTGGGATTGGGCGACCAGCCCGCTCAGCTGATCGAGGCGCTCTTCGACACCGCGCACTCTGGCGTCCTGGGCGTTCGTCCATTGCTTGTTGTCTTCGAGATAAGCCGCCAGTTTCTTCAATCCGGCTTCAACGGCGGCCACGGATCGATCCTTCTCGCGGGCGCCGAGTTTCTCCATGAGCTGGTGAAACTGCGTCTCCAGGGCGTCGAGCCGCTGGGCCGGGATGTTTTCGGCAAGCCGGTCGATCGAGGCGCGCATGGTGGCGAAGCGTTCCTCGAACCAGCCCCGATCGAGCACAGGTATGTTCGGTGTAACCTTGTGGGCGCTACCCTGACGCGGTTCGCGGACGTCGATGCCGGCGTCGGACGACGAAGGCTCGAAGGAAGCGCGGGGGGCCTCGCGGGAGGTGTCGCCGCCGCGCTGCGCGCGGTCGCGGGGAGGCGCCGCCGGCGCCGTCTGCGCCTTCTCATGCCTGGTAAGGTCGGCGTGGAGATAGGCCGACAGTTCGTGCAGCCGCTGGCCGAGCGACCGGCTGGTGTCATGGGCCGGATCAGCGTCACCGAGCGAAGGCTGCATCAGCACGGATGCCGGCGCGGAGCGTACCTGCCGCTGCCCTTCCTCCGGCCGCTGCGGCCGCGAGAGAGCGGCTAGCCGACTCTCCAGCTCGCGCAGGGCGACATTGCCGAGCTGGCGATAGCTGTGGATTTCGGAAAGGTAGCGGCGGATGAGTTCTTCGGCTTCGGGATCGTGGCGCTCGCGCGCATCGTTCTGATATTCGTGGCCGAGATCGGCTGCGCCGGCAGCGGCCCCGGCCCCAAACGGGCCGGCCGGTTGAGTGGGTAGAGGGCGATCAGCCCCTACATAGGCGTTAGAAGTCATGGCTCGTCCCGAATGCGCTCATAGAGAGCGTTGAGGCTCCTTCCAGCGGCGGCCCTGCTTGACAAGATGAGACGAGACGGCGTTCCGGCCTGCTTCGGGGAGCGTGAAAATCTTGATCCGCGACACGACGCAAACAAATCCCCTCGACTGTTGCCTCGCCGAGTAAATATTCAGTAAAACATTGCGTCTTTTTTAAAAAAAACTGTTCAGTTACGGGACGATCGTAACCCAGGATCGATAGATCGGGATGCCGGCGGCGATGTGGAAAAAGCGCACCAGCTTATGCGTCGCTTAAGTCGGGGCCAAGAGTATGGGACGTTACGGTATTAAAATTTACGAGGCTCGATATACGCTCTTAGTATGATCGATAAAGCGATTTCGCTAGATCCTGGCTCTCGGCGAGCCGCCGATAGCGGCTTTTCCCAGGCCAACCAGAAGCTCATCGTGCGCACGCACGGTCAGGGCTTTACCGAGATTACGCCTGCCGTCCACGGCTGGCTAAGTGAGATCGGCGCCGAGGACGGCCTGCTGACGGTTTTCATCGCTCATACGTCGGCATCGCTCACAATTCAGGAAAACGCCGATCCCGACGTCCGGCTGGATCTGGAGACGGCTCTTGGCAAGTTGGCGCCCGAAGGGGCGCCCTACCGGCACAACACCGAGGGACCGGACGACATGCCGGCTCACATCAAATCCATGCTGACTTCGGTCAGCCTTTCTATTCCGGTGATTGAAGGACGTACGGCACTCGGCATCTGGCAGGGCATTTACGTCATCGAGCATCGGGCTCGTCCCCATCAGCGCAAGGTAGAGTTGCATTTTATCGGAACACGCCAAACTTCCGCCGCCTAAAGGGCCTACGCTTTTCAGGCTGTTGAGGCAACGTTAACCGGTATGGGTAAGGTTAATCTAATGATAGCTCTCGATTTTGTTCGTAGATCGGTTAGGTTCAGCTCAGCCGACATGCTTTAAATAGCGGTCAACGCCGGGTTGTACCTTAAGATTTGAGCGAGAAGTCAGTGACCATGACGATGCCTTGTATCCTCCTCGCCGAAGACGACGAGTCAATGCGCCGCTTCCTGGTTAAGGCGCTGGAGCGCGCGGGCTACGAAGTTGTCTCATTCTCGAACGGCGCCGATGCCTATGAATGTTTGCAGGGCCGGCGCTTCACGCTGCTCTTGACAGACATCGTCATGCCCGAGATGGACGGCATCGAACTCGCCAAGCGCGCCACGGAGCTTCATCCGGATATGAAGATCATGTTCATCACCGGCTTTGCCGCGGTGGCACTGCACCCGGACTCCAACGCGCCGCGTGAGGCGCGCATCCTGTCCAAGCCCGTGCATTTGCGCGAGCTTGTCCATGAGGTCGACCGCCTGCTTGCGGCTTAGAGCAAAATCCGAAAACCCTGTCCCCGCCTGTCGCGAGCTCGCGCTCAAATGTCAAGATTCAAAAGCTCCACTAATACCAATTCCGATTGAGGTGAACTCATTCAGCTTGGCCAGTATGGCGGCCTCTCGTTATGAGCGTCGGAGCAATTCCATCTCCCATGGGGAGAGGGTAGCGCGCAGTCGCCGGGTGAGGGGTTATGCGATTTAATTTCAGACACTTAACCCCCTCACCCCAACCCTCTCCCCATGGGAGAGGGCGCAGTCTGTCGTGCTTAAAGACGGTAAACGCCAGCAATTGGCGCATGAGTTGCCCTTATCAAGATCTGGTCTAGTGGCGCAATGGCTCGCGGTTGATCGAAATGTCATGCCAGCCGAAGGGCGGCACGGGGCGATCATCGGCGACGATTTCCACCAGATCTGTCAGCAGGAATGGCTCTTCGGCTTCTTTGCCCATCAATGCGGACTGCCGCGACCGATTGGCGATCGCCGCGTGAGATGGCAGTGCGCCGAAGCCGTAGCGTGCGGCGAGACCGAAATGCAGCGTCTCGCAGGCGTCTAGCAGCAGCCTGACATCGAGCTGTCCCGCCAGTTTGTAGCCGAGCAGCGGCTCGCCAAGCATTTCCGCCTCGGTCGCCGGGTAGCCGCGCGCTTCGAGGAAGCGCTTTGGCTGCACCGCACCGTTGAAGACATTGTCCGCATCCGGCATCAGCAGGTCGCGCAGATCGGTTGCCATCACCGTTGCTAGCCGAAAGGTGTCGATCTCCGGCTTCAGATCAGGCTCATAGAGCCGCAGCTCCTTCGCCAGATCCCGCGCGCGAAGGATTTTGGTCAGCATCAGCATCTCGCCGCTCCACAGCGCGTCGACGTGCTGCCGGAATGCCGCAAGCCTGTCCGCGATCTCCGCACAGTCCATTGCAGGCGTGAACTGTGGCATGGTGCACGGACTTTGCTGCAGCCGGTCGCCCGCCTCGATTGCGGCGCGCAAGGCTTCGCTGAGGAAATAGACGATGGATTCGACGTGACCTTCCTCTTCGGTCGAGAGCATTCCCATAAGATTTGCCAGCCGTGAAGGCTGCCCCCGCTTCAATTCAGGAACATGCCGAAACGCGCCAACTCCGAATGACGGCAGGGCTGCACCGCAGCAGCCGCGCCATGCCTTCGGCGGCATCCGGAGACTTTACTTACAAACTCAGGAACACCCGCTGGTCGAGCCGCATGTATCGCACTTCAGACACGTGCCATTGCGGACCAGCGTAAAGTTTCCGCACTCGCTACAGGCTTCGCCCTCATAGCCCTTGATGCGGGCTTCTACGCGAAGAGCGCTTTCGGACCTCTCGACAGATGCGACGCGACTATGAACATGGGCGGGCGGCGTAATCGCCACCGCCGTGTTGCCGTGAACATGACCGATCGACGCTTCAAGCGCCTGCATGATCTTGGCAACCGGACCTTCACCCCCTCCCGCTGCTTCGACAGCCTGGCCCGAAACGACGACAACTCTATTGTTTAGCGCGCCGCGCATCAAGCCCCTGCTCATATATTTGTCGGCAACGACGGCGGCATGGCCCCTGTCATCGGCGACGCCTCCGCCCAGAGTTGTGTTGCCGATATCCTCCGGATTGACATGAGCGAGATCGGAGCGCCCAAGATAGGAGACGGCAAGCTCGCGGAAAATGTAATCGAGAATGGACGTTGCGCTCTTGATCGTATCATTTCCTTGAACCATGCCGGCCGGCTCAAAGCGCGTGAACGTGAAGGCATCGACATACTCTTCGAGCGGCACGCCATACTGGAGACCCAGGCTGATGGCGATGGCAAAGTTGTTCATAAGTGACCGAAAAGCTGCGCCTTCCTTGTGCATATCTATGAATAACTCGCCAAGGGCCCCGTCTTCATACTCGCCGGTGCGCAGATACACCTTATGTCCGCCGACGACGGCCTTCTGCGTGTAGCCCTTCCGCCGATTGGGCAGCTTCTGCCGCTTCGCGACCTCGCGGTTGCGCTCGATGATGCGCTCCACGATGCGCTCGGCGACCAGCTCGACATGCTTTTGGGTCGGCTTCTCGGCGATGAACGGCTCGGCGTCGTCCTCTTCCTCGTCGTCGCTGAGGATCTGGGCCTGCAGCGGCTGCGAGAGTTTTGAACCGTCGCGATAGAGTGCATTCGCCTTGAGACCCAGCTTCCAGGACAGCGTGTAGGCCGCTCTTGCAATCCTCCACCGTCGCATTATTGGGCATGTTGATGGTCTTGGAGATGGCCCCGGAGATGAAGGGCTGCACGGCAGCCAGCATGCGGATGTGGCTTTGCGCGGAGAGGAAGCGCTTGCCCTTGCGCCCGCAGGGGTTGGCGCAGTCGAAGACCGGCAGGTGCTCAGGCTTCAGACCGGGCGCACCCTCGACCGTCATGGCGCCGCAGCAATATTCATTCGCCGCCTCGATCTGGGCCTTGGTGAAGCCGAGATGCGCGAGGAGATCGAATTTGGCCGAGTCGAGGTCTTGCTTTTCGATGCCGAGAACGCCGGTGCAAAATTCCTCGCCGAGCGCCCATTTGTTGAAGGCGAATTTGATGTCGAAGGCGCTTTTGACGCCGGCGTCGAGCTTTTCCAGGATCTCCGGCGTAAAGCCTTTCTTGGCCAGGGTCTCATGATTGATGTGAGGCGCCCCGGCGAGCGTGCCGCGGCCGACAGCATAATCGATGATGCCCTGGATGGTCGCCTTGTCGTAGCCGAGCGTCTGCAGCGCCTCGGGCACCGCGCGGTTGATGATCTTGAAATAGCCGCCGCCGGCCAGCTTCTTGAACTTGACGATGGCGAAATCCGGCTCGATCCCGGTCGTATCGCAATCCATGACCAGCCCGATCGTACCGGTCGGCGCAATCACCGTTGCCTGGGCATTGCGGAAGCCATGGCTCTGGCCGAAGCCAAGCGCGCGGTCCCAGGCCTGACGCGCCGCGAAGACGAGACGCTGATTGGGGCAGGCATGTTTGTCGAGCGGCACCGGCAGGGTGTGCAGCGCCTCATAGCAGGAGGTTTCGCCATAGGCCGCCCGGCGATGGTTGCGGATCACGCGCAGCATATGGGGCGTATTCGGCTCATAGCCTGAGAAGCTGCCGAGGCGCTGCGCCATTTCGGCGGAGGTCGCATAGGCGGTCCCCGTCATCAGTGATGACAAAGCGGCGGCAAGCGCCCGGCCTTCCTCCAAATCATAGGCGATGCCGGAGGCCATCAGGAGACCGCCAATATTGGCGAAGCCGAGCCCCAGCGTCCGATATTGATAGGACAGCTCGGCGATCCGCTTCGACGGGAACTGCGCCATCAGCACCGAGACTTCCAGCACGATGGTCCACAGCCGCACCGCATGAGCGAAGCCGTCCACGTCGAAGCGCTTCTTGGCGTCGCGGAAGGCCATCAGGTTGAGCGAGGCGAGATTGCAGGCCGTGTCGTCCAGGAACATATATTCCGAGCACGGATTGGAGGCCCTTATCGGCCCCGACGCCGGGCAGGTGTGCCAGTCATTGATGGTGGTATGGAACTGCAGGCCCGGATCGGCCGAGGCCCAGGCGGCATAGGCGATCCTGTCCCACAGCTCGCGCGCTTTCAGCGTCTTGACGGGCCTGCCGTCGATGCGGGATTTGAGGTCCCAGGTGCCGTCCTTTTCGACCGCCTTGAGGAAGTCGTCATCGAGGCGGACCGTGTTGTTGGAATTCTGCCCCGAGACGGTACGGTAGGCCTCGCCTTCCCAATCGGTATCGAAGGTCGGGAATTCGATCTCGGTAAAACCCTGGCGCGCAAACTGGATAACGCGCTGGATATAGCTGTCCGGCACATGCGCCTTGCGGGCGGCGCGGATCTCGCGCTTGAGGGCCGGGTTCTTTGCCGGATCGAAGCAATCATCGTCCTCGCCGTCGCAATGGGTGCAGGCCTTCATGATTGCGGCAAGGTGTCTGGCGCAGGCTCTTGACCCGGTGACGAGCGCGGCAACCTTCTGTTCCTCCGTCACCTTCCACTCGATGAACTGCTCGACATCGGGGTGGTCGGCATCGACGATGACCATCTTGGCCGCGCGGCGCGTGGTGCCGCCCGATTTGATGGCGCCGGCCGCGCGGTCGCCGATCTTCAGAAAGCTCATCAGGCCCGAGGACTTGCCGCCGCCGGAGAGCTTTTCGCCCTCGGCGCGCAGCCGGGAGAAATTGGTGCCCGTGCCCGAACCATATTTAAACAGACGCGCCTCCCGCACCCACAAATCCATGATGCCGTTCTCGTTGACGAGATCGTCCTCGATCGACTGGATGAAGCAGGCATGCGGCTGCGGGTGCTCATAGGCCGTGCTGGCGCGGGTCAGCTTGCCGGTTTCGAAATCGACGTAATAATGGCCCTGGCTCGGCCCATCGATGCCATAAGCCCAGTGCAGCCCGGTGTTGAACCATTGCGGGCTGTTCGGCGCCGCCATCTGCATGGCGAGCATGTAGCAAAGCTCGTCGTAAAAGGCGCGCGCGTCCTCCTCAGAGGAGAAATAGCCGCCCTTCCAGCCCCAATAGGTCCAGGTGCCGGCGAGCCGGTCAAAAACCTGGCGCGCATCCGTCTCGGAGGTGCAGCGCTCCGTCTCAGGCAGGTTGGCGAGGGCGTCGGCATCGGCGACCGAGCGCCACAGCCATGACGGGACGGAATTCTCCTCGACCTTCTTCAGCCGCGCCGGGACGCCGGCCTTGCGGAAATATTTCTGCGCCAGGATGTCGGTTGCAACCTGGCTCCAATGAGCAGGCACCTGGATGTTCTCCAGCCGGAACACGATCGAGCCGTCCGGATTGCGGATTTCGCTGGTCGCTTCACGAAATTCGATGTCTGCGTAAGGTGACTGGCCTGTCTGAGTAAAACGCCGCTCGATCCGCATTTTCTGCCCCTCTGTGTTTGGACGCGCATCTGGATGTTTCCAAACTCAATATACTCGGACGCTGCCTTTGATGCTCAGCCGAAACTTTGACTTTGCTTCTTCTTCCGTCGTTTCCGCAGGAGCAACGCAAGAAAAAACGCAAGCCGTTCAAACACGTTACCCGCTACATCTTCACGCTTGGAGGGCAGGTCAAATTAGAACCATGAGACAAACCTGCCGAAGGCGACATGCCGCCCGTCAGTGAACTCAGTTTTACAGGGAGGAGATCGATCGCCGGACCTAACACTGGCCGCTAAGCGGCTCTGCGGCGATCAGAGGTAGGATGATGGTCTGATTCGATAGCAATTGATACTAGCCCTAGACCCTACGGCAGAATATTCTACGATATGTGGTTGTTGTGCACCAATCCCTTCTAACGCGAACCCGCCGATCAACTTCGCGAACGATAGGCCGATTCTTGCGGCTCGTTTCCCCGCTATGACCATTATCCAAAGGGCATCAACAGCTAAGCGCGTGACGGTGCGCGCGCTCCGTTTCTTGCTTGTTGTGATGCCCGAATCGCCGAGGCTGGACAGCGCCGGTTCGCTGATGCAATAGTCGCGCCGGACTATCGGCAAAGCGGGCTTGCATGGGTCTCTTCAACGATCTCTTCACCTGGTGGCATGGCACGACGCTGTCGACGCGCCTCTATACGCAGAAGCACGGCCGTTTCATCGGCGAGGACGGCTTCGGCAACAAATATTACGAGGACAAGAGCGGGCTCGGTCCCGCCGGCCGGCCGCGCCGCTGGGTGATCTATAATGGCGAGGCGGAAGCATCCAAAGTGCCGCCCGAATGGCACGGCTGGCTGCATTATATCGTCGATGAGCCGCCAAGCTCCGGCTATCAGCCGAAATCCTGGCAGAAGCCACATGTCGAGAACCGGACCGGCACGGCTGAAGCCTATCGCCCGCCAGGCAGCATTCTCAACCCAACGCCGCCGGCGGGTGGCCGCGCCGGATTATGAGTCGTGGCGGCCGGAATAGGCGTGTTTGCTGAATAAACGGAAATTATCCTCCCATGGGAGCTCTGCAAAAGCTGCCACTGGGCAAGGTGGTCGTCCAGCAAACGCCGCAGGCGTCTATCCGGGACCCAATGCCACTACCCGCCAGCTCGTGCCCTGCTGTAAGGCCAATAGGCCCCGGCTCGGCGCTACGCTTGGCCGGGGCGACGACGGAATGCCGTCTGCAGCCATCAAATCATCTCGATCGCAATAGCGGTCGCCTCGCCGCCGCCGATGCAGATGCCGGCGACGCCGCGCTTGCCGCCGCGCGCCTTCAGCGCATTGATGCAGCGTCACGATGATCCGCGCGCCCGAGGCGCCGATCGGATGGCCGAGCGCGCAGGCGCCGCCATTCACATTGACGATGTCATGCGGCAAGCCGAGGTCGCGCATCGCCGCCATGGCGACAACGGCGAACGCCTCATTGATTTCATAGAGATCGGCGTCCTTCGCCTGCCAGCCGATGGCGTCGAACAGCTTGCGGATCGCAGCGATCGGCGCGGTGGTGAACCAGGCCGGCTCCTGCGCATGGCTGGCCGTGCCGACGATCCTGGCGATCGGCTTGAGCCCGCGCCGCTCGGCCTCGCTCTCGCGCATCAAGCACGAGCGCCGCCGCGCCGTCCGAGATCGAGCTGGAATTGGCCGCCGTCACCGTCCCGCCCTCGCGGAAGGCAGGCTTGAGCTGCGGGATTTTTTCCGGCTTCGCGGTGAAGGGCTGCTCGTCCTTCTCGACGGTCGTCTGCGCTTTGCCGGCGCTGACGCTCACGGCGACGATCTCATCGGCGAAGCTGCCATCCGAATTGGCGCGCTTGGCCCGCTCCAGCGAGGCGACCGCGAATTCGTCCTGCTCACCCCGCGTAAACTGATAATGCTGCGCGGTGTCCTCGGCATAGGTGCCCATCAGCCGGCCCTTGTCATAGACGTCTTCAAGGCCGTCGAGGAACATATGATCATAGACCTGGCCGTGGCCGAGCCGCATGCCGCCGCGCGCCTTGAGCAGCAGATAGGGCGCATTCGTCATGCTCTCCATGCCGCCGGCGACGACGATGTCGCTAGGGCGCGCATGCAGCCCGTCATAGGCCATCATCACGGTCTTCATGCCGGAGCCGCACATTTTGTTGACCGTGGTGCAGCCGGCCGATTGCGGCAGTCCGGCGCCGAAGGAAGCCTGGCGCGCCGGGGCTTGGCCTTGCCCTGCGGGAAGCACGCAGCCCATCAGCACTTCGCTGACGTCTTCGGCGGCGACGCCGGCCTTGGCGAGCGCACCCTTGATGGCCTCGCTGCCGAGCTGAGGTGCGGCGAGTGATGAAAATCCGCCCTGAAATCCGCCGGTTGCGGTGCGTGCCGCGCCGACGATGACGATGGGGTCGCTGCCAGTTGCGCTCATTTGGGGGCCTCGATCAATGTTGCATCGCACAGTGTAATATGAGCGCGGCCAGTGCGCCATATGATGCGGAGGGCGGTTAGGCAGCTTGAATTTCCGCCGAGGGCCGGGTGCGGCCGTCGGCGCGCGAAAGCGTCATGCCCGCTTGGCCTCAAAGCGGCGAAGACGCCGCGATCGATCCGCGTCGACGACTTGGGCGTGGCGGTCGCGGCCGAAAGCTGTTGAAAATCAACGCGTGTTATTGACTATCGCGAAAAAATATCGATCCTGAATGCGGGTTATTGCGCCCGAGAATCAGAGATCGCCGGCTCCAGGGTCGGTTTTTTTGTGCCTGCGTTAGTTCACGTCTGAGCTCCGGCAGCAGCCGGTTTCCCGCCCGCCCCCTCTTCCGGTGGGCTTTTTCATGACAGGACAGCACCAGCCAATGCCCCAGTGGTGGGTTTGGTTGATGCCGCTTATCGGCAACCTCGCGGACGTACTCACTCTTTTGCAGTTCGCACTCGGTCTGCTTTCCCCCTGCAAATCCAAGCCCCGTTTCGAGCGCATCAGCAAGGAACGGCGCATTGAGATCGATGGGCCGGATGGAACGCGGATTAGGATTGTCGAGAAGATGCGCATCAACCGCGAATAGTTCGCGCACCATCACATCCTAGCGCCTTTGACCTTTTACCCCTCCGGGAGCGATTCCGGCTCGGGCGGAGCTATGCCCAATTAGACCTTGCCCGGTCTGCTGCCGCACGACGTCTTCGCGGGAATGTCTCCTCGCACCCGCACAGCAGCCATTGCCCCGAGGCGAGTGCATATCCGCCTCGGGGCAAAGCGAAGAACTGACCAACTGGCCGGAGGCGGACGGCTTGATCGGTGGCCGGCTTAAGATCTGGCGGTGATCACGAATGCCCGGATGCGGCCGTCTATGGCGCCGGTTCCAAATTGGCGCGCTAGCGCCTCGGCCGCGCAATTCGTTGCTTCCTCCAGCCGCGATGCGTCGCGGGCCTCGATCTCATTTCTGAGCGGCGTGCCCTGGCAGTACGCGACGGCGACATCACGCGCTGAGGGGGCTGTGCTGCGCCGATCCACCGGATCGATGGATATTGTCGCAAATCCCGCCGCCTTCAGCTCGTCGCGGATCCGGTCGGCCTCATAATAGCCATGCGGCGTGCGGGCCAGGAAGCGAGGGGGATCTTGCGGGAATAGCTCCGCCAATGCTTCCGTTACGACATCGGCGAACTCGTTCTCCGAAATCTGGTCCCACACATTGAACAAGAAATGGCCGTCGGGCTTCAGGACGCGGCGCGCCTCTCTATAAGCCGCGATCTTGTCCGGAAAGAACATCGCGCCGAACTGGCAGGCCACGACATCGAAGCTGCGATCCTCGAACGGCAGCGCCAGCGCGTCGGCTTGCCGCCAATCGACCCTATGCGGATCGGGCTGGCGCGCCGCCGCATAGTCCAGCATCGGCTGATTGAGGTCGGTTGCCATGATGCGCGTATGGGCAGGTAAACGCGCCGCCATCGCCCGCGTGAGGACGCCGGTCCCCGCCGCCGCTTCAAGTACGTCCTCGCGGTTCGATCCTGGCCACCCGTTCGGCGAGATCGAGCGCATAGGATTCAAACAGCAGCGGAACCAGATACCGGTCGTAGATTTCGGGGATCGATCCGGCGAAAAGCTTGTCCGTGGTCGCCATGGATCCGCTCCGTTCCGGTACGAGCCGCCCGCGTGCGTCCGGTTGCGGCATTAGTATACAGGCTAGCGGAGCAGCGCTTCAAGCTGAGCTTCGGGAATGGCTTTGTCGAGATGATTGAAATGGCCGAAGGCGAGCAGCTCCTCGGCCTTGAGGCGCATATTGCCGAGCAGCGAGCGGAGCAGGCTCGAGCCGATGGTGATGCAGGCAATGCCGGCCGCCGCAAAAGCCTTGATCTCCGGCGCCGGGCTGTAGCCGACCGAAATCGCCAGCGGCCCGTCGACCACGCCGGCAAGCTTTTCCAGGATCTGCAGATGCTGGACGCCGGGAACCAGAACACAGTCCGCGCCGGCGGCAAAATAGGCTTCTGACCGCTCGACCGTCGTCTCGAATGGGGAGTGGACCTTGGCTCCGAGGACAAAGGCTTCGGTGCTGATGGTGATCACCGCCGGCATCTTGACCTCGGCGGTCGCCGCTTTCACCGCGCGCACGCATTCGGCCATCTCCTCGATCGGCATGATGCCGTGGGCACCATTGCGGCCGCCGTCGCTGAGCGTGATGCCGACGCAGCCTGCGGAAATCGCGGCGCTCACCGCATATTTGATCTCTTCGAGCGAACGGCCCGCGGCGCCCTCCAGATCGGCATTGACCGGCGCCTCGAAGCCCTTGGTGATCCGCGCCGCGACGCTCAGGAGGTCGTCCGTCGCCACCCGTTCCTTGGCGGAGTAGCCCAGACACCAGCCGATCGCTGTTGCCGACGTGCCGATAAACTCAAAGCCGGCTTCCGACATGACGCGCGCGCTCGCGACGTCCCAGACCTCGGGCATGACGAAGGTCTCTGACGTTTGAAGCCGCCGCCGGAATTTGCGAATGCGATCTTTTTGGCCGCTCGCCGAGACCTGATCCATTATTAAGCTTTGGTCCATCGCTATGACGCTTCACAAAAATGAGGCATGCGGCGGCCTTGAGAGACATTATGTTAAGATGCGCGATCCTACCCGATCATGTCCCGCTCCGGCGCATGCCTAGCTGCCTTTGATTTGTCTTTTTGAAGAAAATTCGACGACCCCATGTTTGGCGTTGTATTTTGACAAATCTTTGTCTGAAACGCCGAAAAGTCAGTCCCTCAACTGCCTAGTTTGTTTTTATAGCGGCCTGCCTCCGACAAGGGAAGATGCCAGATTTGATGCTGGCGCAGCATCCGTTCGGGCTGTTGCATCAAAATGCCATAGGAATGTGGCGGCAAGAGCCGCATCGAGGTCCGCGATCGAGCAATTGTGACCGAGATCGGCCAGGCTTGTGACGCCCTGGTCACGGATTCCGCAGGCAATGATGCCGTCATAATGGCTGAGATCCGGTGCGACATTGATGCTCAGCCCGTGAAAGCTGACCCAGCGCCGGACGCGGATGCCGACGGCGGCAATCTTGTCCTCGGCGAGCGGTCCTTTGTCGGGGCGGGCCACCCAAATGCCCGTCCGGCCCTCCCGGCAGACGCCGCGAACGCCGAACGCGGCGAGCGCGTCGATGATCCATGCCTCGATCGCACGGACGAAAGCGCGCACATCCCCGCCGCGGCGGGACAGGTCAAGCATCAGATAGACGACGCGCTGGCCGGGGCCGTGATAGGTATACTGACCGCCGCGCCCGGTCTGAAAGACCGGAAAACGGTCCGCGAGGAGGAGATCCTCCGCTTTCGCGCTGGTGCCTGCCGTGTAGATCGGCGGGTGTTCAACCAGCCAGACGGCCTCCGGCGCGCCTTCGCCGCGGATCGCCGCGACATGGCGCTCCATGGCTTCGACGGCGTCGGGGTAGGGCGTCAGACCGGGGCTCGTCAGCCACAAAAGGCCCGGCAGCGATGATATTTCTTCAAACTTTATTTGGCCGCCCAGTAATTTTACCAAATCGAAACTCCGTTGTGCGATCTTCCGGCCGTCTAGCGTTGGCGGTGCGGCCCGCGACGATCAAGCCCCGCGTACGTTGCGGCCGCCCCCTATTTTCCAACGCAGGCAAATCGCTTCCCTCCGGCACCGGCGCATTTACACCGCTCACGCGCATGGCCGGCTTGCAATGAGCTTTTGCCTTTGCTAATGCTTGCCACGCGTTGAAGCCGCAGCTCCTTCCCAAGATAGGCCGAAAGGATGATCCGGACTAGACGCGCTTTCGTGCGGTCGTGGCGGAACTGGTAGACGCGCAGCGTTGAGGTCGCTGTGGGGCAACCCGTGGAGGTTCGAGTCCTCTCGACCGCACCAGCCGGACAAGCATCATCCTCATCCCTGTTGATTTCGGCGGCTTTCGCTTGGCATGGCGCCATGCTTTGCGCCGCTGTTGGCCAGATCTGCGACAGTCTGCGACAATATTCGCTTGAACCTTTTGCGGCTTCTCCTGGTTCTTCCTCCTGAGTCCGAATGCAGGCTCAATGCTTTCGTAAAGCCTGAGACAGGAGGAAGATCATTATGGAAGCTTTGAAGAGAACAGCCTATGCTGCGTTGCTCGGCATGGGGGTCGCTCTTGGGTTGGCGTCCCAATCTCGCCAATCTCTTCTGCAAATGCGATGCCAAGTGTTCTGGGTGAGCCGCAGTCAACTTCTACGGATGTTGCCGGTCTGCAGAAGGTTAATGACGGCTATTATCGCTACCATCGCCATTGGCATCATCGTCATTATTGGCGCGGCAATTATTATCCCTATTGGCGCCATCACTATTATTGGCGGCATCACTGGCACCGTCATTGGCACCATCGCTACTGGCGGAATCACCGCTGGTATTATGACAACGACTGATCCCGGCGCGAGGCTCGCGCTCGGCTGGTCCGCCCTTTAAACGAAGATGGCTGGCGATCGGCCAGCCATCTTTATCGATCCCAATTCTGCCCCGCAAAAGACTGTCGGCTTAATTCGAAGTACCGATTTCCGCCGGCGTGATCGCCACCGACTCGCCGCAGCCGCAGGCGCTGGTCTGGTTCGGATTATTGAACATGAAGCCGGACGTGAGCTTATCGGCCTTGTAGTCCATCTCGGTCCCAAGAAGAAACAGGATCGCCTTCGGCTCGATAAAGATCTTTACGCCCTTATCCTCCACGACGTCCTCATGCGGCGCGTGGCTCGACAGCGTACTCCATCGTATATTCCATGCCGGCGCAGCCACCCTTCTTCACGCCGACGCGCAATCCGATCACGGGCTCGGCGCTGCTCGCCATGATGCGCTTGACGCGCTCGGCGGCCGCATCCGTCAATGTCATTACCTTTGGGCGCTCAAACCTGGCCATCGCCACACCTCTTCATGTCACAGCAATATGTGCGCGTTCACGCCGGAAATGCAAGCGCCGGCGGGAGGTCGCCTTGCTCTCCATTGCGGGAGCCGGCTGGCAGCGTCCCGATTTTTGCATGCCTAAATCGTTGGCGCGGCGCTGAAAACAGATGCTATTTTGAGCGACGTTTCCCATGGCGCTCCGTGGGCGTTTTTGCCTGCCTGTTTTCCAAGGCAACAATAAGAATGACGATGCCGAACGCCAGTGCCGCCGCCACCACCCCCAATGGCGCCGGCTCCAGCGACTCGCCTCTCCTGGGCATGACCGCCGCTGCCGCAGCCTTCGGCTTGCTGAGCGTCATGACCCTGTTCGCCAAGCTGCTCAGCGCCCACCACCATGTCATCGAGATCGCATTCTGGCGCAACATCATCGCCATCGTGCCGTTCCTGGCGATCATCGCCCTCGGGCGCCGCGATATTCTGACCATCCACAGCAAGCCGCGTGTGCTCCTGGTTCGCTCGGTCGTCGGCACGCTCAATATCATGTTTATGTTCGGCGCATTCTCACTGCTGCCCCTTGCCGATGCGACCTCGCTGATCTTCACTTCGTCGCTCTTCGTGCCGGTGCTCGGCTTCCTCTTTCTCGGTGAGCATGTCGGGCCCTATCGCTGGACCGCGATTGTCATCGGCTTTATCGGCGTGCTTTGGGTTGCGCAGCCGGGTGGGGCGGAATGGAATGTGCTCGGCGTCGCTCTCGGGCTGATTGCGGCATTTTTCAATGCCGTGCTGGGAACGATGCTCAGGCTTTTGGGTCGCACCGAGCGGCCCGAGACCATGACCTTCTATTTTCTGCTCATCGGCGCCGTCATGCTCGTGCCGGTGATGCCGTTCATCGCCACCATGCCGACGCATGATGAAATCGGCCTGCTGATCGGCCTCGGGCTGTCGGGAAGCCTGATGCAGTTCCTGCTTTCGACGGCGTTCAAATACGCGCCGGCCGCGCTCGCCTCGGTGTTCAACTACACGCAGATCATCTGGGCGACGTTGTTCGGCTGGGCGGTGTTCGGCGACTGGCCGGCCAGCAATATTCTCATCGGCGCGGCGATCATCATCACCTCCAGCGTCATCGTCATCCTGCGCGAGCGCTATCTGGCCCGCAAAGGCCGGCTGCCGCGCCCGCCGGTTGCCACCGCGTGAGCGGTCTTTGGCCACGCCCCCCTTGTCATCAGCGATGGCGCAGCGCATGTTCCGCTAAGATGGTCTCGCCCCAAGCGCGGAGCACGTCCAGCATCGAGGCGCTGCCATGCCACTCGCCGTCCATGCCATCCGAACCGGCTCGGTCCGGATCAAGACCGCCCAGATCCGCGGGCAGGGACATGGGCTTGCGCGACAGCTGAATATCGTCCGCGACCGGGCGTGGTCGGATTGGCTGCCGACCTATGCCTGGCTGATCGACCATCCGGAAGGGCCGATTCTGGTCGATACCGGCGAGGCGCGACACCTGATGGATCACGCCGCGTCCTGGCATCCCTATTTGCGCTGGGAAGTTCACTTCGACATTGACGCCGATGAGGAGGTCGGTCCGAAACTCAAGGCGTTGGGGCTGTCGCCGAGAGATCTTGCGAAAGTCGTGCTGACGCATCTGCATGTCGATCATGACGGCGGCCTTGCGCATTTGCAGAATGTCCCGGTCTTCCTGGATGCGGGCGAGCTGGAGGCTGCAAAGGGTGTGCTTGGACGGATCCGCGGCTATCTGCCGAACCGCTGGCCACGCTGGTTCGATCCTAAGCCGCTGTCTTTCGAGCAGGACTCGCACGCACAGTTTCCGCAACGCTGCAATTTGACGAGCGACGGCGCCGTATTCGCTGTTCCGACGCCCGGCCACACGCCGCATCACGTTTCAGTGTTTGCTTGCGCTGATCCCGGCGCGGATCGCTATGTCTGCATGGCTGGGGACACCTCCTACACCCAGCAGCTTATGGTGGAAGGGGTGGTAGACGGAATCAGCGGGGACGAAGAGCAATCGAAGGGCACACTGGCGCAGCTTCGCGAATTCGCCGCGAGCCACCCGATGATTTATCTGCCGACCCACGACCCGGACAGCGAGCGGCGGCTGATATCCGGCGAGACCGTGAAGCTCTGACGCGGCGCGCGGTCAGAGGTCGCTCTTCCGGATGATCCATTTTTCCGCCGCCACTGGCCGGAAATCCGCAAATTCGTCAAGGAGAGCTTCTGCGCTTTCGGCAACCAGGATCATCTCGCGGTTCTCCCGGCGCAGCAGACGCTCCGCGGCGGCATGATCGAGAAAGCCGAGCAGCCTTTCGTAATAGCCGTCGATATTCAGGAGGCCACATGGCTTTGTGTGAAAGCCAAGCTGCGCCCAGGTCAGCACCTCGAAAAACTCCTCGATCGTGCCGAGGCCGCCGGGCAGCGCGGCAAACCCGTCCGACAGTTCGGACATCAGGGCTTTGCGTTCATGCATCGAACCAACAATCCTAAGCTCGGTCAGTCCGTAATGGGCGACTTCCATATCGACGAGCGCCTGCGGGATCACGCCGATCACCTCGCCGCCAGCGGCGAGCGCCGCATTGGCCGCGACATTCATCAATCCGACGCCGCCGCCGCCATAGACGAGGCCAATCCCCCGCGAGGCGACCAGTGCGCCGAACTCCGCGGCCGCCTTCGCATAGGCATCCCGTACGCCCACGCTCGATGCTGCAAAAAGGCAAATCCGCTTCATTTCCGTCAAGTCCGCTTCAGCCGATCTCTAAAGATAGGCAAAGAGACATGAAAGCGATCTTGGATCAATGTGAATTGGACTTGATGAATTCGGCGATGGCGCCGACGGCCTTATCCTCGATGCCGAAATAGCCATGCTGCGACTTGGCTTCGCAAGGCTCCGATTGCGGAGCCTTGCCGCCATCGAGCAGCACGATTTCAACTTTCGCGGCTTTGGTCAGACGCGCCTGCAATTTCGGTGCGCCGGACGCCGGGCTGATATCGCAACCGTCTTTCTTATGGGCGACAATGAGCGTGGGCGCGGTGATTTTCGGCAGCGGCATGCTGGCGACGCCGTCGCGATGGCTTGAGGCGATTTTCCAGTGCGGCTTTGCACCGGTGATCGTCGATGTCAGTACCAGGCCGTCGACATTCGGCGCGCGGATTGCGCCGTTCGCTGCCGAGAATGTGCCCATGCTGGTGCCGACCAGCCAGACCGGCAGGTTCTTTTCCTTCTTGAGATAAGCCGCAACGGCGCCGATATCGTCGGCATGCGCCTTGCTCATCCGGAATATCGCGCTCATTTGCAGCCGGATTGATCGGAAGGAGCGTCGATCACGGCGACCATCAGACCGTGGCTGGCGAACATCTCGCGCGTGCGGACGAGAAAATTGCCCGCGCCCCATTTCATGGCCGAGGCGCTTTTCAGGCCCAGCGCGCCACTGCCACCGGCGAACAGGATGACGGAGGCGACCGGGGCGTCCGGCTTGATCAGAATGAATTTCTGGGTCGCGCCGCGCGGCGTTTTGATCGATTTAAGCGTGGCCGTCGAGGCGCTGACAGGCTGAACAGCAAGGACCAGCAGGCAAAACCAAACGAATGCGGCAAAGCTCTCCCGCCTCATGATGCCCTCCCCAAGGTCTTATAAACTCTGATCGAAGAATACCGCAGGACTGGGAGCGGCGAAAGCGCCAGCGGCGCGGTTCGCGCGTCTACGCGTTCAGCGCGCTATTCGTGCTGAGCCCTCGTCAACCTCGCTCAAACCGCCGGAACGTCATCCGGTGCGGCTCGACGGCAGCATCCCCAAGTCGGCGGCGCTTGTCCTCCTCGTAAGACTCGAAATTGCCCTCGAACCACTCGACATGGCTGTCGCCCTCGAAAGCGAGGATGTGGGTGGCAATGCGGTCGAGAAAGAAGCGATCGTGGCTGATGACCACGACGCAGCCCGGAAAATCTTCGAGCGCCGCTTCGAGCGCGGACAAGGTCTCGACATCGAGATCGTTGGTCGGCTCGTCGAGCAGGATCAGATTGCCGCCCTCCTTCAGCATCACGGCGAGATGGATGCGGTTGCGCTCGCCGCCTGAGAGCTGGCCGACCTTCTTCTGCTGATCCGGCCCTTTGAAATTGAACCAGCCGCAATAGGCCCGGCTCGGCACTTCGCGCTTGCCGAGTGTGATCATGTCGTTACCGCCGGAGATTTCCTCCCAAACCGTCTTGTTCGGATTGAGCGCGTCGCGCGACTGGTCGACATAGCCGAGCTTGACGGTGTCGCCGAGACGGATCGCGCCGCTATCCGGCGTTTCCTGGCCGACGATCATGCGGAAGAGCGTGGTCTTGCCGGCGCCGTTCGGGCCGATGACGCCGACAATGCCGCCGGGCGGCAGGCGTGAAGCTGAGGTCGTCGATCAGCAGCTGTGTCGCCAAAGCCTTTGCTCAGATGCTCGGCTTCGAGCACGACGCTGCCGAGCCGCGGCCCGGCGCGGGATGGTGATCTGCGCCTTGCCGGTCTCGACGCGGCCGGCCTGATCGGCCAGCTCCTCATAGGCGCGGATGCGGGCCTTCGACTTGGCCTGTCTCGCTTTCGGGCTTGCCCTGATCCATTCCAGCTCGCGGGCGAGCGTGCGCTGCTTGGCCTCCTCCTCGCGTCCCTCCTGCGCCAGGCGTTTTGCCTTCTGCTCCAGCCAGCTCGAATAATTGCCCTTGTAAGGGACGCCCTGGCCGCGATCGAGCTCCAGCGTCCATTCGGTCAGATTGTCGAGAAAATAGCGGTCGTGAGTGACGAGGATCACGCAGCCCGGATAGGCCTTCAGATAGCGTTCGAGCCAGGCGACGGTTTCGGCATCGAGATGGTTGGTCGGCTCGTCGAGCAGGAGAATATCGGGCTTCGAGAGCAGCAGCCGGCAGAGCGCGACGCGGCGCCGCTCGCCGCCGGAGAGCGTCGTGACCTCGGCGTCGCCGGGCGGGCAGCGCAGCGCGTCCATGGCCTGCTCGACCTGGGCGTCGAGATCCCAGAGATTCTGCGCGTCGATGACGTCCTGGAGCTGCGCCATCTCCTCGGCGCTGTCGTCGGAATAGTTCATCGCCAGCTCGTTATAGCGGTCGAGCATCGCCTTTTTCTCGGCGACGCCCTCCATCGCATTGCCGATCACGTCCTTGGACGCATCGAGCTGCGGCTCCTGCGGCAGATAGCCGACCTTGATGCCCTCGGCGGACCAGGCCTCGCCAATGAACTCCTTCTCCTGGCCGGCCATGATCCTGAGCAGCGTCGACTTGCCGGAGCCGTTGACGCCGACAACGCCGATTTTTGCGCCCGGCAGGAATGACAGGCTGATATTTTTCAGAACCTGCTTGCCGCCCGGATAGGTCTTGGAGAGCTTCTGCAGGCTATAAACATATTGCACGGCGGCCATGGGCACCTTCGCAGCAGCAAAAATTGGGATAGATCGAGCGCCGTTGTAGCCGCTGGCGGGTATTAGCTCAAGGCGATCATGTCCAGCGCCGGTCGCGCTGGGCGCGACGGCCTGTCAGGCTTCCACATAGGCGTATCGGATCAGCTCTTTGATCCGGGGCCCCCGGCTCTCATGCAGGAATTCGCGGGCAAGGCGCAGGAACGCCGCGCGCTTCATGGTCTCGGTTTCGGCGGACCACAAGATACATTGAATCCGCTGAAGAATATCGGGTGCGAGGACGATGTCGCCGCCATCGAGCGCATCGGCAACCAGGCTGCTCATCGGCCGGGCAACCGCCCAGCGGCGCTGAAGCCGCTCGCTGCGGGGCTCGCCCAGCTCGATCGAGATGGGCAGGAGAAGCTCGCGCGCCTCGTCGAGCTTTTCGGCAAAATTCTGCTGGATCTGCCTGAGCGACAGCCGGCAGCCATCCCCGGCCATGGCGAGCAAGTCGTCGAAGGCTTCGGAAAGGGCGAGCCGCGCCGACCGCACGTGAAGGTCGACAATCAGCGAAGTCACTTTCGGGTCGAGGACCTGCCGGCCATGGGCCGGCTTCAGTCGCGGATACGCAGCGCCGGCCGCCAGCACGCCATCCTCGGTGCCGGGCGGCTGCCAGCGCCAGATGAAGACGGGGTCGGCAATATTCTTCAGATGCCGCTCGCCGATCGGCAGGAGCTCCTCGCGAAGCGCGTTCTTGGTCTGCCGGTAAATGCCGTCGGACAGGCAGATGCCGCCGGGCGGGGCCAGTTCCTCCAGACGCACCGCGACATTGATGCCTTCGCCGTGAACGTCCTGCTTCTCGAGAATGATGTCGCCGACATTGGCCCCCATCCGGAAATGAATTTGCAAGTCCCCAGCCGTTGATGACTTGCGCGCGGCCATAATGCGCTGTACATCGAAAGCAAATTTCACGGCGTCGAGAGCACTGTCGAAGGCGATCAGCGATCCGTCTCCCATAAAACGGACCATTCGCCCGTTATATTGAGTAACCACCGGGTGAAAAACGTCTTGATGTAACTGAGCGAGCGCGCTGATGGTGCCAAAATCATTTTGGCTGATGAGGGTACTGTAATTGACAACATCCGCGGCTACGATTGCGGCTAATCTCCGCTCCATAGCTTCCTCATACAAAAGGTGTGAACGAGACTGAAAAAGCCTGAAAGAGCAACTCAAGATGGATAAACCATCGGTTGCAGAAATCGCCGGTCTCGCCTTTGCTGTCAATTGTGTTTTCCCTGAATGTCTCCGACGCTGTGAGTAAAGGCAGGCATAATCATATTTTGCGGGACCGGTGCGGATGATTTGCAACAGCCGGTAGAGGGCAAAGGATCAGCTGGTCATGAACGGCAGGAGCATCGGCGTCAAAAACGGCTCTCGGGGTGGGGCGTCCATCCTCGACTCCCTGACTGCAGAAACCATCAGGAGGATCGAGCGCGGCGCGACGCGAATGACCTTCGGCAAAGGCCAGGAGATCATCGCGCGCGCGGACGACTATGATGACGCCTTCATCCTGGTCTCAGGCCATGCGAGGGTGACGATCTTTTCAGCGACCGGCAAGGCGATCAATTTTCGCCGGATCAATCCCGGCGACATCTTTGGCGAGTTCGCGGCGATCGACGGCGATAAGCGATCCGCCTCGGTCGAGGCGGTTGAGTCCTGCACCGTGCTCTGCATGAGCTCGAAATTCTTCCATGAGCTGATGGAGAGCAATTCCGCGTTCATGAATGCGGTGCTCAATCATCTGGTGAAGCAATTGCGGTCAATGACAGCGCGGATCGTCGAATTCAGCACATTGGCGGTGACCAACCGCATTCACTGCGAGCTTCTGCGGATGGCGCGCTTGGCGCTGAACGGCAATGGCGAGTACGAGATCACGCCCGCGCCAACTCATCTGGAGATCGCGGGCCGCATCAGCACCCACCGGGAGGCTGTCTCCCGGGAGATCAGCCGCCTGAAACATCTCGGGATTCTCGAGCGGCGCGGACGCGCGCTGGTGGTGACGGATTTCCCGCGTCTGGAGCGGATGGTGCATGAAGCGAGCGGCGAATAGGCGGCATCACCTTTCTGCCGTGGGTTGAATTGGCAAAAATGTCACAACCGCTTCGCAACGATACAGGTTGTGGCGAATCGCACTTCACACTTCGGATCGGGATGTTAAAGTCGCTTCAACAATTAACGACACGATATAAGCAACAATCAAAAACGCGAAGAGCATCGCCTCAGTCTTAGTGAAGCTATCGTAACCGACTGGGGAATTATTTTTTGTCACATATCATAGTCATATAGAGATTTATAGTGAGAATAGGGCGGCTAGCGGCTCCTCTAATAGAGTCACTAGATAACAGAATATTGATATGATCCAAGATATAAGGATCACGAATTTGTGCCCGATCTTATATTGCTAGGGTCCTCTGCAATCCAGTAATTGCCTGGTATTGCAGAAAGTCGATCAGGTCGAGACTGTCGGCTTGGCCGCCATGCTTGAGCTGAAACCTCCCGGTACTGAAAATGCAGATCCCACCCGCTCCTTTCACAAGAGGGAGCGGGTTTTTTTGTTGAAAGGATTGTCTTTGCGTTACTGGCGGTTCGCTCTGTCCGGGATCCTGGCCGATGTAACGGTGAGCTGACGGCTCAGAGCGACGTTCGCTTGAATGGAATCGCTGCTCAGCGGCGTGCGAACAACCTTTCGATGTCGCCGAGCTTCAGCTCGATGAAGGTGGGCCGCCCGTGATTGCATTGGCTCGTATTCGGCGTCGCTTCCATCTCGCGGAGCAGCGCATTCATCTCCTCGGCCTTCAAGGCCCTGCCGGCGCGCACGCTGCCATGGCAGGCGATCCGGGCACAGATCTGATGAAGCCGGTCCTCAAGGCCAGAGGCGAGCCCGAGCGTTTCCAGCTCTTCGGCAAGATCACGAACGAGGGCTTTGACATCGGCTTTGGCGAGCAGCGCCGGAACTTCACGCACCAACACCGCGCCGTCACCGAAGGCTTCGAGCACCAGGCCGAGGCTTTCGAGCTCACCGGCCTGGGCCGAGAGCATGGCGGCGCTTGTCGCGTCGAGCTCGACGACCTCGGGAATGAGCAGCATTTGCCGCTCGATGCCGCCATTTGCGAGCGCGGCTTTGAGCTTCTCATAGACGAGACGCTCATGGGCGGCGTGCTGGTCGACGATCACGACGGAGGACTGGGTTTCGGCGACGATATAGGTGCCGTGGAGCTGCGCGCGGGCGGCACCGAGCGGGTGCACTTTCAGCTCCGGCTGCGGCGGATCGCTCGCCGCCGATGCAGTCGGCGCTCACCGCGTCGAGATGCGCGAGCGGCATTTGCCAGTCTTCGGCCAGACCTCTCGGAGCGAAGGGGGATCGCGCGGCGAGTGGACGACCGGTCGCCGGCCATGACCGGCCGCCGTCTGCCCAAATCCGGTCTGGCTGTGCCGGCATCCCGGCAGTGGCGATCGCAGCGCCGGTCAGCGCCGCGCTGGTTCTCACCCCGCTTGCCTCCAGCCCATGGCGGATCGCGCCGATGACCAGCGAATGGACGAGGCCGCTATCGCGAAATCGCACCTCGGCTTTGGCCGGATGCACATTGACATCGACCTCTTCGGCCGGCAGCGAGACGAAAAGCACCAGCATGGGATGACGCCCGCGCGGCACGAGATCGCCATACGCAGCGCGCACGGCGGCCAGCAATAAGCGGTCCTTCACCGGGCGGCCATTGACGAACAGATATTGCATCTGCTGGGTCGGCCGGTTGAGCGTCGGCAGTCCGGCAAAACCGGTCAGCCGGGCGCCGCTCCGCTCGCCATCGAGCGGAAGCGCGTCGGCCGCGAAATCCTTGCCCATCACTTTTGCGAGCCGCAGCCGCAGCCCTTGCTCATCGCCTTCCATCACCGCCGGATAGCTGACGCCGATGCGCTCGCCGCCCGCCACGGAAAAGGCGATCTGCGGGAAGGCAAGAACGAAGCGCTTCACCAGCTGGTTGATGGCGCCGGTCTCGGCCTGCTCCGACTTCATGAACTTGAGCCGGGCGGGAGTTGCATAGAACAGGTCACGGACCTCGACGCACGTGCCGCCATTGAGCGCCGCAGGTCTCGGACCGTCCATCCGCCCGCCGTCCACGGCAATCTCAAAGCCTCGCCCGTCGCCGCGCGGTTTCGAGGCGATCCTCAGCTTGGCCACCGAGCCGATCGAGGGCAGCGCTTCGCCCCGGAAGCCGAGCGTTGCGATGCGCAGGAGATCTTCGTCGCCGAGCTTGGAGGTTGCGTGCCGCTCGACCGAGAGCGCCAGATCCGTCTCGTCCATGCCGCAACCGTCATCGGTGATGCGGATCAGGCCGAGCCCACCCTTGGTCGCGACGATATCGATGCAGCGTGCGCCGGCATCGATCGCGTTCTCCACCAGCTCCTTGACGACGCTGGCCGGCCGCTCGATGACCTCACCCGCCGCGATCCGGTTGATGAGATGCGGCGGAAGCTGGCGAATCGGCATGATCCCTGTCCCCCACCGCCATGCGCGCCAGATAGTCCTTCGTCAGGCGCTTGCCGAGCTCGACGGCCGGCTGATCGAACGGATCGACAGCGAGAAGATCGGCGGCGAGAATCGTCTCGAAGATGAAATGCATCATGAGCCCGCCGAGCGCCCATTCGTCAAGCCTTTGAAGCTCGATTATCCTCACCGGCCGCTTATGAGCGATGAACGCATCGCCGATCGCGTTGGTCTGCGCCATGACCAGCTCGCCGACCGTATGTCCGGCAAGATAAGCCGCGCCAGCCAGCTTGGCGAGATCCGCCGGCATCGGCAGCGTGTCGGCATCCGGCCGCCCGATCACGCGGATGATCGTCATCAGATGGTGCTGGGCACCGCCGAGATAGAGCTGAAGCTGGCTGTGCTGATCGACCGGGCCGAGCGCGGCGACGGGCGTGGTGCCTTCCCGATCGTTCTTGCCGAGGCTTTCGGCCCAGAGCTGCACAAACCAATGCGAGAAGCGCGCCAGCCGGTCGGCATAGGGCATCAGCACCGAGACCTTGACGCCGCGCTCCTTGGCGAGCGCGACGGAAAGCGCCGCGCCGGCCGCCGGCGGGAAATCGAGCGGCGAGCGCGCCGCGATCAATGCATCGACGACGGCGCGGCCGCCGGCGCGGAAGGCGTCGAAGTCGAGGCCGCGCGCAAAGGCCGGCATCATGGCGACATTGGTGAAGGCGGAATAGCGGCCGCCAATATCGGTACGATGCGGCAGCATCGGCACGCCGAGCGCGCTAAAGAGCGCGCGCAGGCCGTTTGAGGCGCCCGGCTTGTCGGGCTCGGTGATGCCGAGGAACATCCGCGGAATGGCCGCCTCTAAGCCGGCGCGCCTGATCCGGTCGATCGCCGTCAATGTCTGGCTGAGGGTTTCCGCGGTGCCGCCCGATTTGGAGATGACGACGAAGCGCGTCCGCTCCAGATTGAGGATCTCAAAGCCCTTCGCAAGCGAGAGCGCATCCAGATTATCGTAAAAGCGCAGCCGCGGACGGCCGTTCTTGCCGATCCGGTCATCGCCAGGGATGAACCAGCCGCCGAGTTGCGCGAGCGCCTGCCCGCCGAGGCTCGATCCGCCTGTGCCGAACATGACGAGCGTCTGCGCCCCCTCGACGAGCCGGTCATAGGCGGCGCGCGCCTCACTCAAGTCGGCGGTTTCGTAAAGCACGCCGATATGGGGCAGGCTGCGACCCGTCGCTTCCTGCTTCAGCCGCTCAAAGCGCGGTTTGAGCTTCTCGGCCCAATCCGCAAGCTGATCTTTCGTCAAGCCGCCGGCGCCAATTGCATCCTCAAGGCAGCCTGCGATGGATTGCGTAATGGCCATGAAACTGTTTCATTCAGCCGCGCGGAAGCGGAGCCGGAGCGGCGGGCGTTTGAGCCCCGGCCGGCATCAGCCCGTCCGGCTGGCCGACAATGGTCATAACCAAATCGTCCGGATTGATCAATTTCGCCACGCGTTTGACATCGTCCAGCGTCACCGCCGCGATCAGGCCGTTGCGCCGCTGAATATAGTCTATGCCCAGATGGTCGATCTGGAGCCAGAGCAACATGTCGGCAATGCTGGTGCTTGAGCTGAAGCGAAGCGCGTAAGAGCCGGTCAGGTAACGCTTGGCGTTTTCCAGTTCCTCCGCCGTCGGCCCTGTCTCGGCAACGCGGGCAAGCACCTTCTTGATGACATCGATCGATTCGACCACATGCGCGTTCTGCGTCGCCACGCCGCCGAAGAAGATGCCGGTGTGATCGAATGGGTAGAGATAGGTATAGACGGAATAGGCCAGGCCGCGCTTCTCCCGCACCTCCTCGGTGAGAATTGAAGCAAAGCCGCCGCCGCCGACAATGTAATTGAGGATATAGGCAGGGATGAAATCCGCGTCGTTGCGCTTCGGGCCGGGCTGGCCGAAATTCACGACGGTTTGCGGAATTGCCATGGGGACGACAAACTGCCTCTGATCCGTGTTCCAGGTGGCCTCTGGGACCGCCTTGAGATCCGACTTGTCCGGCAGAGCCCCGAAAACGGCATCGAGCGTCTTGGCAAGCTCGTCCGCCGTCATGTCGCCAACCACGGTGACATAAAGATTGTCGCGCGCAAAATTGCGCTTCACATAACCCTTGAGGTCGCTTGGTGTAATAGCCCCGATCGTCTCCGGCATGCCCTTCGTCGGCTTGCCATAGGGGTGACCGGCAAAGACATTACGGAACCAGGCTTCGGTGGCGACGTTTTCCGGATTTTCGCCCTCGATCTTGATGATCGACAAAATCTGTTCGCGGACCCGCTCGACAGCCTCCTCATCCATCCTCGGCTCGGTCAAAGCGAGGCGCAAGAGACGGAAGGCTTCGTCTTTATTCTTGGTCAGCGTTCTGATGCCGCCGGTCATGACATCACGGCCGGCGTCAAAAGAAATGTCGATGGCAAGGTCCTGCAGCTTTTCCTGGAACGCCTCGCTCTTGATGTCGCCGGCGCCTTCGTCGAGCATGCCGCTGACGAAATAGGCAAGACCGTCCTTGTCGGCCGGGTCCTGGGCGCAGCCGCCCTTGAAGCCGAATCGCATCGCGACGAGCGGCAGGGTATGGTCCTCGACGAGCCAGGCTTCGATGCCCTTCGGACTGACGACCTTTTGTATGTTCATGGCCTGTGCCGGGAGGATGAATGAGACGCTAAGGATGAGCGAAACCACTGCGAGCAGAGCGGGCAAGGCCACGCTATGGCCTGGCACCTGTCGATTGCGCTGCAAGATCATGGGGTTCCGTCCTAATGAATGGTGTCGCCGGGGCCAGGCGGGTTGATCGGCGCGCGGGATGCAAGCGCCTTGTTCACCGACAGCAATTCGCCGGTCACAGACCTGTTGGGCTCAAGGTATTTCTTCGCGACCGCCTGGATGTCGGCCAACGTCACCGCTTCGAGGCGCTTGGCCTGGTCCTGGACATCTTCGACCGTCCGGCCGGTCGCCAGCGCCCAGCCATAAGTCCGGGCCTGATTGACCTGGCTGTCCCGGCCATAGATGAGATCGGCGACCTTGGAGTTGCGGGCGCGTTCAAGTTCGGCCGCAGTCACCCCATTTTCGCGAATATCGGCAATAACGGCATTGGCCGCGTTTTCAATATCGGCAAGCGAGGTGCCGTTGCCGGAGATCGCGTAAAACCCGAACCGGCCATAATCGAGCGCGTCACCCGAGTACCAGGCTCCCGCGCTCGAAGCTTTTCGGTCCTCGACCACCAGCTTCTTATAGAGGCGGCCCGTGTTTTCAGCTCCCATGATCGTCGCCAGAAGGTCGAGCGCCTCTGCGTCGCGGCCGCTCGCCGTCGCATAGCTTGGCGCGAGATATTGCCGCGACAGCGTATCCTTTGCGACGCGCTCATCCTTCAAAATGACGCGGCGTGCGGCGCGCGGCTCCGGCTCCATGACGCGTTTGCGCGGGGGCAGGGACTCCGACGGCTTCAGCCCGCCATAGATCTCCTTCGCCATCGCCACTACGGCCTCCGGCTCGACATCGCCGGCGACCACGAGGATCGCATTGTTCGGAGCGTAATAGCGCTTGTAATAGGCGACGGCGTCCTCTCGCATCAGGCCTTTCATTTCATTCTCCCAGCCGATAACGGGCGTGCCGTAAGGGTGCCTGAGAAAAAGCACTGCGGCCATTTGCTCCGACAGGATGCTGCTCGGATCGTTGTCGACGCGCGAGCGGCGCTCCTCCAAAATCACTTTCAGCTCATTGGCGACGTCCTGCGGCTGCAACCGCAGATTCTCCATCCGGTCCGCTTCCATCTGCATCGCCAGCTTCAGCCGGTCAGCGGCGACGCGCTGGAAAAATGCCGTTGTGTCCTGCGTGGTGAACGCATTGTCCTGACCGCCATTGCGGGCGATGATCTTTGAGAATTCGCCCGGCGCGATTTTGTCGGTGCCTTTGAACATCAGATGTTCGAGGAAATGGGCGATGCCCGACTTGCCCCGCGGCTCGTCGGCGGCGCCAACCTTGTACCACACCATATGCGTGACGACCGGCGCGCGGTGGTCCGGGATGACCACGACCTCCATGCCGTTCGTCAAGGTCGTATGGGTGACTTCCGATGTTGCGGAGGTCTCCGCTAGGGCAGGGGCGGTGAAGAACATTAGCGAAAAGAACACCGAGAAGAGAGGATTCTTCAAAACAATCTCGCCAAATTATGGAAGCTGATCGAGGCGCCACTATCGCATAGCGGGCGGGCCGGGCAAGTTACAAATTCGACAGGACAAGCCTACTAACCAACCCGCCGCCATTCAAAACAAGCTTAAAAGACGTTTCGATAAAGAACCGGCTCTACCTGTTGGGCGTGTCGGTATTGGCGATCGCTTTGTTGATTGTTTCGCCGAGCTTGGACGGACAGCGCGCCTGCTGGCCGATGTCCTTATTGAATTCGTCGATGTTGTTCTTTTGGTTCCACTGGCCTTCGACGCAATATTTCTCCCGGGCTGCCGCATCGGCCGCCTTCTTCTCTTTCTTCAGCTGGTCGGGGTCTTTTGGCCAGTTCTGCCCTGAGGCCGCCGTCTCGCTGCCCGGCTTGGGCAGCGCATCGGTGGACGGCGGCAAGACCAAGGCCCGGGCGCTCCGGGACATCGTCATCATCGGCCTTCTTTGAATTGAGCGAGATGCCGACGGCCTCCAGGACCGGCGCATCGAACTGAACGTCGCCAAGGCCGCAGCCGCCAAGCGAGAGCATCCCGCCGGCCAGCGCAGCGATCGCACCATTGCGCATCAAGCCGCAAATCGAAGCCATTCGATGGTCCCCCAAATCGCCAACATCGCCGTCACTATACGCTTTTTGGGACATTTGTGTAACTCGGCCTCAGCCAGTCAAGAACGAGCCCAATGACGCCCGCCGTGATCGCGACATCGGCAATGTTGAACACGTACCAGTAAAAGCCTGCATAGTGGAACGAGAAGAAATCGGCGACCGCGCCATAAATGAGGCGGTCGGCGAGATTACCGAGAGCACCTCCGATGATCAGGCCGAGCGAGATCGACACGAGCCGCGCGGTGGTATTGCCCATCCAAAGCAGAAGCGCGAAGACCGCAAGGAGCGCGAGCACCACCAGCAGAATCCGCCCTGCGTCGCTGTGCTGCGGCAGGAGGCCGTAGGAAATCCCGCGGTTCCAAAGCATGACCAGGTCGAAGAATGAGGTGACGGTCACCCGGCCGCGCTCGCCGATCCGGTAGATCTCGATCATCCAATATTTGTGGATCTGATCGGCCGCGAATGTGGCAATCGCCACGCCGATGCCGAGAAGGCTGTAGCGCCCCCAGGGCCGGATGCCGTCGAGCCACGCGCTGCGGCTGTCCTTGGGAACGTCCGACATTGGCAACCTTTGGAACCTTTACCCGGCGATCGCAGCCAGCGCTCGCAATCCGAAATCAGGTCATCGGCTTAGCGGCGCGGCCCTTAACAGTCAAGTCGCGGCCGGCGGCGGCTCGGCGTCGAAGTCTTCGGCGCCGCGCGATAAGCGCTGCTTGGCGGCCCTTTCGGCGCGCTTGACCAGAATCATGCAGGCGGGCAGCAGCAAAAGCCCGCCGATCATCGCCGCAATCAGCGTCGTGGCGCTGAGGCGGCCGAACAGCCGCAGCGAAGGCAGATCGGAAAACACGGTGACGGCAAGGCCGCAGGCGAGCACGATGCTGGTCAGGATCAGCGCGGGCCCCATCAGCACGGTTGCGCGCGCAGCGGCTTCGACGGGATTGCGGCCGGGCCGTTCCTCCAGCCGCAGCCGGTTGAGATAGTGAATGGTGGCGTTAAGGCCGAGCCCGAAGGCGACGGTCAGCGCGATGATGCTGGCAAATTGCAGGCCCTCCCCGGTCAGCGCCAGCGAGGCGCCGGAGGTGACGACGGGAAATAAGCCCGGCAGCAAGCTGACGACGCCGACGAGCACCGATCGGAAGGCAAGGCCGATCAGGGCCGAGACGATGACCATCTCCGCCGTCAGCATCAGGTTGATCTTCTCGATCATGGCAGCGCTGTTGCGCGCGGCGATCACGGACAAGCCGCTCACCGAAATCCGGTAGCCTGGATGCGCCCGCCGTACCGGCTCGAGGGCCTTGTCGAGCCGGTTGACGGTCGGCAGCAGATCGCTGGCGTCAATGTCGGGGATGCGCGCGGTGACGACGGCGGCGTCTGCCTCTGCGGTGACGAAACGGCGCGTCAGATAATCCGGCAGCAGAGCAACATATTGCTTGAGCGTGGCAATGTCGTTCTGGCCGGTTTCCGCAAGCCATCTGACCAGAGTCTCGACCGACCAGACATTGCCGAGCCCGGCCTGGCGCTCGACGACGCGATGGACCTCGGCGATCACGGCCAGCGGATGGGCCTGATAGACCATGGCGCCCGGCGGCAGCTCGACCATGACATCGACCGGGTTGGCGCCGGTCAGCTTCATGTCGAGCCGGCCCGCCGCACGGGCCGCCTGCTCGCGGTCCGGCACCTGATCGGCCAGGCGGTAGCGTGGCTCAAGCGTCAGATGCGCGACGCCGAAGCCGACAACAAGACCGAGGCCAAGGCCGGCGAAGGCCCAGGGACGGCGCGTCACTAGGGCCGCGGCCCAGCCGCAGAACCGGCGAAGCAGCATCATCGCGCCGTCCTGCTCCGCAAGTTTGGCCGCCACGCGGCTGTCGTTGCTAAGAACGAACGTCGCGAGCAAAGGCAGAACCAGGATGACGGCGAGGAAGGTGATGCCCATCGAGATTGCGCCGGCAATGCCAAAAGTCTGGATCGAGGCGGAGTCGGCGAAGGTGAGCGCGATGAAGGACAGCGCCGCCGTGCCGCCGTTCAGGAAACAGGCCGGGCCGACGACGCGCACGGCATATTTCGTCGCCTCCTTGCGGCTGTCGCCGGCAAGCATCCGATCGCGCAGGGCGAAGGTCATCTGCATCGAATCCGCAAAGCCCATGACCATGACGAGCGGCGAGATCACGTTGAGGAAGAGGTTCAGCCGGAAATCCGCCCAGCCGAGCGCGCCGAGCGACCAAAGAATCGCGACCGCCGGCGGCACCACGGCGATCACCATGAAGGAGATGTGTCGGAAGAACACCATGGCGATGACGATGCCGATCAGAAAGCCGAGGCCGTTATAGATGATGCGGTCGCGCTGAACGGCGTTGCGGATTTCCTGCTGCATCACCGGCGCGCCGGCAAGCTGCACGCTGAGGCCGGTCCCGGCGAGCTGGGTGACGACGGTGTCGGCGATGTCGTGGATCGTGCTTTGAAGCTGGCTGCTCTGGGCGATAGCGGGGTCGAGCGCGGCGACAATCAGGGTAAGCTGGCCATCGGTGGAAAGCAGTTTGCCGTCGAGAATGCGGTTGGCACGCACGTCCGTGATGAGCTGATCGTAGGCGGCGCCCTCCGGCAGCGTCGCCGGAAACAGCGGGGGCGGCAGCTTGCCCGGCTCGGGCGAGGCGCGGGCCGAGAACATCGAGATCAGGCCGCGTATTCCGTCGACGAATTGCAGCTCGATGACGGCGTTGCGGAGCGCGTCGACCGATGTACGGTCGAGAAGCGCTGGTCCCTCGACGACCACCAGCACATCGTATTCACTGGAGGGAAAGCGGCTCGAAAGCCGCTCATATTGCCGGAATTCAGGGGTGTCGGCGCGAAACAGCTCGGTAAGGGAGTCGTCGAGTTTGAGCTGTCTGATGCCGAGAGCTGCAAGCGCCGAGATCACGATGACGGCGCTAAGAACCACCCAGCGGAAGCGCAAGGCCAGAAGCCCAATGCGCTCGGCGCCAAGGCTGAACGACAGCGCGCCTTCCCGCGCGGCCCCCGCTCCTGTGCTGCTTTTGCATAGCGGCGTGCCCCTCAATCGCTACGCGTCGTTACCCGATACCACAAGATGTAGTCTAAACCCGGCGTGGCAAGCAAGATACGAAGGGCAAGGCTCGCTATGTGACTTGCGCGGCGACGCCTCTGCCATTGGGCGCGGTCGCATTCTGAACGTCGCCAATCGCGTCCTGCAGTGCGCGCCGCATGGCGAGCGGTGCACCGATCGACGGCAGGAAGACCTTGTCGTTGCCGGTGCCCTCGATCTGGAGCTTGCCATAGCCGAAGATGCGCCCCAGCACGTCCTGGTCGAGGCTGACGCCTTCGATGGTGCGAAGCTGCATTTCCTGGGTCTCGCGCTGGATGAAGCCGCGCTTATAGATCAGGCGCTGGTTTGTGACGCTAATCTCGGTCGTCCAGATCGGAACCAGGATTGAGAGAAAAATCACGAGACCGATCAGCACCGGCAGAGACGCGGCGATCGCATAGCCGCCATTGTAGCTCACCGCACCTATGACGATCGACAGGATCAGGGCGCCATAGGCAAACGCATAACTGATCACAGGAAAATGCGCGATATAGTGGACCTTCTCATTGGCGCCGAGACTGTCTTCGACGTAACCCATGCCCTCGCTCCTTTTCCGGCTTTTGTCATGAAAGCGGCCCGCGGCGTGGCCGAACTTTCCCTTGAGTTGTAACGTTCTTTACGGCCGCTGGTTTCCGTTGCCGGCGCGGAATCTTAAAGGCCAGCATGCAGAAAATGAATAGCCGTGTCTGCGTAAATGCGGCGATCCACAAGAGTAAAGCCATGAGGTGGCTCGAATGCCGCATTGGCGCGTTCCTCGACGACAGCGACGGCTCCCGGCGCCAGCCAGCCTCCGGCAACCGCCGAGGCGAGCGCCTTTTCGCCGAGCCCCTTGCCATAAGGCGGATCGGCGAAGACGAGCTGGAACGGACGCAAGGTGCCGATGGCGCCGAGCTTGGTCGCATCGCGGCGGTAGATTTTCGTTGCGCCCATCGCGCCGAGCGTTTCGATGTTGCGCCGGATCAGCCCGCGCGCCTCAGCGTTCTCCTCGATGAAATGCACATAGGAGGCGCCGCGCGAGAGGGCCTCCAGGCCGAGCGCGCCGGTTCCGGCGAAAAGGTCGAGCACACGGGCGCCTTCGATCTCGAAGCCGTGCGACGCCATGGGCAAGAATGTTGAAGATCGCCTCGCGAACGCGGTCGCTGGTCGGGCGGATGTCCTGGGTCTTCGGCGCGGCGAGCGCTGTGCCGCGGAAGCGTCCGGCGACGATTCTCATCGCGATGGCCGCCTGCGCGGCGCGGGACGCTTGGTGCGGGCCGGCCCGGTCCTGCTGGCCTCGCTGCGCGCACGGGGGCGGGCTTGCCGGCGGCGGCCGATGGCTGCGTTGAGGCTCCGGCCTTGCCGCGATGCTGCTTCTTCTCCTTGAGGCCGAGCGTCTGCGCCATCTCGTCGCCGAGCTGGTCGGCCAGGATGCGGCGCTTCACCTCGGCGACCGCTCCCGGCTCCAACTCGCCAAGGATGAACGGCCCGAAGGACACGCGGATAAGCCGCGTTACCTGAACCCCCAGATGCTCCATGATCCGCCGCACTTCCCGGTTCTTGCCCTCGCGCAGCGCCAGTGTGAGCCAGCTATTGCTGCTCTGAGCCCGGTCGAGCTTGGCTTCGATGGGACCATAGCGCACGCCCTCGATCTCGACGCCGGCCGCCAGTGCGTCGAGCGCGCTCTGCTCGACCTGGCCATGCACGCGGACGCGGTAGCGCCGCAGCCAGCCGGTCGAGGGGGCCTCCAGATGACGCGCAAGCGCGCCGTCATTCGTCAGCAGCAGGAGCCCTTCGGTGTTGAAATCGAGCCGTCCGATCGAGATCACGCGCGGCATTTCCGGCGGCAAAGCGTCGAAAACGGTCGGCCGCCCTTGCGGATCACGGTGGGTCGTCACGCGCGCTTTCGGCTTGTGATAGCGCCAGAGCCTGGCCTCCTCGGGTGTGGATAAGGGCTTGCCGTCGACCGCGATTCGGTCTCTAAAGGTAACATTGACGGCCGGTGAGGCAAGCAAAGCGCCGTTTACTGTAACGCGGCCCTCAGCAATCAGTTTCTCCGCATCGCGGCGCGAGCAAAGGCCGGATCGGGCGATGATTTTGGCGATTCGTTCGCCTTGCAAGTCTTCAGTTGTGTGAGTATCTCGCCCTAAACCCATCTTTGCCTCTTTTGTCCTGGTATAGTCAGCAAGACTGATTCTTGACATGACGGGGAGATCAGATGCGTCGAGACCGCATAATAAAAGCCGTGAACACCTTGAGAGACGCGCTGCAAGCCGCCCAGATCCGCGAGCTGCTGAGAGCGGCGCGCAACGGGCAGCAGGCCGAAGGCGTCAATCGGACGCAGAAGATCCTGCTCGCCTATAATGTCTTCATGCGCCATTACCAGGACTTCGATGACGAAGAAAAGGAGATGATGACCTTTTTCGGTCTTACTCCCCTGCTCGACATCGCCTTCTGGTCGGCTTTGGTCGATGGTGAGCAGGCCGTTTCCCGCAAGATCATGGCCGATGTCGATGTCGGCGCCTACAATGTCATCTTCGTCATGCCGAAGCTGCGCGAGCTGCTTACCCGCGAGAACGACCGCGACCAGCTGATGGTCGCCGATGCCTCGGGCGGGGATCAGGAGATCAAGCGTCTGCGTGTCCTGGTCGCCGAGCGCGAACGATCGCTGACCGATCCGCATGTGCTCATCAACGTGATGCGCTCGCTGGACGAGTTCTACGAAGGCATCGCGGCGCTGCGCGGCGGCGAGCATGTCGGGCTGACGGTCGGCTCGATCGACTCGGGCAGTACCAAGAGCTTCGACTTTTTCGGATCGACGCCGATCATCGACGAGATTTCGGACCTGTTGATCGCGGTCTGGGACCGGATCAAATATTCGATCGAGGAAAATTTCCGCTATCAGATCGAAGTGGCGATGATGGCGGCGGGCTTCATCAACCGCGTCAAGGATGCTCAGGGCAACGGCCGGATCAATGAAGACCAGGGCCAGCGCATCACGCGCGGTGTGGCCAAGGCCATCGAGACGATCTTCCGCTGCGGCGCCTATATGGAAGGCATGGATGAGGTCCGCGAGGTTCGCGCCAGCGAGTTCTTGATACCGAAGACGCAGCTTCTCGAATATCGTCGCGAGGATGTGCGGGTCGAGTTCAAGTCCATCGAAATGCGCGATGGGCTCGAAGCTGGCGAGAAGATCGAGCCGCTGCAGCGGATCCATGACGGTAAGGAGCCCGGCGGTCCATGAGGGGCCGGCGCCGAGCCTCAAACCTGCCATCGGTGCGGGCGACAATGCCGAGGCCTCGTAACAGCCGAACCGCCCGCTGCTAGGGTGGTTCACGTCGGGCAGTCGGATGCAGACCTCCTCTTTCATGGCCCTGGCGCTCGAACAAGCCAGGGCCGCGGCGTCTCGCGGCGAGGTTCCGGTAGGCGCGGCGCTGGTGTCGCCCGATGGAGCGGTACTGGCGCAGGACGGCAACCGCGTTCTGGAGCTGCATGATCCCAGCGCCCATGCGGAGATGCTGGTCATCCGGGCCGCCGCGCAGGTTCTCGGCAGCGAACGGCTTTCCGGCTGCGCGCTCTATGTGACGCTCGAACCTTGCACCATGTGCGCGGCGGCAATCTCATTCGCGCGCATTGCGCGGCTCTATTTCGGCGCGGCTGACGAGAAGGGCGGCGCCGTCGAGCATGGTGTCCGCTTTTTCTCCCAGCCGACCTGCCATCACGCCCCGGAGGTCTATGGCGCTATCGCCGAAGGCGAAGCTGCCGTGCTCTTGCGCGATTTCTTCCAAACCCGCCGCTAAGCCTTTTGCCGCGCCGCGAGCGCTTTTTCGCAGGCGCGCTTGAACTCATCCTTGGCCGGCTCGGCGGCGGCGAAGATCTCGTCGATCTTGTAGAAATCGAGCACCCGGAAATGGCCGATGTCGGGACGGATCAGGATGTCGGGCGCCGAGATCTTCAGCTTCTCGCGCATCACCGAGCGCATGGTGATCTGGTTCGAGCCGATGATTGCGTCGATCAGCGATGGGATTTGCCCGCGCCCCGGCTGCGGGCCGGCGCTGACATCGATCGCGGCGACGATCTCGGCCTCCCCCTTCAGCAGATCGAAGGGCACCGGATTAACGAAGCCGCCATCGACGAGGATGCGCCCTTCGAGTTCGATGGGCCGCAAAAGGCCGGGCAGGGCGGCGCTGGCAGCAATCGCTGGGATCAACGGTCCACTGCGTCACGACGTTCTGGGTCTGCTCGTAGAAATCGGTAGTCACTGCCATAAACGGGATCGTCAGCTCGCCAAAAGTCTTGGGAAGCGTGGCGGGAAGCACGGCCTCGAGAATGCGCTCGCCGGAAAAGGCCGAGCCATTGCCCGCGGTCCAAAGCGCGGCGATGCCGCCGTTCCGGCGCGCGAACAGCCGCTTGAAGATCTCCGTGCGCCGATGGAACAACTCGGCGCAATAGGCGCGGATTTCGGCGCCGCTCATCCCCGAGGCGTAGGCCGCGCCGACCAGGGCCCCGATGCTTGTGCCGCCGATGGTCTTTGGCCTGATCCCCAGCTCGTCCAGGGCTTCAAGCATCAGCACATGGGCAAAGCCGCGCGCGCCGCCTCCGCCTAGGGCGATGCCGAAACCCGGACTGGATGGGCTCGTCACGCGGTTCGGCCGTTTCGAAATCGCCGCCCTCGTTTTGGCCGCCGGTTCGGGCAGGCGCTGTTTCCGCTTAAAGGGTGACATCGTGCTCCGTCCGCCGATTTGGAACGCCAAAGGGTATGCGGTCGGGAAAGAGACCAGGCAATTGTCTCACCACTTCTCCCGCTCGATGGCGCGCCAGCCGATATCGCGCCGGCAAAAACCGCCGGGCCAGTCGATTTTCGCAATCGCCGCATAGGCGCGGTCTCGCGCTTCCGACACGGTGCGGCCGAGCGCGGTGACATTGAGCACGCGGCCGCCGTCGGCGAGAATGCGCCCGCCGTCGCGCCGCGTTCCGGCATGGAAAATGGTCACGCCTTCGACTTGCGATGCCTCATCGAGACCCTTGATTTCGCTGCCCTTCTCGTACTCCCCGGGATAGCCTTGTGCCGCCATCACGACGGTGAGCGCCGCTTCATCGCGCCAGCGCAGGTCGAAACGGTCGAGCACGCCATCCGCTGTTGCGAGCAGCGCGGCGAGCAGGTCCGACTTCAAACGTAGCATCAAGACTTGGCATTCGGGGTCGCCGAAGCGGACATTGTACTCATAGAGCTTGGGCCCGTCCCTGGTGATCATGACGCCGAGATAGAGCACGCCCTTGAATGGCGTGCCGCGCGCGGCCATGGCGCGCACCGTGGGGCGGATGATTTCGTCCATCACGCGGGCGGTCATCTCTGGCGTCATCACCGGCGCCGGCGAATAGGCACCCATGCCGCCGGTGTTGGGGCCGGTGTCGCCGTCGAAGACGCGCTTGTGGTCCTGCGCGGTGGCAAGCGGCAGCACATTGCGGCCGTCGCAGAGTGCGAAGACGCTCGCCTCCTCGCCGTCCAGGAACTCCTCGATGACGATCTCGGCGCCTGCGGCGCCGAACGCGACCGGCGAAGCAGGCTTCGATGGCGCGCTCCGCCTCGCGCGCTTGTCTCGGCGATGACGACGCCCTTGCCGGCGGCGAGCCCGTCCGCCTTGATCACGATCGGCAGTTTCTGCGCCGCCAAATAGGCCTTGGCCGCCGGCGCGTCGCCAAAACGGCCATAGGCGCCGGTCGGAATGGAAAACTCGCGGCACAGATCCTTGGTGAAGCCCTTCGAGCCTTCGAGTTGCGCCGCCGCTTTCGAGGGGCCGAAGACCTTGAACCCGGCGGCAAGCAAATCGTCGGCAAGTCCCGCGACGAGCGGCGCCTCCGGTCCGACCACGACAAGATCGATATCCTTGTCCCGGCAAAACCCGATCACCGCCTCATGATCGGCGCTATCGAGGCTTAAGCATTCGGCGCACCTCGGCAATTCCGGCATTGCCGGGCGCGCAATAAAGCCGAGATAGAAGTGGGCTGGCGCTGATCGCCCAGGCAAGGGCATGTTCGCGGCCGCCGGAGCCGATGAGCAGAACGTTCATGGTCTGATGATGTTATTCAGCTTCTGGAGACGCCCGATAGCACGAATTGCCATTAAGTTGCACCTTTCACAGGGGCCGCTAGATTGGAGCCGATGGACGAGATCATTCTTGGCAATGTGGCCGAATATACCGTTTCCGAGCTTTCGGCCGCGATCAAGCGCACGGTCGAGGACTCATTCGGCTATGTGCGCCTGCGCGGCGAGATCTCCGGCTTTCGCGGCCCGCATTCCTCGGGCCATGCCTATTTCGCGCTGAAGGACGACCGCGCCAAGATCGACGCTGTGATCTGGAAAGGTGTGTTCGCCGGCCTGCGGTTCAAGCCCGAGGAAGGGCTTGAGGTGATCGCGACGGGCCGCGTGACCACCTATCCGGGCAAGTCGAGCTATCAGATCATCGTCGAAGCGCTGGAGCCCGCCGGCATCGGCGCGCTGATGGCGCTCTTGGAAGAGCGCAAGAAGAAGCTCGCCGCCGAGGGGCTGTTCGACGAGGCCCGCAAACGGCCGCTGCCCTTTCTGCCGGGCGTCATCGGCATCATCACCTCGCCGACCGGCGCCGTGATCCGCGACATGCTGCACGGCTTTGCCGAGCGTTTTCCGGCGTGTGTCTATGTCTGGCCGGTGCGCGTCCAGGGCGACACCAGCGCGACTTGAAGTGGCGGCAGCCGTCGAAGGCTTCAACAGGCTTGGGCCCGATAGCGTCGTTCCTCGCCCGGACGTGCTGATCGTCGCGAGGGGCGGCGGCAGCCTTGAAGACCTCTGGAGCTTCAACGAGGAGATCGTGGCGCGTGCCGTTGCCGCCAGCCGGATTCCGGTCATCTCCGCCGTCGGCCATGAGACTGACTGGACGCTCATTGATTTCGTCGCCGATGCCCGCGCGCCGACGCCGACCAAGGCGGCGGAATGGGCGGTGCCGAAGCATAGCGAGCTGATCCTGCGCATGGCCGAATTGCGCGAGCGCCTGCGCTATGCCATCACGCGCGGCATCGAGGCGAACCGCTCCGATCTGCGCGCCGCCGCCCGTGGGCTGCCGAAGCCGCAGGATCTGATCGGCTTTGCCCGCCAGCGTTTCGACGGCGCCAGCGGCCGGCTCGGCCAGGCGCTCAGGAGCTTTGCGGCGGATAAGCGCGGGCGGCTGGAGCGATGGCGAGGGCGGCTCGACGTCCGGCTGATCGCGCAGCGCGCCGAGCGCTGCCGCGAGCGGGTCGGCGCGATCGACCGCGAGATGCGCCAGGTGGTGCGCCGTCTGGTGCAGCAGCGCCATGTTCTGCTCGGCCGCCGTGCCGCGCGGCTGACGCCGGCGCTGCTGCGCCATCCGGCAAGACGCGCCCGCGAGCGGCTCGATCCGCTCGGCGCCCGCGCCCGCCAGTGCCTGATCGCCGCCATCCGATCAGCGCCGGCGCCGTCTCGAAGCGCTCGGCCAGCTGCTCAGATCGCTGAGCCACAAAAGCGTTCTGGAGCGCGGCTTCGCGCTGGTGAGGGACGCAGACGGCGGCATGATCCGGCGGGTGGCGGAGGCGCGCGCGGCGGGCCGAGTGGAGCTTGAATTTGCCGACGGGCGGGTCGGCGCCGGGATCGATGGCGCTGGGACCAGGCCGCAGGATCGGGAGAAGCCTGTGAAAAAACCCGCGCCGGAAGGCCGAAAAAAAAAAAAAGCCAACAGGGACAATTATTCTGACCGGGCCGCAGTTCGCCCTCGCTTGAAAATGCTAAACCCGACGTTCATCTGTACAAGCTTCAGGAAATCTCCAATAGTGTTAGTGGAGCGCGCGAAACGCCAAGTGATTTGAATGAATTGTTACGACAGAGAGATTGGCCAGACCGGCGAAGCGAAATTGCGCTATTTGGACGGCGAATTTCAGGTGCTGAAGCCTGGAAGCTTTGTCCGCTGCGCCGTCACGGGGCAGATGATTCCGCTCGAGAGCCTTCGCTATTGGAGCGTCGAGCTGCAGGAGCCCTATACTGACGCCCGGGCCTCGCTTGAGCGGTTTCTGGAGCTGAGAGGCCGCAGCGGGCGGCGCGTTTAGTCGGCCTCTGCGGTTTGGCTCGCCGCGTTCTTGAAGAATACCCGAAGCAGCAAATTTTTCAGCATCGCGCGGCTTTCGGCCGGCATCTCCAGGGTGATCGGGAGTGTGTGGCTCCTCGCCCGCAGCTTGGCGAGCACCGTGTCGCCGCCGCCAATCCGTACCCAGTCTTTCTCGGTCGTGACAAGCCGCGCGCCGGCGGCTTCGGCCTTCGCAAGGAGGTCGGCGGCTTCGGCGGAACTAAAGCAGTGATGATCCGGAAAGGCAGCCGTGCCGATCACGCGCGCACCAAGGCGTTCGAGCGTGGCGAAGAATTTTGTGGGCCGGCCGATGCCCGAAAAGGCAAGCACCGGGCCAGCGATCAGCCAGGACACATCGCCCGCCGGAGCGATCTCGGCCTCAAGGATAGGCAGGCGCGAGTCGAGCGCGGCAACGGTGTCGGTTCCACCGCCGCCAATCGCGATGATGGCGTCCGCCCGCTTCAATTGCGCTGGGAGCGGCGCCCGCAACGGGCCGGCCGGCAACACGCGGCCATTGCCGAGCCCGGCCGCCTCGTCGACCGCCACAAGCGCAAGGTTTTTGAAAAGTGACGGGTTCTGGAAGCCGTCATCCATGATGATGAGGTCGGCGCCGCTCGCCTCGATCGCCCGCGCGCCCGCCCGCCGGTCGGCGCTGACGAAGGTCGGGGCGACACGCGCGAGCAGCAAGGCTTCATCGCCGACATCATCCGCAGTGTCGCGCTCGGCGTCCACCTGATGAGGCCCGGCAATCCGGCCGCCATAGCCGCGGGTGAGGAAGGCCGGCTTGCACCCTAACGCCGGCATCGTCTGCGCGACGTAAATCGCAAGCGGCGTCTTGCCGGCGCCGCCGGCCGTGAAATTGCCGATACAGATGACGGGAAGGCTGGACCGGTAAGGCGTCGTCAGTGCGAAACGGGCGTTCGCAGCGAATCCGTAAAGCCAGGAAGCGGGTGACAGCAGCGCGGCCTTCAGCCGGTCGGACGGGCGCGAGCCGTACCACCAGCGAGGCGCCTCAAGGCGCATAGAGCGCCCCACCGGGCAGCGCGGATGGCTGTTTCGGCGGCAGGAACGGCTCCAGAGCTTCGAGCGTCCGCTCCATAGCGCCGCTCAGCTCCTTGACCGTGTTCTCGGCGCGTGAGCGCATCAGATCGAGACTCGCCGGATCATCGAACAGCGCCCGCGCCGTCTGGATAAGGTCTTCCTGCGAGGTCACGAACCGGCAGCCGCCCTCCTGCGCAAGCGCCTGATAGACCTCCGGAAAATTGTGCCAATGCGGTCCGGTAATCACGCCGGCGCCCAGCTTTACCGCCTCGATCGGGTTCTGTCCGCCATGCGGCACCAGCGAGCCGCCGATAAAGGCGAAGGGCGCGAGCGAATAGAACAGGCCAAGCTCGCCAACCGTATCGGCGACATAGATCGCGGTTTCAGCCAGCGGCGCCGCGCCCGCGGAGCGCCGCGCGCCGCGAAGGCCTTGGCCCATGATCATCGCGGCAATCTCCGATCCACGCTCAGGATGGCGCGGCACGATGATGGTGAGGAGGTCCGGACGGGCCGCGGCCAGCGCCTTATGAGCTTCGATGACGATCTCATCCTCGCCAGGATGCGTGCTGGCGGCGAGGAAGACCGGGCGGCCACCGACCGCATCTTTGAGCCGCGCCAGCTCGGCCGGATCGGTCGGTGGCGGCGGCGAGTTCGAATTTGAGATTCCCAGCCGAGATCACCTTGCGCGCGCCCAGCTTTACGAGGCGCTTGGCGAGCGCGTCGCTCTGCGCCAGGACGACCGCAAATCGGGAAAAGATCGGCCTGCTGAGCCCCCTGAGCTTCAGCCAGCGCTTGAAGGAGCGGTCGGAAATGCGCGCATTGAGCAGGAACAGCGGAATGCGGCGCTTATCGGCATCCATGATCAGATTGGGCCAGATCTCGGACTCGATGAACAGCGCCATGCTCGGACGCCAGTGATTGAGAAAACGCTTCACGAAAGCCGGTGTATCGAGCGGCACGAATTGATGGATTGCGCCCTTGGGCAGACGGGCGGCGGCGATGCGCGCCGATGTGACGGTAACGGTCGTCAGCAAAATGCCGAGATCGGGCCGCTCCCGCCGCAAGGCGTCGATCAGCGGCAGCACGACATTGGTTTCGCCGACGCTGGCGGCGTGGAACCACAGCAAAGTGCCGGCAGGCCGGGGCAGGCTGGCGATGCCCATGCGCTCATTGAGGCGTTCCGGAACCTCTTTGCCGCGCTGGCTGCGGCGGCGCAGGAACGGGCGCGCGATCGGATGGATCATCCGGCTGATGGCGCGATAGGCGCGAAAGCTTGCTCCAGGCACGACGCTGCCTCCGGCGCTGACGGGCATGGTTTCGGCGAGGTCGCGGCCGACCAGCTCATAAGCGCGGCGGGTTACCGCATTCAGGCCGTCTTCCACGGCGAGCCGCGCCGCTTCCATCTCGGCCTCACCGGCATCGCGCGGCACCTCGATTTTGCCGCCGGAGACGAAAGCGAGCTTTGAGAAGGGCAGGTTGATCGTGAAGCGGCTCCAGGTGCTCATCGTCAGGAACCGGCTCGTTGCCACCGCCATCGGGATGATCGGGCGGCCGGACAGTCGCGCCAGCGTGACGATGCCCAATCCGGCATGGCGCGCGGGCCCCGGCGGAACATCGGCCGTCATGCTGAGCATCTTGCCGTCCTGCAAGGTCTTGATCCCGGCCCGCAGCGCATTCGCACCGCCGCGATCCTTGCGCCGCCGGCCCGCCCCGGCGCCGCGAACGAGGCCGAGGTCGAAGTGCTTGAGGCTGCGGCCGACGATTTCCGCATCGCCATGCCGGGCGACCATGCAATTGACCTTGAACGCTTTCGGCACGAGCGGCGGGACCATGAGAAACTGGCCATGCCACATTGCGGTGATGAAGGGCATTTCGGGCAGCAGCCTGTCCTCGAGGTCGGCTGGCTCCTTGATCACGCGGGCGGTGCGCGCAACAAGCTTGATATAGGCCGCTGCGAGCCATCCCGCTGCCGATAAGAATGCTTCCGAGCGCATGAAACGCTTCAACATCAATCGGTCCCTCGTCGCGGCGCGTGCTGCGCCGGGCTTGTCCCGCGCCGCTCTGGTTTTGCGCCGCCTTAGATCACGATGATTTTGGATTGAATCAATCCAAAATCGATGACAGTGATCAATTCCAATCATTTAGAGCGGGATGTGGGCGGAAAACCGGTTCCCGCTTTTCCTCATCCCGCGCTCGTTGCCGCTACCGCTGCTTCTCGTCGCGGGGATCGAGAAGCCGGTGCATGTGGACGATGAAATAGCGGATCATGGCGTTGTCGACCGTCCGCTGCGCCGCTGCCTTCCAGGCGTCGTAGGCTTGTTTGTAATTTGGATAGATGCCGATGATATCGAGTTTCGCGACATCCTTGAACTCGACGGCCTCCAGATTTTTGAGCTCGCCTCCGAAAACGAGATGCAGAAGCTGCTTGGGCACCGTTTCCTTGCCGGTCGTCATGCCGCGATGGACCCGATCCTCAATTGTGCTTTGCCACAACCGTCTTTGTGCGTTCGATCAGGAGATCGTGCAGCGCGGGGCTGGCCGCGACCAGACCCTCGATGCGCGGAGTTGGCTGGTTAAAGCTGAGCGCCGCGCCCGCCGCGTCGGTGATTTTGCCACCAGCTTCCTGCACCAAAAGCGCGGCCGCCGCAAGATCCCATTCGGATTTGGCGGAGAGGGAGAGGGTTGCGTCCGCCCGGCCGGCGGCGATCAGGGCAAGCCGGTAGGCGATCGAATTGACCCAGACGCGGTCGACCGGGGGCCAGGGCTCGCTCCAGACTTTATGCTTGAAGAAGCCTTTCGTCACAATCAGGCGGCTGCCTTCGATTTCTCCGCGGCGCGGGACGGCGATGCGGACGCCGTTAAGGAAGGCGCCGCTGCCGCGCCGGGCGGTGTACATTTCAGCCGTCGCCGGATTGAAAACGACGCCGAGCACCGGCTCGCCATCCTCGACAAGGGCGGCCGCGATCGTCCATTCCGCCAGGGCGGCGAGGAAGGCGCGGGTTCCGTCGATCGGATCGACGATCCAGACGCGCGCCGCGTCGAGCCGGTGCGGATTGTCGGCGCTTTCCTCCGACAGCCAGCCATAGGACGGTCGCGTGCGGTCAAGCGCTCGATGAAGCAGGCGGTCAACGGCAAGATCGGCTTCGCTGACGGGTGTGTTGTCGGGTTTGTGGGTGCCCTTGAGGCCGCGGCCGAAAAAGCTCATCGCCAGCGCGCCGGCTTCGCGGACGGCGTTTGTAGCAAAACTTCGTCTTCAGAAATCTGATCTCGATCCAGCACGTCTTTTCGCCTGCTTGAATTGACCGGAGCCGGTCGGAGATATGGCCTCTTAGATCGCCATATCGGCGAGCAACGCGAGAAACACAAGTGCGCCGAAATCCCGATTGGAACGAAATCGTGTGAGGCAGCTCGCGGGATCGTCCACGTCTAGAGTGACAATCTGCCAGGCAAGCTGCAGGCCAGCAAGGACGAGGCCGACGAAAAAGGGCCAGCCGGCGCCCGCGCCGAAACCGGCGAGGACAAGAAGCACGATGGCAAGACCATAAAAAAGCGTCAGCCAGGGCCGGGTAGCGGGCCCGAATTTCAGCGCGGTCGATTTCAGGCCGAGCAGCGCATCGTCATCCTTGTCCTGATGGGCGTAAATCGTGTCATAGCCGATCGTCCAGGCGATCGCAGCGGCGTAGAGCATAAGAGCCGGCGCATCGAGACGCGCGAAAACCGCGGCCCAGCCCATTAATGCGCCCCAGGAGAAGGCGAGGCCGAGCACGATCTGCGGCCAATAGGTGATGCGCTTCATGAAGGGATAAAGCGCGACGATGCCGAGCGATCCGATGCCGAGCGCGATGGCGAAGGCGTTGAATTGCAGGAGCACCGCCAGGCCGACGAAGCAAAGCGCGACCATGAAAATGGCGGCGGCGGTGACGCTGACCTGTCCGCTCGGAATCGGCCGTAGCCTCGTGCGGGCGACCTGGGCGTCGTAATTGCGGTCGGCGATGTCGTTATAGATGCAGCCCGCTCCGCGCATGACGGTGGCGCCGATTGCGAACAGGGCGAGCGGCCAGAGATCGGGCGCGGCGCGGCCCTCCGCGACCCAGGCGAGCGCCGCAGACCACCAGCATGGCCAGAGCAGGAGCCAGGTGCCGATCGGCCGGTCGGCGCGCATCAGGCGCAGATAGGGGCGCGTGGCGGCGGGCGCGTAGCGGTCTACCCAATTATCCGGCGGCGCATCGCTCACCTGCGGATTATCTGGCCTTGCTTGCGGGGCTGGCATGGCTTTCTCGTGATGTAGCAAGGAGGCGCAGTCTAACGCGAAGGAGGCTTGCGAAGAAGCGCGGCTCGCCTTTATCTGCGACCTATGACCAGGAAAGCAAATCCGGGCGGCAGCGGCGCGATGCCGCGTGCCTCGCTTGCGGCTTTATGTCGAGGCGCGCGCTCGCGCCGGGCGGAGCGGTCGAATGCACGGCCGCGCAGGCGAACTATCTCGGCAATGTCATGCGGCTGCGCGCCGGGGATGCCGTGCTGCTCTTCAACGGCCGCGATGGCGAGTGGCTTGCCGAGATCACGGGGATGAAGCGGAATGCCTGCGCGCTGACTGCGCGCGAGCTGGTGCGGCCGCAGACGGGCGGACCGGACGTCCATTTTCTCTTCGCGCCGCTGAAAATGGCGCGGCTCGACTACATGGTGCAGAAGGCGACCGAGATGGGCGTTGCGGCGCTGCGGCCGGTGATCACGCGGCGCACGATCGCCGAGCGGGTGAAGATCGAGCGCATGCGGGCGAATGCCATCGAGGCGGCCGAGCAATGCGGCGTTCTGCGCGTGCCGGACATTCACGAGCCGCAAAAGCTGGATGGCGTCCTGCGTGATTGGACAGCGAAGCGCGTGCTGATTTTCGCCGACGAAACCGCGTCCGTCGCCTCGCCGCTCGAAGCTCTACAGAGCGTTCCTCAAGGACCTAGCGGCCCTGCTGATCGGCCCCGAAGGCGGTTTCGACGAGGAGGAGCGCGAAGCGCTCGGGCGCCTGCCTTTCGTCTGTCCCATCTCGCTCGGTCCGCGCGTCATGCGCGCCGATACGGCGGCGGTGGCCGCGCTCGCGCTGATCAACGCGGTGCTCGGCGATTGGCGCTGAACGCTTCGGGAAAAACCTCTCGATAGGCGGGTGCGTCGGACACGCCTGGCATGCCGCCGGCCTCATAAATGCCCCGTGCAACGGCCCTCGCGAGCGTATTCGCGGCGAGCGCGCCGAGTTCGGCGAGATCGAAAACCGGGTTCTCCAGCTGCCGGTCGCCGACCGAAAGGGCGAAGACGATATCGCCATCGAGCGGGGTGTGGACCGGGAAGATCGACCGCGCCAACCCCGCGTGCGTCATGATCGCCAGCCGTTTCAGTTCCGCCTTGGTGAGCGCGGCGTTGGTTGCCACGACGGCGAGCGTGGTGTTCTGCGCCGGGCCGCTTTTCAGGATCGGCATCCAGGTCGCATCATTGAACGCGGGAGGCAGGCCGAGTTCGCCGAATTCCGCGCCGATCTCCCACGGCGCCGCCCAGAAATGCGGCCCCTTGCCGACCGTCACGGAGCCGACCGCATTGACAGCGACGAGCGCGCCGACCGCGAGACCATCGTCGCGCATGAGCGATGCGCTGCCAGTCCCGCCCATCATCCGCTGGCCAGGTTTCGCCCAGGCGACCGTGGCGCCGAAGCCGGCACCGGCCGTGCCCAGCGTGAAATCGGCCGAGGCTCCGGTCGCAGCCTCGTAGGCCATATCGCGATAGGGCGCATGACGGCCCCACTCCTTATCCCCGCCGTTGCGGAGATCGAACAGGATCGCCTGCGGCACGATCGGCACCCGCACCGGACCGACCGCGAAGCCGACGCCTTTTTCGCGCAGAAAACTCTGCACGCCCGTTGCCGCGTCGAGACCGAAGGCGGACCCGCCCGAGAGCACCAGCGCGTGAAGCTCGTTGACAATGCCGGCGTCGGCCATGCTCTCGGTCTCGCGCGTGCCGGGACCGCCGCCGCGGATGTCGGCCGCACCATGCGCCGGCGTCGAGGGCAGAATGACGGTCACGCCGGAGCGCAGCTTCGCGTCATCGCACTGACCGACCGCAAGCCCGGCAATGTCGGTGATGAGATTTCTCGGACCCGGACGCCAGACCATGGCCACTCCTGCGGGAAAAAAGAAGCCCGCGCTGGCCGCGGGCTCCTCACTTCAGCTTTGAAAACAGCGATCAGAGCTGCTCGTACTTGCCGTCCTTCCAGAGGTAGACAGCATAGGGCGGCAGAGTCGGGTCGCCCTTCTTGTCGAACTTGAACTTGCCGATCGCGGTGTTGAACTCGCTCGAATTCATGACATCGACGATCTTGGCGACATCGGTGCTCTTGGCCTTTTCCGCAGCCTCCTTAAAGACCTGGAAGGCGGAATAGCTGTAGAGCACATAGCCTTCAGGCTCGACGCCCTTGGCGCGGAACTTCTTCACCAGGTCGGCCGCGGCCGGATTCTTGCGCGGATCGGGCGAGAAGGTCATCAGCGTGCCTTCGCCGTCCTTGCCGGTGATCTGCCAATATTCCTGCGTCACCAGCGCGTCACCGCCCATCAGAACGGCCTTCAGGCCCTGGGCGCGCATCTGGCGGACGATCAGGCCGGCCTCGGTATGGTAGCCGCCGAAATAGATGAGATCGACCTTGGCCTGTTTCAGCTTGGAAACGAGCGCGGTGTAGTCCTTCTCACCGGCGGTGATGGAGTTGTAAAGCGCCTCCTGCTTGCCGAGCTTGTTCATCGCCTTCTTGGTTTCGTCGGCAAGGCCCTTGCCATAGGTGCTCTTGTCGTGAACGACGGCAACGACCTTGTTCTTGTAGTGCTTGTCGATATAAGCGCCGGCGACACTGCCCTGCTGGTCGTCACGGCCGCAGACGCGGAAGACGTTCGGCCCGGCGCGCTCGTCGGTCAGCTTCGGATTGGTCGAGGCCGGTGAGATCTGCAGTATGCCCTGCTCGGTGTAAACGGCGGAGGCCGGTATCGACGAACCGGAGCAGAAATGCCCGGCGACGAACACAACCTTATCGCCCGCAAGCTTGTTGGCGACGGCAACGGCCTGTTTCGGGTCGCAGGCATCGTCGCCGACTTCCAGCTTGAGCTGTTTGCCGAGCACGCCGCCAGCGGCGTTGATGTCGGCGACGGCGGCTTCGGAGCCGGCCTTCATCTGCGCGCCGAAAGTGGCGTACTCACCGGTCATCGGACCGGCAACCGCTACGGGTATGTCTTGCGCTAGGGCCGGGGCCGACAAGCCAAAGCCCAAAAGTGCGGCAGCTACAAAGTATTTTTTCATGAGATGGTCCCTTTATTTGCCTTCTCTATTTCAACTTCTTGGTATTCGGCGGACTTGAGTAGTTTGCCATCAATTGGGCGACACCAAGGCCGCCTTATCGCCGTCTCCATGTCAGCGGGCTGGTCCGCTCATAGATCCAGCCATATTGCGTGGTCATCTGCCGGGCGCGTTCTATCCGGTAGCCGAGGCTGGCCGCGGCAATGAGGACGAGAGCATCCACGATATAATAGTGGACCGACAGAAGCGACCCCTGCATCGCCCGCCAGCTCTCATAGGTCGCGTCGAGAAACAGACCCCAATGCAGGAAGCGCACAGCGGCAGCGATCAGCAGCGTGTAAAAGATGAGCCGGCCGAAGGATTTCCATGAGCGCGCAAGCGCCCTGCCGGTGAGGAAAGCCGCGCCGCCGCCGAGAACGACGGTCACGATGAGGAACGCGGGGTAAGATTTCTCGACGATCAAGTCCATTGCGCCGCCACCCCACCTTCGAGATAGGCCGATTTGACGTCCTCGCGCGCAAGCAGCTCGCGTCCCGCGCCCGACATGGTGATCTGGCCGTTCACCATAACATAGCCGCGATGGGCGAGCCTCAGCGCATGATAGGCATTCTGTTCGACGAGGAAGATCGTTAAACCCCGCTTTTCATTCAGCTGCCGGATCACCTGAAAGATCTGCTGGACAATCATCGGGGCGAGGCCGAGGGAGGGCTCGTCGAGCAGCAGGAGCCGCGGCAGGGCCATCAGCGCGCGGCTGATTGCAAGCATCTGCTGCTCGCCACCGGAGAGCGTGCCGCCCCGCTGGCTTAGCCGCTGGGAGAGGATCGGAAATAACCCGAACACGAGCTCCAGCCGCTCGCTGAGCTGCTCCGCGGGCACGAGCAAGGCGCCCATCTGCAGATTTTCGAGAACCGTCATGCGCGGAAAAATCCGGCGGCCCTCGGGCGAATGCGCGATCGAGAGCTGGGCGATCTGATGCGTCGGCATGCGGGTGATGTCGATGCCGTCGAAGACGATCTGGCCGTTTTTTGCCTGCGGGTCTCCGCAGATGGTCATCATCAGCGTGGTCTTGCCGGCCCCGTTCGCGCCGATCAGCGCCACGATTTCGCCGTCGGCGACGTCGATATTCACGCCGCGCAGCGCCTGGATATTGCCGTAAAAGGCGTCGACGCCCCGGACGCTGAGCAGCGGTGCGCTCATGTCCCGACCTCCGCTTCCACCTGCGCGACCTCTTCTTCTGCAACGCCGAGATAGGCGGCGATCACGGCCGGATCGTTGCGCACGAATTCGGGCGTGCCGTCCGAGATCTTGCACCCGTAATCGAGCACCACGACGTGATCGGAGATGCCCATGACGACCCCCATATCGTGCTCGATGAGCAGGATGGAGATGCCGTGCTCTTCCTTGATCCAGATCAGCGTTTCGTTCAGCTCGGCCGACTCGCGCAGATTGAGGCCCGCGGCCGGCTCGTCGAGGCAAAGCAGCACAGGGCGCGTGCACATAGCGCGCGCGATCTCCAGCCGGCGCTGAGCACCGTAGGGCAGGTCGCCTGCGGCATCGTCGGCCCGGTCGACGAGGCCCATCTTTTCAAGCCAGTAGACGGCAAAGTCGATGGCTTCGGCCTCCGCGTTCTTGTAGCGGTCGAGGCCCAGCAGCCCCGCCATCGAGAAGAATGAGGCCCGGCTCAGCCGCTCATGCTGCGCGATGAGCAGATTTTCGAGCGCCGTCATGCCGCTGAAAAGCCGGATGTTCTGAAAGGTGCGCGCCACCCCCGCCTGGACGGAGATGACGTGATCCTGCATCCGCTCCAGGAGAAAGGGCTTGTCATGGCCGGGCCGGTGGAGCGCGATCATGCCCTCGGTCGGCTTGTAGAATCCGGTGATGCAATTGAAGACGGTGGTCTTGCCGGCGCCGTTCGGGCCGATGATCGCGGTGATGTCGCCGCGGTGCGCCGTGAATGTGAGGTCGTCGATGGCAATCAGTCCGCCAAAGCGCATCGTCAGGTGATCGACCTGAAGGATGGGCTCGCGCTGCGGCATCACCCGGCCCCTTCCTTGACAAGATCGCGGGAAATCGCCTTGCGCTGCTTGAGGGCAATGCTCGGCACGCGGGTGCCGACCAGTCCCCTCGGGCGCCAGACCATGATGGTGACCATCGACAGGCCGAAGATCAGCATGCGGTAGTCCTGAAGCTCCCGGAAAAACTCCGAGCTGCCGATCAGAACGACCGCCGCGATCACGACGCCGATCTGGCTGCCTAGGCCGCCGAGAACCACGATGGCGAGCACCAGAGCCGATTCCTGGAAGGTGAAGGATTCCGGGCTGATGAAGCCTTGGCGCGTGGCGAAGAACGATCCGGCGAAGCCGCCGAACATCGCGCCGGTGGCGAAGGCGGTCAGCTTGGTGATGGTGATGTTGATCCCGAGCGACCGGCAGGCGATCTCATCCTCGCGCAGCGCCTCCCAGGCCCGACCGAGCGGCAGCCGGCGCAAGCGGTGGGTGGCGAAATTGACGATCAGCGCCAGCACCAGGATCACGTAATAGAGGAAGATGATGCGATAGATGGCGCTGTATTCGAGGCCGAAAACCTCGTGGAATTTCACTCCGCTGCCGAAGCGGTCGAAACTGAGGCCGAAAAAGCTGATTTTCGGTATCCGCGTGATGCCGTCGGGGCCCCTTGTCAGCGAGTACCAGTTGACGAGAACGATGCGGACCATCTCGCCGAAGGCCAGCGTGACGATGGCCAGATAGTCGCCGCGCAGGCGAAGCACCGGAAATCCCAGGATCACGCCCCAGGTCGCGGCAAGGAGGCCCGCGAGCGGCAGACACAGCCAAAACGACCAGCCAAAGGTGGTGGCGAGCAGTGCATAGGCATAGGCGCCTACGGCGTAGAAGGCGACATAGCCGAGATCAAGAAGCCCAGCGAGGCCGACGACGATGTTGAGGCCCCAGCCGAGCATAATGTAGGTGAGAACCTGCGTCGCCGTGTCGAGGGCATAGCGCTGCTGCGGACCGGCGACGAGGATGGGCAGGATAACTGCGATCGCAAGCAGGGCCGGCGCGAATTGCTGCCCGAACTCGCCGATCAGATTGTGCTCGCGGGTCCCGTTTGTCTGCGCGCGGCTTGCGCCGCTCCGGACGCTTTGCCAAAGCCGGCGGATGGCCATGACGATCATCATTGACGAGATCACGACGAAAACCGTCAGGAATAGAAATCCCGTCAGCTTAACGAATATGCGCGCGCGGTCCTGCCATTCCGGACTTGCGAAGATCCCGGCGGCGCTTTCGGCGAAGGTGTCCCGCGAATTGGGTACCAGGAAATAGACGGCGCCGATGAGATAGAAGCCGGCGACCGCAATCCGAAGGATCAGAGCAAGGTTTGCCGACGTCAGCGCAATGCCGCCCTTGCCGCGACTGAGGAACCTGCGCCAGACGAACAGGTCGAAGAGCAGGCGAACGATGCCGACGGCGATGGCAAGGCTGACGGCTGAGCCGACCCGGAAGATGAGATTGAGGCCCTCCTGACCGTTCTCCATCTTGATGCCGACGATGCCGACGAACAGCACGAAGGCGATGCCCGCGGCAATAACGGCTTCTTTGACGGCGTCGGCTAGGTCCGAACGCTCAGCTTTCGCAGCAGTTGCGGCCGCCAGCCGTTCCGCCATGCCTTAAACCTTTTCGATTTCCGGCTTTCCGAGCAGCCCGGAGGGGAAGAAAATCAGGACGATGGCCAGGATCGAGAACGCCGCAACGTCCTTATAGGCGGTGGTGAAATAGCCGGCCCAGAACACCTCGATCAGCCCGATGATCAGCCCGCCGAGCATGGCGCCGGGCAGGGAGCCGATGCCGCCGAGCACGGCAGCGGTGAAGGCCTTGATGCCTGCCACGAAGCCGATGAAGAAGTCGATCACGCCATAATAGAGCAGATACATGAGGCCGGCGACGGCGGCGAGCGCGGCGCCCATCACGAAGGTCAGCGATATCACCCGGTCGACATTGACGCCGAGCAGCGCCGCCATCTTGCGGTCCTGTTCGCAGGCGCGCTGCTGGCGCCCGAGCGAGGTCTTGGCGATGATGAAGGAAAAGCCGCTCATCAGCATCACGGTGGTGAAGATGATGAGGATTTGGATGTTGCTCAGCGTCACCGAAAAGCTTTCGGTGTGCATCAAGGTGTAGCCGCCCGTGACGACGGGGGGGAGCGGCTTCACGCGGGCGTCCTGGGTGAGCTGGACGAAATTCTGCAGCGAAATCGAGGCGCCAATGGCCGTGATCAGCGGCGCGAGGCGAAAGGATGCGCGCAACGGCCGATAGGCGACGCGCTCCAGGGTCCATCCCCACACCGAGGTTAGCAGCATACTGATGATCAGCACGAGAACCAGCGCAACGGGGACGGCGGTAATGCCGATAGAGATCAGCAGCAGAAACGCAATCAGCGCCAGAAACGCGCCCATCATGAAGATGTCGCCATGGGCGAAATTGATCATGCCGATGATGCCGTAAACCATCGTGTAGCCGATGGCGATTAGGCCGTAGATCGAACCAAGTGTAATCCCGTTGATGAGCTGCTGTACGAAATAATCCATCGATCGGGGCTGGTCCAGGAATGCTGTTGGGATGGCAACGGGATATGGCAGTCTTTCTTAGCAAAGCCGGGGGCTTTGACTCAACGACTATCGTCGGGCGGGCCTGGCATAAAAATAGGCATTTCAAGGAGCTCGGCTCGCAAATGGCCTGCGTCGTCGCGGCTCGATCAGCTGACCTTGCGTTCCTCCTCCTTGACGGGGTCACGCTCGGCGCGTTTCTGCGCTTCGAGCTCAAGCGTCTTGGCCGGCGTCTGGGGCTCTTCGTCCTCCTCGGCCATGCCCTTTTTGAAGCTCTTGATGCCCTTGGCGACGTCTCCCATCAGGTCGGAGATCTTGCCCTGCCCGAACAAAAGAACGATCACCAGTATGACGATGATCCAGTGCCAGAAGCTCGTTATGCCCATTGTCATTTCCTCGGTCGACCGCAGCGTGCCGTGTATATCGAGGCGGCTGCGGCGGACATTCGCATTGCATCGATCCTGATCGCATAATTAGCGCGTCTGCAGCCAAAATGCGAGAATTTCAAGCACATCCCGGGACTGAGATCCGGAGCCGGCCGGCGTCGCATCAGGAGAGGTATCCCCGGTTTAAGAGGATTTTCACCGTGTTGTGGCTCTCTGTCGCTGCGGCGGCGGTTGGTTCGAAGCAATGGTTTGCAGCGCCTATCCATGTCGCCTGGCCCGTGCAGGCGTGATATTCTCGCCGGCGAATTGACGAACGATGCGGTAAGATCCGGCTAAGACATAGTTGACGTTTACGTCAATTGCCTCCACTTAAGAGTGGCACGGGGGCTCAGCCGTTTCCAACAGCCAGCGATGGAGGACACGAACCATGGCGGCACTTATATTTCTGATCCTTTGTCTCGGAGCAGCCACCGCTCTCGCGCTTTGGCGGGCACCCCTTTGGGCGTGGGCCGTCCTCGTCGCACTCGTGACCTTCCTCATTCAGGTCGGTTTCGCCTTCGGCCCGATGGGCGGATTGAGCTTCACCAAGCTGCTGGGCTGGCTGCCGGCCATCGCGCTTGCCGTGCTCTCCTACCGTCCGCTGCGACGCAAGGCCATTACCATGCCGGCCTTCCGCATGGTGAAAAAAATCCTGCCGCCCGTCTCTCCGACCGAGCGCGAGGCGCTTGAGGCCGGCACGCTCGGCTTTGATACCGAGCTGTTCGGCGGCGAGCCCAATTGGAACAAGCTGCGCGCCGTCCGGCCGATGAGCCTCACCGAGGACGAGCGCAATTTCCTCGACGGTCCGACGGAAGAGCTCTGCCGGATGATCAATGACTGGCATATCCGCGCCGAGAGCCGCGAAGTCCCCGAAAATATCTGGCAGTTCATCAAGGATAAAGGCTTCCTCGGCATGCTCATCTCCAAGGAGCATGGCGGCCTGGGCTTTTCCGCGCAGGCGCAGTCGCTCGTTCTCGGCAAGGTCGCCTCGCGCTCGCCGGACGTTTCGGTTTGCGTGATGGTCCCGAATTCGCTCGGACCGGGCGAGCTGATCGAGAAATTCGGCACCCATGAGCAGAAGGAATACTATCTGCCGCGTCTGGCGCGGGGGGAGGAAGTGCCCTGTTTTGCGCTGACCGGCCCTTATGCCGGCTCGGACGCGGCATCCATGCGCGACATCGGCACGGTGACGCGCGGGAACCATAACGGCCAGGAGGTGGTGGGCATCCGGCTCAACTGGGATAAGCGCTATATCACCCTCGCTCCCAATGCGACGTTACTCGGCCTCGCCTTCCATATGTCCGACCCGGAAAACCTGCTTGGCAAGGGCGAGGACATCGGCATCACCTTGGCGCTGATCCCGGCCGGCCATCCGGGCGTCCAGATCGGGCGCCGTCATCTGCCTTGCGGCAATGCTTTCCCGAACGGGCCGACCTGGGGCGAGAACGTCTTTATTCCGCTCGACTGGATCATCGGCGGCGCCGAGCATGTCGGCCAGGGCTGGCGGATGCTGATGAGTTGCCTGGCGGCTGGCCGGGCAATTTCGCTTCCCGCATCGGCGACGGCCGCGGCCAAGAACATGCTGCGCTCGACCTCGGCCTATGCCCGCATCCGCTCGCAGTTCAACATTCCGATCGGCAAGATGGAGGGCGTCGAGGAGCCGCTCGCCCGCCTCGTCGAGGCGGCCTATCTGCTTGAGTCTGCGCGGTCGGTGACGGCGTCCATGGTCTCCGGCGGCGACAAGCCGGCCGTGATCTCGGCGCTGATGAAATATAAATGCACTGAATGGGGCCGGCAGGCAGTCAACGACGCCATGGACATCCAGGGCGGCAAGGCCATTTGCGACGGGCCGTCGAATTTCGCCCAGGCCGCCTACCAGTCTATTCCGGTCAGCATCACGGTCGAGGGCGCGAATATCCTGACGCGCTCGCTGATGGTGATCGCGCAGGGCGCGCTGCGCAGCCATCCCTGGCTGTTCAAGGAGGTCGAGGCCGTCCAGCATTGGGACGAAGATGAAGGTTTCAAAGCCTTCGAGCGCGCCTTCGAAGGCCATGTCGGCTTCGCCACGGCGAACATTTTTGGCTCGCTGTTCCATAATCTGACCTTCGGCGCCTTCGCGGTTGCCCCGCAGGCGCGCTATACCGGCCATTGGTACCGCCAAGCCTATCGCGCGGCGCGCAATTTCGCCCTGGTGACGGACCTGAGCGTTGCGATCCTCGGCGGCGGGCTGAAGACCAAGCAGCACATCACCGGGCGTCTCGCCGACGCGTTGGCCGAGCTTTACTTCGTCTGCTGCATGCTGAAGCGCTTCGAGGACGACGGCGAGCCGCAATCCGACCGTATGATCCTCGACTATTGCGCCCGGAATGCGCTGAGCCGCTTCTACGCCTCGCTGTCGCGCGTGATCGGCAACTTCCCCAATCCTGTGGTCGCGGCCTTAATGCGCGTCTGCGTCTTCCCGCTCGGCAATAATTTCGCCCCGGCCAAGGACCGCGCCGTCAAGCGGGTCGTTTCTCTCGTTCTGGAGCCGACCGCGGCCCGCGACCGGCTGACCCGCGAGATCTTCATCAGCCACGACCCGAACGACACTCAGGGGGTGCTGGAGGCAGCCTTCGTGAAAGTGATCGAGACTGAGGAAGCCAACCGCCAGCTGGAACACGCGGTCCGGCAAAAGACCGTGCACCGCTTCCTCGGCAACGACTTCATCGGCGAGGCGGTGCAGAAAGGCGTCGTTACGCCCGAGGAGGGCGAAAAGCTGCGCGAGCGCGAGCGGCTCGTTGCGAAGGTCATCGCGGTCGACGATTTCGATCCCGACGAGATCACGCACAAGAGCGCGATCGGCCATAATTCCCGAGCCGCAAGCGCTTTTGACAAGCCGCCCCATACCGACGGGCGGCGAAATCCACGCGGCGGAATAGCGGAGAAAAACCATGTCCGGTGCGCTTCCGAATTTGAAACACTGGCGTTTCGAGATCGATTTTGAAAACATCGCCTGGGCGATTTTTGATCAGGCGGGCGAAAGCACCAACACTTTTGGGACCGAGACGACGCAGGAACTTGAGCAGATCGTCGCGGCGGCCGAGGATGCAGCCCGGCGCGGCGAGGCGAGGGCGCTGATCTTCCTCTCGGCCAAGGAGAAGGCGTTCATTGCCGGCGCCGACATCCGCGAATTCGAAAATCTGACGCGCGAGCGCGACGTGGAGGAGGTGGTGCGTCAGGTGACGGCGCTCTTCAACCGGATCGAGGCGATGCCGATCCCGGTCATCGCCGGCATTCACGGCTATTGCCTCGGCGGTGGCCTCGAATTCGCGATGGCCTGCCATTATCGCATCGCTACCCGCGAGGAGGTCACGCGTATCGGCCTGCCCGAGGTCAAGCTCGGCCTGATCCCCGGCCTCAACGGCACAGTGCGGATGATCGAGCTGGCGGGAGCCCTTGCCGCCATGCCGGCAATGCTGACCGGCAGGATGCTGCGTCCGGGTGCGGCGCGGGCGATGGGCATCGTCGACCAGCTCGTGCCGTCGAAGCTGGAGCTGCGCTGGGCCTGCCGCAAGGCGGCGCTGCAGAAGCGCAAGTCGAAAGGCGCTGCCTGGTGGAAGCGGCTGATGAGCCAGCCGCCGATCCGCGGACTGCTCGCGGCCAAGATGCGCAAGGAGACGGCCGCCAAGGTGCGCGAGGAGCACTACCCGGCGCCCTTCAAGCTGATCGAGCTGTTCGAGCGCTTCGGCGGCGACCGCCGCAGCATGGCCATGGCCGAGATGCGCTTCTTCGCCCCGCTGATGGTCAGCGATACCTCGCGCAATCTGCGCCGCGTCTTCCGCCTCTCCGAGATGCTGAAGAATGAGGCGCCGAAGACCGGCTTCAAGCCGCAGCGCGTCCACGTCATCGGCGCCGGCACCATGGGCGCCGACATCGCCGCCTGGTGCGTGATCTCCGGCATGGAGGTCAGCCTGCAGGATGTCGCGCCGGAGGCGGTCGAGAAGGCGCTCGGGCGCGCCAAGTCGCTGTTCAAGAAGCGCCTGCATGGCAAGCTCGAAGTCGATACCGCCATGGCGCGCCTCTATGCCGACGTGCCGGGCGAGCACATTCCGCGCGCCGATGTCGTCATCGAGGCGGTCATCGAAAAACTCGACATCAAGCAGAAGGTGCTGTCGGCGACCGAGGCGAAGATGAAGCGCGGCGCGCTCTTGGCGACGAACACCTCCTCGCTGCCCATCGAGCAGATCGCTACCGCTCTCGCCGATCCGGGCCGGCTGATCGGCGTGCACTTCTTCAATCCGGTGCCGCAGATGCCGCTGGTCGAGGTCGTCCGTGGGCCGGGGAGCCGCGAAGAGGTCGTTCGCCAGGGCTGCGCCTTCGTCACGACGATCAGCAAATTGCCCCTGATCACCAAGAGCACGCCCGGCTTCCTCGTCAACCGCGTGCTGGCGCCCTACATGTTCGACGCCATGCGACGCGTCGAGGAAGGCCAGCCGAAATCGAAGATCGATGCTGCGGCCGAGAAATTCGGCATGCCGATGGGGCCGATCGAGCTGGCCGATACGGTCGGGCTCGACATCTGCGCTCATGTCGCCGAAGTGCTCGGCAAGCCCGCGCCCGAGGGCTCGGAGCTGTCGCGCCTCGTCAAGGCCGGCAAGACGGGCAAGAAATCCGGCGAAGGCTTTTATCGCTGGGAGAACGGCAAGCCGCAGAAGGAGACGCCCGAAGGCGGCTTCGATCAGGCCGAACTGGCGCGGTTGGGTGAAGAACTGGTCAAGCCGCTGATCGACGAATGCGAGAAGTGCCTCGCCGAAGGCGTTGTCGCCGATGCCGATCATGTCGATGCCGGCGTGATCTTCGGCACCGGCTTTGCGCCTTTCCGCGGCGGCCCGCTGCATTATCGCGCAGCGCAGAAAACCTCAAAACCCGTCACCACACATGAAGCGGCGGCGGCCGCTGCCACGGCACCCGCCGAGTAAAGGAGAAGAGATCATGGTCGGACAATTGCGGCGCGTCGCCGTTATTGGCGGGGTGCGCACACCTTTCTGCCGGTCGAACACGGCCTATTCCGAACTCAGCAATCTCGATCTGATGACTGCCGCGCTGAACGGTCTCGTCGACCGATATCATCTCGAAGGCGAGCTGATCGACGAGGTCGTTGGCGGCGCGGTAGTCACCCATTCCAAGGACTTCAACCTCGCGCGCGAGTCCGTGCTTGCCACGAAGCTCGACCCGAGAACACCCGGCGTCACGCTGATCCAGGCCTGCGGCACCAGCCTTCAGGCGGCTTTCGGCGAGCGCGGCAAAGATTGCGAGCGGCCAGATCGAAAGCGCCATCGCGGTCGGTTCCGATACGACGTCGGACGCGCCGGTCGTGCTTCAGCGCAAACTGGCGCATCGCCTCGCAAAACTCGCGCGCGCCAAAAGCTTCGCCGAAAAAGCGAGCATCTTCATGAAGGGCTTCTCGCCCGCCGAGCTGGCGCCGATCGCGCCGAGCGTATGCCGAGCCGCGCACGGGCCTCTCCATGGGCGCGCATACCGAGCTGATGGCGCAGCAATTCCACATTTCGCGCGCGGCCCAGGACCAGCTCGCTTATGAGAGCCACAGGAAGGCGGCCAAAGCTTACGACGAAGGCTTTTTCGACGATCTGATCGTGCCGACGGCGGGCGTCTACCGCGACAACAATCTGCGCACCGATATCGATCTGGGCAAAATCGGCACCCTGAAGCCGGCCTTCGAGAAATCGGAGCGCGGCACACTGACCGCCGCCAATTCGACGCCGCTGACGGACGGGGCATCGAGCGTGCTCATCGCCTCGGAGGAATGGGCGGATCGGCACGGTCTCAAGCCTATGGCCTATCTGACCCACGGTTACCACGCCGCAATCGATTTCGTCGGCGGCCAGGGGCTGTTGATGGCGCCGACGATCGCCGTCTCGCGGATGCTCGATCAAGCTGGGCTGACCTTGCAGGATTTCGATTTCTACGAAATCCATGAGGCCTTCGCCGCCCAGGTCCTGGCGACGCTCCAGGCCTGGGAGTCGGCCGAATATTGCAAGGAGGTGCTCGGCAAGGACCACCCGCTCGGCAGCATCGACCGCGACAAGCTCAACGTGAAGGGCTCAAGCATCGCCCTTGGCCATCCCTTCGCCGCGACCGGCGGACGGATTCTGGCGACGCTCGCCAAGATCCTGGCTCAGAATGGCGGCGGACGCGGCCTGATTTCGATCTGCACCGCCGGCGGCATGGGCGTCGCCGCGATTCTCGAAGGCGTCAGCCCGACCCAGCATACGGTGCATTGAGGCGGTTTCGCCCTCTCCTTCAAGGCGAACGTTTATCGTTCGCCTTGAAGGCTCACGAGGGAGGGGCAGCCGCGAGGCGGCGGCTGAGGGGGTGTAAGCTCTGTGGGAGTGATGTCCCCTTCATCCGCGACGCCCACCACGGCGCCGGAGTTCTTTAACGACCGGTCGATCCTGTTCTATGCGAGCCGGGACGTCGAGATGCTGCGCATCCTGACCGGCGTCATGAGCGTTTATCGCGAATGACAAACATTCGCTCAGGCAGCACGGAATATTGCGGCGACCCTGAAAGGCCCGAATATCTGGCCGTGAAAGTCCTTGATTTTCTTTGGATATTTGGTCGGAGCGCCGAGATTTGAACTCGGGACCCCCAGTCCCCCAGACTGGTGCGCTAACCGGGCTGCGCTACGCTCCGATGTCGTTCAAGGCCACGTGGTGAACGGATGCGAAGTTTTGCCCCCTTCAAAGAAGCGGGTCAATAGCATTCTGCCAGCGGCGCGCCAGTGAGAGCGATCGCCCAAGCGGAGACGGCCCGCGCCCGTGCCTCAAGCGTCGACGCCGCGCCGGTGCTCGCCGCGCCCCTTTTTTGCGCCGGAACGTCCGGTTTCCGTCTCGACGGCTGCCGTGAGCAGGTCGCGGCACTCTTCGAGCTCCCGCAACAGCGATGACAGGATGATATGCTGGCCAGCGCCCGGTCCAACCTCCGGCGAGGCGGCGGTCACCGGTGCTTCGCGCTTCTCGCCCGCCGGCTCGGGCCTTGCCCCTGGCGCGATGCCGCGGCGGGCCTGCTTGGCAGCCTCGCCCGCCAGATTGGGAATATCCATGCCGGCCGTTCGGCCCGGCTCCGAGGGGCCCGCATCCCCGCGCCAGCAGTCCTTGACGAAGCGAATGCCGCTCTCGCGCAGAATGCGCTGCACGCCCTTGATCGTATAGCCGTCGCTATAAAGCAGCCATCGGATGCCGCGCAAAAGGTCAATGTCTTCCGGCCGGTAATAGCGCCGCCCGCCGCCGCGCTTCATCGGCCTGAGCTGCGCAAATTTGCCTTCCCAGAAGCGCAGAACGTGCTTGGGCACGTCCAATTCCGCCGCAACCTCGCTTATGGTGCGAAATGCACTCGATGATTTCTCCAATGATGCCCCCGCTAATTGGAGAGGCCAGCATTCGCCGGACTTACTCCGCCGCTTTCTTCGTCTTGATCAGGGACGAATTGATACGCTCCTTCATAATATTGCTCGCCCTGAAAACCAGCACGCGCCTCGGCGTGATCGGGACGACTTCACCCGTCTTCGGATTGCGGCCGACGCGCTCTCGCTTGTCGCGTACGCCAAATGAGCCGAAGCTCGAAAGCTTAACGTTTTCACCGTGTTCGAGACAGGTGATGACCTCGCGAATCACGGCCTCGACCAGATCCGCCAATTCATTGCGCGGAAGCCCAACCTTCTGAAACACGGCTTCTGCAAGATCCGCTCGGGTGAGAGTTTTGCCGCCTGACGCCATGTCGACTTGGCTCGATGTAAAAATCTAACTTAAGACAATGGTAATGGATACTACGGGAATCGGTCAATCGTCGATATGGCATCATTCTGATTCAGAAAAAGATTTTCGCAAACAACTCAAGCAATAGCCGTTGCGGTGGCTTCGGTTACGACATGTTGCCGTACTGATCAATAGAGGCAGGTAAATTTTAAGTTATCCGAAGCGCTCCTCGTGATAAAGGGCGCATGTGCGACTGCCAAATAAGGGAAAACCACTACCAGCGCGCCAGCACCGACCCCCAGGTGAAGCCGCCGCCCATCGCCTCCATCAGCACGAGATCGCCGGTCTTGAGCCGCCCATCGAGTCTGGCGGCGTCAAGGGCGAGCGGGATGGACGCGGCGGAGGTATTGCCATGCTTTTCCAGAGTCATGACGATCTTTTCAGGCGAGATGCCCAGCTTGCGCGCGGTGCCGTCAAGAATGCGCTTATTGGCTTGGTGGGGGACGAACCAGTCGATGTCGGCCGCGGTAAGCTCATGCGCCTTGAGCGTATCCTCGATCACTTCGGCGATGGCGCTGACGGCGAAGCGGAAGACTTCTTTGCCCTGCATCCTGAGATGGCCGACGGTTTTGGTCGATGAGGGACCGCCGTCGACATAGAGCATATTCTTGAACCGCCCGTCCGATCGCAGCACCGAGCCCAATATGCCGCGGTCGCGATCCGTGCCCGATGAGCGCTGGCCTTCGAGGACCACAGCGCCGGCCCCGTCGCCGAACAGCACGCAGGTGGTCCTGTCCTCCCAATCGAGAATCCGGGAGAAGGTTTCGGCGCCGATCACCAGGGCGCGCCGATATTGGCCGGATTTGATGAAATTATCCGCCGCGGACGAGCGCATAGACGAAGCCGGAACAGACCGCCTGCATGTCGAAGGCAGCGCCGCTGGTCACCCCGAGCGCGGCCTGGATGGTGACGGCGGTCGCGGGAAAGGTGTTGTCCGGCGTAGAGGTTGCCAGAATGATGAGATCGATGTCGGTCGCCTCAAGCCCGGCAACCTCCAGTGCCCGCTTTGACGCGGCGATGCCAAGGTCCGAGGTCAGCTCGCCATCGGCCGCGATATGGCGTTCGCGAATGCCGGTGCGCTCGACGATCCATTCATCGGTCGTGTCAACGATCCGGGAGAGATCGTCATTCGTTACGATCTTCTCGGGCAAAAAAGAGCCACAGCCACGAATAACAGAACGAATGGTGGTCACGTGATCGTGTCCGTAGTTTTCAACTCGGGAGCCTGGCGCAAAGCGCTCTGAAATCGCTCAATATTCTTGGAGATCGTTTGCACCAGCCCACTCTTAGCCATGTCGTAGCCGAGATCGACAGCGCTTGCAAAGCCTATTGCGTCGGCGCCGCCATGGCTTTTGATGACGATGCCCTGAAGCCCCAGAAAGATGCCTCCATTGGCGTGACGCGGGTCCATCTTGTCGCGAAGCGCCCGGAAGGCGCCTTGGCCAAAGAAGGCTCCGATCCGCGCCATCAGCGATCGGCTCATGGCCTGGCGAAGGTAGGCGGCGATCTGTTTTGCCGTACCCTCCGACGCCTTCAGGGCGATATTGCCGCTGAAGCCCTCGGTCACGACGACGTCAACCGTTCCCTTGCCGATGTCGTCACCTTCGACGAAGCCGTGATAGACGATCGGTAGATCTGGCTTTTTTAAGGCCTCGGCCGCCCGCTTGACCTCATCGAGCCCCTTAATCTCCTCGACGCCGATATTGAGAAGGCCGACCGAGGGTTTGTCGACATGGAAAAGCGCCCTGGCGAGCGCCGCGCCCATACCGGCGTTGTCGACAAGCTGGCGGGCATCCGCGCCGACATTGGCGCCGATATCGAGGACGATGCATTCGCTCGAAATAGTCGGCCAGACGCCGGCGATTGCCGGCCGGTCGATATTCGGCAAGGTTTGCAGGCAAAACATCGACATCGCCATCAGCGCGCCGGTATTGCCGGCCGAGACTGCGGCGTCCGCTTCGCCTTTCTTCACCGCTTCGAGCGCCATCCACATGCTGCTTTTGCCGCGCCCCTGGCGTAGCGCCTGGCTGGGCCTTGCATCCATGGATATAGCGACTTCGGTATGAATGACGGTTGAATTGCGCGCCAGCGCCGGCTCCTCCTCGAGTTGGGGAGCGATCGCCTTCTCGTCACCGAAGATCAGAAATTCGGTGTCGGGGTGGCGCACCAGCGAAATCGCCGCACCGGGTATTGCGATGGACGGACCATGATCGCCGCCCATAGCATCCAGCGCAATCCTGATTCGCGCGCTCATGTGTCTGTTTCCGGATCAACCGAAATGAAAATTGGCGCGAAGCAGCGTCCCCGCCCCGAACGCGCGTGACCATACTCTATGACATTACCATTACAAAAGAAATTTAGGCATCGGGCGCGCCGGATGGAAGCGGCGTCATGCCCTGCCGCTCAAGGGAACGCGTCGGCCTCGGCGGCCTCCCAGGCGCCGCTTTGCCTACCGTTTCGGCTTCAACTCCGCGAGCTTGGCGAACGGACCTGTCGCTGGACCATCAGCGGCGTCTTTGGCGTCCCGCCAATCGAACGCGACGCCCGCTTTGCGGGGATAGGGGTTGATGGCGCTGGCGAGGACTTCGGCCGCGAACGCACCGAGGTCGATCTTGCCGCCCACAATCGCAACCGGCGGATCATCCGGCAAAGTCGGGGCCGCCGGATCGTCGGCATCCTCGCCCTGACCGATCTCGTCCTGCGGCCAGCACTCGACGGAAACCGTCTCGTCGACCGTCTCGTCGACCGGATCGAGCGTGATGACGCAAAGCTGCGTGAGGCGCGCAGCGACCTTGCCGGTGAGGAGAAAACGCTCCCCGGAAATCGGCTCCAAGTGATAGTCGAAGCTGAACTTGTCGAGATTTTCGATCCGAAGAAATTTCGCGAGCCTGGCCCGTTCGGCTTGGCTCACCTCAATCCGGCCTTCCGGAGGCGCCAGGGCGTCCCCGATCGAGACGGCGTAAGACAAGACCGGTCGCTGCGTCACCACCTGTCCCCGACGCGCGGTCGATCAGCCCGCTCGTGGTCCGACGATTTCGGCGAAGCGGATATTACCCTGCAAAAGCATGTTCAGGGGCATTTCCTGGATCGCCTTAATGGACTGCTGGACGTAAACTGCAATCGATTCGGAGGAAATTGGCTGCTGGTTGCCGCCGTCGGCGGTTTGGAAGCTCTTCCAGACCTCGCCCGCAAGACCCCTGGTATCGTTGCGGTGCAGGGCGGTCGAATAGGCAAGAAGCTGGCCATAGAACAACTGCGCGATCTTGCGGACCTCTTTCGGCACATTCCGGTCGGAGACGCCGAGATCGCGGACCATCGTATCCATTTCGCGGATGAAGGCTTCGACGATCTCCTGAGCCAGAAGTTGGCCTTCTCTTCCGCCGAGTTTCAGGATCTGCAGCACGACGAACATGTGAACGACCAGCATGTCAAAGCGGCCCGACAAGGTATCCGGCACGCCGCATCGGATATAAAAGGCAGGATTGCGTGACTGCGCCACAATTGCGTCGTAGATCTTCTCGGCGGCTTCTTTGCGCGCCACACGACCGGCAAACCAGCGGAACATTGGCGTTGCGTTACCTTGAGCCTGGAATCTGTTACGCGTGATATTCGTCACGACAGCCATCACCACGCAAATAAAAGTTACGCTCTGGATTGAATGCTCTCATCGGCCTGAACTCAGGCATCACTGGATCGCAAGGTACGGCGCTATGTCAAATCAAGATTCCTATTACATGAGAAATGTTGCCCTGATGAGGGCGGACCGGCTGGAAACCGAAAAAAAGTTTCGGCGTTCAATGATCCAATCGCTGGCTGTGATCGGCATTGTCCTGAGCCTTTCCGCCTGTGCGGCAGACATAACCAAGCACGGCCATGTCTTTACTGACGAGGATCTGGCGCAGGTAAAAGAAGGAATGAGCCGCGATCAGATCATTCTCGCACTTGGGACGCCTGATACCAAATCCACTGTCGACCAAAATGCTTTCTACTACATTTCTTCGACAACCAAAAGGTCTGCGGCATTCCTCAGCCCGACAATCGTCGATCGTCGGGTGGTCGCGGTCTATTTCGATAAGAAAAATACCGTAAGCAGGGTCGCCCATTACGGCCTGCAGGACGGCAAGGTGATCGACTTTGTGAGCCGCACGACGCCGTCGAAAGGCTCCGAGGAAGGGCTGTTGAAGGAGCTTTTCCGCAATATCGGGAGTCCGCAGCCTAACGCTACGCCGGGTGGGCCGGCTGGGCCGGGCGGGCCGAACCCTTATTAAGCCACGGCGGCATCTGCCTGCTTTCCAGCCAAGGGCCCCTCGCCGGGGCCCTCTTTCATTTCAACGCCATCATTTGTTCAGTGCGCCAGCACCGCAAGCAGCAGCAGCGCGACGATATTGGTGATTTTGATCATCGGATTCACGGCCGGGCCGGCGGTGTCCTTGTATGGATCGCCGACCGTGTCGCCGGTGACCGATGCCTTGTGGGCCTCCGAGCCCTTATAATGCGTCACGCCGTGTGAGTCGGTGAAGCCGTCCTCAAAACTCTTCTTGGCGTTGTCCCAGGCGCCGCCGCCCGCCGTCATCGAGATGGCGACGAACAAACCGGTCACGATCACGCCCATCAGCATCGCGCCGACCGCAGAGAAGGCTGCCGCCTGTCCCGCGATCCAGTCGATGACGATATAGACGACGATCGGCGAAAGCACTGGGAGCAGGGAAGGCACGATCATTTCCCGGATCGCCGCCTTGGTCAGCATATCCACAGCGCGGCCGTAATCCGGCTTCTCGGTACCCGCCATGATGCCGGGCCTCTCCTTGAACTGCCGCCGCACTTCGACGACCACCGACTGAGCGGCGCGGCCGACCGCGGTCATGGACATGCCGCCGAACAGATAGGGCAGGAGGCCGCCGAACAAGCAGGCCGACCACGACATAGGGGCTCGACAGGTCGAAGGTCACATTGAGACCCGAGAAATAGGTCTTCAGATCCTGCGTGTAAGCGGCGAACAGCACCAGCGCGCCAAGCCCGGCCGAGCCGATGGCATAGCCCTTGGTGACGGCCTTGGTGGTGTTGCCGACGGCGTCGAGCGCGTCGGTGTTGTGACGCACTTCCTTCGGCAGGCCCGCCATTTCGGCGATGCCGCCGGCATTGTCGGTAACCGGGCCGAAGGCGTCGAGCGCAACGATCATGCCGGCCAGCGCCAGCATCGTCGTGACCGCCGTGGCGATGCCGAACAGGCCGGCGAGGTTATAGGTGACGATGATGCCGGCGATGATGACGAGCGCGGGCAGGGCGGTCGCTTCCATCGAGACGGCGAGGCCCTGGATCACATTCGTACCGTGGCCGGTGATCGAGGCTTCGGCGATCGAGTTCACCGGGCGGCGGCCGGTGCCGGTGTAATATTCGGTGATCCAGATGATGAGGCCGGTAATCACCAGGCCGACCGCGCCGCACCAGAACAGCGATCATCGGCGTGAAGCCGCCGAGATCGACCGACATACCGCCGAAGACGATGATCATCACGGGATAAAGCACGAGCAGCGACAAGACGCCCGTGGCGAGAATGCCCTTATAAAGCGCGCCCATGATGTTGTTGCTGCTGCCGAGCTTGACGAAGAAGGTGCCGATGATCGAGGTCACCACGCAGGCGCCGCCGATGGTCAGCGGCATCATCATGCCCGCCAGCTTGAATTCGGCAGGCAGGGCGATGGCGGCGAGCACCATGGTGGCGACCGCGGTCACGACATAGGTTTCGAACAGGTCGGCGGCCATGCCCGCGCAGTCGCCGACATTATCACCGACATTGTCGGCGATCGTGGCGGGGTTGCGCGGATCGTCCTCGGGGATACCTGCCTCCACCTTGCCCACCATGTCGCCGCCGACATCGGCGCCCTTGGTGAAGATGCCGCCGCCGAGACGGGCGAAGATCGAGATCAGCGAGGCGCCGAAGGAGGTCGCGACGAGCGCGTCGATCACCTCCCGGCTCGTCGGATCGAGGCCGAGCGCGCCGGTGAGGAACCAGAAATAGATCGTAACGCCGAGCAGCCCGAGGCCGGCGACAAGCAGTCCGGTCACCGCGCCGGACTTGAAGGCGAGGTCGAGCCCGCCAGCCAGCGACTTGGTCGCCGCCTGCGCGACGCGGACATTGGCGCGCACGGACACGTTCATGCCGATGAAGCCGGCGGCGGCGGATAGGATCGCGCCGAGCGCAAAGCCGAAAGCGGACTTCCAGCCCAGGAGAATGAGCGCCAGAATGAAGATGACGACGCCGACCATGGCAATGGTGGTATACTGACGTTTCAAATAGGCTTCGGCGCCCTCCCGGACGGCGGCGGAGATTTCCTGCATACGTGCGCTGCCCGCATCGGCCGCCATGAGGGTCTGGATTGCCCAGACGCCGTAAACGATCGACAAGGCGCCACACGCTATGATCGCCAAAATTAAAATGCTCATCGGTTAATCCCTCGCAATCGATAAGGCGGGAGGCGGCGCGACGTCATTCTTGTTCTGCGCACAGCCCGCAGCGCGTCGACATCACTCACGCGCCATGTTTCCTGGCAGTCCTGGCCGGCACGGGATGAATGCGGGGCCACCCCATGAGAAGCCGCCGGGACAATAGGAAAATCGCCCCGGTTCTGCAACAAGGCCTTTGCGGCTTGTGGTTTGCTCGTTAACGGCGCGAGATTAGCGGGCCAGATGATCGTAGCCGAGGCGGGATAAGGTGAGGGCACGTCCGTCGCCGCCAATGATGGCGAGCGGGTCCGTGCCTTGAACTGACAACGCCGATTCGGGTCACGGCGATGCCTGCGGCCTCGGCCGAAGCGGCAAACGCCCGGTCCCGGCCGGGCGGCACAGCGGCCAAAATCTCGTAATCATCGCCGCCGGTCAGGATCGTTTCGAGGGCGCCGGGATCGGCCAGCAGCACGGATTGCGCCGGACCGGATAGCGGCACTTTGGCGGTCTCGATGCGTCCCGAGACGCCGGAGGCCGCACATAGTCGCGTCGCGTCGATGGCGAGCCCATCCGAGATGTCCATCGCGGCAGACGCGCATGGCCAGAAGCGCCTCCCGAAGCGGATGCGCGGTTCGGGCCGCAAATAGCGGCTGATCAATGCAGCGCGCTCCTCCACACCGAAAGGCCAGTGGTGCGTCTCGGCATCGCCGCGCCGCAGAAGCAGGCCCAATGCGGCATCTCCGATGGTGCCGCTGACATAAAGGCTGTCTCCCGGCTGCGCGCCGCTGCGCCGCGACCATGCGGCCATGCGGGACACGGCCGAAGGCGGTTATGGAAATCATCAGCGGCCCGCCGGGCGAGGTCGCGGTATCGCCGCCGCTCAGTGCGATGCCGAACGCGGCCTGCGCCTGCCCGAGACCATCCGCGAACTCCGCGATCCAGCTTTCCGGCGTGCCGCGAGGCAAGGCCAGCGCCAGGCTGTAGGCGATCGGCTTTGCCGCTTTCGCAGCGAGGTCGGAGACATTCACCGCCAGCGCCTTATAGGCGATGTCCGCAGGCATATCGTCGGTGAGGAAGTGAACGCCGGCGATCAGCGCGTCGGTCGTTATGACCAGATCCTCGCCTGCCGCCGGATCGAGTACGGCAGCGTCATCCTGCAATCCGAAGGCGCCGGGAAAACCCTCGGCCAGTGGCCGGAAATAACGGGCGATCAATGCGTCTTCGCTAAGCCCCATTCCCTCGGCGTCAGCGTCAACCATGGGCAGGCTTCGGGAAATCCACCGGACGCAGCTCGCGCGCGATGGCGTCGAGAATGCCGTTCACCACGCCCGGCTCATCGCCGCCGAAAAAGGCGTGGGCGATCTCGACATATTCGTTGATGATCACTTTAGGCGGTACATCGAGCCGAGCCTTCAGCTCATAGGTCGCGGCGCGCAGGATCGCCCGGAGAATGCTGTCGATCCGCGACAGCCGCCAGCCCTTGGCGAGATGGCCGGCAATCAGCGGGTCGACGGCAAGCTGCTCGCGGACGATGCCCAGCACCAGATCCTTGAAAAACGGCTCGTCGGCGCGGTCGTAATAGGCGCCGTCGACCTCATGGCCGAAGCGGTGGTGCGTGAACTGCGCGACGACGACGGCGGCGTCGGTCTGGGCAACATCCATCTGATAGAGCGCCTGGACGGCGGCAAGCCGGGCGGTGCCGCGCGCGCCAAGCTTGTTGGCGTCGCCATTCGGGCCGGCCGGAGCGGCGTCATTCAGATCCGAATCCATGGCTTTCCATGAACACATCGATTAAGCGCAGGCAAGCGCGCGCGGCGTCAGCACCCTTGTTTCCCTTTGTTATGGAGGCTCTTTCCCAGGCTTGTGACTGGTTTTCGACAGTCAGTATGCCGTTGCCGACCGGAACGCCCGCATGTTGTTGCGATGGTCATCAGCGCGCGGGCGGATTCACCCGCGACGATGTCGTAATGCGAGGTTTCGCCGCGGATCACGCAGCCAAGCGCCACGGCGCCATGATAGCGCCAGCGCGTCGCGCCGAAGGGCGTCAAGCCGGCGCGGACCGCGAAAGCCAGAGCCTGCGGGATTTCGAGCGCGCCCGGCACGGCGACCCGCTGAACGCTCGCCCCCGCCTCCTCGAGCGCGGCGAGAGCGCCTTTCGCCAGCTCGGCAGAAATGTCCTCGTAGAACCGGCCTTCGATGACGAGGACGGATGGGCTTAAACGCGTCATGGCTTACTCGATTGGGCGGCGGCCGACGATCTTCAGGCCGTAGCCTTCGATCCCGATGACTTTCGGCAGCGGCGAATTCGAGAGCAGCTCGATTTCGTGGACGCCGAGATCAAGTAGAATCTGTGCACCCACACCGTAATCGACAAGCCTTGTCGAGGCCTCGCCCCTGCCGTCTCCCGCCTCGCTGCGCAGCCTGGCGGAGACCGCAGACGGGCTGGCTTCCCGGATCAGGACGAAAACACCGCGTTTTTCCTTGGCCAGCATCCGCAGCCCGCGCTCGATGAGCGACCGCCGATCCTCATTCGCGCCGACGCCGATCACATCCTCCAGCACGTTCATGGCGTGAATCCGGGCGGGAACAGGGCCGGGAGCCGTCAGGTCGCCCTTGACCAGCGCAATATGCTCCTGGCCGTCGGCGGTATTCTGGTAGACCTTCAGATCGAACTCGGCGCCGTAAAGGCTGTCGACATGCTTCTGCTCGACGACGCGGACCAGGCTGTCATATTTCAGCCGGTAGGCGATCAGATCGGCGATGGTGGCGATTTTCAGCCCGTGCCGCTGACCGAAGGCCATCAGGTCCGGCATTCGGGCCATGGTGCCGTCGTCGTTCATGATCTCGCAAATCACCCCGGCGGGATAAAGCCCGGCGAGGCGGGCGATGTCGATCGCGGTCTCGGTATGGCCGGCGCGGACGAGAACGCCGCCGGTCCTGGCGACCAGCGGAAAAACATGACCGGGGAAGACGATGTCGCGGTGGTCTTTTCGCGGGTCTATGGCCGTTGCGATCGTATGGGCGCGGTCATGGGCGGAGATGCCGGTTGTAATTCCCTCGCGCGCCTCGATGGAGACGGTGAAATTCGTCGTGTGGCGTGACTGGTTGGAGCGCGCCATGAGTTCGAGCCGAAGCTCGCCAGCACGGTCCTGGGTGAGCGCCAGACAGATCAGGCCGCGGCCATATTTGGCCATGAAGTTGATCGCCTCGGGCGTTGCCTTGTCGGCCGGAATCACGAGGTCGCCCTCATTTTCGCGGTCTTCGGCATCGACCAGGATGAACATCCGGCCTTTCCGCGCGTCTTCCAGGATCTCCTCGATCGAGGAGAGCTGGCCGAAATGCCTTGGTTTTTCAGCGATGCTCATGCGCCCGGTCTCTGATGTTCGCTCAGACGCGCAACATAGCGCGCGATGAGGTCAACCTCCATGTTCAGCTGGTCGCCTGCGCGTTTTTGCCCCCAGGTGGTGACTTCGAGCGTATGCGGGATGATGTTGACGGTGAAGCGGTTGCCGCGGACGGCATTGACGGTCAGCGACGTGCCGTCGAGCGCGACCGAGCCCTTGGCCGCGACGAAAGCTGCGAGCGCCTCGGGGCAGGCGATCTCGAAGCGCTTCGATGTGCCATCCGCCTCGACGGCGAGAATTTCGGCGACGCCGTCGATATGGCCGGTGACGAGATGGCCGCCGAGCTCGTCGCCGAGCGCCAGCGACCGCTCGAGATTGACGCGGCTGCCGATTGTCCAGCGGCCGAGCGTTGTTCGAGCGAGCGTTTCGTTCGAGGCTTCGACATCGAATAGGCTGGCGCCCGTCCCGTCCGGCTCGATGCGCGTCGCGGTCAGGCAGCAGCCGTCGCAGGCGATCGAGGCGCCGATTGCGATCGAGGCGGCTTCGATAATGGCACGCAATGCGGAACTGGCCGGCTTCCGCCTGCCTGACCTCGCCGATATCGGTAATGATGCCGGTGAACATCTCAACCGTTCCAGAATTGCGCGCGCCGATAGACCCAGACACGATCGCCGCCGATCTCTCTCATCCCCGCGCGGCTGTAAATCCCGGTATCGGTGACGGCGTCAAGACCGGCAGGCGCGAAGGGCATCAAAGCCGGTCCCACCGTTTCCTTGGCACCTTGAAAGATCAGGATTTCATCCGCAAGATCGGCGCGCAGCAAATTCATCTCCAGCGAAGGCCCGCCTTCAACGAGAAGGCGGGTGATGCCGCGTTCGGCCAGTTCGTAAACGACCGCGTGAAGATCGAGGCGCCCGTGCGCGTTCTTGGCGACGGTGATCACGGTCGCGCCCAGACTTTCAAGCCTGGTCTTGGCATGTTGCGGGACATCCGCGGCGGTGAAGATCCAGAGCGGAGCCGTGCTCAGATTTTTCAGCATCCGCGAATAGCGGCTGAAACGCCCGTCAGTTGACAAAATCACCCGCACCGGGGATCGCCATGAAAGACCCGGAAGACGGCAGGTGAGGTCGGGATCGTCGGCGAGCACGGTGCCGTAGCCGACCATGATTGCGTCAGCCTCGGCGCGGATCAGATGGCTGAGCGCGCGCGCTTCCTGGCCCGTCGCCCAGACCGGCATACCGCCGCCGCCGGCCGGGACCATGCCGTCGCCGTCGACGGCAAGCTTGAGCTGCATGAAGGGGCGCCGGGCGGTCACGCGCAGCTCGTGACCGAGGGTCTGCCACCGTGCCTCCGCGGCGAAAGGGCCCTGGACAACCTCGATGTGGTTTTCCCGTAGCTTGTTCACCCCGCGGCCGGCGACACGCGGGTCCGGGTCGACCACGCCATAAACGACACGGGCAATGCCGGCGGCTGATGATCGTATCGACGCAGGGCGGCGTCTTGCCCCAATGCGCGCAGGGCTCAAGCGTTGCGTAAAGCGTTGCGCCACGCGCGGCGTCGCCGGCTTGCGCGAGAGCGATGGCTTCGGCATGAGGCCGCCCTCCGGATCCTGTCCACCCGCAGCTGACGATGCGGCCCGACGGCTCGGCGACGACGGCGCCAACGGAGGGGTTCGGCCAGCATTGGCCAAGGCCGCGCTTGCCCAGCGCAAGCGCCAGGGACATGTTGGCGGCGTCCTGGGTCTTGGGCATAGGGCAGCGCCGGGCCTCTCCTATGCGGGCGTCAATGCCGCTCATTGTTGGTGAGGCCTTTGCGCGAGATGTCCTGCTCCGGTGCCGCGGCCTTGTCGGCGGTGGCTGCGCGCGGCTGACGCTCACTGCTGATTTCTCCGAGCACCGTCTCGAAATCGCGGGCTTCGCGAAAGTTCTTGTAAACCGACGCGAACCGGACGTAACCGACATCGTCCAGCTTGCGCAGCTCGTCCATGATCAGCTCACCGATCTTGTTCGACGGCACCTCGCTTTCGCCCTGGCTCTCGAGCATGCGCACGATGCTGCTGACCAGCCGGTCGATCTGCTCCTGATCGACGGGGCGCTTGCGCAATGCGATCTGCAGCGAGCGTGCGAGCTTGTCCCGGTCGAAAGGCACGCGCCGTCCGCTGCGCTTCATCACGGTCAGCTCGCGGAGCTGAACGCGCTCGAATGTGGTGAAGCGCTCGCCGCAATTGGTGCAATAGCGGCGGCGCCGGATCGCGGTATTGTCCTCGGTCGGCCGGGAGTCCCTGACCTGGGTATCGTCGTGGCCGCAATGGGGACACCGCATGCTCTGCCTCCGAAGGCTCGAGGAGCCCTATTGGTTATAGATCGGATAGCGATTGCACAGTTCGATGGCTTCGCGCTTGATGCGCTCCTCGACCTGTGCGTTGCCGCTATCGCCGTTCGAGACGAGACCGTCGAGCACCTCGGTGATCATCTGTCCGATGTCGCGGAACTCGGCCTCGCCGAAGCCCCGCGTCGTACCGGCCGGTGACCCAAGACGGATGCCCGATGTGATGAACGGCTTCTGTTCATCGAACGGGACCGCATTCTTGTTGCAGGTGATATTGGCCCGCCCCAGCGCAGTCTCCGCAGCTTTGCCGGTCAGCTTCTTGGGGCGCAGATCAACCAGGATGAGATGCGTATCGGTTCCGCCTGTTACAAGGCCATAGCCGGCTGACGCGATAAATTCGCCTAAAGCTTTGGCATTGGCAATCACATCCTGTGCATATTGCGTAAACGCAGGCTGCAGGGCTTCACCGAATGCGACGGCTTTTGCGGCGATGATGTGCATCAGCGGGCCGCCCTGCAGTCCCGGAAACATGGCGGAGTTGATGCGCTTGGCGATGTCGCCGTCATTGGTGAGGATCATGCCGCCGCGAGGGCCGCGCAGGGTCTTGTGCGTCGTCGTCGTGACGACATGGGCGTGGGGCAGCGGGCTTGGGTAAAGGCCGGCCGCGACCAGCCCGGCGAAATGAGCCATGTCGACCATGAAAGAGGCGCCGACGCTGTCGGCGATCTGCCGGAAGCGCGCAAAGTCGATGATGCGCGCATAGGCCGAGCCGCCCGCAATGATGATGCGCGGCTTGTGCTCTTCGGCGAGGCGCGCGACCTCGTCATAGTCGATGATGCCATCCTCGCGGCGTACGCCGTATTGCACCGGCGTGAACCATTTGCCGGAAAGGTTCGGCGCGGCGCCATGCGTCAGATGTCCGCCGGCATTGAGGCTCATGCCGAGAATCGTGTCGCCGGGCTGAGCGAGGGCCAAGAGCACGCCCTGATTGGCCTGCGAGCCGGAATGCGGCTGGACATTGGCGAAACCGCAGTCGAAAAGCCGCTTGGCCCGCGCGATGGCGAGATTTTCGGCGATGTCGACGAATTGACAGCCGCCATAATAGCGCTTGCCCGGATAGCCTTCGGCATATTTGTTCGTCAGCACCGTGCCTGCGGCTTCGAGCACCGCCCGTGAAACGATATTCTCCGAAGCGATAAGTTCGATCTCGTGCTGCTGGCGGTTCAGCTCCGCCGCGACCGCGTCGTAAAGCTCGGGATCGCTTTCGGCGAGCGATCTGGAAAAGAACCCGTTCTCGCGCGGTCTGGCCGCCAGAGCGTTCGATGCTGTCATTGAGCCGTCCTGTCCTCAACCTTTAGTGCGAAAGCGGATGTGCGGCGCCCGCCCATCCGATCGGCACCGTGGCGGCACATTGCGAATCGGACTGGCCGCCTTCTCGAAGCCGATCGCTGCGCAATCGCTCGCTCTTCGTAGCATAAATATGTCGCAGACGCGATTTCGCCAGGTTTTTCGCCCGGCTCTTATGCCGCCGTCTTTTGCCGCCGCAAATGGAATTCTGCAAGCTACCCAGCTTTTCCTCGCTAGCCTTGCGCAGGCCGCCTCAAGCGACAAATGTCTTGAACCTGGCCCAACGCGGCAAACATAGTGGTCACAAGCGCTAACGCTAAGCGAGGCCAGATGACACTTTCCCACGGATTTGAACTGGAGCGCGAAGAGCGGATCGAGGAAATCGGCTCCCTCGCCCGGCTGTACCGCCACAAGAAGACCGACGCGGAGCTGCTGTCGATCATCGGCGAGGACGAAAACAAAGTCTTCGGCGTCAGCTTTCGCACGCCTCCCGGCAACTCCTCGGGCGTCGCGCATATTCTGGAGCATTCCGTGCTGTGCGGCTCGCGGAAATACCCGGTCAAGGCGCCGTTTCTGGAGATGCTCAAGGGATCGCTGAATACCTTCCTGAATGCGATGACCTATCCGGATAAGACGATCTATCCGGTGGCCAGCACCAATCTTCAGGATTTCTACAATCTCGTCGCCGTCTATCTGGACGCCGTCTTTCATCCGAGGATCACGCCGGAGATTCTGAAACAGGAGGGCTGGCATTACGAACTCGACGCGCCGGAGACGCCGCTGACCTATAAGGGCGTCGTCTTCAATGAGATGAAGGGCGTCTATTCCTCCCCCGACAGCCGCGTCTCGACGCTGTCGGCGCGCTCGCTCTATCCCGACACGGTTTATGGCGTCAACTCGGGCGGCGATCCACGCGAAATCCCAAATCTCACCTATGAGAATTTCAAAGCCTTTCATCAGAATTTCTATCATCCCTCGAACGCCCGGATCTTCTTCTATGGCGACGACGATCCCGAAAAGCGGCTCGCAATTCTCGACGCCGTCTTGAGCGAGTTCTCGCCGCTTGCGGTCAAATCGCAAATCGCCTTGCAGCCGCGTTTCAACGCGCCGCGCAAGCTCGAAGAGACGATCCCGGCCCCCGGCCAGGAGGGCGGCGCCAAGCAGGCGCGGGTGACGGTCAACTGGATGCTCGAGGAGACCGCAGATGTCGAAGCCGGACTGGCGCTGACCATCCTCAACCGCATTCTGGTCGGCACCCCGGCCTCGCCTTTGCGCAAGGCACTGATCGATTCCCGCCTCGGCGATGACACCGCCGCGACGGGGCTGAACAGCGAGCTCCGGCAGATGAAGTTCGGCGCCGGGCTGAAAGGCATCGATCCACGGGACGCCGATAAGGTGGAGGCGCTGATCCTGAATACGCTCGGCCAGCTCGCCCGCGAGGGGATCGACCCTTTGACGATCGAGGCGGCGATGAACACCATCGAGTTCCGCCTCCGCGAGAACAATACCGGGAGCTTTCCGCGTGGAATCGCGGTTATGCTCCGGGCGCTGCAATACTGGAACTACGACCGCGACCCGCTCGCGCCGCTGGCCTGGGAAACGCCGATGCGGGCGATCAAGTCCCGCCTCGCGCGCAATGAGCGCGTCTTCGAGGCCCTGATCCGGAGCCAGCTTCTCGACAATCCGCACCGCACGACACTCATCTTCAAGCCCGATCCGGACCAATCCGCCCGCGAGGCACAGCAGGAGCGCGCAAAGCTCGACGCCGTGCGCGCCGCAATGAGCGAAGCCGATGTCGAGAGGGTGATCGAAGAGACGCGGCGGCTGAAGCGGATTCAGGAGACGCCCGACACGCCGGAGGCGCTCGCCACCATCCCGATGCTGACTCTGAAGGACCTGCCGGCCCGTGAGACCCCGATCCCGATCGAGGCGCGCGAGGACGCCGGCACGCTGATCGCGACTCACGATCTGGCAACCAACGGCATTGTCTATGTCGATGTCGGTCTCGACCTGAGACGGCTGCCCCCCGAGCTTCTGCCCTATGTCAATATCTTCCGCCGCGCGCTTCTGGAAACGGGCGCGGGCAAGGACGACTTCGTCCAGCTCTCGCAGCGCATCGGCCGCGCGACCGGCGGCGTCTCCGCGGAGGTCTGGACGTCCGCCAGGCTCGGCGACAGCACGGCCGCGGCGCGGCTGTTTCTGTGGTCGAAAGCAATTCCGGAGAAAGCCGGCGAGATGTTCTCAATTCTTGCCGACGTGCTTCTGAGCGCCCGGCTCGACAATGCCGAGCGTATCGAGCAGCTCGTGAACGAGGAACGCGCCACGGCGGAGTCGCGCCTCGTCCCGGCTGGCGCGTCGGTGGCCGATCTCCGTCTGCGCTCCAGTCTCGACGAGGCGGACTGGGCCGGGGAGCAGATCAGCGGCATCAGCTATCTGAGTTTCCTGCGTGAGCTCTCCGCCCGGCTCAAGACCGCAAGCCCCGAAATTATCGCGGCGCTCAGTCGCATCCGCGACATCCTCGTCAGGCGCGACGCCATGGTTTTCAATCTCACCGCCGAGGCCGGCGATCTCGCGCGGATCGAGCCGGATCTGCAGCGATTGCTTGCGGCACTCCCGGCCGGCGCGGCCGAGCGGCCCAAATGGCTGATTCCGGAGCTGCCGCGTTTCGAGGGCCTGACCATGCCCGCCAAAGTCAATTATGTCGTCAAGGGCGAGAGCCTGACCAAGCTCGGCTATGCGGCCGGCGGCGCGGCGGAGGTCGCGAGCCAGTTGCTGCGTGGCGGCTGGCTGTGGGAGAAGGTGCGCGTGCAGGGCGGCGCTTATGGCGCGTTCACCCTGCTCTCGCGGCGCTCGGGCATTCTGACGCTCGCCTCCTATCGCGATCCGAACCTGCTTCAGACCATTTCGGCCTATGATGGCGCCGGCGCCTATTTGCGTGGCGTGGCGGACAACCGCAAGGAGCTGGAGCGCGCCATCATCGGCACCATCGGCCATATCGACCGCTACCGGCTCCCCGATGCAAAGGGCATGGTCTCCCTGCAGCGCTATCTGGTCGGCGACGGGGAGGACAGCCTGCAAAAATTCCGCGAGGAAGTGCTCGGCGCAAGCGCCGAAGACATTCGCAGCTTCGCCGACGCTCTGGATGCGATTGCTGCGCATGGGCGCATTGTCGTGCTTGGGTCGGAGGACGCGATCAAGACAGCGAATGCCGAGCTTCAGGATCGCTTTACGCTGACCAAGGTTCTTTAGAGCACGATCGGGAAAATGCCCGTCCCCGTGCAGACGGGGATGGACACTGGTGTTCCCGAAAAATCGTGCGCAAACAAAAAGATCTCGGTCGTCGCCGACGGTAGATGCGGGCGGGTGAAGGAAAACAGTCCTTTATTCGTGCGCCCGTCCGTGCCATGAGCGAGTTCCGGCACCTCTTCGGTCAGGTCTCATCTCCACGCGGTCGTCTCATGGGATTCAGCTCACTCCGGAAAATTGCCATTCTCGCGGTTGTGGTTCTCTTTGTGCTTCAAGGCAACGCCGTCGCCGGCACGCTCGACGACATCAAGGCCAGGGGCGAACTGGTGGTCGGGGTCAAGGCGGACGATCCGCCTTTCGGCTATCGCGACAAATCGGGCGCGATCATCGGCTTGGAGGCCGACCTGGCGAAGGATCTGGCGAACCGGCTCGGCGTCAAATTCAAGCCGTTCGCGGTGAGCGCACCGAGCCGGCTGCAATTTCTTCAGCAAGGCAAGATCGATCTCATCATCGCGACGATGGCGGTGACGGAGGAGCGGCGGCGGCAGGCCGGCATCATCGAGCCGTTCTATTATGCCAGCCGCGTTGCGGCGCTTGCGCCCAAAAGCCTCGCGATCAAGGCCATCAAGGATCTGGACGGCAAGCCGGTCTGCACCATCCGCGAGGCGTATTTCGAGAACGAGCTTCGCTCCCGCGCGCCCGGTCTCACGCTCGTCGAAGTGCGGAGTCTGGGCGATGGCGCGGCCGCGATCCGGAGCGGCCGCTGCGCCGCCTTTGTCGAGGAAAATGTCCGGCTGATTTATTTCAAGCAGAGCGGCGGCTCGGCGTGGGCCGATGACGCCGTGACCGCACTCGACTTTCCGCCGCTTCCCTGGGCGATCGCCGTCCGATCGGTGGACAGAGACGCCGCTTTGGGGCGTTTCGTGTCGCAGGCCGTTACCGACTGGCATCGAACGGGCAAGCTTCTTGCGCTCGAAAAACAGTGGCTCGGCGAGAACACGGACTGGCTCGCCGAGATGCACGACAAGCTGAAGTGAGGACCGGCGAGCGGCCCGGCCGCACGCGCGTCAGAACCGATCCGGCCGAAGCGCCGCCGGAACACCGGCGCTTTGACCCCGGCGGGCAATGATGTCGGCAATAATCTCGGCCGTCACCGCGCCGAGCGTCAGGCCTAAATGACCGTGCCCGAAGGCACAGACGATGTGCGAGTTCTTCGGCGTGCGCCCTATGATCGGCAGCGAGTCCGGCGTTGACGGTCTCGGCCCCATCCAGCGCGTCGCCGTCTCCTCGCCGTTGATCTGCGGCAGAATGGTCTTCGCCAGCCCCATCAGAATGTCCGCGCGCCGCCAATCCGGCTTTGCGTCGACATCGGCGAACTCGGCGGTGCCGGCAAGCCGGATGCCGCCCTTGAGCGGCGTGACGACAAAACGGTCGTCGCCCGCCAAGATCGGCCGGCGCAGCGAAATCTGTGGATTGCTGAGCATCAAATGATAGCCGCGTTCGGCGGCGAGCATCGGCCTGACGCCGAAAGGTTTGACGAGATCGGACGACCAGATCCCGGCGGCAACCACGGCCTCATCGACCGCCAGCTCCCCGTCGTCCGTGATCAGCCGCACCGTGCCGCCCGACGCCGAGGCGAGTTGCCTGACCCTGCGTCCGCCGCAACTCGCCGCCGCCAGTGCGGAAGGCGCTCGACAGGCTCGCCGACAGCGCCATCGGATCGATGCAGTGGCCGCTGTCCGGATAGAGGATGCCGCCGGCAAGCCCCGGCCCGAGCGCCGGCTCCATTTGCCGCAGCTCCTCGGCGGCAATAACCTCGGAGTGAACGCCATGCCGACCGCGGAACTCGGCCTCATTCTGTCCGGCGCGGAAATTCTTTTGATCCTTGAACACATAGAGCAGCCCGTCACGCCGAAACAGCTTGGCCCCCTCGGACGGCCCGACAAGGTTCAGCCAGGCATCGAGCGACCGCGTCACCAGCGGGGCCAGCGTCTCGGCGATTTCCTCGTAGCGGCGCCGGGAGCTGTTGCGCAGGAAGCGCATGAACCAGGGCATCATCTTCGGCAGATGCGTCCAGCGCACGACCAGCGGCCCGTTCGGGTCGGTGAGCATCGCCGGCACTTTGCGCCAGATGCCCGGCTGCGACAGCGAGGAGATCTGCGCGGTCATGATGAGCGCGGCATTGCCTGCCGAGGTGTGGCTGCCCGGCTCGTCCGGCTCGAAAATGGTGACGCGATAGCCCTCACGGCGCAGCTTGACGGCAATGGCAAGCCCCACGACGCCCGCGCCGATCACGGCGATATGCTTTCCCAATCTCATCTTGAATCTCCCCACCGCCGCGAATGCGAGGGTGGACTATGCGGCCGGATGGCGTCTGCCGGCTAGACGTAGGATGGGCCAAAATGCGGCGATGTTCGCCCCGAGCCGCGTCAGTCTCTCTTATGCCCTATATGATGGGCATGAACCAAAGATGGTGATGGCGCAAGGATTTCTTCGTTGCGGCGGCACATAGCCCGCCATCGCGCCCGAATGACCATGGCGTTCACGGCGAATGCTGCCATAATCGGGCGACGCATAGGCGCGGAACGACGCGCAGTCCGGAAAGGGAAAGCCATGGCTGCAAACGATATGCTGCAAACGGCGCTTGCCTGGCAGGCCGAGGGCCGCAAACTCGCCATCGCAACGGTCGTGCAGACCTGGGGATCGGCGCCGCAGCCGACCGGCAGCCAGCTCGTGATCGACAGCGCCGGGAATTTCCTCGGCTCGGTGTCGGGCGGCTGCGTCGAAGGCGAGGTCATCACCGAGGCGCTCGATGCGATCGAAAGCGGCAAGCCAAAACTTCTGGAATTCGGCGTCGCCGATGAAACGGCCTGGCGCGTCGGGCTCGCCTGCGGCGGGCGGATCCGGATTTTCGTCGAGCCGTTCGAGGCCGCCTGAGCGGAGCCAAGCATGAAGAAAGATCTGGCGGAGCAAGTCCTGGCCGCGAAGGCGGCGCGCCGCCCCATTGCGCTGCTGACCTGGCTCGCGAGCGGCGATCAGCGCCTCGTCTCGACCGAGGATGCGGCCGAGCTGTCGGGTCTTGCCGAAACGCTGGCCGAGGCTTTCCGGCTCGACCGCTCAAGCACCGTCGAAACGCCTGGCGGCGAAGTCTTCATCCGCGTCTTCAATCCGCCCTTGCGTATGATCATCATCGGCGCGGTGCACGCCGCGCAATTCCTGCTGCCGCTCGCGCGCATGATCGGCCACGACGTGACCATCATCGACCCGCGCACGGCCTTCGCCTCGGAGGAGCGCTTTCCCGATGCCGAGCTCGTCGCCGAATGGCCGGACGAGGCGATCGCCAGGATCGGCATCGACCGGCGCACGGCCCTGATCGCGCTGACGCATGACGCCAAGATCGACGATCCGGCGATCCGCCTGGGCCTGGAGCGCGGCGCCTTCTATGTCGGCGCTTTGGGGAGCGGCCGCACCCATGCCAAGCGCGTCGAGCGGCTGAAAGCGGCCGGCGTCTCCGAAGCCAGCCTCGCCCGCATCCATGCGCCGATCGGCCTCGACATCGGCGCGCAGGGACCGGCGGAGATCGCGCTGTCGATCATGGCGGAGGTGGTTGCTGTGTTGAGGGGGAAGGCGGCAGTCTGACCGCGCGCAAACCCCACGGGACTACTTGATCTTAAACTGGTTCCGTACCGCGAGCAGGAACAGAAAGATCAGGACGCCGCTTAGCACATTTTGCCCGATCTGGATGAACGCGCTTGATATCGGAATAAATGGTTCGATCGTGCCCGGCTTGACGCCATATAGGCAGCTGTAAACCGCGCTGACCTCTTCGGACTTGCCCGCGCCGATAAAGAGCAAAGCGTTTTTTGCTGAGAGATAAAGCGCTTTCAGCCAATATGGTTCGCCGTCCGCACATCGCTCCGTAAGGTCACGGAGCTTCTTAGCATTGGCCACATAGGCACCAGAAAAGAGGACGATAAGGGTCGCCCAACTGTACAGTGGTCTCGTCATGGACCGACCAAAATCCGAAAGCGCGTCATAGAAAATGCCGAACCAGAACGCTGCGTGCCAGGGCTTGTGCTCAGTGCCACGCTTGGCACGGATCTCGCCTTTGAACGCTTTGCCTTCGTTTTCATAATCATGCCCTTGAATGGCTAGGCGACGAAGCGCCCGGTAAGATGCAACTGATGACCTCTGATGGCCTTTCCAAAAGTTTGGTAGGGGATAGGATACATCATCAAAGTCAGGTGCCTGTTTGAAATTGGCTTGGTTAAATCTTGGAAGCCTCGAAAATTTTGCGTTTTCAAGGTCAAAGAATTTCTCTACCTGGGCAGATTGAAAGTCTGCGCCTTCTTTGAAGTAACAGGAGCCAAAGTCGGTGTACTCATGAAAAGAGGTTTGTACAAAATTTGAGCCGGTATTGGCACGGAAGCGGCAACTATGAAAATTTGCCGTAAACTCAAAATTTGCTCGCGCCCAGGTTGCATGGGCATCAAACGTTGAACCTTCGAACCAAGCAGCTCCTCCAAATTTGCACATAAAAAAGTAAGTTTCATCGTGAAATGAGCAACATGAGAAAAAGCCAGTTTTTTTGAATTTAGATCTGCTGAACCAAGTTTTGTATTCAAACGTTACATTATTAAAATAAGTGTTTTTGTCGAAATTAGCCATCTCAAACAGAGTAAGTGATTTAGAATCTGGCCCCTTCGAACTTGACAGCCTGCTCAAAATTTGAATGCATAAAATTAGTTAAATGAAAAAAATACCGTATTTTCGAATGAGCAATGTTCTTTGAAGTTGGATCTGGCGAAAATTGTCTCCCCTGGAAAATGGAAATTCCGGAAATTGGCGGCATGCGCAAATTCAAATGATGAGAAATCAATCTTCGCTTTGTCATGCCAATCCGCTGTGTCCTCGTTCGCTGGGAACATTGCGCCGACGCCGTCATTTGGTAACCACTCGTGCCAGCGTATTCGAGTAATCACACCCGTTTCGAATCTCGCGGCCTTTTCGAGCTCTTGCCGGGTGGTAATCAGATCATCCGCCCAGGCGTTCCAGATTGCCGCAGCCGCTGCGTGCAATTCGTGATCGGATTTTCCATCAGCTAGTGGATCAAATCTAACGTTTGGTGCCCGCGCCTGACGGCGGCGATGATGCGATCCGGGTCTTTGGTCCAAACGAAGCGTTTTGCTGTTTCGTTGCTCTCGGCAATGAAGCGTTTGATGGCGGCCCGCAACTCGACGACGGAGCTGAACACACTGCGTTTGAGCCGTCGCTTGGTCATCCTGGCCAAAAATCCCTCCACTGCATTGAGCCGGAACAGGACGTCGGCGTGAAGTGGAACTGCCAGCGTGGATGCCGGTCGAGCCAGGCCATCACCTTCGGATGTTTGTGAGCGGCGTAATTGTCGAGAATGGCGTGAATGACCTTACCCGCCGGAACCTGGACCTCGATGGTGTTGAGAAAGCGGATGAACTCCTGATGACGGTGGCGCTGCATATTCCGCCCAGTCACGGTTCCATCGAGGATGTTGAGGGCAGCAAAAAGCGTTGTCGTGCCGTGCCGCTTGTAATCGTGCGTCATGGTTCCGCATCGCCCCCTCTTCAGCGGCAATCCCGGCTGGGTGCGGTCGAGCGCTTGGATCTGGCTTTTTTCATCCACGGATAGAACGAGCGCATGGGCGGGCGGCGCCAGATAAAGCCCGACAATATCCCGGAGCTTTTCGACAAACTGCGGGTCTTTGGAGAGCTTGAACTGGCGCACCCGGTGAGGCTGAAGGCCATGGCTGCGCCAGATGCGCAGCACCGAACTTGGCGCAATTCCCGCCGTTTTGGCCATGGCGGCGGACGTCCAGTGCGTCGTCTCGCCGGGCGGGGGACCTTGGGTCAGCTCAACAACGCGTGCGACGGTTTCCTGTGGCAAAGGCGGCTTGCGAGAGGGGCGCGTCTTGTCCCGCAAAAGCCCCTCAACGCCTTCCTGCATGAAACGCTCTTGCCAGCGCCAAACGCAGGTCTTGGCTTTGGAGATTCGCCGTATCATTTCGACGGTCCCCAAGCCGTCATGGCTGAGAAGAATGATCCGGGCCCGCCAGACATGTTTCTGCGGCCGGTTGCGGTCCACAACGATCGCCTCCAGACGAGCGCGATCCTCAGCGGTGACATCAAGAAATTCTCGAGCGTATCACTTAGTCGCATTTCGCCGGCAAATGCAGATTGCCTCATCTATGCTAAGCTTGCCGGCATGACCCGCTAAGCCAGCGTCGAGGCGCTGATGCCCGAAGTCCTTTCGCCCGGTGCCCGATCGCGGACACTGTCAGCGGCGGCGACAGCGCCGCGAAAGACGCATTCCCCATTTCATCCCCCCTCGCCCAGACCGGAACGGCCATTTCGCGCCGCCGGACAGATTTCTGGCCTGGACGAATGGGAATGTGCTAGCGAACAATCCGCAGGACTTCGCGCATTGCGCGAGAAAAGCAGCTCGAATAACGACGTCCAACCATTTGCCGGGGAGGTTTTTCCATGCCGATGATGACGATGAGCGACGGCTGCGCCATCCATTACCGTTTCGATGGCGGGAACGGGGCGCCGGTCCTGATGTTCTCCAATTCGCTCGGCACCACGGTCGACATGTGGGAGCCGCAGGTCGAGGCGCTCGCCGGACAGTTCCGCATTCTGCGCTATGACAATCGCGGCCACGGCGCCTCGGACGTTCCGGTGGGGCCGTATACGGTCGAGCGCATCGCGCGCGATGCCAAGGAGCTGGTCGAAGGGCTCGGCCTCGGGCCGGTCGTATTCTGCGGCCTGTCGCTCGGCGGCATGGTAGGCATATGGCTCGGCGCCAATGCCTCCTCCGCTCGTTTCACGCGCGGTGCTCGCCAACACCTCCTCCTATATCGGCCAGCCGGAGGTCTGGGCGCAGCGGATCGCGCTCATCAAGAATGAGGGGATGAACGCGGCGGCGAGCGGTATTCTTCAGCGCTGGCTGACAAAGGACTTCATGGATCGCGACGCGGCGGCGACGGCCAAGCTTCTTGCCATGGTTGCGGGAATTCCGCCGGCCGGCTACATCGCCGCCGCCGAAGCCGTGCGCGATATGGACCTGCGGGTGGTGCTGCCCACGATTGCCCTGCCGGTTCTGGTCATCGCCGGAGCGCTTGACCCGGCGACGCCGCTCGCCATGGGCGAGGCGATTGCCGACGGCATTCCCAATGCGCGGCTGGCGATCCTCGACGCCGCCCATCTCTCCAACATCGAGAAACCCGACGAGTTCAACCGCCTGGTCGCCAGCTTTCTCTCGAAGGTTTGATGCGGGACGCGGCGTTAAGGGAGCTTGCGCCGTGGCGGTGCTTGGGCGAATCTGCGATGAGACGCCGGCCCGCAAGCGCTTGAATGCTCAGCAGACATTCCTTGGTTGTCCAACGAATGCCTGTTTAAAGTCTTTGTTTGCGCAGAGTTTTTTCCCAAAACCGGAAGGCCACTTTTGGGAGCTCTGCTTAGTGGCAACATCGGTCGCTGTGCGATTGCGGCAAGGTGAGGGGACATTGCGCCGATGATGAATGGACTGACGGTTCAGGGCTCTATCGGCGAATGCTTGGCATCATGACACGTGCCGACCCGTCCTTCGTCCTCACATTATCCTGCCCCGACCGGCCGGGCATCGTCGCGGCGATATCCGGGTGCCTCGCCCAAAGAGATTGGAACATCACCGACAGCGCCCAGTTCGGCGACCCGGAGAGCGGCCGGTTCTTCCTGCGCATCTCCTTCGCGGTCCCGGACGGGACGGCGCTTGCCGAAGTCTGCGAAGCCTTCGCCCCGATTTTCGACCGCTTCGACATGGCGGCGACCGTCCACGATCTGGGCCGGAAGCCGCGCGCGATCATCCTGGTTTCGCGCTTCGGCCATTGCCTCAACGATCTGCTCTACCGCGACCGGATCGGCGCGCTTCCCATCGACATCCGCGCCATCGTCTCCAACCACCGGGACTTCTACCAGCTCGCCGCCAGCCACGACATCCCGTTCCATCATCTGCCCACGACGCGAGACACCAAAGCCCGGCAGGAAGCCCGCCTCGCCGAGCTGATCGAGGAAGAGGCCGCAGACTTCATCGTGCTGGCGCGCTATATGCAGATCCTGTCGAGCGACCTCTGCAAGGCTTTGCGGGGGCGGGCGATCAATATCCATCATTCCTTCCTTCCCAGCTTCAAAGGCGTGCGGCCATATCACCAGGCGCATAAGCGCGGCGTGAAGCTGATCGGGGCGACGGCGCATTACGTCACCGCCGACCTCGATGAAGGCCCGATCATCGAGCAGGAGATCGTCCGGGTCGATCACGCCATGTCGCCGGATGATCTCGTCGCGGCCGGCCGCGATGTCGAATGCCTGGTCCTTGCGCGTGCAGTAAAGTGGCACGCCGAACACCGGATTCTCGTGAACGGCAATCGCACAGTGGTTTTCCGCTGATTGTGACGCTAGATTGCGGGTTTGTGCGGACCCAGCTTCACCAATCCGGACCCGCGACCGATGACAGCGCGTGACGTGATCTTCGCCGGCGGAGGCTTGGCCTCGACGCTGGCCGCCTATCGGCTGAAGGCGCTTCGTCCGGAGCTGTCTCTGCTCGTCGTCGAGGCCGGAGACCGGCTGGGCGGCAACCACACCTGGTCCTGCCATGCGACCGACCTGACGGCCGAGCAGAACGCGTGGATGGCGCCGTTCATCACCTATCGATGGCCGGGCCAAATGGTCCGCTTTCCGAAATTCACGCGCCGTCTGGGCGCGCCCTACCAGTCCGTATCCTCGGAAAAGCTGCACCGGGTGATCATGGCGTCTCTCCCGGACGGCGTCCGGCTCAACGCCAGGATCGCCTCGGTCGAGGCGAACGCCATAACCCTCGACAGCGGCGAGCGTTTCGCGGCGCCCTGTATCATCGACGGCCGCGGCCCGGCGCCGACGCACGCGCTCGCACTCGGATTTCAGAAGTTCATCGGCCTTGAGCTGCGTCTTGCCGCGCCGCACGGCGAGACCGTGCCGGTGATCATGGACGCCTCGGTCGGCCAGGATGACGGCTACCGCTTCGTCTACACGCTGCCGTTCTCCGACGACACCATCCTGATCGAGGACACCTACTATGCCGATGGTCCAGAGCTGGAGCCAGCAGGCGATCCGGCGCAAGATCGAAGCTTATGCGGCCTGGCGCGGATGGCGGATCGCCGAGATTCTGCGGGAGGAAACCGGCGCGCTGCCCATTCTGCTCGGCGGCGACATCGATGCCTTCTGGCGGGAGGCGGGCGATGGCGTAGCCAGGGTCGGGCTCAGGGCATGCCTCTTCCATCCGACCACGGGCTTTTCGCTGCCTGATGCCGTTGCCATGGCGGACGCTCTTTGCAGGCTTGAGAAGCTCACGACACGGAATGTTGCCGATCTTACCAAAGCCCATTCAAAACGGCTCTGGCGGGAACGCGGCTTTTATCGCATGCTGAATCGGTTCCTGTTTCTGGCGGCAGAGCCGGAAAAGCGCTACGAGGTGATGCAGCGTTTCTATTCGCTCGCCGAACCCTTGATCGAGCGCTTCTATGGAGCGGCGTCCACCCACTGCGGACAAGGCGCGAATTCTTGATCGGCCGCCCGCCGGTCTCGATCTTAAGGGCCATCGGCCAGATCAGGGAGACGGGGCTCCCGGCGAGTCAGTTTGGCAATACGGTCAGCCCAATGGACGAGATCGTCAGATACAGCCGTGAACGGATCGAGAAGGGCTCGAAGAGCTTTGCCGCAGCGGCCAGGCTTTTTGATCCGGACACGCGCGCCCACGCCCATATGCTCTATGCCTGGTGCCGCCATTGCGACGACGTCATCGATGGGCAGGAGCTCGGATTTGCCTCGGGCGCGGCGGACGCTGGATCGCCGGCCGATCGCCTTGCCGGCCTGCGCGAGAACACCCGGCGCGCGGTCCGCGGCGACTGGGATGAGATGGTGTTCGGCGCCCTCCACCGCGTCGTGACCGAACGCGGCATTCCGGAGCGCTATTTGCTCGACCATTTGCAGGGCTTCGCCATGGATGTCGAAGGGCGGCATTACCGGACGCTCGACGATACGCTTGCCTATTGCTATCACGTCGCCGGCGTCGTCGGTGTGATGATGGCGATCATCATGGGCGTGAAGGACACAGCGACGCTCGACCGCGCCTCCGATCTCGGCATCGCCTTCCAGCTCACCAACATCACGCGCGACGTCATGGAGGACGCCGCGGCCGGGCGCGTCTATCTGCCGGAGCAATGGCTGATCGAGGCGGGCGTGCCGGATGGGGGCATTGCCGATCCCGCAAACCGGAAAAAGGTCTATGCGGTGACGCAGCGCATGCTTGCCGTCGCTGACCGTTTCTATGTGTCGGCGCGCCACGGCATCGCCTCGCTGCCTTTCCGCTCGGCCTGGGCGATCGCCGTCGCCCGCTTCGTCTATCGCGATATCGGCCGGCTGGTGCGGGCGCATGGCGCCTCGGCCTGGGACCAGCGGGCGCATGTCAGTGCCGCGCGCAAGCTCTACGGCGTTGCCCGCAGCCTTGCGACCATCGCCCGGTCGCACGCTCATGGGCGGATCGTTGGAGTTCCGTCACGAACGGGGCTTTGGACCCGTCCGCATGCGCAGGGCATTGCCGAGAATGGCTTCAAGCTCTGCGGCTGAGACGACTCGCGTTCTCGAATTGTGTCCTGACCTCTGCGCCGCCTGTTCATCTTTTCGACGCGGCCAGCGCCTTGGTCAGAAACGCTTCAACCGCGGACCAGATCGGCGCCGTCCCGCCCGGATTCCTCGCCTCGATGAGCGTCGATGAACCGTGAACGCCCTTTTTCGGCACGAACTGGACCTTGAACGCCGCGGGCACGCCGGCAAGGATCGCGCGCGCCTGTTCGACCTCGCCGCCGGAGGAGGCCGATGTCACGAAAACCGGCACCTTCACTTTCGCGGCGGCCGCCGCAATACTCGTCTGTTCGTCGAAATATTCGCCCGGTGAGAAGGCGAGCACGGCCGCAATATCCTCGGGATGCTTTGCCGCGAGCAGGAACACCAGCGAAGCGGAGTAGCTCGATCCCCAGACGATCACCGGCTCGCCCGGCTTGGTCTTGCGCGCATAGGCCAGTGCGGCGTCAAGATCGGGTAGAGCATCGAGATAATTGGCGGAGCCTGCGAGCTTGTTGACCGTCTCGTTCGTCCGTCCGAACATGGCGCCGCCGGAGCGTTGATCCAGCGCGATGCAGTCGAAGCCATCCTTCGTGAGGCGCGGCGCGATCTCCGAATAATATTCGGCGCCATTGGAGCCGGCCTGATGGAAAAGCAGGATGGTCGCTTTGGCGGTCCCGCTCGCGGCATAGGTCCGTGGCAAAGACCGTCACCCCGTCGGCAGCCGTCAGGGTGAGCGGCGTTTGCGCACGGAGCATCGCCGGCGATAACAGGAACAGAGCGGCGAAGATCGCGAAACGTCGCATGCGGTAACCCTCGGCTAGAAACTTATGCAACCCACGGTATGATCGATCTGCGCGTCGTGGGGTCAAAGCAACTCGGCGTGAGACGGCTTTCCACGCTGGCGATCAATCGCCTTCTCCCGGTTCGGTGGAGAAGATATTTTTCGTATTTGCCGGTTTCCTTCGATCATATTTGTCCGCATCCGGGGGGCTTGGCTTTTTCACCGTAATATTCGGCCATTTTTCCGAATATTCGCGGTTGAGCTGCACCCAGAACTCAAGCCCCGGCTCGGTGTCAGGCTTGATTGCGTCGACGGGGCATTCCGGTTCGCAAACGCCGCAATCGATGCATTCATCCGGATGGATGACCAGCATGTTTTCGCCTTCATAGAAGCAATCGACAGGGCAGACCTCCACGCAATCCGTGTATTTGCACTTGATGCAGGCGTCCAGAACGGCATAGGTCATCGCAGCTCTCCGCTGGCTCGATCTGTCTTGCAAAATCGAGGCTGAATTGCAGAAATCAAGGCCGAAGCCCCTGTCACCAGCTCCGGCGAAAAACGCCGCCTTCCCTAACGCAATTCAAAGCCAGGGGCAAGACGGCCGGGTGACGCGCGCCAGCGACGCGCGGCCGACATTTCAGCCGCATTTTCGGCGTCAGTGAGCGCCGCGAGCGGGCGGAATCGCGCTGCGGACGTAAGTCTTTGGTCCGGGCCGTCTGCAACTTATTAGAGTTTTGTGCGTGACGCGCAATCAAGAATTGCGAATCGATCCCGCTCTCATCAGACTTCGCGCGACGCTCACCTGGAGATCGGCCGTGCTCAACCTCACCGACGTGGAACGGCGTATTCTTATTAACCAGTCTCGCATCCTGGCGGCGCTCTACCCGCTGGATGCGAAGGAGTTCGAGCGGGCGATCGAAATTCTGTCCGAAGGTTATCAGGAGGGATGGCAGGAGGTCGTGCTCAAGGGGCTGAAGTCTCCCTTTTTGAAAGAGGAGATGAACTTCGTCTATCAGGTCCTCGAAATGTATGACTGGCTGCAGAAGTCCTATTACGCGCTCTCGCTGGGGGACAAGCTGCATCTGAAAGAGCAGACGCTGATCTTCCCCGGCTTCTGTCCGGAGACCGAGAAGCGCCACATCACCTATGTGACCTTCCTGCTCGAAAATCTCGACCGCTTCGCCTATGTCGAGGTGGTGAGGCCGCCGCACGCCCTCCAGCCGATGCGTGACATCTATGAGGAGATGCTGAAAGGGCTGCCCGCTTTCCGCGGCGATGTGCTGCCGGGCGCGCAGCTCAAGGCGGTGATCGCCTATATGTCGGCGCTGAAATGCACGCCAGCGGTGGAGGAGCCGGCCAAACTGAGGGTCAATCAGCGCTAAGGCGGAATACGCGCCGGTCAGGGCGATCGGATCGCCGCAGCCGGTTTGCGTGGAACGGCAGGCCCTATTCATAGGTATCGGCTCATTTCCACCTCATGCCGGGGATCAGCGGCCGTTCGACAAAGCGAACGCGGCAGGTGTATGCCGCATTCGATCTTGCCTCGTCCGCGCCAGCGCCCGGCGCGCGGCTCCTCGCCGGCAGCGACCCGGCTCGTGCAAGGCATGCAGCCGATCGAGGCGAAGCCGAATTTTTCCAGCGGATGCGGCGGCAGGCCGAGCGCGCGGAAGCGGCGGACGACGTCCGCCCGGCTGAGGCCGGCCAGGGGGTTGAATTTCAGGCGCGGGCCGTCGGTCTCGACGACGGCGATCGTGGCGCGGCTCTCGCCCTGATAGCGTTTGCGGCCATTCGCCCAGGCATCGAAGCCGTCGAGCGCGCGTCCCAGCGGCCTGACCTTACGCAGAGTGCAGCAGGCGTCCGGATCGCGCTGGAACAGATCGCCTTCCGGGTCTTCGGCGGCGGCTTCGGTTTCATCCGGCTGAAGGCTGCGAATGTCGGTCAGGCCGAGACGCTCCTGTAGTAGATCGCGATAGGCAAGCGTTTCGGGGAAATGGTATCCGGTATCGAGAAACAGCACCGGCACCTGCGGCGCGACCGCGGCGGCCGCGGCCAGCATGACCGCCGACTCCGTCCCGAATGACGACACGATCGCGAAGCGTCCGGTGCCGGCCGTCTCCAGCGCTGTTTCAATGACGACTTCGGGCGCTGCGTCGGCGAGCGCGGCGTTCAGTTTCGACGCCAGTTGCATGAGCTGGCCACTTGCGCTGCCGCTGCACTTGTCCGCCCGCAGCGGTTGTCTCGCACCTCGGCGACAGGGCTCGATCATCGGCTCGAACAAAGTCATTGAGGTCGCCTCCGGTCGCACGTCGGCCTTTATAGAGAACAATGTTCTATAAAAAGAACACATCTGTCAACTCCGCGCGAGCGGTTTGAATGTTGCCCGGATGCACAAAAGCGTGATACAAACTGCCACAGTTTTGGCGCAGTTGGCGCTAGGTTGCTGCCTCTTGCCTTGGGTCTATCTTTCGACGCGGGGCGCCAGATCTCCAACGGAGTGTCTTTGATGACGGTATACGCGCGATTTAACTAGCGCGCGGCTCAGATAGCGGACGCTTCCAGCTTCGCTCTGCCGCGCAACTGACCTTTTCAGTTTCCCCAAACGCCTGCGGCAAGAGCGAAACCATGTTCTCCCTGGTTCGAATCCTTCATCGACGTTTATCGGCCCAATTCGCTTGAGCAGCCTCCGAGCGGGTGGTTCCGATTCTTCTGGTACTATGTCCGCCAGGTCTGGGGCGCCTTCGTGGTGATCCTGGTCTTCGGCTTCCTGGGCGGGCTGATCGAGCTTTCGCTGTTTGCCTTTCTCGGCAAGCTGGTCGATCTGGCGCGCGCGGCGGAAACGCCCGAGAGTTTCTTCGCTCAGCACGGGACCATGCTGATCTGGATGGGGTTCGTGGCGCTGATCCTGCGGCCGATCGTGTTCGCCTTCCACATCATGGCGATCAACCAGGCGGTCAGTGCGAATTTCACCAACCTTATCCGCTGGCAGACCCATCGCTATGTGCTGCGCCAGAGCATTGCGTTCTTTCAGAACGATTTTGCCGGTCGGATCGCCAACCGCGTCATGCAGACCGGTCCGGCGCTGCGGCAGACCATGGTGCAACTCGTCGATGCCATGTGGTTCGTGCTGATTTACACGACCGGCGCCATGGTGCTGTTCAGTCGAGGCCGATGTCCGGCTGATCATCCCGCTGCTGATCTGGCTGGTGCTCTATATCGGTTGCATCGCCTATTTCGTGCCGCGGCTGAAAGAACAGTCGACGGTGATGTCGGAAGCGCGTTCGCTGCTCATGGGCCGGATCGTCGACAGCTACACCAACATCCACGACGGTGAAGCTGTTCTCGCATACGGACGAGCGAGGACGGATATGCGCGCGCCGCGGTCGACGACCATACGCGCAAGTTCCATCAGATGCTGCGTCTGAACTCGCTCTACGACATGTCGGTGACGTCCGCGAGCGGCTTTCTGATCGTCAGCACCTGCGGACTGGCGCTTTGGCTGTGGAGCCAGATGCCGTGACGCTCGGCGCGGTGGCCCTGACTACGACGCTCGTTATCCGCATCAACAACATGGCCGGATGGATCATGTTCGTGATGACCGCGATCTTCGAGAATGTCGGCATGGTGCAGGAAGGCATGGAAAGCATTTCCCAGCCGATCACGGTCTCGGATGCGCCGGACGCGAAGATGCTTTTCGTATCGAAGGGCGGGATCCGCTATGACGGCATCCGCTTCCACTATGGCCGGGAAGGCGGGCTGATCGAGGATCTGTCGCTGACGATCCCTGCGGGAGAGAAGGTCGGACTTGTCGGACGCTCCGGCGCCGGCAAATCGACGTTGTTCAACCTGCTCTTGCGCTTCCACGATCTGGAGGCGGGGCGGATTCTGATCGACGGACAGGACATCGCCGCGGTCACGCAGGATTCGCTGCGCGCTCAGATCGGCGTCGTCACGCAGGATACTTCGCTGCTGCACCGGTCGGTCTTCGACAATATCCGCTATGGCCGGCTCGACACGGCCGAAGCGGATGTCGTCGCCGCCGCCAAGCAGGCTCACGCCCATGAATTCATTCAAGGGCTCGAAGACTTCAAGGGGCGCAAAGCCTATCGCGCCCATGTCGGCGAGCGCGGCGTGAAGCTCTCGGGCGGCCAGCGTCAGCGGATCGCGATCGCGCGCGTGCTTCTCAAGGATGCGCCGATCCTGCTCTTGGACGAGGCGACCTCGGCGCTCAATTCGGAGGTCGAGGCGGCCATTCAGGAGCAGCTCTACAACCTGATGCAGGGCAAGACCGTGATTGCCATCGCCCACCGGCTTTCGACCATCGCCGCAATGGACCGGCTGATCGTCATGGATCAGGGGCGGATCGTCGAAGACGGAACGCACGAGACGCTGTTGAAGCGGGGCGGAATCTACGCCCAGCTCTGGGTTCGCCAGTCGGGCGGGTTCCTCGTCGAAAACCGCGTGGCGTGAGAAAAACGAAGCCGGCGGCTGCAAGTTATCCACAGCGCGGCCGCCGGCGCGTGCGCATTAGCTAGCCATTTTGGCTGACGCACATTCTTTGAGCAGTTAAAAGCCAATAATGACAAAACCTTGATGTGTCATTATTGTGCCGATCGGAAATTGGCGCTCACCGTGTATCAGTGCAACGACGGCTCATAATTGATCCGAATCAATGCAGCGGCGTACCATAATTGAAAAATTGTGCCCGATTTGACTGTCCTCTCAAGACTTGGAACGTTAATCTTCCGACCTTGTTTGCGGCGGGATGCGTAGAGGCCTTGTCGGCTATGTCCCAGGCGGGTATGGGCGATCGCTTGAAGAAAATCGCTGAGGAGCGCGACCCTGGCGCGTTCCGATCTCTGTTCCTGACCTATTGCCCCAAGGTCCAGGCGCTGATGATGCGTCAGGGCGCGGATAGCGACACCGCGGAAGAGATCGCCCAAGAGACCATGCTCACCGTCTGGTCCAAGTCGCATCTTTTCTGTCGGCAAAAGGGCAGCGTCTCGACCTGGATCTATTCGATCGCCCGAAACTTGAGAATCGACCGCGTCCGGCGGCAGATCGTATGGCAAAATTGCTATGGCGATCTTGAAATGCTGCAGCGCGTGCACTCCGCGGCGGATGAGGGGGTGACGCGCGACCAGGATAGGGTGCAGATCGAACAGGCGCTTGCAGGACTCCCGCCGGAACAATTACAGATCATCAAGCTTTCTTTCGTCGATGGTCTCTCCCAAAGCGAAATCGCCTCGAGGCTGAAGCTGCCGCTCGGAACGGTCAAATCACGAATGCGTCTCGCATTTGACAAACTTCGGGGCTCCGCGGAGGTCAGCGTATGACCATCCGCAACCATCCCGACCCGTCCATACTGATGTCCTACGCGGCGGGTACGCTCCCCAACGCGATTGCCTGCGTGGTCGCTTGCCATGTTTCAATGTGCAGCGAATGCGGGGAAGCGGTACGCCGGCTCGAAATGCTTGGCGGGCTGATGCTGGATCGGCTCGGGCCAGGCGCCGCGGACGAGGCCATGGCCGAGCGCGCCGAGGCCATCGTGGCCGGCGAACCTTCAGAGTTCGTCGAGCCCGAGCAAAGCTCGAAGGAGTTTGATGATCCGTTCCTTCCCGAGCCGTTGGCGCGTTATCTTGGCATGACCGGCGAGGAAATCCCCTGGAAGCGGCTTCCAAAAGGCGTGCAGCAATATTGGATCAAGCTGCCGAAAAACTCAGGTTTGATCAGGCTTCTGAAGGTCCCGCCGCACCTCAAGCTTCTGGAGCATTCGCATCATGGCATGGAGCTGACCATGGTGCTGCGCGGCACCTACAGCGATCATACCGGCGATTACCTCAGAGGCGATGTCACCGAAATGAACGCTGGCACGGAACACCGTCCGGCCTCGACCGGCGAGGAGGAGTGTATCTGTATCGTCGCCAGCGAAACGCCTCCGCGCTACAGTCGCTGGTACGCCCGTATGCTTCAGCCGATCCTGAGGTACTGACGCAGCATGGGGGAGGATTGGCAGGTCGCCTGGATTACCGGCGCAAGCACGGGACTGGGCCGGGAGCTGGCGCTTGAGTTCGCGCGCTCGGGCGTGAAGGTCGCTGCCAGCGCGCGCCGCGCCGACAAGCTTGAGGCGCTCGCGCGGGATCATGTTTCCATCGCCGTCTATCCGCTCGACGTCACGAATGCGCAGGCTGTCGAGAACGCCGTGGCCGAGATCGAGGCGGGAACCGGGCCGATCGATCTGGCGATCCTCAATGCCGGAAAAGGCGCGCAGCTCAATCCGAAGCATTTCGACGTGGCAACTGTCCGCGAGCTGTTTGAGACCAACTATATGGGCGTCATTCACGGCCTTGCCGCGGTCCTGCCCCGCATGATCGGGCGCAAGCGCGGTCATATCGCCATGACTGCATCCATCGCCGGCTATCGCGGCATGCCGCGCCTCGGTGCCTATGGGCCGACCAAGGCGGCGCTCATCAGTCTCGCCGAATGTCTGCGGCCGGAGCTGGAGAGGCTGGGCGTCACCGTCAGCGTCATCAATCCCGGCTTCATCGACACGCCGTTGACGGAACGGAATACGATTCCCATGCCGTTCATGCTTTCGCCGGAGGATGCCGCCCGGCGTATCGTTGCTGGTTTGAAGACGGGAAAATTCGAGATTGCTTTTCCCTGGCAGATGGTCTCAATGGCTAAACTTATGCGGGTCCTGCCGTATTCCGTCTACTTTTGGTGGGTGCGGAATTTCGGGCTGAGGAAGCGCGGCTGAGACTATGCCGCTGCGCGGCAAGCCCGGCCGGTTCGGATATGATCCAATCGCCGCTGTCGCAGCCTCTGCTCATCGATGGAAGATACTTAGGATTTACAGTTTTTAGCACTCACCCCTTGACAGTGCTAACAATCTTCATTAGATCGCCGCGTGAAGGCAGCCGAGCATCGGATCCGCTCCTGCCCTTTCTCATACCGGTCATTTTATGGAGGTTCATCAATGAAGTTTCGTCCGCTTCATGATCGTGTTGTTGTCCGGCGTATCGACGCTGAGCTGAAAACCGCTGGCGGCATCATCATCCCCGACACCGCGCAGGAAAAGCCGCAGCAAGGCGAGATTGTCGCTGCCGGTCCCGGCGCCCGCGGTGAGGATGGCAAGCTCGTTCCTCTGGACGTGAAGGCGGGCGACCGCGTGCTGTTCGGCAAATGGTCGGGCACGGAAGTCAAGATCGATGGCGAAGAGCTTCTGATCATGAAAGAGAGCGACATCATGGGCGTGATCGAAGACGCCGGAGCAAGTGGGAAGAAGAAAGCCGCTTAATCACGACAACACCACCTGATCCCTGGTTAGAAGTTCAAGGAGACCAATAATGGCTGCTAAAGACGTAAAATTTGCTCAGGACGCTCGCGACCGCATGCTGCGCGGCGTCGACATTCTGGCCGACGCCGTCAAGGTGACGCTCGGCCCGAAAGGCCGCAATGTGGTGCTCGACAAGTCATTCGGCGCCCCCCGCATCACCAAGGACGGCGTGACCGTCGCCAAGGAAATCGAGCTTGAGGACAAGTTCGAGAATATGGGCGCCCAGATGGTGCGCGAAGTCGCCTCGAAGACGAATGACGTTGCCGGTGACGGCACGACGACCGCAACCATTCTCGCTCAGGCGATCGTCAGGGAAGGCGCCAAGTCCGTTGCCGCTGGCGCAAATCCGATGGATCTGAAGCGCGGCGTCGATCTCGCCGTTGAGCGCCATCGTGAAGGAATTGGCCGCCAAGGCGAAAAAGATCTCCAACTCGAGCGAAGTTGCCCAGGTCGGCACCATCTCCGCCAATGGCGACACCGAAATCGGCGCCAAGATCGCGGAAGCGATGGAGAAGGTCGGCAATGAGGGCGTCATCACGGTCGAGGAGTCAAAAAGCCTTGAGACCGAGCTGGAAGTCGTGGAAGGCATGCAGTTCGACCGCGGCTATATCTCGGCCTATTTCGTCACCGACGCCGAAAAGATGCGCGTCGAGCTCGACGATCCGGTGATCCTCATCCATGAGAAGAAGCTCTCCAACCTCCAGGCGATGCTGCCGGTTCTCGAGGCTGTCGTCCAGTCTTCCAAGCCGCTCTTGATCATTGCCGAGGACGTCGAAGGCGAGGCGCTTGCGACGCTCGTCGTCAACAAGCTGCGCGGCGGGCTCAAGGTTGCCGCGGTTAAGGCTCCGGGCTTCGGCGATCGCCGCAAGGCCATGCTGCAGGACATCGCCATCCTGACCAGCGGCGAGATGATCTCCGAGGATCTCGGCATCAAGCTTGAGAATGTCACGCTTGCCATGCTCGGCCGCGCCAAGAAGGTCGTGATTACCAAGGACGATACGACCATTATCGACGGCGCCGGGAATAAGAAAGACATCGAGGCTCGCGTCGGCCAGATCAAGCAGCAGATCGAGGAGACGACCTCCGACTATGACAAGGAGAAGCTGCAGGAGCGTCTGGCGAAGCTCGCCGGCGGCGTTGCGGTTCTGCGCGTCGGCGGTGCGACCGAAGTCGAGGTCAAGGAGAAGAAGGACCGTGTGGACGACGCGCTGAACGCGACGCGCGCAGCCGTCGAGGAGGGCATCGTCCCTGGCGGCGGTGTGGCCCTGCTCCGTGCGATCAAAGTGCTCGACGCGCTCAAGGTCAGCGACGAAGACCAGAGGGCCGGCGTCAACATCGTCCGCAAGGCGATCCAATCTCCGGCCCGCATCATCGCCGCGAATGCCGGGGAAGACGGTGCGGTCATCGCCGGCAAGATCCTTGAAAAGGACGAGTACAATTTCGGCTACAACGCTCAGACCAACGAATATGGCGACCTCGTCGCTCAGGGCGTGATCGATCCGGTGAAGGTCGTGCGCACCGCGCTTCAGGATGCTGCATCCGTCGCCGGCCTGCTGATCACCACCGAGGCGATGATCGCCGAGAGGCCGAAGAAGGACACGCCGGCTCCGGCCATGCCGGGCGGCATGGACTACTGATCGGTCCGGCTTCCGACAAAAATGCGAAGGCCCGCCATTTGGCGGGCCTTTTGCTTTGCGGGCGCCACAAGACGCCTCACGTAGTGCGCTGGCGCAGGACCAAGGTCAGCAGCAGCCCGGCGGCAAAACCGCCGACATGCGCCATATAGGCGACACCGCCCACATTGGCATCATGCGCCGCATTCGTGATGACGCCGACGCCGCTGATGAACTGCAACAGAATCCACAAGCCGATCACAATGATCGCCGGAACCTGCGTCAGGCCATTGCCGATGAGGACTGTCACCCGCCCGCGCGGAAAAAGGATCAGATAGGCGGCCAGCACGCCGGCGATCGCACCAGAGGCGCCGAGATTGGGGATGTTCGCTTGCGGCAGCACCGCGAACTGGGCGAAGGTTGCCGCGATCCCGCAGGCCAGATAAAACAAGAGAAATCGGAAGGAACCGAAATTGTCTTCGACATTGTCGCCGAAGATCCAGAGATAAAGCATGTTGCCGATGAGATGCAGCCAGCTGGCATGCATGAACATCGCGCTGAACACGGTCTGGATCTCGCCCGCGGGGTTGGCCGAGAATTCGTGCGGGATGAACGCCCAGTGCCGGATGAAGGTGTTCCCAGCATTCAGCTCCAGAAAAAACACAAGCACATTGGCAATAATGAGCGCGTAAGTCACGATGGGAAGGCTGCGCCGCGCACTATCGTCGTCGCCGATCGGAATAACCATTCTGCCCCTCCAGAGCCGCCCTATTGAACGTTGTTCAGTTTATATGATGCACTGCCGGCCGCGCAAACGCACGCTGGATGTGGGGCCTGTGCAAAGGTGGGCTGGCGTTTGGCGGCGGACGGGCAGGCGATCGTTCGAAACGGGATGGATTTAAGCCATGGGTATGGAGCCGGTTACGCTGATTACACACGTGAGGCATTATATCGGGCCGGCGGCGGTGAAGCGGCTGCTGCGCGAGGACATGACCGTCGTCTGCCACGACCGCGCCTTTGCCGATCCGCAGGCGCGCGCCGCATTCGCGGCCGAGATGCCGGGTGCCGCGGTCGTCGCCGCGACGGAGCCGGCCGGGATCGCCGCCGAAGTCGAAGAGCGCTTCGGCCGTCTCGATGCTCTTGTCTCGAACGACCCCTATCCCGCGATCCGTGCGCCGGTCGACGAAGCTGATCCGGACGAGTTTCGCCGGACGCTCGAAGCCCTCGCTGTTTGGCCCTATACGCTGATCGGCAAGGCCGCGGCGATCATGAAACGGCAGCGGACCGGCCGGATCATCATCATGTCCTCCGCCGCCCCGCTCACCGGCATTCCCAACTATTCCACCTATGCCGCGGCGAGAGGCGCTGCGAATGCGATGGTGCCGAGCCTTGCGCGCGAGCTTGCCCCTCACGGCATTTCGGTCAATGCAATCGCGCCGAACTACATCAAGAATCCGGATTATTTCCCGCCGGAACTGCTCGCCAATGCGGACGCTCTCGCCAAGATGCTGAAGAACATTCCGCTCGGCCGGCTCGGCGAACCGGAGGAGGTGGCGGAACTCATCGCCGTCTTTGCCAGCGGCCGCTGCGGCTTTGTGACCGGCCATGTCCTGCCGGTCGCCGGGGGATGGGCGTAGCGACCCGATCCCTTCAGGCGTGCGCCGTGGATGCTGTCTCCAGCGCCTCAACGATATCGCCGACCACGGAGGCGACCAGCGTCTCGTCGTCGCCTTCCGCCATGACGCGGATCACCGGCTCGGTGCCCGACGGGCGGATCAGCAGCCGGCCCTGATTGCCGAGCCGCTGGCGGTTCTGTTCGATGATCGAGATCACGCTTTGATTTTCCAGCGGCTTGGCGCCGTTGGTCGCCACGCTCTTGGTGACCTGCGGAACCGGATCGAAGCGCTTGCAAACCTCGCTGACCGGCTTGCCGCTGGTGATGACGACGCTCAGAATCTGCAGCGCCGTGACAAGCCCGTCGCCGGTCGTGGTGTAATCGGTCATGACGATATGGCCGGACTGCTCGCCGCCGAGATTGTAGCCTTCCGCACGCATGCGCTCGACCACATAGCGGTCGCCGATGGGCGCGCGCAGCAGCTGCAGCTTCAGCCCGGCGAGATAGCGCTCCAGGCCCAGATTCGACATCACCGTCGCCACCACGCCGCCACCCACGAGACGCTTTTCGGCGGCCCAGGTGGCGGCGATGACCGCGAGAAGCTGATCGCCATCGATGATTGCGCCGTTCTCGTCGGCGATGATGACGCGGTCGGCATCGCCATCGAGCGCGATGCCGATATTCGCTCCGACCTGCCGGACCTTGCGGCACAGCGCATCGGGCGACATCGAGCCGCAATCGCGATTGATGTTGAAACCGTCAGGGGTGACGCCGAGCGCAACGACGTCCGCCCCCAGCTCCCACAAGGATTGCGGCGCGACGCGATAGGCGGCGCCGTGGGCGCAGTCGATGACGACTTTGAGGCCGTCGAGGCGAATGGACCTGTCGAGCGTGCGTTTGGCATATTCGATATAGCGGTCGAAGACGCCGTCGATGCGCTTGGCCCGGCCCATTTTATCCGGCGCCGCGAGCAGGGAAGACACCCCGCCCGCAATCATGTCTTCGATGCGCGCCTCGATCTCGTCCGAGAGCTTGAAGCCCTCCGGATCGAAGATCTTGATGCCGTTGTCCTGATACGGATTGTGTGAAGCCGAGATCATCACGCCGAGATCGGCGCGCAGCGACCGCGTGAGCATGGCGACCGCCGGGGTCGGCATCGGCCCGAGCTGGAACACGTCCATCCCGACCGAAGTGAAGCCGGACACCAGCGCCGACTCGATGACATAGCCGGACAGCCTCGTATCCTTGCCGATCACCACCCGGTGGCGATGATCGCCCTTGGTGAAGAGATGCCCCGCAGCCATGCCGACCTTCATCGCGAGTTCGGCGGTCATGGGATGGGAGTTCGCCTGGCCACGAATGCCGTCCGTGCCGAAAAGTCTGCTCGACATTGAATGCGTCTCCAGCCGCTAAGTTTAAGCCTTCAAGAAGAAAATTGACTGTAATCTCAAGATGAAGCTTGTCAGAATTTCACAGTCTAATTTGATAACGCCACGCAGGAAAGCACAATTTATCAAAACAAAAAATTCGTTCTTGAGGCACCGAGCGGAGGCCGTATATCATTGTGCAAGTTAAGTTTCTAGTAAATTATCTTCTCAAATAATTACAGTCGCTCCAGTCCTCTCTTGTTAAGCTCGGCCCTGCCAGCGCCCGGAAGCGGATGCGAACCAGCAATCGAGCGCCTGGCGCGTCTCGCCGACATCGTGCACGCGAAAGATCTGTACGGCTTGTGACGCCGCCGCGAGGGCTATGCCGATGCTGCCGGGGGCGCGGCGTTTCGGATTGGTCTCGCCCGTCATCGTGCCGATCATGCGCTTGCGTGATGCGCCAAGCAGCACGGGGACGCCAAGGCCGTGAAACAGGCCGATGCCGGCCAGCAGTTTAAGATTGTGATCGATCGTCTTGCCGAAGCCGATGCCGGGATCGGCGATGAGCTTCCGCCGCGGAATTCCCGCCGCCTCGACAGCCGCAATCCGCGCTTCGAGGAAATCATAGACTTCGAGCAGCACGTCAGCATAGGCCGGCTCGTCCTGCATGCGTGCGCGGATCGCCCTTGGCGTGCATCAAAATGACGGGAAGGCCGAGCTGCGCGGCGGCCGGCAGGGCGGCCGGATCATGCGTCAGCGCCGAGACGTCATTGATGATCTTTGCGCCTCTTGCAGCCGCGTCCCTCATGACAGCGGCCTTGCGCGTGTCGATGGAGATGGCGGCGGGCAGGTCGCGCAGACCGTCGAGGACGGGCAGCACACGGCGCAGCTCTTCGGCCTCATCGACGGCTTCCGCGCCAGGCCGCGTCAACTTGCCGCCGATGTCGACGATGGCTGCACCCTCGGCTGCGAGACGGCGCGCATGGGCAACCGCCGTTTCCGCGACAGCGAAGTCGCCGCCATCGGAAAAGCTGTCCGGCGTCACGTTGACGATGCCCATGACCACCGGGCGGCCGAAACCCAGGCCGGCAACCGGCTGGCGCGGGCTTGTGATCCTTTCGAGAATGCCTTTCACCGAAGCATCCAGGCTCACCGCCAGATCACTGGCGCTCGCGAAACGGCGCGTCGCACGACCAGGCTCGCCCTCGGTGACTTCAAAGCCAAGACAGGCCGCGGGGCCGCCGGCGACCGGCAGAGCCACGCCCTCCGCGATGGCGTCGCTCGCCGCATCGCCCCAGACGATGCCTACGGGACGCAAATATAGCCTGTCGCTCAAGCTGAGGCTCCCGGCCGGATGACTTCCAATATCCGACACGATCGCTTTTCCGGTGTCAATTTTCGAGCGAAAAGAGATCAGCGGCAACGCGCCGCCCGGAGCCAGACGCGGGCCTAGCCCGCCGAGCGAAGCAGGCCGGATAACGGCTCCCGGTCGTTATGGATCGGCTTGGGCGTCTCCTAGTGGTCCATTCCGGCATTTGCATCCGCTTGCAGCACGCTCGAGAGCAAATGCCGGAATCGGACCACTCGCAACTTTATGAGTCTGAGGCGCGGGCTCGCGACAGGCGGACTAAATGTCAAATTCGCTCCACTAGCGTGGCGTTTCAAGTTGGAGATTGAGCGCATCGGCCTTGAGCGAAAGGCGGATGGTGAGCGGGCCGAATTGATCGGGATCGAGCTGAATGTGCAGCACGCGCATTGGCGAATTGTCGGTGCGCGACGGTACCGCCGGCTGCTGTGCCGCCTGCAGCCCGCCGGTGTGAATATCGCTGTCGATCCGGTCGGCGATCTGCATGGCCGGCGAAGGGCGAGCCGCCCGGATCTTGTTGGACGGCGGCGGTGCGCACGTCCTTCATCATGACGGGACCGAGTTGATGGCCATTCTTCGTTTGCGCGTGTGCGCCGTCCAACGATCCGCCCTTGGCTAGAACGGTTTCCAGCGCGAACAGGCTCGCATTGAGACTCGGCGGGAGTGTGCTGCGAGGGTCGGGCTGGGCAGGTGTAGGGCCCGCCGCGGCCGGGATGGGGCAGCAGTAGACGCAGGCGGCGCCGCCGTTAGCTTCTCCTGCCGTCTGAACCTTTGCCAGCATCTCTCGCGATCTCCCGCAGTCTTGCCGCCGAAGCCGGATTTTCCCGGAGCGGGCGTCCAGCCGCTCGACTCGCACGTCGGCCGATGCGGCAGGCTGAGCGCCGGCTCTGCCATCCGCCGGTTGCGGATCGAACCAGCCGCTTACGCCGAATGGCGGCATCGGCGTCGCCGGCATTTGCGCCGAAGGCGCCGATCCCTCGTCAACTATTGGCAGGGTCAGAACGGACCCATTGCGCCGCTGTATGCCCTCGTCGGGCGGCGGTGGTGGGCCGTCTTCTCCGAACCAGCGGCGATGAGTCATTTCAGAAGTTCAGCGCCGCGAGAGCCTCGGCACTGTCGTCGGGCGCGGGGTCGTCCTTGGCGGCCGCCGGCTCGCCTGACAGCTCATCCTTGCTCTTAAGCTCAGGGAACAGCTCGGCAAAGGCAGCCAGCTCGCTCGAATCCGATCGGCAGATCTCCTCGCCGCCGGACTCGGGCGGGTTTCTGGCGGCACTCGCAGGACGAGTTGCAGACGCAGATGATAGACCCGCCGCAGCTGTCATCGTCTGTCTCCGTTCAATAGTTCATCGCCCCGGTTGATAGCCTTTTCGGCCGAGTTCGATCACTTTCAGCATTTGCCGCGATTCTGCATCCTTGCCTTGCTCGAAGCTGACCGGAGGATGTCCGCTGACCGGACCAATGAATTGTCACGGCAGGTGCATCCGCGAGGCAAGGCTGCGCGCGGCGTGGAGAAACACCAGAGCGCGCGGCGAATTTGGCTGATCGATGGATTTGAGCTGCGCGGGAGCGCTATCATCCTTGTCGGTCACCAGCGATGCGGGCGGAGTCACAGAGCGCCGCCCCATAATCCCGGTGCCGGCTCGGTCCTCTACCTCCGGCCGGCCGCCGATATGTGGCAACGCCATGAGCGGATCAAAGCCAGGGTCGCTTATTCCGGCAGGTCGAAGCGCTGGTTCGGGTAGATCCAGTGCGGATCGCGGATCTGCTTGCGGTTATTCTTAAAGATCTGCGTGAATTTCATGCCGTCGCCGTAATAGCGCTGCGCGATATGCCAGAGCGTATCGCCCTCCTTGACGATGATGACGCCGGGGCGTCCAGCCTGGCCGGCTCCCTCCGAGCCAGGCGACGCGGTCGTCATTCTGCCCGCACCGCTCGCAGATGGCAAAGACGGTTCGCCATAGATTGAGGCATTTTTCGCGTCCTTGTCCCCGTCGAGCATTGCTGTCGTCGTCTCCGGCGAACGTCGGAAATTCACCTCCGCTCTGGCAAGCACGTTGCGTGCGTCCTTCGCCACCAGATCGGCGCGCAGCGGGTGGCTGCCGGGGGTAAGCGGGTCATTAATTGAGAAGCTCCAGCTTCCCGTGGCGTCGGCGGTCACCGTGCCCGCCAGCTGATTGTCGACATAGAGCGCCACGCGCGAGCCGGGCTGGGCGTGACCGCTCATATAGAGCATGCTCTTTTCACCGGCGTCTTCATAATCGACGGAGGCGAATCCAATCTGGTTCGCCGCGCTCGCCACGGCTTCAGGGCTCGGCCGTGGCAGGATTCCACTCGCCGTTCCAGGCGCGCCTGGAGCATCCAAAGTCCCGGAAGCGATTTCAGTTGATGGAGGCGGCATCTGCAGAATTCGGGTCGGCTTGCCCTCTTCGGTCAGTGCGACGAGTGGCTGCCCAGTCTTCGGATCGGCGAGAGACAACGCAAGCCGCTGCGTCGAAAACAGAGTGCGGTCGCCTTTCGGGGCCTTGGCTGTCAATTCGAGGGCGTGCTCGCCTTTTTCGAGTTTCGTGTTCGGCTGGATCACCCACTCACCGTTGTCATCCGCCTTGGCGCGGCCAATTTCCTTGCCCTCATCCTCGACGATGGCCGTCCAGCCCGGCGCGGCGCGTCCGGCCATGACCACCGAACCATCAGGCTCGGCGCGGACGATGTCGAAAGTCGGACGAGCTTCAGAGGTCGCCTGCCTTGCAGGAGCGCCAGGCTCGTTGGCGCCCGGCTGCCCGGTCTCAGATGGAGCGAACCAGCCGGATCGCATCCCGTAAATGCCGACAGCGCCGAGAATGAGAACCAGTAAGACAAAAAGAACCCGCGCTCTGCGCATCGGCCTCAACCTTTTCTAGCGATCCAAATGATCAATGCGCCGATATGGCTCAACGGAACTCCCGTCATGTCCCCAGCCGAGCCAGATCCAAACCGTCTCCCCCGTTGCTGGCAAAGGTGCGCCGCGTTCAAGCGTGACATTAGGCTCTTTTCATTTATTTCTCTTCTTTAATCATAAAAGCGGGCAGGGGCCAAGACCGCCCGCCATCAACTTTTCCCCAATCGGTACCATATTCCGATATCCGGCAGACGGGGAAGCCGAAGCCCGGGCTGTGGTAAATGGTACGGCTTCATGCGATGGAGAATCGATCAACCCTATGAAACACAACGCGATAAAAAACATATGTGTCTATTGCGGAGCGGGGATGGGAGTGCGTCCGGCCTATGCCGAAGCTGCTAGAAAGCTCGGGCGGGCGATGGCGGCCGAGAAGATCGGGCTGGTCTATGGCGGCGCCAGCGTCGGCCTGATGGGCGAGATTGCAAAAGCCGTCATGGAGGCGGGCGGGCGCGTGATCGGGATCAGACCGCCGGATCTGCCCGCTCACGAGACGCCCTTGGAGAAGATCGACGAGCTCATCCACGTACAGTCGCTTCATGAGCGCAAAATGCTCATGTTCGAGCGGTCGGACGCCTTTGTCGCGCTGCCGGGCGGGGTCGGAACGCTTGAGGAACTTGTCGAGCAGATCACCTGGGTCCAGCTCGGCCATCACCACAAGCCCGTCGTCATCGCCAATGTCGACGGCTACTGGGATCCGCTGCTCGGCCTGTTCGATCAGATGCGCGATCTCGGCTTCATCAGCTCCGCGCTCGGCCTCAACAACCTGATCGTCGAGCGCGTCGAGGACGTTATTCCGCTCCTGCGGGCAAGACCCGACGGAGAGCAGGTCGCATCGGAGCTGACGCGCGGCCTGTTATGAAGCGGTAATGCCCAATTTCACGAGAATGGCAAAGAAGGCGATGAATGCGAAAATGTGCAGCCGCGGATCGACCTTCTGGTGCGCCGGCTGGGCGGCCTGCGGCACCAGAATGAAGTAGAAATAATAGGCGAGAAGGCCCCCGGCGAGACCATATTCGAGGCCGACCGGCGTCAGGATGATCGAGACCGCGGCAGGCAGAAACGACTCGGTCGAGCCTTCCTGTTCTTCGCTGACGCCCGGTTCCGGCCAGATCTCGGCATTTGAGAACGAGCTGGCAATCACGAACAGGCCGACGGCGAACAGAGCCGGCGCCACGGCGATTTGCGGGATCAGCTCGAAAAGCGGCTTGCCGAGATAGGAGAACAGCGCGCCGACGCCGGCAAGCAGCAGAAAGCAGGCGGCCACCCAATAGGCGGTCGCGCCGGATTTGGCGCCCACCAGCTTGCCCGCATTGTTCTCGGCATAGAAGACGACCGGCGTCGTCCCCAAGATCGGGGCAATCATGTTCATGGCGGAATCAACGATATAGGACCGGTCGATCTTGGCGTCGCGATCGGGCTCATCGCTTGGCAAGAGATGATAAGGGCTGCCCGCGATATCGGCGAAGAGCATGTAAATGATGAAAATCGCGAAGGGAATGGCCGCGAGCAAATGGCCGCTCAAGCCGCCGATCTTGCTGAAACTGCCCGGCTGGCAGGTCCAGGGCCAGAAACAGGTGTCAGTCGGGACGGTTGCCGCCTCGATGCCAAGGAGATGGAAGCCGGCGGCGACGGCGATGACCGAGATGAGAAGGCCGGAGCGCCCCAGCAGGTCCAGGGTTCTTGCGAGCCTCGGACGCTTCTCGGCCTCGAATTTCTTTGCATAGTTCCGCAAGGTGACGTTGAGCAGGAGGATGACGACGACGCCGAAAACGAACAGGTAGGTCATCTTGTCCGAATGCTGCACAGAGTGCTGCGCCGAATTCTGCTGCTCGTGCGGAAAGACGATGCTGATCGCGAGTTCGGCCAGCAGAGCGCCGATGCCGCCGATCACGGCGATCTTGATCGGCCTCGGGATGGCCTCGATGACCTTTCTGCGGAAGCCGCTTTGCGACATCAGCAGCAGCGCGAGGCCGACGAAAAAGCAGACCGCCAGCACCTCCGGCCAGGTCAGGGCGGATTGCTTCATATATTGGGCAATGAAGGCATTGAACGCCATGCCCGGCGCCAGTGCCGTCGGCGTCTTCGCATACCAGCCGCAAAGCGCCGACCCGATCGCCGCGGCGAGACAGGTTGCGTAGAAGACCGGCCCTTCAGGCATGCCGACTTTGGGATCGCCGAGGACGAGAGCGTTGACGAAGGGCGCGTAGGCCATCGTGAAGAACACGGTCAGACCGGCCACGAACTCGGTCCATGAGTTCCTGTCGCATGAAAATTCCTGAAAATTTCCCACCCGTTATGCCGCTCTTTGATAGCGGGCATTGCGGAGCCCCGCAACTGGCTAACGGGCGGCAGAACATTTGCGGCGCCGGCGCTTGGAATCGCGGCCCGGCTGCTTTAGACTTTCAGGTCTCCCGGAAGCCGTAATTCGATACCATATGGGGCGGCATGGCGTTTGAATCGGAGAGCAAGGCGCGGATCGCCGCCAGAACCCGGAATCTTATCCAATCGGTGGTCCTGATCGGCGGCATCGGGCTGATCATGGCGGTCTGCGCCCTGGTGCTTTGGGGGAAAGACGGGGTGCTTTGGGCCTTCCTGACGATCGGGCTTTTGCTGCTCATCAGCCCGCGCATCGCGCCCGAAATCATCATGCGGATGTATGGCGCCAGGCGTCTCCGGCCCGAAGACGGCGCGCCCGTGGTTTCCATCGTCGGTGAATTGGCGAAGCGCGCGGAGCTTCCGGCCCCGCCGCAGCTCTATGTCATTCCTAGCCCGGTCATTAACGCTTTTGCCACCGGCGTCAGATCGGACTCAATTCTCGCCATAACGCAAGGGCTGCTCAACCGGCTGGATGGCCGCGAGCTGGTCGGCGTGATCGCCCATGAGACCGCCCATATCCGCCACAACGATCTTTGGATCATGAGCCTAGCCGACACCATGAGCCGCTTTACCTATTTCATGTCGATGATGGGCGTGCTGCTGTTTCTGTTCAGCCTGCCGATGGCGCTGATGGGCGGCTATCCGATCCCCTGGCTCGGGATTCTGCTGCTCTATTTTGCGCCGACCGCATCGAGCCTGCTGCAGCTCGGCCTGTCGCGCGCCCGCGAATATGATGCCGATCTCGAAGCCGCAAGACTCTCCGGCGATCCCGAGGGGCTTGCGAGCGCATTGCAGAAGATCGAGGCCTATCAGGGCCGGCTTTGGGAAACCATCTTCACCCCTGGCCGCAGCCTGCCAGTTCCCTCGCTGCTCAGAACCCATCCGCCGCTCGAGGAGCGCATCAGGCGCCTGAGGGAGCTGGGCCGGCCCGAGCGGCCTCCTTTACGCGTTCCGGGCCTCGAAAATCTGGCGCCGCACTTCACGCCCTGGCGCGCCCGTCCGCGCTATCACTTCAGCGGCCTTTGGTATTAGCGATGACTGCCGAGCCGGTCCCGACCGTGACAGTGGAAATCATCTCCGACGCGATCTGCCCCTGGTGCTGGATCGGCAAGCGGCGGCTCGAAGGCGCGGCCGCGATCTTGTCGGGAAAGATCGCCATAAGCACGGTCTGGAAGCCATTCGAGCTCAACCCGGACATGCCGAAAGGCGGCGCCGAGCGCAGGACCTACAGGTTGCGCAAATTCGGCTCGCTCGAATTCTCGGCCCAGCTCGATGCGCGTGTCGCGGCGGCCGGCCGGTCGGTCGGGCTCGACTTCCGCCACGACCTGATGACATGGACGCCGAACACCTTCGATTGCCACCGCCTGATCTGGTTCGCGGGCCGTGCGGGCAAGCAGGACGACGTCGTCGAAGGCCTGTTCCAGGCCTATTTCCGCCAAGGCCGGAATATCGGCGACTTTGCCGTGATGGCGGACGTTGCGCAGGCTGCCGGACTGGATCGCGCCGAGGTCGAGGCGTTCCTTGCCGCCAACGAGGGAGCGGACGAGGTGGCCAGGGAACTCGCCCGGGCGCGTGCCATGGGCATCGAAGGCGTGCCGACGTTTCTGATCAACGGAACGCCGCTCGTCTCCGGCGCCGTGCCTTCCGAATTGCTGGTTAGAGCCATCAGCGAAGCGGCCGCCCAGACGGCTGCCGATTTAGGCTAAGATCGGGTCAGATAGATCCACAGTTGTGAAAGCCCCGCTCTCCCGGCACGACGTCGCCCCGGCCGAAGTGCCGGGGCCTATTGGCTTCACCCTCGTGGCACGGCTTGGCCGATAAGCGGATTGGATCCCGGCCCGGCCTTCGGCCGTCCGGGATGACATCTTGCCTGATCTTGTTTTTGTCCCCCGCAGAGGTGGAGGATAGCTGGCTGCGGCTATAGCGTTATCTCGGTCCGCGTCGCTCCGGATCACCGCTTGCGGCTTGCCTCATAGCGCTTGCGGTTCTCCTCATTCGGCGGATAGAGCCCCGGCAGGCTCGCGCCCGCGCGCACTTCGCCCATCAGCCATTCCTCCAGCGCCTCCTGCTCCAGCGACGCCGCCAGCACCTCCTCGACCATGGCCTTCGGCACCACCACCGCGCCATCCCGGTCGAGAACGATCAGGTCGTCCGGAAACACCGCCACGCCGCCGCAGCCGACCGGCTCCTGCCAAGCGACGAAAGTCAGCCCGGCAACGGAAGGCGGCGCCGCTGCGCCAGAGGCCCAAACATCGAGGCTGGTCGCCAAGCACGCCTTCGAGATCGCGGACGACGCCGTCCGTCACCAGTGCGGCGACATTGCGCCGCTTCATCCGCTCGCAAAGAATGTCGCCGAAAATCCCGGCGTCGCGGCAGCCGCCGGCATCGACGACGGCAATGCAGCCCTCCGGCATGGCTTCGATGGCCGCGCGGGTCGAGACGGGCGAGGACCAGGAGGCCGGCGTCGCCAGATCCTCGCGCGCCGGCACGAAGCGCAGCGTGAAGGCCGGGCCGGCGATGCGTTTGGCCCCGGCAACGAGCGGAAAGGCGCCGCGCACCCAGACATTGCGCAAGCCCCTTCTTGAGCAGCACGGTGGTCAGCGTCGCCGTGGAGACCGACCGGTATTTTTCGATGATGTCTGCCGGATAGGTGGACATCGCGTTATCATGCTCCTGCGTTTGATCACCGGGGCCGCGCGCCCCGCCCGATTTCCGGATATTCGGAAAAACCCTTATGATGGCGCAACAGCTATACACCAATTGAGCCCCCGCATGATCGATCTCTTGGAGCTGCCGCGGCGTTTTCTGCAATTGCGCTGGCGGCGTTTCGTCTCGGCCTGTCCTGCCCCGTGCCGCAGAGGCGGCCTCCGGCAGCCGCTGCATCGCTCTCGCCCAAAACACGCCGGGCGTCCGGTTCGTTTCGCTGACAACGACCGCGCTCTCGAACGACGAGGTCAGCATCACCTTCGTCGGCCACGCGCACATTCCGCATCGAGACCAGCGGCGGCGTGGTCATCGCCACGGATTATGCCGGTTATGCCGGCAAGGGCCGCGCGCCCGACGTCGTCACCATGAACCACGCGCATCCGAGCCATTACACCGACTTCCCCGATCCGCAGATCAAATATGTGCTGCGCGGCTGGGGAACGCCCGGCGCTCCTGCCAGATACAATCTCACTGTCGGCGATGTGCTGATCCGCAATGTGACGACCGACATTCGCGGCTGGGACGGCATTCGCGAGAAGGACGGCAATTCCATCTTCATTTTCGAGGTCGCCGATCTCTGCATCGGCCATCTCGGCCATCTGCATCATCCGCTTGGCCCCGAGCATCTCGGCCTGATCGGCCAGCTCGACGTGGTCATGGTGCCGGTCGACGGCGCCTATACCATGCAGCAATCGGCGATGGTCGATGTGCTGAAGCTGCTCAAGGCGCGGCTCATTCTGCCGATGCACTATTTCAACCAGCAGACGCTCGGGCGTTTTCTGGCGCTGATGGGCGAGAGCTTTCCCGTCGAGACCAGCGACAAGCCGACTGTCATCGTCTCGGCGGCGAGTCTGCCGGCCAGTCCGAAAATCCTGGTGCTGCCCGGCTATTAACGGGCGAAAGCCCGGCTCCGTTGGCGGCCGGACGGCTTTTTTTTAAAAAATTTTTCGCGCGGTGTCGAAATCGAGCGGTCTCGCGGCTCTAACAGATGCCGTTGCCGGAGCAGGCGCGGCGTTGCCCCGGAAAGCGCGGCAGCGCTTGTCCGGGGTCTAATGGCCCAGCAGCATGGTGGGAGACGCTATTGGGTCCCGGACAACGCTTGCGGCGTTTCCGGGACGACGGGATTGCATGTTGCAATACGGGTCCTAGTCACGCCGGATCACTTCAGCTCCGCGCGCAGGCTGTCGAGATCCAGCCGCCGCGTGAACATGTCGAGATTGCCCTCGGCATCGCGCGGCCATTCAGCCTGCGGGCGATCCCAATACAGCTCGACGCCGTTCTCGTCCGGATCGCGCAGATAGAGCGCCTCGCTGACGCCGTGATCGCTGGCGCCGTCGAGCCGGATGCCCGCCTCGTCCAGGCGGCGCAGCGCATCGGCGAGATCCGCGCGCGTCGGATAGAGGATGGCGAGGTGATAAAGGCCGGTCGTGCCCGCCGGGGGCGGCGATCCGCCGAGGCTTTCCCAAGTGTTGAGCGCGATGTGGTGGTGATAGCCGCCCGCCGAAAGGAAGGCCGCTTGACCGCCGTAGCTGGTCGTCAGCTCGAAGCCGAGCACGCCGACATAGAAGGCGAGCGAGCGCGGGATATCGGCGACCTTGAGATGCACATGGCCGATGCGCGCGCCGGGCGCGATCGGCCGGGCAGGGCGGAATTCGGCAAAGTTTGGGTGGACAGTCATCGGAGGCTCCTTCGCTGACGCTTTTAATGTGGGCGCGCGGAGGGGCGGCGGGAAGCGGCGCAAGCGGCAGATTGCGGGGTTGCAATTTGGGATTGGACAATAAGATTTATTCGGACGTTGCAGTGAATGAGATCTTACGGAGTTCGAGCCACCGAAGACACCGAAACGGCAACCTATCCAGCTTAGACGATGAGATACCCTTTTTCGCGTGGCCCAATCACCCCACCCCGGCCTTCGCCCGGTCCAGCGTCGCAATCAGATCGCTGAAGCGCTCGCCCTGGATCGCCACATGGCTGCGCAGGCGCTCGGCGGCGGCGTCACTGTCCCCGCTCATGATCGCCGCGACGATCGCCGCATGCTCCTCGCGTGAGGTCCGCATCCGGTTGCGCACGCGAAGCTGCAGGCGCCGGAACGGGGCGAGGCGCTTATGCAGCGCGACGGCCTGCTCGTTCAGAAAGCGGTTGCCGCTCGCGGCGTAGATCGCGCGGTGAAAGCGCTCGTTCTCGTAATAATAGGCGTCGGTATCGCCGGCCTCGACCGCGTCGCGGCAAGCCTGCAAGGTGTCCTCAAGCGCCGCCTCGCCCTCCGGCATCAGCCGCCGCGCGGCGAGCCGGCCGCACATCGCTTCCAGCTCGGCCATGACGTCGAACATCTCCAGAAGCCGGCTGGGATCGGGCGCGCTGACGATCGCCCCGCGCCGCCCTCTGAGCTCGACCAGGCCGCCCGCCGCAAGCTGCTGCAACGCCTCGCGGACCGGCGTGCGCGAGACGCCGAACTCCCGCGCCAGCGCCGTCTCGTCCAGCCGCTCGCCAGGGGCATAGACGCCGGTCGCAATTTGGTCTTCAATACGATCTCTGAGCCGATGTGTGCGTGCTTCCTGCATGGCCAGCCAAGCTTCGCCATTACAGGTGAAAAAATCAAGCTTTTGCGCTGATTTTTGAATGCATAAGGCTTGCATTAAAGATTATCGTACGCCCTTATGCATACAAGATGGCTCTTACTGAGCACAAGGACGACCTCCGCACCTCGTAGTGCGGTTGTTTGAGGAGGAGGAAAACCCATGACAAGTCCATGCCGTATGTTCACGGCAAAAATCGCAGCGCCAATCCTGAGCCTCGCCTTGATGGCCTCGCCGCTGGCGGCGGAAACGGTGCTGAAGGCCTCGCACCAGTTCCCCGGCGGCAAGGGCGACCCGCGCGACGAGATGGTTCAGATCATCGCCAAGGAAGTGGAAAAGGCCAATGTCGGGCTGAAGATCCAGGTCTTCCCCGGCTCCTCGCTGTTCAAGCCGAAAGAGCAGTGGAACGGCATGACACGAGGCGTGCTGGATATGTCCTCCTTCCCGCTCGATTACGCGTCCGGCCAATTTCCAATATTCTCCGCGACCCTGATGCCCGGCCTGGTCGGCAATCTGGACCGCGCCAAGCGGCTCAACAACTCCCCGTTCATGACGCAGATCAAAAAGGTCGTGAATGATGCCGGCGTCGTGGTCGTCGCCGATGCCTGGCTCTCCGGCGCATTCGCGTCCAAGAAGGGCTGCATCAAAGGCCCAGACAGCATCAAAGGGCAGGTGACGCGCGCAGCCGGTCCCGCTTTCGAGCAAATGCTGGCCGCCGCGGGCGCTTCGATCGCCTCGATGCCGTCGAGCGAAATCTATAACGCCATGCAGACCAACGTGCTCGATGCGACGAATACCTCATCGGAAAGCTTCGTGTCCTACCGCCTCTTTGAGCAGGTGAAGTGCCTGACCGCACCCGGCGAGAACGCGCTGTGGTACATGTATGAGCCCGTGCTGATGTCGAAAAAGAGCTTCGACAAGCTCACCAAGGAGCAGCAGGCGGCGATCATGGCGGCCGGCAAGAAATCCGAAGACTATTTCAACGAAGAGGCCAAAAAGAGCGACGCCAAGCTTGTCGATACCTTCAAGAAGGCCGGCGTTGAGGTCACCGAAATGTCGAAGGCCGATTTCGACGCCTGGCTGAAGGTCGCCAAGGAGTCGTCCTATAAAAAATTCGCCGAGGACGTGAAGGGCGGCGCCAAGCTGATTGAAGAAGCTCTCGCCGTGAAATAATGCTGAGGCGCCGCTTCGCTCCGGGCGGCGCTTTTCACCTCGTTCTTCCGGCCCCGCCTTCCATGACCCGCTCTTATATTTCCATCACGGATAATCTATCCCGGCTGTTCGGGCTCGTGGCCGTGCTGCTGCTGATCGCAGCCATGCTTGTCGTCTGCCAGATGATCTTCCTGCGCTATTTCTTTCGCTTACCGACGATCTGGCAGACCGATTTCGTTGTCTACTCCGCCACCGCCGCAATCTTTCTCGGCGCGCCGTATGTGCTGATGAAGCGCGCCCACGTCAGCGTCGACGTGGTCGAAAGCCTCCTCACCGGCAAAGCGCTCGAATGGCTGCAATTCACCGGCAAGATTCTGGGGCTGATCTTTTGCGCGATCATGTGCGCGGCAAGCGCCAAATATGTCTGGGAAGCCTGGAGCCTGGGATGGAAATCCAGCAGCATCTGGCAGGTTCCGATCTGGATTCCCGCCATCCCCATGCCCATCGGTTTCGGCCTCGTCTGCCTGCAATATGTCGCCGAATTTCTTCGTCCGAAGGATGAACGCCCTTGAGCCCGGAAGCCGCCGGCATATTGCTGATCGTCGTGCTGTTCGTTTTCCTGGCGACGGGCATGCCGATCGCCTTCGCGCTTGGCCTATCTGCGATCTTGGCGCTGTTCCTGAGCGAAGGCGCGGACGTTTTCAACGTTCTCGCCGAGACTATGTTCGGTGGGATCTCCAATCTCGCCTTCGTCACCATTCCGATGTTCGTGCTGATGGGCGCAGCTGTCGCATCGTCTCCTGCTGGCAAGGACCTCTATGAAGCGCTCGACCGCTGGCTGAGCCGCGTGCCCGGCGGGCTGATCCTGTCTAATATCGGCGCGTGTGCGATCTTCTCCGGCATGACCGGCTCCAGCCCGGCCACGGCTGCCGCTATCGGCAAGATGGGCATCCCGGAGATGATGAACCGCGGCTATCCAGCGACCGTCGCCACCGGCTCGATCGCGGCGGGCGGCACGCTCGGCATTCTGATCCCGCCTTCGGTGACGATGATCGTCTATGGCATCGCCACCGAGACCTCGATCGGGCGGCTGTTCCTGGCCGGCGTGGTGCCGGGCATCATGCTGACCGCGATGTTCATGGCTTGGGCGCTGTTCGACGCCAAGCGCCAAGGCTACCGCTTCGACGATCTCGGCCAGCGCTTCACCTTCGCCGACCGCATCCGCGTGCTGCCGCGGGTCCTGCCCTTCATCGTGATCATTGTCGGCGTGATGTATGTGCTCTATGGCGGCGTGGCGACGCCGTCCGAGGCCGCGGGCGCGGGCGCGTTTCTTACCCTCGTCGTCGTCTTCGTCGTCTATCGCCTGTTCCGCGCCGGGCCGGTGATCGAGATCTTCGCCTCGACCATGCGCGAAAGCGTCATGATCATGATGATCCTGGCCTCGGCGGAATTGTTCGCTTTTGCCCTGTCATCGCTGTTCATCACTCAGACCGTCGCCACGACCATCGGTGCGATGGACGTCAATCGCTGGGTGCTGATGGCGATCATCAATTTTTTCCTCCTGGTCTGCGGCATGTTCCTGCCGCCGGTCGCCGTCATCGTCATGGCGACGCCGCTGCTCTTACCAATCGTCACCCAGGCAGGCTTTGATCCCTATTGGTTCGCGGTTGTCCTGACCATCAATATGGAGATCGGCCTGATCACGCCGCCGGTCGGCCTCAACCTCTTTGTCATCAATGCCATTGCACCGAATGTTCCGACCCGCGACGTCTTGCTGGGAGCGTTCCCCTACGTCATGGTCATGCTATTTGCGATTGTAATTCTGTGCATTTTTCCACAGATCGCGACATGGTTCCCGGAATATGTAATGGGGAAGGCGATTTGAATTCGCCGTTCCCGAAACCGGACTGCCGCGCGCAAGCGATTTCAACAGGAGCAGGTGATGTCGGAGATCGACATTCTCAACCGTCAGCCTGAGGCATCCGACGGGCCGCTCGCCGGGGTGACCGTTCTCGACCTGACCCGTGTTCTCGCCGGTCCCTATTGCACCATGGTCCTCGCCGATCTCGGCGCTCGGGTGATCAAGATCGAGCAGCCGGTAACGGGCGATGACAGCCGCGCCTACGGCCCGTTCCTGAATACGGTTTCGGCCTATTTCGGCTCGCTCAATCGGGGCAAGGAATCCATCGCGCTCAACCTGAAAAATGCCGATGACAAGGCGATTTTCGCAAAGCTGCTGTCGCGGGCCGATGTGCTCGTCGAAAACTACCGGCCCGGCACCATGGAAAAGCTTGGGCTCGGCTGGGATGAGCTGCATGCGGACTATCCGCGTCTGATCTATGCCGCCGCCTCTGGCTTCGGACATACCGGCCCCTATGCGAAGCGCGCCGCTTACGACATGGTCGTGCAGGCGATGGGCGGGATCATGAGCGTGACCGGACATGCCGGCCAGCCGCCGGTGCGCGTCGGCACCTCGATCGGCGACATCACGGCGGGCCTGTTCACCGCGGTCGGCGTCAATGCCGCGCTGTTCCATCGGGCGCTGACCGGCGAGGCGATCAAGATCGACGTCGGCATGCTCGACTGCCAGGTGGCGATCCTGGAGAACGCCATTGCCCGCTATGCCGCAACCGGCGAAGTCGCCGGGCCGATCGGCGCGCGGCATCCCTCGATCACGCCCTTCGCCGCTTTCCACGCCAAGGATGGCTGGATGGTGATCGCGGCCGGCAACGACGTGCTGTTCAAGAAAATGGCCGACGCGATCGGCGCGCCGGAGCTGGCGAAAGATCCGCGCTTTGCCACGAACGGCCTGCGCACGGAGAATTGGGAGCCGCTCGCCGAGGAGATCAATGATGCGCTGAAGGTCCGCACCATCCATGAATGGCTGGAGATCCTCGACAAGGCCGGCGTGCCCTGCGGGCCGATCAATACCATCGACAAGGTGCTCGCCGATCCGCATGTGCGCTCGCGCAATATGGTGGTCACCGCGGACGATCCGGAATTCGGCTCTCTGCTGATGGCGGGCAACCCGATCAAGCTGTCGGGCTTTGCCGATCCGCCTACGCGCCGGCCGGCGCCAAAACTCGATGCCGACCGGGCGGCGATCCTCGGCGAAATCATGTCGCGGGACGCCGTACCGCCGGGCGGGGTCGCCGCCGGCGCCGATGTGGTGACGCGCGCCTCCCGCGGAGCCCTGCGCTTCATCGATCAGCTCCGCCGCGCCGTCATCCGGGATGCCGAGCCGCTGGCGAAGGTCGGCGTCGACGGCACGCTGACGGAACGGGCCAGCGCGCTCGCCGATGCCTTGCTCTCGGAACGCGGCGAGGTGCTCGGCACGGTGATCGCGCATGAGCTCATCAGCCTGGTGCAATCGCTCGGCGGCGCGGAGCGGTTCGAGTTCCTCGATCTTCTCGCCAAGCGCTATGCGCCCGATCCGAAAGCCATCACCAAAGCCGCCAATCGCTGGCGGACCGCTCAGACGCCGGAGAATCTTGCCAGGCTCTCATCCGCCGTCGAGCCGCCGCGGCAGGAGTTGTTCCGCCGCATGAACATGGCCCCGGAGGGTACGGCGACACTCGTCCGCTTGCGGGAATATCTGCTGGAGCAGCTTGGCTCCAATCCGGAGCTTGCGCCGGTCGATGCCGATCTTCTGCATCTCTTCAATTCCTGGTTCAATCGCGGCTTCCTCGAATTGCAGCGGATCGACTGGAACACCTCGGCCGCGGTGCTTGAGAAGCTGATCACCTACGAGGCGGTTCACGCCATCGACGGCTGGGCCGATCTCAGGCGGCGCCTCGCCGCCGACCGCCGCTGCTTCGCCTTCTTCCATCCGGCTCTGCCGGAGGAGCCGCTCATCTTCGTCGAGGTCGCGCTCGTCAACACCATTGCCGACAAGATCGAGCCGATCATCCGTGCACCGCTCGCCGAAGGCAGCGAGGTCGAGGCGGATACGGCGATCTTCTACTCGATCTCGAACTGCCAGCCTGGCTTGCGCGGGGTTTCCTTCGGCAATTTCCTCATCAAGCAGGTTGCCTCCGACCTTGCCGCCGAGCTACCGGGCCTTACGACCTTCGCGACCCTGTCGCCGATGCCGCGATTCCGGGCCTGGCTGGAGACTCCCGGCACAGACCTCGGCGCACATCTCCCGCGGGCGCTGGCCGAACAGGTCATGAAGGAGAGCGGGAAGGAAAACCTGCGCGACGGGGTGCTTTACCTTGCCGCCGAGGCTGAAGCCGACGGCTATAGCCGCGCCGCGCTGCTGAGCGAGGTGTTGTCGCGGCTGGCGGCGCGTTATCTCGCCGGGGCCGGGGCCGAGCGCGGGCCGGCCGACCCCGTCGCGCGGTTCCATCTCGGCAACGGCGCCAGCATCGAGCGGATCGACTGGATGGCCGATCTCTCGCGCAAGGGCATCCGCGAGTCGCACGGGCTGATGGTCAATTACCTCTATGATCTGACAAGAATCGAGGTCAACCACGAGGCATTCGCCAATCGCAGGCCGGTTGCCGTGTCGAAAGCGGTCGCCGACCTGATCGACATTTCGGATGGGTCCGCCTTGTCGCGATCGCTCAAGGCGCCGGTCAGCGCGGCGCTCAGGCTGCGGAGCCGCAAGGCTTAGGACTCAAGAGCGATCGTAGATTGCGATGCAGCCTTGGCCGGCGCCGGGCTGCGGTCGAGCACCGAACGGATTTCCGCTATCAGGTTCTTGCGGTCGATCGGCTTCGAAATATAACCGTTCATTCCGAGCGAAATGAACTTCTGGCGATTGCTTGCCATGGCGTCGGCCGTCAGAGCGATAATGGGGATCCTCGACCATGGCTCCGTGCTGTTGCGGATGTGTGCCAGGGTTTCGACGCCGTCCATAACCGGCATATGCACGTCGAGCAGGACGAGATCAAAACACTGATTGCGCAGGCAGTCGAGCGCCTGCTGGCCATTCTCGGCTTCGACGACCTGAATGCCGCTCGGGTCGAGCATCAGCCGGGCGACGCGCCTGTTGATGCGGTTGTCGTCCACCAGAAGGACGCGCAGGCTCGACAGGTTTTCATCCATCCGGCTTTCGCAGGGTGCCGCCGGTTCCACCTTCGCGCTCGCCGCATCGACCGCTTGCGCCTCGAAGGACAAGGCGAACGTCGATCCCGCGCCCTCTTCGCTTTGGACGGTCACGTCACCCCGCATCAGCCGGGCGAGTTTTCGGGTTATCGCAAGGCCGAGGCCGGTGCCGCCGAATTGCCGCGTCGTCGAATTATCCGCCTGCGTAAACTCGGAAAACAATGAACCGAGAACATTTTCGTCGATGCCGATGCCCGGATCGGCGACCGCGATCATGACGAGGTGCTTCGCGGGTGCGTGCCGCTCGGTCCCAACCGAGATGCGGATGGTGCCGCCGTCGGTGAATTTGACGGCGTTGGATACGAGGTTCGAAATGCACTGGCGAACGCGCACCGGGTCGAAGCGCAGCATCGCCGGCATTTCGGGGCTGAAGCGGACATCGAAACAGATCCCTTTGGCGCCGGCCTGAGGCTCGAACAGGCTCACCACGCCCGAAACCACCTGGCGCAGATTGCAATCCACCGGCGAGAATTCGAGCTTGCCCGCCTCGATCTTCGACATATCCAGCACGTCATTGATGATCGACATCAATGTCTTGCCCAACTCCAGGATGGTCGCGATCTTATCCTGCTGTCTCGGCGCCAGATCATCCTCCTGAAGCGCCTGGGCCATGCCGAGCATGCCGTTGAGCGGTGTGCGGATCTCATGACTAACCATGGCGAGGAAACGCGATTTCGCGGCACTGGCGGCGGCGATCTGCTCGGCGATGCGCTCGGCCTTCTTGTACGAGCTGATGTCGAAGATGATTCCGACAAGTCCCGTCGAGCCGTCCGGCAGTTTGATCGGAAACTTCTTGGTCAGCGCGAAAACGTCGTTGGCGACCAGTTCCTCGTTCAAGCTGTGCTGGCCTTGGAAGACCTTGACGTCCTCGGACCAGAAGATCTGCACCTGATGCGGCGGATAGACATAGGTATCATCTTTCCCGACGAGGTCTTCGACGCCGATCAGCTCCTTATAGGGCTTGTTGGCGTAGATCCATTGATGCTGGTTGTTTTTCACGAAGATCGGGTCCGGGAGCGCCTCGAAGATCGCTTCCAGCAATTCGAAATGGTCGGCCATCTCGGTCGGCAAATACGCCACTTACAACCTCCGCAGCCGTACAGGCTACGGCTTAGACCTTACGGATCCGTCAACTCTCTCAGGTGGGCGCTGTCGACTTGCGATCTGGACGTGCATAGCGAGGCGCTGAATTGGTGTAAGCATGGCGCTTTGTGGGTGCAATGGCCGCGGCCCGGCGTGCTTAGCGCTGTATTAGCGATCGGCCGTAAAATTTTTGAAAAAAGTCTGATACTCATTTTGATTTCAAATATCTATAGAATAGATTCAATTATATTATAAAATATTCCCACCGCGTGTCATCCGATATAAACGGATAAAAGCAATAATAAGGAACGGGAGTCAGGAGTTAAAATTCGATGAAGGGCATCATCTTCACGGAATTCTTGGATTTCGTCGAGAAGCGATCCGGCTACGAGACCGTCGATGCCATATTGAACAAGGCCGACCCGCCTTCGGGAGGGACGTACACCGCCGTCGGCAACTATCCCTATGCCGAGATGGAGTCCCTCGTCTCCGCCCTCGTGTCGGCTTCGGCAATCTCGGCTGCGGACCTGCTTGAGGCATTCGGTAAGCATTTGTTTGGAAGATTTGCCAGAATTTATCCGCTGTTCTTCAGAGACTGCCACGATCCTTTAGACTTTCTTGAGACGATCGAGCTCAGGATTCACACCGAAGTTCTGAAACTCTATCCTGACGCGGAGCTTCCAAGCATCAAGACGGCGCGCCTCGCCGAGGACGTTCTCAGGATCAACTATCGGTCCCCCCGTCCTTTGGGCGATCTGTGTATCGGCCTGATCAGGGGCTGCGGCGAGTATTTCGGTGCGCCGCTGGAGATGCGGGTTTCGCCGGCGGATCAGGGTTTGGACATCACTGTCCGGCGCGTTGACGCGAATCCATCGCGGGTAGAACTACGGACGTGAGCAGCTCGGAAGCCGTCATGATCAGGCGAGTCGAACGCGAACGTGCCGCGCGCGTCGCGGCCGAGCGCCTGCTTGAGGAAAAGAGTCTGGAACTCTACGAGGTGAATCAAGGCTTGCGGGTTTGGACCGAGCTTCTTGAAGACACCGTCAAGGACCGGACGGCCGAGCTGACCAAGGCCCTCCACGAGACCCGCGAAGCGACGCAGCAAATCGAGCACCAAGCCCTTCACGATCCTCTGACCGGCCTTCCAAACCGCCGCTATCTGAAACAGGTCCTGGAGGGTCCGATCGCCAATAATGCCGGCGTCAAGGGCGGCGGCATTGCCATCCTTCATATCGATCTCGATCGCTTCAAGCAGATCAATGACACGCGTGGCCACGCGGTAGGCGACTATGTTCTTGCCCACGCCGCGTCAATTCTTCGGTCGCTGATCCGGTCAGACGACTTTGTCGCACGGATCGGCGGCGACGAATTCGTCATTGTCGCCAAATCCGACGGCGGTAGACGGTCCGTGGCGGCGCTTGCCCATCGCATCATCATCGAGCTTGGCAAGCCGGTCCTCTACAAGAACAGCTTCTGCCGCTTCGGAGCCAGCATCGGCATCGCCTATTCGCGCTCCAAATACGCAGATCCGTCAAGACTGCTGATCAACGCCGACATTGCGCTTTACCGGGCAAAGAGCAGCGGCCGCGGGCGCTACGCTTTTTTCTCGAGCCGCCTTCAGAAACAGACCATTGAACACCAGCAGATGTCGGAGGCTATGCTGAGCAGCCTCGACGTGAATGAGTTCTTCCCGCTCTATCAGCCGCAATTCGATGCCAATAGCTTCGATATGGTCGGCGTCGAAACGATGGTGAGGTGGAATCATCGGGAAAAAGGCATTCTGGAACCGGCGAGGTTCCTGAAAGTCGCCGAAGACCTGAAAGTCATCGGCCGGATCGACAGCATCATGCTCGAACGCGGGCTGCGTGATATCATCACCTTTCGCGAAAGCGGCATCATCATCCCGAGACTTTCGGTCAATATTTCGCTGCGGCGCCTGTGCGATCCCGACCTCGTCCGCGTCATTGCCGGCATGAAGCTGCCGAAAGGGCTGGTCGCATTCGAACTGGTCGAGTTGATTTTTCTCGACGACAGCGATTCCGACGTCTCCATCAGCCGGACGATCAACCGGCTCAAACGGCTCGGCATAGAGATCGAAATCGACGATTTCGGCACCGGCCATGCGTCGATTGTCGGCCTGTTGCGCGTTCGTCCGACGCGGCTGAAGATCGCCCAGCAGCTGATTATGCCGATCACGCGGTCGCGGCCGCAACGGCGCCTGGTCCAGTCCATCATCGAGATGGGAAAAGCGCTCGGCATCGGCATTATCGCCGAGGGCGTCGAGACCATGGAACACGCCGACATTCTCAGGGACCTGGGCTGCGATATTCTGCAGGGCTATGCCCTCGCAACCCCGATGACCGCGCCGTGCCTGTTCCATTTTCTGAAATCGAGCGCCTGGCCAAAGCGGGCTTAGTTTCGCTTCTAACCTGCTGCGGTGGCGCGGCGCGGAACGATCACGCCCGGAGCACGATCGTGCCGATCGCACAGTCTCGCCTTGAGTCGATCCGGGCGGATCGCGGCAACCCGAAATCAGCGGGTGGCAAGACTGTCGAGGCGGCTGCGCGCATCGGTGCCGCCGAGCTGTTCGGCTTTCAGGTACCACTCGCGCGCCTTTTGCGGATCCGGCTCCAAGCCTTTGATCACCATCTTGCTGAGGACGGCCGGGTCGTAGGTCTCCGCCAAAGCCATGGCTGCGGCCGCGCTTCCTTGAAGGGCGAGATATTCGAGGATCGAGCGTGCACCGGACACGTCGCCGTCGTGGAAAAGCTGGTTTGCGCGGCCGAGAAGGAGTTGCTCGTTCGGATTTGGCTGATTGGCCGGTTTCGGGCTTTCGTCCTGGTTGCTGGGTGCAGCGGATGTCGCTGGCTGCTCGCCGATCGTCACTCTGAACGATGCCGAGTTTGTCGAAGGCGATACATCCTGCTTCTGCGCGACCGTGATCGTGAAGGTGCCGGAAAACCCTTCCGGCGCCGTCAAAGTAAGTGTCGAGACGACGCTTGAATTGACGGCCCAAAACCTACCGAAATTGCCGCCTGGGGCCAATTTCACGCCCTGAGGCAGGCCCGTGAAAATGAGCAGCTGATTCTCGCCGCTCTCGCCAAGCACTTGAACTTGAAGGGGAATTGGACGCCCCGGCGGCCCGCTGACATCGCCCGCCTTGAGCGCAACGGAGCGATTTTCCGCCAGCACAAGAAAGTCTGGTCCATGGGATGAAAGGGTTTCGAGATCGCCCAGCGTGGAGAGCGTTGTCTCGAACGGCGCGGCAAGAGCCGCATTCGCGGCTCCTGCGGCGGTGATCCAGACCGCCCCACAGAGAAGGGCTTTCGAAGCACGGAAGACGCGCTTTACGCTGCGACCTCGTCTTCGTGGCGACCGGCTGATCGCTTGCGCGACGTCAGTGCGGCCGGTTGGGCCCTTCGAGGTGAGGTCGCCATGCTTGGTCGCCGCAATTTTTAAGGCCTCCGGCAGATAAATGCGCCGCCCCGCGGAAAAAAGGCGAATAGTTGTGCGTTCGTTCCCGGAAACGGCGCAATTGTCATAGTCTAACGCTGCGACGTCCTCTGCTTATTCCACCACTGCATGAACTGCGAAAACAGGGCTTCACGCTGCTGGCTGGAAATGCCTTGAACGTCACCATGCGTCTTGAGGAAGGATGTGAAGGCGGTGCGCATTTCCGACGTGGCTGTTTTCTCGGTCTGCTTCCACTTGTCAAGCCAGTCTTGCGCCGGCTGGAACCGTGTCCAGCCGGGAACGGTCGCAGCCAGGTTGATCTCCTTCCATTTCGGGTGATGGCCCGGCGTTGAGAACTTATCGATATTCGTGAAAAGCTCGTTGATGAAATTGGTTACGCGCTGATAGCGTTCGGTATTGGGGGCCCAGTTATAGACCGCCAGCAGCATTGCTCCCGCTATGGTTGGAACCGGCTTATCGGCCGGTACGAGGTCAGGGTAGAATTCATTCTTCAACAGAGCCGGAGAGTAGATCTCCAGCAGTTTGTTGAAATCCTGCTCGGGTATGACACTGGGCGAGATCGCTAGAAAGTGCACGCCGTCGGCCGCCGTGAAATTCTTGAAGGCGTTATGCGGAGCGCCGGCGAAACGAATGGTCGCAGCGATCTCCTTGGATTTCATCTTCTCATTTGCGACCGCCTGATCGTAATTGACCTCGTTGATATTGATATGCATGAGCCTGAAGATCCGCTGACAGGCAAATTGCGTCGAGCTGCCATTCTTGAAGCAGTTGACTTTTTTGCCCTTCCAAATCCTTTACGCGTCTTGATTTCATTCAACGCCAGAATCTGAAATTCTGAGTTGGCGAGCTTGGCGATGTAGTGGAGGCGGTTCTCGGCATTGGCGAAAACAGCAGGGTCTTTCTTTCTGGCGATTTCGACGTCGCTCGCCTCCACGATGCCCATATCGACGCCCCTCAGGAGCAGAACGTCCACCGCGTTCTGACCGCCGCCTCGGCCGAGGATGGGAAGCACGCGCAATCCACCGGGGACCTTCGATTGATCCAGAACATTGCGCATGTCCTCGGCAAAAATCGTATAGGGGCTCTTGGTATCGGAGGCTATGATCGTGACGACATTCTCATTCGTCTCGCGTTTGCGCTCTTCGTAGGTGGCGCTTGGCGCTGCCGGCCCAACGGCAACGACCTGCTGCGCCCAACTCGCGCCTGTGGGGTATATCACTCCACATGCGCTCAGCGTCACTATGAGACCCGCGAGTAGTTTTTTCATTTTACCTAGTATACCTCCCCGTTTCGACCCATCACGGAAGAAATTGAAATTGCGCGCATCGATAGCTGCGTCGAAGCGAAGGCGAGTGAATGCGCGCACCTTGTCATGGTGTATTAAGCCGATCGAGGCACTCACGCAAGTGTGACTACCTCTTATGGAAACAATACGAAGGTGTTTCAAAATAGCGGTAAGAATTCCGGTGACTCATATCACCAAATAATTATATGTAAGATTATCTATGCAGTCGCAATGGCTTGACTTTGCCCATGTTTTGGTTTGGCATGCCCACTGATGACCATTTCCGCTATCGTGCAGCGTCAGATTATGGTTAATCATGCCATTATTCCCTTTAATCAAGGCGAGGTTTTGGCTTCGATCGGTGCGCCGCGCAGCCGGATACGCAGCGCGCCCGCGAGCGGCAGCAGCAGCACGACTCAGCCATCAGCACGCCGAATGCCTGTGAAGAACACCGTCCAGTCATTGCCGTAGCTGATCATGGAATTCAGGAAGGATTCTTCCGCGAGCGGTCCGAGGATGACGCCGAGCACCATCGGCGCGATCGAAAGCCAGCCGCTCGAACAGATAGCCGACGGCGCCGAACACGATCATCAGATACATGTCGGTGATGTCGCTCGATCGAGAGCGCGCCCATGAAGCACAGGATCATCACGAAGGCGGAGACGATGGCCTCGGGAATATCGAGCACCTCGACCAGCAGCCGCACCGCGAAATAACCGACCGCGCACATCACGAAGACGCCGAGGAAGATCGAGGCGAAGATGGCGTAGACCATATCGGCGGATGTGACCAGCACCTGCGGTCCCGGCTGGACGCCGTGCAGCATGAAGGCGCCGAGAATGACGGCGGTGGCGCCGCTGCCGGGAATGCCGACCGCCATCAGCGGCACCATGGCGCCGCCGACCCAGGCGGTCGCGGCGGCCTGCGGGGCGACGATGCCCTCGGCAATGCCGGTGCCGAGCAGCGCCCGCCTTCGCCGATCTGGCCTTCGACGCCGTAGCTGACGAAGGAGGCGATGGTGGCGCCGGCGCCGGGATGATGCCGATGATGTTGCCGAGGATGTGCTGCGCAAGAGCATGCCGAGCACGCCGCGGATCTCCTTGAGCGAGGGGAACTCGGTCTTGGTGTAGCCGGCCTGCTGCGTCACCGGCGTGCTGCAAAGCCGCGCTCGAGCCGCGCCAGCACCTCGCCGACGCCGTAAGCGCCGACCATGACCACGGTGAACTCGATGCCGTCGGCGAGAATGGCATGCCGAAGCTGAAGCGGCTGGCGCCATAGGTGGTGTCGGTGCCGACCGTGGCAATGACCAGGCCGAGACACAGGCTGATCAGGCGTTGGCGAGCGAGCCGTGGGCGAGCGAGACCACCGAGGCGAGGCCGAACACGACCACCGCGAAATATTCCGGCGAGGAGAAGCGCAGGGCGAATTCCGCCACCGGCTCGGTCATCACCACCATGATGATCGCCGAGAGCAGGCCGCCGCTGAAGGCCGCCAAGAGGGTCCACCCCAGCGCCTTGGACGGCTGGCCGTTCGCGCCATGGTATAGCCGTCCCACAAGAGCGGCACATCGATCGGCTCGCCGGGAATGCGGAACAGGATCGAGGTGAAGGCGCCGCCATAGGTGCCGGAGATGTACATCGCCCCTAACAGGATGATCGCCGGCGTCACATCCATCTGATAGGTGAAGGCAGGCACAGCACCACGCCCATGACCAGGCTCAGGCCCGCAGCACGCCGACCAAGAGCCCGACGACGATGCCGAGCACGAGCGTCATCAGATTGAGCGGCTGCAGGCAGGTGAGAAGGCCCTGGCCGAGATGAAGAAGCGTTTCCAAGGGGCGTCAACCTGTTCCGGACTGTGAAGGTTGGATGGCTTTCTCTCGAAAGACTCGCTCAGAATAGGTTGAGGATAAAGTCCGCCAGCCGATCGAAAGGCGGAACGCCGCGCGGCAAGGAGACGTAGACGACCTTCTGGAACAGGATGGTTACCAGCAGAGCGCCGAAAAGGCTCGACAGAAAGATCGGCAGATGCGCGCGGTATTGGCCCGCATACATGAAAAGCAGCATGAAAAGGAAGGTGCCGGTGAGAAAGCCGACGATCGGCATCAGCAGGCCATAGCCCACCGTCAGGACCACGCCCGCGATCAGAAGCAGGTGCGAACGCGGCGCATTGTCGTCTTCCTCGCCGACATCGACGACGCCCGGAGTGCTATCGGCGCGTCCGAAAATCAGGAGACGCGCGCCTTGAACGGCACAGATGATCATCATCGCCGCCAGCGCCATGCGCGGCCAGAAATCCGGTCCGATATTGTCGCCGCGGCGGGTGAATGCGATCTCGCCGGCCAGATGGTAGAACCAGGCGGCCAGGCCGAACAGAACCGCGTAAGGGAGCGCCGACAGAAACCTTCGAGACTGCATCGATCACTCCCTTACACAACCTGAGGCAAGCCCTAAAGCATCAGCCCCCGGCCTTGGCCTTCTGCATGTCCTCCAGCTGCTGCTTGAGGAAATCCTTGCATTTGTCGGCCGGCAGAAAGCTGTCCGGATCGGCATAGCTGTCCTTGAGGAACGCCTTGTACTCGTCCGTCGCGGCGATCTTGCTCAGCGCGTCGGAGAGGAATTTCACATGCTCGGCCGGCGTGCCGGCGCGCACCACGATCGAGCGGAATTGCGGCAGCGACACCGTAAAGCCAAGCTCGCCCGAGGCCGGCACGTCCGGAAAGGCGCCCAGGCGCTTGTCGCCGAACATCAACAGCGGGCGCATCTGGCCGCTCTTGATGAACTGGGCGACATCGCCGGCCTGTTCGTAAAGCGCATCGGCATGGCCGCCCAGGATCGAGACATAGCGCTCGCTCGGCTTGGCGAAGGGCACCTGCACCACCTTGATGCCGCCCTTGGCCTCCAGATGCTTCAAGGAGAAATCATCGACGCTGCCGAAGCCGACCGTCGCCACCTTCAGCTTGCCGGGCTCGGCCTTGGCGGCCTTCTCGAACTCGGCCCAGGTCTTGAATGGGCTGTCCTTGGCCACGAACAGGAAGGAGGGCTGCTGGATCATCACCGCCAGCGGCGTCAGATCCTCCACCTTCCAGCGCGGATTTGCGCCGGTGAGCAGAGCATGGGTGTCGGCGATGTAGATCGCCGCCGAATAGCCGTCCGCCGGCGCCGCGATCAGCTTGGCCATGCCGGTCGCGCCGGTGCCGCCGGGAACGTTGACGACCGGAAGGCCCTGGCCGATGATCGGCTCCAAGCAGCTTGCCGGTCAGACGCGCCAGCTGATCCGCCCCGCCGCCGGGGCCGAACGGCACGATCAGCTCGATCGGGCGCGAGGGATATTTCTCTTCCGCCGCTGCCGGGCTCTGAAGCGCCGCTGCTCCAGCCAGAAGCGCCGACCCCAAGGCAACGCTCAATCGCAGATGACGAAACATGCTTTAGCTCCTCCAATAAAATTATAGCCACTTGCGGTCTGGAGCACCGTCCGAGGCGCAGAACCACGGGGGCGGATGCTGTCAAAGCGCGACCGAAACGGCAACTGTGTTCTTTCCCACTTTCGCGGTGACAGTGTGACCGTTGCCGATCGGCATCGCAAGCGCGGATGCCGTGCTGAACACGCGGTTCAGGAGATAGCTTTATTTCCGCAAGTTGCGTCGATGGAGGTGAAGACCGGCCGCAATCTCAGCCCCGGCCTATTGGTTCGGCTAGTGGAGCGAATTTGACATTTGAGTCCCGCCTGTCGCGAGCTCGCGCTCAAATGTCAAATTCAAAAGCTCCACTAGAATCTATAACGTTGCTAGTGGTCCTTTTGATTCCGGCATTTGCTCTCGAGTGTGCTGCAAGCGGATGCAAATGCCGGAATTCGGACCACTAGGCGGCTGAGCCGTCCGTAGAGAGCGGCGTCCTCGAAGGCGCCGACATCGGCGAGGGCGGCCTCGACCACCCCGCGATCCTCGGCGGTGAGCGCTGCCTGTGGCGGTATCGGTCCGCCCACGGCGTAGCCCTGCGACTGCAGGCCCGCCTTGACGCAGGCCGCCAGACTGAACCGCGCGAAAGCTTCGTTGACCCGCCAGAGCTGCCGCTGCAGCCGCATCGCCGCCTCCCACTGACCGGCCCGGCAAAGCTCGAACAGCCGCACGCTCTGCCTCGGGATGAGGCAGGCGGGACCCGCCATCCAGCCGACGCCGCCGATCATCATGACGCAGGCCGGAATATGAGCCGAGGCCGAGAATACGCGCAGCCTGTCGCCGCAGCGGTTCATGATCGACAGGAGCCGGCCGGTATTGGTCGAGGCGTCCTTGATGTAGCCGATGCGCGGATGCTCCGACAGCCGGGCGATGACATCGAGGCTCAGATCGCTGCGCTGAAATTGCGGATTTGTGTAAAGCACGACCGGGATGCCGACCGCATCGGCGATGGCGCGGAAGTAGTCCTCGACCTGGGCGTCTTTGAGCGGGAAATAGGCTTCGAGGATGGCAAGAATGCCGTCGGCGCCGAGGCGCTCATAGCTTTGCGCTTGGCTGACCGCGTCCGCCGTCGAGGTCGAGGCAACGCCGGCAACGACCGGCACCCGCCCCGCCGCCGCCTCGATCGTCGCCCTGACGACATCGATGCGCTGTTCGCGTGTCAGATAGGCGAATTCGCCGGTCGAGCCGAGCGGCGTCAGGCCGTGAACGCCGGCATCGATCAGGTCGGATGCGAGCCGCCGAAGCACATCGGTGAGAACGCGGCCGTCAGCATCGACCGGTGACACGAGATAAGGAAAGACGCCGTGAAAACCGCTCATGTGCCACCTGCGCAAGCCGCCATCACTATAAGCGCTTTATGCGCCGATGGTCACGTGCGGCGCCGCGCCTGCCGCGCAGCGCCGCATCCGCCAGAGCGAGGTGTTGTTTGACGTCCCGCTCTGGCCCTTTATCTTACGCTCGGTTTTTCCGAAAACCGGTTCCCATCCCTTTTCGGATCTCGCGCTAATGCCCGCCGCCAGCGGCGGCGGCCTGAGGCGCGGGCTTCTTGATGAAGATCGCCAGAATGCTCAGCCCGATGGACAGCGCCGTCAGGAACAGGAAGACATCGGAAAAGGCCATCACCACGGCTTCACGATGCGCCATGGCGGTGAGCTGCTTGATCGCCATGCTCTGTGCGTCGCTGCCAAAACTCTGGAAATGCAGGGTCAGGTTGTTCAGAGCCTCGACGGCGGGTCCCCGTCCCCAGTTGACCGCCTCGTGCAGCCGGGCGATGTGCAGGTCGGTGCGGTTATTAAGCATGGTGTTCAGGGCGGCGAGCCCGACGGCGCCGCCGAGATTGCGGGTGAGATTGAAGAGGCCCGAAGCGTTCTTCACCCGCTCCGCAGGCAGCGTGCCGAGCGAGATATTGTTGACCGGGATCATCGCCATCATCAGGCCGAAGCCGCGGAACACCTGCGGCCAGAACAGCTCCCAGAAGTCCCAGTCATGGGTGATATAGGAGGCCCACCATGTGCCGACGCCGAAGCTGATGAAGCCCGTCATCAGCAAGATGCGCGGATCGACCTTTCCGATCAGCCGCCCGACCAGCGGAGCCGTCAGAAACATGGTGAGACCGGTGACGAACATGGTCTCGCCGATCATCAGCGCATCATAGCCGCGGATCGCGGCCAGATAGACCGGATAGAGATAGGTCAGGCCGTAAAGCCCGATGCCCATGACGAAAGAGAACAGCGAGCCCATCGCGAAATTGCGATTTGCGAAGGCCTTCAGATCGACGATCGGCTCAGCCGCCGTCAGCGCCCGGACAAAAAACACGATTGCGGAAATGCCGGACACCCAGGCGAAAATCAGCACCAGATTGTCGTTGAACCAATCGTTCCGCGGCCCCTCCTCCAGCACATATTCGAGCGCGCCGAGAAAGCCGGCCATGGAGAAGAGACCGATCCAGTCGAAATGGTCGAACAGCGAGAAATCCGGCTCGTCGAAGTCGATGAGCGTGATCGCGGCGATAGTGACGCCGATGCCCGGAATTACGTTGATGAAGAACAGCCAGTGCCAGGAGAAATAGTCGGTGAGATAGCCGCCGACCGTCGGTCCGATCGTGGGAGCGAGCGTGACGACCAGGCCGATCAGCGGCGTGATCAGACCCATGCGCGAGCGCGGGAAGATCGTATACGCCGAGGCGAACACCGTCGGGATCATGCCGCCGCCGATGAAGCCCTGCACGGTGCGCCAGAAGATCATCTCGTTGAGGCCGGTGGAGAGACCGCACATCAGGCTCGACGCCGTGAAGCCCGCCGCCGCGGTGGCGAAGAGGATGCGCGTGCCGAGCGCCCGCGACAGGAAACCCGAAAGCGGGATCATCACCACTTCGGAGATCAGATAGGCGGTCTGCACCCAGGTGATTTCATTCGGCCCGGCGGCGAGGCCGGCCTGGATTTCGCTGAGCGATGCCGAGACGATCTGAATATCCAGGATCGCCATGAACATGCCGAAGACCATGCAGAGAAAAGCGATCAGCCGCGCAGGGTCGATGCGGTCTTTGGCCTCGGCGGCGCCGCGAACGGGCGATGCGGCGGAAATCGCCGCAGGCCCGCGAGGCGGGAATGTGCTGACATTTGACATCGGAACGAACCTCCGGCCGTCTTGCTGTCTGGGTCAGTTAGATGGCCCGTTCAATCGCGTTACCTGGTCTGCGATTGCGCCGGAGCGGCGGCAACGGGGCCCGGCTTTGCGGGACTCCTCGCAGCGTCAGCTTTCGTGTTGACGCTGACGACGACCGACATGCCGGGCCGCAACAGATCCTGTTCGTCCGGATTGCGGTCGACGCGGATGCGCACGGGAATGCGCTGGACAACTTTGGTGAAATTGCCGGTAGCATTATCGGGCGGCAGCAGCGAAAACACCGAGCCGGATGCCGGGGCGAAGCTGACCACATGACCGTGGAAGACGTGGCCGGGGACAGCGTCGACCTCGATGTCGACCGGCTGGCCTGGCTTGAGCTCGGCGAGCTGGGTTTCCTTGAAATTGGCATCGATATAGACGGCATCGAGCGGAACCAGGCTGGCGAGCCGCTGCCCAGGCTGGACATAGTCGCCGGTCTGCACGGCGCGATTGCCGATCACGCCGTTGAAGGGCGCGCGCAAGACGGTGAAGGAAAGATCGCGCTCCGCCTTTTGCAAAGCCGTCTGGAGCTGCTTCAGGACGCTCGTCGCCTCCTGCTGCTGCGCCTTGACGACTTCGACCTGCGCCGATGCGGCTTCGACCGCGGCCTTGGCGCTCTCGACGCCCGCGATGGCCTGCGCATTTGTGGCCTCGGCCTGTTCGAGCGTCTGATGGCTGGCATAATCGCGCTTGGCGAGATCCTGCTGGCGCTGCAGCTCGGAGGCGGCGCGCTGGGCCCCGGCCTGAGCCGACGTAAGCTGCGCCTTGGCCTGATCGAGTGCGGCAATCTGCGCCGTGACCTGCTTGCCGATCCGGTCGATTGTCGACTGCTGCGCGGCGACATTGTCCTTGGCCGACTGCACGGCAAGGCGATAGTCGCCATCGTCGATGCGGGCGATTACGTCGCCGTCCTTGACATGGGCGTTATCCGACGCCTCGACGGCGGCGACATAGCCGGACACTTTCGCCGCGATGGTGGCATTGTCCGCCTTGATATAGGCGTCGTCGGTCGAGACCTCGAAGCGCGCGACCGTATACCAGTGATAGCCGTACCATCCGGCGGCGATCAGGATCAGCGGCACGACGAACATGGCTACCGTCTTGCGGATCGATCTCGGCTTCTTGGGCTCGGGTGGCGGTTTCGGAAGCACCCGGCTCGGGCGCGCTCGGGAGGGGAGCGATCCGATCTGGCGACGGCCGACGCCTCTTGGCGCGCTGGCTGATTGGCTTCAGCCGCTACATCCTTAGCCTCCAGCCGGTTTTCCTGCGCCTGGCTTGATTCGGTCCGTTTCATCCGCGCAATTCCGCTCATGGATCATGCTCCGACTGATATGTAAAAATTCTGACCGAACCGTTCGGTCAGCGCTTGAAATAATACAAATCCGACACTCATTTCAAGATTGACCGAACGGTTCGGTCAAATTATTTCATTTTCGTTGCGATATTCGCAGCGAAGGCGGAAAGCTGGTGCAATGATGGACCATGCGGAAATAGAGGAGGCGGCGTCTGGCGATGCCGCGTCCACGGCGAAGCGGCGCCAGATCATGGACGGCGCGCGCCTCGTCTTTCTGGAGCAGGGCTTTGACGCCGCCAGCATGGGCGAGATCGCCCGGCGGGCGGGCGTGTCGAAGGGCACGCTCTATGTCTACTTCAAGAGCAAGGAAGATCTGTTCGAGACGATCTTCGAGGAGGAAAGCCGCGCGCAGGTCGAGCGAATCTCTCGCTGGACCCCGAGGATCACAATGTCGAGAGCGTGCTGACGGCGCTCGGGCGCGCCCATATCAAATATCTATGCCAGCCCGAGCGGCTGTGTCCGCTGCGGACGGTGTTGAGCATTGCCGTCAGGATGCCGGAAGTCGGCCGCCGCTTTTATGACGCCGGTCCGGCAACCGGGATTGCGGGCGTGCGGGCCTATCTGGAGGCGCAGGTTGCCGCGGGGATCTTGCAGATCGAGGATTCCGAAATCGCCGCGGCGCAGCTTATCGACGCGTTTCAGTCGACGCTGTTCAAGCCGATGATGTTCGCGAACGCCGCCGCGCCGGAGGATGAGCGGATCGATCATGTCGTCCGCATTGCGGTGCGGACGTTCCTGGCCGCTTATGCGGCCACGCCTGGCCGTCACGGCTAGAGCCTTTCCGTTCCATTGAATTGGAAGGAGGCTCCATCTGTTCGTTTGGTCGCATTTTCGCGACGCAAACCGTATCGCGTGCTAACTCAAGCAGACTGCTTCAGCGCTGCCAACACAAGCCCCTCACCCGGCCGCCTTCGGCGTCCGCCCTCTCCCGCAAGGGGAGAGGGCCATGACCGTCGCCATTCAGGCACCGAGGCTTCCATTAACTCAGACTGCCCTCTCCCCTCGCGGGAGAGGGCGGCGAGGTCCGGCAGGACCGAGCCGGGTGAGGGGGCTTTGCGTTTCCACGCCTCCGCGGGCCGATCGAGGCAGACCTGCTTAGCCGATCGGGCTCAAACCCATTTGAACACGCAAAGCGCGTAGATCAGCGAAATGGCGACCGCGCCCCAGAGCGGCGGGCCGAGGAGGGCCAGCCAGGCCAGGTGAATATAGGCGCTGCCGAGCAGCGAGATGAACAGGCGGTCGCCGCGCGTGGTTTCGATGGCGAGAATGCCCCGGCGGGCGCCGCCGCCCGGCACGCGGATCTCCCAGATTGTCATGGCGACGAGCAGCGCCGCGATCGCGGCGAAGAACAGCGCCGTCTGCCATGTCCAGGCCATCCAGCTCAGTCCCATTGCGTCCTCCCTTGCGGCGTGGCGGCCGATCGATCAAACCCGGCCGAGCGCAAAACCCTTGGCGATATAGTTGCGCACGAAATAGATCACGACCGCGCCGGGGATCAGCGTCAGCGTCCCAGCCGCCGCGAGCAGCCCAAGCTCATAGCCGGAGGTGCTCGCCGTCTTGGTCATGATCGCCGCGATCGGCTTGGCCTCGACCGCGGTCAGAGTCTTGGCGAGCAGCAGCTCCACCCATGAGAACATGAAGCAGAAGAAGGCCGTCACGCCGATGCCGGCGGCGATCGTCGGGATGAAGATCCTGCCGAAGAACCGCCAGAAGCCATAGCCGTCGACATAGGCGGTCTCGTCGAGCTCTTTCGGCACGCTCGACATGAAGCCCTCAAGAATCCAAACCGCCAGCGGCACATTGAACAGGCAGTGCGCCAGCGCCACCGCGATGTGCGTGTCGAACAGGCCGATGGCGGAATAGAGCTGGAAGAACGGCAGCGCGAAGACGGCGGCGGGCGCCATCCGGTTCGTCAGCAGCCAGAAGAACAGATGCTTGTCGCCGACAAATTCGTAGCGTGAAAAGGCGTAGGCGGCGGGCAGCGCCACCGCAACCGAGATCACTGTGTTCATCGATACGTAGGTGATCGAGTTGATGTAGCCCCGGTACCAGCTCGGATCGGTGAAGATCTGGCGGTAATTGCCCAGGGTGAAGTCGTTCGGCCACAGCGTAAACGAGCCGAGAATCTCATTGGTGGTCTTGAACGACATGTTCAGGAGCCAGTAGATCGGCAGGAGCAGGAACAGGATGTAAAGGGTCGGAATCAACCAGCCGAAACGCCTCATAACTCCCCCCTCCGTCCGGTCATGACGGTGTAGAACACCCAGGACAAGAGCAGAATGATGAGAAAATAGATGATCGACATGGCGGCCGCCTGGCCGAGATCGAACTGGCCGAGCGCGACCTTGACGAGATCGATCGAAAGCAGCGTCGTCGCGTTGCCCGGCCCGCCGCCGGTCAGCACGAAGGGCTCGGTGTAGATGTTGAAGCTGTCCATGAAGCGCAGCAGCACGGCGATGGTCAGCACATGGCGCATCTTCGGCAGCTGGATATAGCGGAACACCGCCCAGGAGGAGGCGGCGTCGATCTTGGCCGCCTGGTAATAGGCGTCCGGGATCGAGCTCAGACCGGCATAGGCGAGCAGCACCACCAGCGAGGTCCAATGCCAGACGTCCATGGCGATGAGCGTCGCCCAGGCCGATGTCGGCTGGCGCGTGAAGTTATAGTCCACCCCGAGGCTGTTGAGCGTCCGCCCGAGCAGGCCCGCCTCCGGCAGCGCGAAGATGTTCCACATCGCGCCGACGACGTTCCACGGGATCAGCAGCGGCAAGGCCATCAGCACCAGGCAAACCGAGACCCAGGGCCCCTTGCGCGGCATGGCGAGGGCGATGGCGACGCCGAGCGGAACCTCGATTGCGAGAATCGTGAAAGTGAAGAGCAGCTGCCGGCCGAGCGCCTGGTGGAAGCGGTCGGAATGCAGCACCTGCTGGAACCATTTCAGCCCCTCGAAGAAGAACACATTGGCGCCGAAGGTCTCCTGCACGGAGTAATTGACGACCGTCATCAGCGGGATGATGGCATTGAAGGCGACCAGCGCCACCACCGGGAGAACGAAGAGCCAGCCTTTCTGATTACGCACCTTGCCGGACATGGGAGCCTCACTCGACGAGCCAGCCGTCGGCGTAGAGCCGCGTCTGTTTGGGCTGGAAGGCGACACGGGCGCCGGTCGCCGGGATCGCGGCGTCTTCCGAAAGCAAGAGATTGATGCGGCTCGCGCCATGGCGCGTATCGACGATCCGGTAGCGGCCGGCATCGCTGACCTTGGCGATCTCGACGGGAATGCCGTCCGCGGCAAAGCGTCACGAATTCCGGGCGGATGCCGATCTCGGTCTGCTTGCCGTTGAGGCTGCCGGCCGGCGGGTTGTCGATGGTGAGCCGATGGCCGTCGAAAATCGCAGCGCCGTTCTCGACGCGGCAGGGCAGCACATTCATGCCCGGCGAGCCGATGAAGTGCCCGACGAAAGTGTGGCGCGGCCGCTCGAACAGCTCGACCGGCGTGCCGATCTGGACGACATAGCCGTCATGCATGACCACGACATTGTCGGCGAAAGTGAGCGCCTCGGTCTGATCGTGCGTGACATAGATCATGGTGAGCCTGACCCGCTGGTGCAGCTCCTTCAGTTTGGAGCGGAGCTGCCATTTCAGATGCGGGTCGATGACGGTGAGCGGCTCGTCGAACAGGATGGCACGGACGTCTTCACGCACCAGCCCGCGCCCGAGCGAGATTTTCTGCTTGCCGTCGGCGGTGAGGCCGGCCGCGCGATTGGGCAGCATGGCGGCGAGGTCGGTCATCTCCGCGACTGTCTGGACGCGCTTGCTGACGTCCGCTTCGGCGATGCCACGGTTTCGCAGCGGGAAGGCGAGATTGTCGAAAACCGTCATGGTGTCGTAGACGACCGGAAACTGAAACACCTGGGCAATGTTGCGCTCGGCGGGAGGCTCGTCGGTCACATCGCGATCGTCGAACAGCACGCGGCCCTCGCTCGGCCGGATGAGACCCGAGATGATATTGAGCAGCGTTGTCTTGCCGCATCCTGACGGTCCGAGCAGCGCATAGGCGCCGCCGTCGTCCCAGGTGAGGTCGAGCTGCTTCAGCGCATAGTCGGCTGTCGCCTTCGGCTGCGCCATATAGCTGTGGCGAAGTTTGTCGAGCGTGATGCGCGCCATAGCCCCTTGTCTCCTCAGCTCTCGATGCGCCGGCCGTCTTCGCTGAAATAGAGACATTGGCCGGCATCGAAATGGAACGGCGCCGTCTTGCCCACCTCGATGGCATGGATGCCGTGCGACTGCGAGATCCAGACCTGGCCCGCATGCTCGAAATGCACGACGCTCTCCGAGCCGCTGAGCTCGGTGATCAGCACCTGGCCCTTGATCTCGATGGTCTCCGGTCGCTCGTGAACGGGACTGATCGAGATGGGGCCGGACGCCGAGAATATAGCGGCCGTCGCCGAGGTGAGCCGCCTTGCCGTTCGCCGTCCAGCTCACGCTGTCGCTGAGGCGGATAGACGGCCCGGTCTTGGTCACGCGAACGGCGTTGATCGGCGGCTCGGAGAAGACTTTCGCCGTCGTGAGGTCCGACCGGCCTGCGGTAGATCTCGCCGGTCGGCCCGAACTGCGTCACGCGCCCCTCATGCATCGCCGCCGTATGGCCGCCGAGCAAGAGGGCCTCGCCCGGCTCGGTCGTCGAATAAACCACCGTACATTGCCGCCCAGCGAACAGCCGTGGCAGCTCGTCGCGCAGCTCTTCCCGCAGCTTGTAGTCGAGATTGACGAGCGGCTCGTCGAGCAGGATGAGATCGGCGTCCTTGACGAGAGCGCGGGCGAGCGCGGTGCGCTGCTGCTGGCCGCCTGAGAGTTCCGACGGCCTGCGCTGCAGCATCGGCGTCAGCTGGAGCAGCGCGGCGATGCGCTCGACGCGCTCGGCGATCTCCCGCCGCCGCACATGCGCGACCCTGAGCGGCGAGGCGATATTCTCGAAGACGGACAGGTTCGGATAGTTGATGAACTGCTGATAGACCATCGAGACGTTGCGCTTCTGGACGGCCACACCGGTCACATCGCGGCCGTTGAACCAGATCTCGCCGGTCGTCGGCCGCCGCAGCCCGGCCATGAGCTGCATCAGCGTGGTCTTGCCGGCGAGCGTCGTGCCGAGCAGGACGTTGAAGCCGCCCTCGATGAGCGTCAGCGTGGTCGGATAGATATAAGTCTCGGCGCCGACCCGCAGGCTGACATTTCTGAGCTCAAGGGTCACCGCAATTCCCCGTGGGCATGTGAACCGCCCAAGCGTAACCGCAATGGGCGCGCTGGACGAGCGGTTTGGCGGATGTCGCAAATATCCGCGCGTCGGAAGCGCGCGGGAGCGAGAGCGTGCATGGATGGTCGGGCCCGATCCGGCGCGCGGGGGCTGGGCCCACGCGCCGGCCGGGTTTGTTGTTAGCCTTTCTGGTGCTCGCTCCAGCGCTTGATCAGCTCGTCATAGGGGATGGTCTGACCCTTGGGCTTCTCATTGTCGAGCTTGGCCCAGGGCGCATGGTCCTTGCTCAGCCATGCCGAGGGATCTTTTTTCGGATTGAGCCGCGGACCGCAGCCGCCATAGACCTTGGCCTGCTCATCCGCGGTCTGCATTCTGGCCATCAGATCGTCCATCTGGTCGGCGAGACGGTCCATCGCCTGCTGCGGGGTGAACGTACCGGAATTGACGTCGCCGATATTCTGCCAGAACAGCTGGGCGAGCTTCGGATAGTCGGGCACGTTGATGCCGGTCGGCGTCCAGGCCACGCGGTCGGGCGAGCGGTAGAACTCGATCAGACCGCCAAGCTTGGGCGCGCGCTCGGTGAAGCTCTTATCCCTGACCGTTGAGTCGCGGATGAAGGTCAAGCCGACCTGGCTCTTCTTGACATCAACCGTCTTGGAAACGGCGAACTGAGCCCAGAGCCAGGCTGCCTTGCGGCGCTCGCAGCGGCGTCGATTTGAACAGCGTCCACGATCCGGCGTCCTGATAGCCGCGCTGCGAGCCTTCCTTCCAATAGGGGCCGTGCGGCGAGGGCGCCATGCGCCAGAGCGGCATGCCCTTATCGTCGACGGTATTGTTCCCCTTGTCCTTCGGCGCGACCATGTTCGCGGTAAAGGCCGAATACCAGAAGATCTGCTGAGCGACATTGCCCTGCGAAAGCGCCGGCAGCGACTGGTAGAAGTCGAGATCGGCCGCGCCGGGAGGAGCATATTTGCGCAGCCATTCATCCCATTTGCGCACGGCATAGACGGCGGCCGGGCTGTTCGTGCCGCCGCCCCGGCTCACCGACGCGCCGGCCGGATTGCAGGAGCCCTTCTCCATGCGAATGCCCCATTCATCGACAGGCCGTCCGTTCGGCAGGCCGGGATCGGCCTCGCCCGCCATGGACAGCCAGGCGTCGGTCATCCGCCAGCCCAGGTCCGGGGCGCGCTTGCCGTAGTCCATATGGCCGTAGACGCGGACGCCGTCGATCTCCTTCACGTCGTTGGTGAAGAACTCCGCGATGTCCTCATAGGCCGACCAGTTGACCGGCACGCCGAGGTCATAGCCATATTTGTCCTTGAAGCGCTTCTGCAGGTCGGGACGGTCGAACCAGTCCTTGCGGAACCAGTAGAGATTGGCGAATTGCTGGTCGGTGAGCTGGTAGAGCTTGCCGTCCGTCCAGGTGGTGAAGGATTTGCCGATGAAGTCGTTGACATCGAGCATCGGATCGGTGACGTCCTTGCCCTCGCCCGCCATCCAGTCGGTGAGGTTGACCGTGAGGCCGAGACGCGCGTGCATGCCGATCAGATCGGAGTCGTTGACATAGGCGTCATAGAGGTTGCGCCCGGTCTGAAGCTGGGTCTGGATGGCCTGGACCAGGTCGCCCTCACCGATGATCTGGTGGTTCACCTTGATCCCGGTGATCTCATAGAACGCCTTGGCGAGCACTTTGGATTCATAGTCGTGCGTCGGAATCGCCTCGGCGACGGTGTTGATTTCCATGCCTTTGTAGGGTTCGGCGGCCTTGATGAACCATTCCATCTCCTTCATCTGCTCTTCCTTGGAGAGCGTGGAGGGCTGGAATTCGCTGTCGATCCACTTCTTCGCCTCTGCCATTCCCGCAAAGGCCTGCGACGACGCGAGCATGAGCGCAAGCGACGACGCTGCGGCGAGCAGGCGTGTCCTCATATTATTTCCTCCCTTGTACACCGAAGTTTTAACGCTACAATCGAAGAAAAACGAGTGTCAATCGAAATTTTTCGCGCTACAAGGCTTTCTTTTCTATGCCGCGGCCACGCCTGACCGCATTCGGTCTCCGACTTTCCTTGATGGGAGCACACTAGATGGAGGTTCTGTCTCCACGGCAAGCCGATATCGTCGCGCTTGCGAAAACCGAGGGCCGCGTGAATGTCGAAGACCTCGCGGAGCGCTTCGGCGTGACACCGCAGACCATCCGCAAGGATCTCAACGATCTGTGCGATCGCGGCGTGCTGGCCCGCTATCATGGCGGCGCGGTTCCGTCCTCGGGCGTCGTCAATTTCGGCTATGAGGCACGCCGGCAGCTCGCCCCGGAGGCCAAGCGGGCGATCGGGCTGGCTGCGGCGCGGATGATTCCGGACGGCGCCTCCATTCTCATCAATATCGGCACCACCACCGAGCAGGTCGCGATGGCGCTCAGGGGCCGCCAAGGGCTGATGGTGATCACCAATAATATTAATGTTGTCAATATCTTACAGGGCCATGAAGCGATCGAGGTGATCGTGGCCGGCGGGGTGCTGCGCCATGCGGATGGAGGCATCGTCGGCGAGGCGGCCGTCGATTTCATCCGCCAGTTCCGGGTCGACTATGCCGTGATCGGCGCCTCCGCGATCGACCCGGACGGCACGCTTCTCGATTACGACTACCGCGAGGTGAAGGTCGCCAAGGCGATCATCGACTGCGCGCGCAAATCGATCCTGGTGGCGGACAGCATGAAATATGAGCGCTCCGCTCCGGTGCGCATCGGCCATATTTCCGAGCTGGACTATTTCGTCACCGAGATCGCGCCGCCGACGGCGCTCAGCGACATTTGCCGTGACAGCGATGTTCAGGTCGAAATCGCCAGCGCAACTTGACCTTTCGAAAAAGCGCGATAATCTTCGTTTAGGCGCGTTTCCAGCGTGGCGGAGCAGCAATCAGGCTCGGTCCGGCGCCAAATTCACGGGACGGGCGCATGTACGATATCGCGATCATAGGCGGCGGCGTGAACGGTTGCGGGATCGCGCGGGACGCGGCCGGTCGCGGATTGTCGGTGCTGCTCGCCGAGAAGGACGATCTCGCCAGCGGCACGTCAGCGGCGTCGACCAAGCTCATCCATGGCGGGCTGCGCTATCTCGAAAATTACGAGTTCGGCCTGGTCCGCGAGGCGCTGAAGGAGCGCGAGGTGCTCTGGGCGATGGCGCCGCATATCATCTGGCCGCTGCGCTTCGTGCTGCCGCATCACAAGGGTCTGCGCCCCGCCTTCATCATCCGGCTGGGCCTTCTTCCTCTACGACCATCTGGGCGGCCGGAAGCTGCTGCCGCGGCACCCGGACGCTCGATCTGCGCTCCGATCCGGCGGGCGCGCCGCTCAAGCCGGAGTTCAAGCGCGGCTTCGAATATTCGGATTGCTGGGTCGAGGATGCGCAGACTCGTCGTTCTGAACGCCATGGACGCCGCCGCCCGCGGCGCTGAGATCAGGGTGCGCACGGAGGTTCGCAGCGCCCGGCGCGACGGACGGCTTCTGGGAGATCGACCTCGCCGGCGGTCTCGGCGGACGGAGCGAGATGGTCAAGGCCCGTATGCTGATCAACGCCGCCGGCCCCTGGGTGGACAAGGTTCTCACCAACCGGCTCGGCGGCAATATGAAGGCGCATGTGCGGCTGGTGAAGGGCAGCCATATCGTCGTGCCGCGCCTCTTCGAGCACGGCCGCGCCTATATTTTTCAGAACGCCGACCGCCGGATCGTCTTTGCCATTCCCTATCAGCGCGACTTCACCTTGATCGGCACGACCGATGTCGACTTCTCCGGCGATCCCGCCAATGTCGCGCATCGAAGACGACGAGGTCAGCTACTTGTGCGCCGCGGTCAGCGAGTATTTTGCTCAGGCCGTGCGCCCGGAGGACGTGGTCTGGACCTATTCCGGCGTACGCCCGCTTTATGACGACGGCGGCGAATCCGCCCAGGAAGTCACGCGGGATTTCGTGCTGGAGCTTGACGCGCTGGATGGCGAAACGCCGCTGCTCAGCGTCTTCGGCGGCAAGGTCACGACCTACCGCCATCTGGCCGAGGCGGCGCTGAAAAAGCTGAAACCCTGGATCAGGGACGCCGGGCCGGCCTGGACCCGCGGCGCGACCTTGCCCGGCGGCGATTTCCCGGTCGGGGACTTCGATGAGCTGGTGGCGGAGCTTGCCGCCGAGCACCCGAATTTGCCGGCCGGCCTGATTTTCCGCCTCGCCCGCGCCTATGGCACGCGGGCGCGCCGCATCCTTTATGGCTGCCGGAGCGTGGAGGATCTCGGCCGCTGCTTCGGCGCCGACCTTTACGAGCGCGAGCTGGATTATCTGGTCGGCAGCGAATGGGCGCGCACGGCCGAGGACGTGCTGTGGCGGCGGAGCAAGCTCGGCCTGCGTTTCACCGAGGAGGAGCGGCTGCGCTCGAAGAATGGCTGCAATCGCATCCGCTGAGACTGGTGTCCCGTCCCGCAAATGCCGACGAGCTTGCCGCCAACTCTTATCGGCATTTGCGCGATAAGCGCCATCAGGCTTAGCGGCGCACGAATCGCGGCATGAACTGGCCGCGAAGTAGACTGCGGCGAGCCACGCGAACGCGGCATGACGTAACCGAAGCCAGCCGGGCGGAGCAGACAAAGGCGCGGGAGGAAACGGCATGAACAGCTACGTCCTGGCCATCGATCAGGGAACGACATCGACGCGCGCGATCCTGTTCGACGAGGAGATGCGGCCCGCCGCCGTCGCGCAGGAGGAATTTCAGCAGCATTATCCGCGCTCCGGCTGGGTCGAGCATGAGCCCGAAGACATCTGGCAGACGACGGTTTCGACCTGCCGGGCGGTGCTCGCCAAAAGCGGCGCGGGCGCGGCGCAGGTCGCGGCCATCGGCATCACCAACCAGCGCGAGACGACGGTGGTCTGGGACCGCGACACCGGCAAGGCGATCCACCGCGCCATCGTCTGGCAGGACCGGCGCACGGCGGATGTCTGCGGCAATCTCAAGGCCGCCGGCCATGAGCCGCAGATCGCGGCGAAGACCGGATTGCTGCTCGACCCTTACTTCTCCGCGACCAAGATCGCCTGGATCCTCGACCATGTCGAAGGCGCGCGGGCGCTGGCCGAAGCGGGCCAGCCTCGCCTTCGGCACGGTCGACAGCTTCCTGCTCTGGCGGCTGACCGGCGGCAAGGTGCACGCCACCGATGCCACCAATGCCAGCCGCACCTTGCTGTTCGACATCGGCGAAAGGCGCTGGCGGCCGAGCCTTTGCGATCTGTTCCGCGTGCCGCAATCGATGCTGCCCGAGGTGCGCGACTGCGCCGCCGATTTCGGCACGACCGAGCCGGATCTGTTCGGCGGTGCGATCAAGATCGCCGGCATGGCCGGCGACCAGCAGGCGGCGACCATCGGCCAGGCCTGCTTTTCGCCGGGGATGCTGAAATCGACCTATGGCACGGGCTGCTTTGCCGTGCTGAACACCGGCGAGACCATGGTGCAGTCGCGCAACCGGCTGCTCACCACCATCGCCTATCAGCTCGACGGCAAGCCGACCTATGCGCTCGAAGGCTCGATCTTCATTGCCGGCGCCGCCGTGCAGTGGCTGCGCGACGGCCTCAAGCTGATCGACAGCGCCGCCGATTCCGGCGCGTTGGCGGCGGCCGCCGATCCGCATCAGGACGTCTATCTGGTGCCGGCCTTTGTCGGCCTCGGCGCGCCCTATTGGGACGCCGATTGCCGCGGCGCCATGTTCGGCCTGACGCGCAACACCGGACGCGCCGAGTTCGCCCGCGCGGCGCTCGAATGCGTCTGCTATCAGACGCGCGATCTCCTGGAGGCGATGCAGCGCGACTGGGGTGCCGCGCGCGCGACCGTGCTGCGGGTCGACGGCGGCATGGTGGCCTCCGACTGGACCATGCAGCGGCTCGCCGACATTCTGAGCGCGCCGGTCGACCGGCCGACGATCCTGGAGACCACGGCGCTCGGCGCGGCCTATCTCGCCGGCATGCAGGCCGGCCTCTATCCGGACCGGGAGACTTTTGCCGCCCGCTGGGCGCTCGACCGCCGCTTCGAGCCGCAAATGGCGGAAGCCGAGCGCGAGCGGAAATATGCCGGCTGGCGCGACGCCGTCTCGCGGACGCTGTCGCGGCGGGGTTAGGGAAACATTCTGCTGAACGTGACCCGCTACGCGCCCTTCGTCATTCCCGGGCCCCAGCTCGGAGGCCGGGGCAGGCGAGCGAAGCGCGACCCTGGGAACCATGCCGTTGCCTCAAAGCCAATGACTCGTCTGAAAAGTCAGCGGCGTGGGTTGCCGGGTCGAGCCCGGCAACGACGGATGCGGGGATGGTATCTATGCGTTGATGCTCGTTAAGCCGGGCTATCCCGTGACCAGCGCCACGGCTCAGCCTGCCGGCAGGCCGGGAATGCTGACGCCGAAGGTCAGCAGCAGCAGCACGATGTTCAGTGCCAGCACGATCACCGAGCTGGCGATCGCCGCGACCTGCGTGAGCCTGCGATTGGCGAACTCGCCCATGATCTCGGGGCGGCTGGTGAAGATGACGAGGCTGATCATCGGCACCGGCAGCGCGATGCTGAGCACGACCTGGCTGACGACAAGCGCCAGCGTCGCATCGACGCCGAGCGCGACGACGATGAAGGCCGGGATCATCGTCACCAGACGCCGCACCCAGATCGGAATGCGGAAGCCGACGAAGCCCTGCATGATCATCTGTCCGGCCATGGTGCCGACGACCGAGCTCGAAATCCCCGAGGCAATGAGCGACACAAGAAAGACGGCCGATGCCGCGGCGCCGAGCAGCGGCGTCAGGGTGTGATAGGCGCTCTCGATCTCGGCAACGTCGCTATGGCCGGCGTGGAACGCGCCCGACGCCATCGCCACCATGGCCATGTTGACAAGCCCGGCAATGGCGAGAGCCACCACGACCTCGCGGTTGGAAAACCACAGCACTTGCCGGCGCTCGACATTATTCCGGGTGGGCGCGCGGTTTTGCGTCAGGCCGGAATGCAGATAGACGGCGTGTGGCATGACGGTTGCGCCGATAATGCCGACCGAAATCAAGAGCGCCGCTCCATCCGGCATTTGCGGCAGCACGGAATGGATAGCAACCGCGCTCCAATCGACCGGAGCGATGAACATTTCGATGAAGTAGCACAGGGCGATGACGCCCACGAGGCTGCCGATGATCAGCTCTATTGGCCGGAAGCCGCGCTGTTCAAAGAGAAGGATGCCATAGGTAACGATGGCGGTGACGGTCATGCCCGCGAGCAGCGGCATCTGGAACAAGAGCGCAAGGCCGATCGCGCCGCCCAGGAATTCGGCAAGGTCGGTCGCCATCGCGGCAACCTCGCTGATGATCCACAGCACAACGACCACGGGCCAAGGGAACTGTTCGCGGCACATTTCCGCGAGATTGCGGCCGGTGACGATGCCGAGCTTGGCCGACAGCGCCTGAAACAGCATGGCGATCAGATTGGCCATCACCACCACCCAGAGCAGCGTGTAGCCGTATTTGGCGCCGGCCTGGATGTTGGTGGCAAAATTGCCTGGGTCCATATAGGCGATCGAGGCGATCACCGCCGGTCCGGCGAACAGCATCGCGGTTTTTGCCCCGCCGCGGCGGCGTCCGGCAAGCGTTTCCCGGATCGCGTCGGTGGTGCGGTCGGTGATAGTCGATTTTATGACAGCAGTATCCATGATACACAAATGGGTTGCCAGCGCCATAAAATGAAGCCTCAGCTACATATCTGTCAATGGTCATTATATCGCAGCCAGCTGTTCATTCTTTTGATAAATTCAACCAATTGGTTGCAAAGTGTAGCTCAGGCTGCATAGTGATGATTGGTTTTGAAACCACTGCCCGCCAACATGGGAGAGCCAGGCGCTTGTTACCGAACCCGAAGCCATCGGGGACCGGCCGCAATCCCCTGAAAATCTCGGACCGCGCCCGCGCGCGCCGGTTCGATCAGGCGCGGTCCGCCCGCTCGGCGGAGGTTCTTGAGGACTATACCGAGCTGATCGACGATCTGCTGCGCGAGCATGGCGAGGCGCGCATCACTGACATTGCCCGGCGCCTCGGCGTGACGCATCCGACCGCGACGAAAGCCGTCGCCAGGCTGAAGCGCGAAGGGCTCGCCATGTCGCGTCCCTATCGCGGCGTCTTCCTCACCGACTCGGGCGCTGCCATGGCCGAGCGCGTCCGCGCCCGGCACCGCCTCGTCGTCCAGCTCCTGATGGCGGTCGGCGTGCCGGCGGAAGCGGCCGAGACCGACGCGGAAGGCATCGAGCACTACGTCTCGGAGGCGACGCTCGTGGCCTTTGAGCACTTCCTCAGCAGAGGAACGTGACCTCTCCGCAGCAGAATTCGAGCGATGCGGGCGCGGCCTCGGCGGGCGCCGCCGATCCTGACGCGCAAACGAATTGAGCCCGTGACGGGATATCTCGTCACGGGCTCAGAGCTTCCCGGTGGGGGAAGCTTGGGCTACTCTTGCTGACTTATCGCCCTCATTGGCGCGCCGCGGTCTCAATCACGCTTGAGCCAATCGTCGACCTCGCGCTCGGCCTGTTCCTTGGCGACGCCGTAGCGCTCCTGGATTTTGCCGACGAGCTGCATCCGGCTGCCTTCGATCCGGTCAAGGTCGTCATTGGTCAAGCGGCCCCATGATTTCTGGACCCGGCCTTTGAATTGCTTCCAGTTGCCTTGGATTTGATCCCAGTTCACCGCTATACTCCTTGGTTGCTTCGTGCCTGGACAATGCGCGTCCGGCTTACTGGTTCCGGGCGCCGCTCTGATCCTTGTCGCTGCCCGTCACGCGCTCCTTGGCCTTGCCATAGGCCTCGGTGGCCTGCTCCTTGGCATTGCTATAGGTTTCCGAAGCTTTCTGCTTGGCCTCGTTATAGTCCTCCTGGGCGTTCTTTCCGAGCTCCCTGGCCTTGTCGGCAAGCTGTTTGCTCAAACTGATCGGCTTGCCTTCGGCGTCGACATAGTCGGGGGCGTTCTGAAGCTCCTCCTTCGTGGCATTGAGCGTCATGACCTGTTCGTTGTTATCGACGGTCTTCGGCTTGAGCTGATCGAAGGACACAGCGACGTTTTTCTCGCCGACGCCGAGGAAACCGCCAACTCCGATCACCGCGCCCGTGACTTTGGCGTCCGGGCTGATCACCAGGTCGTTCACCCTGCCCAATTTCTGGCCCGACACATCCTCGACGGCCATGCCGATGATGTCGTTGGCGAGACGTTCGTCCGCCGCCTGCTTGGCGATAAACATCGTGTTGGGCATGGCGGTTGCGGCCGTGTTCCGGTCAGCCGCATATGCCGGTACGGCCAAGGCAATGGCAGTAACACCGGCAAGAAATGTTCTTTTCAGCATAGACGTGCTCTCCAATTCCTTATCGTTCACCGGCCCCGCACCAGCGTTTTGTCTGCAAAGCGGGTGATCATTGTTCTGGCCGCGCTGAAATTGCCGAACGCCAAAATCATTATGGCGGCCGAGCCGGCCGCCGAAGCGGCGCCGGCCCTCGCAAGGATTTCAGGGAGCCGTTGATTTAACGTGTGAGACGGGCTTGGGTTCCAAAGCCCCCTCGCAGGCATGGCAGGCGACGTCGCGTCCTTCGATCTGCTTCAGGAGGGGACGTTCTCTGATGCAGCGGTCGAACGCGAGGGGGCAGCGCGGGTTGAAGGTGCACCCGGATGGCGGATCGAGCGGCGAGGGCAGCTCGCCGCGCAAAACGATACGCTGCTCGCGCCGCCCCGGATCGGCAACGGGCGTTGCCGAAAGCAGCGCGCGCGTATAAGGGTGCAGCGGGTCGTCGAAGATCGTCTCGCTCGGCCCGTGCTCCACTGGCCGGCCGAGATACATCACCATGATCTCGTCGGCGATATGGCGCACGACGGAGAGATCGTGGCTGATGAACAGGAATGCGAGATCGAGCGTCTCCTGAAGATCCGTCAGCAGATTGAGAACCTGCGCCCGGATCGAGATGTCCAGCGCCGACACCGGCTCGTCGAGAACGAGGATGACGGGATCGAGGATCAGCGCGCGCGCAACGGCGATGCGCTGCCGCTGGCCGCCGGAGAACATATGCGGATAGCGGTGATAATGCTCCGGCCTCAAGCCCACCGCCGCCAGCATCCACTCGGCCTTTTCGCGGCGCTCGGCGGCCGAAAGCGGCGTATTCACGAGCAGCGGCTCTTCGAGCGCGGCGCCGATCTTCTGGCGCGGATTGAGCGAGCCGTAAGGGTTCTGGAAGACGATCTGCACGCTGGAGCGCAGTCTGGCGAGCGTTGCCCTGGAGGCCCCGGCGATTTCGTCGCCGAGGATGTTGAGACTGCCGGAGGTGGGCGCCTCGATCATCGTCACCATGCGGGCGAGCGTCGATTTCCCGCAGCCCGATTCCCCGACGACGGCCAGGGTCCGGCCGCGCCGCAGCTCGAAGCTGGCGCCGTCGACGGCCTTGAGGACGGCACTCCCGCGGAGATGGCCGCGCGACACCGCATAATGCTTGGCGAGATTGTTCGCCCTGAGGACCACCTCGCCGGTCATAGCGCAGGCTCCAAAGCGGGATGGCCCAGCGGCACGCCGCCGATCAGCGGGTAGTGGCACAGCGCCTCGCCTTCCGCTCGGCTCGCCTTTGCGGGCCGGACTGCGATACAGCGCTCGGTGGCAAAACGGCAGCGCGGCGAGAACAGGCAGCCCTTCGGCCGGTCGAAAACGCCGGGCACGACGCCGGGGATCGAGGGAAGCTGGCCTGGCTCGGCGCGGTCGGGCAGGGCGTCCAGCAGAGCGGCGGTATAGGGATGATGCGGGTCGGCGAACAGCTCCGTCACCGGCTGCTCCTCGACCTTCTGGCCGGCATAGAGCACGCAGACCCGCTGCGCCACCTCCGCCACCACGCCCATATCGTGGGTGACGAGAATGAGCGCCATGCCGGTATCCGCTTGCAGCTTCAAGAGCAAGTCGAGGATCTGCGCCTGGATGGTCACGTCGAGCGCGGTGGTCGGCTCGTCGGCGATCAGCAGCTTCGGATTGCAGGCGATCGCCATGGCGATCATGACGCGCTGGCACATGCCGCCGGAAAGCTGGTGCGGGAAGACATGGAGGCGCTGTTCCGGCGAGGGGATGCCGACCTGATCGAGCAGGTCGATGGCGCGGGCGCGGCGCTCGGCGCGGCCCAGCCTGGTGTGGATCTTGAAGACTTCCGTGAGCTGAAAGCCGACGGTGAAGCAGGGATTGAGGCTCGACATCGGCTCCTGAAAGATCGTCGCCATCTCGGCGCCGATGATGGCGCGCCGCTGCCGCGCCGAGAGCGCCAGGAGGTCGAGACCGTCGAAGTGCATCCGGTCGGCGGTGACCGTGGCGATCGGCGGCAAGAGGCCCATCACCGCCAGCATGCTGACGGATTTTCCCGAGCCGGATTCGCCGACAATAGCGAGCACGTCGCGCGCATTGACCGTCAGCGACACGCGGTCGACGGCGCGGAAGGCGCCGATGGCGGTGGCGAATTCGACGGTGAGATTTTCGATCTCCAGCAGCGCCATGCGCTCAGGACCTCTTCAGCTTGGGATCGAGCGCGTCGCGCAGGCCGTCGCCCATCAGATTGATGGCGAGCACGACAATCAGGATGGCGAGGCCCGGAAAGGTCACCACCCACCAGGCGCGCAGGATGAATTCGCGCGCTTCGGCGAGCATGGTGCCCCATTCCGGCGCGGGCGGCTGCGCGCCCATGCCGAGAAAGCCGAGCGAGGCGGCGTCGAGAATGGCGACGGAGAAGGACAGCGCCGCCTGCACGATCAGCGGGGCGAGGCAGTTCGGCAGAATCGTCACCGTCATCAGCCGCATGGGGCCGACGCCGGCAACGCGAGCGGCGGTCACGTAGTCCTTGGCCTTCTCGCCGAGCACCGAGGCGCGGGTGAGGCGCACATAATGCGGCTGCTGGACGATGGCGATCGCGATCATGGCATTGGTGAGGCTCGGGCCGAGCACGACGACGAGGGCGAGCGCCAGGAGAAGGCTCGGAAAGGCGAGGATGACGTCCATGATCCGGACGATGATCGTGTCCACGATGCCGCCGACGAAGCCCGCGACGAGGCCGAGCGCGACCCCGGCCAGCATGGCGCCGGAGACGACGATGCAGCCGACAAACAGCGAATAGCGCGCGCCGTGGATGAGACGCGAAAGCATGTCGCGCCCGACGGCGTCGGTGCCAAGCAGGAAGCGCCAGTCGCCGCCATGCTGCCAGACCGGCGGCACGAGCAGCGCGTCGCGATATTGCGTGGCGGCGCCATGCGGCGCGATCAGATCGGCGAAAATGGCGATGACGCAGATGCCCGCGAACACCCAGAGGCCGATCACCGCGCCCCGGTTCTCGCGGAAATAGAACCAGAATTCGGAAAGGCTGGCGCGGATGCCGGTCGGCCGCCGGTCTGGCGCGGAGGTCTCGAAAATCGCATCCGTCATGGCCGTCTCATCCTCGTGTGCCGGATCCGCGGATTGATCAGCCCGTAGAGCAGATCGACGATCAGATTGACCACCATGACCATGCTCGCGATCAAGAGCAGCCCGCCCTGCACCGAAGGGTAGTCGCGCCGGAAGATGGAATCGACCATCCATTTGCCCACGCCCGGCCAAGAGAAAATCGTCTCGGTCAGGATCGCGCCCGCGAGCAGCACGCCGGTCTGCAGCCCGATGGTGGTGACGACCGGGATGAGCGCGTTGCGCAGCGCATGGACGCCGACGACGCGCGCCGTCGACATGCCCTTGGCGCGCGCGGTGCGGATATAGTCCTCGCCGAGGACTTCGAGCATGGCCGAGCGCGTCTGCCGCGCGATCACCGCGAGCGGCACCGTGCCGAGCACGATGGTCGGCAGGATGAGATGCGAGACGGCCGAGGCGAAGGCGCCTTTCTGACCCGAGAGCAGGCTGTCGATCAGCATGAAGCCGGTGACGGACGGGAAGAAATAGACGAGCGAGATGCGGCCCGACACCGGCGTCCAGCCGAGCACGCCGGAGAACAGGATGATGAGCAAGAGCCCCCACCAGAAGATCGGCATGGAATAGCCGACAAGCGCCGCGCCCATGATCGACTGATCGACCCAGGAGCCGCGCCGCGTCGCCGCGATGACGCCCGCCGGCACGCCGAGCGCGATGGCGAAGATCATGGCGCAGATCGTCAATTCCAGCGTCGCCGGAAACAGGGTGAAGAAATCGTCGAAGACCGAGCGCTTGGTGACCACGGAGCTGGCCGAGATCCCCATGCAGCGCGGAGGTGAGGAAGTCGACATATTGCACATAGATCGGCCGGTCGAAGCCGAGCTGGTGCATCAGCTCGGCATGGCGCTCGGCGCTGACGCCGCGCTCGCCGGCCATCAGCAGCACCGGGTCACCCGGCAAGAGGCGGATGAAGGCGAAGGCGGCAAGGGTGATGCCGATAAAGGTCGGGATGAGCAATCCGATGCGGCGGAGAATGAATGCCAGCATGTTGGTTCTTTGCCCTTGTTTCGGCCGCCGGTCGGAAATGCGCCGGCGAGTATGGCAGAATATGTCCGCCTCGCGAAGCATCTCAGGGTCGAAATCCCGCCCCTCGTGTCTCAAGCCGCGCTGTCGCGCCCAGCGACGGAAACGCGGCGCGTGCCCCGTAAGTGGGATTGCGAATGACGGAGGGCGCTCCGACGATTGGGCGGATTTTCTCGGCAGCATTGGAAGCAGGACCATGATCGAACGGCGTCGGTTTCTGACGGCGGCAGGCGCTGCCTTGCTCGCGGGATGCGCGCCGGCCTTGGCGCTCGGCGGCGAAGGTGGGCGGAACGAGGCCGAAGCGAGTCCCGCGCCGGTCCGCGACAGCCGCGCCGACAGGCTGGTCGAAGCTTTCAGCCGGACGACGGGTGTCAGAGATTGCTCGGTGCTCGTCATGCGCGGCGAGACCCGGCTTTACCAGCGCCATATGGGCCGTTACGGGCCGGGAACCGTCATCAACATCGCTTCCGCCTCGAAGTGGTTCGCCGGCGCAACCGCGATGGCGCTGGTCGCGGCAGGACGGCTGCGGCTCGACGCGGCGATCTCGGCCTATGTGCCGGGACTGCCGCCGGACTACGCCCGGCTCCGGCTCGATCAGCTCCTGTCCTTCACGGCCGGGCTGCCGTCGCTGAAGGCCGCCGTCGACATCCGCCAGCCGCGCTTCATCAGTCTCACGCGCTCGGCGCAGCTCGCCGCCCGCGAGCCCCTTGCCAGCGAGCCCGGCACGCAATTCGACTATGGCGGCCCCAATCTGCAATTCATCGGCGCCGCCGTGGAGGAGGTGACGGGCATGCGATGGCAAGCGGCATTCGATGCGCAGATCGCCAATCCCCTCGGCATGCGCGACACGCTATGGAGCCGCCTTTTCTGGCCGCCGAGGCGCTCGGCCCTGCCTGCCAATCCCTTGCTTCAGGGCGGAGCCTGGACCAGCATGGCGGACTATGCCGCCTTTCTCACCATGATCGCACAGGACGGGCGCTATCACGGCCGGCTGGTGCTGCCGCCATCCGCGGTCAGGCAGATGGGGACGGTCATGACAAAGGGGCTCAGAAAGGGCTATGTGCCGCCCGGCGCGGCAGGCCGGCCGATCGAATATGCGATCGCTCACTGGTCCGAGCGGATGACGAATGGACGCTGCAGCTTCGAGTTGAGTCCGGGCGCATTCGGCACCTATCCCTGGGTCGACCGGACCGCCGGCCTTCACGGGCTGATCTTCCTGAAGGACAGGCTGCCACGCATTGCCAATGCCGAACTCGCACTGCGCGACGGCCTCATCCGGCTTTATGGCTGAATCTCAGCTCATGCCTTGGAGATCATTGCCGGGCGCAACATCAAATTCGGCGTCGCCCCGGCCGTAAGAGCCGGGGCCCAATCGCCTTACCTCCCGCACACAATTCGTAGAGAAGCTATTGGGTCCCGGATAACGCCTCCGGCGTTTCCGGGACGACGCACAGAGGATAATTCCTCATCGAGCTGAGCCGAAGCGCCAGCCGCCTATTCCTTCAAGTCGACCCCGTAGAAGACGTGGCCGCCGAACGGGTCGATCTTGAAGTTCATCACCTCCTTGCGGATCGGCTGGAAGCGGACCGAATGCGCGATCGTCGCCCAGGGCGCCTGCTCCTTGAAGACCAGCTGCGCCTGCTCATAAAGCTTGGTGCGCTCGGCCTTGTCCGAGACGATTTTTGCCTTCTGGATCAGGTCCTCGAAGGGCTTGTAGCACCATTCGGCGCGATTGGCGTTGCCGACCGCATCGCAGCCGAGCAGCACGGCGAGGAAATTGTCCGGGTCGCCATTGTCGCCGGTCCAGCCGAGCAGCACCGCGCCATCGTGGTTCTTGTCTTTCGACGCTTGAGATATTCGCCCCATTCATAGGAGACGATCTCGGCCTCGACCCCGACCTTGGCGAAATCGGCCTGGATCAGCTCGGCCATGCGCCGCGCATTGGGATTGTAGGGGCGCTGCACCGGCATCGCCCAGATCTTCATCTTCAGATTCTTGACGCCGGCTTCCTCCAGCAGCTTTTTCGCGGCGGCCGGATCATAGGGGTCGTCCTTCACCGCGTCATTGTAGGACCAGATGGTCGGCGGGATCGGGTTCTTGGCGATCTTGCCCGCGCCCTGATAGACGGCCTTGAGGATCACCTCCTTGTTGATCGCCATGTTCAGCGCCTTGCGCACCTTGACGTTGTCGAAAGGCGGCTGGGTGGTGTTATACGCGAAATAGCCGACATTCAGCCCTTCCTGCTGCAGCAGCTTCAGGTCCGGATCGGCGCGCATCGAGTCCAGATCGGCCGGGTTGGGGAAGGCCATGACCTGGCATTCGTTGGCCTTCAGCTTCTGATAGCGGACGGCCGCGTCGGGCGTGATGGCAAAGATCAGCGTGTCGATCGGCGCCTTGCCGCGCCAATAATCGGGATGGGCGGCGAAGCGCACCACGGCGTCCTTCTGATAGCCGACGAATTTGAACGGCCCGGTGCCGACCGGCACCTGATTGAGCTGGTCCATCTTGCCGGCGGCCTTCAGCTTCTCGGCATATTCGGCCGACAGGATCGAGGCGAACTGCATGCCGAGATTGGCGATCATCGGCGCTTGCGGCTTGTTGAGCACGATCTTGACGGTGTCATCGTCGACCTTCACCGCTTCCTTGAACAGATCCGGCATCGACATGGAGTTGAAATATTCCCAGGAGGCGCCGGCGGTATATTGATGCCAGGGATTGGCCTTGTCCTTCTGGCGCATGAAGCTGAAGACCACATCGTCGGCGTTGAAGTCGCGTGTCGGGGTGAAGCCCTCGATGCGTGTGGAATTTGACGCCCTTGCGCAGCTTGAAGGTGTAGGTGAGGCCGTCGCTAGAGATGTCCCAGCTCTCGGCGAGACCGGGAATGATGTTGGTGGTGCCGCGGTCGAATTCGACGAGCTGATCATAGACCGCGCGCGAGGTGACGTCGAAGGTGGTGCTGGTCGTATACAGCGCCGGGTCGAAGCCTTCCGGTGACGCTTCGGAGCAGAACATCAGCGTCTTCGCCTCGGCCATGCCCGAAAATGCGATCGCCGCCATGAAGCGGCAACAGAAACTTGATCCGCATCATTGAGAGCCTCCTGGAAGCCGTTTGGGAAATTGCCGCCGGACGGATGGGCGATGGCTCCGAGTTAACCATCAATCGCAATCGATGGAAATCGCCTTTCTTCGCGGCAATGCATGAAACCCGCGTAGCCTTTGGCTCCGCGAGGCCAAGCCGATCAGGAGGCTCGCTGGCGAGGTGCGGCAGCGCCTTGAAAGCGAGGTTGAGTTTGAGCCCTGTGGCGGTCCGTGCCGGCCAAGATGCGATGGCCGGATCTCCGCGATGTGCGCAGTATTGTGCCTCGCGAGCGAAGTTTTCCTCTCGGTTGCTTCTTGAAACGATTATGCAAACGCGCCGGGCCGAGATGCTGCAGCCTCTATTCGCTGTTGTTTGGCGAATATAATCGAAATATTGTGATTGGCTTCGGCGCCGGCGCGCGGTTACGTCAGAAGACGGAAATGCTCAGGAGTAAGGAGTGACGTTATCGGCGCAGCCGTAAGTTTACAGCGATTTTCTTTCCATAATTATTTCGGGGATATGCCATGGCCAAAATCATTCGGGCGCGGGCTTATTGCAATAACGAGGTCGGCTATATTGCCTGGGACGTCGACGGCCCCATCAAGGACTCTTACGGCTTTCAGGTCACGCGCATTCACCTTGACGACGGCGTCCGTCACAAAAAAGGCGAGCGGCGCATCCTCCCCGCCTGGGTGGCGTTCAAAGGCCAGTCGAACCCGAAATGGATCGAGCAGGACACCAGCGTCTGGCCGATTTCAGGGCCTGTTCTGGCGCGACCTGACGCTGCGCCGGCTGCGCGGCAGCCTGGGAAGCCACGAGCTTGGCATGAGCGTGCGCTATGAGATCCGCGCGGTCGGGCCGCGCGCGGCCGGTAAAGAGGATGTGCCCGTCCTTCTCAAAAAGACCTATGACGGCGATCCGGTCCCGCTCAGCTATTACAGCGGCCCCGCGCTGACCAATGACATCACCGTCACCGACGATTTTGGCGCCGTCCGCGCGGCGTTCACCAACGGCATCCTGTCCAGCCAATGGCTGGCGCGACCAGATCGAGGCGAAGCTCGACAAGCTGCGCGAGATCGATCCGGCGGTTCACGATCAGAAAACCGCGCTGCTGCATCTGATCCGCGATCCGAAAGACCCGGTTCGAAAATATCTGACGGGGGACGTGCTGGGTTTTCTCCGCGCCGTTCTCGACGAGGCGAAAGAGAACAAAGGCAGCGTCCTGCTTGCCTTGTACGAACTGGCCGACAAGGAGCTGATCGAGGTGCTCCTTGCGAACAAGACCCGCATCCGCATCATCCTCTCCAACAGCGCCAGAGGTACGCCGCAGGAAACCGACGGCGAGGGCGGCGACGCCGAGGAGACGGCGGCGGCAAGGCGCCAAAAGTCTGGGACGCCGAGAACGCGCCGGCGCGGCAGAAGCTGGTCGCCGCCGGCGTCGACATTCAGCACCGGATGTTCAACAACGACCATATCGGCCACAACAAATTTGCCGTCTATCTCGACAAGGACGGCGCGGCGCGCAAGGTCCTGACCGGCAGCACCAACTGGACCTCGAACGGGCTTTGCGCGCAGTCCAACAACGCCATGCTGATCACCGACGACAAGGTGGCCGGAGCCTATCGCGACGCATGGGACAGGCTGCACGAGGACGCGCTGGAGGTGCCGGAGCCGTTATCCAAAGCCACCCGCAACCGCCAGGGCGATGCGCTGCGGCAAGCCAACAAGACGCCGGAACAGTTCGGGCTCGATCAGCCGAGGTCGCGGATCACGATCTGGCATCTGCCCGACACCTCAAGGCCGACCAAGCCGCCGCTTCCCGAGGCAGGCCCGATCCCCGATGCGCTGATCCCGCCGGATTTGGCCGACGTTTTCCAGCTCATGCAGCAGGCCAAGCAGGCGATCTTTTTCCTGGTTTTCATGCCCAGCAATCAGGGGCGCGGCAGCATCGTCGAGTCGGCCATCGCAATGGGGCAGGCCGATAACAAGCTGCTTGTCATCGGCGCCGTCAGCGATCCGAAAGTCCTGCCGAATTACATCATTTCGCCGCGGCCCCATCCAGGCGAGGACAAGCCGCCAAGACCCGTCGAGCCCCATCTCTACGAGCCGAAGCAGCTCGGAAACATCTCCGTGGTGCAGGCCGACGCGCTGTTCAGAGGCGATCTCGTCGCCGATTTCCAGGCGGAGCTGAAGAGCGCCGGCCATGCCATCATCCATGACAAGATCGTGGTCATCGATCCGCTCTCCAGCGGCTGCGTGGTGGTCACCGGCAGCCACAATCTGGGGCTCAAGGCATCCTATGAAAACGACGAGAACCTCGTCGTCGTGAAGGGCAACCGCAAGCTGGCGGAGGCCTATGCGGTCCATGTTCTCGATGTCTACGATCATTATAAATGGCGGGCCCGGCGCGCCGAGGACATCAAGGCGGGCTTCAAGCTTTCGGAGGGCGCGGGACGCCTGCGCCTTTCCGATGAATGGCTCCCGCTCTCCCAGATCGGGCGCCAGGGCATGCAGGCCCGCTATTTTGCCGGTAGCGAGTAGCAACGGCCCCGCCGGTCCTGGCGAATAGGAAACACGCCTGTCTCAAGGCGGCTCCAGCGTCGTCTCGGAGACGCCGCAGGCCTCATCGCCCTGACCGCCGCGCCCTCCAGCGCCGTCCCGGACCCCGGCTCGGCCTGCCGGCCGCCTGTCCCGGCCTCCGAGCCGGGGTCCGGGGCGACGCGGCAGGCGCTGGACAGTGCAGTCTTGCCCTCTCCCAATGGCGAACGTTTATCGTTCGCCATTAAGGCTCACGATGGGCGAGGGAGAAGACCGCGATCAACACCTCATTCACCAAGCCAGCAAATCGCGGCCGCGAAGTTGTCCCCGCCCTTGCCGCCACCCCTATACTCCCCCGCAGTCGCTTCCCCGAAGGGGCGCCGGGCTTAAGACCGACTTGGCTCTCGTGGGGAAGGATCGCGGTGCCTGGGTAAGTCCGCGTGCGATGGTTTCCGTGGCGACACGGGCCACATGCGCGGCGGGAGTAACGGTCCCAAGCCCAGGGGTTGCGGCTTCGCCCACCATGCGGCTGGGATGCCCATGGTTGCAGGTCCGGCCCATGCGAGATCCGCGGGTTCGAAAGTGCTGCCCCGCCGCCCGGCTCTCGCGAGGGCTCCGCGGCGCCGCCGGCGTGTTGGCGAGGGGACCGGGATCATCCCCGCTTCGCAAGCCGATGCGCGAGATCGCCCGCAGCCGCGACTGCGGGGATGGTGGAAATGGAGCGCTTGTCGAGGCAAAGCCCGCCCGCATGGCCGTTCCATGAGCAAAGAAGGGATTGTGGAGCCGCCGCCAGAATATCGCCGCGCGTGGGCAGCCGTAAGGCTGAACACTAACATACGGACCAGCCTCACGGCTGCCCGCGCCGCCCCTTGCGGGGTGGATCAGGTGCATGATCCCGCAAAAGTGGGAACCGGTTTTGCGGTAAAGATCATGCCCAAACAAAGACCGCAACGCCTCGCGGGCCTCCCGGCGGGCCATTTGCTGCTGCGCGCCGGAACGGACTGGATACCCGCTTGCGCGGGTATGACGAAGAAGGGCCCGGCGAGGGGCTTGGTGTTGGCCGCGACCTCGCAGCACACGCTCCGTCGCCCCGGCCGCGAGAGCCGGGGCCTAATCGCCTCGCGACTTGGCAAAGAGATTGCAGACAGGCCAATAGGCCCCGGGCCTCACTGTGCTCGCCCGGGGCGACGAAAGAGAGGGCCGCGAAGGGACAGAATGAGGAAAGGAGAAGATCGCGAGGGGATTGGCGTTGGGTGCAACCTCGTAGGCGTCATTACCGGGCTTGCCCCGGCAACCCATGCCGCTGACCCATCAGCTTGCGCCAGCGTAACGGAATGGGTCCTCGGGTCTTGCTCCGCGCGCCGGCGGATTTGCAGCGCCAGGATCAGCCATAATGAAGCGGCGTCCGTCCCAGCGTCGTCACCTTGAGCGGCATGCCGCCGCGCGGCTGCAAGGTCACGCGCGAGATCGGTTCCGGATTGTGCCGGCCGTCCCATTCGAAACGCGCGCCGCGGATGAGCGTCGCCAGAATGACGGTCGCCTCGGCCATAGCGAAGGAATTGCCCAGACAGATGCGCGGGCCGGCGCCGAACGGCATGAACTGCGTTCGCGGATAGCTCGCCTCGCGTTCCGGCGCGAAACGGGAGGGGTCAAAACGGTCCGGATCGGCCCAGAGCCGCTTATGGCGATGAATGCAGTAGATCGGAATGATGACGAAGCTGCCCGCCGGAACCTCGATGCCGCCCAGCGTGATCGCCTTGGCAGCGATGCGCGACATTGCCGGCACGGGCGCGTAAAGCCGCATGGATTCCTTGAGCACCTGCTGCGTCAGCCGCAGCTCGCTGATGTGATCCGGCGCAATTCTGTCCTCGCCGCAGACCGAGGCGATTTCGGCGCGGACAATGTCCTGCCATTCGGGCGAGCGGGAGAGGAGATAGAGCGTCCAGCTCAGGGCGCGCGAGGTTGTCTCATGCCCGGCTTCGAGCAAAGTCAGGAGATTGTTGATGAGCTGGTCCATGCTCATCGGCCGCCCGGTCTCAGGATCGCGCGCGGCGAGCAGCCGGCCGAGCAGATCCTCGCCCTCGCCGCCCTCGGCCTGGCGGCGGGCGATGATGTCATGCACCGCGCCGCGCAATTCATCCGCCGAGCGCTTCAGCGACCAGCTTGCCGGGTGCGGCAGCCAGAGCGGCAGGCGCAACAGGCCATACATGATATCCCAGGAAATATGAGCGAGGCTTTGCGCCGTCGCCCGCTTGATGAGCGCGGCTTCGCGCGGTTCGCCGCCCTTGAGCATCGTGCGCGCGATCACCGAGAAGGTCACCTCGGTCATGGCCTGGTCGATCCGCTGAATGCTGCCCGGCGCCGCTTGCCGCCATTTCGCCAGCAGCTCCTCGGCGGGCTGCGCCATGCTCGGGACATAGTTGAGAATATCAGCCGCCCGAAACAGCGGCGCCATCGTCCGCCGCTGCCAGCGCCAGAGCGGGCCGTCCGAACTCAGCACGCCGTCCTTGAGGGTGCGCCGGAAGACACGCTTTTCGGCCGGCGTCTTCAGAAAATCAGCGGCGCGCTTGATCAGGACCTCTTCGACCAGATCCGGCCGGCTGACCCAGAAGATGGCCGAACGCCGCCGCTTCAACGCCACGATCGGCTGCTCATAGGCGCCCTGCGGCAGCACAAGCAGCGCGTTCTTGAGGATACGGAACGCGAATTTGCCGAGCGGCAGCGGCTCCGGCGGCGGCGTAATGGTCGGCGGATAGAGGGCGTCGGCGCTGCGGACGGCGGTGGTCATGACAGAACGCTCCGTCTGATCGGGACTTCACCGACCATATACCGGTTGAAGGCGCTGTTCCCATCGCCTGGTCGACGCAGTTGTGCGGGCGGCAAATGCCAAATAAGCAGTTGTGCTTCCAGCGAGGCTCGCTTAAGCCTCTGGGCCAAAAAGGATAAGCCATGAAAGCGCTCACTGTCGGCGGCGCGATGGTCGATTCCATCGCCATCATCAACTCCAGCAGCATCGAGCGCATGACCATGCGCAACGCTGAAGCCTCGTTTCTCCTGCTCGAGGAAGGCCGCAAGACCGAGGCCGAGGAAATTTCCACCCATCCGGGCGGCGGCGCGGTCAACGCGGCGATCTCCATGGCGCGTCTCGGCCTCGACGTCTCGGCGATCGTCAAACTGGGCATGGACCAGCGCGCTGATGTGATCCTCGGCAAGCTCGAAGGCGAGGGCGTGTCGACGCGCGGGATCACGCGTGATTCGCGGATGCCGACCGGGGCGTCGGTGCTGATCTCTTCGCATGAGCGCAACGCGGCGATCTTCACCTTCCGCGGCGCCAATACGCTTCTGTCGATGGCGGACATCAAGCCGGAGGCTCTGTCGGTCGACATCGTCTTCATTTCCAGCCTCAGCAATCAATCTGCCGATTGCTTCCCCGATCTGGTCAAGGCGGCGAAAAAGGCCGATTGCAAGGTCGCCGCCAATCCGGGCATTCGCCAGCTCACCGCACGCGGCCACGCGTTCCTGGAAACGGTCGGCTCTGTCGATTTTCTCGTCATCAACCGTGCCGAGGCGAATGCCCTGGTGCCGGCAATTTCGGCGATGGCGGGAGAGGGCGGTCCGGCCTTGCCGCTGGAGCCGGACGAGGACGTCCCCGATCTGATTCGGCGCGGCCTGTCCTCCGGCGGCTTCGGCATCACGCTGTTGGGCTTCGTGCAATCGCTTTTGGCCACCGGCGCCGGGATGGTCGTGATCACGGATGGCCGGCGCGGCGCCATTCTGGCGACCGAGGCAAAGGTGATCCATTGTCCTGCCGCCATGACCGAAGTGGTCGGGACGACCGGCGCGGGCGATGCCTTCGCCTCGACCTTCGTTGCCCTGAGAGGTCTGGGCTGGCCGCTCGACCGTGCGCTGAAGGCCGCGACGCTGAATTCGGCCTCCGTCGTCCGCTATGCCGACACGCAGAGCGGGCTGATGAAGCTTGCCGGGCTGGAGGAGGCGGTCGCGCGGGACGAGGATTTGCGCGTCCGGGAATGGGCTATGAATTGAAAATGGCTCGCCTGATAAAGAAACCGGCCGCGAGGGCCGGTTCCGGACTTCTGTCAATCCTCAAGGATTGAGCAACGCTGAGCTTACTCTTTAAGACTTGGAGGATGCAAATATCGAGCCTGTTCGACGAATATCGGATCAACCAAGGTATTTTGGAGATACAACCCCGCTCTCTCATGATGCTGTTGAAGACGCTCGCTAAGCACTCTGAGCACATTATTCAGCATCGATTTCGCTCCATTACATGGTGAGCCGCTTCGAACCCCTTTCTTTTGAGGAATTTCTCCACGGCGATGGTGGAAGCCTTTCGGCCTCAGTTCGATGCGACCACATCGGCCCGAATGCATGCACGCGAAGACGGCCGGCCCCGAAGACGCTCCGGTCCGTCGCCTTTCTCGAATGCTGCATCGATGGCCCCCGTGCCGCATATCCAAGGCGGTCTTATCGCCTGGATTGGTCGTTCATCAGGCGGCGCTGGCCCGAACCAGAGGCCAGAACTGACGCCACGCTTTGACCCAGATGAACGGTAAACAGTTTAATTTGATTCGAATTTTCTGTGGAGAACAGTTAACGAATGGTTAATAAGCGGCGCGCTGAGTCACGCTGTCGCAGCGCAGTGACCACCGCAACACGCAGCCGAAGGCAAAATGCCCGCACGGCTTGCGCCATGCGGGCATGAAATCTTTCTTCCAAGCGGGCTGCGCCCCAATCAGGCCGGACGCGCTTCCGCGATCTCGGCGGCCTTCTTGACGGCCTTTTGGACCTTCTCGAAGGCGCGGACCTCAATCTGCCGGATACGCTCGCGGCTGACGCCGAATTCGCTCGACAGCTCCTCGAGCGTCAGCGGATCTTCCGATAGCCGGCGTGCCTCGAAGATACGCTTCTCGCGCGGCGTCAGCGTATCGATCGCCTCGACCAGATAGTTCCGGCGGTTGTCCAGTTCCTCACGTTCCGCCAGCACCGTTTCCTGGTCGTCCTCGTCATCGACGAGCCAGTCCTGCCACTCGCCGCCGCCATCCGTATCGGCGCGGAGCGGCGCGTTGAGCGAGGTGTCGCCAGCCAGGCGCCGGTTCATCGAGATGACGTCTTCCTCGGGCACGGCGAGTTTCGTGGCGATCACCTTGACCTGGTCGGGACGAAGATCGCCGTCTTCGAGCGCCTGAAGCTGGCCCTTGAGCTTGCGCAGATTGAAGAACAGCTTCTTCTGCGCGGCGGTGGTGCCCATCTTCACGAGGCTCCAGGACCGCAGGATATATTCTTGAATTGCGGCTTTGATCCACCACATGGCGTAGGTGGCAAGACGAAATCCCTTGTCCGGGTCGAAGCGCTTGACGGCCTGCATCAGGCCGACATTGCCTTCGGAAATAACCTCGCTGATCGGCAGGCCGTAGCCGCGATAGCCCATGGCAATACGGGCGACGAGGCGCAAATGCGACGTCACCAGCTTTTGTGCGGCGACGGTGTCCTCATGCTCCTGCCAGCGCTTTGCGAGCATATATTCTTCTTGGGGCTCAAGCATCGGAAAGCGCCGGATCTCCTCGAGATAGCGCGTCAACCCACCGCTTGCCGCAACAGAGGGAAGTGAAGCCATGGCTGTTTCCTTTGCTAACCTACCAGCCGCCACCTTTTAACGCTTAAACGGCGACTTTATGCCATTCGTTCCGCAAATTCGCCGCTATCCAGCAAGGCAAAGATCCGTGAACTTCGCTTTACCGGTCACGACAGAGCCTCCACGACCCGGCGCATATCCGCGGGCAGCTCTGACCGGAACTGCAAATATTTTCTGCTTATGGGGTGAACAAATCCAAGAGCGGCGGCGTGGAGGGCCTGCCTCTTCAACGACACTATCGCAGATTGCGCCTCTTCGCGCAACACACGGCTTTTTGATCGAAAACCGCTCCCATAAAGATCATCGCCAATAACCGGATGTCCGAGCTGCGACAGATGGACGCGAATTTGGTGCGTGCGGCCCTGTCTTCAATACGCATTCGACTAAGGTTGCAACCCCGACCGGACTTCTTTTGTCGTCACCACGCAAAACTTCTTTAACCTTATACTCGGTCACGGCGGCTTTTCCTTCGCTTTTTACCACCGCCATTTTGAGCCGGTTCGTCGAATGGCGGCCGATCAGCGTCTCGATCACGCCTTTTCCGGGCTTCGGCTCGCCCCAGACCAGCGCGAGATATTCCCGGTGAAGCGGACCTTCGCGGCCATGATCGGCGAATTGCGCGGAAAGTTCCCGATGAGCAGCATCGGTTTTCGCCACGACCATCACGCCGCTCGTGTCCTTGTCGAGCCGATGAACAATGCCTGGCCGGCGCACGCCGCCGATGCCGGAGAGGCTGTCGCCGCAATGGGCGATGAGCGCGTTGACGAGCGTTCCCGTCCAGTTTCCGGCGGCCGGATGGACGACGAGGCCCGCCGGCTTGTCGATGACGATGAGCGCGTCGTCCTCATAAAGGATGGCAAGCGGGATGTTCTCCGCCTGCGGCTCGGCGAGCACGGCTTCGGGCACGTCGACGGTAAACACCTCATCGGGTTTGACCCGGTAATCGGGCTCGACTATCGTGCGGCCTCGAGCGCTGACCTGGCCCTGTTTGATCAGGTCGCGCACCCGCGAGCGGCTCAGATCCGGCAAGCCGGCCGCAAGCACGCGGTCAAGCCGCTGTCCGTTATGATCCGTCCGCGCTGTAACCGATCGAAGCGTCATCGCACGCATCCTGTGAATATTGGCGACCAATGCTGAACGACACCGAAACGGCTTTGCCTGGCGGCACGCTGACCCCCAGGCAAATCCGCAAGCTGAAGATTGCGATCGCAATCATGAGCGTGCTGCTGGTCGTCGGCTTCATTCTGCTGCTGGTCGGCATCTATGTGCAGTCACAGAAGCTGACAAAAAAGCCAGAGGCCGCATCGCCCCTCACCATAGCGGCGGGTGCGACGGCCGTCATAAACCTGCCTGTAAAGCCAGGCACGGAGATTCGCCAGATCCTCGCCGATCAAGGCCGGCTGATTTTGCATTTGAGCTATGCCGGTGGCGCAGAGATCGCGGTCATCGATCTCGCAACGGGGCGCGAGGTTCAGCGCATCCGGCTCGCCCCGCAAGAATTGCCTTGATCGCGGCGGGCCCGCTCTTTATATCTCGAAATCGCCTGTCTATTGCCCCGTTCGTCTAGCGGCCCAGGACGCGGCCCTCTCACGGCTGAAACAGGGGTTCGATTCCCCTACGGGGCGCCAGCCGCACTTTTTCAGCTCATGCCGGAATCGGCCTGATTGGCTAAAATCGCCAGGAAATCAGGCCATTGGTATTAATTTTTCCTCGCTAGCATCTCTACAAGTCCCGCAACCCGAAGGCGAACTTATGGGGTAGCGAGCATGGGCAAAAAGCTATCGAGGATCAGCCGAAATCTCTATATCCAAACCGCCGGGCAAGTCCCGGAGCTGGATATTCCGCTATTCATTCAGCGGGCGGACCAGAGACTTAGGTCTAGGGCCGCTTAGCCGCGTCACGGTCGCCAAGGCCGAAACGCTCGCCGACGAGATGCGGGATAAGCTTTCGCGGGGCATTGATCCGCAGCTAGAGCGAGGCAAAAGGCAACCAAAGACGCCTAGCTTTAAGGAAGTAGCCGCTGACTATCTCAAGAGAGTCTTGCCCGGTCTAAAGCACCACAAATCGAAACAGCAATGGGGCAACTCACTCACCGCCTATGTCTACCCGCTTATCGGCGGGATGCCAGTCAGCCTGATGCGTCCGGCAGATGTGGCGCGCTGTCTGACGCCGATATGGATTTCGCATCGCGAGACTTCAAGGAAGGTGCGCAGCCGAATCGAGCGCATTATGAATGCAGCCAAGGCCACGGGCTATTTCATCGGCGAAAATCCGGCGAGGCTCGACGTTCTGCAAAATCTGCTTCCCGCAACGCCCGCGCCGAGCCGTCGCCCATCATAGCGCCATGGCATGGCAAGAGCTGCCGGCGTTCTTTGCCGAATTGTCGGCGAATGAGACTGTGAGCGCCAAGGCGCTGATGTGGACCATCCTTTGTGCAGTCAGGACCAGCGACACTCTTGAAGCGCAATGGTCGGAAATGGACGAGAGGGCGGCGCTATGGATTATCCCGCCAGAGCGAACGAAGACCGGCAAGCCTCACCGCGTCCCGCTAACCCGGCAAGCCTGGGATATAATCAAAGACCTTCCACGCGATAGGACATTCCTGTTCCCCAACAAGGCGGGTAAGCCCATGAGCAATATGGCCATGCTCAAGCTGTTGCGCGGCATGCGGCCCGGCCTGACGGTTCATGGCTTTCGTAGCACCGTCAAAGATTGGTGCGCAGAGAACGGCGTTCTGCACGAAGTCTCGGAAGCCATGCTTGGCCACGCCGTGGCGAAAACGCAGACGGTCGCGGCCTATCTCCGCACACACCATTTACAGGCCCGCCGCGATCTGATGACGCGCTGGGCCAATTACGTCGCGCCGCGACCGAAGATTGACCGCCCGATAGGTCGCGCGGTTCATCGCTCAAGATGGATGGTGGGCGATTGAAAAGTCGCTTCGGGTGGCGGCGTCCGTTCACAGCATGGTGAAGGGCAATGCTGAAGCCACCTATCTGCGGTCTGATTATCTGGAAACCATCTCACGTCTCCTGTCAAAGAGGAGCGCCAACCCTTTAACTGATGCTACACCCGCGCGGCGGCACAATCAGCAAGTTCAAGTCTTGATTTGCGGCTGGTCGTGCAAAATAACGTTCAACAGCGAACTGTGCACTTCGATGCCGCCCGTTTCGATACCGCCATTGTAGTCGATGAAACCCAGCTTCCGAAATTTGTTCATGAAGAAGCTCACGCGGGAGCGGGTCGTTCCAATCATCTCCGCAAGTGTCTCCTGGCTGATTTTCGCGATCGGCTCCGGCTTCCGTTCCTTGCCGAAGTTGGCCAATATCAGGAGCAGTCGCGCCAGACGCTTCTCGCTGGAATTAAACAGCTGATCGATCAGGTCTGCCTCGATCCGGATGGACCGCCCCAGAAGGTGGGCGATGAACAGCTCGGAAAACGCCGGCTCCTGATGGATCAAGCGGACGATAGCTGCCTTTTGCAAGCGCACGATGACAAATTCCGTCATCGTCGCAACCGTCGCTATGCGCAGGGGCTGTCCAGCAAGACAGCCTTCGCCGAAGAATTCCTTAGCTGCCAGAATTGCGACGACGGCTTCTTTGCCCTGTTCAGAAACGACAGTGACCTTCACCTTGCCTTTCTGAATGTAGAAGACAGAATCGGCAGGATCACCCTGTGAAAAGACGGTTTGGCCCTCGCGGTAACTCACAATGCTGCGGCCCTCGCCAACCTTGGCGAGAAAAGCCCGCGGATCGAATGACGGTCGGCGTTTGATCGCCATGACATGACCTTGCGAACTGATTATCGAAGAAACACGACTGTCTGCCGTCGGTATTAGCGGTCACGATCGCGGATCGCATGCGAATTGACATCCAACCTGGACCGCTGTTTGGCACATAATGGCTGAAAACAGTGGGATTGCACATTTCCCGAAAATTTGATCGACGTCCGATCGTCAATCGTGACCCCGCCCCGCCGGTTTCTCAAAAATCACTCGCCGCTCAAAGGCTTTAGACACGAAATCAAAGCGGGTCAAATCGGGCGCGAGTTCACGTCCGCGGTCTCGAAGGGGAGCCGTGAGCAATATTGCTCAGTAAAAGACCGAGCTGACCGGCACCCTGCATACAGGACCAGTGGCCCGATCGACTAGCGCAAGCGCGCCGCGCTCTGCCTTGCCCCGTAGGAGGATCAAATGGAAAAAACCGACACAGTCGTCGCTGTCTTCGCAGACCACAATGCAGCGGAGGCGGCCGTGAAAAAGCTGGCAGCTGCCGGCTTCGAGATGAAGAATCTCAGCGTTGTCGGTAAGGGATACCATACTGACGAAAAGGTCGTCGGCTTCTACAACATTGGCGACCGGATCAAGTTCTGGGGCACGCGGGGCGCGTTCTGGGGCGGTCTCTGGGGCTTGTTCTTCGGCGGGCTGTTCATGACCATTCCCGTCGTCGGGCATGTCGTCGTACTCGGCTATCTGGCCACCATTGCGATCACCGCCATCGAGAACGCTGTCATGGTTGGTGGGCTGAGCGCGCTTGGCGCGGCGCTCTACAGCATTGGCATTCCGAAGGACAGCGTGATCCAATACGAGACCGCCCTGAAAGCCGATAGCTTTCTGGTAATGGCGCATGGCGCGGCGGAGGAAATAGCTCGCGCCAAGACAATCCTCGGTGCGGCAAACCCGTCACGTCTCGACGTGCATGCTGGCGTGCAAGCAGGAGAGCCAGCAGATATGCTCGTCCATGCGGCTGGCTGACTCGTAATGTTGATCTAAATCAAAAAGTGGTGCCCCCTGGGAAATGGATCGCGTCATGGACCCGCACCCCACACAAGTTTCTCGAAGTTGTTATATCGGCCGCACCCTTATGGTAACGGATTTATGGTCGTTCAGAACCACGTTCAGCAACAAGCTGTGGCCCTCAACATGGCCGTTGTAGTGCCGCCAATATGGGGTCGCCTCAACGTCGAGCGCTATCGGCGCATGTTGCAATCGGAATTGGATGCGACCGTGCGGCGGACAGTCGAATCACTACTCGGCGAGGCCGAGGCCGAGCTTCTGTTGTTCGCGAGTGCCGGTTCAGTTCGGCGCGAGACGTGATCTGCATCAAAGGTGAGGTTGCGGATATCGTTAATGTTCCAATTTTGTAGCTGTTTTCAATGGCGACAGAACGGGGTGGTGCTATGGCTCAAACGGACCGTCAGACCGACAAGGCGGAGAAAGCATCGCCAGCAAGTCTCATCCCGCCGGAATTTACCGAGATGAGAAAGAAGCGTTTCGAAGAACTTGTCGCAATTCAGTCGGAGCAATTGGAAAAACTCCAAGAAGTGAACCGGCACTGGATGAACCGGATGCAATCGGAAGCAAAACTTGCATCCGAATTTACCGCCAAGCTTACGGCGGCTCGCTCGATGCCAGAGGTCGCAACGCAAGATCGGGAAGCGTATCACACATTGCAGAGGCTCCTTCCATGAGACCGGCCAGCTCATTCGCCACGCTTGTTTTCGTCGTCATTCTCGCCGTCGGCGCGGCTCTCAGCTACGCGATCTATGGTATTTCGGCCAATTGGGAGAGCAACTGGCTCATCATTGTCGCCTTTTTCCTCGCCACTGTTGTTTCCTTCGCCATCAAGGTCGCGGACCAGTGGAACCGGGCCGTCGTCTTGCGGCTCGGCCGCTTCCACGCGCTGCGGGGCCCCGGGCTATTCTTGATTGTGCCGATCATCGATACCATCCCCTATTGGATCGACACGCGCGTGATCACTAGCGCGTTCAAGGCGGAAAAAACCCTCACCAAGGACACGGTGCCGGTGGATGTCGATGCCGTGCTGTTCTGGAAGGTCCTCGACCCGAAGAAGGCGGCGCTCGATGTCGCCGACTACGTCAGCGCCATCAATTGGGCATCGCAGACCGCGCTTCGCGATGTCATCGGCAAGACCATGCTCTCGGACATGCTGGAGGGACGGGACAAAATCAGCAACGAGCTGCAGAAGATCATCGATGTGCGGACCGAACCCTGGGGCATCAATGTCATTTCGGTGGAGGTCAAGGACGTGCTGATTCCGCCTGCGCTGGAGGACGCCATGTCGATGCAGGCGCAAGCCGAGCGCGAGCGTCAAGCCCGCGTCATCCTGGGCGATTCCGAGCGGCAGATTGCGGAGAAATTCGTCGAGGCTGCGAAGACCTACGCCAGCAATCCAGCCGCGTTCCATCTGCGCGCGATGAACATGCTGTACGAGGGGCTGAAACAGAATTCCACCATCGTCGTTGTGCCCAGCACGGCGGTAGAAACGATGCAGCTTGGCGGCGTCGCCGGGCTGACCGCGCTGACGATGGAACTGGGCCAGCAAGGCGGCAGCAAACCACCGTCCGCCGGACCCACACCGCAAGGGTGACGCAATGCTCCGACCGCACGTTTTAGAAGGCCGCTCATCGACATGAACATGTGTCCGATAGAGGCGATGCAATTCGGAGGTTGAGATGAAGTATTCTGCTTCAGTTTCGCTCCTTGGATCCGAGTTCGACGACTTTCTATTCGCGCCGATCGGTGGACAGAAATGACATGCCGCTCAGCGTGCTTTCAGTGCTGGCGCGATTGGATATTGACCCTTGGCAGGAGGCTGCCGAATTAGCTCGATTGCCGGGGGAAACTGCAACTCTGAGCTTAGCTTCGTTGCTTGCGGCACTACCCGACGGGCCATCGGCACATCTGGACCCGAGAACGATTGCTGCTCGTTTGATCGCGCTTTTGCCGCGCGGTGCTCGTTCCAATATCCCGTCGCGCGAGACGTTGCTCGGCGTCGGTGAGGTGACAAATCCCCGTGCCCTCATATCCGTGATCTTTATCAACGTGGATGCGCGAAGCCGTGCTCGATGCCTATGGACGGGCGCTGAATATCTGAACGCGTCGCCTGCGCAAAGACAGAAGGACCACTGGTCATGGAACCCAAAGCCGACACACCCAAGGCTCCCGAATCCAAGCCGGGATCGAAACCCAATGCGAAGGACGATTTGAAATCCCTGCCCCTGGCGGAGGTGGAGAAAAAATTGGGTTCGTCGCCGGACGGCCTCACTCAGGCCGAGGCGCAGAAACGGCTGACCCGATATGGGCCCAACGAGATTGAAGAAAAGAAGACCAATGAGATCCTGAAATTCCTCAGCTATTTTTGGGGTCCTATCCCCTGGATGATCGAAGCGGCGGTGATCCTGTCGGCGGTGGCCCGGCATTGGCCGGACTTTGGCATCATCCTCCTTCTGCTTGTCGCCAACGCCGTGGTTGGGTTCTGGGAAGAACACCAAGCAGGCAACGCCATCGCTGCCCTGAAAGCCACGCTGGCGATCAAGGCCAGGGTAAAACGTGACGGGAAGTGGGCCACTCCGCCGGCGCGTGAGCTGGTGCCGGGCGACGTCATCCGCATCCGTATGGGCGACATCGTGCCGGCCGATGCGCGCTTGCTGGACGGCGACCCGATCGAAGTGGATCAGTCCGCGCTGACGGGCGAGTTGCTGCCCGCCACGCGCAAATCCGGCGAGGCCGTATTCTCCGGGTCTATCGTTCGTCAAGGCGAAATCGGCGCACTGGTCTATGCCACGGGTGCGAACACCTACTTCGGCAAGACGGCGGAACTGGTGCAGGGCGCGCAAACCGTCAGCCACTTTCAACGCGCGGTGCTCAAAATCGGCAATTACCTGATCATCCTCGCGGTGGTTCTGGTGGCGACGATTATTGCCTTCGCGATCTTCCGCGGCGATCCGATCCTCACGACGTTGCAGTTCGCCTTGGTGCTGACCGTGGCCGCGATCCCCGTGGCGATGCCGACCGTGTTGTCGGTAACGATGGCGGTCGGCGCGCGCCTGCTGGCCAAAAAACAGGCGATCGTGACCCGCTTGGTGGCGATCGAGGAATTGGCGGGCGTGGACGTGCTGTGCGCGGACAAGACCGGCACCCTGACCCAGAACAAGCTTACGCTGGGTGATCCGTTCAGCGTGAACAAGATCCCCGCCGAACAGGTGATCCTCAATGCCGCGCTGGCGTCGCGCGCGGACAATAACGACACCATTGACCTGGCCGTTCTGGGCGGCCTGAAAAACGATCAGGCCTTGAAAGGCTACAAGGTAACTCATTTCCAGCCGTTCGACCCGGTGCATAAACGCACCGAGGCCACCGTCACGGGCACGGACGGAAAGGCGTTCAAGGTCACCAAGGGCGCGCCGCAGGTGATCTTGGCTTTGTCGGCCAATGCGGGAGAGGTGAAGCCTGCGGTCGACAAGGCGGTCAACGAATTCGCGGTGCGCGGCTTTCGTTCATTGGGCGTGGCGCGGGCCGAGAGAGATGGCAAGTGGCAGTTTCTGGGTGTGCTGCCGTTGTTCGATCCGCCCCGGGAGGATGCCAAGGCAACCATCGCGACCGCGCGACAGATGGGCGTGAAGGTAAAGATGGTGACGGGCGATGCTCTGGCCATCGCCCAGGAAACCGCCAAGAAACTAGGGATGGGCACAAATATCCTCGATGCCAGCGGGTTCGGCGATACAAAGCATCAAGAGACGGCGCAGTTGGCTGAGTCCATCGAGAGCGCCGACGGTTTCGCCCAGGTGTTCCCTGAACACAAGTTCCACATTGTGGACGTCCTGCAAAAGCGCGGCCACATCGTCGGCATGACGGGCGATGGGGTGAATGACGCCCCCGCGCTGAAGAAAGCCGACTGCGGCATTGCCGTTTCGAGCGCCACGGACGCGGCGCGCGCGGCGGCGGACATCGTGCTGATGACGCCCGGCCTGTCGGTGATCATCGATGCGATCAAGGAGAGCCGGCAGTATCTTCCAGCGGATGAACAGCTACGCGATCTACCGCATCGCCGAGACGCTGCGCGTGCTGTTGTTCATGACGCTGGCGATCCTGGTCTTCAACTTTTATCCATTGACGGCGGTGATGATTGTGATGCTGGCGTTGCTCAACGACGGCGCCATCCTGTCCATTGCCTATGACAACGTTCATTACAAGGATCAGCCAGAGGCCTGGAACATGCGCGTGGTGCTGGGGATCGCCACGGTCCTGGGCATTATCGGCGTCGTGGCCGCGTTTGGCCTGTTTTATCTTGGCGAGCGCGTATTTCACCTCGACCGCGCGCATATCCAGACGCTGATGTACCTGAAGCTGTCCGTTGCCGGACATCTGACGATTTTCCTGACGCGCACGCGCGGCCCGTTCTGGTCCATACGCCCCGCGCGGATCTTGTGGATAGCGGTGCTCGGCACGCAGACGGTGGCGACGCTGATTGCGGTTTATGGGCTGTTTATGACCCCGCTGGGCTGGGGTTGGGCGTTGTTCGTTTGGGGCTATGCCCTGGCCTGGTTCCTCGTGAATGACCGCGTGAAATTGCTCGCGTATCGGGTACTCGATCACGTCAAGGCCGAGCCCAAGCACGAAGCCAAGCTCGGAGCTAAACCTCAACCTGACGCCAAAGCGGAGCCCAAGCCGGAAGCCAAAGCCGGCGCGAAGCCCGAAGCCACAGCTGAGGCCAAGCCTGCAGCCAAAGTCGATTTCAAAGTCAAAGCCGAGGAGAAGCCCAAAGCCGAGCCCAAGCCTGAAGTCAAAGCCAAGACGCCGCCCAATTCGACGCCATAGACCGCCAAGTGAGCCAAAGAATTATTTGCGCGGTCAGCACCGCGAAAGGAAGAAATGAAAATAGACTCGAAAGATTTTCGCGTGCGGGAAGGAGACAAGGTCAATCTCAAGAAGTGGCCGACGAAGGTGATGCCCGTGTACAAGTCGAAGGAGCAATATCAACATCTCCTGGAAGAACACGTTGCGCAACTCAGTTCGCAACAGCAGCTTCTCTACGCATCCAACCGCCATGCCATCCTGCTGATCTTTCAGGCGATGGATGCGGCGGGAAAAGACGGCGCCATCAGGCATGTGATGTCCGGGGTCAATCCGCAAGGCTGCCAAGTGTTCAGCTTCAAACATCCCAGCGCCGCCGAATTGGAACACGATTTTCTCTGGCGCACCAGCCGCGATCTGCCGGAACGCGGGCGGATCGGCATCTTCAACCGATCCTATTACGAGGAAGTGCTGATCGTCCGTGTGCATCCCGAGATTCTCCGCAGCGAAGCGATCCCGGACACCCCGCATCACGACAAGAAGCTCTGGCACGACCGCTATCGTTCGATCGCGGATTTGGAGAAACACCTCCACGTCAATGGAACCCGCATCGTCAAGTTCTTCCTCCACCTCTCGAAGGAGGAGCAGCGAAAGCGCTTTCTGGCGCGCATCGACGAGCCGGACAAGAATTGGAAATTCAGCCTTGCGGATATCGAGGAGCGGAAATTCTGGAAGCACTATATGAAGGCGTATGAGGAATGCCTCACTGCGACAAGCACCGATCACGCGCCTTGGTATGTCGTTCCCGCCGACGACAAAGAGAACGCCCGGCTGATCGTATCCCAAATTGTCCTCGATACGTTCGAAGGCCTTAAAATGGCTTACCCCAAAACGAGCGCAAAGCGCCGAAAAGAATTGCTGTCGATCCGCAAGCAGCTGTCGAAGTGAGATTTCGAGCGAGTTGGCGCAAGAAGCCGAGAGATTAAAGAGAGGACTAATGTGTACCAACATCCTGATACCCACGGACGGATCAGGCGTCTCCAGGAAGGTTGTCCAGCACGGTGTCGCCTTGGCGAAGCGGGTCGACGCCAAATCCACCGCGCTGACGGTCTTGCCGCCTTATCATACGTTTGTGACCGACACGCAGATGATCGATAACACGCGGGCCGAATGCAAAGCGCGGATGCAGGAGCATGCTGAGAAGGCAACCACCATATCTTTCTCGCGCCTCCGAACGATTAGCTCAGGAAGCAGTTGTGCTTACACGACGTTTTGCCCCGTCTCGGATCGAAGTCCGAGGATCGAAATTAAAGCAGTCAGCCCCGAAGCACGCGATGCAATAGACCAGCGCCGGGCGCCGCCGTTGTCGTGAAAGAGTATCAAATGGAACAAACTGACACAGTCTTCGCCCTCTTCGCAGACCATCATGCAGCGGAATCAGCCGTGGCGGGCAAAGAATCCCTTGGGAGATCAAGATGGCAGTTGAGTTAAAGTCAAAGCCGGCGTCGGCAATGAACCCGTTCGGCCTCGGGTGGCCCGCTTTTCCGAACTCCGCAGCATTATCCAGCAACCCTATGACGGCCTTGCCGGAATACATGGTCGATGCGCTCCAGCGCAGCGTTCTCTTCCTCGATCTGCTGCGGCAGCGTGGCAATGAGGAAATCGAGATCACATCACGGCCGATGGCCACTGTGCTGCGCTTCGACCATGAGGAGCTGATGAGCGGCCGGTCGTTGCCGCGGCCGATCAATTATTCACTCTTGCGCATCTTGCCGTTGCCAGGGGTCGCGACCGATCGGCGTAAGCGGCCGGTCGTGGTAGTCGACCCGCGGGCCGGCCAAGGGCCGGGCATTGGCGGCTTCAAGGCAGAGAGCGAGATCGGCGATGCCCTGAATGCGGGCCATCCGGTCTATTTCATTGGTTTCAGCGCGACGCCTGCGCCCGGCCAGCAGTTCCTGGACGTCGTCGAGGGACAGGTGAAGTTCTTCGAGCGAGTGGTCGAGCTGCACCCCGATGCACCGCGTCCGTTTGCCATCGGCAACTGCCAGGCGGGCTACCAGACGCTGATGGTGGCCATGCTGCGGCCGGACCTGTTCGGGCCGTGCTTGGTCGCGGGCTCGCCGATGTCGTACTGGCAAGGCGTGCACGGGAAGAACCCGATGCGCTATTCCGGCGGCCTGCTCGGCGGCAGCTGGCTCACCGCAATGACCAGCGACCTCGGCAATGGGAAGTTCGATGGCACCGGGCTGATCCTGAACTTCGACGTCCTGAACCCGGCGAATTGGCTGTGGGGCAAGCAATATGAGGTCTACACCCATATCGACACCGATGCGGAGCGCTACCTCAAATTCGAGAAGTGGTGGGGCGACTTCATTCAGCTCAATGGCGACGAGCTGCAGTTCCTGGTGGACAATCTCTTCATCGGCGACAAGCTGACCCGCAACCAGCTGCAGTCGCACGATGGCGTGACCTTCGATGTCCGCAACATAACTTCGCCGATCATCGTATTCACCTCCACGGGCGACAATATCAGTCCGCCGCCGCAGGCGCTCGGCTGGATCCTCGATCTGTATCGGGACGTCGACGATATCCGGGCAACCGGCCGGACGATCGTATACTCCCTGAATCATGAGATCGGGCATCTCGCCCTTTTCGTCTCCTCCAAGGTGGGTGCGAAACAGGACGAAGAGTTCGTGCAGATGATGGACGTCATCGACTGTTTGCCGCCCGGTCTCTACGAGATGGTCATTTCACCGCGGCCGACGGACTTGCCCCCTGGCGGCTTCGTCACCGGTGACTGGATCGCCCGCTTCGAGGCCCGCTCGCTCGACGACATCCGCGCGCTCGGCCGTAATAGCCCCGAGGATGACCGCGCTTTCGCCGCTGTGGCCCGGCTGTCAGAGCTGAACCTCTCGATCTATCGCACCTTCATGCAGCCCTTGGTTCGCGCGATCGCCAACCAGACGTCGGCGGATCTCGCGCGAGCTCTGAACCCGCTCAGGCTCAGCTATACGATCTTCGCCGACAGCAACCCGTGGATGAAGGGCGTGCAGAAGCTCGCTGCCGGCGTGGCGGCGGCCCGCAAGCCGGCGGCTGCCGACAACCCATTTCTCGCGCTGCAGACGCAGGTCTCGGACCAGATCGTTGCTGCCTTGGACGCCTATCGCGTGGCGCGCGACAAAATGGCCGAACAGGCATTCTTCGGTTTCTATGGCTCACCATTTGTGCAGGCACTGCTCGGCCTCAACGCCGACAGCGAGGTGCGGCCGTTGCCCGGCACTTCGCCCGAAAAGCTGGCGGCACGGCAAGCTCAGTCGGACGCATACGCAGCGAAGCTGAAGACAGGCGGGTTCGACGAAGCGCTGACTCGGGCGGTGCTTTACGTCACCGCGGCCGACCGGATGGTTGACCAGCGCTGTGCACTGGCGTTGAACGTCGCGCGCCAGAAGCTCATGCATCTCTCGCTCGCAGTGTTCAAGGTGCTTGTGCGGGATCAGTTCTTCGTCCTGCAGCTCGAGCATGAGCGTGCCGTAGAGGCGCTTGCGTCCATGGTGCCGGAAGCAGACGCGCGGAAGAAACTGCTGCAGCAGGTGCACGCCATCGTCGGCGCGGGCGATCGCCCGCTCGCCGCCGAGCGCGACCGCTTGGCTCGGCTGTCGCAGGTGCTGGCGGTGCCGATTGAGAAGCTGGTGACTCCTGCGACCGTCCGGCCGAACCTCCGCAGCCAGGGCGCCCGCCCGGCCCGCAGCGGTGTCGCACTGAGCGGAAGTCGCTCGCTCGCGCTGTGTTAATTGGACGTATGTGCAGCCATGCAGACGATCGTGAACAAGACCTTCGAAGAGATCGCTGTCGGCGACACCGCGTCGGCACAGCGCACGTTGCAGGCCAGCGACGTGCGGGCTTGGGCCGCCGCCTTCGGCGAGGTGGCCATGCTTGCCGGCCCCGGCGAGAGCCAGGAGGCTGCCGGCATCGTCACGGCCATCCTGACCGCGCTCGTCGGTTCAGCACTCCCGGGACCCGGGACCACGATCCGCACGACCTCGGTGCAGATCAAGGGTGCGCTGCCGATCGGCGCGGCTATGACGGCGCGACTCGTCGTGCGGGAGAAGCGCTCGGATCAGGGGATCGTCGTGCTGGACGGCCAGTGCACCGACCCGGCAGGTCAGGTCTTCGCCACAGCGATGCTGGAAGTTCTGGCGCCGACGAAGCGACAGCAGCGCCAAGTGCCGGAGCATCGACTCGAGGGGCTTATCGAGCGCTGCAAAGACCTTAAGCCGATGCTGACCGGCGTCGTGCACCCGTGCAGCGCCGATGCATTGGCCGGCGCAGTGGAGGCCGCCGCTGCCGGGCTGATCCTGCCCGTGCTGTTCGGCCCCGAGGCCGAGATCCGTCAGATCGCGGATCAGGCGCATCTGGACATCGCCAAGTGCCAGATCGTGGCCACGGACGGCCCCGAGGATTCGGCGCTAAAGGCCGCTACCGCCGCTGGGGCCGGCGAGGTTGCGGCGCTGATGAAGGGCAGCCTGCACACCGACGTGCTTTTGCACGCGGTCATGCAGAAGGAAGCAAAACTGCGCACCGGACGGTTGATCAGCCACTGCGTGATGGTGTCGGTGCCGACCTATGCGCGCCGCTTCGTCATCAGCGACGTCGCGCTGAATATCGCGCCCGACACCGACCAGAAGCGCGACATCTGCCAGAACGCAATCGGTTTTGCGCGCGCACTCGGCATCGACCTGCCGAAAGTAGCCGTACTGGCCGCGGTTGAGATGGTGCAGACCAAAATGCCCGCCACGCTCGACGGCGCGATTCTGGCCAAGATGGCCGATCGAGGGCAGATCGTCGGCGGCATTGTCGATGGGCCGCTCGATCTCGATGCCGCAGTGGACGCCGAAGCCGCGCGGATCAAACATATCTCATCGCCGATCGCGGGCCTCGCCGATGTACTGATCGTGCCGAACATCGAGGCCGGCAACATGGTCTACAAGAATCTCGCTTTCATGGCCGATGCGCAGATCGCGGGCCTTGTGGTCGGCGCGCGGGTGCCGGTGATCCTGACCAGCCGTGCCGATACCGCCGCTGCGCGGCGCTTCTCGGCCGCCGCCGCCGTGCTGTACGCCGATGCGCTGACGCGCGATCCCGCCATTCTACGGCCTGAAACCGCGGAGTGATCGGCCATGAGCGAGGCCATCGTCGTGGTCAATGCGGGCTCCACCAGCCTGAAGTTCGCCGCCTATGCGGTGGACGCGTCCAGAGCGCTGCCTCTGCTTTGCCGCGGCCAGATCGACAGCATGGAAAGTGATCCCCATTTTGTCGTCAACAACGCGGCCGGCAAGCAGTTGGACGACGCATGAATGGGGCGAGGGCCACGCGATCGACCATAAGACGGCGCTGCATTTTGTCATCACCTGGCTGGAAGCAAATCTCGCGTGATAGAAGGTGGTAGCCGCCGGCCACCGTGTTGTGCTCGGCGGCACCCGCTTCGAGGCGCCGGTGCGTATCGATAGCGACGTGCTGGCGTATCTCAACTCGCTTGTGGTCATGGAACCGTCGCACCAGCCCTACAACGTGCTAGGAGCCCGGGCGCTGGCCGAGGCGTTCCCCGGCCTGCCGCAGGTGGCTTGTTTCGACAGTTCGTTCCATCGGACGATGCCGGAGGTGGCGCAGATCTACGCGCTGCCCCAGGACGTGCGCGATGCCGGAGTGTGCCACTGGGGCTACCATGGCATCTCCTACGACTACATCAGCCGACAGGTGCCGAAGTTCGCACCGCAGGCACGACGCGTAATCGCCGCGCATCTCGGCGGCGGCGCCAGCATGTGCGCCATGCTGGACGGGCGCAGTGTCGAAACCACGATGGGCTTTGGCGCCGTGTCAGGCCTGCCCATGGCGACGCGCTCGGGCGACGTGCCGTCGGGCGCGCTGTTCTATCTGCTGCGCCGTAAGCTGTTCGACGACGCGTCGCTGGAGAAGATGCTGTACGAGCGCGCGGGCCTGCTCGGCCTATCCGGCATCAGCGACGACATGCGGGTGTTGCAGAAGAGCACGGATCCGCGCGCGATCGCGGCGGTGGAGTATTTCGTCTACGCGATGACGAAGTATGCCGGCGCCTACGCGGCCGTGCTCGGCGGGCTGGACGCTTTCGTGTTCACCGCCGGCATCGGCGAGCACTCCGCCCCGGTGCGCGCGGCGCTGTGCAGCAAGCTGGCGTGGCTCGGCGTCAAGTTAGACAAGCAGGCAAACGTTTCCGGCGGGCCACGCATTTCCACCGCGGACAGCGACGTGTCCGTCTGGGTCATCCCGACCGACGAGGAGCTGATGATCGCGCAGCACACGCTGGCGCTCGTTCGCCCTTAGCGAGACCATCGCGGCTTCAAGATGGGCGCCTACAAACCGCGCAGATACTGTGGACCGCGCCAGGCCGCACATCTCATGCGTGTCGAAGGTCGACTGACCCAGACCCCTTGGCTTCGATGAGCGATCTGCAACAGGAGAACTGAGTGTCATGAGAGAACAAATGGAAGGTGGACAATAAATCGTATCCTGGTGGCGACGGATGGCTCTGAGGGCGCGGATCGCGCGGTCGATTATGCCGCGCGTCGGGCGAAGGCCGATGGTGCCGAGCTATTGATCGTCAATGTAATGGGTGGCTACGGGCTCCCGGAGAAGGTGTTCATGGCCTTCACCAATGACCAGGACATCTGGCTGAAAGAGCTTCTGGCATCTCAGTCGGCTGCGACACTCACGGCGGCAAGAGATCGCGCCCGGGAAGCTGGCGTCAGCACGATTATGCTCAAATCGCGGACCGGCAAAGTCGCGCAGACGATCATCGATATCGCGCACGAAAAGAAGGCGGACGCCATCGTCGTCGGCAAACAGGGTGCCGGCCGGGTCGAAGAAGTATTGCTCGGTAGCGTCTCGCAAAAGCTTATAAGTCTTTCGCCTTTGCCGTTGACCGTCGTTCCATGATCGGGAGCCATGCTGATCTTCCTGCGGCCGACAGGCTCAAGATAACGCTTATGCGTGTTCCCGCTTACGCGCCGGCTGCCATCGCCGAGCACGGGGATCGTATCTAATCGCGGCCATCGGGAAACTGTTTTGGCACGGTTGCCTGAAAATTGGTTTTGCGCGACAGATACAAAGACGAGCTGTGTCAATGGCATATCTCACATGGGGAGTGGTGAAATGCCACTCTGGCAGAGATTGCTGATCACGCTCGCGACCATGCTCCTGACGAGTCTCGTCGCTGGCCTGCTGTGGCGCTGGCTTTTCAGCACGGACATTCCGAGTTATCTGAGCGGGGTTGTCGGCGGCGTTACGGCGGTGCCGATATGGGAGCTGCTGAAACGGATTGAAATACGGTAACGGCCTGCCTCGGCTGGACATCGAAAGGATGACGCTGGATGGCGCTGCGTTTGCTGGAAATGGTGTTGCAGGAGAAGGACGGCGCGGACGTCCGCGAACTCCTGAACGAGTGCAAAGTGCTCGAACACCGGCAAATCCGACTGGCGGACGGCGAAGTTCTGGTCCGTATCCTGTTGGATGCGGAACAGAGCGAAACGGTGATGGATCTGTTGGAGAAGCGCTACTCCGGTGGCGAGGGCAACCGGGTGGTGATTCTGCCGGTCGAGGCGACTTTGCCACGCGCCCAGGCGGAGCCAGAACCGGAGGCGGCCGCTACATCAGAACAATCACCGCCCGAGGAAAAACCGCCGGAGCGGATCGGCCGCGAGGAGTTGTACGAGGACATCAAGAATGGCGCGCGGCTATCGCGCGTCTATATGGCGATGGTGGCGCTGTCCACCGTCGTGGCGGCGATCGGTCTGAATGACAACAGCGTAGCCGTCATCATCGGGGCGATGGTGATTGCGCCCTTGCTCGGGCCGAACGTCGCCTTGTCGCTCGGCATTACCTTGGGTGACCTGGCGCTGCTTCGGCACGGGCTCCTGACGGCGCTGGCGGGGATTGCGGCGGCGCTGGCCTTGTCGGTGATCATCGGCGTGCTGCTGAACGTGGACCCGATATTGCCCGAAATGGCGTCGCGCACGTGGGTGGGGCTGGGCGACGTCGCGGTGGCATTGGCGTCGGGCTGCGCGGGCGCGCTGGCATTCACGACCGGCGTATCGGCGACGTTGATTGGCGTCATGGTGGCGGTGGCGTTGTTGCCGCCGCTGGTGACGTCCGGGCTGCTGCTGGGCGGCGGGCATCCGGCCCTGGCAACAGGCGCGTTTTCGCTGTTTCTGGTGAACCTGATTTGCGTGAACCTTGCGGGTGTGACGACGTTTCTGCTGCAAGGCATCAAGCCGACGAGTTGGTGGGAGAAGGACCGGGCCGTGAAAGCCACGCGCATCGCCATTGCGCTGTCGGTGGCGCTGTTGGCGGTGTTGGTCGGCATGATCCTGCTGGTGCGCAAGGGCTGAAGTTGGCCGGATAAAAAGCCCTAAACTCGGGGCATACCGATACGCGCCGTCAGTATTGTCCTGCCCAGCGTCCCCAATTGTTCAAGGCTGCATTTGGGGCTGCGCGGCCCTATGTTAGCCGCAGTACTCCGCGAACGGCTCAAACGACAAGGAGTGCGTGTTGTTATCGATATTCGATCTTGTGGCGATCCTGCTGACAGTCAGCGCCGTGTTCGCCTTCATCAACGCCAAGCTGCTGCGGCTGCCGACCACGATAGGGGTCATGATCATGGGGCTCGCCGCCTCGCTCATCCTCATCGGGCTCGAACTGCTGACCGCAGAGACGGAATTGTCCCGCGCACTATCCGATGCAGTGCGTCAGATCGATTTCACGGAAGCGCTGATGCACGGCATGCTTGCCTTCATGCTGTTTGCAGGAGCGCTGCAAGTTGACCTGGCCAAATTGAAGAGCAGGGCCGCGAGCGTCGGGCTTCTCGCGACCGTTGGCGTTCTCGTCTCGACGGCGATTGTGGGCGTCAGCTTTTGGCTGGTTGCCGGCTGGCTCGGTAGCCCTATCCCGCTGGTATGGGCGTTTGTATTCGGCGCGCTGATTAGTCCTACCGATCCCGTTGCGGTGCTCAGCATATTGAAGGCCGTGCATGTTCCAAAAGATACGGAAGTCGAGATGACCGGCGAAGCACTCCTCAATGACGGCGTCGGCGTGGTGATGTTCACAATTCTCGTTGCCGCGGCTGTTGGAGCAGACGATGCGGGGTTTGGCGTTGTGCAGGTGGCGCGATTGTTTTTCGTCGAGGCGCTGGGTGGCGCGATTCTCGGCCTTGTTACCGGCTACGTGGCTTACCGCGCCATGCGGCTTATCGATGATTTCCGCATCGAGGTGCTGATCTCGCTTGCGCTGGTCATGGGTACCTACGCGTTAGCCGAGAAACTCCATCTCAGCGGTCCGATTGCGATGGTATGTGCCGGCCTGCTGATCGGCGAACGCGGGCCCGCGGACGCCATGAGTGAAACAACCCAGCGCTATCTGTTCGGCTTTTGGACGCTGATCGACGAAATTCTCAATATCGTGCTGTTCCTGCTGATTGGGCTCGAAGTGTTGGTGCTGCGCCCCGATCGGGCCGTGATGCCGATCGCATTCCTGGCTATCCCCATCGTTCTGACGGCGCGGTTGCTTTCGGTGGCGGCTCCCGTCGCCGCGTTGAGCGTCCGAGTGCCGTTCATGAAGGGAACGATTTCGGTGTTGACCTGGGGCGGCGTGCGCGGCGGGATTTCAATCGCGCTGGTGCTGTCGGTCCCGGAATTCTCTCAGAAACCGCTCATCCTGGCCGCGACATATGCGGTCGTTATCTTTTCCATCGTCGTGCAGGGGCTGACGCTTGCCCCGCTGGTACGCAAGGCCGTGACGACAATAAAGTGAAAGAACTCAAAATCGCAGAAGCATCGACCTGCCCCTTGATACGGAGCCAAAAGTAAGCTCGGCGTTGCCGATCTGAAGGAAGAAATTCCTGCAATGGCAGCCCCTGATACCTCCCTCTCCCGTCTCGGCCAAGTTAACCAGGCCGGTGCCGACGACGCGTTATTCCTCAAGCAGTTCGGTGGCGAAATCCTCACGGAATTCATGCGCGCGACTGCGTTCCGCGATCAGCATTTTGTCCGCCAGATCAGCAACGGCAAGTCCGCACGTTTCCCGCTGATCGGCACCGTCAGCTCCAAGATGCACACTCCCGGCACTTGGATCGATGGTGCTGGCGTGAACACCGCCGAAATCGTCCTGACGGTTGACGCTTGGACGACGGAATTGGACATTCTGCGGCAGTGATTCCGGCGGCCGGCGCGCGGCCGTCTTCGACACGCTGATTGAGACCTGCCGGATGAATGACGTCGATACGCGAGCCTGGCTCGCCGACCTCCTCGCCCGCATCGCAGATCACCCGGCCAATCGCATCGCCGGGATGCTCCCTTGGAAATGGAAAGCTGCACGCCAGCAGCTGCAGCCTCAAGCTGCCTGATCAAAGCGGTGCATCCCGGGTCCTGACCGATTGCGTACGCGCCAAACCGTCGGGCTGCGGATACATCGATACACCGGCATTCCCCGATATGGGGCAGCGATACCCGCCAGAATTAAGATTCCTTATGGCCATTGGCATGTCCGAAGTGAAGCGAAACTCACCAGTGGTCCGCACCCCCCAATGGCGACTGGGAGATGCGGGCGTTTATGTCAGCTGAGTCCCATTCAGCTTAGGAAGTACTTCGGTCGTTGCGCAGAGGCGGGCTGCGCGTTCGTGGCTCGGATGTATTGCTGATTCCGGGCTGAACGCGCCCACCATTCCGAGATGGATCCGCCCATCATTCCGACGTGAAGCCGCCCACGATTCCGGGATGATCTCGCCCACCTATTCCGAGAAATCCTCGCCCACCATTCCGGGATAATTCCGCCCGGTTTGCAAGGGAGGCGCCGGAAGCCTCTGCTGGCACTCGTTTAGGGTCCGCTCCTTTGATCCGTTTAAGGAGAGAACCGATGCCAGCAGAGAGGATTACCATGCGCAAGCTGCGCGAGATTTTACGTTTGATATCCGTGGGGGACGTTCCGATCCGGGAGATTGCCCGGCGGACCGGCGCGGCGCCGTCGACGATACGGGCGACGATCGAGCGGATCGCCGTTGCAAATCTGAGCTGGCCGTTGCCGGAAGGGATCGGCGACGCCGAGCTTGAGGCTCTGCTTTACAAGAACGCTGGCAAGAAGCGGGGCCATCGCCGCTGCGTGGAACCCGACTGGGCCGTCCTGCACCGCGAACTCAAACGCAAGCATGTAACGCTGTCGATCCTGTGGGACGAATATATCGAGCAGTACCCGGACGGATTTCGCTATTCGCGTTTTTGCGAGCTCTATCGCTCCTGGGAAGGCAATCTTCCGGTGACGATGTGCCAGACACATCTGGGCGGCGAGAAGCTGTTCGTCGATTACGCCGGCGATACGGTGCCGGTGATCGTCAACCGGCTCACTGGCGAAACGCGGCCCGCGCAGATTTTCGTCGCGGTGATGGGCGCGTCAAACCTCACCTACGCCGAGGCAACCTGGAGCCAGAGCCTGCCGGACTGGATCGCCGCGCACACGCGCGCCTTCGAGATGATCGGCGGCGTGCCGAAGCTGCTGGTGCCGGACAACACCAAAGTGGCGGTCATCAAGGCGTGCCGCTATGACCCGCAAGTGAACCGCACCTATGCCGAGATGGCGGACCATTACGACATCGGCATCCTGCCGGCCAGGCCACGAAAGCCCCGCGATAAAGCAAAAGTTGAAGCTTGCGTTTTGATCGTTGAGCGCTACCTGCTGGGCCGCCTGCGTCACGAGCGAACGTTTATCGTGAGCGACAAGCGCTCACTCATGGCGCTTTTACAGCCTGGCGGAGCTGAACCAGGCCATCCAGACCATGCTTATCGATATCAACGAGCAGCGCCCCTTGCGCCGCCTTGGCGTCACGCGCCGCAAGCTGTTCGAAGATCTCGACCGGCCGGCGCTCAAGCCATTGCCGGCGGAGCCTTATGTCTATGCCGAGTGGCGTCTGCGCCGGGCCGGGCTCGACTATCATGTCGAGGTCGAAGACCATTACTACAGCGTGCCCTATCGCTTCGCCAATGAAGAACTCAGTATACGGATCACGGCCCGCACCGTAGAGGTGTTCCGCAAAGGCGAGCGCATCGCCGTGCATCAGCGCAACTCCGGCAACCACAAGCACACCACCGTCAACGAGCACATGCCGTCGAGCCACCGGCGCTTCGCCGACTGGACCATCGAGCGCCTCCGCCGCGAGGCTTCGGCCGTCGGTGTGTCCACAGCGATGCTCTGTCACCTGATCCTAGAAAGCCGGCGTCATCCCGAGCAGGGCTTTCGCGCCTGCCTGGGCATCATTCGGCTGGTCAAATCCTATGGCCGGGAGAGGGTCGAGGCGGCCTGCCTGAGAGCCCTGGAGATCGGCGCCCGCACCTATCGATCCGTCAAATCCATCCTCGACAACAATCTGGATCGCCAGGTCGCCGTCAAGCCAGGCCCGGAGGCTCCCGCGATCGTCCATGCCAACATCCGTGGTCCCCGTTACTACCACTGAGCGGGTTCGGCCCTTCCGGCCAACACCCGCGGGCGGAAGGGCCTGTGGAGACTTTGCGGGTTGAACTCCAAGGGAAAAAGACATGCTCAATCATCCAACCCTCGACCGGCTCAACGAACTGGGCCTGTTCGGCATGGCCAAAGCCTTCGCCGAGATCATGGCGTCCGGCGAGGCGACGACCCTCACGATCGCTGAAGGCCTCGGTCTGCTGCTCGACCGGGAGACCAGCTACCGCCACGATAGGCGGCTGGCCTCGCGGCTAAAATACGCCAAATTGAGACACCAGGCCGCCGTCGAGGACGTCGACTACCGCATCCCCCGCGGCCTCGATCGGGCGCTGTTCCAGAAGCTCATCGCCGGCGACTGGATCGACACCCACGACAACGTCATTTTTAGCGGCGAAACGGGCCTGGGGAAGTCATGGTTGGCCTGCGCTCTCGGCCATAAGGCCTGCCGGGACGATCGCTCGGTGCTCTACCAGCGCGTCCCAAAACTCTTCGGCGAACTGGCGCTGGCGCGCGGCGATGGCCGTTACGCAAGGCTCATGAAGACGCTGACGCACGTCGGAGTCCTTATCCTTGATGATTGGGGCCTTCAACCCCTCGATGCCGCGGCTCGCCATGACCTCCTGGAGATCGTCGAGGAGCGTCACGGCCGCCGGTCGACCATCATCACCAGCCAGCCGCCCGTCGAACAGTGGCATGCCCTGATCGGCGATCCCACCTACGCCGACGCCATTCTCGACCGCCTCGTGCACAACGCACACCGGATCGACCTCGCCGGCGAGAGCATTCGCAAGACCCGTTCACGCGCCGCAAAGAAGGATTGACCGCCGCCAAAACCGACGGCAGATTTTAACCGCCAGCGAGGCTCCGTGCCCCCGGGCGAGATCATCTCGGAATCATGGGTGAGATGAAATCGGAATGGTGGGCGATTACAAATCGGAACAGGTGGGCGACTTCGTCGGAATCCGCAATGTATCAAGTGGCGCAACGATCAAGGGTACAGCCACGGTGGCAGCGGCTTGTGCCAGTTGGCGAAGGAGATGGCTTTTGGGTGGGATATTCTTGGAAAAAGCATAGCGTTCTCATGATGCCCAATTGTCCCACTTTTTTGCTAAGTCTCTGTTTTTCCTCGGTCGTGAGAGTCCCCTACGGGGCGCCAGAAGCACTTTTTCGGCTCATGCCGGAATTGGCCTGAATGGCTAAAATCGCCAGGAAATCAGGCTATTGGTATCAATTTTTCCCCGCTAGCATTGCCCGAAAGCCTTCGCGCCGCGACCGGAGATTGGCCGCCCGACGGGGTCGCGCGGTTCATCGCTCCAGACGGATGGTGGGCGATTGAGACGCCGCTTCGGGCGCGCTTCTGTGTTCTTATTCACCCGGTACAATCTACTCTGGGAGCAGAACGTCCTGCTTCTTGACCCAGGCGAGGATTAATTCCCAGCTGACGGCTAAGATGATCGGTCCGACAAAAAGGCCGATTATGCCGTGTGCAATGGTGCCCCCTAGCACCCCGACGAAGATCACAATCATTGGAGTTCGCAAACCATGAGCCATCACGATTGGGCTCAAAAAATTGTTAATCAAGCTGACGGGGAGAAGATAGGCCGTCAGGCCCAGTGCAGCCGATGGCGTCAACGCCGTCCAGCCCCAGATCATAACCGGGAGAAACACGATCCCTGGGAATTGCAGTATCCCGAATATGAGCACCGCCAGAGCCAGCAACCCGCTCCCTGGAACCCCGGCAACAATAAATCCGCCACCAGCGAGTACAGACTGAAGAACCGATACACCGATCACGCCTTGAGCTACATTGCGGATTGTAGCGCCAGCCAGCTTCAAATATTCCTGCCCGTGCACAGGAAGGATGCTCCGGCTTAGCTTGCGGCCGCCCTCGAGTAAGGTGGGAGCGGCGGGAAACAAGAAGCCTGATGCAATAAAAGAAACGATGAATATTGGTATCCCAGTGGCTGCATTCTGCGCCATCTTTCTCGCGAGGCTTTTTAGAGGGTCGAGATAGGGGAGCGTTTCGCTCACCGCACTTTTAAGATTGGCCGAGGCCAAGGTCCAGATGTGATGAATACGCCCGCCGATAAGTGGCCAGGATTTGATTTCATCCGGCGGAGGAGGAATCGCGATGGTGCCGGAATTCATTTGGTCCGAAAATATGCTCAGCCCCTCCACCATACTCAATCCGAGCCAAATGACAGGGCCGGTTACGACAGCAAGACTAACCAGTGTCACGATAGCCGCGGCCAACTTCCGCCGGCCCCCGAGATGCCGGGCCACCCAGTTGAAGGCTGGGTACAAACTGACCGTAAGGATCAGGCTCCACAACAGGATAGTTAGAAATGGACGTACTATAACAAAAGACCAGTAGACAAGCAGCCCAAGCAGGGAAAGCTTAGCCATCCGTTCGAAAAATACGTCCGAAGAATTAGCACCCTCTGGTTGCTTGCGATCAGCATCCGTCCTGGGATTTAGGGCATCCACCATTTCATACGCCGCCTAATCGATCACGTGATAGCCGCCGTCGATGGGGACGGCGTGTCCGGTCGATCTTGGTGCCTTCCGGGGGTACGACACGCACGAGGACATAATTGACGGGCCACTTGGGCGTTCCCCGATCGATTACCAATTCGATCGCGAAATCGAGGACAGGTGGTGCCGCCTTAGAGCTTCGCGCGCGGTACTTTTCGCCGCGCTGCCTCGGCGTCGCCCAAAACAACACCTGCCGTTGGGTTGCATCAACTCGATAAGCAAGTGCAGGGTTGAAAAGCTCAGGGTGGCCACCGTCTGTTCGCGCTTCATCGATCGAAGTCGACATCTAACCTATCTGATCTTTCGATTTTAACTAATATTCGATCGGTATATTACTTAAATATTTGACCGGTGTCAAAGAATAATACATAATGCGTGAAATATAATATCTAACTCCTTATCATTTCTTCGTGTTGTACCTGTTTCATTACATCATGATTAACCATTTATAATATTACTGAGTGCAACACGATTTAGTAATGATATTAAAATGTTTGAGGATCTACTTTTGTCCACGACAGAGCTAGTGACGGTGCTTCCATGTCCGTTATGGCAGGCGAGTTGCTGCCCGAAGCGACCGAGGCGTTGCTAAAAGTGGCCGAGGCCCAGATCGCGAAGGCTGACGAACGAAAACGAGCCGAGCGGCCGCTGAAGCAGAGAAGAAAGCTCTAATCGACGAGCTGAAGAAGCCTTCGGGGCTCCTAGGTCGGATGGAACTTGCTCGAACCGGTCAAGATAAGCAGGGAGGTAAAATTGCGTTACACTGTCTATCCGCTCGCCGTTATTCTCCTGTGCATCCCGGCGGCAGCGCAGGAGTTCTCCGAGCCCGGTTGTGCCGGTTACCACTGTCATCGCAGAGGCCCGGCCTGTTACTCAGTCCAAAGACTTTGTCGGCCGGATCGAGGCCGTGGACCGCGTAGAGGTCCGAGCCCGCGTAACCGGCTATCTCGAAGCGATCTTATTCAAGGAAGGCGAACTCGTCGAAGAGGGCCAGCCCCTCTATCGCATAGAGAAAGATTTGTTTGAAGCGGCTGTGGAACAAGCCAAGGGCGCTCTTGAAGGCAGCAAAGCCACCAAAAAGCTCACGAAAGTTGAACTCGACAGAGCGAATCAGCTCATGGCTTCCACCTATGGAACACCTCACAAGAGGGATCAGGCACTTGCAGCCGACGAAAACGCGTCCGCCAATATTCTGAGGGCGCAAGCTGATCTGGACACGGCAAACGTCAACCTTGGCTATACAGAAATAAAATCCCCGATTACTGGAAAGGTCAGCCGCACCAAGATCACGAAGGGAAACGTCGTGTCTCCCGACAGCGGTGTCTTGACCGCAGTCGTCAGTCAAGACCCGATGTATGTCGTCTTCCCTGTAAGCCAGCGCGAACTGGCGGCTGCGCGCCAAAGTGCCCTGCCGATAGACCGCAATCGAATGGAGGTAACTGTCCGGTTCTCCGACGGTAGCGTGTACGGGCGAAAAGGGCGCGTCAACTTTGTCGATGTTAGCGTTGACAAGGCAACGGACACTGTTCTCGTCCGGGCGACGATTCCAAATCCAGATGGCCGCCTAATTGACGGACAACTTGTCCGCGTCAACATCGACACGGGCACGCCGCAAGAGAAGCTGGTCATTCCTCAAGCCGCGCTGATCGCGGACCAGCAAGGGCCATATGTCTTCGCCGTCGAGGACGGAAAAGCCGTCGTGCGCCGCGTCAAGCTCGGCGAGGAAATCGGGGCCAACGTCTCCGTCGAATTGGGATTGAAAGCCGGCGAGCAAGTCATTGTCGAGGGAATCCAAGGTGTAAAGCCAGGTGGCCGGGTTCTGGCTTCCCCGATGCCACAGGCAAGGAGCTGAGCCGTGTTTTCGTCTATCTTTGTGGACCGGCCAAGACTTGCAATTGTCATTGCAATCGTCACCACCATCGCTGGCGCGCTATCGCTCTATGTCATTCCAATTGCGCAGTACCCGGATGTGGTGCCGCCCCAGGTTTCAGTCACGACGAATTACCCTGGAGCATCCGCGGCCGTTGTCGATGCAACGATTGCCCAGCCAATCGAGGCGCAGGTCATTGGCGTCGACAAGATGGTCTACATGAAAAGCGTGAGCGGCAATGATGGAAGCTACACGCTGACAGCATCTTTCGAATTGGGCACGGACCCGGACATTAATACCGTTAACGTCAACAACCGCGTCCAAGTCGCACTTTCGAAGCTACCCCAGGATGTTCAAAAACAGGGCGTCACCGTAAAGAAAAAATCTTCCGCTCTGCTGGGTGTTATCGCTGTTTATTCTCCGAAAGGAACGCTCGATCCGCTTTTTATATCGAATTACGTTACGATAAATATTCTTGATCAAATTAAAGCCACTCCGGGCGTTGGAGATGCAACCCTATGGGGCCCCCAGGACTACGCTATGCGGGCATGGGTGCACACCGATAAGCTGACCGGATTAGGGCTCACGACTGGTGATATTATCAATGCAATTCAGGCCCAAAACGTACAGGCCGCGGTAGGGCGCATAGGCGCCAAGCCAGTTTCAAACGATCAAAGGCTACAGCTGAATATTCAGACGAAGGGCCGCCTGAGTTCGATCGCGGATTTCGATAATATCGTCATTCGGACAAATCCAGATGGGTCGATCCTGCGGCTCAAGGATGTGGCGCGCGTTGAACTTGGAGCTTCAAACCTTGACCGTGAAACACGCCTTAACGCCAAGCCAGCGGCTGCGCTTGCGATCTACCAAACGCCGGGAGCCAACGCGCTTTCCACGATGAAATCTATTCAGACGCAAATGGCCGAGTTGGCCAAGAGCTTTCCGCAAGATCTCGAATGGAAGGTAACTTACGATCCAACGACATTCGTGAAAGCCACGGTACACGAGGTTCAAAAGACGCTCGTTGAGGCGTTCATTCTCGTTGTTCTTGTGGTTTTTCTTTTCCTGGGCAGCCTGCGCGCGACTTTGATCCCCGCTATCGCGGTTCCTGTAAGCCTGATCGGCGCGTTCATCGTCCTTTACGCCGTCGGTTATTCGGCGAACTCGGTTTCCCTGCTCGCGGTTGTGTTGGCCATTGGAATTGTTGTCGACGACGCAATTGTTGTGGTTGAGAACGTAGAACGCGTCATGGAAGAGCACCCCGGGCTCTCCCCGGCAGATGCAACGAAACGAGCGATGCGTGAGATCACCGCTCCAATCATAGCGATTACTTTGGTGCTTTTGTCGGTCTTCGCGCCCGTGGCGTTCATACCGGGTATTTCCGGCGAACTGTTCCGTCAATTCGCAGTGACGGTAGCGGTATCAATGTTTCTCTCCGCGATCAACGCGCTGACACTATCTCCCGCGCTTTGCGCGATCCTTTTGAAGCCGCATCATGGACCAAGGCGCGGAATTATCGGATGGGTAATGCGCTCGATCGATCGCATCCGCGACGCCTACGGCGCCGCTGTTGCCCGGCTCGTGCGCATCTCCATTATCGGACTTGCTTTCGTCGCCGCCTCAATGTTTGGGGTTGTCAGTCTCTCCAAACTGACACCCACCGGGTTCCTTCCCGAAGACGATCAGGGCGCCTTTTTTGTCGTAACGCAACTTCCCGGAGGTGCTTCGGTAGCGCGGACGTCAGAGATCGTGCACAAAGCCGAGGAAATCATTGCCCAAGAGAAAACCGTATCCGACTACACCTCGATCATCGGCTTGAACTTTATCGATAATTACTCTCAGCCCAATTCCGCCTTCTTCGTTGTAACGCTGAAGCCCTTCGAAGCGCGGCATGGCGAAGGTGAAGGCGTCAACGCCATCATCGCCAGGCTTAATGCTAAGTTCAGGGAGATTAAGGGGGGAACAGTTGTGCCCTTGCCCCCGCCTCCGATCATCGGCCTCGGCACCGGCGGCGGCTTCACCTACGTGCTGAAGGATCTGAAAGGGGGCGATCCAAAAGTGCTTGCCCAGGTACTCCGGGGCTTGCTGGTCGCAGCAAACCAGGATCCGAAGCTCAGCCGGGTGTTCAGCACCTTTTCCGCCACGGATCCGTCCATTTATCTCGACATTGACCGCGACAAGGCGCAAGTGCTTGGCGTTCCATTGAGTTCTGTGTTTCAGGCTCTCCAGGCCTCGCTCGGCAGCTATTACGTCAACGACATGAACCTCTTCGGCAGAACCTGGCAGGTTCAGGTGCAAGCGGAGGCCTCTGACCGTTCGAGCATTGACGATATTTATCGCATCAACGTTCGCAGCAACGAAGGCCAGATGATTCCGCTTCGAAGCCTCGTTGAGGCGCGCGTGATTGTCGGCCCGCCCTCGCTAATCCGCTACAACAACAGGCGGGCCGTAACGGTCCAAGGCACACCCGCCCCAGGAGTGTCGTCAGGGCAGGCTTTGAATGCGATGGAGACCGTGGCTGCTAGGACATTGCCCGCTGGGTTCGCTGGCGAATGGACAGACACGGCTTTCCAGGAAAAGCGCGCCGAAGGGAAGACCGGCATGATCCTCGGGTTCGCCCTTCTCTTTGCTTACTTATTCCTTGTCGCTCTTTACGAAAGCTGGATCATTCCCGTTCCAGTCCTGCTTTCTGTCTCCGTCGGTGTGCTCGGCGCTTATTTTGCAATCCTCACCGGCGGGCTCGCCCTCGACCTTTATGCGCAGATCGGCATGGTCGTTCTCATCGGCCTTGCGGCAAAGAACGCGATCCTGATTGTCGAATTCGCGAAAGAGAAGCGGGAACACGGCGCACCGCTTTTGGAGAGCGCAATCGAAGGCGCGCGCTTGAGGTTCAGGCCAGTGATGATGACATCCCTGGCCTTCATCTTGGGTCTCTATCCGCTCGTTGTTGCGACGGGTGCTTCACAGCTGGCGCGGCGCGGGGTTGGAAGCCCCGTCTTTGGCGGCATGCTGTTCGCGTCCTTCCTCGGAATTTTTGCGATTCCGCCGCTTTATGTGACCTTCCAATGGATCGCAGAGCGGTTAAGGCGAGGGGCTCCGAAAGGGAGCGAAGCCGCTGAACAGCTTAAGGAAGAGCCTGCTTCGCGGCACTATTCGCGCGGGGCGGCAGAGTAATCCAGAGCCCTTGGCGGCCTCGATTGGCGGCAGGAGATGCGGGCAGAGGCGCGGCCGCTTCTCTCAAGCTTGATCTTGCTCCAGAAAGGCAACTTTCGACGCATCACCCAACAAACAAAACGCCAACGATGATCGGTCCCAAGACCGTCAAAACCACGTTGGCCATTGCGTACGGCACCGCGACACCAAGGACCGGGGTCTGACTCTCCGCAACCTCGCAGGCGCCGGTTACTGCGGCGTCGACAGTCATTGCACCAGCGAGAGCGCCACAGATCACGACCGGGTTCATGCGGAGAATGCGATGCGCAACCAATGTGCCGACGATCAAAGGCGTCAGGGTCACGACAATTCCCACGCCAAGCAGCATCATCCCGTGGGCTTGGATTGCAGCCAAGGCTGCCGGCCCGCTTGCGAGCCCGATGGCGGCGACAAATCCGGAGAGTCCGATGTCGATCAGGGATTGCTGCGCTGCAGGCGGAAATGCTCCCATGGTAGGCTGGCGTGAACGCAGCCAACCGCAAATCAGCCCAGCGAGCAGCGACCCGCCGCCACCGCCCAGCGTCAGCGAAATGGAGCCAGCCCTAAGGCTCAGCGATCCAACGAGCAATCCGATCGCGAGACCCCCGGCTACGAAGGCAATATCGGTACGGTCGCTCAATCGGATCGGCTGCCCAATCCTCCGCACAACGCGGCTCAAATCCTGGCTGAGGCCGACAAGCGTCATCACGTCGCCAACGTAGATGCGTGTCCCGGGCGAGATCGGAACTTCCTGGCCACGTCGCGTCAAGGCGCGCAGGAACACCCCACGTGCTTCCTCGCCCATCTGGCAGACAATGTCGTCTAACGTCCGGCCATGCAGCTCGCGAGCGGTGACGAACACTTCGAGCACGTCACCGGGAACCGCACGCATAACATGTTCGCCTTCGATTTCTGGTCCCACCATTGGCCGGGCGGCAACGATGACAGCCGACGGCCCGGCGAGTAGAATTTCATCGCCCGCGCGCAGCGCCGTATCGGGTCGCGGCGCGACATCTTCACCGCCGCGAAGGATGCGCTCAACCACGGCGCGCCGTCCGACGCTAGCCTCAATCGCACCCACAGTGCGGCCGGCGGCCGTTGAGACATGGTATGCACGTGCCTGGAATTTCCGGTACAGAAGGTTGGCCGGCTTTCTCGGGGCGTCGCCGGACAAGGCGGCCTCAAGCTTTGCGGCCTCGTTCTTGAGGCTCACCCCCATCAGCCGTGGGGCAACGAGCGGCACGAAGAGGAGGACCAGGATGTAGCCACAGACATACGTGACCGCATATCCGGCCGCGATGTTTGCCTGCTCTTGTTTCAACAGGCCTGCTGGCAGCCCAAGCTGTTCCAACGCGCCCGACGCCGTACCCATCATCGATGATTGCGTCAGACTGCCCGAAGCAAGCCCTGCGGCGGTGCCCGGATCAAGTCGAAGCACGAAAGCGAATGCGAGGACCACGATGAGCCCAGTTGCGCCCACCACGAGCGCCAGCATGACTTGCGTGAGCGTCCGCAAGCTCAGCGAGGCAAAAAACTCGGGGCCGGAGCGATAGCCGATTGTAAAAACGAAGAGGCCGAAGAAGATGGACTTGAGCAGTGATGGAATGATGAATGGGCCAAGCAGGCTGAGCACCACGGCGGTGATCAGGGTACACGCAGTCGCGCCGAGGGCAAAGCCGCAGATCCGAATGCGCCCGAGCAGCGTGCCAATAGCGATGGCCAGGAAGAGAAAGATCTCGGGCGCGACCGAGACGACGTGGTGTACCCAGCTCATCGGCTGCCCCCGGCGTTGTCCCGCCCTGTTACCTCCTCGGCGCCGTTTTCGACGCTTCGAAAGCGGCCCGATAGCCTCGGGCGATGCTGCGAACGCCGCGTCCGATATCCTCGTATGCCTCATCGGGCAAGTTTGCCAATGACACGCGCAGCGACCAATCCGGGGCCGAGAAGCCGCCGCCGTTCAACAGCACGATCCCGTGGGCCTCGGCGAGCCGGAAGGCGAGATCGAGCGGATGGATGTTCTTCTTGAGATAATCGACCGCGTCCTCGCCGATGTTTTGGCGCGCCCAAAATTCAAAGTCGATAAGGCCATAATAGGCGTCGTAATGAGGATTGGGCTTAAGAGTGAGGCCCAGGCCTTCGATGAGGGTCCAAACGCGGCGGTTGACGATCTCCATACAAGCGGCCTGATAACGCTTTTCGGTATCCATCATCTCGCATAGCGAGAACATCGTCATCATCACCTGCTGCGGCAGCGACAGCCCAGCCGTGTGATTGAGTGCAACGTCGCGGCTGTCCGCCACGATACGATCGATGAATTTGAGTCTTTGTGGTTCAAGCGTCAGCGGCCCATAACGCTTGTCCAGCGCTTTCACGTCGGCATCAGGCAGCTTCGCGATCATCTTGTCGAAGATATTGTCCTCATGAATCGCGATCACCCCTAGCCGCCAGCCAGTGCAGCCGAAATACTTCGAATAGGAATAAACCCCGATGGTATTATGAGGCAGTTCCCCCAACAGGGAGCGGAAATCTTCGACGAAGGTCCCGTAGACATCGTCTGTGAGCAGCATCAGGTCCGGGCGCTTGGTCTTCACGAGGGTGGTAATCTTGGCGATCGTCTCCCTGCCCATGGCCATCCCGGTGGGATTGCCTGGATTGACAACGAAGAATGCCTTGATCTTCGGATCCTCGAGCTTGCTTATCTCGGCGTCCGTATATTGGAACCGGTTTTCTTGCGGCGCTGCGACGTGCACGACCTTGAGGTCGTAGTCTTCGAGGTGCGTCATTTCGAGATAGGGAGTGAAAATAGGCGTACCGAGCGCAATCGTGTCGCCCGGGTGCAGCAAGCGATTTGCCTTCAGCGATTTGAAGATGTAGCACATCGCGGCCGTGCCGCCCTCGACCGCGTAAAGATCGAACGTGCCGGAGGGACGAGGGGTGCCGCACATCGCCCACATCAAATATTCCTGCACGATCCGCTCATTGTGGACCAGCATGCGGTCGGGCACCGGATAGTTATCGCCGATGATTGAGTTGACGAGTTCGTGCACAAAGGCGTCACGGTCAAAGCCGAACCTCTCAATTACGAATGGTACTATCGAGGAAAGGAAGTCAGCGCCAGGCATGTCGGCGTGCTTCTCCACCCATGCCTCGAGGCGGTGTGCGATGCCGCTTGCCTGAGGCATTCCACCAATTCCAGCGGAGTGTTCGATCACGCGTTTGCTCTCGGTGACAGCAAACTGGCCGAGCAGGAAAAAGCCTTCGCGCGGGGTAGTCGCAACCCAATTGGGATTGCCGCGACCCGCATTCAGAAAAGCAGATTGCGTGGTCCGCGATGTCTTCTTGGCCAAACCTATGAGCTCGTCCTTGATCTCGAAGGGGCTCAGAGCTTCGAATTTCCGTAGTGTAAGAATGTCGGCCATCACTGGCTCCTGTTGTGACTGTCTCAGGTGTACAGAAGGAGGATCGCGCTGCAGAAGATGATCAACGAAGTCAGGCAGCGAGGGCGATCTCCAGCATTCGCGGCTAAGTCAGCAGCATGACCAGAACCATTCCCCAGATCGTCAGCAAGGTGTTCCCGACCGCATAGGTGATCGTGTAGCCGAGGCCCGGAATCTGACTCTTGGCGCGGTCATTGATCATGCCGAGCGAAGCCGTCGTCGTACGCGCGCCGGAGCAGCATCCAAGCAGAATGGCGTCGTCGAAACGGAACAGGTATTTTCCCACGTACATGGCCAGAATCAGCGGCACCGTCGTAACAGCGACACCCCAAAGGAAAAGGCTGAAGCCAAGCTGCTGTAAGCCGGAGACAAAGCCCGGCCCCGACGAGATGCCGATCACGGCGATGAACACGTTGAGGCCGACGGAATTCATGAACCACACCGTGGACGAGGGGATCCGTCCGAAGCTCGGCCGCACAGAGCGGAGCCATCCGAAGAAGAGACCCGAAATGAGCACACCGCCGGAGGTCGACAGCGTGAGCGGCACGCTGCCGATCTTGTAAACTGCGGCGCCCAACAGAGCACCGATTGCAATGGCCGCACCGATAAACGCCACATCGGCCGCGTCGGTGGCGCGGTCAGCGTATCCCAGCATCTGTGTCGCCGCCGCTATATCCTGGGTGCGTCCGACCAGGGTAACGATATCGCCCCTCTGCAGTTTTGTGTCTGGCAGAATCGGAATGGCTGTCGCAGTCGCTCCCCGGGTAATTTTTCGCAGGAATACACCGCGTGTTTTTGGCAGTTTCGCCAACTCGGCCAGGGTTTTTCCATCGGCCTCTTTGCTGGTCACGTAGACATCGACACCTTCGATGGGGACTGCCAAAAGCTCGCGATCGTCGACCTCTTCCGCCGCAGTACCGACCAGGTTCACGAGCACATCGCGCTGGCCCGCCACAGCCACAATGTCGCCCGGCTGTATCACCGTATCGGCGGTCGCATCAGTAATCTTGGCGCCACGCCGAATCCGCTCGATGAACACTCGCTGCTCTGGAAGCAGCGCTTCCGCCTCTTGTACCGTTTTGCCGACCGCCAACCCGTCCTCTCGCACGCGAAACGCGCGCAACTCGAACTGGTGCCAGGCTGTGCCGGGCCCACCCAATTGTTTCTTGCCCCCATGCTCCTCCTCATAGCGCTTGCAAGCGGCCTCGAGATCAATCCCAAGCAGCGCCGGGCCGAGCAAAGCCAGGACAATGGCGGAACCAACCGTGCCGAAGATATAGGTGACGGCATAAGCAACCGGCATCGCATCCAAGAGCTTCTTGGAGTCCTCGGGCGGCAGTCCAAGACGGTTGATCGCATCGGTCGCAAGGCCCATCGAGGCCGAAATCGTCTGCGAACCGGCATAGAGGCCTGCAGCAGAGCCCACATCGTATCCGGCCCATCTGGCGCCGATATAGCCGGCCACCAGACAGAATACGGCGACCACCACAGCAAACAACGCCTGCGGAACGCCATCGCTTGCAATGCCGCGTACGAATTGTGGCCCCACGCCGTAGCCAATGGCGAATAGGAACATTAGGAAGAAGGTTGGCTTGAGCGGGCCCGAAATCGTGATCCCAAGCTGGCCGATAATCACCGCGGCAATCAGCGTGGCGGTCACCGCACCGAGGCCAAGCCCCTTATAGGTAAAGGAGCCGAAGTAGTACCCTAGGGCCAGGGACAGAAAGATAGCGATTTCTGGATAGCTTCGAAGCGTTTGGACGAGCCAGTCAATCATTTTCATGCTCCTTCGCCCAACACCGCGCCTTACGCCTGCCCGAAGAGCATTTTGGTTGCGAAGAGACTTGCTGGTCTTCGCTGCCCGCTATCCTGGCAGGCAAGGGCAGCCTCCGAGCCGTCACCATCGATTGGCCGCGACAGCGCCATTCCGGTCGCCCCGGTTTCCAACAATCTGCGCCTGTGCTTCGATTCCTCGCGGCACTAAGAAACGCCGCTCCGGTTCGTCCATTGGCGAACTCTACACCGAGTCCATTTCAACATCTTCGCATCGACTTTCTGCTGAAATGTAAAGAACTTCGATAAAATCGTAACCGATTTTCAGAAGTATAGTCGACGTTTCGGGCGGACGAAAAATTTCACTAATATCGATCTAACGCAAAACAACTTGATGTATAGTTGAATGCATCGGAGCTCCGGCGTCTGGCGCGGACGTCATCACATTCTTGGCGGCGGGCGCGAGGCCAGTGAAGCTCCAGGATAGCGCCGCGCCAAGCGCGGTGCGGGTCGGTGCCCGCAACAGCAGGCCGCGTCGCTCATCTCGACAATCCGCCCGAGATCAATGCGAGCCGGCCGAAAAACCATTCGGGACAGCGGCGATCGTCGATGCTTGACTTTCCCCGAATGGCCAGCGTCAAAACGTTAGAGAGGCTCCATTTAAGTTCAAGCTCGATTAGCTCGCATCCCTGTGTATACTGTATGCCACTGTGACCGCGCCCTGCCCTTGCCATCGCGGCGGGCGCACATCAATAAAGAAACCAATGACGGAACCTGAAGGACACTTGGCATGGCCGAGAGCATAACCCTGGGCGGGCGGGGCAGAGGCAGCAGACCGCGGCCGCGTCCGAAGGGAAGGCAGCTCGATCAAGAAGCGCTAGACGAGATCCAAGCGCTGCTAGGCCAACGCGAACGCCGTCACGATCTGCTGATCGAGTTCCTGCACCTTATTCAGGACCGTTATGGATATCTATCAGCGCGCCATCTACGCGCACTGGCCGCCGAATTGCGCTTGCCCATGGCCGCGGTTTACGAGGTGGCGACGTTCTATCATCATTTCGATGTGGTGAAGGAGGGCGAGAAACCGCCTGCCCCGCTCACCATCCGCGTCTGCGATTTACTGTCCTGCGCCATGGCCGGCGCGGAAAAGCTGCGCGCGGCCCTCGAGAGCGAACTCGATCCCTCGCAGGTCCGCGTGCTGAACGCCCCGTGCATGGGCCGCTGCGACACGGCCCCGGTATGCGTGGTTGGCCAGCGCCATATCGATAAGGCCGATCCGGTTCAGGTCATCGACATGGTCAAGTCCGGCGCGGGCCGTAACGCCGTCATTCCCCATCACCGTACGTTCGAGGCTTATCGCGCCGAAGGCGGCTATGCGCTGCTCGAAACCTGCCTTGCCGGGCGGCGCAAGCCAGAGGAGCTGATCGAGACCCTCTCCAATGCCGGGCTTCGCGGTCTCGGCGGCGCCGGTTTTCCGGCAGGCCGCAAATGGTCGATCGTGCGCTCCTTTCCGGGGCCGCGCCTGATGACGGTCAATGCCGACGAGGGCGAGCCGGGCACCTTCAAGGACCGCTATTTTCTCGAAACCGATCCGCACCGGATGCTGGAGGGTGCGCTCATTGCCGCCTGGGCGGTGGAAGCCGAGACCTGCTACATCTATCTGCGTGACGAATATCCCGCGGTGCGTCAGATCCTGGCTGCCGAGATCGCGGCCTTGGAAGGAGCAGGACTAGCCCCGCATTGTCGCCTGCATCTGCGCCGCGGAGCCGGCGCCTATATATGCGGCGAGGAATTGGCGATGATCGAATTGATCGAAGGCAAGCGGGGCTTGCCGCGCCATCGTCCGCCCTATATTGCCGAAATTGGGCTGTTCGGACGCCCAACCTTGAACCACAATGTCGAAACGCTCTGGTGGGTTCGCGATATCGTCGAGAAGGGCGCCGAATGGTTCGCTGCGCAGGGCAAGAACGGCTCGAAGGGCCTGCGCTCCTATTCGGTCTCCGGCAGGGTCAGGAAGCCCGGCGTCTATGTGACCGCGGCCGGCAGCACGGCACACGATCTCGTTGGCCTTGCGGGCGGCATGTTGGAGGGGCACACATTCAAGGGCTATCTCCCCGGCGGCCCCTCCGGTGGCATTCTTCCCGCCAGCCTCGGCGACGTGCCGCTCGATTTCGGAACGCTGGAGAAATACGGCTGTTTCGTCGGCTCACACGCGGTTGTGATCCTCTCCGACAAGGACAATATCAAGGATGTAGCGGTCAATTTGCTACGGTTCTTCGAGGATGAGAGCTGCGGGCAATGTACGCCGTGCCGCGTCGGCTGCGAGAAGGCCGTCAAACTGATGAGCAACGGCGCGTGGAACGAGCCGCTGCTGCTCGAGCTTTCCCAAGCCATGAACGACGCTTCGATCTGTGGTCTGGGACAGGCCGCGCCGAACCCCATCCGCTCCGCATTCAACTATTTCCGTGAGGATGTGCTGTCATGACCACCGCGATTACCTTCACCCTCGACGGTAAGCAGGTCGCGGCCGCCCCTGGTGAAACCATCTGGCAGGTGGCCAAGCGTGAGGGTATCGAGATCCCGCATCTGTGCTGGCTGCCGGAGCCGGGCTATCGCGCCGACGGCAATTGCCGCGCCTGCATGGTCGAGATCGAGGGCGAGCGTGTGCTGGCGGCCTCCTGCATAAGACGGCCGGCACCGAATATGGTCGTGAAAACCACGACGGAGCGCGCTCAAAAAGCCCGCAATATGGTCATTGAGCTGCTGATGGCCGACCAGCCGGAGCGCCCAAGGGCGCACGACGGGGTTTCGAAATTCTGGCATTGGTCGGACAGGACCGGTGTTGCCGGATCGCGCTTTCCGGCGCGTGAAACGCTGGCGCCGGACATCTCCCATCCTGCGATGGCGGTCAATCTCGACGCCTGCATCCATTGCAATCTCTGCGTCCGCGCCTGCCGCGAGGTGCAGGTGAACGACGTGATCGGCATGGCCTCACGCGGCCACCACTCCAAGGTAGTGTTCGACTTCGACGATCCCATGGGCGAGTTGACCTGCGTCGCTTGCGGCGAATGCGTGCAGGCTTGCCCGACCGGGGCGCTGATGCCGAAATCCATCGTCGATCTCGCCACCATGGCAGGTACGCGCGCCGTGGATCGCGAGGTGAACTCGGTCTGTCCCTATTGCGGCGTCGGCTGCCAGATCACCTACAAGATCAAGGATGAGCGCATCGCTTATGTCGACGGCCAGGAGGGGCCGGCCAATGAGAACCGACTTTGCGTGAAAGGCCGCTTCGGCTTCGACTACGTCACCCATCCGCACCGGCTTACCAAGCCGCTTATACGCCTGCCCAACCGGCCCAAGGCGATGGATATCGATCCCGCAAATCCCTATACCCATTTTCGCGAAGCGACCTGGGAAGAGGCTCTAGATTTCGCCGCCAGCGGCCTCCAGCGCGTGAAGCAGACCTACGGCCCGCCGGCACTTGCCGGCTTCGGCTCGGCCAAATGCTCGAACGAGGAGGCCTATCTGTTCCAAAAGCTGGTGCGAACCGGCTTCGGCACCAACAATGTCGACCACTGCACGCGGCTCTGCCACGCCTCCTCGGTCGCCGCTCTGATGGAGGGCATCGGCTCGGGCGCGGTGACGGCCTCCTTCAACGAGGCGCTGAATGCCGACGTCATCCTCATCATCGGCGCCAACCCGGCCGAGAATCATCCCGTCGCCGCGACCTATTTCAAGCAGGCGGCGAAGCGTGGGGCGACACTGATCGTCGCCGATCCGCGCGGCCAGGCGATGAAGCAGCACGCCACGCACATGCTGCAGTTCCGCCCCGGCTCCGATGTGGCCATGCTGAACGCGATCATGAACGTGATCATCAGCGAGGGGCTGCACGACAAGCAATATATCCAGGCGCATACGGAGGGTTTCGAGCGGCTTGCCGAACATCTGAAACCGTTTACGCCGGAGACCATGGCTCCGATCTGCGGCATCGATGCGGAGATGCTGCGCACGGTCGCGCGCGCCTGGGGCAATGCCTCCCGCGCCATGATCTTCTGGGGCATGGGCATCTCCCAGCACATCCACGGCACCGACAATTCGCGCTGCCTTATCGCGCTCACCATGATCTGCGGACAGGTCGGTCGCCCTGGTACCGGCCTGCACCCCTTGCGTGGCCAGAATAACGTCCAGGGCGCATCCGATGCCGGCCTGATTCCCATGGTGTTTCCGGATTACCAGTCCGTCGCCAACGATCAGGTGCGGATGAATTTCGAGCAGCTCTGGAACACGCCGCTCGATCCCAAGCCCGGCCTGACGGTCGTCGAGATCGTCAATGCCGCCTATGACGGCCAGATCAAGGGCATGTATATCATGGGCGAGAACCCGGCCATGTCGGACCCCGACGCGGCCCATGCCCGCGAGGGCCTCGCCCGGCTCGAGCATCTCGTCGTGCAGGACATCTTCCTCACCGAGACGGCGATGTACGCCGACGTGGTGCTGCCGGCGACCGCCTGGCCGGAAAAGACCGGCACCGTCACCAACACCAACCGCCAGGTGCAGATGGGCCGGAAAGCCCTCACTGTGCCGGGCGATGTCCGCGAGGACTGGTGGATTACCCAGGAGATCGCCAAGCGCATCGGCCTTCCCTGGAACTATTCCGGCCCGGCCGAGGTCTTCGCCGAGATGAAACTGGGAATGCCTTCGCTCGATAACATCACCTGGGAGCGGCTGGAGCGCGAGTCCGCCGTCACCTATCCCTGCGATGCGCCCGACAAGCCGGGCAACGTCGTGGTGTTCGGCGACGGCTTCCCGACCGCCTCGCGCCGCGCCAGGCTGGTGCCAGCCAGCATCATCTCGCCGGCCGAGCTTCCCGACGCGCAATTCCCGATGGTATTGACGACCGGACGCCAGCTCGAGCATTGGCACACCGGCGCTATGACGCGCCGCGCGTCCAATCTCGACGATCTGGAGCCGGCTCCGACCGCCTCGCTAAATCCGCGGACGCTGGCCAAGCTCGGCGTCAATCCAGGAGAACGCGTCCGCATCGCCACGCGGCGCGGCGAGATCGAGCTCTGGGCGCGGGCGGATGAAGGTCTGCAAGACGATATGGTCTTCGTCCCCTTCGCCTATGTCGAAGCCGCGGCGAATCTGCTGACCAACCCACAGCTCGATCCCTATGGCAAGATCCCCGAGTTCAAATTTTGCGCCGCCCGGATCGAGCGGCTGGAAGCGCCGATAGCAGCCGAGTAAATGCGGTCTTGAGGCGGACGGCAGCATAAGTCAGGAGCAATGCCCAGCGAACACGGCAAGACGGGAATTGTAGGCGTCATCCTTGCAGGCGGATTGTCGCGCCGCATGGGCGGAGAACCCAAGGCGCTGATGACGCTCGCCGGCCGGCCGATGATCTCCCATGTGATCGACCGGATCTGCCCGCATGTCGATGCCTGCATCCTGAACGTGAACGGCCCTGAGAGCGCATTCGCGCAATTCGGCTTGCCGCTCGTTAAGGACGATTTCGGCGACTATGCCGGTCCGCTTGCCGGGCTGCTTGCCGCCATGAACTGGGCGGCGGAGAACTGCGCCGGGGCGCGCTGGCTGGTCACCGCCCCTTGCGATACGCTGTTCTTGCCGGAGCATTATGTAAGCGCCTTGACCGAGGCGGCTGGCAGGAACGCCGCCACCATCGTCATCGCCGCATCGGGCGGACGCGGCCATTTCGCTTGCGGCTTATGGCCGATCGCGCATAAGGATGCGCTTGCGGCGTATCTCCAAAGCGGCGAGCGCCGCACGCAGAGCTGGATCGACAGGAATCCGAATCTGAAGCGTGACATTTCCGTTCCTCGACGACGGCCGAAACGGCCTCGATCCGTTTTTCAACGTCAACACGCCGGAGGATCTGGCCAAAGCCGAGGATTTCATTCGGGCAGGAGGATCGCGAACCGCATGACAGCCAAGCTGCTCGACGATTGCTTCCTCCATGACAAGGATCGCCTCCTGCATTCCGAAGCGCTTGCAATCCTGAAGGAGCGCCTTCAGCCTGTCGTTGATACGGAAATCGTCGCGCTTGCGGATGCCTCGGGCCGGATCGCTGCCCGTTCCATCATGGCGTCCCGCGCCATTCCGGGGCATACCAATGCCGCCGTCGACGGCTACGCTTTCTCATTCGCCCATTACGATCCGGCGCGCGGTTCGCGCCTCAAGATCACCGGCCGTGCCGCCGCGGGGCATGCTCTCGGCCATGCGATCGGCGAGAACGAAGCGGTGCGCGTCTTCACTGGCGTGACCATGCCGGAGGGCACCGACACGGTCGTCATGCAGGAGGATGTGATGCTCGCCTCATCGGGCGCCGACCGATTTGCGGCGCTTCCCTCCGGTCGTGAAATTCGGCATCAATCGCCGGCTTGCCGGGGAGGACGTTGAGGCGGAGACGGTGCTCGTCTCGGCCGGCGACCGGCTGCGGCCGCAGGATGTCGCCGCAATCGCCGCGGCCGGATTTGGCGCAGTCGAATGCTTCGCAAAACCCAAAGTCGCGATCATATCGAGCGGCGACGAGATCATTCGCGCCGGCAATCCTTTCGAGCCCGGCAAGGTGTACGACGCGAATGCGCCGATGCTCGCCGCTCTGATTAGGCTTGCCGGCGCCGAATGCGAGGATCTGGGCATCATGCCGGACAAGGCCGATGCGGTAGCCGAGCAGTTTCGGCAGACCGCCGCGCGCTTCGATGTGCTCATCACTACGGGGGGCGCAAGCCGCGGCGAGGAAGACCATCTCGTCAAAACGCTCGACGCAATCGGCAAGCTCCGCATGTGGCAACTGGCGATCAAGCCGGGCCGTCCCATGGCTTTCGGCCAGATCGGCGACTGCGTCGTGCTCGGCTTGCCCGGCAACCCCGTCGCCGTCTTCGTCTGCTTTCTGCTTTATGCGTGTCCCCTGATCGCTGCGCTCGGTGGCGGCAGATGGCGCGAGCCGCGGCGTTTCCGCTTGCCTGCCGCTTTTTCGCTCGGAAAGCGTAAGACCGGCCGGCGCGAATTTTGGCGCGGCAAAATTGTCGAGGGGGCCGATGGCGGCCTGGCGGTTGCAAAATTCGAGCGCGACGGCTCGGGGCTCATTACGTCATTGCGGCAGTCCGACGGTCTAATCGAAATCCCCGAGGATACCCCCGCCATATCGGCAACGGATCCAGTCGATTTCATCCCGTATGCCGAATTCGGAATTTTCTCGTGACCAGGCCCTCGCGGGCCGCTCATGGAGCCCAGCGAATCTTCCCGGCTCCGCTCACATCCAGACCGCCCAGATCGGCTGCTCTGGCGGCGAAACGAGGATCGACCATCAGATCAAGCATCGCCTGCATCGGCTTGCGGAAATAGTCGCGCTGCCGCATCAGCAGATCGAAATGCTCACGCGCCAGCGGGAGGAAATCGAGGCCGGCCGAGGCGGCGACAGCGCGCGTGGCGATGCCGCAATCTGCATGCCCGATCCGAATGGCCTCCGCGATATCGGTTCCGGTCGGGCATGTTCCCTCGGCGAGCGTGAGCAGAGACATATCGAGCCGCTCGCTGTTGAGCAAAGCATGCAGCAATTGTTGCGCCCCGGCCCCTGCCGGACGGGCGGCAAACCGCGCGTCGACGGTTGCCGCGCTCGCCAAATCCGTGATTTCAAGCGGATTTCCTCTCGCCATAAGCAGTCCCTGCTGCCGCACGGCAAAGCCAATCAAAACGGCATCGTAAAGAACGGGCTCGGACGCCGCCATGACCACATTTGCGTCCGCTTCCGGGGCGTCCGGCTGATGGAAGTGAATGGCGGCGGCGAGAACTTTACCTTCCAGCAGCTTCCGATAACCTGCCTCGCTACCCTCGGCGAGCGAAGCCAACTCGCACCTGCTCTCGCGCAGCGCCCACTGCAAGAGGGGATCGTGGCTGCCGCCGATGATCGGCGGCGGATCGGCGCGGACGACGCCATGCGGACGCGCCAAACCCGAGAGCAGCCAGCGGTCGAGTTCCGCGCGCGGGAACACCCATTTGCCGGTCACTTTCGTGCATGGAATTTGACGCTCCGCGACCAGCTCGTAGAGCTTGCGCTCCTTGATGCGCAGGTAGTCGGCGGCCTCGGTTGTAGTCAGCAGATCCATATGCATTTTCCTGCGTTTAAGCGCATAATTTCTCAAGTTTGACACATCTGGAAAAAATGCGAAATAGTAGGTGAATTGTTGACGAAGGACAGTGGTGGACGGGAACAGCGCCCTCGATCTGGTTCTCAGTGGCGACGCAAGGCTGTTCGCGATCGTGCGGCTTTCTTTGATGGTAACGCTCTCAGCAACCGCACTCGCTGCAATCGTTGCGTTGCCGCTTGGGGCGCTCCTCGCCCTGGCCCGATTCAAAGGGCGTGACATCGTTATCGTCCTGCTCAATGCGATGATGGGCCTGCCGCCCGTCGTCGTCGGACTGTCGGGTTTCCTTCTGCTGTCCCGCTCCGGACCGCTCGGTTCGCTCGGCATTCTGTTCACGCCTCAGGCAATGATCCTGGTGCAGAGCATCATCATCGCGCCGATCGTGGCCGCCTTGACCCGCCAAGTCGTCGAGGATCTCTGGAGGGAATATCGCGACGAGCTGACAGCCATGAATTTCGGGCCGGCCGCTATGGTCGCGACGCTGCTGTGGGACGCCCGCTTTGCTCTGGTCACGATTTTTCTGGCTGGCTTCGGGCGCGCCGCAGCGGAAGTCGGAGCGGTCATCATTGTCGGGGGCAATATCAACGGTTTCACCCGGGTCATGACCACCGCGATCGCCCTGGAAACATCGAAAGGCGACCTGCCGCTGGCCATCGGCCTCGGGATCATACTTATTGGACTGGTGCTGGGGGTCAATGTGATTGCATGGACGATCAGGCGCTGGTCCGAGCAATATGCGGGGTAGCGTCATGCGGGGCCCAGCGAGCGATCTGCCCATTGAATTCGAGTTCGTCTGCTACCGCTCCGGCGGGAAGCTCATCCTGAACGGAGTTTCGTTCACGCTGTGGCCCGGCAAGCCCACGGCCGTCATTGGCCCGAACGGTTCCGGCAAGACCACACTCTTAAAGCTCGCCATGGGCCTTATCGAACCCGTCTCAGGCCAGATTACCCGCAACGGCCGCAGCCGCCCAGCGCTTCGCTGCGCTTTCATGTTCCAAAAGCCCGTGATGCTGCGCCGCTCGGCCGCGGCAAATGTCGCCCTGGCCTTGAGGGCGGCCGGACGCAGCGATGATCGCGCCGCCATCGGCGCGCTTCTCGATCAGGTCGGGCTCGGTGCGGCCGGCAAGTGTCCCGCCCGCCGTCTGTCGGGCGGCGAACAGCAGCGCCTGGCGCTCGCCCGCGCTCTCGCCCGCGATCCGGAAGTGCTGTTGCTCGATGAGCCCACGGCGAGCCTGGATCCGGCCGGCACGAAAGCGGTCGAGGAAATCATTGGCAGGGTTGCCGCCTCTGGCGTCAAAGTGGTTTTCACCACACACGATCCCGGCCAGGCCCGCCGCCTCGCATTGGACATCGTCTTCCTCGTCGGCGGCCGGCTCGCCGAACACGCCCCCGCACAATGCTTCTTCGCCTCGCCCGCAACGTCGCAAGGCTCGGCTTTCGTGCGCGGCGACCTGGTCATTTGAAGAAAATCCCATTGGGAGGAGAAACCCTTATGTTTCGTGCTCTAGCCTTGGCCGTTTCGATCGTTCTGACGAGCGCGTTTCCCTTGCATGCTCAGGACAAGTCCATTGTGGTCTCTTCGACGACGTCGACCCAGGACTCGGGCCTGTTCGGGTACTTACTGCCGCTCTTCAAGGCCAAGACCGGCATCGACGTCAAGGTGGTCGCGCAAGGCACCGGCCAGGCGCTCGACACCGGCCGGCGCGGCGATGCCGACGTGGTCTTCGTGCATGCCAAAGCTCAGGAGGAGAAGTTTGTCGCCGAGGGCTATGGCGTGAAGCGCTTCGATGTCATGTACAACGATTTCGTGCTGATCGGGCCTAAGGAGGACCCTGCAGGATTGAAGGGCGGCAAGGATGTGGTGGCGGCCCTGAAGCGCATATATGATAAGGGCGCTCCCTTCGTGTCTCGCGGCGATAGGAGCGGCACTCATATCGCCGAACTCGCGCTTTGGAAGATGGCAGGGCTCGATCCCGCCTCGACTAAGCCTTCATGGTATCGTGAAATCGGCCAGGGCATGGGGGCGGCGCTCAATACTGCGGCTGCCATGGGCGCCTATCTGCTGTCCGACCGAGGCACCTGGATTTCCTTCAAGAATAAGGATTCCCTGCAGATCGTTGTCGAGGGCGATAAGCGTCTTTTCAATCAATACGGTATCACTCTCGTAAATCCCGAGAAACATCCAACGGTAAAGAAAGAACTCGGCCAGACGTTCATTAACTGGGTTCTCTCGGCGGACGGCCAGAACGCGATTCGCAGCTATCGCATCCAAGATCAGCAGTTGTTTTTTCCGAATGCAGAAGGGACGCACTGAAGAATATATGTTTGGCGTATCGGAATTAGCAGCACCAATTCTGACATCAGCTTAGGTATCGGCAATCTCCGTCGCGAACCGCAAAGCGGCGACGCATTGTCGATCTCCGTCAAGCGCTATCGGTCGTTACGGCGAACACTTGTGTTCCATGATTATGGCGCGGACGAGATCCTCCTATGTCGCAGGCTTGTCAAGCGAACGCCTGCGACATTCGCTGTACTCTACCTAGTGCACTGACGCATTCACTTCGTGCATGCGTCCGCACACTAGCTTTTTGTTTATGCATCAATTTTTCCAAACTCCGGCTGTAGTCTCCGTTTGGATCGATGCACTAGCAGGGCCGCGTTATCACTGCGCGGGAATGGACGCTTTTCGAGGCCCTGTTGCAGCATCCGGACTCCGTCCTGTCCAAGCACGAGCTCGAAGACCGTCTCTGCGCCTTCGGCGGCGAGGTCGAAAGCAACACCGTCGAGGTCCATGTCAGCAGACTGCGGAAGAAGCTCAGCCAGTCGGTGATCGAAACCAAGTGGGGTGTCAACGGAGTAATAACCGGCCACAGCGCCGGAGTAAAACTAGGCCAGCTGTGCGGCTGGCGCTTGAAGCGTTCAGGAGGGGACCCCTCCCGTTTCAGGATCGACGGGGTGCGCGTTCAACTGGCACGGCGGCCGCAAGCTTCGGTCGGCGCTACGTGCTGCCGCCGCTCCGGCTCTTGCAAAAACAATGCCTATCCCTCGACCTCCAGCCCTGTCGGCACGGGCACATTCTCGCTCTCCAGCTTCAGCCCGGCCGCAAGCGCGACGGTCTCGATCATCGCGGCGAAATCCTTCTCCAGATAGGCGGCTGGATCGGGCTGCAAGCGTCGCGGCGCCGAAATGCGCCTGCAGCGCCTCGCGCGTCGCCGCCGTCACCGGCATCGGCACGTCCAGCCCGCGCGCCGCGGCGAGCCCGAGATCGAGGTCCTTGCGCAGGAGCGTCGGCGTGAAGGTCGTCGTCCAGTCGAGATTGACGAGCGCGTTCGACTTGTAGCGCGTGAAGATCGAGCCCATCACGCTATTGTTGATGAATTCGAGGAAGGCATGGCGCGGCACGCCGGCCTTCTGCGCGCAAGCATCGTGATCTCGGCGAGGTTCTGGATGACGACGCCGAGACACGACGTTATGCGCGATCTTGCAGATGCGCGACAGCTCCCCCTCGCCGACATAGGAGACGCCGCGCGGCGCAAAGGCGAGAATATAGGGCTGCACCAGGTCGAAGGCCGCTTTCGGGCCCGGAGGCGACCGCGCTGAGCTTGCCGGCTTTGACGCATTTGCCGTTGCCGCTGACCGGGGCCGCGATGAACTCCGCGCCGCGGCTGCTCGATCCGCGCGCGGCATTCGGCCGATTCCTCGACACTGATCGAGGAGCAGTCGACGACGATTTTCGGCATCGATCCGCCCTGAGCCGCCACGCCGTTCTCGCCGAACAGCACCTCGATCAAGTCCTTGCCGGTCGAGACCATCAGAAAGAGGATGTCGGCGCCGGCGAGATCGGAGGGGGTGTCGGCGATGTGGCCGCCCTTCGCCGCCAGCGGCTCGGCCTTGGCGCGGGTACGGTTCCAGACTGTACCTCATGGCCGGCCTTTAGCAACCGCTCCACCATCGGCGTGCCCATGCGCCCCATACCGATCCAGCCGATGCGATGTCTCTCTGTAACCATGCGCTTGCTCGCTTTCTCAAATTTCAAATTATGCCGTGCGGCCCGGGCTTACCTCCTCATTGCCGACGCCTAGGCGTTCGGAGCCCCTCCCCAAAGGCAGGCTAATACCGGTTGGCGATCGGCAGCTCTTCCGCCGGGAAGCGGGTGATCACCTCGCAGCCCTTGTCGGTGACGACGACTTCTTCCTCGATCCGCGCCGCCGAATAACCGTCCCGTGCCGGGCAATAGGTTTCCAGTGCGAACACCATGCCGGGCTTCAGCTCCATCGGATGGTCGAGCGACACCAGCCGCGAGATGATCGGCCGCTCATGCAGCGCCAGGCCGAGACCATGTCCGAACTGCAGCCCGAAGGCCGCCATCTCGTCGGGGAAGCCGAATTCCTCCGCCTTCGGCCAGACCGAGGCGACGCGGTCGGTCGATCTGGCCGGGCCTGATCAGCGCGATCGCCATGTCGAGCCACTCGCGGCACAGCTTGTAGGCGTCGTGCTGCGCATCGGTCGCGCGGCCGACATTGAAGGTGCGGTAATAGCAGGTGCGGTAGCCCATATAGGCCTGCAGGATGTCGAAGAACGCCTGATCGCCGGGGCGGATGATGCGGTCGGTGAAATTGTGCGGATGCGGATTGCAGCGCTCGCCGGAGATGGCGTTGATCGCCTCGACGTCGTCGGAGCCCATCTCGTAGAGCATCTTGTTGGCCTTGGCGACGATGTCGTTCTCGCGCACGCCCGGCTTCAGCTCCTCCCAGATCATGTGATAGACGCCGTCGACCATGGCCGCGGCCTGGTTGAGCAGCGTGATCTCGTCGATGTTCTTGATCTCGCGCGCGTCGAGCATGACCTGCTGGCCGTCGACCGGCTTCATGCCTTCGGCCTCCAGCGCCAGCCACATGCCCGGCTCGATCAGGTCGATGCCGAGCGGCTGGTCGGCGACACCTGCCTCCTTGAGCAGCGCCTCGATCTCCTTGGCGTGACGCTGCATCAGGCCGTGCGCCGGCGGAACGGTGCCGCGCATGCCGAGCATGCCGGCGCGGAAGTTCTCGGTCGGCAGCCAGTCGCAATAGAGCCGGTGATGCACCGCGGCCGAGCCGAAGTCCCATTCGATCGGCTCCTGATCCCCGGCGAGCAGCGCGAAACGGCAGAGCTTGTCGCGCTCCCATTCGCCGATCTTGGTGCCGGTGACGTAGCGGATGTTGTTGACGTCGAAGAGCAGCAGCGCGCCCAGATTGGATTCCTTCAGCGCCGCCTTGGCTCGCGCCAGGCGGTAGGCATGCAGGCGGCGGAAATCGACGCGCACCTCGAAATCGACATTGGTATGCCCGGGCGCGGGCAGCGCCCGGTTCCAGCGCCAATGCGGATCGAGCGCTCCAGGCACCTTATCCGCGATCACCGTCCTTGGCTCCATCGCGCGCGTCTCCATAGCTGCCTCCTACCGCTGGCCGTGTTCGTGCAATCGTTTGCATTTGACGAGATTGCGGCTCCCGAGTAGGCTTGTCAATGGCAACGGTTGAGATGTTGGTGATGGGCTTTCGATCGGGCAATCGATTGCACGCCGGCCGTTTTCGGCATGAGGCCGCCGGAAAGCAGGTGCATCCAATGTCGCGCAAGAGACCAACGCTGAAGGATGTCGCCAAGGCCGTCGGCGTGCACAGCTCCACCGTATCGCGGGCGCTCAATCCGAAGACGCGTCATTTCATCACCCCGGAGATTTCCGAAAAGATCCTGAAGGCCAGCGCCGCCCTCAACTACCGCCAGAACGCGGCCGCCTATACGCTCCGAACCAACCGGACACGGATCATCGGCGTGATTATTCCCGACATCACCAACCCGGTCTTCCCACCGATCATCCGGGGCATCGAGGACGCCCTCGCGTGGGAGGGCTATATGGCCATTGTGGTCAACACCGACAGCGGGCTGCCGCGAGAGGCATCCGTCATCGACATGCTCTGTGGGCGCGGCATCGATGGGGTCATTGCCGCCAGCGTCGAGCGCGACGATCCTGCCTTTCGCCAGCTTGCCCAAGACGGTATTCCCGTGATCACCGTGAACCGGCGCATGGACGATCGCGGCATCCCCTCGATCGTCAATGACGATGAGGGGGGCATTCGTGCCGTGCTCGATCATCTGGCCGGCCTCGGCCATACCCGTATCGCCAATATCGCCGGGCCGCAGAGGCTTTCGACCGGCAAAGGGCGGCTCGACGCATTTCTGCGCCATCGCAACCGCCTCGGCCTTGCCGCCGATAAGCGGCTGATCGTCGTGGCTGACGGCTTCAATGAGGATGAGGGCGAGCGCTGCGCCGAAGAGCTGCTGGCGCGTGGCACCGGCTTCACGGCGCTCGTCTGTTCCAATGACCGGCTCGCCGTCGGCGCCATCGCAGCGCTGCGCCGGCGTGGCTACTCTATCCCCGGTGATGTCTCCGTCACCGGCTTCAACGATATGCCGATGGCGGACCGGCTTGAGCCGGCGCTGACCACGGTGCGGGTGCAGCAATATGTGGCGGGCCGGATGGCGGCGGAAATGCTTCTCGCGCGCTTGGAGCAAAATGGCTCTGGCCATGCGCCGCAGCATGAGGTATTGCCTGTCGAGCTAGTGGCGCGCACTTCAACCGCGCGTCCGCGGGGCGTGCCTGCCGCCGCAGACGCGAGGCGGCCTGGAAGGAGCAGATAGGGCGATCAAATAGCGGCAGCGAAAGACCGCTTGTCAAACGGGCAAAACGCGGGAACCGCAAACGTCACAGGACACCGTGCGAAATAGCTGTAGTCCAGAGTTGGGAGGAAGCAGTCATGAAAGCAAGGATGGTAGCCGCGGCCTTTGCAGCGGTGGTTTTTGGCGCCGTTCCGGCGCTCGCGCAAGAGACCCTTACGATTGGTTTTACCGTCTCGCAGACGGGCAAGCTCAACAATGATTCGACCGCCCAGATGCGCGGTATCGAACTCTGGCGCGATGATGTGAACGCGGCCGGCGGCATCAAGGCCGGCGGAAAGCAATATCAGATCAAGCTCGTCAGCTATGACGACGAGTCCCAGCCCGGGCGCGTCCAGCAGCTCTACACGCGGCTGATTGCGCAGGATAAGGCGGAGTTTCTGTTTAGCCCCTATTCCTCCGGCCTGACGGCAACCGCGGCGATCATTTCCGAGCAATACGGGAAGGTGATGCTGACGACCGGCGCCGCCGAGGAAAAGACCTACAAGCTAGGCAACAAGAACCTGTTCCAGCTCTATTCGCCCGCCGGGCAATATCTCGCTGGCGCGGTCAAGGCGCTGAAGGAAAAGAATCCGGCCGCGAAGATTGCCTTCGTCTATGAGGACGACCCGTTTTCCAAGGCGGTGATGACCGCTACGCGGAAGCTGGCCGAGCAGCAGGGCTTTAAGGTCGCTCTCGATGAGTCCTACAGCCCGAACACCACCGATTTCGGTCCGGTCATCAATAAGCTGATTTCCGCCGGAGGGGATGCGCTGCTTGGCGGCGGTCATTATGCCGACGGTGCGACGATCGCCCGGCAGCTCAGCAATCAGAAGGCGCCGCTGAAATGGGTTACGCTCCTGGTCGCGCCGGACAGCCCGAATTTCGCAAAGCTGGGTGACGCGGCGGTCGGCGTTACGGTGCCCTCGCAATGGGAGCCGCAGGTGACCTTCAAGCCGGATTTCGGCCCAACGGCCGCCGAGTTTACCAAGGCATTCACCGCGAAATACAAAATCGAACCGGGCTATCATGCCGGAGGCGGCTATGCGGCGGGTCTGGTCCTGCAGCACGCGATCGAGCAGGCTGGCAGCGTGGAGCCGGATAAGGTCGCGGCAGAGCTGAACAAGATGGATGCGACCACCCTGTTCGGCAAGACCAAGTTTGCCACGGATCCGAAGGAGCACGGCCTCCAGATCGGGCATGAGATGGTGCTGGCGCAATGGCAGAAGAAGGACGGGACGCTGGTGAAGGAAGTCGTCTGGCCGACGGCAGCCAAGACCGCCGACATTCTCTACTGAACTGTGGCGATGAGCCCCGGTGAAGGCTTCAGGCGGAGGACATCGTTCTCCGCCAACCTATAGGTACGGCGCATGATCGGCGTTATCGTCTCCATCATCGACGGCGTGCTCATCGGCGCGGTCTACGGTCTTGCCGCCATGGGCCTGACGCTGATCTGGGGTGTGATGAACGTCATCAATCTCACACATGGCGCCCTGATCGTGCTGGGCATGTTCGCGGCATATTTCCTCGTCCAGGCGAGCGGCGTCACGCCCTATGCGACGGTGCCCTTCGTGATGGTGCTCGGCTTCGTCTTCGGCGTCATGCTCTACTGGATTGCGGTGCATCGCGTGGTGGACCGCCCGCATCTGATGAGTCTGCTCGCCACTTTCGCCGCCAATATGATGCTCATCGGCATCGGCACCGCGCTGTGGACCACCAGCCCCTATAATGTGCCCGTGTCGCTGCCGGGCATTACTTGGGGAAACTACACCTTCACCGGCACGCATATGATGGCGGCGCTGCTGGCGCTCGCACTGGCCGCGCTGCTCTATTGGATGCTGCGCTACACGCGCATCGGCAAAGCGATCCGGGCAGTCGCCAACAACCGTAAGGCGGCCGAGCTTGCCGGCATTCCCGCTACGCGCGTGCTCGCCTTCGCGTTCGGCCTGGGGGCGGCGCTCGCCTGTGTGTCGGGCACGCTGATCGCCACGCTGTTTCCATTCACCGTCCTGTCCGGAGACGCCTATCAGCTCAAGAGCTTCGTCGTCACTGTGCTCGGCGGCCTCGGCAATCCGGCGGGGGCGCTGCTCGGCGGCGTGACGCTCGGCCTTATCGAGGGATTAGCCGCACCCTTCATGCCGGTGAGCTGGACGCCAGTCATCGAATTCGCGCTGTTCGTCTGTGTGCTGATCGTCTTCCCGCGCGGCATCTTCGCCTTCTCGAGGGCGTGAGATCATGGCGCTCAACGGGAAGACCTCGGCCTCGGCCATGCAGGAAGCGCTTGGAAAGCCGCCGTTCCTGGCCCGGCTGACGGCGTTCTTCTCGCGTCCCTTCCCCTGGCTGATCACCGTCGTGGCGCTGCTCTTCGTGTTTCTGCCACTCTGGGGCTCCGACGTGGAGCTTCGCGAAAGCCTGCTGCTCGCGGCGGTGTACGTCATCCTCGCCAGCAACCTCAATCTGATAATCGGCTATGCCGGCTACGTGAATTTCGGCAATATCGTCTTCTTCGGCCTAGGGGGCTATTTCACCATCTTTCTCATCAGCGCGGTGGGGCTGCCGCTGATGGTCGCGGCGCTGGCAGCGGGGTTTCTGGTCAGCGGGCTGGCGCTCCTGTTCGGCCTCGGGATTCTCGGCTTGCGCGGCGCCTTCTTCGCGCTTGCGACCATCGGCATCAACGAGGCCGTGAAATCATTCATCACAAATTTCGAACCCTGGGGCGGCTCTGCGGGCATCTACATGCCGCTCGATGTTTTTACAGATCTGGGCGGGCCGGCGACGGCGCTCTGGATCGTGTATTTCCTGCTCGTCGCGGTGATGGCAGCCTCCCTGTTCCTGAGTTACGGCATCAAGACCTCCAAATTCGGCATGGGCCTGCTCGCCATCGGTCAGAATGAAGACGCGGCCGCCGTGCTCGGCGTGCCGACGCGGCTCTATAAGTCGATGGCCTATGCGACATCCGCCTTCCTGCCGGCGATCGCGGGCGGCCTCTATTACTTCAAAAGCGCCTTCATCGAGCCGGCTGGCGCTTTCGATCTCACCCTCTCGATCGAGGCCATCGTTATGGTCATGCTCGGCGGTCACGGCACGGTGACGGGGCCGGCGCTCGGGGCTTTCCTTTATGAAGAGCTGCGCAGTGCACTGCTTACCACCGAGCCCTTTTCGCATTTTCAGCTCGTGATCGCCGGTGCAGTGCTGCTCCTCATCGTGCTGTTTGCGCCAGGCGGGCTGATGGGCCTGGTCTATCGCCTGTGGCCGCATCTGCGGAAATATCTGCCATGACGCCGCTTCTTGAGGTGACCGGGCTTTCCAAGCGCTTCGGCGGTGTCCGGGCCGTCGAAAATATGAGCTTCAGCGTTCAGCCCGGCCAGATCGTCGGGCTGATCGGACCGAATGGCGCGGGCAAATCCACGGCGTTCGATCTCATCAACGGCGTCATCAAACCCGATCGCGGCAAAGTGGTGTTCGACGGCGAGGACATTACAGGCCTCAGGCCCGATCGCGTCGCCAAACGCGGCATTGGCCGCGCGCATCAGATCGTGCAGCCGCTGCTCGGCATGACGGTGATGGAGAACTGCACCGTCGGCGCCTGCTTCGGCCGCGAGGACCTGTCCGTGACGGCTGCCCATGAGGCGGTCCGCGAGGCGGCGGCGCTCACCGGCCTGACCGACCGGCTCGACGACTTCGCCAGTACACTGACCACCGCCGGCAAGAAGCGTCTAGAGCTGGCGCGCGCGCTGAGCGCAAGGCCGCGTCTGCTGCTTCTCGACGAAGTCCTCGCCGGCCTCAATCCGACCGAGACCGAGCGGATGATCACCATTCTGAAGCGCATTCAGGAGGGGGAATCGCGATCCTGATGATCGAGCATATCATGCGCGCCGTGATGAGCCTGTCCGACCGCATCGTCGTCATGCATCTGGGACGCAAGCTCGCGGAGGGGCGGCCGCGCGAGGTCGCCGAAAATCCGGAAGTGGTCAAGGCTTATCTCGGCGACGCGGCGGAGGTGGCCGCGTATGCGGGAGGGGCGGTATGAGCGAGCCGCTGCTGCGCGTCGAGAATCTGGACGCTGGCTATGAGCAGGTTCAGGTGCTGTGGGGCTTCTCGTTCGCGGCCATGCCCGGCGCCATGACGACACTGCTCGGCGCGAACGGCGCCGGCAAGACGACCTGCCTGAGCGCCGTCGTTGGCGCGCTGCGGCCGCTCGCCGGCAAGGTCACCTTCGCGGGCGAGGATGTGACGCGGCTTCCCGCCCATGCCAAGGCGGCGCGCGGCCTCGTGCTGGTGCCGGAAGGCCGCCAGCTCTTCACCGAAATGACGGTCGAGGAAAATCTGGAAATGGGCGCCTTCGCCGAGCGCGGACGCAACCGCTTCGGCGATAGCCTCGAGCAAGTCTATGCGCTGTTTCCGCGGCTCAAGGAACGGCGGCGGCAAAAGGCCGGCACCTTCTCGGGGGGCGAGCAGCAGATGCTGGCGATCGCCCGCGGCCTGATGGCCGATCCCTTGCTCCTGATCATTGACGAATTGTCGCTCGGCCTTGCACCGGTGTTGGTCCAGCAGCTCGCCGCCGCCTTGCAGACACTGAAGGCGTTGGGCATGACCATCCTGCTCGTCGAACAGAATGCCCATCTCGCGCTCGGCCTCAGCGACTACGCCTATGTGATCGCGGAAGGCCGGCTCTTCACCGAAGGCCCCTCCGCGAAGATCGCCGTCGACGACCATATTCGCCAAGCCTATCTCGGGCTTTGATCTGCCTCGAAGAAACCATCGAGATCATATGCTTTTCTGACAGAGCTTTCGCAGCATCAGGCGGATTGAAGCGCATCGCAGGAAGCGAGTGCCTTGCGGTTGAGGTTCTCCCAATCCTTGGCCAGTCGGCGGCAGCGGTTGAGCCAACCTATGGTTCGCTCGACGATCCATCGCTTGGGCAGCACGTCGAACCTTCCGCACGTCTTACCGCTTGACGATCTCCACATTCATGCGCGGTAGACTCTCTTCAATCGCCTGTCTGGAATTTCGGTCCCTGGTAGCCGCTATCGGCGTAGAGTTTGCGCAGGAACGGGAACATGCCGAACAGGGTTGCTCATGAGCATGACGCCGCCGTCACGATCCTGACGTCGGCGGCGTGAACGATCGGCGCACAGCAATAAACCTTCGCGTGTCTACGAGGATATGCCGCTTCTTGCCGTTGATCTTCTTGCCCGCGTCGTAGCCGTGCTGATCGATCGAGCGCCCCCCTTTTCTGCGCTCTTGACGCTTTGGCTGTCGATAATGCGGCCGTCGGGTTGACCTCTCGTCCGGCCTGCTCCCGGCACTTCACATAGAGTGCATGATGGATACGCTCCAGCGTGCCGTCCTAATCCCAGCAGCTCGAAATAGTCATTCACGCGTGCTGCGCGGCGGCAGGTCCTTGGGCAGAGAGCGCCACTGGCAGCGCCGTTGAGAGAATGTACATCAGTCCTTGACGATTTCCCGCCATGACCGTGCGCTTATTGCCGCCACGCTTGCCGTATCGGGGCCAACAACCGATTCTTCGTCCGTGACATCGCTCGGAAAGATTAAGAAATAATTGAAGCCCATCGCAGGAACGCGAGTGCATTCTGGTTGAGGCACTCCCAATCCTTGGCCAGTCGGCGACAACGATTGAGCCAACCTATGGTCCGCTCGACAATCCATCGCTTGGCAGCACGACGAACCCTGCCCACGTCGACCGCTTAACGATCTCAGATTGATCCGCGGCAGACTTTCTTCAATCCCAGTTGGAATTTCGGTCCCTGATAGCCGCTGTCGGCATAGAGTTTGAGCAGAAACGGAAACATGCCGAACAGCGCGCTCATCAGCATCACGCCGCCGTCTCGGTCCTGGATGTCGGCGGCGTGGATGATGGCGCACAGCAACAAACCTTGCGTGTCTACCAGGACATGGCGTTTCTTGCCTTTGATCTTCTTGCCCGCATCGTAACCGGATGGGTCGATTGAGCGCCCCCCTTTTCTGCGCTTTTGACGCTCTGGCTGTCGATGATCGCGGCGGTCGGGTTGACCTCTCGCCCGGCCAGTTCCCGGCATTTGACATAGAGTGCGTGGTGAATACGGTCCAGCGTGCCGTCATAATCCCAGCGGCGGAAATAGTCGTTCACGGTGCTGCGCGGCGGCAGGTCCTTGGGCAGAGAGGCCCATTGGCAGCCCGTTGAGAGAATGTACATCAGTCCGTTGACGATTTCCCGCTCGATGACCGTGCGCTTATTGCCGCCACGCTTGGCCGGTGGGATCAAAGGGGCAATCAACGCCCATTCTTCGTCCGTGACATCGCTCGGGTAGCGCAGCTTGCTGCGGTCATAGCGACTGCGGTTCTCGTTCGTCCACATCTGGCGGCTCCCTGCGAATCACACCGACAGCAGGGAATCACAAGGGATTCCAACGATTCAAGAGGTTTCCGGATGGACACTTAGAATTGATTTGTGACGTCGTCCCGGAAACGCCGCAGGCGTTATCCGGGATCCACTCGCATCTCCGCAAATCGGCGCCAGGAGGTAAGGTGATTGGGCCCCGGATCTGCGCTTCGCTTGTCCGGGGCGACGTAGAATATAGGCAGCGGCCGCGGCGGCCGACGAAGCGCGGTCATCCCGCCGAGCCGTCGGGGCTGGCCAGCACGACGGTGTAGCCGTCAGGATCGCGCAGCCAGCATTCCCAATGGTTGGGACGCGGATTGCGGTGGCGCGGCATGACGATCTCGGCGCCCATCGCTTCGACCCGCTTCATGGCCGCGTCGAAATCGTCGATCTCGAACCAGAGCAGAACCCCATTGCCATAAGGCTTGTCGTCCGGATCGCCAATCGGCCCGTGATCGTGCTCGACATCGAAGCGATGCAATTGCAGGATCAGCATGTCATCGGCGACCAGGCGCTCATATTCGCCCTCACCATGCGCGCCCTCGGCGACAAGCCGCTCATATTCGGCGCCGCCATGCGCGCTTTTGCAGCCGAGCAGACGCTGATACCACCGGCCGCTGGCTTCGACATCGGTTACGGCGATAAGAGGCTGAGGGCGCATCGTGACCTCGTTCTTCTTCTACAGTTTCGCTTGGCGCGTATACTTCCGTTCGTGACCATCGCCATCAGGAGCGATGCGGAGATCATAGAGCCATCGAGGGGATACAGCCCAGTGAATTTAAGGACCATTCACGCAGGTGTGCTGGAAGTCGCCTTTCAGGAGCACGGGCCTTCCGACGGTTGGCCATGCATTTTGGGGCACGGCTTTCCCTATGATGTCCACGCCTATGCGGAGGCCGCGCCGATCCTGGCCGAGGCGGGCGCGCGGGTGATCGTGCCCTATCTTCGCGGCTACGGCCTGACGCGCTTCCTATCACCTGACACACCGCGATCCGGCGAGCAGGCGGCGCTCGGAGCGGATCTGCTGGCCCTTATGGATGCGCTGCAGATCGAGCGCGCGGTGGTCGGCGGTTATGATTGGGGCGGGCGAGCGGCCTGCATCGTCTCGGCGCTTTGGCCCGAGCGGGTCGTCGCCCTCGTCTCGGGCAATTCTTATAACGTCCACAATATTGCGCGTTCCTGGGAGCCGGCGCCGGCGGCGCAGGAAGCCGCCCTTTGGTATCAATATTATTTCCACTCCGAGCGCGGCCGCCGGGGGCTGGCTAAGAACCGGCGCGACATTGCCCGCCAGCTCTGGCGGATGTGGTCGCCGAACTGGGAATTCGATGAGGCGACGTTCGAGCGGACCGCGGCATCCTTCGACAATCCGGATTTCGTCGAGGTCGTCATTCATTCCTACCGGCAGCGTTATGGTCTGGTGCCGGGCGATCCGGCTTATGCACATATCGAGACACGGCTGACGGCGCAGCCGCCAATCACCATTCCCGCCATCACTATCGACGGCGACGCGGACGGCATCAATTTCGGCACCGCGCATCATGCGAAGCATTTTACCGGGCCGCACGAACACAGGATTTTCGCAGGGGCAGGACATAATCTGCCGCAGGAGCGACCCGCGGACTGGGCGCGGGCCGTTCTGGATGCGCGAGCGATGGCGGGGGTAGGGCCCTAAAGCCCCGCCCCCCGCAATCCTTGAGAGCCGGGATCAGGCGAGGTCGAAGCGATCGGCGTTCATCACCTTGTTCCACGCCGCCACGAAGTCCTTCACGAACTTCTCCTTCGAGTCCGCGCACGCATAGACTTCCGCGAAGGCGCGCAGCTGCGAGTGCGAACCGAAGATCAGGTCGACACGCGTGCCGGTCCACTTGAGCTCGTTCGTCTTGCGGTCGCGGCCCTCGTACACGCCATCGGAGCCAGCGGGCTGCCATTCCGTGCTCATGTCGAGCAGGTTGACGAAGAAGTCGTTGGTCAGCGTCTCGGGCTGTTTGGTGAAGACGCCGTGCTTGGACTCGCCGGCATTCGCGCCGAGGACGCGCAGGCCGCCGACGAGAACCGTCATCTCGGGCGCCGTCAGCGTCAGCAATTGCGCCCGATCCACCAATGCCTCCTCAGGCAACATGAGCTGCTCGCCGCGGAGATAGTTGCGGAAACCGTCAGCGACCGGTTCGAGCGGCGCGAAGGATTCGACGTCGGTCTGCTCCTGCGACGCGTCCATGCGCCCCGGCGTGAAGGGAACCTTCACGTCGTGCCCGGCGTCCTTCGCGGCCTTCTCGATCGCCGCGCAGCCGCCGAGAACGATCAGGTCGGCGAGCGAGACCTTCTTGCCGCCGGTGGCCGAGGCGTTGAACTCCTTCTGGATCGCTTCGAGCTTCTGAAGCACCGTCGCGAGCTGCGCCGGCTGGTTGACCTCCCAATCCTTCTGCGGGGCGAGGCGAATGCGCGCGCCGTTCGCGCCGCCGCGCTTGTCGGAGCCGCGGAACGTCGACGCCGACGCCCAGGCGGTCGAGACCAGCTGCGACACCGACAGGCCGGAGGCGAGGATCTTCGCCTTGAGAGCGGCAATGTCCTGCTTCCCCGATCAGCGGATGATCGACCGCGGGGATCGGGTCCTGCCAGATCAGCGTCTCCTTCGGCACGAGCGGGCCGAGGTAGCGCACGATCGGGCCCATGTCGCGGTGCGTGAGCTTGAACCACGCGCGGGCAAACGCGTCCGCGAACTGATCCGGATGCTCGTAGAAGCGCCGCGAGATCTTCTCGTAGGCCGGGTCGAACCGCAGCGAGAGGTCCGTGGTCAGCATGGTCGGCACATGCTTCTTCGACGTATCGTGGGCGTCCGGGACCGTGGCGGCGGCGCCTTTCGCCTTCCACTGATAGGCGCCGGCCGGGCTCTTCGTCAGCTCCCATTCGTAGTTGAACAGGTTGTCGAAGAAGTGGTTGCTCCACTTCGTCGGCGTCTGCGTCCAGGTGACTTCCGGGCCGCCGGTGATGGTGTCGCCGCCGAAGCCGGTGCCATGCTTGCTCTTCCAGCCGAGGCCCTGATCCTCGATGGCGGCGCCTTCCGGCTCCGGGCCGAGCAGTGACGGATCGCCGGCGCCGTGGGTCTTGCCGAAGGTGTGGCCGCCGGCAATCAGCGCGACGGTCTCCTCGTCGTTCATCGCCATGCGGAAGAACGTTTCGCGGATGTCCTTGGCCGCCGCGACCGGATCCGGCTTGCCGTTCGGCCCTTCCGGATTGACGTAGATCAGGCCCATCTGCACCGCGCCGAGCGGATTCTGAAGCTCGCGTTCGCCGCTGTAGCGTTCGTCCCCCAGCCACGTCCCCTCGGGACCCCAGTAGAGCTCTTCGGGCTCCCAGACATCGGCGCGGCCGCCGCCGAAACCGAAGGTCTTGAAGCCCATCGACTCGAGGGCGACGTTGCCGGCGAGAACCATCAGGTCGGCCCAGGAGATTTTCCGGCCGTATTTCTGCTTGATCGGCCACAGCAGCCGGCGCGCCTTGTCGAGGTTCGCGTTGTCCGGCCAACTGTTGAGCGGCGCGAAGCGCTGCTGGCCGGCGCCGGCGCCGCCGCGGCCGTCGGCGATGCGGTAGGTGCCCGCGCTGTGCCATGCCATGCGGATGAACAGCGGCCCGTAGTGGCCGAAGTCGGCCGGCCACCACTCCTGCGAGTCCGTCATCAAGGCGTGCAGGTCCTTGATCACGGCATTGAGGTCGAGGCTCTTGAATTCCTTGGCGTAGTCGAACGCCTCGCCCATCGGATCGGACAGAGCGGAGTTCTGATGGAGAACCTGAAGGTTCAGCTGGTTCGGCCACCAGTCGCGGTTCCTGCGTCCGCGGGTGCCGTCCGTGAACGGGCACTTGCCCGCGCTTTCATCAGTCTTTGCGTCCATGTCTCTCTCCGATCGTATTCTGTCGTCTTGTTCGAATTGCCGCGCTCGCCGCGGTGATTGAATTCGGGTTATCCGGCACCGGGGCGCCGGCGGTGGTCGTCAATCCGGGCGGTTCGGCCATGATGCCATCCCCTTACGTCCGGACTGCGGAGTTTCGTCATACGTGATTCCGTCAATCATCTCGGAGTCCCTGGGCTACCGCAAAAGCCCGATAATTGCCAATTGCTCTTTTTGCCTCGCGCGATTAGACAATCTAATCACTATGCCTACAATGCGACAGCTTCGCTATTTGGACGCCTTGGCCCGGTTCCGGCATTTCGGCCTCGCGGCAAGGCACTGCGCCGTCACCCAACCGGCGCTGTCGACGCAGATTCAGGATCTGGAAAGGAAACTCGGCATCGAGCTGGTCGAGCGCAGATACAAGAGCGTGCAGCTCACCGCGGCCGGCCGGGAGATCGCTGAGCGCGCGGCGCGCATTCTGGCCGAGGTTCGCGATCTCGGCGAGTACGCGCGCCACCATGCGCGGCTGCTGGCGGGCCGCCTGCGTCTGGGCGTCATTCCGACGGTCGCGCCCTACCTTCTGCCGCCGATCCTGCCGATGATCCGCGAGCGCTTTCCGGAACTGGAGCTGCATATCCGCGAGACCCAGACGCAGACTCTTCTCGACGAGCTGGCCGACGGCACGCTCGACCTCCTTCTCGTGGCATTGCCGCTCGACCATCCGGATGCCGAGACCATGCCGCTTTTCGAGGATCGCTTCTTGCTCGCCATGCCGTCAGACCGGCGGATCAAATCATCCGTCCGGGCGACACCGGAATTGCTAAAGAACGACCGACTGCTGCTCCTTGAAGAAGGCCACTGTCTCCGCGATCAGGCTTTGTCCCTTTGCGAGCTGCGCCACGCCGACAATATCGACACTTTTGGCGCCTCAAGCCTGTCGACCATCGTGCAGATGGTTGCCAACGGCCTTGGGCTGACCTTGCTGCCGGAACTCAGCATCGATGTTGAGACCAAGCATGGCGACATCCGGCTGATGCGTTTTGTCGAGCCGGAGCCGAGCCGCATTATCGGCCTGGCCTGGCGGTCTGCAGCCCCCGCAAGCGCGATTTTGCTGCCCTCGGCAAGCTGATCGCGACGGCAGTTCCAAGCAGGCGCCGGCTGATCGAGCGCAATGCTGATCCGCCCGGCTCCAGCGGCAAGCCTGCGGCACGATCATGCCCGAAGGAGCCCGCGGCGCGAAATGTCACCTGATCAGCGCCAGAGCGTCGCGAAACCGCGAATATTTGCCGGCACCACGGCTGTCTCCGGTGCCGTCGTCCTGTGGCGAGCGGAGCGAGACCCGGGTACCCATGCCGTTGCCTCGAAGTGAACGCGCGAATTTGTGCAGCGGCGTGTCGTTGCCGAGCAAGTCCGGCAACGACACGCTGCGGAACGCGCTGTGCCCATCCCGGCCTTGAGCCTGGCTCTGGCATGGCACCTATTTCATCGGGCGACGCATCAATGCCGCGCCCGCGCCCAGCGCCTTAAGCTTGCCCACCGCAACGCTGCGAGGCAGGGGCGCCATGCCGCAATTGGTGCAAGCCTGGATGCGCTCCGCGTCGGCATATTTCAGCGCCTCTGCGAGTATCGAAGCGACCGCTTCCGGCGTCTCGATCTTCTGCGTTGCGACGTCGATAGCGCCGACCAGGATGGTCTTGTCGCCGAGCAGCCCGATCAGCGAGATCGGCACTTTCGAGCCCTGGCGCTTCGAGCGACACCTGATCGATGCGGCTGGCATTGATGGCGGGGAAAATCTCCTCGTATTGCCGCCATTCGGAGCCGAGCGTTTCCTTCCATTTGATGTTGGCCTCGATGCCGTAGCCGTAGCAGATGTGCACCGCGGTCTTGCAGTTGAGACCGCGGCGGCGCTTCGAGCGCGGCGATGCCCCATTCCTTGACATCGTTCATGAAGACGTTGAAGGCCGGCTCGTCGAACTGGATGACGTCGACGCCGAGCGCGTCGATCTCGCGCGCCTCCTCGTTCAGCAGCTTGGCGAACGCCATCGCCATGTCGGCGCGCCGTCCGTAATGGGCGTCGGCGATGGTGTCGCAGATCGTCATCGGCCCCGGCAGGGTGAACTTCAGCTTCCGCTGGGTGTGCGCGCGCGTGAAGCGCACCTCCTCGACGTGAATGGGCTTGCGACGCTTCATCGGACCCGTCACCGTCGGCACATCCGCTTCATAGCGGTTGTCGCGGATGCCCATCTTGGTCTTGCGGTTCCAGTCGATGCCCTCGATCTGTTCGAGGAAGCCGTGGACGAAATGCATGCGGAACTGCTCGCCGTCGGAGACGATGTCGATGCCGGCGTCCTCCTGCTCCTTGAGCCAGACCAGCGCCGCGTCCCGCTTTGCCTCGGCGAGCTCAGCGCCGCTCAAGCGCCAGCCCGCCCACAATTTCTCCGGCTCCGCCAGCCAGGCTCGGCTTCGGCAGGCTGCCGGCGATGGTCGTCGGAAATAGCTGATCGGCTGGCATCAGAACCCTCCCTTGCGGCGCGCCCGCAGCGCGAGTGGCAACGGCGCTATCTTTATGTTTCGCAAGACACTAACGGCTAAATTGAAGGGCACGAACGAATCCAAGTCGGCGGCCGCCCACCTGATGAGAGTGACGGGCGTGCTTAATAATGAAAATTTACGAGGGGAGGACAAAGTGCGTGTTCTGGTGACGGGAGCGACCGGGCTGATCGGCGCGGCGGTGGTCGCGCGGCTGATCGGCGAGGGGCATGAGGTGACGGGCATCGCGCGGGACATTGCCCGTGCGGCGCGAAGTGTGCCTCAAGTTCGCTGGGTCGCCCTCGACATTGCCCGCACGACCTCGGCGAATGCCTGGCTGACTCATATCCGGGGCGTCGATGCTGTCGTCAATTGCGCCGGCGCTTTGCAGGACGCCCCTGGCAACTCCCTGCAAGGCGTTCATCTCGACGGTGTGGCCGCTCTGTTCGAAGCCTGCGAAAGGCTGGGCGTTCGCCGGGTCGTGCATATCTCGGCGATCGGCGTCGACCGCGAAACGCCCAGCCGGTTCTCTGAGACCAAACTTGCCGGCGACGAGGCGCTGATGCGGCGCGATCTCGATTGGGTGATTCTGCGGCCTTCGGTGGTCGTCGGACGCGCGGCTTATGGCGGCAGCGCGCTGTTCCGCGGGCTCGCGGCTCTGCCGATCCTGCCGGTTATGCCGGAGATGGCTGGCGTCCAGGTCGTACAGCTCGACGATATCGTCGCGACGGTCGCCTTCTTCCTGCAGCCGGGAGGCACCGGCGCGGCTGGCGCTCGAACTCGCCGGGCCGGAGCCGATGTCTTTCGGGGACATCGTCGGCCATATCGCCGCTGGCTCGGGTGGCGCGAGGCGCGACTTTGGTCCGTGCCGTCCTGGCTCGCAGCGCTCGCTTTACCGGCTGGGCGATTTTGCCGGGCGGCTCGGCTGGCGTCCGCCCCTGCGCTCGACCGCGCGCCGCGAAATCGCCCGCGGCGCGCTCGGCGATCCGGCTGAATGGACGCGCGTGACTGGCATCACGCCGCGATCGCTTGGCGCCGCGCTCTCCGCCGAGCCGGCATCGGTCCAGGAGCGCTGGTTCAGCGGCCTCTATTTTCTAAAGCCGTGCTTCTGGTGGTGCTGTCGCTGTTCTGGATCGCCACGGGCCTGATCTCGATCGGTCCGGGATATGAGGCCGGCGTCGCGCTGATGCGCGAAGGCGGCGCCGGTTCGCTTTCCGCGCCTTCGGTCATCGCCGGGGGCCTCGCCGACATCGCGATCGGGCTCGCCATCGCGTTTCGCCGCACCTGCCGGCTCGGCCTTTACGCCGCCCTGGCGATCACCATTTTTTACCTGATCGCAGGCACGGCATTGCTGCCGCGCCTATGGATCGAGCCGCTCGGGCCGCTCCTGAAGGCGATCCCGATCTTCGTGCTCCATCTCGTGGCGCTCGCCATCATCGAGGACCGCTGATGCTCTATTTTGTCCTGAAATATGTGCATCTGATCGGCGCGGCCGTGCTGCTCGGCACCGGCGCCGGCATCGCCTTCTTCATGCTGATGGCGCACCGGACCGGCAATGCCGCCATCATCGCGGGCGTGGCGCGTATCGTCGTCATCGCCGATTTCGTCTTTACCGCAACAGCGGTGATCGTTCAGCCGGTCAGCGGCATCGCGCTTGCATGGGAGGCGGGATATGCGCTCAGCGAAGGCTGGATCGTGCCCTCGATCGCCCTCTATCTCTTCACCGGCGCCTTCTGGCTTCCCGTCGTTTGGATGCAAATGCAGATGCGCGATCTGGCCGAGGCTGCCGTCGCCGAACGCGCGCCCTTGCCCGCCCACTATCACCGTCTGTTCCGAACCTGGTTCGCCTTCGGCTTTCCCGCCTTCGCGGCGGTGCTGGCGATTTTCTGGCTGATGATCGCGCGGCCCGACATTAGCTTGAACTGATCAGGGTTTTACCAGAAGCACATTCACCGCCTTGGCGAGCACATGCACCGTGTCGCCGATTGCGAGACCCAGGGCATCGACCAATTCGAGCGTCATGACCGAGCTCATCTTATAGCTCGTTCCCTCCAGCATGACGTCGACCTGGGCCATGACGCCTCCCCGCTTGATCGCCGTAACCTTGGCCGGAATGTCGTTGCGTGCGCCGTGCTTCATGTCGTCCTCCATATCTCGATGGATGCGTTCCTAGCCCGCCGAGTGCCGAAGGTCACGCGGGGATCCGTTAACATCCGCATACTCCACCGATGCACGCGGAAGTAGAATTCGCGGCCGGAGTGGGCTGGATCGGTGGACGAAAGATGAGCTGCGAGCGCGACAAGACCGCTGCTCCAAAGAGGAGGCCGATGTGACAAAGCAAGGGACCCAGGGCTGGCGGATTGCGACACTGGCATTCGGATTTGCCGCGATGACCGTGGCGGCTCAAGGTGGAGAGGATTCGATGAAGGCACAAACGGCCGGCGGCCCGGTCCGCTGCGAAATCGAGGTCACGCCGCTTGGCGGCGGCGTGGAGTTGCGGGGCGTCGTCTTTGCGAACGCTCATGTGCAGGGGGCATACGAATTGCGGGTCAGCAAATCCGGCAATGGCAGCCACTCGAATGTCAATCAGGCCGGCAGGTTCGACGCCCGGCCGGACACACCGGCAAGGCTCGGCGCGGTAACGCTCGGCGGCGACCGCGGTACTATCACGCCACGCTGAAAGTGACCTGGAACGGCGAAGAGATCGAGTGCGAAAAGACCATTGGCGGCGGCTGGCTGTAGGCCCGCTGCGGCGCTGACCGATGCCTGACTTGTGACTTGCGGATTCCCGCTGGCCGAATAGCCTCGGTCCACAGTGGGTACAATAAGGTTGTCAGGGAGAGCGTCTTGCGGATTTTAGGCATAGGCGGCTTGGCCGCTTTCGTTGTTATGGTGTCTCTCGCCTCTGGCGGGGCCCTCGCCCAGCAGAACCAGATGAGCTTTTTCGTGACCAGCGCCGGGTGGAAAAGGGGATCTCGGCGGCCTTGATGGCGCGGACAAGCATTGCCAGACGCTGCCGAGGCGGTCGGTGCCGGCGGCAAGACGTGGCGCGCCTATCTCTCGACGCAAGGCGAGGGTGCGGTCAACGCCCGCGACCGGATCGGCAGAGGACCGTGGCAGAACGCAAAGGGCGTCACCATCGCCAAGGATGTCGCCGAACTCCACGGCAATAACAATCTCACCAAACAAGCCGCGCTCAGCGAAAAGGGTGACGTCATCAACGGCTTTGTTGATAAGCCGAACATGTCCGCGACGTGCTGACAGGGTCGCAGCCGGACGGCACGGCATTCCCGTCTGGCGAAGACCGCACCTGCGGCAACTGGACCAAGAGCGGCAGCGACGGCGCCGCAATGGTCGGCCACCATGACCGCAGGGGTCCCACCGACACGCCGCCTTTGAAATCCTGGAACTCGGCCCATCCATCAAGGGGCGGATGCAGCCAGGATGCGCTGAAGAGCACGGGCGGGGCCGGACTCTTCTATTGCTTCGCCGCCAATTAACGTAAAGGATTGCCCCTTCGCTCGTAGTGAGAACAGGGGTGATCCGCTTGATCGTCGCCGCCATAATGTGGAAGCGCTCAGGCGAGCCGCATGGGGGCGGCAGGCGCCCCGCTGTGCTCGCCTTGCAATCCAGCCGGAAGCCGCCTGATGCGTCCGCTTGCGCATCACGGTCATCGCCTTGAGCACGCGGTCGCTGCGCCGACCTGCACGCGCCATCTCGCCGACGGGCGCCCGTGTCATCAAGATCGAGCGGCCCGGCGCCGGCAGTTCGCGCGCGGCTATGACGACCGTGTCAACGGCCTTGCGTCCTATTTCGTCTGGGCAAACCGGACGAAGGAAAGTCTGACGCTCGATGTGAAACGGCCCGAGGCGCTGGGCGTGCTCGACGCGCTGATCGGAAAAGCCGATGTGGTCGTGCAGAATTTTGCGCCGGGTGCCGCCGCGCGTCTTGGCCTCTCCTTCGATGAGCTCAGCGCCCGCAATCCGCGGATCGTCGTCTGTGACATTTCCGGCTATGGCGAAGATGGTCCCTATCGCGACCGCAAGGCCTATGATCTGATGATCCAGGCCGAGGCCGGGCTGCTCGCCGTCACCGGCGTTGAGGAGCATATGGCGCGGTGCGGCTTCTCGGCAGCGGATGTGGCGGCCGCCATGTATGCCTCTTCGGGCGTGCTGTCGGCGCTCCTGCTGCGCGAGCGCACGGGAAAAGGCTCCCGCGTCGAGGTCTCGCTGCTCGAGGCGCTCGCCGAATGGATGGGCAATCCGATGTATTATACCTATGGCGGCCGGCCGCCGGCAAAGCGCACCGGCGCCTACATCCGAGCGTCGCGCCTTACGGTCCGGTGCGCACGGTTGACGGCGGCATCGTCATGATCGGCCTGCAGAATGAGCGCGAATGGGCGACCTTCTGCGAGGAGGTGCTCGGCGATGCCTCGCTTCAGACTGATCCGCGCTTTGTCTCGAACACTGCCCGGACCGAAAATCGCCAGGAACTCGAAGCATTGATCGCGGACGCTTTAGCCGGCCTGACGGCCGATCAGGTCATGGCGCGCCTGCAAGGCGCCGGGCTCGCCTGCGCCAAGGTGAACTCGCCCGCCGCGCTCTGGGATCATCCGCAGCTTGCCGCGCGTGATCGCTGGCGGACGATCGGCTCACCCGTAGGCGAACTGCGCGCCTTGCTGCCCCCGGCGACGAATTCGGCTTACGAGACGCGCATGGAAGCGGTGCCGGCGCTCGGCGAACACACGGACGCAATCCTGGCCGAACTCGGCTTTGGCGTGGCGGAGATCGCCGCGTTGCACGATGGCGGGGTGGTCTGACTTGCCATGAGCGCGACGATGAGCCAGACCGATGATCCCTATCAGGACATTCGCGGCGCGATCCGCGAACTCTGCAAGCGCTTTCCCGATGAATATTTCCGCAAGATCGACCAGGAGCGTGGCTATCCGCAGGACTTTGTTGACGCGCTGACCGGGGCCGGATGGCTTGCGGCGATGATTCCTGAGGCATATGGCGGCTCAGGTCTGGGCCTTTCCGAAGCCTGCGTCATCATGGAGGAGATCAATCGCTGCGGCGGCAATTCCGGCGCCTGCCATGGCCAGATGTACAATATGGGCACGCTTTTGCGCCATGGGTCCGAGGAGCAGAAGCGGCACTATCTGCCGAAGATCGCCTCTGGCGAACTGCGCCTGCAGTCCATGGGCGTCACCGAGCCGACCGCCGGAACGGATACGACGAACATCCGGACGACCGCGGTTCGCCAGGGCGACCGCTATGTGGTCAACGGCCAGAAGGTCTGGATCTCGCGCGTTCAGCATTCCGATCTGATGATACTGCTCGCGCGCACGACGCCGCTCGCCGAGGTGAAGAAGAAATCCGCAGGCATGTCGATCTTTCTGGTCGACCTGCGCGAAGCGATCGGCAACGGCCTCTCGGTGCGGCCGATCCCGAATATGGTCAATCATGAGACCAATGAGCTGTTCCTCGACAATCTTGAAATTCCGGCCGAGAACCTGATCGGCAATGAGGGTAAGGGGTTCCGCTATATTCTCGATGGCCTTAACGCGGAGCGCACGCTGATTGCCGCCGAATGTATCGGCGACGGCCGCTGGTTCATCGACCGTGCAGTGAAATATACTGGCGAGCGCGTCGTCTTCGGGCGGCCGATCGCGCAAAATCAGGGCGTGCAGTTCCCGCTCGCGGAGGCACATATCGAGATCGAGGCGGCCGATCTGATGCGGAAAGAAGCGTCCCGCCTGTTCGATGCCGGCAAGCCCTGCGGAGCGCAGGCGAACATGGCGAAATATCTCGCGGCGAAAGCCTCGTGGGAGGCGGGCAATGCCTGCCTGCAATTCCATGGCGGCTTCGGTTTTGCCAGCGAGTATGATGTCGAGCGCAAATTCCGGGAGACGCGCCTCTATCAGGTCGCGCCGATCTCGACCAATCTGATCCTCGCCTATGTCGCCGAGCATGTGCTCGGCCTGCCGCGCTCTTTCTGAGCAATGAGGGTCGGGGCTGGGATCACTTCACGTCCGGCAGCTGGACGCTGACTTTCATGGCGGAATACCAGGCCGCGAGATTGGCGATGTCCTCGTCGGTCAGACCCTGCGCGACGATGGACATGATCTCATGCTTGCGCTCCCCGGTCTTGAATGCTTTGAGCTGCCTTTCGATATAGCCCGCGGCCTCGCCGGCGAGATTGGGCGCATCGGGGTTGACGGCGATGCCGTCCCGTCCATGGCAGACGGTACATTGCGTCGCCTTCTTCTTTCCGGCCGCGAGATCGGCCGCCATGCCGGCCGATGTCATCCCGGCGGTCACGGCGAAAAGGACCGCGGCAGCAAGGCCGCCTTTGCGAGGCTCATCAACACCCTCATGCGACGATAATTGAAATCAGGCCGGGCACATGCGCGCGCCCGGCCTTTCTTAGCATTTCGTCGTCGCGCTGTACGCGCCTAGTCTTCGTACGAGATCCGGTAAATCGCGCCGACCAGATCGTCCGAAACCAGGAGCGAGCCGTCCGGCAACATCGCGATGTCCACCGGCCGTCCGAGATATTCGCCATTGTTGTTCCAGCCCTCGGCAAACGGCGCGGTCTGACCGGCCTTGCCGTCTTCACCGACCGGCGTAAACATGACGCGGGCACCGATCGGGTCGGTGCGGTTCCAGGACCCGTGCTGCGCGGAGAAGATGCCGCCGCGATATTTCTTCGGAAACTGCTTGCCGGTGTAGAACATCATGCCGAGATCGGCCGCATGAGCATCCATCTCGACAGCCGGCATGACAGTATCGGCCGGGGGCGTGGCATCCTTATACTCCTTGGTGCGCACGGAGCCGCCGCCATACCAGGGGAAGCCGAAATTCTGGCCCATCTTGGTCTGGTGATTGAGCTCGCCGGGCGGAAATCTTGTCGCCCATGCCGTCGACCTGATTGTCGGTGAACCACAGATCGCCGTTCGGGGCAAAGTCCATGCCGACCGAATTGCGCACGCCGTAAGTGTAAACCTCGCGGCCCGTCCCGTCGTTGTTGATGCGGATGATGCCGCCGAGGCCCCATTTGGCGAAGGAGTCCAATTTCTCCGGAGCCGGCACATTGAAGGGCTGGCCGAGAGTGATATAGAGCTTGCCGTCAGGTCCGATCCGGCAGACGCGGGCGGTGTGATTGTAGCTCTCGTCCTCCGGCGGGATCAGCTCGCCCTGCTTCACCACATTGAAGGCGGCGACGTCGGGGCTCTCATAGAAGAATTCGGCGGCCGGAAACACCAGGACGCGGTTGCGTTCGGCGATATAGAGGAAGCCGTCCTTCGAGAAGCACGGGCCGTTCGGAATGGTGAAATTGATCGACGGCGCAAAATCCTTCACCTCATCGGCGACGCGGTCCTTATTACGATCCGTGACAGACCAGACTTTGGTTTTGCGGGTGCCGACAATAGTGACGATGCCTTGCGGTCCGACGGCCATATGGCGCGCGTCCGGCACAATGGCATAAAGACCGATCTTGAAGCCCCTGGGCAGCTTGATCCGTTCCAGCGTCTTCTTGATGGCCTTGGCGTTCTCGCCGCCTTGCGGGATCTGCGTAAACTCGGTGACCCCCGTCGTTTCAAACTTACTCAGCTTGTCCAGATTATCGGCGGCATTTGCATTGGTGCTTACGAAGCCCGCTGTCAAAGCGGCCGCCAGCGTGAGCGTCCTGCAGCGCATAGCGTTTCTCCCAAACTTTTATTGTGACATGCTCTCGTAACCAGCCGTTCCCGCTTGCGCTTTCGCAGCTTGGTCCAGTCGCGATCATACGACATCAGATTCAGGCCTGACGAGCCATTGCGGCAGAAATCTTAGGCTTGACAATGGCAAAGCTCAGATTCCGTACCAAGCTGTCGCGCGCTCAGCGATTGCACCCCGATCGCCGATATAATAGCCGTGTGCATCAGCGTTCGTCTGTCTTCGTCGCCGTAAGCCATAACCCGCCGGTTATCGCCGCCGCGACACTCAGGGGTTGCTGTTGGCCCGATGTGGGTCAATAACGGAGATGAACCGTGGCGCTGAGGGCGAGTCAGCGCACCCAATTTGCGAGACCGCTAGCGTGGTGATCGGGAAGTCCACTACAGTCTTTCGGCAACCGCTTTTAGGGGACTTCCCGATCTCAAACCACACTAGAAACGAATAGCGGCTAGTGTCCCTTTTGAATCCGAAGTTCGCAAGGGACCAAGCTGCAGAATGAGGCGAACTTCGGATTCGGGACACTAACATGACCATTCGTAATCTCGATTTTGCCTTTATGCCGAAGTCGGTGGCGCTGATCGGCGCGAGCGACGAAGCCGGGTCGGTTGGCCTGAAGATCATGCAGAATTTGCAAGGCGGCGGCTTTGCCGGGCCGATCTGGCTCGTCAATCCGCGCCACGCCTCGCTCGACGGCAAGCCCTGCTATCCCGACGTTGCCGCCCTTCCCGCAGCGCCAAGCCTCGGCGTCATTGCGACGCCGCCGCAGACAATCCCGCAACTTATCGGCGAACTCGGCCGGAAAGGCACGCGCGCCGCCGTCGTCATCACCGCAGGGATCGGCCGCGAGAACGGCCTGCGTCAGGCGATGCTGAACGCCGCGCAGCCATTCTGTCTGCGCATCATCGGACCGAATTGCCTTGGCATCTTCGTGCCGCGAATCGGGCTCAATGCGAGCTTCGCCCATATTGAGCCGAAGCCGGGCAAGCTCGCCCTGCTGTCACAGTCCGGCGCCGTCGCCGGTGCGATGCTCGACTGGGCGGCCGCGAACGATATCGGCTTCAGCCAGGTCGTGTCGATGGGCGATATGGCCGACGTCGATGTCGGCGATATGCTCGACTATCTTGCCGGCGAGGCTAATGCGAGCGCGGTTCTGATGTATCTCGAAACGATCACCAATCCGCGCAAATTCATGTCTGCCGCGCGCTCCGCGGCCCGTGTCAAGCCCGTCGTGGTGATCAAGGCGGGGCGTAGCGAAGCGGCGGCGAAGGCGGCGGCGACCCATACTGGCGCGCTGTCGGGCAATGACCGGGTCGTCGAAGCGGCTTTCAAACGAGCCGGGGTGTTGCGCGTCGACGGCCTTGGCGATCTGTTCGATGCGGCGGAAACGCTGACCCGCCTCAACCGGCTTCGCGGCGATCGGCTGGCGATTGTCACGAATGGCGGGGGCGCTGGCGTCATGGCCGTCGAATGCCTGATGCAGCTCGGGGGCAGGCTGGCCGAGCTGTCGCCGGAGACGATGGCGAAGCTGGATAACGCGCTGCCGCCACTCTGGTCGCGGGCAAATCCGGTCGACATCGTCGGCGATGCCGGGCCTGAGCGTTATGACGCGGCTCTGGCGGCCGTTCTCGATGATCCAACGACGGACGCGGTGCTGGTGATGAACTGCCCAACGGCGCTCGCCTCCTCCGCCGACGCAGCCGACGCGGTCATCCAGACCATTGCGGCGCGCAAGCTTGACCACAAGGCCGTAAAGCCCGTTCTGACCAACTGGCTCGGCGAAAGCACGGCCCGGACGGCCCGGTCTCATTTTGCCGCCGCCGGCATACCGACCTATGAATTCCCCGCCGACGCCGTTCGCAGTTTTTCGTACCTCGCCGGCTTTCACAAAGCCCAAGAGGAGCTGATGCAGGCGCCGCCAAGCCTGCCCAGCGATTTTGAGGTCAACACCGAGGCCGCGCGCGCGGCCATGGGCGGCGCGCAGAAGGAAGGCCGCGCGCTGCTGACCGAGCCTGAGGCAAAAGCCGTCCTCAGCGCTTACGGCATAGCCACAGCGCAAACGCTGATTGCCAAGGATGTCCGCGAGGTCGAGCAAATCGCCGCGCAATTCGTGCAAAATGGCCGGCGGGTCGCCGTGAAAGTGTTGTCGGAACAGATTTCGCATAAGTCGGATGTCGGCGGCGTCGCGCTCCATCTGGAAAGCGCGGCGGCGGCGGCGAAAGCTGCCGAAGAGATCGCCGCAAGGGTCGCTCGCAGGCGGCCGGATGCGAAGATCGACGGTTTTACGGTTCAGGAGATGATTGAGCGGCCGCGCGCGCATGAGTTGATCGTCGGCGTGACCGAGGACTCCATCTTCGGTCCGACCATCCTGTTCGGCGCCGGCGGGACGGCGGTCGAAGTCATCAAGGACACGGCCGTTGCATTGCCGCCGCTCGACCTGAAGCTTGCGCACAACCTCATCGGCGAAACGCGCGTTTCAAAGCTGCTCTCCGGCTACCGCGACACGCCAGCCGCCGACATTGAGGCGATCGCGATGACGCTCGTGCGGGTATCGCAGCTGATCACCGACATGCCGGCTGTCGCCGAACTCGACATCAATCCGCTGCTGGCCGACGAGAGCGGGGTGATTGCGCTCGATGCCCGCATCAAACTCGACTGGGCGCACGCGCAGGTTCCGGCGCCAAATCCCTATTTCGCGATCCGGCCTTATCCGAAGAGTTGGGAGCGAACGGTCAAGCTTGCCGATGGACGCCAGATCTTCATCCGCCCGATCCGGCCGAGCGACGAGGGCATTTATGGCGACTTTCTGCGCTCGTTGACCCCGGCCGATCTCCGCCTGCGCTTCTTTACGCCGAAAGCGGAGTTCTCGCATCAGTTCGTCGCACGTTTTACGCAGATCGACTACAGCCGGGCGATGGCGTTTGTTGCCCTCGATCCCGCGACAGGAGCCATGCTCGGCGGATCGCGGCTTATCGCCGATCCCGATTATGTCAAAGGTGAATATGCCGTGACGGTCCGTAGCAACCTCAAAGGCCATGGGCTGGGCTGGGCGCTGATGCAGCAGCTCATCGCCTACGCCAAAACCGAGGGGCTTCAAGAAATCCACGGCGACGTGCTGAGCGAGAACACGCAAATGCTCTCCATGTGCCGTGAGCTTGGCTTCGAGGTGCGCTCCGACCCGGAGGATGTGACGCTCGCCAAAGTCACGCTGCGGCTCGCGCCATAGAGCGGCCTCGGGCTATTGGGATTGAGCGAGGCGCTTCTCGATCTCATGGACCGGCATCCTGACGTAATCCTTGTCGATTTCGGCAGTCACCGCGTTCTGCACCGCCTGGCTGAGGCTCCGCCGCAGAACGCCAAGCGCGCGGGGCGCCGCTATCAGGATGAGGGCGTGGGTCTCTCCCCTGGAGACGGCATCATCGAGGCGCCGCGCGATCATCTGCAAAAACTCCGCCTCGGCCTGATCATGCCAATCCGTCTGCTCAACGGCGCTGCGGCTGGAGCCGGTCGATTCATGCACACGGCCCGGACGGTCGGTACCCATATCGCTGGTTTTGGTATCGTCATGTTCGTGGGTTTCGCGCGTCCGCAGATTGGGGAACTTCGCGTCACCCTCATTTTCGAGGATCAGCGCCTTGCGGCCGTCGCAAACGACGACCCACTCACCGGACTTGATCTTAATACCAACCATCGGCTTCTCCTTCTTGAATGAACGCAACTTTCCAGCGGCGAGGCCCCTCTCGCATTGACACTGCTCAAACCTGCTCATGAAAGATAAGCTTCACGGAAGGTGCGCGCGCGCGGACGAGGATCCCAGGCTCTGGACATTGCGCCGGATGCTGGGCCAGCTGCGACTGTGGCATACGCTGCCTGATCGTAATTTGACTTGATCTTCTAGGTAAAAGCAGCTTTATCAAGCCGTGAGCCGACGCGCTAATGCGAGATCGGGTGCCGTCCGATCGGCGTGAGGACTAAACGTCGAAAAATTTGGATGGCAAGGGAAACTGAATTAGGGGGCTTACGTATGAACCGTGGCATTGGGCGTTTTTGCGGCGTCTGCTGATCGCCGAATTTCCGCGCAATGAGAAAGACGGCCGAAGCCGCCGACGTGATTTCAGATCTAAATCTGCAGCATTAAGCTTTGATCGCTCCAAGCTTATCCTGTGGCGCTGCGCCTTCAACAATGAATTCTTTTGCCTGCTGGAATAGTATTCCGTAGCAGTCGCTTCCATTCGCCGGACATAGTTTCGCTAAATCATCGCATCTTGACTCTTTTTGCGCAATTTGACGAAATTATGTGTTTCCTCCCATCAAAACAATTTCTATTTTATTACCGGTTCCTAACTCACCCTATCATCATTTGGGGATCTGAGCTACCGGGTCGGGCCGAGGCTCAAAGTTGTCATTCGTTTACGGAGACCATTTGATGCGTAACGCACTCGCCTCAGTCTCTCTTGTCTTGGTTCTTCTCGTATCAGCCGTGGCGCCAGCCTTCGCTCAGAGCGCCGAAGACCAAGAGCCGATACGCCCCTTTGCGGTCGTTGCACAGGCCGGGCGGCCGACGGCGGCGGCCGAGGGCGAAAGCGAAATGGTCGCCCGCGTCAATCGAGTGGACGGTGGGCGTGGCCGGCGGATTGCTCGAAGGCACGTTCAGCCGGTTTGCCGCGGAATTGGCGAAGGCGTTCGACGACGGGAACAACCTCCGCGTCCTCCCGATCATCACCTATGGCGGCACCGAGAACGTGAACGACCTTCTCTATCTTAAGGGCGTCGACATCGCGATTACCAATGACGACGTCTTCGACGAGTTCAAAGGAAAGCGCAATGTCGGCAATATTGACAAGCGCATCAACTACATCACGCCGATGTTTGTCAGCGAGTTCTATCTTTCGTGCGGCCGGAAATCAAAACGCTCAAGGACCTCGATGGCAAGACTGTCAGTCTGCATACCAAGGGCGCAGGACAGACCATTACCGGCCCGATCATCTTTGAACGTCTTGGCGTGAACGTGAAGACGGTCTTCATCAACAATTCGATCGCCTATGAGAAGATGAAAACCGGCGAGCTTGCCGGGCTCGTGCATCAGGGCGCCAAACCGAACGACTTCTTTACGAAGATGAAAGTGGAGGAGGGATTTCATTTCCTGTCGGTCCCTTACAGCGACAAGTTCGCCGACTATTATGTCCCTTCGACTTTGACGCATAACGACTATCCCAGCCATCATCCCGAGGGTCAGCAGATCGAGACAATCGGCATTCAAACGGTTCTTGCCGTCTATAACTGGCCTCAGGGCAGTGATCGCTACCGTCGGCTCGAGCGGTTTGTCGAATATTTCTTCGAGAAGTTCGATAAGCTGAGACAGCCGCCATTCCATCCGAAATGGAAGGACATCAATCTGGCGGGTACAGTTCCGGGCTGGACGCGCTATCCGCTTGCGCAGAAAATGCTGGATAAGGTGATGGCCGAGGCGAAGGTCAGAAAGCAGACTTGCAACCTCTACGACGAACACCGAAACAACCCAGTCGCCCAGGTCCTGACAATCCACAGCGTCAATTGAGCGAGGACCAGCGGCTGTTCGAGGAATTTCTGGATTGTTAGAAGAAGAACACTAGAAATTGATGATCACGGGCCGCGCCGGGGCATGAGCGCCTACGGCGCGGCCGCGGCCGACCTCGGGATGACGGTCGGCGGCGAATACACCGGCGGCTCGGCCAATTCCGGCTTCACCGCCGCGCTCGGCGCGCCCACGGTCTGCGCCATCGGTCCGATCGGCGAGAAGGCGCACAGCCCCGACGAAGCCTGCCACCTCGACAGCCTGATCCCCCGCGCCCAGGCGCTCGCGCTGGCGATCTCGCGGCTGGATTGAGCGCCAAGGGCGCCCCCGGGTTGATGCCTGGAACCGCGGCCTTGTTACCCTCTGGCAAATCGACCATTCTCGTGCGCCGGAGACGGAATGGGGAGGAAGCCAAGACCTGCCCGCGCATCGAAGCTGCTCATCCAGATGAGCCGCAATCCCAAGGCCGATTGGCGGATCGAGCAGCTTGAGACCGTCGCCCGAGCGCACGATGTCAGCGAGGGGATCAGAGGCGAGGCGCTTCTGAGAGGCAACAATGACGACGCTTGAGTATCCGTTCACCATGCATCCGTTGCCGGAGGAGGAGGGCGGCGGCTACTGATCGAGTTCCCGGACCTCCCCGGTTGCATGTCCGACGGCCAGACACCCGAAGAGACCATTCGCAACGGTGCCGACGCGGTACAGTGTCGTATCGAAGCTATGCGTGAGGCCGGACGGCCGATCCCTGCCCCTTCCAGAGCCCAGGTCGGACTGCGCACGATCAATATCGACGACCACATCTATCGGATCCTCGTCGAAGAAGGCGGGCATCAAGGTCTCGATCCGAAGTCGGTCGCAAACGCAGCGTTGGTGTCGGGAGCTCTCATGCTTCTAAAGCGAGACGGGATAGTCCCCGACGACGTCAAGGAGCGCACCAAGAGCTAAATCGCGCCGCGGTTGCCGGATCGGCGGGTTGGCCGGGCGATACGGCCGGGGATGGGCGCGCCCACCGTCTGCGCCACCGCCCCGATCGGCGAGAAGGCGCACAGCCCCGACGAGGCCTGCCACCTTGACAGCCTGATCCCCCGCGCCCAGGCGCTCGCGCTGGCGATCCTCCGCCTCGACGGCTGAGGGCGATGCGTCGGTGCGGTCGGCGGTTCACCCGATCGGGCCTGGACGCGGAGCGGAGGACGATCCGAT
>CAVZCK010000016.1:0-186638 GCA_963773735.1 uncultured Alphaproteobacteria bacterium | reverse complement strand
GCCAGTTCCTCAGTCACAACCCGTCCCTCATTGTAGATAAATCAACGACATAGAGCCGCGGTCTGAGAGAGGGGAATCGCTCCAGTCTTCAGCCGTTCTCTACCCCAGTTTTCTAACCAGTTCCTGCCAATTGGGCAAATGCCTCGGCTCCACGCGGCAGCAGTATCGGCTGCGGGGACATGCCTGACAGATGAAGGGCGAAAGACAGCATAAGAAGCAGGAAGCCTAAGCCGACGGCCTGAAGGCGAAGCAGATAAGGGGCATCGGGGCACCGTTCGTGGATTTTGAGCATCAGGGGTCTTGCCACGTAGGGGAGTTGATTGGTAGGCCAGTGAGCAAACTGATACGCTAATAAGCTGTTTAGTTGTTAAACGCTACAGGGGAGATGGCTGTTGAGCGATGTGACGTTGGGAGGGGTAATTGCCGCAAAAAGAAAAGAGCTCGGGCTAAGCCAGAAGGAGCTGGCGACAAAGATACGTCGTGAGGATGAAGAAGCGATCTCTGCCCAATATCTAAACGATATCGAGCGCGATAGGCACAGTTCGTCGAGCGATCGCATGATCAGCCAATTTGCAAGCGTGCTTCGTTTAACGCCGACTATCTGCATTACCTCAATGGCCGCTTTCCCGAGCTGGAGCGCAGCCAGAGGCTACCACCAGAAAAATTCAAAGAGGGGATGGTTGCCTTTCGCAGGAAGACGGAGGGGAAGAAAGGCTGAGATGGTGCGGCATGTGAAAGATGCGACGGGCCGCTTTCCCGAACGGCCGTATTACGAACCGGCTGAGCTCGACCGTGAATGTGAGCGGCTCATTACGACGTTTCTTCGCGCCCAGCACGGTGAGATTGAGTTTCCGATCGATACCGAGGATCTGAAAAAACTGATCGAGCGAGACGCCTCGGACCTTGACTGCTATGCAGACCTCTCAGGCTACGGAGCTGATGTGGAGGGGCTTACTCGTCGCCTTCCGGAACGCCGGCCAGCCGTGAAGATTTCAGCCAAACTGACGGATGACGACCGGCGGGAGAATAGACTGCGTACCACGCTCACTCATGAGTATACGCATGTGCGTTTGCACGGCTATCTGTTCCAGATGGCGCAAAGCCAGCGCGGCCTGTTCGATGGCGGCGACAGCTTCCGCACCATGTGCAAACGCGACGCCGACCCCTTGGCGCTGCCACAGACGGACTGGATGGAATGGCAAGCAGGCTATGGCTGCGGGGCGCTCTTGATGCCGGTGAGCTATGTCAGGCGCGCCGTTGAGGCCGTCCTGACGGGAGCACGGCCATTACGGCGCCGTTGCGCCGCTGAGCGAATTAGGCGGCCTCCTCGCGCGCCGCGTGAGTGAAGGAATTTCCGGTCTCCGCGGATGCTGCGCGCGTTCGCCTTTTGAAGCTTGGCCTGCTCGGCGAAGCACAGGGCCAGGCGCTGTTCGGCTAACAAAATCCACCGGTTGAACGCGCGGGCTTGAAGATCGTGCGCCTACATGATACGCGCATCTCCGATCAGCGTTTTGCCGTTGTGAACGGCGCGCGATGCTATAGACGGAAGGAAGATCAACGGCATGGCCTCAAGACACGAAATCAAATGCATCAACAAAACCGATCGTTACAACGCCCATGAGCGGATCCGGGCGATCGGCGGTCAGAACACCGACGGCTCACGATGGAAGCTTTCGCAGGAAGACGCCATCGCCGGCATGGAGGCCAAGAAATGGCAGTTCTTCGTGCGGACCGGCGGCCAGGCGGTCGACGTAACCGTGGCGGTAAGCCGGTTCGGCAACAAATACCTAAAGACCGTGGCGGACGGCGAGCAGCCGAACAATCTGCTGTCGCTGTATGAATGTGTCGGCTGAGCGGCACAGTGTCCGGAGGCGAAAGCCCCCAATTTCTAAGCAAAGGAAGATGACCATGAGCAAGAAAGACATCCATGTCGTGCCTCACAAAGACGGGTGGGCGACGAAGAAGGAAGGTGCCGGCCGGGCCGGCGTCGTGACCGGCACGAAGGCGGAGGCGCTGGAAAGAGCGCGGGAACAGGCAAGGCGCGAGAATGTTGAGATCGTGATCCATAAGAAGGACGGCACAATCCAGGATAGCGACAGCTACGGCAATGACCCGCATCCGCCGAAGGACAAGAAACATTAAGCGGTCACAGCCACGGGCGGCGGCTTACGGATCTGTTCACTGTAGGGCCACGCATCTTTCACTAATAGCCCGGCGCGGCAGTAGGAAGGGACCATAGCTGCCGCGCCGCCGGGATACCGTGCCGTCATCGGCACGCACAACCGATCGGCGTCACGCGGACGCAATACACCTAGCCGATCCTGCGATCGACTTCGTCGGCGGGCCGGCGGACACCAAATGCTTTCGACCTCCGGCGGCTTCGGCGAGAATGTAGCGCGCCGCCTCGACCTTGGGGGCACTCGATGGCAAGATCGTTTCCTGCCTTCAGAGAGATGTCCTCACCGACCTGGGTCTCGCCGACATGGGCGTAGCTGCCTTCCTGCACTATATCTGGTAACAGTAATCACCCCATCTCTGCATCAGTTCTCTACGCTTAAACAACAAGTCACTTCGCCGGTAGGCGCGCTCAACTTCACTGCCAACTTCATGCGCCAGGCACAATTCACTAATTTCTCTAGGAAAATCGGTTGTATCGGCTGCCCAATCGCGGAACGTGGAACGAAAGCCGTGCACAGTGATGTCGTCGCGACCCATGCGCCGCAGAAGCATTTCCATGGCCATGCCCGACAATGGACGACCGTCACGATGACCGGGAAAGACGTAGCTAACGCCCGCAAGATGGGGCAGCGATGAAATGATCGTGCACGCCTGAGTGGAGAGCGGCACGCGATGCTCCTTTTGCCCCTTCATCCGCTTGGCTGGTATCACCCATAGATCGCCATTCAATTCAGAGCGATCCGCGTTGAGGACTTCGCTCGTGCGGCATGCAGTCAGGATGGTGACCTCCAACGCCCGGGCAGCGAGCGCGTCACGGCCGCGCAGATCGGCCATGAAGGCAGGTAGCTCCTGCCACGGCAAGGCGGGATGATGTTGGACTGTGTGAACCTTCGCGCGGGCGGGCAGGAGATGTTTCAGGTTGCCGCGCCACATTGCCGGGTTCACGCCCGTGCGGTAGCCCTTGGCCCCTGCCCAATCTAGCACAGCTTCGATCCGTTCGCGGACCTTTGATGCTGTCTCATTCTTTGTCGCCCAGATCGGTGCGAGGACGCGCAGCACATCGTCAACGGTGACGGTGGCCACATCGCGCTTACCGAAGGCAGGGTAGGCGTAGCGCTCCAGCTCCGATTGCCAGCGATGCGCCGTTCGCGCCCCGCGCCAGCCCGTTTTGTGGGCCTGGATGTAGGCCGTGGCCGCCTTGTCGAATGTCATCCCCTTGGAGGCCGTGCCATCAGCTTTGCGAGCTTCGATAGGGTCGATGTCCTGTCGCGTCAGCTTCCTGGCATCAGCAGCCTTCTCGCGTGCTTCGGCGAGCGGGCTTGTCCTTGACCGCCGCGAGCACGATGGCACGCTGATCGCTGCCGGGGTCAGGGTCCTTTCCGAGGTCGGCGCCTCATTTTTGTGTCCGGGGTGGGTGCCTCACCGTGCGCAACGAGGTCCGAGAACGCCCGTCAGCCGATTGATCGAGGTCACCAGCACCGCCGTCCCGGCAGGGACAGGAGCCGGCCATTCCGTGGCCGGATCAGTTGAAGCTCAGAGGCTCGTGTTCAGATGGTTCAGATCTTTGCCGGCGTCCCCCAGTCGAACTCGGTACCGTCCGTCCAGATGCAGTGCAGGATGATCGCAAGCTTTCGTGCGATGGCGACCTTGGCTTTCTTCAGGCCGACGCGTTTGACGAGCCGCTGCCCCCAATCCTGAAGCGGCGAGGGGCGTTTCGTGCGATGAATGAGCACGCTTGCAGCCTCAAACAGGTATGTGCGCAGCAGCCGATCGCCCCACCTTGAAATGCGACCGGTCAGATCGAGCTCTCCCGATTGCTTGCGCCGTGGCGTCAGGCCGAGATAAGCGCCAACACTCGTTGCCGACTTGAAGCGGGATGGGTCGTCGATGGTGTGGCGGAACGTCAGCGCCGTGACCACGCCGATGCCCGGAACCGTCATCAGGCGCCGCGTCGTCTGGTCCGCCTTGGCCATCTCACGCACGCGCCTATCGAGTTTAATCTGTTCGTCCGTCACCTGCTCATGCACCGCGAGTAGACAGTCAATGATTGCGCGCAACCCGCCCTCGCCGGCAAGCTCGCGCACACGGGCACGGAACTGTGCACCGATGGCACGCGGGAACAGAAGGCCATGTTCCTTCAGAAGGCTGCGGACCTGGTTCTCAAGATCGCGACGGATGCTGACGAGACGGGCGCGCGCAACCAGCAACGAGCGGATCAGTGCGCTTGCCTGGCTTTTCACCTTGACCTCGCGATACCAGCCCATGCGCATCAACTCGGCGATGCCACGCGCATCGTTGGGATCGCTCTTGTTGATGCGCACCGACAGGGCCGCATGCGCATGCCGCGCATCGATGCAAACAACCGGCAGATCGATCCGTTTCAGCTCGTGCCAGAGCCAACTTGACATGGCGCCGGTCTCGAAGCCGATACGGACCGCCTCCGGTGCCCGCTTGGCGATCACCTTCGCCAGTGCTCCGGGCTCGGACCGCGCCTTACCCTCGAACACGATGCTACCGGCCTCATCGATTACGCAAACCGCGGTCTCTTTCTGGGAGACGTCCAATCCGACATACTGCTGCATGGCTGCTCTCTCCGTCGCCGATTATCGTTGAGGCCAGTCATCCTGGACCTCGTGGCTCGGCGAGGGCAGCCACCTGCAGTTACACAATGTGCGAGATTCGCGGATTGGGGGCAAAGATGGCGCGGCAGGCGGGCTTTTTCGATATTGATGAGCGTCTGGCGGCCTTGTCGGCCAAGGGCGATGCGCTGGAGAAGCTCGCCAAGCTGGTGGATTTCGAGCGTTTCCGGCCGGATCTGGAGCGCGCCGTGCCGCGTTCGGACCGTTCCAAGGGCGGCCGTCCTCCCTTCGATCACGTGCTGATGTTCAAGGTGCTGATCCTGCAGACGAGCCATTCGCTCTCGGACGAGCGCACGGAATATCTGATCAAGGCCTGCCCTCGCGAAGGCGGGGGACCGGCTTTCGTTCATGCGGTTTCTGGGATTGAGCCTGGCCGATGCGGTGCCTGATGCGAACACGATCTGGACCTTCCGCGAAACGCTGACAAAGGCGGTTATCAATGGCAAGACGGCCATCGAAGTTCTGTTCAACCGCTTCGATGAGACTTTACGCGAAGCTGGCTTTCTCGCCATGGGCGGCCAAATCGTCGATGCCACCATTGTCGCCGCTCCCAAGCAGCGCAATACCGATGATGAAAAGCGAGCGATCAAGGAGGGCAAGACGGCCGATGAAATCTGGCCGGACGAGCCAGCCAAGGCGGCGCAAAAGGACACTGATGCGCGTTGGACGATAAAGTATTCCAAGGCCAAGCCGGCCGCGGATGGAGGCAAGCGCGTCGATATCGCAGTTCCGGCCTTCGGCTACAAAAACCATATCGGCGTCGACCGTCGTCACCGGCTCATTCGCACATGGGCGGTCACCGATGCAGCGGAGTATGACGGCACGGTGCTGCCGGTCTTGCTCGATATGACCAACACCGCCAGCCCGGTCTGGGCCGATACCGCCTATCGGTCGGAAAAGAACGAGGCTCACCTCGCCAGGCATGGCTTCACATCCCAAATCCATCGCAAGAAGCCCAAGGGCAGGCCCATGCCCGAGCGCATTGCAAAAGCCAACGCTGCCAAGTCAGAAGTGCGTGCCGAGGTCGAGCACGTCTTTGCTTGGCAGAAGGGGCCGATGGCGCTCGCCGTCCGCACCATCGGCATTGCCAGAGCACAGGTGAAGATCGGGCTGGCCAACCTTTTCACAAATATGCGCCGCATGGTCTGGCTGACAGAGAAAGCCGCCATGGCTGCTTAACATGGCGCGAGAAGGGGGGAATGCTGCCAGGCTAGGCCACGCTCGCTCGAATTGATCGCACCCTCCCACCCTCATCGGTCGATCCCGCCATCAAAACAGGGTTCTTGGAGGCGTCCAGTTGCAGCCAGGGATGGCTTTTGCGGATTTTATCGAGCACCAGCGCCGCGCCGTCACGATCCTGGATGCCGGCGGAATGGACCACGACCCGGATCGGCAGGCCTTCAGTGTCGACGAGCGCGTGAAGCTTGCGGCCCTTTACTTTCTTGCCGGCGTCGTAGCCCACCTGGTCGTCTTTGCCGCCCCCTTTTCCGCCGATTTGAGCGACTGGCTGTCCAGGATGCCGGCGGTCGGGCTCGCTTCGCGTCCAAGCTTTTCCCGCAAGTCAGCATGAATATGCGCCCAGATGAGATCCCATACGCCGTCCTTCTGGAATTTGCGAAAGATGTTGTAGACGGTCGAGCGTGGCGGAAATCCGTCCCGAGGCAAATACCGCCAGGGACATCCGGTGCGCAGCAAATAGAGGATCGCGTTCATTGCCGAACGCATATCCGTCTTCCGCGGTCGCCCGCCCGGTGAAGCATCCGGAATCAGCGGCTTCAACCGTTCCCATTCCGCATCTGTCAGATCGCTGGGAAACCGTCCACCGTCACGCCGATACACAGCCCGATGCCGTCCACATTCCAAATCACCGCTCCATTTCAACCGAAGCCGGTAAATCACGCAACCACAGCGGGCGCAACTAGCTTTTGGGTCAGGCTCTAAGGAGTAAGCTGCAAAATGAGGCGAACTTCGGATTCATAAGGGACACTAGCAAATATAGGTTTCTAGTGTGCTTTGAGATCGGGAAGTCCCCTAAAGCGCCTGCTGAAACGATAGCGGGGACTTCCCGATCACCACACTAGGGGAAGCTTACATATTGTAAGCGCGCTCACCATGCTCGACGATGTCGAGGCCCTCGCGCTCCGTTTCCTCGGAAACGCGCAGGCCGACAAGGACGCCGATGATGATGTAGACGATCAGGCTGCCGACGCCGGACCAGAGGATCGTCATGGACGCATTCTTGGCCTGGATGATCACCTGCCCGACCATGTCGTAGGTCGCCGCGCCGCAATCGCTCGTGAATACGCCGCCCTTAATCGCGCATTTGGTGTAATCCACGATGCCGGCGCCGCCCCAATCGGGATTGACGACCAAGCCGGTGCCAATGGCGCCGATGAAGCCGCCGACGGCGTGCACGCCGAACACATCGAGCGTGTCGTCATAGCCGAACGCGCTCTTCACTGCCGTGCAGAAGAAGAAGCAGACGATACCGGCGACGAGGCCAAGGATCAGCGTGCCCATCGGTCCACCGAAGCCCGATGCCGGCGTGACGGCAACGAGACCGGCCACGATGCCGGAGGCCAGGCCCAGGAGGCTCGGCTTGCCCTTGAACAGCCATTCGGTGAACATCCAGCTCAGGCCGGCGGCGGCCGTCGCGATGAAGGTATTCGCCATGGCGAGGCCGGCATATTGGTTGGCTTCGAGGTTCGAACCGGCGTTGAAGCCGAACCAGCCGACCCACAGCAGAGCCGCGCCCGTCATCGTCAACGTCAGCGAATGCGGAGCCATCGGCTCCTTGCCGAAACCAACGCGACGGCCAAGCAGCAGGGCACCGACAAAGCCGGCAATACCGGCATTGATATGCACCACGGTTCCGCCCGCGAAGTCGAGCGCACCCATCTGCCAGCCAAAACCACCAGTCGAAGCGCTGTCAGGATTGGTGGCAATGCCGCTCGGGCCAGGCCAGAACCAGACCGAGTGGGCGATCGGGAAATAGACGATCGTGGACCACAAGATCGCGAACAGCACAATCGCCGAGAATTTCATGCGCTCTGCGAAGCCGCCAATGGCCAGCGCCGTCGTGATGGCGGCGAAAGTCATCTGGAAGCAGATGTAGATGAGTTCATGCAGGCCAACGCCCAGCGAGAACGTCTCCACCATGGAATCGATCTTCACGCCATGCAGGAAGACTTTGCTAAAGCCGCCGACGAATGGCGCCAGAAAGCCAGAGCCTTCGGTGAAGGCCATGCTGTAGCCCCAGAGGAACCACACCACACAGACGATGCATTGGATCGCCAGCACCTCCGTAATGATCGAAAGCATGTTCTTCGTGCGGACCATGCCGCCATAGAACAAGGCGAGACCGGGCACCGTCATCATCAGGACGAGGGCGCTCGATATCATCATCCAACAGTCGTCGGCTTTGTTGAATACAAGCTCCGGCGCTTTGGCGGCAGGCGCCGCAGGCGCGGCAGCCTGGGCGAAAGCCGGGTCTGTCAGCAACGCCGCGGCCGCCATGCCCACGAGGGCCGCGCAGCCAAGCGTTAATGCAAGTTTCTTCATCCGTTTTTCCCCTGATTAAAGTGCGTCGTCGCCTGTTTCTCCCGTGCGAATACGGATCGAATCGTCGATCGGCATGACAAAGATCTTGCCGTCGCCGATCTGTCCGGTCTTCGCAGCGGAGGCGATCGCATCGACCGCCTTGTCAGCGGAAGTGCTTGGCACCGCCACCTCGATCTTGAGCTTGGGCACGAAGTTCACCTCATATTCGGCGCCTCGATAAATCTCCGTGTGTCCTTTCTGTCGCCCGTAGCCCTTGACTTCAGTGACAGTCATTCCCTGGATGCCGATATCCGTGAGCGCTTGCCGCACCTCATCGAGCTTGAAGGGCTTGATGACGGCCATCACCAATTTCATCAAATTTCTCCCTTGCGTTTGGAGCTCCCGCTTCTACTGCTTCATGGAGAGCCCATAGGCGCAGGCCCTCCAAATGCCGAAGCCGGAATCTGTAAATCAAAAGGCGTGCCAAGCGCCAAACTACGCCTAAATGCTTGAAAAATCAGGTTGAGAGCGACGAACGGGATCGGCGTCGCCTATTTTATAGGCAATTTTGGCTCGACATTTGGCCGCTTGCTGAAATATTATGCTCGCTCGGCGAGTTCTAGCGATAACACGCTAATTTCACGAGATTTCACGCAGCAGAGAGGCTAGCAGCGCGGTTGCCGCACCGCGTCTTCGTTTGTCGCGGCCGACATCAGGACGGCGGCGCCGACCTTCAGCGGTTGCTCTCGACCCGCGGACCGCCACGGGCCAGCGCTAATTCGATGGACAAGCTTTGGCCCCGGCTCTAACAGGATGACATGCTAAGACGGCTCTATAATTGGACCATGTCACTCGCCGGCCGGCGCAAAGCACGCTGGGCGCTTGCGGGTGTCGCATTTGCGGAAAGCTCGTTCTTTCCGATCCCGCCCGATGTCCTGCTCGTGCCTCTGGTGCTCGCCAATCGCGAGAAGGCTTGGCAGTTTGCCGGAATCTGCACGCTGTCGTCGGTCACCGGCGGCATCCTCGGCTACGCGATCGGCGCCTTTCTTTACGATACCGTCGGCGTTTGGCTGATGAATCTCTACGGCTATACCGACCGTCTGGAGCAGTTTCGGCAAGCTTATGCCGAATGGGGCGCCTGGATCATTCTGATCAAGGGCATGACCCCGATCCCCTATAAGATCGTCACGATCGCAAGCGGCTTCGCAGGCTATGATCTGCGCTGGTTTATCATCCTCTCTCTGATCACCAGGTCTGCACGCTTCTATCTTGTTGCAGCCCTTCTTTATTATTATGGCGAGCCGGTGCGCGGGTTCATCGAGAAGCGGCTGGAGCTGGTGACGGCTGGCTTTGCCGTGCTTTTGGTCGGCGGGTTTGTGATCGCGCGGTATGTCATATAGGGTCATCGCCACCACGAGAAGCCGTTTCGGCGTCGGATTCGACGACGCCGGCCGCACGATTGCCATCCTGAGCGCTCTGGCCCTGGCGGGCGTTCTGGGCATCGAATACATCGGCCATATTCCGCCCTGTCCGCTCTGTCTCGATCAGCGCATCGCCTATTATGCGGCCGTTCCGCTCGGGCTGCTCGCATTTCTGCTCGCACCGGCGAGGAGGTCTTGGACGCGGCTGATCCTTGCGGTCCTCGCGGCCGTATTTCTTTTCAATGCCGGGCTTGGCGTCTATCACGCGGGCGTCGAATGGAAATTGTGGGCGGGACCGACGGCATGTTCTGGGATTGGCTCCATTGCCACGACACCGGGTGACCTCCTGAGAAGCCTGCAGGACGCTCACGTGGTGCGCTGCGATGTAGCGGCGCTGCGGATCTTCGGCCTGTCTCTTGCCGGCTACAGCGCATTGCTGTCGGCGGCTCTGGCGATGATCGCCGCAACCGGCTTCACGAAGGGCCGACGCGAGGCTTGACTTCCGCCGATCGCGCTGCAAACGAAATTCCCTTCACTGCAAATGACTTAATATGACGGGCGAATAGTTTGATCAGCCCGAAGCTGTTCTGTCTTTGCATCCTTAAGTTGTATCGATGGATCGCCGGCGAATAGGCACGTGTCTCAACTGGCGTTCGCCTCGCCTTCAACTCGTTTGAATGTGCACATATCTGCAGTTATTACTTTTCGTAACACTCAAAAATTCGTAACCTATGTGTGAAGAAATTTACGGCAGCGGTGGCATTGGCTTGGGAGCGTCGTTGGCCTACTTCCGCAGATTGAGCGAAAGCCGAACAACGAGCCTGCGTCTTGGTCATGTAGCGTAACGGCCAGCATCAGAAGGGTGCAAGAGGGGGGATGTTTCAGTTCCGGGTGAGCGTTGTGTGCTGTCTGGCATGTCTCGTGACGCTTTGGCTTGCCGCGCTTGGCCTTTCGGAAAGGTCATACGCCACCGGCCTCGGCGCGGAGTGCTGCGACGATCTCGATGCTCGCATCGCGGAGCTCGAAGCCACGTCTCTGCAGAAAACTCAGCGTAATCTCAATGTCCAGCTCTACGGCCAGGTCAACCGCGCCCTCCTCATATGGAATGACGGTTTTGCCTCCGATGCCTATGTGGTGGACAACGATACTTCGTCGACCCGCCTCGGGTTGATCGGCAAGGCGGGCATCAAGCCCGGCTGGTTCGCGGGATATCGCCTCGAATTCGAGTTCAAGGATGCATCGTCCAACGAGGTCTTCGACGGCGTCGGCGGCGACGAGGGGATCGAGGGCCGCGACCTCCGCATCCGCCACGCATATTGGTTCATCGAGAACGACAGGAGGGGCAGTTTATCCGTCGGACATCAATCGCCCGCGACGGACGACATTACCATCATCAATCTCGGCGCGAAGATGAGCGACGCTGCGCTTCATTACAATAACAACTTCGGGCTGCGGCTCGACATGGCGTTCGGCCTGACGACGGACCTTACGTGGGGGCATTTTGCACATAATGTCGATGCGATGCGCGGTAACTTCATTCGCTATGACTCGCCAGCACTCTACGGCTTCGTCTTGTCGGCGGCGGCAGGCGAAAACGACCTCTGGGACGTTGCTCTGCGCTATCACGCCGATTGGGATTCGATCCGTCTCGCCGCCGGCATCGGCTATATGGATTCCCAAGAGACGAAAGTCGACGACGTCCGCGGCTCCGCCTCCGCGATCCATATGCCGACCGGCGCGTTTCTGTCCGCAGCGGGCGGTTTGCGCAATGATCAGTCTGGGGTCGTGACCAATGGCGACGATGCGCATTTTTACTTCGCCCAGCTCGGCGTGAAGCGCAAGGTCACGCCGTTTGGCGATACCACGATTTACGGCGAGGCTGGCGTCTACAAGGATTACACGGTTGGCCAGCTTCTCGGGGCGGATCTGGGTCGGGGCGAAAGCTACGAAATCTGGGGCACGATCACGAGCAGCGAAGTCCGGCGCTGGGGCTTTGGCGTCGAACAGGCGTTCGATACATCCGCTCTGCTGCTCTATGCCCAATACCACTATTACGAAGCAGATATCTCGGGCGCGCCGTGCGGCGACTGGTGTTCGACCTCGACGGGCGGCAGCGTCGAAGCCTTGCCGGTCGAGCCGTGGAGCGCGGTCGTTCTCGGCGCAAGAATACAATTTTAGAGCGAATTGAAGCCATTCAACCAATGCGCAAGGATTTAGAACCGAACCGGACCCGCACCGCTATCGAGAGCGGCGGCCGAAGACGTTGCTTGTGACGAGGCAACATGAGCAACACCGATCACCTTTCAAAGCTGTTTCAGGGGCCTGCGGCCTGGAACGAATGGCGCGCGAACAATCCTGAGATTGTGCCGGATCTGCGCGATGCGGCTTTGACCGCAAGCGCTGGATTCCCCGCAAGCGCCTGCGACGCGCGGCTCGACCTGAGCGGTGCTCTGCTGAAGCGGGCGGATCTGACTGGCAGCATCCTGAGCGGGGCCAACCTTGCCTCGGCGGATCTGCGGGAGGCGAATTTACTCGAAGCGCGTCTGGCCGGGGCCGATCTCAGCTTTGCCAATCTGACAAATGCGCGTCTCGACGATGCGGATCTGGCCGGGGCTGAACTCGCCGGCGCTCTCATCGCAGGCGCCAGGCTCAATCTCGCCAGGAATCTGACACAGGCGCAGATGGAAGCCGCTTATGGAGACGGATGCGACCCTGCTGCCGCCGGGCCTGACGATGCCCGCCGCATGGCGCGAGCCGCTCGCCCTTGCGACCGGCATCGGTCCGATGAATATGTTGCCCCCCGACTGGCTCGCATTCGATCCCTATGCCGTGCTTGAAATCGATCGCAAGGCGAAGATGGCCGATGCGCGCGCAGCCTATCTGAGGCTCGCCAAGCGCTTTCATCCCGACCTCAATCCGGGAGACGAAATCGCGGAGCAGCGCTTCAAGAACATCAACCACGCTTACCGCGTCCTGGCCGCCCGGGACGAGATGCGGCGGCGAAACCGCCGCGGACGTAGCACGCCGCCGTGGGCCGCCGCCGCCGGTCTGTTTTTCCTGGCATTCACAATCCCGGGCGCGTTGGTGTATTGGCTCGACGTGCCCGCTCTAATCGGAAGGGCGGAACGGCTCGATCGGACGACCAGACCCGAACGACAAACCGTGACTGCGCTCCTCGGCATTGCCGATGCCGCCGACCGGGCGGTGTTCACCGCGTCGGCTGGCCCGCCCTCCGGTCCGCTTCCCCGCTCGACGAAAGGCCCGCGCCTGAAGGCACATGAGAATGCTGCAGAGCGCGTCAACACGGCCGCGACGGTGTCTGGAGCGCCGTCGATCATTGCTGCCGCTGCCAAAACCTATGATAGGACGGCAACGCCGGGCGAGGCCGAGAAGGGGCTAACGGGGGCAGCTGTCTATGCCGAGCCGCTGAATGAAGACGCCCGCGAAGGGGCGACTGTCACGCCGGTTCCGGCCCTACCGAAAAAGCAGCAGCTTGCAGCCTTGGAAGATCCCGCAGCCGGGCCTGATGACTTCAGCGATGCGCCGTGGAACGAGGAATGGGCCGATCTTCGCGACTCCACCGATCTTCGCGCTCTGCAGATCTTCATCTCGCGCTACCCGGAGAAGCCGCAGGCTGAGGACGCGCGCAAACGCTTCCGCCAACTTGTCGCTGCGGTCGACAAGGTTGAAGAGTTACAGAGTCTTATCCGCGAGGTGCCGAAAGGCACGCCGGAAGCGGCGCTTGCCAAGGAGCGGCTGGCGCGCCTCATCGAGGATGCTAATGTTGAGGCCGACAATCGGGCATGGCAGGAGGCGCGGGAGGCCGACACGATTGCTGGGTACCGTGCCTATCTGGCGGGCTTTCCGGATGGCCGATACGCCGATGACGCCCAGGACAGATTGGCCGCGCTCGAAAATGCAATGTCTGCGCACAAGGAGGACGACGCAGCCTGGGCAAGAGCGCGTCTGAAAGGCACGATTGCTGCCGTCGAGGCCTATTTGGGCGCGCATCCAAGAGGCCGCTACACAGCGGAGGCCAGAGAAATGCTTGCTGTCATCAAGGCGAAATCGGCGGCAACGCGCAAAGAGGATGAGGCGTGGGCGAAAGCGAGAGCAGAAAATACGGCGCAGGCCTATCGAGATTATCTCAACGTTTTTCCGAGGGGCCGCTACGCCGGACGCGCCCGGCATGCTGCCGGAAACGGTGGCGGCGGGCCTTCTGCAAACGCCGCCGAGGCCCTCAATGCTCCCACCGGCGCATCGCCGGGCGAAGACGCCTCGAATCGCGGCATGCGTTGGCCGTCCTCGGATGAACCTTTCGTGGAGCAACTGCCGAGATCTTATTAGTGGGGCGCAGGCAGGCGACACCGCCTCGTGAAACGCGACGACGCGCTGCGGCTTGCCCGATTCATTACAAGGCGTCTATTGTCTTGACGGCAAACGCCCTAATATATCCAGCCATCGCCAAACGACGCGGCGCACCTCGGCGTGCGGCCGCCCTGCCCGACAGATCCCGGAAGAGAGACACATCATCATGGCCTATGAAAAGCTTGAGCTACTGATTGCGGGCGAATTCCGCCAGGGGAGCGCCGGCAAGACCGAGCCGGTGATCAATCCGGCGACCGAGGAGGTCATCGGCGAGGTGCCACACGCTTCCGCCGCTGATCTCGATAGTGCGCTCGAAGCCTCGGCCGAGGGGTTCAAGATCTGGCGCGCCAGGACGCCGAATTCAGCGCCAGGCGGTCATGGAGAAGGCAGCGCGGTTGATGGAGGACCGGCTGGAGCAGAGTGCGCAGACGCTCACCGTGGAGATGGGCAAGCCGCTCGCGGAGGCAAAAGCGGAGCTGCAATTCGTCATCGACGTGATCCGCTGGTACGCCGAGGAAGGCAAGCGCGCCTATGGACGGCTCGTTCCGGCGCGCGCACCCGGTGTCCGGCAAATGGTCGTCAAAGAGCCGGTCGGCCCGTGCTGCGCCTTCGTCGCGTGGAACTTCCCCGGCGTCAATGTCATCCGCAAGGTCGCCGGGGCCATCGCAGCCGGCTGTTCGATCGTCATCAAGCCGAGCGAGGAAACACCGGGAACGGCCGTCGCCATCGCGCGCTGTTTCCAGGAGGCGGGGCTTCCCGCCGGCGTGCTTAATGTCGTGTTCGGTGTGCCGGATGAGGTATCGCGGCACCTCCTTGCCTCTTGGACTCCCCGTAAGGTGTCATTTACCGGCAGCGTCCCGGTTGGCAAGCAGCTCTTGAAGCTGTCGGCCGACACGGTCAAGCGCACAACTATGGAGCTCGGCGGCCATGCGCCCGTCATCGTGTTCGACGATGCGGACGTGAACCGCGTTCTGACGCTGATGACCGGCTTCAAATATCGCAATGCCGGCCAGGTTTGCATCTCGCCGACCCGGTTTTACGTTCAGGACAAGGTTTATAGGAGCTTCGTGGACGGCTTTGCGGAACGCGCAAAGGCGGTCAAGGTCGGCAACGGGCTTGATGACGGCGTGCAAATGGGTCCGCTGATCGCCGCCCGCCGATTGGAGGTCATGGAGCGTTTCGTCAGCGACGCCAAAGACCACGGCGCGCATGTCCTAGCGGGCGGTGAGCGGGTTGGCAATCGCGGCTATTTCTACGCGCCGACGGTGCTTGCCGATGTGCCCGACACGGCCAGGATCATGGTCGATGAACCGTTCGGGCCGCTCGCGCCGATTACCCATTTCGACGGCTTCGACGAGGTGGTCGAGCGTGCGAACAGCCTGCCCTACGGGCTTGCCTCCTACGTCTTCACCAGCGATGGCGGCAAGGCCGCAAGAGTTCGCGGACGCTTTGGAAGCGGGCCTTGTCGGTGTTAACAACCCGTTTGTATCCACCGCAGAAACGCCGTTCGGCGGTGTCAACGAGTTTGGCTACGGATCGGAAGGTGGCATCGAGGGGCTTGAGGCATTTCTGCGGACGAAATTTGTCATCGAGACCAGGGTTTGAGCTGGCGGTTTCTCGCAGCGGCCTCATTCACAGAGCAACCTTCGGAGATCGAATGTGCGGCTGAAGGCCAGCATCTGGGTCAGCGCCTATATCCGTCAGCTCGGCGCCGTTCCGATCCCGGCCGCGATCGTCCGCCGCGGCGATGCCGACGCTGGTGCGATTTTCATCAAGCTCAACACGCTCGACGGCTCCGCTCAGGTGCTGCGCCCGGCGGTCTCGGCACTCCAGGGCGAGGGCGGAGGCCGCTTCTGGGCACAGGCGCTGCCGGGCGAGAAAGCGGACGAAACGTCGGCCGATGCCTATCTGGCGCGGCAGGCGAATTTCGATTCCGATATGTGGGTGATTGAGATCGAGGATCGGCAGGGTCGGCATTTTCTCGACGAATTTCTTGTCGGCGAATAATTCTTCGAGAAACCTATGAAATTTTTGCAGGCCTTAACGGTTCTTTAGCCGTACTACGCGAAATTACTTGCACGACGCCCATCGTCAGCCGCCATCGCGGTACGCTGGGTTGGGCGGCGGTTCCTGACCGGATTGATCTCATGACCACCATCGTCGATTTTCGCCATGGGCGGAGCGCCGCCGCTTGCCTGTGCCCGGTCTTGCCCAGCAACGATCCGGAGCCCTCGCCTCGCTATGAACGCGGGGCTTCGCACGATGGTGCGGAGATCATCCTGTTTCCGAAAATCAGCCGCGAGCGGTTGAGCCGGCCTCGCAAGTCTCTGAACCGCCGTTTCGCCATCCGGGCAAGGCACTCAGGCGAGGATCGAAGCCAGCCATAAACCGGGGCGCGTCCTCAATTGGTCGGCACGCCGATCGCGCGTCTTTGCTCGGGGATGCCGACCCCAACTGACAGCGTTGCCGGGTCGACGGCAGGCTCGATCACGGGACTGCACTGCGCACTTTGGAGCGCGTTGATGGTATCGGCGGCAAAGCTCGGCCCTCTGATCGGCGCACGCAGCACCACAAGACCGGTCATGCCGGGAGCTATGACAATACTTTGTTCCTCGCCTTCTTCGGAGCGTTCGGTGCTTGCTTCTTCAGAAAGACGCGAACGCGGCACGATGAGCAGCCGCAGCTCCCGGCGCTTTGCTTCCGCGCCGCTGATGAAATAGAAATTTTCACTGTGGCGCGTAGACACGGCGATGCTCCAGGTCGCGTCGCCGAGCTTGGTCTTTACGAGGACGTTGTTCTTGCTGAGGTCATAGCGGCAAAAGGCATAGGCGATGTCAGGCGCCATGAAGGGCAGCGGTGCTTCGCTCGCCGCGACCGGCATGACATAGATCCTGTTCATCTCGACAATCTTGGAGAGCCTCGCCCAAGCGTCCTGAGAGGCGACATAAGGTACGCCGAACACTGTCAGGGCGTGAATGATACCGGCGCAAAACAGCGAGGCAACGAGCCAAGGCCAAAGCGTGCGCATCAACAGCTCACCCTCTTGATGACCGGTAGGTTGTGCATGCTGACGACCTCGCCATTTTGCCGACTGACCTCGAGCGGCCGGATGATCCGCAGGACGAGGGTCAGGTCATGGCCGTCGCCGGATGGCAGCCAATAGCCCGGCCTTGCCTCGGGTGCCATGACGATCCGCTGAGTTCCGTCCGGCAGAATCGTGAGGCTCTGGTTACCGAAGGCGTGACGTGCGGCCTTGTTCGGGATCAGCTTGCCGTCCTCATCGAACACGGCGATCGTCCACCACAGCGCGGCGAGCGGCTGCGCGATGATCTCATAGTCGCAATAGGAGCGGAGCGAGCGGCCATCGCTATCGGCCGTGGCGAAATAGGTTAGGCCGCTGGCCGAGGTAATGGGCAGTTGGCCCGATCGCGCAATGTGAGCGCGTGTATAAGGATCGGCAGTTAGGCTCCCGGCGTTGATCCAAGTTTTCCAAGGACCGCTGCTGCTGGTCACGAGCGCGAAGCCATCATCGATCATGTAACGCGCCGAGCCAAGCCCGAGAACGAGCGAAAGCCCCGCAAATATGAGGAAGGAAAAAAAGTTCTTCACGAAGCCTGTTCCCAGCCGATAGGGACACCCTATGTAACCCGGGTCTCGCTTGAACCGCGTGGAGGCGTGTCGCGCTAACGCATGGCTCCTGGCGCCAACCGAAATCCCCTGTCAATGATTTCCGCGGCGCCTTCCGGCGAACCCGATGGCCTCACTGGCTTGTGCCGCGCGCAACTTGCGCCGGTGGCGCCGCCCCATCCAGCGAGGCACCCTTGACACCGTTCACGTCGAGCGGCTTTGCCTCTTTAAACATCTTGGTGAGATTGATCAACAGCTGCCGGGTCTTCTGAGGCATATGGCGCACACCCTGTGAAATGGTTCCGAGCGTCGGATCCTCCTTCTTGATCTCAGCGACACGCTGCATCTCCTCGATTTGCTTCGGATGCAGCGGAACGCCCGGAATTTGCGGAATATTGTCGCTCGTATGCGCGGCAGTCATGAATTCGTGCCACGTGCGCGCCGGAAGCGAGCCGCCGGTCACCCTGTTCATCGGGGAATAGCTGTCATTACCGAACCAGAAGCCCGCCACATATTGTCCGGTAAAACCCAGGAACCAGGCGTCGCGATATTCGGAACTCGTGCCGGTTTTGCCGGCGACCGCCGTGAAATCCAACGCCGCCGCGTGCCCCGTTCCCTCCGTGATCACATGGGACAGCATTTCGTTCAGCGTTTCGACGGCTTTCCTGTCGAACACTTGCTCCGGCGGGGGTTCGTCGCGCTGCCGGGAATAAACCACCTCGTCCTGAGAATTGCGGATTTCGCTGATCGCATAGCCTTTCACGCGTTTTCCGCCGGCGGCCATGGTGGCGAAACCAGATGTATGCTCCAGGACGGTCACCCCCTGATCGCCAAGAGCCATGGAGCAGGTCTTCTTGATGCGTTCGAGTCCTATCCGCTTCAGGGTTCCAAGGACCTTGTCACGGCCAACATCGAATGACAGCTTCACCGCGATCGTATTGATCGACAGAGCCAGAGCGGTCGTCAGCGGCATACGGCCGCGATAGCCGCCGGCATAGTTCTTCGGCGACCAGTTACCGCAAGAGACGGGGCCGTCGACGACCATCTGATTGGGGCGGGCACCGTTCTCCAGAGCTGTCAAATAGGTATAGACCTTGAAGGACGAGCCCGGCTGGCGCAGCGCTTTCGTTGCCCGGTTGAACTGACTTTCGCCGTAGTCCCTGCCGCCGACCATGGCGCGAACGGCGCCGTCCGTTTCCATGGCGACCATCGCCGCCTGGCCCACATGCATGGCTTTGCTATTTTGATCAAGCGTCGTTTCGATGGCCTGCTCGGCGGCTTTCTGCATGGGTATGTCGACGGTGGTCCGAGCGACGAGGTTATATTCGCCCTTGCCCCGGGTTAGCCTCTGCACCTCTTCAAAGGCCCAGTCGAGGAAGTAGTTCGGTGAATAGGTGTCGTTGTTCTCGATCACCTTGGCAGGGTTGAGGCGCGCGCCGTGCACTTGCCCCTCAGTCATGAATCCTGCGTCGACCATATTCGTCAGCACTTGATTCGCACGCGCCCGCAACTCGGCAGGGTTGGCGTGAGGCGCGAACTTGGTCGGCGCTTTGAAGAGGCCGGCGAGAAGCGCGGCCTCGGCGAGGTTGATGTCGCGCACGGACTTGCCGAAGTAGAATTGCGAGGCGGCTTCAACGCCGAATGTCCCGCCGCCCATGTAGGAGCGGTCGAGATAAAGTTTCAAAATCTCCTTTTTCGTCAGCCGCGCTTCGAGCCAGAGGGCGATAAACGCCTCCTTGACCTTGCGCTCGAAAGACCGCTCGGAGGTGAGGAACAGATTTTTCGCCAATTGCTGGGTGAGCGAACTGCCGCCCTGCACCACGTCGTTCGCCTGCACATTGGCCACCATGGCGCGAAGCGTGCCCAAAACATCGATGCCGAAATGGTCGAAGAAGCGGCGATCCTCGGTCGCCAGCACCGCCTTGATCAGATTGTCCGGGATCTCTTCAAGCGGCACCGAGTCCGAATACAGAATGCCGCGCTTGCCGATTTCGGCTGCCGTTCCGATCAAGCAATGTTACGCTATATTGTGCCGCGGTGCGCCAGGACGGATCGTTCGTCGCCTCCAGCGACGGCAGGGCAAGCGTCAGAAGCCCGACGAGGCCCATCATGCCGATCGTGGTCCCCTCGGAAAAGACTTCAGCGACGATGCGCCTGAATCCGCTGACGCGGAACTGGTTGACGAAGTTGGAATAGGCTGACCAAAGATCCTGATAGCGGGCCCAAACGCCGTACAGGCTGGAGTTGATCCATGAGTCGAGCGCCCACCAGTCGATCAGGCGGTTTTTGCGGTTCGGCTTGAAAATCCAATCGCGCAAGGCAGCAGCCCTCTGAGACGGTCGAATTCGATTTCTTAGATACGCGACTTGACGCGCTCGGGAAACACAAAAGCCGGTGTTTGCCACATGACGCCAGAGACCGGCCGCGCCGCTTTTGTAGCGCGCGGATCGTATCGAAGACGATAACACGTGAAAGACGTTTTGCGATGCAGGACGAATTGCCATTCTGGAAGAAAAAGCGGCTCGACGAGATGACGCCGGAGGAATGGGAGTCACTTTGCGATGGCTGCGGCCGCTGCTGCCTGCTGAAGCTGGAAGACGAGGATAGCGGCGAGCTGGCCTACACGCGCGTTGCTTGCGAGCTGCTGGACATCGGCGCCTGCCGCTGCACCGCCTATGCCGAGCGCCATGAGAGAATCCCGGATTGTGTGGCGCTGACGCCTGAGTCGGCGGCGACCCTTGAATGGCTGCCGTCGACCTGCGCCTATCGGCTTATTGGCAGGGGCGAAGATCTGGCCTGGTGGCATCCGCTCGTTTCCGGGCGCGCCGAGACCGTGCATGAAGCCGGGATTTCGGTGAGAGGGTTTGCGGTGAGCGAGAAGAAGGTGAAGAATGGGCGCTTTGAGCGGTTTATTGTGCGGCGGAGGTGATTTTCGTCCTCCTGCGGCGGAGGCCGCCATCCCGAGCGTACCCGCTCGACCGGCGCCTCCTTGTCCGCCGGTACTGACGTCATTTGCGAATGCGCCAATACCAACGGCTATCGTATGATGTGCTGCGGCTTCGATGCTATTTGTGGCTCATGGTCCTTTTGCTATCCCGCCTTGACGGGCTTTCTGCGCCGGTATTATAGCTTTCACCCGCTGTACTGTGAGCTCGAACCGGATGCCGGTCTCCTGGACCTGCCGCATTGTCAATACGACCGCGATCACCATTGTCAATATTGTAATGATGAGACCATAGAAATTACCATTGAACATCCAGTCCTCCGTTTCCATATGAAATCAAATGGCCGAACATCAGGAAATCGGTAATTTTTTTTGTCTTTTTTTTGTTCGACCTCCTTTGATCTATTCCAGCTTTCCTATTCTGTCGGCTCATGGCTTTACGGCATGATTAACATATCCGTGTCTTAGGTAGCGGATACATCAAGATCGTATCGGCAGATGAAAGCTTTCACATGTTTCAGGGGCGGAAAGCTTCGAATTTTAGGATTTTATGAAAATTGTCACAAGTTGCCGAGTTATGTTTAAATCGTATCGAACATTCTTCGCTATGGTAGTTTCCGTCGAACTCGGCTTTATAACGCCAAGCTGGCTTGTAGTGCGGCGAGCTTCTGACGATAAGGCTTCAACGCTCCTTGGGAGCTGCGAGGGGCCTTAACCTGAGGTTAATTCTTACGAGTTATGCGCTGGCAGATGTCTAGTTCGGTAGAGTTATCGGTTAAGCGAATTCGACGACCGGCAACGTATTACAACGCATTGCGAAGACTGGGTCCTGGGGTGCAATAGACGCGCTCTTATCGGCCTGAGTGGCCACTAACTTAACAGCGACTATTGTAAAATTGAAGAAGATCTGACACCTCAGCCACCTTCGTTGCGTCGCTGGCAGTTGCCCTGCCGTCTATGCTTTAAGCGATGGCGACCTCCTAATCGTAGGAAAAAAGCCTCTCAAAGAGCTTTTTCAGGAGATCGCGCAGAAGGTGGCGGACGACGAGTTCGCGGTGAAGCTCAGCCCGCGAGTTTTTCAAGGGAGTTGAGTCGGATATTGCACAAGATTAAAAAATAGCGCGATGGCTGCCCTACTTGCAACGCTTGGGACGTGATGCCGTTTGATTGAGCCTCATACATTAGACTTGTGAGCATATTTTTCTAATGTATACTTTAATGCACAGACTGGTATGTGACACAATTAGATACCATAGATGTGTACAGCACCTCTCCTAGACAACTTGAATTTGTCAATACCATCGTGCCGGATTCAGTCTAACAAAAACCCTATCAACTTATCATAAAGTCAGAACTGTTGCTGGGCCGGGCGAGGAGACCGCGGAAAACCGCTGTCGTGGCTTGGCTTGTTTTTTGGCGTTTGATCCATGGGAAACCTGCCTAAGGTGCCCACCCGGATCTGCACGCTTTTTTGACGCGGCGGAAAAAAATGGCTTCATTTCCGCTGACGAGGCGGACAGCTCTATCGCAAACGCTGATACACCACGGCGCCGAGATGGCTCGGATCTATAATGGCGTGTTTACAGCCCTTTTTTTTCCGAAGCGCCCTGTCAGAACGATCATCGAACAATGTTGATGATCTGGATCATCTTTCTGAATTCGCGCTCTTGCCGTCGGCGGGTCTTGGGCCGATCAGGATTGTTCGAGACCTGTCCGTTCCCGCTACATCCTGTAAGGCATCTTGAGGTGCAATCATTTCGCCAGCATAACAATAGAAGGTGAAATCGAATTTTATTCTCAGTCACCCTGGCTCGCATGGGTCGAAGCGCTGGACCTCATTTGTGCCGGTCCTTGGGCGGGGCTTAAGCCGAGCAGACATTATGACGATGCTTAGAGCGCTTTGCAGCAAAGGGTCGACTAGACTATGCTCAAACACAATCGACGTCTCCGATGCAGTTGCTAGGGCATAAAGTAACCTTCCGATGTTTTCGCGCGGGCTTCAAGGCGTTGTGATCGGCTTATTTACAGATGTGCCGAAGGACCAAATCGAACCGATCCTGACGTCGCTGATGCAATTCGGCGAGTCGCTCTCGGATGCCTATGCCGATTTGCGATGGAAATGCTTCGTCGGGGCATCGAGAGCGAGTTGGACGCAGAGTCGCTTGGCGCGGGAAGTGATCAATGTCGTTTCGCCCGTCGACAAGCTGATCGTCAGCCATCGAAGGCCGCCGGGCGGGCTATAAAATCGCATATGAGCACAATTACTGGGCCGGCTACGAGCCGCTATCAAAAGATGAGCTCAAAGCCGAACGCTCGAAAGGTGGATTTTCTGTCGCCGGACCGAATGGCGCGGAGATCTATATCGAGCCACTGACCGATATCCCGCACATCAACCCCGCAGTTCACGCGCATCCGCTTGGAGAACTATCTCAACCAGGTCTTTGGCTCGATTGCGACGATATCGACGGCGAACCGCTTCCGCTCAAGGACGTTCAGCAATTGCTCGCCGAATTCCTTGCCTTACTGCGGAAGATCCGAATCAGCTTCGCTCGCCAAGCTGCGGCAGTACTATGTGGTCTACAAGGTGGAGCAGCATTGGCAGGATGGAAGCAAAGTCACGGTCACCAACAGCGAGCTGAAACGCTATCTGGAGGCGCGTGGCCGCGACGCAAAAAACGGCTATCAGGTTACGTCTTTCGCTTCTGAATTCGAGAAGATTTTCGCCGGAAGGTCATGGTGACAAAAACAAGGAACGCGCTGTCTTTGTCCTGGAGCAAGGGCGTTTAGAGCACAGAAAGTTACGAAATACGTAAATTCCCGAATTCACAGCGCAACGCTTCTCGTGTATGGTCTCGGCATGATCGGCGAAATGGGTGAGCCGCTGGGCGAAGGCGCTCAAAGCGTGTGAAGCCCACGGGGCATTGGCCACATTAATCGCGAAGGCGGCAGCATCTTCGAATTGCGCGCGATCGGTGGCGGCCTGCATGCGCCGTCCTCCCGCAAAGCTGAAATCAACACGGACATCAACAAGACATTGGCGCCAGAAATTTCGCCGGACCCTGCCGCGTGCGACTGGGGCGCGATCGCGCATGATTATGCGGCGGGCGCGCTGACCGTCGACGAAATCTGCGCGGCGCATTCGGTCACGCGGTCGATGGTCTATCACCGCGCGAAAACCCACGGCTGGCGGCTGCGGCGTGCGCGCAGCCAGGCCGCGGGCCGCAGCGACGAGGCGGACCTGACCAAGCGTCTGCTCTCCGCCTTGGACCTGAAGATGACGCAATTCGAGAACCGCCTGAGCGAGGGCGCCGCGGCCGCGACAGCCGCCGATGCCGAGCGCGATGCGCGTACGCTGAATACGCTGGTGCGGCTGTTCGAGAAGCTGAAGGGCCTCGGCGGCAAGAGCGCCGGACCGGCCGGCACGCGCACCACCAAATTTGCCGCGACGACCGCCGCCACCTCCAGCCGGAAGGACGCCCATGACGCGGACCGCCTCCGCGGCGAGCTTGCGCGCCGCCTTGAGACACTGCGCGGGCAGCTCGGCGGTTGAGCATTTCACGCGCGCCGTCAGCGCCGGGGAGGCCGAATTCCTGCTCCATGACTGGCAGCTCTGGGCGCGCGACGACCAGCTCCCGCCACCCCTCGCACAAGGCGGCGGCCCCTGGACCACCTGGCTGATCCTCGCCGGGCGCGGCGCGGGCAAGACGCGCGCTGGCGCCGAATGGGTGCGCGCACTGGCGCTCGGCAAGCCGCCTTTCGCTGACAGCCCCATCGAGCGCATCGCTCTGGTCGGCGAATCGCTGACCGATGCCCGCGCGGTGATGATCGACGGGCCGTCCGGCCTCATGGCCATCCATCCACCGGCCGAGCGCCCGAGCTACAACGCCACCCGCCGCGAATTGACCTGGCCGAATGGCTCGGTGGCGCAATTGTTCTCGGCCGATGACCCGGAATCCCTACGCGGCCCGCAATTCGGCGCGGCCTGGTCCGATGAATTGGCCAAGTGGCGCTATGCCGACGCCGCCTGGGACATGCTGCAATTCTGCCTGCGGCTCGGCGATCACCCGCGCCAGACCGTAACCACGACGCCGCGCCCGACGCCGCTCATCAAGCGCCTCATCGCCGATCCCGCAACCGCGGTCAGCCGCGCGCGGACCGAGGCCAACGCCGCCAATCTCGCGCCGTCATTCCTGTCGGCGGTAGTTGCCCGCTATCAGGGCACGCGGCTCGGCCGTCAGGAACTCGACGGCGAGCTGATCGAGGACCGCCCCGACGCGCTTTGGCAGCGCGACATCATCGAGGCGGCGCGCGTTACCAATGCTCCGGCGCTCGAACGCATCATCGTGGCGGTCGACCCGCCGGTGTCGAGCGGCCCTCGCGCCGACGCTTGCGGCATCGTCGCCGCCGGCCGGGCTGGGGACGGCCGGGCTTATGTGCTTGCCGACGCCACGGTGCAGGGCGTGCAGCCGCTCGACTGGGCCCTCGCCGCCGTCAGCCTCTATGAGAGTCTCGATGCCGATTGCATCGTCGCCGAGGTCAATCAGGGGGGCGAGTTGGTCGCCGAAATGCTACGTCAGGTTGCGCCCAATATAGCGGTGCGCATGGTGCGTGCAACGCGGGGTAAATACCTACGCGCCGGCCCGGTCGCCGCCCTCTATCGGCGCGGCCTCGTCTTCCACACCGGTATCTGGCCGGAGCTGGAGGATCAGATGTGCGACCTCGGGCGCGGCGGGCTGTCGGACGGCTCAAGCCCCGACCGGCTCGACGCGCTGGTCTGGGCGCTGACCGAGCTGATGCTGAATAGCCAGGTGGTGCCGAGGATACGGAGCTTGTTTTAGGGATGATAGAAGACGGCGCAGCACCAATTTCTGCCGCCGTAGGGCGGGTCGACATCCGCGCAGGCGGGTGGAAACCCGCCATTGCATCGGGCGGTGATGGGTTTCGCTCCGCTCAACCCATCCTACTTGCTGTGGGTGGTGATAAAACAGATGGACGCCGCCAAGGCTGAGCGCGAAATGGAGATGCGCCGACGCTAGTGTGGTGATCGGGAAGTCCCCTACATCGTTTCAGGATACGCCTTTAGGGGACTTGCCGATCTTAAGACCACACTGGCAGCAGGCCAGACGACGCCCGCCGCAGCAGCGCATGTATCCCCGACCGGGCGTGCGCCAGCCGCCACGGGAATTTTGATCGGGACGTGCGGAGTCGCTTTCGTGCCCAGATTGCGCCTTAATGTCCTTCCCGCAAGGCATGGGGCCGGGGGACTGAATGGCGCTTGTCATCTGCTATATCATTGCTTACGTTCAGATTTTGAGCGCCGGGTTCAATCTGTGGGGCGTCGATCCGCGGATCCTCATCAATATGCCCTTCGGCCGGAACACGGTCTTCATCGCCTTGTTTCTGCTGGTGCAGATCCTCGGCCTCGCCGGCGCGATCCTGATCCTCCAAAATCTGCGCCTCGGCCTCGTCCTGTCGATCGTCCATCACATTCTGCTCCTCCCAGCGGTGGTGATCACAGGCTGGGGGCTGGTTATGCTGATGGATGACCGCATCAACGTCACGCTGCTCTATATGAGCAAGCCGAGCGGCTCGGAGGACGTCTCCTGCTTCTGGTCGCTCGGCTGGGGCACGGTTTTCCAGCAGGTCACGCACAATGTCCCGGCTGGCTCGACCTATATCGGCATCAACCTGTTCGCCCTCGCCTGCGCCGCCGTGATGTGGACGGTGATCAGGCAGACGGACGCCGCGAAGGCTGAGTACGAGATGGAGATGCGCCGGCGCCAACGGCGGGCCCGGCAACGCCCACCGGAGCCGCTCGCACTGCCGTACTATCCGCAGCAACAGCAACAGCATCCGCAACAGCAGCGCATGCGTCCGCAGCAGGGCGTGCGGCAGCCGCGGCGCAACCCGCCCCGGGGGTATTGATGTGGGGGAATGTCGGCGATGCGGCGGGCGGACTTACGCTGTGGCGATTGTATTAGCTAGACCATCGCGGTGCCCCAGACTATTGGGATTATTCCTTCGGCCCCGAGACGTCGTTCCTGGCCTGAGTTGGTGGATCAGATGTGCGACCTTGGGCGCCGCGGACTGTCCGATGGATCAAGCCCCGACCGGCTGGATGCACTAGTGGTTCAATTTAACACTTGCATCCCACCTGCAGCGCGCACTCTTGCGAGTGTTAGAATTGAAGAATTACTAGCAACTATTTTAGTGGAGTGAATTTGACATTTGAGCGCGAGCTCGCGACTGGCGGCACTCAAATGTCAAATTCGCTCCACTAGCTAGTCGGGCACTCACCGAGCTGATGCTGAATGAGAGGGTCGAGCCGAGGATACGGAGTTTGTGTTAGGGTGCAACGAACTCAATCGTCACCCGGCGAAAAGGTGAGTCAAAAGTTTAAGCGTAATTAATGAATTCAACATATACTTATGAGCTACCCCAGGAACTCCTCGTCTATAAAAAGGTCTCTCTTATATTGATTTATCATAATATCTTTTGCTAACCTATCAGCGGTTTGTGCTTCCGTAAAATCGATACTCCCGTCGCGCGCCTTCAGCTCCAACATTTTTTTGTAAAGACCCATGTCGGAGAAATTCTTATTGTCGACGCCTTCAATCTCTTGCTCCGCGGATCGCCAATCCCCCTCTGTTAGCGCCTTGCGCATTCGCAAGCGACGGAGCATATCGTCTTTCTTATATCTGCCGTGATTTAAAATATATTCATAATCTTCCTGAAATATTTCAGGTCGATTCGCATCAACTGCTATAATGGCTCGATAGTATCGACTCTCGACCTCCGTCTCGACGAGTTCTTCACAATTTGCGTTAGTATACCTATGGCGGTATTTGCGTCACCGCGCTTATAGAATAACCACGCTTCGCAACGATGGGATCTACCCGCATCGTCGGGCAACTGTCGAAGGGCGGCGATTGTCGCTTCCCTCCGAATAATGCCCTTCAACGATCTCAAATTGAGCCTTGATGTCCAACAAGATCTCACTGCCGGCTGCATCGCTGCTCTTTTTGTCCAATAGCTTCTTCAGCGAGTCAAACTGACCTTCGCGTAAGTAGCAAAGCCCGAGCTGATGGACTGAACTCCTTCGGTAAACACGCCCATCGATTGCCTTCTGAAAATGCTTTATAGCTTCTTTGGGGCGACCACACTGCCGCTCAAGAAAGCCAGCTATGAAAAAACGCTCCGGCGCCTTGCCGTTGTCTAAAATTGCGAGCTTGTCTGTGCGCTCGCAAACTCGCGCAATCGGATATGGGCTTGACAAACTGTCGATAATATCTGCCATCGGGTGTCATTAGGCATCTCGATATTATCGGCATACTCACCCCATTTAATAACCTTTCTGTACATTTCTTCGTCGTCACGACCAGCTCTATAGGCATCTGCAATAATCCTTTGAGGATCGCCGGTGTAATGATCCTTTTTAGTTCTTTTGGAACCGCCCTTCCTTCTCAAACATTGCAAATATTGCTGCATCGACAAGTGAGTTGGATAAACCCTTGCTTGAGCTAGAATTTCTAACCGCGTGCTCCAAATATTTACTTAATCTACCAAGATATATGCTATCGCCATAACCAAAGCGGCGCCTCACGTAATACCGAACTGCGGAGGATATTACGACATCGTTGTCGATATACTCGACCAGATATCCAATTATTAAGCCTCGCACTGCGTCAGAAAAAGCCAGCTCATCGACCCCATCTTCTTTGATAATACCTAGTAGCGTTGCAGAGGGAAAACTTGGCACCCAGCTAAGAATAATCAAAATAGCCTTTTGCGTTGCGCTCAAGGACTCGCTTGTATATTATTTTTCAAGATACCTTCTTGGAAATCAAATAGCGCAGCAGGATCACTGGCAATCACTTCCTGTCCCATTTGAGAGGCAAGTCGAGCGGCTGCACGCGCGAGATCCGGATGCCCACCTATGATCTTTAGAAGCGTTGGGTGAACTCGCTTCGGAATGGTTCCAAGAGCAGCGCATGTGTTAATAAATATTGTTTCAATTGCGTCATCTTTAAGCGGTGGGATTTGTATCTGCAGGACGTTTTGATGTTTGAGTAAATCGGCTTCAGCTACCGCCCTGTCAGACACAATTCCAATTATCACCTCTTTCTTTTGATGGAGAGACAAGAAAAGATTTGAAATCCAAGCTCGTAAACGTCCGGTGTCGTCGTATAAATTAATCGGAAATAGGAGTAGTGATGCTTCTCCTAAACTAGAGAAGTGAGTTAAACTCTTTATTATTTCACTAATCTGCTCTTCATTTGAAAGTGCACAAAAATGACTGAATAATGATGCACGCCGGGCGACTGAAAAGTCCTCGTCAATTGTGCCCCTTAATCTTAGAAAAAGGTCTTCACTGTCCGACCAAAGATTAAGCTCAATGGTCGGTCCGAAGGCGAGCCGCGGCAAGGAGGGATAGGCGCGGTCGAATGCGAGTTTTGCAAACGTGCGTCGTCCAATCCGCGGTAGCCCGGAGAAAATGAGAACATTCGGTGATTGACCAATTTCACGAAGTTGCAATGCAAATTTACTGTCGGACTGATGTAGGAGTTGGCCTCGCCCGCGTGGCGTCATTACGCCGGGGATCCGGACCGACGGCTTGAAAGCAATATGCTTGTAATATATCGCGCCACGTCTTTGAGGCGTCTAGGTCGCGTATCGACGGTGAAATGCCTCATCCAGGCCGGTAGGTTCTCATGTTTGAAAGTCATGTAGAGGTGGGGAAAACTAAGATTTGAAACCCCTCTCTTGTTAGACTTTGCAGGTGCCGCCTGATTTATTTCAAAATTCACGAACCAGAAGCAATTGAAGAGTTTGACGCGAACAATACAAATATTGCGGATTTTTTTACGAATTTTTCCATTTCCGATAAGAGTTCATGGCCATTTCTGAAACTTTTGGTATATAGTCGTGATTCCAACAGGTAAATTGTCAAATACGCTTTGGACAAATGCATGATCCACGCTGAATGGGAAAAAAACCGTGGGGGGCATCGAGGAAACGGTGAATTTAAATGGGAAATGAGCTTGATTGGTTTTGCTTCCCGCAAAGGGGGCAAATCATCATACGAATAACTCCTCTAGCTTATGCGAAGGAAAACTCAAGCCTAGATTGCGTGTTCTCAACGGCTTGCGTCTAAGGGAGTTTCCTATGCCTATTCATACCGTTGTTGCCGCGATTGCTCGTGACACACGTCGTTATGCCTTGCGCGCCTTTGCATCATCGCGCGCCACTGTCCCCGCCACCAAAGCCTCCGCCACCGCGCCGCTCATCGCGCTGCATCACACCGGCCAGCCGGTCTGGTCGCCGCGGGACTACGCGGCTTTCGCCCGCGAGGGCTATGCGCGCAATCCGATCGTCTACAGGGCGGTGCGGATGATCGCGGAGGCCGCCAGCTCGGTGCCGCTGCGTCTGTTCGAGGGCGGGAGCGAAATCGCCGAGCACCCGCTGCTCGACCTGCTCGCCCAGCCGAACGCTGCGGCCTGCGGTCCGGACATGCTGGAGGACTGGTACGGCTATCTGCTGATCGCCGGGAATGCCTATATGGAGGCGGTCAGCGTCGGCGGCGCCGCGCGCGAGCTGCATGTGCTGCGGCCAGACCGGATGAAGATCGTTCCCGGCACGGATGGCTGGCCGGAGGCTTATGAGTACACCGCCAACGGTCTAGCCGTGCGCTTCCGCCAGGCGCCCGAGGAGGGCGTGCGGCCGATCCTGCACATGGCGCTGTTCAATCCGTCCAATGATTATTACGGCATGTCGCCGATCGAGGCGGCGTCATCGGCGATCGATCTGCATAATGCGGCGTCGGGGTGGAACAAGGCGCTGCTCGACAATGCCGCGCGGCCGTCCGGCGCGCTGGTCTACACCGCAGCCGAGGGGCATCTGAACGAGGAGCAGTTCGCGCGGCTGAAGGCGGAGCTGGAGACGAACTATCAGGGCGCGATGAATGCCGGGCGGCCGCTGCTCTTGGAGGGCGGGCTCGACTGGCGGGCGATGTCGCTGACGCCGCAGGAGATGGATTTCATCGAGGCCAAGCATGTCGCGGCGCGCGAGATCGCGCTGGCGCTCGGCCTGCCGCCGATGCTGCTCGGCATTCCGGGCGATACCACCTATGCGAATTACGCCGAGGCGAGCCGGGTGTTTTGGCGGCAGACCGTGCTGCCGCTGGTGGCGCGGACGCTGAAGGCGCTGACGGTCTGGCTGGCGCCGGGTTTCGGCGAGGGATTGGAGCTGCGGCCGGCGCTCGATAGGGTCGAGGCACTGGCCGGCGAGCGCTCCGCGCTGTGGGACCGCGTGCAGCATGCAGATTTTCTCACGGTGGACGAGAAGCGTGCGGCGGTGGGATATGGGCCGCTGGGCGCGGATGGCAGGCAAGGATAGCTACGGAGTTTGTCCGAGGCGGGTCTTAGCCCTCTCCGCTTGCGGGAGAGAGTAAGCGGCGGCTGTTAATCGCTCAGTATACAGACAGCGAGCGCGTCTTCAAGGTTGACAACGGCCGGGAGGGATCGATGCCCGCAGCGTCAGTTCGCATACGGCAAAAGCGCGTGCGGATCGTCAGGCACGAGACACGCCCGCAAAGGCGCGTGCATTTCCAGCGGGAGTGGGAACCGGTTTTTTGTCCGGAGATGCAGAACCGCCAGATGCCGCCTCGCCCGGATGCAACGTGCACGGAAAAATGCTGGCGCATTCCCCGGCGCTATCGTCGGTTTGTGGCGTCGACGGCGCTGACTCTGGCCTCGACCGGGATCGTGTCGTTCGGCGTGACGGTCAAAAATGTGGGACTGACGCTCGACACGGGCCTGCTTTGGCTGGCCGCCTGGCCCGTCTCCGCGATGATCGCCGTGCCCTTGCGCCTGGCGCTGACGCCGCTGATCGACCGATGCATCAGCCCGTTGATCGAGCCGCCGCTGCCGCAATAGCGGTCGCGGGCAGCGCCCGCGCCGCCGGTTGGGCGCGCCTCTCCGTTTCAAAGGTAATCTGTTGATGGCACACACGGCTTCCGCCGGCGCGGCCAAACCGCGCCTTGCCGCCGACGGCAGTTTCGAAGGCTATGCCAGCCTGTTCGGCGCCGAGGACCAGGGCGGCGACGTGGTGATGCCCGGCGCCTTCCGGGCCTCGCTCGCCCGGCGCGGCATCGCCGAGGTCCGCATGCTGTTTCAGCACGACCCGGCCCAGCCGGTCGGCGTCTGGGAAGCGATCCGCGAGGATGCGCGTGGGCTTTATGTGCGCGGGCATGTCGTCGAAGGCGTGGCGCGCGCCCGCGAGATCCTGGCGCTGATGCGGGCCGGCGCGCTCGACGGCCTCTCCATCGGCTTTCGCACCCGCAAGGCGGTCCGCGACGCACGCAGCGGACGGCGCCGCCTCTATGAAATCGACCTGTGGGAAGTCTCCATCGTCACATTTCCCATGCTGCCCGGCGCGCGCGTGAGCGCGGTCAAGGCAGCATGTTCCCCCGCCCGGCACCATGCGCTCGCCTCCGACTTATGCGCATCGATTTTACCAAACTCCGGCCGTTGCCTTCGTTTGGATCGATGCGGCAAGGCTCCGAGCGCCATGCTTTGCGGCTCCCCCGGCCATCGCCAGACCGCGCACTCCCCGGCGCGGCGCGAAGCCAGGTCGGGCGGGGGTCTTCCATTGCGCTTAGCGTCGCGCTGAGACCCTGAGACCAACCGTTCATCAACCCATGAGGATGAAATGACCGACTACACCGCTTCCACCGAGTGGGAGAACAAGGCCGCGCGGCCCGCCACGCCGGAAATCGGCGAGAGCTATGACGAGTTTCTCCACGCCTTCGAGGCGTTCAAGGAGACGAATGACGAGCGCCTCGCGCAGATCGAGCGCCGCATGTCCGCGGACGTGGTCACGACCGACAAGCTCGACCGTATCAATCGTGCGCTAGACGACACCAAGGCGACGGTCGACCAGCTCGTGCTGAAGGCGTCGCGCCCGCAGCGTGGCGGCGGCTTTCCGCGCGCAGGAGCGGCGGGCGAGCACAAGACCGCCTTCGAGAGCTATATGCGCCGCGGCGAAGCTCAGAATCTGCGCCGCCTTGAGGAAAAGGCACTCTCCGTCGGCGTCGATGCCGATGGCGGCTATCTGGTGCCGGAGGAAATCGAAGCTGGCGTGATGCGCGCCTTGCGCGAGACCTCGCCGATCCGCGCCATCGCCGGCGTGCGCCAGGTCTCAGCCAACACCTATAAGAAGCCTTTCGCCATCACCGGCGCTGCGACCGGCTGGGTCGCCGAGACGGGGACGCGCGCGCAGACCAACAGTCCGACGCTCGCCGAACTCGCCTTTCCGACCATGGAGCTTTACGCCATGCCGGCGGCGACGCAGACCCTGCTCGACGATGCCGCCGTCAACATCGATGAGTGGGTGGCGGAAGAGGTGCGCATCGCCTTCGCCGAGCAGGAGAACACCGCTTTCGTTTCCGGCGACGGATCGAATAAGCCCAAGGGCTTTCTCAGCTATACGATGATCGATGAGGCAAGCTGGGCCTGGGACAAGATCGGCTATCTGACGACCGGGGTCTCCGGCGGCTTTCCGGCGAGCGACCCCGCCGACAAGCTGATCGACATCGTCTACACGCTGAAATCCCCCTATCGCACGAACGCCCACTGGGTGATGAACCGCTCGACACAAGGAGAGATCCGCAAGATCAAGGATGGAGAGGGCAATTACCTCTGGCGCCCCAGCGACCAGGCCGGCCAGGGCGCGACGCTGATGGCCTTCCCCATCGCCGAGACCGAGGACATGCCGGAGATTGGCGCCGACAGTTTTTCGATCGCCTTTGGCGATTTCGGCCGCGGCTATCTGGTCGTCGATCGCATCGGCATCCGCATCCTGCGCGATCCGTTCAGCGCCAAGCCTTACGTGCTGTTCTACACCACCAAGCGTGTTGGTGGCGGCGTGCAGGATTTCAATGCCATCAAGCTCCTCAAATTCGGCACGGCATGATCTGCCACTGGGCCGGGCGGCGCTGCGATGGTGGCGTCGCGTAATGATCCTTATGCAAACCGGCCACATTGGCCACAATTTGGTTGAAATCGCCCAAGCCAATTCGCGTGGCGGTCACATCCGGTCTTGACCGCTTCGGGCGACGCCTGTCCGGGCGCCGGGCCATATCCTCTTGATCGGCCGGCCATAACTGTTCGGTTACGCTGTAGGCGCCGCGTCAGACGCCTATCCGGGCCCGGCTGGGTCGGCCCCAGACTACGCAAATTTCCGGCCCTAGGCTCACAACAGTTTTTCTGCTTTCGGTGTGAGTGCCGGATAGCGGCGATGACAGAAAGCGACGAAACCAGCGCTGCCCCCCAGCGCTAAGGCCCGCCCCGGGCCGAGGCCGCGATGCCCTCCCCCGTCGCGGCCTCACTTGTTTCTGGGTCCGGCGGGTTCTATCCCGCCGGTCGCCAGCGCCCTGGCGCGTCCACGCCAGACAGATGCCCTGATCAAGGTGGTCCGATGCCGCTTATCCTGACGTCCGGTCCTGCCGTCGAGCCGGTCTCGCTCGACGAAGCAAAGCTCCATTGCCGCGTCGACGGCGACGCCGAGGATATGCTCGTCGCCAGCCTTATTCTCGCCGCTCGGCTGCACATCGAGCGCTGCCTCGACATTGCGCTGATCAGCCAGAGCTGGTCGCTTTACCTCGACGGCTGGCCGGACAAGCCCTTCACGGAGATGCCGCTCGCCCCGCTCATCAGCATCGATGCGGTCAGGCTCTACAGTCCGACCAATACATCCGTCACGCTCGATCCCGATCTGTTTCTGGTCGACAGCGCGTCGCGGCGTCCGCGCCTGGCGCGGCAGGACGGGCAGAGCTGGCCTCTTCCGGGCCGCAGCATCAACGGCATCGAAATCGCCTTCACCGCCGGCTACGGCGCGGCGGCCGATGACGTTCCGATGCCTGTGCGACAGGCGCTGAAAATGTTGGTCGCGCATTGGTACGAGGCGCGCGAGCCGGTGCTGTTCGGCGAGACCGCCGATCCCGTGCCGGCAACCGTCGCGAGCCTTATCGCGCCGTATCGGAGCGTCAGGCTGTGAGCCCACGGATCGGAACATTGCGCGATCGCCTGACCATCGAGCAGGAGGCGCGGACCGGCGACGGCGGCGGCGGGTCGACAGCGGTTTGGGACGGGGTTGCGGATGTTTGGGGCGCGGTTGAGGCCCTGTCGGGCAAGGAAACCAGTGCCGCCGACCGGATCACCGGCAGCGTCGATTACCGCATTACCATCCGTTATCGGACGGATCTGACCCCGGCCATGCGCTTCCGCCGCGGATCGGATGCCTTTCACATTCTTTCAGTGCTCGACAAGGACGGCGAACGGCGGTTTCTGACCTGTCAATGTGAGCGGCGCGATTTATGAAGCTGATCACCCGTCTGGACGGGCTCGATGCGTTTAGCGAGGCGCTATCCCGCATCGCTGACCCTACCGGACTCCGAGACGCGCTGGAGGCCGCGGCTGAAGATGTGCGCGATGCCGCGCGGGCCAATCTTCAGGACGGCCAGCCGCCCGATAGCCGAACCGGCAAGCTCGCCGGATCCCTGACGGTCGATCCCACCGCCGACGGCATGAGCTGGAGCATCAGCACACCGCTCGATTATGGCTGGCACCTCGAATTCGGGAGTCTCGGCCGGCCGGCGACGCCATGGCTCGAACCGGCCCTGAATGAGGCGCAACCCGGCATTGTCAGCCGCATCGGTGCGCGCCTCGCCAGCGCGGGCAAGCCCTAACCCGATTGCAGCCCACCCGAAGCGGAGATTCTCATGGCCAATCCTGGATGGGATTTGCAGAAAGCGGCTTACGCTGCCCTGATCGCCAACGCGCCTCTGACCAGCCTGCTCGGCGGTGAGCGCGTTTACGACGATGTACCGCAGGACGCCGCGTTCCCCTATGTCGCGATCGACCAGATGCGGCTGAATGAGTGGAGCACCGGCACGGAGCGCGGCTCCGAGCATATTCTGATGCTGCATATCTGGTCACGCTATGACGGCAAGCGCGAAGCTTATGAGATCGCCGACGCGATCCGCAGTGTGCTGGACGATGCCGAGCTGACGCTCGACGACAATCGGCTGATCAATGTCACCCATCAGTTTTCCGACCTGAAGCGCGACACCGACGGCGAGACCTATCACGGCGTCATGCGCTTCCGGGCGGTCACCGAGCCACTGAGCTGAGTCCGAAATCATTGCCGATGATCCCCGCAGCTTTCGTCCTCGGACTGCGTCATTACTGGGCGAGCACAGCGAGACCCCGAGGACCCGTTCCATTACCTCTGGAGATGACCAATGGCGGCCCAACGCGGCAAAGACCTCCTTCTGAAAGTCGACACCACCGACACCGGCAGCTTCACAACCGTCGCGGGCCTGCGGACGCGGAGCCTCGCATTCAATGCATCGACCGTCGATATTACCCATACCGAGTCCGTCAATGAATGGCGCGAGCTGCTTGCCGGCGCGGGCGTCAAAACGGCAAAACTTGCCGGCGCCGGAATCTTCAAAGACGCGGCAACCGATGAAACAGTCCGCAGCTATTTCTTCGGCGGCACGATCCACAATTGGCAGGTCGTGATCCCCGATTTCGGCACGGTCGAAGGCGCATTTCAGATCACCGCGCTCGAATATGCCGGCGGCCACGATAATGAGCTGACCTTCGACATTGCGCTGGAGTCGGCCGGCGCTCTTACCTTCACTGCCGCGTAGCGTGTTTGCAGGAAAAGTGTGGAGCGGTTTTCCGTTCGCAAACACGCCAAACGAAAGTTTCGAAAGCTCATGGTCAATCGTCATCGCGGCGAGATCGAAGCGATCCTCGACGGCAAACCCTATCGGCTCTGTTTCACGCTCGGCGCGCTCGCCGAATTGGAAGACGCCTTCGGCGCCGATGACATGCTGGCGCTCGCTCAGCGTTTCGAAGCCGGGCGGCTGAGCGCGCGCGACGCCATCCGCATCATCGCCGCGGGGCTGCGGGGCGGTGGTCATGAGCTCGACGAGGACCAGGTCGCCCGGATGCAGGCCGATGGTGGCGCCGCCGGTTTCGTCGACATCGTCGCGCGACTGCTCACCGCAACATTCGGCACGAACAAGACAGCTGACGGCAGCGGAGACCCCGCGCCGGGAAAGCCGGCACGGGCGTCCGCAGATCCGAGCTGACGCCCTTTCCCTGGGCCGACGCAATCGCGGCTGGTCTCGGGACATTACGGCTCTCGCCCCGTGATTTCTGGTCGATGACGCCGCGCGAACTCAGTCTCGCATTGCGCGGCGCCGCCGGACCGCCCGGCTCGGCGGCGCTTTTCGCCCGTGCCGATCTCGACGCGCTCATGCAGCGCTTCCCGGACCGCCAAGGACCACCCACATGACCGATACAGTCGCCAGCCTTTCCGTCCGCATCGGCGCCGACACCAGCGATGCGCGGGCGAAACTGCAGGATCTGGAACGCCTCGGTAACGCCTTCGGCCGGAGCATAACAAACGCATTCGAAGACGCCGTATTCTCTGGCGAAGGGCTCGGCCAGACGCTGCGCTCGCTGGCGCTCGATCTGTCGCAGCTTGCTCTGCGCTCCGCCGTTCAGCCTTTCAGCAATGCGATCGGCGGCGGGCTTGCGAGCCTGTTCCAGGGCCTCAGCCCCTTTGCCAAAGGCGGCGTGGTGGGCTCGCCGATGCCAACGCCGTTTGCCAGCGGCGGCGTGGTCGCCTCGCCCATGACCTTTCCCCTCGGCGGCGGTCAGCTCGGTCTTGCCGGCGAAGCGGGGCCGGAGGCGATCCTGCCGCTGACGCGCGGGGCCGACGGGCGGCTCGGCGTTCGCGCTCAGAGCGGCGGCTCAAGCTTTACGATCAATATGAACGTCTCGGCGCAGGACGCCGACAGCTTTCGCCGCTCCGAAACCCAGATCGGCGCGATGCTCGTCCGCGCCGTGAACCGCGGCCAGCGGAATCTTTAGTTGGTGGTCCGCGCCTCCGCGCGACCTTATATATAAGCGCCGCTTAGCCGCGCGGCCCAGGATACCCCAAGCCGGCAGCTGGGTATGTCGCCGCGCGTCGTGCGCTTAGCCACAAACTCATACGACATGTGGGGACCCCGGGGCCCACGGCTAAGCGGGCCAGAAGCCAGGCGGATGCCCGGCGCGCGAACGAAGTGAGCCAGAATAATGCCCTTCCACGAAATCCGCTTCCCCACCGCGATCTCCTTCGGCGCCAGCGGCGGCCCGGAGCGGCGCACCGATATCGTCGTGCTCGGCTCGGGCTATGAGGAGCGCAATCAGCGCTGGGCGGACAGCCGACGCCGCTACGATGCCGGCTATGGCGTCAAATCGCTGGACGATCTTGAGACCGTGATCGCCTTTTTCGAGGAGCGGCGCGGACGCCTGCACGGCTTTCGCTGGAAGGACCATGCGGATTTCAAAAGCTGCACGGCCAGCGCCTCTCCGGCCGCCTCGGATCAACCGATCGGCACCGGCGACGGCATGACCGCCGCGTTTCAGCTCGTCAAGCACTATGGCTCGAGCTTCGCGCCCTGGTCGCGCGAAATCAAGAAGCCCGTTATGGGAACGCTACTTTCGCTGTCGATGGCTCGGCGAAAGTCGAGGGCACCGACTTCACCTGCGATACTACGAGCGGCATTATCACCTTCGAAGCCGGATCGATCCCGGCCTCCGGCGCCGTGGTCACAGCAGGCTTCGAGTTCGACGTGCCGGCCCGCTTCGACACCGACCAGCTCAAGATCAACCTCGATGGCTTCCGCCACGGCTCGATCCCGAGCATCCCGATTGTCGAGATCCGCATATGAAAACCCTTCCCTCCGGCCTGCAGGCGCATCTGGATTCCGGCGCGACGACGCTGGCCTGGTGCTGGCGGGTGATCCGTGCGGACAGCGTCGTCTTCGGCTTCACGGATCATGACCGCGACATCACTTTCGACGGGACGACCTTCGAAGCGGCTAGCGGCTTCACCAGCACCGATATTCGCCAATCGATCGGCCTGTCGGTCGACAATCTCGACGCTACAGGCGCCTTACAATCCGACCGGCTGAACGAGGCCGATCTCGCCGCCGGGCTGTTCGACAATGCGCGGATCGAGATCTGGCGCGTCAACTGGGCCGAGCCCGATCAGCGCGTCCTGATGATGAAGGGCTCGATCGGCGAGGTGAAACGCGGCGAGTTGGCCTTTACGGCTGAGCTGCGGAGCCTCTCTCATGCTCTCGACCAGGAAAAGGGCCGGACTTATCAATATGCCTGCGACGCGACGCTCGGCGATGCGCGCTGCGGCATCGATCTCGATAGCCCCGCTTATATGGGCACCGGCAGCGCTTCAGCCGTAAGCACGGCCTACCTCTTCACCGCCTCCGGTCTCGACAGCTTCGCCGACGGATGGTTTGTTGGCGGACTGCTAACGTGGACGAGCGGCGCTAATGCTGGCCGGCAAATGGAAGTCAAGCGCTTCAGCAAATCCGGCAGCAGCGCGGACGTCGAACTGTGGCGATCGATGGTGAGCGATATTGCGCCGGGCGACGCATTCACGATCACGGCGGGCTGCGACAAAACCTATCCGACCTGCAAAGCCAAGTTCGCCAACGGCGTCAATTTCCGCGGCTTCCCGCACATCCCCGGCAACAAATATGTGCTCGCCTATCCGGTTTCGGGCGATCCGAACAATGACGGCAGCAGCATGAATTCCTGATTTGTAGCTCGCGCTCTCCGTCATCGCCGGGCCAGCAAGCGAGACCCGGTGATCCATGCCGTTGCGTCGAAATGAATCAGCGAGCCGACAGGTCAACGGCCTCGGTCCGCGGGTCAAGCCCGCGGACGACATCTGTGATGCTCTCGCCGCTCGAAGCGACGCTTCCGCATCGCGAAACCACGACAACCGAGGATTCCCGATGCGCCCCGACATCGTTTCGCTTGCCCGCTCGTGGCTAGGCACGCCTTATCGCCATCAGGCCGCACTCAAAGGAGTCGGCTGCGACTGCCTGGGGCTCGTGCGCGGCGTTTATGAGGAAGCCTATGGCCGGCCGCCCGAGGAGCCGCCGCCCTATAGCCGGGACTGGGCGGAAGCCTCCGGGCGCGAGACGATGATCGAGGCCGCCGCGCGCCACCTGCTTCACGTCGACAAAGACGATGCCCGGCCCGGTGACATCCTGATCTTCCGCCTTCGCCCCGGCGCGATGGCTAAACACTCAGCGATCATGACGGCCGGCAGCCGGATGATCCATGCCATCGAAGGCGCGCCGGTCTGCGAAGTCCACATCTCATCCTGGTGGCAGCGCCGGATCGCCGCCGTCTTCCGCTTTCCCGAATAGGGCCGTCGCCGATCGCAGGATCGGACGCAAATCCGTTCGCACGCTCGGTTCGCCGTGCTCACCCGGCGCGAACCGGCGTCCCCTTGCTGGCAAATGCTTCTGGAGACCAGACATGACCAACCCCTTCAGTACGCACAATGGCGGCCTCAACGGGCCCGCCTCCCGCCTCGTGCCGATTACGCCGGACGACGATAACGATCTGCCGGAAGGAGCCTGCCGCGCACTTCTCGTCGGCACCGCCGGCATGCCGATCTGATCGACGCAAGCGGCGTCGAACGCACCGGCGTTCCCTGCAGCAGCTACAACCCGATCGGTGTGCTCCGGGTAAAGACGGGCGGCAGCGCCAGCAGTCTCTGGGCACTCTAGAAGCAAATTTGACATTTGTCACTCGCAAGCTGCTCCACAGACCACGCTTCGGTTTGTTCAGCGAGATTGCTCCCCATCGTCGCCCCGGAAAGCGCGAAGCGCTTATCCGGGGTCCAATCGCCTCAGCAGCGATCGCAGAAACGCCGTTGGATCCCGGCTCGGCCTTCGGCCGTCCGGGATGACGCCGCGTGCATTTCAAGCGGTCCCTGAAAAGCAGGGTCTGGCGCCTCACGCCGTCATGAAAGGTAAAGATCCAATGGCAAGCTTCAACAAATTCAATTCTTTCGTCGAAAATCTCGCGGAGGGCGTCATCAACCTGCAGAGCGATGCGCTCAAAGTCGTGCTGACGAACACCGCCCCGGCAGCAGCAAATAGCGTGTTCGCCGACCTGACCGAGATCAGCGCCGGCAACGGCTATACGGCGGGCGGCGTTGCGGCGACGGTCGCCTCTTCCAGCCAGAGCGGCGGCACCTATAAGCTCGTCGTCGATGACGTGACCATCACGGCTTCCGGCGGCTCGATCGGCCCGTTCCGCTATTTCGTCCTCATCGACGACACCCCGACCTCGCCGGCAAAGCCGCTGATCGGCTGGTGGGACTATGGCGCCTCGATCACGCTGAATGATGGCGAGAGCGTCACCGTCGATTTCGACGCAACGAACGGCGTGCTGCAGATCGCGTAAGGCGCCGCCGGCTCTCTCGCACTCAGGGCGGCTCTGCCCGGCTTTCCAACAAAAGAGGGCTTTCATGGGCCTCATTAACGCTGCGGGCCCCTCATGGGCCTTTTGCACCCATAATCTGCCATCGAGTGTCGACGCGGCCTCGCTGGGCACGAGCTGCACTTCCGGCGTCAGCAATGCCGACGGCACCGCCGTCACCCTGCTCTCCGCTCTGTCTCACGACGTCGAATATCTGCGGCTGCTCGATCAGCGCCACGGTGCCGTCGAGCGGCAATAACGACGTGCTGATGAGCGTACTGATCGACCCTAGCGGCGGCACAAGCTGGTCGACTTCATCCCGAATCTGATCGTCGGCGCGCTGGGCGACACCAGCATCACCGGCTCATCGCCGGCCGGGCCTTCCGGCGCTTACGACTTTCCGCTCTGGATTCCGGCAGGCGCGTCGCTCGGCATTCAGGCGCGATCGGCGCACACCTCGGCGGCCGTCCTCAAAGTGGCGGCCTTCGCCAAGGGCGGCAATGCGCGGCCCGCATCCTGGTGGTGCGGCCAGCGCGTGACGGCTATCGGCATCAATGCCGCGGGCTCGACCGGCCAGGCTCATACCGCCGGCAATAGCGGCGCATTTTCGAGCTGGACGAGCCTCGGCTCGGCACTCGCCGCCGATTGCGGCGCCCTGCAATGGGGCGTCAATGGCGAAGGCGATCCCTTCTATTCGGGCGTGAACTATCAGTTCGAATTCGGCGCCGGCAGCCAGCGGATCGATGCGCCGCTGTTCAGGTCGATTTCGAGCAACGAATGCGGATGGTGGGCGCCGACGGGGCCGATCTTCAAGAGGCTCAAGGCGGGCACCCAGCTTCAGGTTCGGGCCGCCTGCTCCGGAGCGGCGCAATCGCTCGGCGTTGCCGCCTATGCGGTCCACTGAGGCAGATGCTCTTCAACCAGCGAAGCGGCAGGACATGACATGACGATCACAATCGAAGCAATCACCGGCACCGAAGCTGTCGGCAGCACCGAGCATTCGCTGACGACGGACACGGACGGACCGGACGCCGATACGACGGCGGGCGTGTTTCAGCCCTTTCTCGATCTGAACGCGCTCGCCGCCGGCGACGTTTTCCTGTTCCAGGTCTACGAGACCTGCCGGACTGGCGACACGCAGCGGCTGATCTATTCCGCCGAGTTCTCCGGCGCGCAGGCTGCACCGATCTGGGCGGGGCCGTCGCTGCTGTTAGGGGTCGGCTGGGACATGACGCTGAAGAAGGTCTCCGGCACGGATCGCACGATCAACTGGCGCATCTCGCAGGTGGCCTGATGAATTGGGCTTATCAGCCGCTCCTTCCAGCGAGCGCACAGCAGACGAGTGGCACGTCATATCAGCTTACGGCGGATGCCGGTAGTTTTGCGCTGACGGGAGAGCCTGCGTCGGGCAAGGCCGCGCGGCGTTTGCCGGCGGCGGCTGGATCGATCGCGCTGAGCGGCGAGAGCGCTGCCCCGAAGCTCGCGCGACGCATTGCGAGCACCGGCGCGACCTTCGTGCTCACCGGTCAGGACGCGGCATTTTCCTCGATGCCGCGGCTCGCCGCGTCGTCAGGTTCATTCGCCCTCACGGGCCTGCCTGCCGGCCTCAAGACGAACCGGCGTATTCCGGCCGGTGCTGGCAGTTTCGCACTCTCGGGTGAAGCCGCCCAGCTTGGTGCACCGACCAGAAAAGTTTCCGCTGCGACGGAGGCAATCGCGCTCTCCGGCAACGCGGCGGCGCTGGTCCGCGCCTGCAGGCTTCCCGCCGGAACGGAAGCTTCCATATCACCGGATCGGCGCTTGGCATCATGGTCAATTCGACCGGGCATCCGTCCCAGCGTCTGGATCTCGGCCTCTCCCTCAGCCTCTAACCCCACGATCTCATGGCGACACTCGCTCTCTCCGCCGTCGGCGCCGCCGCCGGCTCGGCCCTCTTGCCCGGCGGTTTCTCCTTTCTCGGAGCATCGCTGACCGGCGCCGCGATCGGCCGCGCCGTGGGCGCGCTGGCTGGCGCCTATATCGATCAGGCGCTGTTCGGCGCGACGGGACAGGAGAGCCTGCGGAGCGGCCCTCGCCTCGCCGATCTGACCGTCACCGCCTCGACGGAAGGCACGGATATCCCGCGCCTTTACGGCCGTGCACGGCTCGGCGGGCAGATCATCTGGGCGACGAATTTCGAGGAAGAGGTCGTCACCACCTCGGCGGGCGGCTCGGGCAAGGGCCTCAATGTCGGCCGCGCGCCCGGAGGCGACGCAATATCGCTATTACGCCAATTTCGCCGTGGCGCTCTGCGAAGGCGAGGTGACGCGGCTCGGGCGGGTCTGGGCCGATGGCGATGAAATCACGCTCTCTGACTACACCTATCGCTTTTATCCGGGATCGGACACTCAGCTTCCGGACAGCCTGATCGAGGCGAAGGAAGGCGCGGGCAACGCCCCGGCCTATCGCGGCACGGCCTATGTCGTCTTCGAGCGTCTGCCGCTGGAGGATTTCGGCAACCGCATTCCGCAGCTCAATTTCGAAGTCTTCCGCGCGGTCGACGCTTTCGAGAGCCAGGTGCAAGGGCGTGACGTCTGATCCCGGCCGCGGGAGAGTTCGCTTACAACCCGACCGAGGTCCGCGTCGATGCCGGCGGCGGCTCGACCTATTCCGAGAACCGCCACACCACACTGGGCGACAGCGACTTCGCCGTCTCGCATCGACCAGCTCGAGGCCACGCTGCCGAATTGCGGCGCGGTTTCGCTTTTCGTCGCCTGGTTCGGCGACGATCTGCGCTGCTCGAATTGCCAGATCAAGCCGAAGGTCGACACCCACGACAAGGGCACCGGCACGACGCCGATTTCCTGGGCGGTCGCCGGTCTGACCCGCGCGACGGCCGACGAGGTCTCCACTTACGGCATCCGGCCGGCCTATGGCGGCACGCCGTCGGACAATACGGTCATCGCCGCGATCGAGGATCTGAAGACACGCGGGCTGGAGATCGTCTTCACGCCATTCCTGCTCATGGACATCCCCGCGAGCAACGGCAAAACCGACCCTTATACCGGCGCGAGCGACCAGCCGGCCTATCCTTGGCGCGGACGCATCACTTGCGACCCGGCGCCCGGCGAAGCGGGCAGCCCCGACAAAACCAGCACCGCGGCCACGCAGGTCGACAGCTTTTACGGCAGCGTCACCGCATCGGATTTCACCGTCAGCGGCGAGACCGTTACCTATAGCGGGCCGGCGGAATGGAGCTATTCGCGCTTCATTCTGCATTGCGCCGCGCTCGCCAAGGCTGCGGGCGGAGTTGACGCCTTCATCGTCGGCTCCGAACTGCGTGGGCTGACCTTGGTCAGAGACAGCGCCTCAACCTATCCGTTCGTCAGCAAGCTGAAGACGCTCGCGGCCGAGGTCAAGACGCTGCTGCCTGGCGCGGATGTGACCTATGCCGCGGATTGGAGCGAATATTTCGGCCATCAGCCGGCGGATGGATCGGGGGATGTCTATTTCCATCTCGACCCGCTCTGGTCGGACGCCAATATCGCCGCCGTGGCCATCGACAATTACTGGCCGCTCTCGGACTGGCGCGACGGAACGGCCCATCTCGATTACGCCGCCGGCACGCGCTTCATTCACGACCTCGGCTATCTGAAGGGCAATATCGAGGGCGGCGAGGGCTACGACTGGTTTTACGCCTCCGATGCCGACCGCCAGAGCCAGACGCGGACGACGATCGCCGACGGCGCTTACGCCAAGCCCTGGGTGTTCCGCTACAAGGACGTCCGTTCCTGGTGGTCGAACGCGCATTACGACCGGCCGGGCGGCATCGAGAGCGCAACGCCGACCGCCTGGACGCCGCAGTTGAAGCCGATCTGGTTCACCGAGCTGGGCTGCCCCGCTATCGACAAGGGCTCGAACCAGCCGAATGTCTTTTACGACCCGAAGAGCTCGGAAAGCCTCTTCCCTTATTTTTCCCGCGGCGTCCGCGACGATCTGATCCAGCGCCGCTATCTGCGCGCCTTCCTCGAATGGTATGACGACACCCGTGCGGATTTCGCCGAGGATCACAACCCGGAAAGCAGCGCCTATTCCGGGCGCATGGTCGACCGCTCCCGGATCATGCTCTACACCTGGGACGCACGGCCCTATCCGGCCTTTCCGGCGCTGAAAACGATCTGGTCCGACGGCGACAATTGGCAGCTCGGCCATTGGCTGACTGGCCGCGTCTCCGATGCGCCCCTGTCCGAGACCGTCGCCAAGCTGCTGGCCGATTACGGCTTCGCCGACTTCGACGCCGAGCAACTGTCCGGCGCGATGGCGGGCTATGTCATCGACCGGGTGATGTCGGCGCGCGATGCGCTGCAGCCGCTTGAGACGGCGTTCTTCTTCGACAGCTTCGAAAGTGCGGGCGAGATCCGCTTCGCCCATCGCGGACGCGAAGGCAGCCAGGCCAGTCTGACGGCGGACGATCTCGTCGAAACCGACGCGCAGCAGCCGCGCTACGAGCTGACCCGCGCGCAGGAAAGCGATCTGCCGCAGGCCGCGAAGGTCACCTTCATCGACGCCGAGCGCGAATATGAGCAGGGCGTCGCCGAAGGCCGCCGCATTGCCGGTGGCGCGGCGCGTGTCTCATCGGCCCGGCTGCCGATCGTCACCACCTATGCGCTGGCGCGCAGCATCGCCGAAACCATGGTGCAGGAGGCCTGGGCGAGCCGCGAGCGGGGCAAATTCGCTCTGCCGCCTTCGCAGGATCGCGCTCGACGCCTCCGACCTCGTCACGCTTACGGCAAACGGCCGCAGCTTTCCGATGCGGCTGACGGGGCTGTCGCTCGGTGAGGCGATCGAGGCCGAATCGCTGTCAATCGAGCCGCAGCTTTACGACGCATTCGCCGCACCGGTTCGCGCGCCTGTCTCGAACGATCCGGCGAGCTTCGGCGCGCAGCTTGGCGTCTTCCTCGATTTGCCGCTGATCCGCGGCGACGAGATCCCCTATGCGGGTGCGGTCGCCGCTTATGGCAGCCCCTGGCCCGGCGGCGTCGCCTTTTACCGCTCGCCGGCCACATCGGGCTACACGCTGAAGGCGCTGGCGGCGACGCCCGCCGTTATCGGCCTCACCGACGCTGATTTCTATGCAGGGCCGACATCGCGCTGGGACGAAGGCAATACGCTGCGCGTCATTCTCTCCGCTGGCGAACTGTCCTCAGTCGATGAATTGCTGGTACTGGGCGGCGCGAATATATGCGCGGTTGAAAACGCCGATGGCGAATGGGAGGTGCTCCAGTTCCGCAATGCGGCGCTCGTCGGCGCTCTGACCTATGAGCTGACCGGCCTGCTGCGCGGTCAGGCAGGCACCGAAGGCGCGATGCGCGATCCTGTCGCCGCCGGCGCGCGCTTCGTGCTGCTGAACGACGCCCCGGTTCAGGTCGACATGACCCAGGCGGATGTTGGTCTCGACTTCAACTGGAAATACGGCCCGAGCGTCTATGATATCGGCAATGCCGCCTATCAGACCGTGACGCGCGCCTTTCGCGGTACCGGCCTGCGTCCGCTGTCCCCGGTCCATATTGCTGGCCGGCTGGTGCCCGATGGGCTGCAAATCTCCTGGATCAGACGGACGCGGATCGGCGGCGATAGCTGGGACCAGGTCGAGGTGCCGCTCGGCGAGGACAGCGAAGCGTATGAGGTCGACATCATGGATGGCTCGACCGCCGTCCGGACGCTGAGTACGTCGGAGGCCAGCGTTACCTACACCAACGACCAACAAATCTCGGATTTCGGCACGCCGCAGCCAAGCTACGCGGTGCGCGTCTATCAGCTCGGCGCCAGCTATGGGCGCGGGCAAGCAAGAGAGGGTCTCGTACCATGACGCATGAAAAATGGAGCCAGATCATCGACCTTTGGAACTCCGGCAAGAGCATCCGCGAGATCTCCAGGCGGACTGGCGTGCCGGAGCGGGACCTGAGCATGGGCCTGCTCGGAGCGGTCGAGCGCAACGCGCGCGTGAGGGCGGCCACTTTCGGCCGGAAATAGACCCGCCCACCGCACCAAACCTAAGAGCGTCAGTTTACGGACAATCGAATGGCCAACAGCACAAACCTCAATATGCCCTTCATCGAAGCGGCCCAGGCGCAAAAACACGTCACGCACAATGCCGCTCTGCAAGTGCTCGACGCCGTCCTGATGCTTGCCGTCCTCGATCGCGACCTTGCGGCGCCTCCCGGCTCTCCGGCCGAGGGTGACCGCTATCTGGTTGCGTCCTCTGCAACAAGCGGGTGGGCGGGCCAGGACGGCAAGATCGCCGCCTGGCAGGACGGCGCCTGGGCCTTTTACGCGCCGCGCGAGGGCTGGATCGCCTGGATCGCCGACGAGGACATCATTCTCGTCTTCAATGGCGCGAGCTGGACCGGCGGCGCGACGCAAAACGCTGCTCTCGATCGGCGTCAACACCACCGCGGATGCAACGAACAAGCTGGCCGTGGCCTCGGGCGCCGTTCTCTTCAATCACGTAGGGAACGGCGTCCAGGTCAAGCTGAACCGGAATGCGAGCGGCGACACTGCCAGCTTTCTGTTCCAGACCGGCTTTTCGGGGCGCGCCGAAATTGGCTGCCTCGGCAATGATGATTTCGTCTTCAAGACCTCGCCCGACGGGTCGGCTTTCAATGTCGGCCTGACGCTGGTTTCAGCCGCAGCCGGCCTGCCGCGAATCCCGGGCGTCGCCGTCTCGGGCTTGCCCGCCGCTTCCGATGCGGGTGCCGGAGCGTTGGTCTATGTCAGCGATGCAAGCGGTGGTGCGGTGCTCGCCTTTTCCGATGGCTCGGCCTGGAGGCGCAGCGATACCAGCGCCGTTGTGAGCTGATCCAGGCTCACCCTGGCCAAACGACGCAGCGCCACAGCCCGAGCTACTGGATCGTCATGTCTCACGACAACACCTCACACAACCTTTCAGACGCCGCCCTTGCCGGCGGTCTCGTAACCGCCCCCGCCTGGGCGGGCTGGATCGGTCAACTGAACCAGCTGCTGACCACGATATCGCTGGTCGTCGGCCTCGCCTTCGGACTCATGAGGCTCTGGTCCTTATGGCGCGATTTGCGAAAGACCAAAAGGCGCTGACGCCATCCAACCGCATTTGAAAGCCGCTTCGCAGAGCGGCTTTTTTCATGGAGTTTCCACGTGCAAGGCAATTTTGACGTAGCGCTCGCCCATGTCTTGGAATTCGAGGGCGGCTATTCCGATCACCCGCTCGATCCGGGCGGCGCGACCAATCTCGGCATCACTATTACTGAGCTGAGCAGCTATCGCGGCCACGCCGTTTCGAAAGATGAGGTGCGCGCGCTGACGAAAGACGAGGCCGCAAGGATTTATCGGGACCGCTATTGGGATACGGGATTTTGTGACGCGCTGCCGTCCGGCCTCGATCTCGCGGTTTTCGACTGTGCGGTCAATCAAGGCATGGGACGGGCCAAGCGCTTCCTGCAACAGGCCGCGAACGTCAAGGTCGATGGGGAAATCGGTCCAGCGACGCTCGGCGCGATCGCTAACGCAGCGGGCGGCCAGCTCCTTGCCGAATTCATGGCGCGCCGGATGCAAAGCTACGGCTCGCTCAGCCGCCTGTTCAGGACGTTTGGTCTCGGCTGGTCACGCCGGCTGATGGCCACACACGCCGCGGCACTCGCCTTGCTGCGAGCCGCTCCCTGACCCCTCCCTACAAACCCAGCTTGAGGTCATCCATGGATTTCATCATCAAACGCCTGCAAGAGCCGTCAACCTATGCCGGGATCGCGGCTTTTCTCGCCGGTTTCGGCCTTCTCGGACTGACCGAGCAGGACTGGAATCAGATTTTCGGCGCCCTCGCTGCCATCGCCGGCGTGGTCGCGATTTTCGTCAAGGAGCAGCCGGCGCAGGCCGCGGCAAGCACGACGTCGGCGGGCACCTCCAGCAATAGCCAATGACCGCAATTTTCTCGGTTTTCAAAGCCATTGCGGCTGCGGCCGGTTTTCTGACCAGCCTGATCGCCTTTCTGAAGGATCGCGAGAACATTCAGGCCGGCGAAGACCGGGCCGCGGCCCGATCCCTCAAGGAGCAAAACGATCGTGCTGAAAAAGCTCGCGCTGCTCGCCGCGCCGTTGCTGCTGGCCGCCTGCCAGACGACGACCCCTACCGCCGTGATTGATACGAGCTGTATGGCCATGGAGCCGATCACCTATTCGCGGCGCGACACGACCGAGACCGCTACCCAGATCAGGCAGCACAACGCCGCGTTCAAAGTTTTATGTGGAGGGAAATAATACGAAGAACCCCTTATTCGGGCCGCAGGTTAGGTTTCGTCCCGAATATTCGATAGCGTATCGAATTCCGAAAGCGGAATATTAATATTTTCGGCGTATTTTTAGGAAAATGAACCCGGCTTTGTAATGCGTACTGTCATGTTAGCACGGCTTACACTTGATGATCTCGACCTTTGCGCCGATACCGTGGCCAGACTCGGCGGCGATCAGCCCCGCAGCATTTGGGCCTCGCTCGCCTGGGTTATCCGCAACCGGATCGAATGTGCCGCGGCGGCATTCGGAGCGCCGCCGGAGATCGGCTCGCATGTAACGACGTCCTGATGGAAGCGCTCGCAACGCCGAGATCTCAACCCTCAAGCGCTCATCTTTCCGATCTTGACTGGTGCCGGCTGCGTGCCGTCAATCACCTTGTCTGGGCCGGAGACCTTAGCGATGAAACCGGCGGCGCGATCGCCTGCCACCGCCATGACCGAAGTCCTCTGTGGGCAAAAGCCCGCACACCGACTGCGCTTCTCGGATCATTCTTATTTTTCCGCTAAGTCATATGGCCGTCGAATTGCTTAAGTGGCAGATTATTAAACATTCATGACGCATTCACTCTGCCCCTGCATTCTTGCCAAAAGAAAGAGAATGCAAATCGATGAAGAGACAGGCGCAAATTTTGTTGCTGGCGGCGATGGCCGCGATCTCCGCGCCGGGCAGCGATGCCGCGGCGCAGACAACGTGCGCCCCGAACTGGACGGCCAACGAGTATAAATCCTTCAGCGATGTTCAGAATGAGGTCAGAAAACAGTTCGGCGACGTGAGAATCTTGCGCGTTGCTCTATGCGGAGAGGGCGGTAACGCCTATTTTCAGATCGTTATCATCACGGGGCAGGGAGAGGTCCAGCGCGTCAAGATCGCTGCGTCCGCCGCCGCCCCCGGATAGACAAGGGACAACAGGGTATTGAATGACGGCTGGGGGCGTTGCAAAGGGTATCACCCAGCATATGCAAACTCGAAGGCGATGATATGAGGCTGCTCGTAGTCGAAGACGATCGGGATCTGAACCGGCAACTTGTCTCCGTTCTGACCCAGGCCGGCTATGCTGTCGATACCGCCTTCGACGGCGAGGAAGGACATTTCCTCGGCGATACCGAGCCTTATGACGCGGTGATTCTCGACCTCGGCCTGCCCAAGCTCGACGGCCTGAGCGTCCTCGAAAATTGGCGGCGTGACGACCGTAGCATGCCGGTCATCATCCTGACCGCCCGTGATCGCTGGAGCGACAAGGTTGCCGGCATCGATGCGGGCGCCGACGATTACGTCGCCAAGCCGTTCCATGTCGAGGAGGTGCTCGCCAGGGTGCGGGCGCTTTTGCGGCGCAGCGCCGGCCACGCCAAGAACGAGATCGAATGCGGCCCGCTGCGGCTGGACACAAAACTGGCGCGGGTGACTTTTGATGGCGTGCCGGTAAAGCTCACATCGCTCGAATACCGCCTCCTTGCCTATCTGATGCATCATCAGGGGCGCGTCGTGCCACGACTTGAGCTCGTCGAGCACCTTTACGAGCAGGATTTCGATCGCGACTCCAATACGATCGAGGTTTTTATCGGCCGTTTGCGGAAAAAGATCTCAGCCGAGATCATCCTCACGGTTCGCGGCCTCGGCTACCGTCTGAACGCACCCGAACATGAAGCATAACTCGCTTTCACGGCGGCTGTTTCTGTCTTCGGCCCTTTGGACGCTCCTGGTTCTCCCCTTTGCCGCGGCGGTCCTGATCTCGCTCTATCGCGATGCGGTCGAGCGCAGTTTCGATGCGCGGCTCAATCAATATCTCGAATATCTGATCGCCATTACCTCGCCCGATCAGGGCATCGACATCATGGAGCCCGGCAATCTCGGCGAGCCGCTTTTCAGCCTTCCGTCCTCCGGATGGTATTGGGAGATCAGGTCTCTCGGCGGTACTCCGATCGCCTATAAGTCGACTTCGCTCGCATCCGAAGCGCTGAAATCTGCCGAGCCAGGCCGGGGTGACGCCGGATGCGACCGAGATCCGCAAAGCCTATCTGCCCGGCCCGGATAGCCAGTCGCTGCGCGTGCTGGAGCGGGAGATCACCATCACCCAGAAGGACCAACAGCGGCGCTACACTTACGCCGTTGCCGGCGATGCGGCCGAAATCGAGGATGAGGTCGATGCCTTCGGCACCATGCTTGCGGTCGCCTTCTGCATTCTGGGCGCCGGTCTGCTGATTGCTACCTTCTTCCAGGTCAAGTTCGGCCTGCGGCCACTTCACGATATCGGCGAGAAGCTGTCCGCGATCCGTTCGGGCAAGGCATCGCGGCTTGAGGGCAATCTTCCGGAGGAGATCAAGCCGCTCCAGGAGGAGCTGAATGCGCTCATTCAATCGAACCAGGCGATCATCGAGCGCGCCCGCACGCATGTGGGTAATCTGGCCCATGCGCTGAAAACGCCGCTCAGCGTCATCACAAACGAGGCACGCGAGCGCAACGACGAATTTTCAAAGAAGGTTGCCGATCAGGCCGGAATGATGCGCGAGCACATCACGCACCACCTGGGGCGGGCGCAGATCGCGGCGAGCGTCGACATTGTCGGTGGCGTGACCGATGTGGGCGAGACGCTGAATTCCCTCACCCATGCTCTCTCGCGGATCTATTCCGAGCGCAATCTGCGATTCGTCGTCGATTGCCCGTCCAACGCGAAATTCCGCGGCGAAAAGCAGGATCTTCAAGAGATGGTGGGGAACCTGCTGGACAATGCCTGCAAATGGGCCGAATCAGCGGTGAATGTCTCCGTCGAAACGGAGAAGGGCCTGCGAGCTGCGACGGCCAAGCAATTGATCGTGCTTGTCGACGACGATGGGCCCGGTCTGGCCATTTCGGAACTTGAGACCGTCATTAAGCGTGGAAAACGGCTCGATGAGTCGAAGCCAGGCTCGGGTCTTGGCCTTTCGATCGTTGCCGACCTTTCCGAGATGTATTATGGCAGTTTTGTGCTTCAGCGGGCTCCAACCGGGGGAGTTCGCGCCAGGTTGACATTGCCGGCGGCGTAATCCGTCGCAAAAATGCCAGATTGCGGGTTTTTACGTCGATAGACTTGCGTTACGAAGTTCCGGGGACCGGGTTCGCCGGTTGGCACGCATTGGCTTTACGGGGAAAACATGAAGCTCATGAAATTTTTGGCGGCCTCAGCCTTGCTGCTGCCGCTGTGGAGCTGCGGCCCTGCTGGCAGCCACGAAGAGGGTGGAACCGTGGTTGGCGCTGTCGCGGGCGGCATTATCGGCAATCAGTTCGGACATGGCGCTGGACGCGCCCTGGCGACGGCGACGGGTGTCGTTGTCGGCGGGCTCATCGGCAATAGTATCGGGCGCGATATGGACGAAGCCGATCGCCGCGCTGCGATCGAAGCCGAATACCGCTCTCTGGAAGATGACGAAGAACAGGAATGGCGCAACGATAAATCGGGCCACCATGGCTATGTGAAACCGCGCCGTTCCTATAGAAACGCCGGCTTGGTCTGCCGTGAATATGAGCAGACGGTCTACATCGACGACCGGCCGCAGACGATGGTCGGCCGCGCTTGCAGGCAGCCCGATGGGACCTGGAAGAGTGTCGGCTGAAAAACGGCCCCACGCTTAGGGCGTGCTCAATAGACGATTCGAAATTTTTGCGTGCCCGCCCTCCGGGGCGGGCATTTTTCTTTTTTGGTGCCCATCTGCGACGAATTCGATTTTTGCCTTGATTAGCCGGGAGTAAGTCTTGATATCAAACGTTGTGTTGAGAACCGGATTGAGCGTCGATGCTCCTATGGGTCGTTTTTGCTGTGCTGACGGTGATCACCGCAGTCATCGTCGTCAGCCCCTATTGGCGGGGTCCGCGAGCGACGACCGGGCAGGCGCAGGACGTTGCCGTTTACAAACAGCAGCTTACGGAGATCGATGACGAATTCGCGCGTGGGCTTCTCGGAGACGCCGAAGCGCAGGCGGCGCGGATCGAAATATCCCGGCGGATCCTGGCTGCCTCCGAGAATAGTCAAGGTGCGGTAGCGACGCGGACGTCGTCCTTCGCGCCCTATCTGATTGTCAGCTTTGTGGCGATTCTTACAGTCGGTACCTACCTCATTTACGGGTCGCCGAACCTGCCGGATGAGCCACTCGCAGCACGTCTCGGTCCGAATGGAGGCCAGTCGATCGAAGCGCTGATTGCCCGGGTCGAGCAGCGTTTGCGGGCACATCCCGAGGATGCAGAAGGCTGGCGCGTCATCTCCCACATTTATCATGCGTCTCGGTCGCTATGCCGATGCAGCGCATGCCTATCAAACAGACGATCGAGCTCTTGGGCTCGACGACAGAACGCCTCGGAGATCTCGGCGAAGCGCTGACTCTGGAAAATGGCGGCGTGGTCACCTCGGAAGCGCGAGACGCATTCACAAAAGTGCTCGCCGCCGAGCCGGAGAATGACCGCGCTCAGTTCTGGCTGGCCGTGGCGGTCGAGCAAAGCGGCGATCTGAAGGAGGCTGCGAATCGTTACCGCAGGCTCCTTGAGCGCAAGCTGCCCGATGATGTACAAAATGTCGTCAGGCAGCGGCTGGCCGACATCGACACCCAGACTGCGGGCAAGCAGCCAAGCGAGGCCGGCCAGGCCGAGATGATCAACCGGATGGTGTCGGGCCTTGCCGAGAGGCTGAAAGCTGACGGCTCGGACCTCGAGGGATGGCTGAAATTGATGAGAGCCTATTCGGTTCTCGGCCGACGTGACGATGCGCTTGGCGCACTCAAGCAGGCACAAAGCCAGTTCGCCGGCAATCAAGAGGCCCTCGGGCGCATCGAAGAGATGGCGAAATCGCTGGGCTTGTCGTCATGATGATCCCTGCTCAGAAAAGTGCTGGACCGCGATGACACGCAAACAGCGAAGATCGGTTCTTATTGTCGGCGGCCTTGCCGCTCTGAGTGTCGCGGCGTTCCTGGTGCTGTCTGCGCTGCGCAATTCGATCGTGTTCTTTTACAGCCCAAGCGACGTCGCCCAGCAGGGTATACAGCCGGGGCACCGCTTCCGGCTCGGCGGGCTAGTGTCGACCGGCAGTGTCAAGCACCTTTCGGGCAAAGATGTCGAATTCGAAATCAGCGATGGAAATCGCTCGATCGAAGTCAGCTTCAGCGGCCTGCTTCCCGATCTTTTCAGGGAGGGGCAAGGTGTGGTCGCGGAAGGCAAGCTGGGCCCGAGCGGGCGGTTTGTCGCCGATACGGTGCTGGCCAAGCATGACGAAAAATATATGCCGCGTGAGGTCGTTGACGCGCTGAAAAAGCAGGGCAGGTGGCAAGAGCAGGAAGCAAAGGTCGGGCCGGCTGCAAGTCGAACGCAATAGAGGGTCGCGATCATGATCGTCGAAATCGGACACTTCGCGCTGATCCTGGCGTTCGCAGTGGCGTGCCTGCAGGTTGGAGCGGTTGTTTGGAGCGTTTGGTCCCGCGATGAGTTCGCCCGGAGCATCGTGGCTCCGGCCGCGCTTGCTCAGTTCGGTCTCATTCTTCTCGCGTTCCTGGTCCTCGTCCGGGCGTATGTCCTATCAGACTTTTCCGTCGAGAATGTCTGGGCCAATTCGCATTCGGCCAAGCCGCTGCTCTACAAAATCTCAGGGACGTGGGGCAATCATGAAGGCTCGATGCTGCTCTGGGTGCTGATCCTTGCGCTCTTCGGAGCGGCGGTCGCGGCCTTTGGAAACAATCTGCCGCAGCGCCTGAAATCGAACGTTCTTGCCGTTCAGGCGACTATTGGCGTCGCCTTCCTCGCCTTCATCATAACGACCTCCAATCCCTTCGCGAGATTGGTGCCCGCGCCCTTTGAAGGCCAGGGAATGAACCCGATTCTTCAGGACCCGGCCCTCGCCTTCCATCCCCCGTTTCTCTATACCGGCTATGTCGGGTTTTCGATGGCGTTCTCTTTTGCCATCGCCGCCTTGATCGACGGCCATATCGGCGCGGCCTGGGCACGCTGGGTTCGCCCGTGGACGCTTGCGGCCTGGATGTTCCTGACCGTCGGCATCGCGATGGGGTCCTGGTGGGCCTATTACGAACTCGGCTGGGGCGGCTGGTGGTTCTGGGATCCGGTGGAGAACGCGTCTTTCATGCCGTGGCTCGCGGGCACGGCGCTTTTGCACTCCGCGGTGGTGATGGAAAAGCGGGAGGCGCTGAAAGTCTGGACGATTCTCCTGGCGATCGTGACCTTTTCGCTGAGTTTGATGGGCACCTTCCTCGTCCGTTCGGGGGTGCTCACCTCGGTTCATTCCTTTGCGACCGATCCGGCGCGCGGCATTTTCATTCTGGCCATCATCGGAGTGTTCACCGGCGGCGCTTTTGCCTTCTTCGCCTGGCGGGCGCCCCAGCTTCGCCAAGGCGCGTTGTTCGCGCCGGTCTCCCGCGAGGGTGGTCTTGTCTTCAACAATCTGGTGCTGATGACGGCCTGCGCGGCGGTGCTGGTCGGCACGCTCTATCCGCTCGCCCTTGAGACGCTGTCGGGCGACAAAATCTCGGTCGGGCCGCCTTATTTCAATGCCGTATTCGTGCCTCTGGCGCTTGTCCTGCTGGCGGTCGTTCCGCTGGGCCCGTTCCTACCCTGGAAGCGCGGCAGCCTCGGCGAAGCGGCAAAGCGGTTGCGTCTGCCTGCGCTCGCCGCCCTTGCAGTCGGCATTGCAACGCTGGTGTTGGTGCCCCACGCTTCGGTCCTTGCCGCATTCGGCATCGCGGCCGGAATATGGCTGATCGGCGGTGCGCTCGCGGAAACAGCCTTTCGTGTCAAGGCCTTTGCGGCGCCATGGCCGGAGGTTGTGCGCCGCATGGCCAATCTTCCACGATCGAACTATGGTGGAATGTTCGCCCATCTGGGGCTCGGGGTGGTCGTCCTGGGCGTCGTCGCAACCAGCGCCTGGCGACAGGAGCAGATCCTGTCGATGAAACCCGGTGATACCGTTCATTTTGCTGGCTATGACCTCACCTTCGAGGCGATCTCGAACCGCCAGGGGCCGAACTATCAGGAGACTTACGGCGACTTCAAGGTGAGCGAGGGCGGCAATGTCGTCACGGACCTGAGGCCGGCTAAAAGGCAATATGTTGCGCCGCCCACCGGAACGACGGAGGCCGCGATCCACGCGAGCTGGGCGGGCGATTTCTATGTCGTCATGGGCGACGCGATGGAAAATCAGGCGTTGGGTGTCGCCGTCCGGCTGTATTTCCATCCGCTGGTCCGATTCATCTGGATCGGCGCATTGATCATGTTTTTCGGTGGAGCAATCTCGCTTTCCGACCGTCGGCTTCGTGTGGGTGCGCCTGCCCGGCGTCCGGTTATGCAGGACGCAGCCAAACCGGTTGGGCGAGTTTGATGAGACGACGGCCATGTGGTTCTGGTTCCCGGAGCTTAGCGATCGTCGTCGCGATGCTCTGCATGGCGTCAACGCCAGCCCACTCGGTGCAGCCCGATGAAGTCCTGAAGAATCCGGTGCTGGAGCATGAGGCACGCCAGATATCGGAGGGCCTCAGATGTCTCGTCTGCCAAAACCAGTCGATCGACGATTCCGAAGCGCCGCTCGCCCGAGACCTGCGCATTCTCGTCCGAGACCGGCTCAAGGCGGGAGATACCCCTGAACAGGTGGTGGACTTCGTCGTGGCCCGCTATGGCGAGTTCGTTCTCCTCAAGCCGCGTTTCTCTGAGAAAACCTATCTTTTGTGGCTTGCGCCTCTGTTATTGCTCGGCGCCGGTGGATATCTGGCTTACCGGCTCTTCCGCCGTTCCGGTGATGACGCGATCGCTTCGCCGCTTCCGCTCAGCGAGGAAGAAAAAAGAAAGCTGCGAGGCATTCTGAACCGAGAAGCAGGCTGACACGCTCTGGGCTTGGCTCGTGGAGCGAATTTGGCATTTTAGTCCCGCCTGCCGCAAGCTCGCGCCCAAATGTCAAATTCAAAAGCTCCACTAAACTCATAAAGTTGCTAGTGGTCCTTTTGATTCCGGCATTTGCTCTGGAGCGTGCTGCAAGCGGATGCAAATGCCGGAATCGGACCACTAGAACAAACTGCTGCTCCACCTCATCCTGATCACGGCGACCGCTCGAACAAGCCGCGTCGCGCGCCCCGCGCTCATCCTGTCGTCAACGTTGAGTTTGTCGTCTGCGCCAATCCCCCGGCGGCAATCCGAAATGGCGCTTGAAGGCGCGGCTGAAGGCTGCTTCTGACTCGTAGCCGGTCTGATCAGCGATCGCCTTCATGGGTAGGTCGCTCGATTTCAGATGCTGGGCCGCAAGCTGAAGCCGCCAGTGAGCCAGGTACTGCATCGGCGGCTGATCGAGGAAGTGCTTGAAGCGTTCGGCCAGCACAGTGCGCGACGCTCCAACGTTCTGGGCCAGACTCTCTACGCTCCAGTCGTGAAACGGCGCTGCATGCAAACATTTCAATGCCGCTCCTACGACCGGGTCGTTGAAGGCAGCGAACCAGCCGACCTCGTCCGCGGACAGGCCTTGCATGTGCTTGCGCAATGTCTCCACGAACATCAGTTCGGTCAGGCGCGGCAGCATTCCGCTCGATCCAGGTATGGGCTGGCTTGCCTCGGTCGCGGTGTGCCTGATCGTGCTGGCCAGCCAGCGATCGGTCGGCGTCGCATCCGGCCTGACATGCAATATAGGCGGCAAATGACGGAGTATGGGATGGAAAAGCAGCTCGTCGCATTGCAGAAAGCCGCAGATGATGCTGGTTCCCGCACCTGCGCCGCCATGTTCGACCACAAGAATTTCGCGCCATGGTGGCCGCGGCAGCAACTGGCCGACCTGCACCGCGGCGGCTGTCTCTCGTCCACCCAAGCGATGGCGGTCGCCATAGGGAAGCAGCACCACATCTCCCTCGGTCAGCCAGACCGGCGCACCCTCGGGCAACTCGATTGAACACGCGCCTGCGGCGATGACATGGAAGGGGATGACGCGCTCGGTGCGAAACGGCAAGACCTGGGAAAGCTCGCAGCCTTCCGGGGTGATGACCGACCAGGGTTCGCGAAACTCGGCGCGGAACAGCACCGTGCCACTGAGCCGCATACTGCAAAGCAGGTCCGAGAGCACATCGGCCGGCGCCGGCGGTGTTTCAGACAATACTTCCGGCGTCCCGATCATAGGCTTCGCTCCGCGAACAACGTAAGCTCATCATAACAAAATCGAGCAGCGGACGAAGAATATGAATAGCGAAGCACGCGATTTAGTTGTTGTGATCACCCATGGCATCGACCACGAATTGTCATCCGCAGGGCTGGTCATTGCCCTTGGCGGACTAACCGCGGGACTGAAGGTCTCGATTTTTCTTACCAGCGCCGGGGTCGATATCGTGCGGCGCGGTGCGGCCGACATGACGCATGTGAAGCCCCTCGAACCCCTGGCAGATATGTTGCGCGACTTTCTTTCCCGGGGCGGAACCTTGTGGGCCTGCACCCCCTGTGTGAAAAGCCGCGGCTACACCCAGGAAAACCTGCTCGACGGCGTCGTAATTGCCGGGGCGAGCGTCATGCACGAACGGATCAAGGAAGGCGCCGCCACGCTGAGCTTTTGAGTTGGCGCGGAGAGAGCTCTGATCGCCACCGCCTTTCCAGGCTGACGGTCGAGCGCCAAAACGCTTGGTCGGCTTCCGATAGGTTTGGTGGGTCGTAGCAGCGCTGTGCGAGGTCTCGTCAGCGGGCCGACCATCGCCGGACCAGCGCGCCGAACCGCTCCTGGCGCGGTGCGCTGGTCCAGGGGGGCTGGCTGGTTAAAAGCAATGACCGCCATCATTGCTCAGCGATTTTGCAGAATTCTATGCACACTACCGACCATCGGACGTGACGGCGCTGGCGTTGGCGCCCTCACTTCCAAGCTGCAGCGATCATGGAGCGTTCATGCCTATGTTGGTGAAACTGCGCAATTCTGCTTAGTCCAATTCCTCGTCGCGCCGTACAGCATTCAGAAACCGCGTCCCCAATATTGCATCGGCTTGCTGCTTTCGACGCTCTGATCGACATCCCGCCAAGTGAAATGAGCGATGATCTCCGGCAGGGGGCGATAGCCGCGCTTGCCCCAAAACACATCAAGCGGACGGTAGCCGGCGGGCCTGAGCGAGTGATTGGCGGGCCGGATCACCGCACAAAACGTAGTCCTGTCACAACCGAGTTCGCTCGCGTGGGCCTCACGCCCGTCGAAGAAGGCATGCCCAATGCCCCGGCCGCGATAGGCCGGCAACAGGATCGATTCACCGAAATAGAAAATGCTCTCGACCGGATAGCCGGCAAGGCGGAGCGGCTCGGTCAGCTCCCCATGCTGATGAAGGAGCGGCGAGGCGGTCGAAGCGCCAACGAGAGCCTCATCGTCAAACGCGCAGATTGCGATGTGATCCGGCGCTTCGAGAAATTTGCTCAGATAGCGCTCTTCATAGTCGAGGCTGCCGTCATAAAGATAAGGCCAGTCACGAAAAACCTCGATCCGCAGGCGGGCGAGCTCCGGCAGCAGCGCGCGCAGCCCATCGCCGCTTTTCGGCTCAATCCGCAGCATCGTGCAATCCTCGTTTGACCAGTTGAGCGTCTGCCTGGGTTCAAAGCGATGCAGCAACCGACGCGTTGTTTCTCGTCAGAGGGGATCGGATTGCGATCGTCAAAGAGCAGGATAGCCCGGCCCGTCGCTCACGCTGAGGTTTCGCTGGGAATCGCTTCCGCCTGCAGTAGCCGTTCCGCCCGGTGATAACCGCTATCGCGAAGCGGGCCGGCGTTGCCCGCAGCCAGGGTTGGTTCACTTCTTACCAGAGCGAATTCCATGTGGCGTATCGCGGCCGGTGCTTCAACTTCGGTTTCGGCTTCGGCAGGCGCGCCACCGCGCGCCGTCGCGAAGGTCCAAAGGATGGTCGCCAAATACATCAACAAAGCCGCAACGTCTTTGAAGTCTTCCGCCTCCGGCACCCACCAGACCACGTCGGTGAACGGGATGACGAGGCAGAGCCCGATGATGAAGCGTGAGAGCCACCACCCAGGCACGAGCGCCGCCAGAGGCAGGGTCCAAACCAGATACCACGGCCAGATGTGGGTGATCGCCGAGAAGGTCACCGCGCACATCACAGCCAGTGTAACGCGCGGCAACTGTTCTTTGCTGGGGTTCTTCCAGTACAGCCAGACCTCGTAAGCCGCAATGACAGGGAAGATTGCAAGCGCAAGTTTGGTTACCGGCTTGAACCAAGGCCCGAGAATGTTGCTGACGGCAGCGAGCGCATGAATCGGGCTGCATGAAGTGCCAGCTACTGATGAGATAAACGCCATCGAAGAATCCAGGCGACCGGTAGAAGATCGCCATGACCGCAACGCTCAGCAGCAACGGCAGAGCGAGTTGCGCGGCGTAGCGTGCCGGGCTGAGCCGCTGGCCTCTGAGGTTATGAAGCGCATCGACAAGAATGAGCGGCGCCGTCGTATATTTGCAAAGCACCGAGGCGGCAAGAGCAAGCGGCGCGGCAAATCGTTTCCGCAGCAGGAGGAAGAGCCAGAGCAGGGCCGGAAGCACCATGACGACATCGTTGTGCCCTTCGGCCACCGTCTGCGAAACGCCGAGCGGCACCCATCCCACGACCACGAGGCCAAGCGACGCGGCTTCCAGGTGCAACCTGGCGCATGATGCGGTCGACAAGAACGAGCGAGGCGCACCAGGACGCGAGAAGCAAGCCCTTGAAAAGGACTGCCGTCGCCCAGACGCTGCCGCCGGTAATCGTCATGACGGCGGCCGACACAAGGCCCCAAAGCGGTCCATAGGACATCGTCATCGAGAAATGGTCGAGCGGAAGTCCTGCCAGCAATGTCGGCGTGAAAGTCTGATAATAGGGGTTGATCCCGGAGGCGATCATGTCGCCCCAGATGGCAGAAAGCCAGAAATCCTGTGTGAAGACGGGATAGGCAAAGACGCTGACCCCGGCGAACGCCATTGACCATCGGAAGACGAGCTTGGCAGTCTCTTCGCTCGGAGCCGCATCATCCCGGCTGAGAAGAATGATGAGCGCGACTGCAGCAGCGCTCGCGACAAAGAGAATGACGCCATGGGAAATCAGCACGGCGCTTGCGCCACCGAAAAAGCTGCGGATCGCCGTCACGGTTTCCGAGCCGAAAAGGCGGTTGAAGAAGTCCGCAGCATGCGGGAAATAAGCTGGATCCCAAAGCGCGGGCGTTTGGACGAAAGAGAGAACGGACATCGCGGCGTAGGATATCACCGCAAGGATACCAAGCCCGTTCACATAGCGATCAAGCGATGAGCGCGGCACGCAACGTCCCCCATCTCGGAGGCTCTCAGATCGCCCCCGTTAGAATTGGTAACCAACTACAGCTTCTGCAGCATTCGGTCTATACACTCGCGGGCGAGATCGCCTGCGACCACCCGTCCCCAATGCAGGTGAAGAGACAATGATCGGTTGGATTTCGGCTGCCTATTGCGGCTAACATTTGCTGACCTTTGCCACCTCCGGATGAAAGACGCACTATCCCCTACAAAAGTTCAGAAAGAATTTTTCCGACGATGCGATTTCCCCTGTTCGACAAGTGGATGTCCTCGTCCCAAAACAAATCATCCGTTTCGATGTCGCGCTTTTTGAGTTCGGCGATAAGGTCAAAGTACTTTATGTCGAGCGAAGAAAGGTAGGCGATGAATTCTTTGTAAAAATTCGTCGCATCGCCCTCATAGACCGTCGAGGGCCCAGGGGGTGGCAGAACGAATTCGAGCTGGTAGCCGTTCGCGACCGCATGATCGCGCCACGCCTTAATCACCTGTTTATTTTGTTCAGCATATTTATAGTTGGTGTATTCGAGATAACCCTTGACCGTCTGGAAATGTGTCATGCGGTAAATGTCGTAGAGCTTCTGCCCCCTATAGACGAAATACTTCTCGTACCATTCCAGCCCCGGCTCCTCGCCAAATGCGCGCACGTGCCGCCAGAACCAGGGAACCCTATTGTCCAGCGCATAAAGGCCGGCGTTCAGGATTTGTGCCGACATCGAGTATCTGAGCAGCGTCCGTGAGAGGGAGAAGGTCGTGGGCTGACCATTTGTGTCGGGTTTGGCGGCGGCGCGCTGGGCCTTGTTCTGATCGAACCAGCCTTGATCGAGATTGACGATGCTGTTGTCGGCCGCCAGCATCCTGATGTCAGCCAGCTGTCCGTCCCTCACGGTCGTATGAGGATAGGCATAGTCGTTGACAGTGTCGGTCGGCGAATAGAGTACGATGACTTTGTCCGGCCACCGGCCGAGTTTCTTACTGATCTCAAGAAACTTTGAGAATTGGTGGCGCTGTCCGGTGTGCGTCACCCCACATTGCAGGACATCGATGCCATCATATTTCTCCAGCATCGATCCGATCAAGTTTTCGAACTTCGCGTGACCCCAGGCAATACTGTCGCCGGCCAGATACCAGAATTTGTCCTTCAGCGTGCCAACCGGCTTGTCGAAGCAGCCGATGGCATTGGACCAGACGTGGTACGAATACTCCTCCATGTGGTGGACCTGGTCGGTGCGCGGCACGTCCGTCGGCTTGATGTCGAAGCCACGCTCGGCATTGGCCTCGAAGTAATCCTTGGGATAGCCGCGGCCCAGGATCTCGATGAGGTAAAAACCTTCCCGATAGCCTGGCAGACGCGAGCCGATCTGCTCCGGCAGGGTGAAAAACAGGACCACATCAATCAGGGCGATCGTGACCACGATAATGCCCGCGTAGATGGAAAGGCCCTTAAGCAGTCTCAAAGCCGCGCGCATTGGCGATCCTCAACCGTGGCGCCGGGCTGTCCGCCCGGAGGCCGTTCATTTCCGGTCCAAGCTGTCTTTGGGAACGCGGCGTTGTCCCCAAAATCAGGACGTTTCTTGCGATCGTCGCCCCCGATTGCGCAAGACAACGCAGCCAAGTCGCCCGGTTCGCAGGCTGCCCTGCGCCGGGCTCCTAATCGAGCTCGAACTTGTCCTTGTAGTCTTTCGCCAGGCTTTTGTCTTGGATGTCCTTGCGCAGGAAGCAGTTGCCGATCACGAGCGTTTCCATTTCGGTGCCCATGAAACAGCGGAACGCATCTTCCGGCGTGCACACGATCGGCTCGCCGCGCACATTGAAGCTGGTATTGACCAGCACGGAATAGCCAGTCCGGCCCTTGAACGCATTGAGCAGCGCCCGGAATTTCGGGTTGGTCTCCTGGTGGACCGTCTGAATCCGCGCCGAATAATCGACGTGGGTGACGGCCGGAATGTCCGAGCGCTGCAGATTGAGCTTGTCGATGCCGAACAGCGTCTCCTCGGCCTCGGTGATGCTGCGGCGGCGGTTGCGCTTCACATCGGCGACGAGAAGCATGTACGGGCTGTCCTCATCGAGCTCGAAATAGTCCGCGATGTCCTCGCGCAGTACCGCCGGGGCGAAGGGCCGGAAGCTTTCGCGGTATTTGATCTTGAGATTGAGATTCTTCTGCATTTCGGGATGGCGCGGATCGCCAAGGATCGAGCGGGCGCCGAGCGCGCGCGGTCCGAATTCCATCCGCCCCTGAAACCAGCCGACGGCGTGGCCTCCGATCAGCGAATCGACGGTCCGGTCCAGCAGGCCGTTCTCATCCATCATCTCGTAGCGCGCGCCGCTGGCGGTCAGCCGCGTCTCGATTTCGCCCTGCCCGAAATCCGGCCCGAGATAGGCGCCCTTCATGGCATCAAGTCCTGCATCGACGCGGCGAGGCTGGCCGAAATGAATGTGATGCGCCGCCAGCGCCGCACCGAGCGCGCCGCCGGCATCGCCTGCAGCCGGCTGAATCCAGATCCGGTCGAAATGACCGTCGCGCAGGATCTTGCCGTTCGCCACGCAGTTGAGCGCAACGCCGCCCGCCAGACACAGATTGCGCATGCCGTAAGCGCCGGCAATTTCGCGCGTCATGCGCAGCATGATCTCTTCGGTCACCTTCTGGATCGACGCGGCGAGGTCCATTTCCCGCTGCGTGACAAGGCCCTCCGACGACCGCGGCGGCGCGCCGAACAGTTCGTGGAACTTCTCCGAGGTCATGGTCAGGCCGGTCATGTAGTTGAAATAGCTCTGATCCAGCCAGAATGAGCCATCCGGCTTGACGTCGACCATATGCTCCATGATCAGGTCGTAATATTTCGGCTCGCCATAGGGCGCCAGGCCCATGACCTTGTACTCGCCGGAATTGACCTTGAAGCCGGTGTAGTAGGTGAAGGCGGAATACAGCAGCCCGAGGCTATGCGGGAACTTGATTTCGCGCTTCAGCTCCAGCGAATTGCCGCGCCCGATCCACACCGATGTCGTCGTCCATTCGCCGACGCCGTCCATGGTCAGCACGACGGCTTCATCGAAAGGCGAGGGAAAGAACGCCGAGGCGGCGTGGCTCTGATGGTGGCCGGCGAAGAGCAGTTTCTTGCCGTCCATCGTCCCGGTTTCGGAAAACGACTTCAGGGATTTGATCAGTCCGCTTTTCTGGAACAGTTTCTCCTTGATCCAGAGCGGCATGGCCATACGAAAGGAGCGAAAGCCGCGCGGCACGTTGCCGAGATAGGTCTCGACAAGCCGCTCGAATTTGACCAGCGGCTTTTCGAAGAACACGACGGCATCGACCTGATCGAGCCCGGCGTGGGTCTGGTCGACGCAATAGCGGATCGCGTGCTCGGGAAAGGATGCGTCGTGTTTCTTGCGGGTGAACCGCTCCTCCTGCGCCGCCGCGACGATATAACCGTCCTCGATAAGGGCCGCCGCGCTATCGTGATAGAATGCTGATATTCCTAGAATTCGCATTGTCCGCTCCGCTGCGTCGTTTCTCGCCGGCGGCCCGTCGAAACGGGGCCGACTTGCAGGACCGGCAAGCCGGTCGCTGACACAAGAAATCCGGTCGTCCTCTCCCGGACTTGGCTGTCGCTACACTCCAGTCAGGTGATCTAGAATTGATTTTTCATTGAGCTGAGTTTGGCTTCCGCGGGATCGGGCGTCAGCCAGTAGCTCGACGCTTCCGGGTCGCGCTTGAGCCGCAGCGCGTTATGGCGCATCAGCAGGCCCAAGGGAACGAAAGCGATCCCGTACATCAGAAGCATCACGACAGGGTTGACGACCTTGTGCAGGACCAGTCCCAGCTTGAACCAGACGATGTTCAAAGGCTCGAGGACACGCGGCGCGATCAGGCTGAGTGCCAGGAAGATCACCGCCGTGCCGCCGGCAATCGCGGCCGCGCCCGGATTGTGGCGCAGCGTTACGGCAAGAAGCAGAGCTGCACCTGTGAACACGAAACCCGTTGAACGGGCCGACGGAGGCTTCACCGCCCCCGACGTATAGGCTTCATGAAAATTCTGATTTGCCCGGGGGGCGTCCTGTTTTCCCATCTTGTCCGCATCCTTGAGGAGCTGACTTTTGCTCTAATTGCCCGACGTTTAAGCCGAAAGTCTTACGCTGTGCGCGAGAATACTGTCCAGCGAATATGTCTGTGACGCTTGTAAGCCAAAGAAGGTTCACGCGCCGAAAATGTTCCGCTCAGCGGTAAGGCTGCCAACTTATCCAAGGCCGATCATTATTGGAAGATCGATAAGGTGAGATGAATGGCGATAGAACGTGGCCCAAGCGCCTTGCCAAAAGGACCGCAAATTCACAGCCGCGTCCAGACCTCGTCAGCTCATGCTGACGCCGCCGCGTCTGTCGCATTGACTAAGACTAAGCGCCAATGGCGGGTAAGCCGAACCGCCTCAATCCACATAGGCATGTTTGATCAGCTCACGGGAGCGGACGATGAACTCCTCGTTATGGAAACGCCGGACCAGCTCCATGAATAATTTTCTCTGCACCATCGCAGGTTGACCGCTCGCCATGATCGCCTGCGCTTGGGGGATAATCTTGAATGCGAAGCCGGCCTTACTGTCGTTGAACATATTGGCGGCGAACTCTCCCAATGTCTGATACTTCGCACCGCTGGTCGTAAAATCCAGAAAATTATCGATGCGCTCGATCATGACGACATTCAGAAGCACCCTTGCCTCCTGCAGTTGTTCGCTGATGTGATAGAAGAGCTGTTCAGACCTGACCTGGTTGCCCTCATCATCAATAATCGCGTCGAGCGCGTTGGAGACGGCCAGCAGCGCCGATCGTGCATGAAGCCGCAGCAAGAGGTCGATCACCTTTGGATCCAGCATGTGTTGGCCGCTGAACACTGCGCTATCGCTCAGCCTCTCCATGGCATCCTTCGCCTGCGGCTCGGTCGATGGACGCCACCGCCAGACATGCACCGGATCGAGGATGTTTTTCAGCCTTCGCGGTCCGATCGAAACGAAATTTGCGCGGATACGATGCTTAATCTGTGCATGGACGCTATCCGATAGACATATTCCTCCGGGCTCGGAGAGCGTTTCGAGCCGGACGGCTATATTGACGCCCGCGCCGTGAATGTCGGCGCCCTCGAAAATGGTGTCGCCCAGATTGATTTCGATTTCGAAGGATGATTGGCAGCTGCTGCGGATTGGCGGCGTTTTGCTCGGCAAGACTTCGCTGCACCTCGATCGCAAATTCGACCGCTCCTAACGCGCTATCGAATTCAAGCAGGGTTCCGTCGCCCAGAAAGCGAAAAATCCGTCCGGAATGCGCGAAGGCTTTCGGCGCGACGATCTTTTCGCGCAGCATCTCGATTGCCGACAGCGTGCCGCTCTCATCCTCGCTGAGCAGGCGACTGTAGCCGACAACGTCCGCCGCGACGATCGTTGTAAGTTTGCGGCGCAATCCAAACCTCCCTAAAAAGACGATTGAAATCGGCTTGAGCGTTAAACGATCCATCAGTGCACCTATAGCGTTCATCGCTTTATTCGTTGAAAATTCAGCCCACACGTCCCACGGCGCCCGCGAACGACTTCTGGTGAGACAGGTCCCAATCTGAGCTGAAAAATTCGAGGTAGCCCTTTAGAATTTGGGATCATACCACATTTTGTGTCTATCTTCGTGAATCAACGCATTCTGTGGTATATTATCCATTCAAATGTCCGAATTCTACCTCAATGTGTTCAGAAATGCGTTCGCCATCCGCATGCATGGCGCGACTGTCTCGGCGGCTGACGCGGTAGGTGTTTTTTTTTTGCAAGAGCCACCAACGCCCTAGTTGCATTATTGACCGTAGGAAACATAATATGATGGTTAATGGCAAAAATCGGGGCCATGCGCGCAAGATCGGCAGTGGACCATGCAGCGGCGGCGAATTCGATGGTTCGTATTTGCGGTGAGCCTTCGAGGCGCAATTCGACGTTCGGCTCCGCGCGAGGCTGTTTAGGCGCGCGGTGAGCGAGCTGGCGGGGACGAGAAGATGATTGATGTCATGGCGGCATTTCCGACATCGGTGGAAAGCGCCGAATTTGCCGATTGGACATTTCTGACGGCCGCCGTGGCGGGAGTTGCCGCCGGCGCACTTTATCGGATGGCCGCCCTTATCGTGCTGTCTGCATCCTGCTTGGTCGTCGTGATCACATCGACCCTGGTTCACGGCTGGTCGTTTTGGCAAAGTATTTTGACGCTGCTCGGCCTGCTCGGATCGGTGCAGCTCGGCTATCTTTGCGGTGTCGGTATGACGGTGCTCGCGCAGAGGGTAAAAGTCAGGATGGGCATCCGTTCCATCTTTGCCGCCTTGTTCAAACGCGACACCGCCGGATAGGCGCGGTATTCCGGATCCCGGCCTATGTGTCTCTTGCAGCTTGTGCGACCGGCGCCCACGGAATTTCAAACGATATCCCGCCGGCGCTGAGCCGCAGGGGCTCGACATTGAAAACCTCTCTTAGCAGATCGCCTGTCAGCGTCTCTCGCGGCGCCCCGAGCGCCTTCGCCGTCCCGTCCCGGAGCACCAGAACGCGATCCGCATAGCGCGCCGCAAGCATGAGATCGTGGCTGACGGCGATCACCAGCCGCCCCTCTTTCGCCTGGCCCGATAGGAGATCCATAACGCCAAGCTGATGCGCCGGGTCGAGCGAGTTGACCGGTTCGTCGGTCAGCAGGATCGGTGCGCCGACGGCGAGGGCCCTGGCCACCATGATTCGGGCCCTCTCTCCGCCGGAAAGCTCGGTGATCGGCCGATCGGCGAAGGGCGCGGCGCCAACTGCCTCGAGCGCGGCGTCGACGGCACGCTGGTCCGACGGAGTTAGCCGGGCGATGCTCGAGGCAAAGGGCGCCCGTCCGATGGTCACGACATCGCGCGCCGTAATCGGCCAATGGGCAACATGGCCCTGCGGGAGATAGGCCAGAGTCTTCGCCCTCGTCAGCGGGCGCATTGCATTCAGCGGTGCCCCGTCCCAGGCGATCTGCCCGGAGAACCGCACCAGACAGGCGATCGCCTTGAGAAGCGTGGTCTTGCCGGCGCCATTCGGCCCGACAACTGCGAGCAGTTCGTCCGGGCGCGCCTCGAAACATAAGTTGCGCAGCACCTCGCGCTTCCCGAGCGTCACGCCCAGATGATCGACAGTCAGCGTCATGATGTGCCGCCCGCGCTTTGCAGGAGATCGCGCCCGCGCTGTTTCAGGACCAGCCAGATGAAAAACGGCACGCCGATCAGCGCCGTCAGCACGCCGATCCGGATTTCCCCCGTCGACGGGATCAGCCTCGATGCGCAATCCGCAGCGAGCAGCAGGGCGCTTCCCGTCAGCATTGCCGGAATATGCACGCGGGCGGGATCGTAGCCGACAAAGGGACGGACGAGGTGTGGTGTGATGAGCCCGACAAAGCCGATGACACCGGAAACGGCGACGGCGGCGCCGACGCCCATGGCCACGCCCAGCACCGTGATCAATCGCAGGCGGCCAATATCGACGCCGCTCGTCCTGGCGACATCTTCGCCGAGGGTCAGCACGCGCAGGCTTCCGCGCGTGCCCAGGAGCAGAAGCCAGGAAACCGCCATGAACGGCGCCGCCATGGCGAGATGCTGAAAGCTGCGGTCTTCGAGCGAGCCGAGCAGCCAGAAGGCAATTTCGAGGGCGGCGTAGGGATTTGGCGCGAGATTGAGCGCAAGCGAAACTGCGGCGCCGGCGAGGCTCGACAGCGCAAGGCCCGCGAGCAGCAAGGTCACGATGCTTGCAGCCGGGCCGGCCAGGGCAAGCAGCCCCCAGACAGCGAGCGATGGCCATGGCCATCGATGCGACCGGCAGAGAATAGGACAGACTGTCGGCCAGCCCCGTGCCGATCGCTAGCACCGCGCCGAACGCGGCAGCGCTCGGCGCACCGAAGATGGACGGTGCGGCCAGCGGGTTTCTCACAAGCCCTTGCAGCGCAGCGCCGCCGAGTGCCAATGTCGCGCCGATCAGCACCGCCAGAATGGCGCGCGGCAACCTGAGCTCCTGCACAATGAGGATATCGACCGGGTCGCCAATGCCGGCCAATGCGCGGACGACCGTATCCGGCGCAAGCGAGACCGGCCCGAGTTGCAAAGAGGCGATGAAAAGCGCCGCCGTCAGAACGGCGAGAGCGAAGCTGAGGCGATGCGTTCTCATCAGGCGGGTCACGGTCTGGCGCGGCCGGAAGCTGGCGGACATTGCGCGCGCAATCTGCTCATGTCTGGTCATGCCGCGGTCATAGTGAGAGCCGAGCGGATTGGCAATGATCGCCGCGACCCCCGCATAATAAATAGGGAGCGCCCGGCACCCGTAGCATCTGCGCCGCCCAGGCGCCGCATCGCCAAGCATCATTTCGAACAGCATGTCCCCGTGCAGACGCTAGTTGATGCACAGATTTGGTGCGACAGAATGACTCAATCGGGGAAATAGTGATCCCGCCTATCCGATCGCTATGATTTCACTTTCTGGCACTTTGATTCTCTTGAGGGGGTCGGGATGTTGCTGGAGCACTATTCGGTGGGTCGGTTCGGGGATCGTCGCCTGGATAAAGGGGGGCGGCTCTGCTCGAGGGCATGGTCATGCGCTCGAGCTCGTGCTTGCGGCGGGCGGCGACTGGCCATCGATCGGAGATCGTCCGCTATGGTCGATTTCTGGCCAACGAAAAGGTGACGGTGGAGGCCTTACTCACGGGCTGGGGCGAGCAAACCGCCGTTGTGGCAGCCGGCCGGCATGTGCTGGCAATCCAAGACACCAGCGAGATCCATTTTCGAACGACGGCTGAGCGCCGTCGCGGCTTGGGCGAGATCGGCAAAGGCATCGGCCGCGGCTTGCTGCTGCATGCGATGCTGGCGCTGGATGCGGATAACCCTGCCTGTCTGGGACTGGTTGCCGGCCAGATCTGGACACGCCAGGGCCGGGTTGCGGTGCCGCACGAGAAACGGCGGCCTGATGAGAAGGAATCGTGGCGCTGGATCAGCACGGCCGAGCGGGCCAAGGAGGTCCTTAGCGCGGCGACAATGGTCACCGTTATTGATGACCGCGAGGGCGACATTTATGCCAAATGGGCGAGCGTCGCGGAGCAGAATTTTCATTTGCTGACGCGCTCCATGCATGACCGTGCGCTGGCCGGCGGCGCGAGCCTATATGACACAGCGGCAAGTCTGCCGATTGCCGATATCTCGATCCTTGAGCTTGTAGCCCGCGACAGTCTTTCCGGTTTTCGAAAAAAATGATGCGAAATTAAAGACTCTAAGCGGGTCTTTCGTTGCAGACCCGGCGGAAACCTGCTTAGCGATGTTCCTTCCTCGCCAGATCCTCGATCAGCTCGATCTGGATCTGCTGGATTTCCGTGAGCCGCTCCCATTGTTGCAGCAAGAGATGATCCAGCTTTTCATGAAGGGCGCGGATCTCGATCTCGGCCTTGAGATTGATGCGGTAATCGCTCTGTGCACGCAGCCGGTCTTTCGCCTCCTGCCTGTGCTGGCTCATCATGATGAAAGGGGCCTGGAGAGCAGCGATGCAGGACAGAACGAGGTTCAAGAGGATATAGGGATAAGGGTCGAAGCGTTCCGACACGAGCACGGCGATCGAGTTGGCGATCATCCACAACACAACGACAACCGCGAACCAGATAATGAAGGTCCAGCTCCCGCCGAATCCGGCAACGCGGTCCGCGAGTCTGTCGCCGAATGAACGCTGGCCCCAGAACTCTGCCTCCGTGTCGCTCGCCAGCGTTTCCTGGCGGGAGATACTTTCAACGACCGTCTTATCCAGCGCTGATAGCTCCCCGCGCTCACGGATCAACAGATTTTCAACACGGGCGCGTCGCGCATCGGCGAGATCCTTGGCGCAAACATAGGCCGTGCTGCGCCAGTCGGAATGTCGTTCGTCGAGCCACCGCGCGAGCTGCGGGCCGACCGTCTCAACCGGGATCATTTGAGCGGCATTCTCGGTCTTGCCGCAAATCCCGCAGACAGCTTTCCTTTGCGACGCCATTTGCAATCTCCCTGACTTCGTCGTTCATCCCCGCGCAATGGCGCCAGTTTGCGATCCGCCGCTGCATCACCTTGCTTGGGGCGCAGCCTGATAGACGCTTTCCGTTGGAAATTCATACACCTTACAAAAGTGTAAGCTGTCCGTAAGGTCCCGACAAAGGCGCCAGCGCAATGTCCTGACGCCAACCGGCCGCCATAAGGCGAGCCGATAAAATGAAGGGAGTTTGGGAATGATTGCCAAAATTCTAAGCACTGCCGTTCTCGCCGGTTTCATGTTTTCCGTCGCCGCTCCGATCGCTTATGCAGCCGACGCGCCGAAGACGAAAGCCGCATGCGAGAAGATGAAGGACATGAAGTGGGACGCCACCGCGAAGAAGTGCGTGAAGAAGTAAGCGCGATTTAGTCGCAAGGCGGCAGGTTCTTCCGACCTGCCGCTGCTCGATTGATGTAAGAGTGCATTTTACGTTCGTGACGCTGCAAGATCATAGTCAGCTATGCTGGTTCCGCACCAGGAGCCTGCTGATAGCAGAAAATATTCAGCTGTGCTTGCGAGCGCAGGCTTGGCTTCGGATGACACCGACGCGCCAGGTCCTGGGCGACAAAATGACAATATGGCCGGCGGTTCCATTGTTAGGCCAGCGTCTGTTCAATGACGGCAGACTGCTTGGGGACTCTCGCCATGCGAATCCTAGTCGTTGAAGACGATCGCGAGACATCGGCTTACATTGCCAATGGCCTTGCCGAGGAAGGCCATTCCGTCGACTCCTTCGGCAACGGCCGCGATGCATTGGTTCAGGCGACCGCCGAAGATTACGACGTCATGATCGTCGACCGGATGCTTCCGGGTCTCGACGGCTTGTCTCTGGTGCGCACCTTGCGCACAGCCGGGCGCCATGTGCCGGTGATCTTCCTAACCTCGCTCGGCGGCGTCGATGACCGCGTCGCCGGCCTCGAAGTCGGCGGCGACGACTACATTTCGAAGCCTTTTGCCTTTTCCGAGTTGCTCGCCAGAATTCACGCGGTCGCACGCCGGCCGCCGTTCAAAGGCGAGGAGGCCGTGCTGTCCGTCGGCGATCTGAAGATGGACCTTATCAAGCGGACGGTGACGCGCGGGAGTGAAAAGATCGACCTCCAGCCCCGCGAATTTCGCCTGCTCGAAGTCCTGATGCGTAACAAAGGCCGCGTGCTCACCCGGACGATGCTGCTCGAACGGGTCTGGGACTTCCATTTCGATCCGAAAACCAGCGTTGTCGAGACACATATCTCCCGGTTGCGCGCGAAGATTGACAAACCGTTCGAGAAAGAGCTGATACAGACCATCCGCGGCACGGGCTACAGTATATATGCGGATTGATCAGCTTTACCGGCGTACGGCCATCCGCTTGGCGTTGGCATTCAGCATGCTCTTCGCGGTGATGGTGTTTTTGCTGTTCGCGCTCGTCTATTTCAGCTTGACGCAATCCCTCGAAACCCGCATTCGCGGCCGTGTCCTGCAAACACGGGACGCACTGGTCAGGGTCGACCGCGAGCAGGGCTTCGACGATCTGAAAAGCGTCGTCGAAAGCGAAGCGGCCTCGGTCAGGGATGCTGATGGCGTTTACATGCTGGTCGGCGAGAATAACGAATATCTGGCGGGCAATGTCCAACACGCAGCTAAGTTTCGCGGCTGGCGGATCCTCGACCGGGCGCAATTCCCCGCGATTCAAAATGTCGGCAAGCCTGATGATCGATTCTATGCGATCTGGACGCCAGTCTCCAGAGGCGAATTGCTTGTCGGCGCCAATAATCGGGTCATCACCTACACGGAATCGACCCTGCTCGACGCGCTGCTCTGGGGGCTCGTGCTCGCGACCACGATTCCGGCTGTCGTCGGAACGCACCTGGCCTGGCAGGCGCAGCGCAAGATCGATGCCCTGAGTTCTACCCTCTCGGCGGTTGCGGCGGGGCAGATTTCACAGCGCGCACCGGTTTCGGACGCGCGGGACGATCTGGACCATGTCGCCGATCAGGTCAATCTCACTCTCGATTACCTGCAACGTCTGATCCTCAACGTCAATCAGACGTCCTCGGATATTGCCCATGATCTGAAGCACCCAATCGGCCGGCTGCGCCAAAGGCTGGATACGGCGCGCGCCAACGCCCAGAGCGTTGCGGAGTTCCGATGCGTCATCGGCGATGCTCTTAAGGAGATCGACATGATCGTCGATACTTTCGAGGCGCTCTTGCGGATTACGCAGATCGAAGCGGGGGCGGGGCGCAAGCGCTTCGTGCCCCTCGATCTGAAAACCTTGCTAAGCGATGTCGCCGACGTCTATGGGCCGGTAATCGAGGATGAAGGCCACAAATTCGAATGTGCGATAGACGCAACGGGCGATGCTAAAGTCCGCGGCGATAGCGAACTTCTAACTCAGCTTTTTGCGAACATCATCGAGAACTCCATTCACCACTGCCCCAAGGGCACGGCCATATCGATCGCGCTCTCGGCGGATCCGGACCACGTGGTCGCCAGGCTCGCCGATACCGGGCCGGGCATTCCGGAGGAAGAAAGGAACAAGGTTTTCCAACGGCTATACCGGCTGGAGAAGTCGCGATCGACGCCCGGAAGCGGCCTCGGCCTCAGCCTTGCGGCGGCCATCGCCGAACTGCACAAGGCGAAGATCAAGCTTGCGGATAACCAGCCCGGGCTGTGCGTCACCATCGCCTTTCCGCATCTTGCGGCTTAGAGCGAGATCGGAAAGATCGAGGCTGGGCGGTACCGCCGAATTCCGCCTAAAAAATCCTGCTCCAGCGACAATTTGCGACAAATTTACAAATCCGTATTGCCGCCTTCATCGAAGGTTAATCGGGCATTTGCCAGCATATCGCGACAATGAAGCCTTGCAGGCTGAGTCGCACGATCGCCCCTGCGTCTCGTACCCTATTCGAGGTGCGCCGGCGACGTGCAGGATCTCGAAGACCCGCCACGGATGCAGGCTCTCTTACTACGAAGGGAATCGAAAATGGAACAGAACGAGACTCTCGGCGGCAATGCACAGCCATCGACTCGTTGGCAAAAGCGTCTGCGCATGGGCGCAGCGGCCGCATCGGCCGCTCTTGTCCTCGCCGCAGGCACTGCGGCATCCGTCCAGCCCGCACAGGCGGATTGGCATCACCACAACCGCGGCCCATACATCGTCGGCGGCATTCTTGGCGGTTTGGCGCTCGGCACCCTGCTGACCGCGCCGCGCTATTATGACGATTACGGCTATGACGGCCGTTATGTGGACTATGATGCGCCGCCGCCAAGAGCCTATTGCTCAAATTACAGGCATGTCGACTGGCATCATCACGTCTGGTTCGACGCCTACGGGCGCGCGCATCCCTGCCTCTAGAGGCGCCGCAATTCCAGGAAATGGCGCTGACCGCCAGATTTTCCCGTTCCGATAATATCGGAACGGGGTTCTACACTTTTGCTTGAGCATGGTCTTTCCGTAAAGCCGGTACACACGCCCTGTCCGCGGGGAAAACCCTCTGTAAATCATTGATCTAGGAGCGCTTGACGCGCCTTCGGGCGCCGCGAGCCGGACATACTTTGTGACTTTTTCTTACAAGATGGTAAGCGGCTGGCCAGGATTTCGACAGGAGCGCTCCCCAATTATCATTGATATGTAACAAATTCGGAGCGGCAGCATTGTCCGCTGCCTCGCTCCGACCTCATGGGGAGGTTACGATATGCGCAGTGCTCACATCACGTCGACATTCAGTGTGCTGCTTGGTCTGCTATTCATCCCGGCAGGCGTGACAATCGCGGCGGATCAACAGGGACTTCAGCCGGGAACCAATATCCAGCTGGTCAGAGATCATGGCGGTTCCGGTATGGGTGGGGGCCCCAGCGGCCGTTCCTATTCTGGTGGGAGCGGCGGCTCCAGCGGCTATCCTCATTCCAGCGGGCCGTCTTGGAGCGGCAGCTCCAGATCCAACAATTTTTCTTACAAAGGGAACGGGCCAAAAGGGAATTATAACAAGTGGAGCGGATCTCAAGGGAATTATAAAAAGTGGAGCAGCCCAAGCGGAGGTTATACGAAGTGGGATGGATCCAAGGGGAAGCATAGGAGGCATGGCCGCCATGGCTACTATTATTATCCATATGATGATTTCTATGGCTGGCACATATGACTATGACTACGATGGCTACTACTATGGAAACTACTATAGTGGGTGCAACTATTATCGCCACCGCTGGTATGTGACCCATAATCGCTATTGGCTGCGGCGTTACTATCAGTGCCTGGATTATTGATCAGAACTCGCGTTCCGCGTTGATTCCTTCGGCGGACCGACCACAGCTTTGACCGGAAAGGCTGCCCCTCGGCTCTGCCTTGAGGGCAGCTTTTCCACTGGCTCGCTGAGCTCGGCCGCCGGCGAGCCGGAAGGTAAACGGCGCCCCGACGATGCGGCAGGGCGCCGTTGGTACATTACGAAATTGTATGGCGGAGTCCACCCTACCGAAAGGCGGGTTTTCCGATTATGCGCGCAGTCAGTTCGGCGGGACGACCCCGCACGCATGTTTAGGAGACACATCAATGACAACATCCATCGTCCCCGGAAGCGAGCCGCAACCATCCCGGCCGTTGCGGTCTCATCTGGCGCGCAAGCTGCTGATCGGCGCGAGCTTAGCGGCATTGCTTGCCGCGGCGAGCTTGCCGCAGTTTGCTTACTCGGCGTCGCAGCCGGTCAGCGCCGCAGTAACGGACCAGACCGCCGGTCTGCCCAATTTTGCCGACCTCGTGGCGCGCGTCAAACCGGCGGTGTTTTCGGTTCAGGTGAAGATCGACCCGACGCGCCAGGTCGCTCAGAATGATGAAGAGCAGCAGACGCCAAGTCCGCGCAACGGCGAAAACCCCTTCAAGGGAACGCCATTCGAGCATTTCTTCGACGGCCTGCCGTTCGAATTCCGCGGCCATCGCTTCGGCAATGGCCAGGGCCAGGGCCATGAGCAGCTGATCCAGGCGCTCGGCAGCGGCTTCTTCATTACCGCCGACGGCTATGCAGTCACGAATAACCACGTCGTCGATGGCGCGACCGAGGTCAAGGTCGTCACCGACGACAGCAAGACCTACGAGGCCAAAGTCATCGGAACCGATCCGAAGACCGATCTCGCTCTGATCAAGGTCGAGGGGGGCAGCAAGTTTCCCTTCGTGAAGATCGCAGAGAAAGCGCCGAAGATCGGCGAATGGGTCCTCGCCGTCGGCAATCCCTTCGGGCTGGGCGGCACGGTGACGGCGGGCATTGTCTCCGCCGAGAACCGCGACATCGGCTCGGGCCCCTATGATGATTTCATCCAGATCGATGCCGCGGTGAACCGAGGCAATTCCGGCGGCCCGACCTTCAATCTCGCCGGTGAGGTGGTCGGCGTGAATACCGCCATCTACACCCCGTCGGGAGGATCCGTCGGCATTGCCTTCGACATCCCCTCAACCACCGTGAACGAAATCGTCCCGGTGCTGAAGGAAAAGGGCCATATCGACCGGGCCTGGCTCGGCGTTCAGATCCAGCCGGTGACCGAAGAGATTGCTCAGGGCCTTGGTCTCTCCGAGGCGAAGGGTGCGCTCGTCGATCGACCCGAGGCAGGCGGACCGGGAGAGAAAGCCGGGCTGAAGGCCGGCGACGTCATTACCAAGGTGAACGGCGCGACGGTCGCGGACGCCCGCGACCTGGCAAAAAAAATCGGCGGCATGGCGCCTGAAACCAAGGCGGACTTAACGGTCGTTCGCAATGGCAAGGAGCAAGACATCCGGCTCACTCTTGGCGCCATGAAAAATGACCAGAAAGAGACGCTGGCGAAAGCCGAAGGCGGTGGCGATCAGGTCGGCAAGCTGGGCCTTTCGGTCGCGCCCGCATCAACGGTTGAAGGCGCAGGCAAGGCCGGTGTCGTCGTGACCGACCTCGATCCGAAGGGCGCTGCGGCGTCGTCCGGGATCGAGCCCGGCGATGTCATCCTCAAAATCGGCGATCGCGACGTCGCGTCGGTGAAGGAATTACGGCAGGCTCTATCCGACGCAGCGGCGAAGGGGCGGAGCAAAGCGCTCGCGCTGGTCAAGCGCGGCAACGAAGAGCATTATCTGGCCCTGCCAGCGAAAGCATCGTTGTCGTAATCCGGTCGCCATTCGATAAATTCGGCCCGGCTTGGAGGTCTGATGGACCTTCGGGCCGGGCTGTTCGTTTCGGCCTTAGACCGTGTAGACAGGCCGCGACGTGCTCCAAGCTGCCCATTATAGCGGTTTTCCTGGTGGCGGAATGCCGCATGACACAGGCGAACAGGCTGTGTTTTATCCAGCCACGGCCGCACATCGCGCCCGGAGGCCAAGTTTACAAATCCGTATAGTTCCGGAGAGGTGAGGGCAAGGCTGGCCGCAGAATAATCCGCAGTCAAATGGGCGCAAATGCCCGCAACAAACCGATGGAGAAATTTATGTTCAGAAGGGGCGTTATCCCATTCATCCTCGCCGGCGCGCTCGCTTTGTCGGGCGCCGCCTTTGCCGCGGACAAGGCGACCGGCGATATCAAGACATTGGACCCGGCGAAGCGTGCGCTCACGCTGGCGGATGGGAAAAGCTTCAAAGTGGCGAAGGCGGTCGATCTGACGAAGTTCAAGGTTGGGCAATCCGTAAACGTCACCTATGAAAAAACGAAAAAGGGCAATTTGCGGGCTTCGGAGGTGAGCGCCACCCAGTAACGCGCTTACGCGGGGATGCAAGCCCGGGCCCCATTGGGCCCGAGGCGTTTTTGATGACCCGTACCGTAAGATTTCCGCCAAGGCACGAGGCGGGAACCGGCCTGCGAAATTAATGCGAGCTTGGAATGGTAATTGCCGAAATTTTTGACCGAGATCCCGGCGTCCCGGCGCCAAGGTCGATGCGCGAGGCCGCGAATCGTTTGGGGCGGCGGCTCGGATGGGTCGACTGGTCCAAGGTCGGGATGGTGACGGCCGTAGCCGCATTTGCGCTTGCCGCAGCCGTTCTTTACCGGACGCTGGAGAACATCCAGTGGCGCGAGGTTGCTGCCGCGCTTCAGGCGATCACCTGGCCGGAATTTGCCTTGGCGTTCGCCGCGACGGCCGCTTCCTATCTGAGCCTTGCCGGTTACGATCTTCTCGCCCTCCGCGTCGTCAAAGCACGCAAGGTGCCGTTGGCCTTTGCCGCGATGACGTCGTTCATAAGCCAAAGCTTCACCTTCATGCTCGGCTTCGGCGTTCTCACCGGCGGCGCAGTCAGGCTTCGGATGTACCGGTTTCACGGGCTGGCGACCCCGCGCATACTCGCCGCCGGGATATTGTGTACCATCAGCTTCTGGATGGGACTGGCCGCCCTCGCGGGGATCTGCCTGGTCTTAGAACCCAGCGTCATCGCGCCAATGGATGGGCTGCCGCCCACAGTCAACCTCGGCGCAGGATTCTGCATTCTTGCGGCCCTTGCCGCCTGGATCATCTATGCTGGCGTTAAGCCGCGAGCAATCCTGATCTCGGGCATGCCGCTGCGGCTACCAGGCGCCGCGGCTAGCCTGGCATCCATGGCCATCAGCGCCGCCGATACGGCGTTTGCCGCCCTGGCGCTATGGCTGCTTCTGCCGGACACCGCCACAATAGGCTTTCCCGATTTGCTGATCGTCTTCATTGCCGCAACGGTGCTCGGCGTCATCAGCCATGTGCCCGGAGGTCTTGGCGTCTTCGAAGCTGTGATCCTGCTCGGCGTGCCTGGGCTTCCTCTCGCTGAGGCGGTCGGCTCGCTGCTTCTCTTTCGGCTTATCTATTATGTCGGCCCGTTCGCCTTGGCCTCGGCCTTCCTTGCCGGCCACGAACTGGAGGCGCGCGCCGGCATATTGACGGTCGCGCGACGGGCCTTCGCGGAGATCGCCCGGCCGATGCTCGCGCCGGCGGCGGCAATCGCAGTGTTTCTTGGAGGCGTCGTCCTCCTCCTTTCGGGCGCAACCCCGGAGTTGCCGCCGCGCATGGCGCTACTCCATCGGATCGTGCCTCTGCCTTTCGTTGAAACCTCGCATTTCGTCGCCAGTCTTGTCGGTGCCGTACTTCTCGTCGTTGGCTACGGGCTTTTGTGCCGCCTCCGGTCCGCCTGGCGGCTGGCGATGGGCCTGCTCGCCACCGGCGCTGTGTTCTCGCTGATCAAGGGCATCGATTTCGAGGAAGCCCTAGTCTGTACGGCCGCCATGGGCCTGCTTTGGACCGCCCGCCCGGAATTTTACCGCCGCGCCGGCCTGCTCGAAACGCAGCCATCCAACGAATGGCTGCTGATGATCATCGTCGCCCTTGGCGCCTCATTCTGGGTTGGGCTGACCGTTTACCGTCACGTCGATTACGCCAACTCGCTCTGGTGGGATTTCGCCTATCAGGGCGACGCGCCCCGCTTCCTGCGTGCAAGCCTCGGGATCGCGATCGCCGCAGTCATGTTCATCTTCTATAAGTTCACCCATCAGGCGCATGGCGGCGATGCCGCCATAGGGGATGATCACATTGAGCGGATCATGCCCATCGTCGCCTATTCGCCGCGTACCGACGTCCAACTCGCACTGCTCGGCGACAAGCGCCTCCTGATCTCCGACGACGGCGACAGTTTCGTCATGTACGGCGTGCAGGGCTCGACCTGGCTTGCTATGGGCGATCCGGTCGCTCCTGATGAAAAACGCACGGTCGATCTGATTTGGCGCTTCAAGGAACTGACCGATCTGCATCACGGTGCCCCCGCCTTCTATCAAATCTCGGCCAAATACATCCCGGCCTACATCGATGCGGGCTTTTCCCTCGCCAAGCTCGGCGAGAACGCCTATGTCAATCTCGCCGGCTTTACGCTTCAGGGCGGCGAAGGCCGGAAGTTGCGGCAAAGCAAGGCCCATGCGGAGCGCAACGGTCTCTCTTTCGAGATCGTCCCGGCGGAGTGCGTTCCGTCAATTCTGCCGCTGCTGAAAGAGGTCTCCGATGCCTGGCTCGCAGACCGCCGATCGAGGGAAAAGGGCTTTTCCCTAGGGTTCTGGTCCGAGCCCTATCTCGGCCTCTACGATCACGCCGTCATTCGGCAGGACGGGCGCTTCATCGCCTTCGCGAATATCTGGAAGGGGGCCGGTCAGAGCGAATATTCAGTCGATCTGATACGCCAGTTGCCCGACGCACCAAACGGAACAATGGACTATCTGTTCATCTGCCTTCTGGAAGCGGCGAAGGCTGATGGCTTTGAGTGGTTCAATCTCGGCATGGCGCCGCTTTCCGGCCTGCCGCGCCACCATCTGGCGTCGCGGTGGAGCCGGCTCGGCTCCCTGATCTACCGGCATGGCGACCGCTTCTACAATTTCGAGGGGCTTCGCGCTTTCAAGAACAAGTTCAAGCCGGAATGGCGGCCGAGATATCTTGCGCATCCAGGCGGTCTGTCGGTCGCCGGCGTACTCGTCGATGCGGCAGCGCTGATTGCGGCGAGCCCGCAGCGCGCACGCAAATGTGGAGAAAACGTATGCGTTTAACGGCGCTCGCCGGATGGCTGCTTTGCTTGACGGTGCCCCTGGCCGCCGCCCTTCCTGCTGAGTCCGCGCCGCGATCGTTAACCCTGGCCGGCCAAGCGGTCGGCGACATCACCGTCCTGGCGCCGGAGAATGACCCAAAGCTTTTCGTGGAGCTTATATCCGACAAGGATGGCCTGACTGCCGAGAACCGCGCCCAGGCTGAAAGGCTGGTTGCACGCGGCGCTGCGGTCGCGCTTGTCGACCTGCCGACGCTGATCAGCAGGGAGGCCGCGAGCGAAGACACAGAATGCCACTATATCTATGGCGATCTGGACGATCTGGCCCATAACGCCGAGCACGAACTGGGCATGACAAACTGGCGTTGGCCTGTTCTGTTCGGTATAGGCGGGGGCGGCGGCGGGTTCGCCTATCTCGTTCTCGGTCAGACGCCGCTGAACACGGCGGCAGGTTCCGTCAGCCTGGGGTTCGAGCCGACACTGCCAACGAAGCTGCCGCTGTGCGGCGACAACCTGGCGAACGACCCGGCGAAAAGTAAATTCACCTACGGACCCGCAAACGCACTGCCGGGACGCTGGCGCTGGATCGCCTCAGCGCCGCCGCCGCCCAACCTCGCCGAATTCGTAAAGGCGAGCGGAAGTGCAAGGCTTCAGATCGTCGGCGGCGACGCGAAAGCGCAACTCGACGCCGCGCTGGATGCCGTCTTCGAGATCGGCTCGCCGCCGGAGACCGCGCTCGATCTGCCGCTGGTCGAATTGCCTGCCAAGCAGAAAGCCAAGGCGCTTGCGGTCTTCATTTCCGGCGATGGCGGCTGGCGCGACATCGACAAGAAAATCGGTGATTATCTCGCGGACCAGAATGTCGCCGTCGTCGGCGTCGATTCATTGCGGTATTTCTGGCGACACAAGAGTCCGGAGCAGATCGCCGCCGACCTCGACCGGATCGTCGACTATTACCAGCGCCGCTGGCAGGTGCGCGCGACGGCGCTTCTCGGCTATTCCTTTGGCGCCGACGTGCTTCCACTCGCTTGGGGCAAGCTGAGCCCGGCTACACGCGAAGCGACGCAGGTCATCGGTCTGGTCGGTTTTGAGCCGACCGCCGATCTGGAAGTATCCATCAGCGGTTGGCTGGGTCTGGAGTCATCGCAGGCTGTCGCCGTTCGCCCCTATCTTGCCTCGATGCCCGCCAGCAAGGTCCTGTGCGTCTTTGGTCTGGACGAGGAGCGCGATCATGAGACGGCCTGCACCTTCCCCGAACTGGCCGACGCGACGAAGCTGAACCGGCCCGGCGGTCACCATTTCGACGGCAATTACCAGACCATTGCCGATGCGATTCTCGCTAAGCTGGAGCATCGGACTTTATCAAGTTTGGCGCAGCAGTAGAGAGAATCTGTCTGATCGGCCGCCCGTCCAGCCGTCACGGAAAGTCATCGGTATTAATTAATTATCTTATTGTTGGCCCGTGAGTTTGTCGCAATGGTTCGAGAGCCCACCGGAGGGGCAGCGAGAACCGCAAACGCTGCGACCCGCGGCGCCTGCCGATGTGGGCCGCTCGCCGGTGCAAAACAAGGAGGAAAATCATCAGGCCCCGAAATGCCGCCTAGCGTTCGACTGACGTTCCACGGCAATCTTCGGAATTTGGGATTTGATCGAGACCGCAAAAAATGCCTTGGCCATTAAGGCTTTTTTGGTCGGAGTGAGTGGATTTCGAACCACCGACCCCCTGCTCCGAAAAGTGGGGTCCGACGCATCTTTCTTTAGCTGGCAACAACTTTGCTAAGCGGCACGTTTCTTTGTGGCGCTTTGCGCACGTTTTGGGCGGAAGGGGGAAAATGGGAGCGGCTGTCGGCGGAGAGCCAGAAGGTGCTGACGCAATTTGTGGGTGAGGAGCCATCACAAAGTCGATCCTAGGCTGCGGCGCGATTGTCAGCAGCGCGCCAACGGCTAGCCACGGCACCTGGGTTCTCTGTTACCTCAATGCCAGCGTCGAACTCCGCAAATGCGAGAACTGCGAAATTTGCCCGTTCATGGCCAATATATGGATGCAAGAATTCAGGCCCCAAACTCTGATATATTGCTAGGCTCAAATACCAATCTGGCGTCCCTTCCTGTCGAGAACCTATGGCGCCAAGTGCATTGACTCGTTCGGCTGCCAGGAAAGCCGCCCCCATTTTATGGCCTTTCAGCCTGTCGATGCTTCGCTGCCATTCCTGTTTGCGCTTCCGGCGCATATAGTCGCTTTCTCGATAAAGTGGCGCTGGCGGACGGGAAAAAAGCGCAGCTTGAGCCGCCTTATCCCAATGCTTCCAGGCCCAAGAAAGCTGAACAATCTCGCCAAATATCTGCCATCCGCCGTCCGAAATCCCGCCCTGCTGGAAGCGCGTCCAGTCGATCGCGGGGTTATGATACGCCAAGACGTCCATCGTCTGCTCCAAACTTGGTCAGGACCAAAACCACATTTCGTGGGCATAGCATCTGAGCGCCACGATATGATGATTCGATTTGGTTCGCGGAGGGGAAAATGACGTCGACAGGTTCGCCGAACCTGAGCGCAAACGCTTAAAGGCCGCTTTTGATGCGGCCCTTAGAAACTGAACTGATTGATTTATCATGGAAAATTTTTGGTCGGAGTGAGTGGATTCGAACCACCGACCCCCTGCTCCCGAAGCAGGTGCGCTACCAGGCTGCGCTACACTCCGACGGCTTGGCATTCTTGGTTAGTAAGGCTCTTCGGTCGCCGAATGCAAGCTGGAAATCTTTGTCCGATTCACAATTCCAACCGCGCCGGTCACGGAACGCTTTCGGTCCGCGCCGATAGGGACTCCGTCATATCGACCGGCCCGATGTTTTGCCCTATCGCCCGCGCCGCTGAGCGTCGGCCGTACCGCCTATGGCGAGGGAGGCGAAGATCACCAGGAAGATGCCGCAGATCGCGAAGGTCGCCGATGCGACGATGAAGGCGAGCGTGTCCTGCGCCAGCAGCGGCTCGGATGAGGCAAATGTGATCGGCAACGTCTGGAAGTCGGTTGCGACCATCGCCGTGTAATGCATCGAGCAGATGGTCAATCCAAGGACCAATGCGCCGAGGAGCGTCTCCGCCGTGCCGCGCTTCCGGAAGGTGAACCAGAGCGCGATGGTGGAGGCGACCACCGCGATCGCAATCGCGCCGACGGTCCCTGTCTGGCTATACGAGATCCCACACCCCCTGATGGCGCCCATGCCGAGATAATGCATACCGGCGATCGCCGCGCCCATCAGCAGCCCGCCGACCGGCACGCTGAGAATGCCGAGGCGTCGCTTGCTGACCAGATAAAGACCGAGCCCGGTTCCCATGATGGCTACATAGAGCGAGAGCATCGTCTCGACGAAATTGTAGGTGATCACGATGGGAAAGCGTACCGCCAGCATGGCGACAAAATGCATGGACCAGATGCTGCCGCCGATGATGATTGCGCCCATGATGAGCGAGGCTGCATAGCTGCGGCGACTGTTCGGATCATACCCCGCTGTAACGGCGAGGCCGGTGAGGGCGCCGGTGATGGCAACAAAAATCGATATCATCACCAGCGTAGGATTGTAGATAACTATCATTATTGCCCGTCAGAAATGCATTCGTTAGACGATATACCAGAGGCGAGGCTAGCGCAAAGATTGAGGGGTGTCCACGAGGTTGCACCACAAAATCTTGTGGATCGGGCTGGGCTGAGCGACGTGACCCGGTCAGGGCGCGGAGCTGTTCCAGGCGAGATGGCGCGGCGCCGTGCTGCGCCTGCCATGACGCCGAATGATCGTATTTCCTGACAATGGCAGACCGCCCCGCCGCGAGGACCTTGATTGGGCGGCTTTGACCCAGCGGCGAACGGCGGCGTGGTGGACAGCCTGGTATAAAGGCGTGACCCGAGGGGCCGGGGCGAAAATCACGGGCAGCGCCGTCTGGCGCTCGCCCGAGCTTGTGATATAAGCCGTGAATGGCCATCACTCTTCATAAGGGCGACCTGCCTGACGGATTGATCTTCGGCGACATCGTCGCCATCGACAGCGAAACCATGGGGCTCGATCCGCGCCGCGACAGGCTATGTCTAGTGCAGCTTTCGCGGGGAGACGGCGACGCGCATCTGGTGCAATTCACCGCTGGATACGATGCCCCGAACCTGGTCAAGCTGCTGATCGATCCGGCCGTGACCAAGCTCTTCCACTTTGGCCGTTTCGACATCGCGATGTTCGATCGGTATCTCGGCGTACTGACGGCGCCGGTTTACTGCACCAAGATCGCGTCGAAGCTGACTCGCACCTATACCGATCGACACGGGCTCAGGGATTTGTGCCGCGACCTGCTTGGGGTTGAAATCTCCAAGCAGCAGCAATCCTCCGACTGGGGCGCGCCGGTGCTGACCGAGGAGCAGCTTGCCTATGCGGCGTCGGACGTCCTCTACCTGCACCAGCTCAAGCAGGTTCTCGACGGGCTGCTCGCCCGCGAAGGCGCGCCTCGACATCGCGGACGCCTGTTTTCGCTTTCTGCCGACGCGGGCGCGCCTCGATCTGCTCGGCTGGGACGCAGTGGAAATCTTCACGCATTGAAGGTGCGCCTTCTTGCGCGTTGCACAACAAACTTTTGCACCATACGGACGCTATGATACCGTTCGCGCGGGTGCGGATCGCGGCTCGATTCCGTTTTCGCCGCTGAGACGCAATTTTTGTGACGGGCTCACATGGCCATCCAGACCGATGTCCGGCAAGTGCCGGCGCGTTTCGCCGCCATTTCGAACTCGGGCGACCGCGCCAAGGCCTTTCGCGAAGCAAAGCGCCATAGCGCGCTCGTCAAAATGCTGCGCAGGTTTTTGCCCGTCTTGGCGGTCGTTATTACGGCACTCTATTTCATGCCGTCCGGTCTGTCCGTGAAGATCAAAGGCGGCGAGGCGAGCGTCCAATCGGTCGATGTCACCGGAGGCGGTCTGAAAATGGTCAATCCTCGGTTCAAGGGCGTCAACGAAAAATATGGCGCTTACGACGTCCGGGCGGAGAATGCCACGCAGCACGTCGAAAACCCGGAACTCATCACGCTGAACACGATCACAGGCAATATCGTCTCAAAGGCCGGCGAGACCACCACGCTCGAGGCGCCGACCGGGATCTATCAGTCCAAAGAGCAGGAGCTGACATTCGACAATGGCGCCCTAATCGGCGGGACCGCCGGCTTCAAAGGCAAACTCAAGACGGCGACCGCGTTCCTGCAGGAAAACAAGATCATCTCGAAAGACCCGGTAGACCTCGCTTTCCACAATAGTACGATCAAAGCCCAGACCATGACCCTTTATTCCAGTGAATTGCGCGCTATATTCGAGGGTAGGGTGAAGGTCCATCTGGAGAAGGCTCCGGAGGGGGGTGCACAATGAAGCTGATCCGTCTTGCTGATCCCACGTTAGCGCGCAGGTTCCGCGAAGGTCTCGGCGCGGCGCTGCTGCTGGTCGCCGCCGGCCTGCCAACATCGGCTCAGACTCCCGGCAGCAGTCTGGCAACCAACTATTCCGCCAATGCCAATAAGCCGATCAACATCGAGTTCGGATTCGCTCGAAGTCGACGACAAGAAGAAGGTTGCCGTTTTCAAGGGAAATGTTCTGGCCACGCAGGGCGATTTCAATCTCCGCTCCACGGAGCTCTACGTCACCTATACGAGCAAGTCCAATAGTGATGGCGCCAATGGCGGTTCCGCACCAGCTCAGACCGCTTCGGGCAATGCAGTCTCCGCTGCCTCCGTCCTGCCAGGCGGCAATTCGGAGATCACCCAGATAGACGCCAAGGGCGACGTTCGGGTGACGACGAAGGACCAGACGGCGACAGGTAGCTGGGCCAAATTCGAAGTCCAAAAACAGCTTGTCACATTGGGCGGTGATGTCGTGGTCTCTCAAGGAACCAATGCAATCAAAGGCGACCGTCTTGTAATCGACCTCAAGACCAGTCTGAGCCGCTTCGAAAATGACACGGCCAATAACGAGAAAGGCAAGAAGGCACGCATCATTGGCGTGTTCACACCGAAATCCCAGCCGAATTTGCCGGGAATTGGCGGCAAAACGACGAGCGGCAAAACAACGCAGCCATAGCCGGCCGCTGATATAGGCCGACTGGCCGAGGCGCCCGTCTTCATTGCGTCGTAAAATTCGAATTAACCTTTCCACCCGTTGGCACTATAGCTTCTTTGCAAGGAGCGTGCCTAAATCCCGGCCGGTTTTCTTATGGCGATCATGGACAGACATAATCCGCGGGCACCAAGGGGCGTTCCGAGCGCTCCCGTTCATCGGCTTCATCCCGAGCAAATGTCCCGCAGGCGCCAAATCGCCGCCCCGGACAACCAGCTCTCCGCTTCGGGCCTTGTGAAAAGCTTCAAGCAGCGAACCGTCGTGCGCGGCGCGAGCCTGATGTTGCGCAAGGGTGAAGCTGTTGGACTTCTCGGGCCGAACGGCGCCGGCAAGACCACGATCTTTTATATGATTACAGGCCTGATCCGGCCCGATCAGGGAAACGTGGTCATCGACGGCCACGAGGTGACGAAGCTGCCCATGTATCGGCGCGCCCGGCTCGGCATCGGTTATCTGCCCCAGGAAGCATCCATCTTTCGCGGGCTCACCGTCGAGCAGAATATCCGCGCCGTTCTCGAAGTCGTCGAGCCCAGCCGCCGGGAGCGCGAGCGCCAGCTCGACTCGCTTCTCGAGGAATTCCGCATCAGCCGTCTCAGAAAATCGCCCTCCATCGCCCTCTCAGGCGGTGAGCGGCGCCGTCTCGAAATTGCACGGGCACTTGCCAGCCGTCCCTCCTACATGCTGCTCGACGAGCCGTTCGCCGGCATTGACCCGATCGCTATGGGCGACATCCGCGCGCTCGTGCGGCATTTGACGCAGCGCGGAATTGGGGTTCTGATAACAGATCATAACGTCCGTGAAACTTTGGAGCTGATCGACCGGGCATATATCATCTATGATGGGAAGGTTTTGACCGAAGGCACGCCGGCCGAGGTCGTTGCCAATGAGGACGTAAGGCGCGTCTATCTCGGTGATATGTTCGCTCGCTAGTGCATCGATCCAAACGAAGGTTTTAGCCGGAGCTCGGTAAAATCGATGCAGAAACGAAGAACGCGCGTCGAGTTTGTATTTGAGTTGAACGTGGAACGGAAATCTTGCTCCAGACGAAGCTAGAGCTCAGACATACCCAGTCGCTTGTCATTACGCCGCAATTGCAGCAAGCGATAAAGCTCTTGCAGCTTTCCAACCTCGAATTGCACAGCTTTCTTGAACGCGAAATCGAACAGAACCCCTTGATCGATTGGGATGACCGCAGCTCGGACGAGGCGGAAGCGCTCAATGGCGTGGCAGCCGAGCAGCGCACCGGCACGGAAGCAAAGGTCAATGGCGAAACTCAGGAGGTGGACACGCTGGGCGCCGGTGATGATTCCGCACCGCGGGACGCCGATCCTCGTCAGCGAGAGCGGGGATTACGGCGACGACGCCGTCGCGGTGCCCGCCGGCAACTATGAAACGCTGTCGCTGCGCTCCGCGAGCGGCAGCTCGAATGAGCCGAGCGGGGCAAGGATTGAGGATTACACCGCTCAGGAGACCACGCTGCGCGACCAGCTGCGCCAGCAGCTCCATATTGCAATGGCTGATCCTGTCAGGCGGCTGATTGGCGATCATCTGATCGATCTGATCGATGATGCCGGTTATTTGCGTGGCGCCGTCGAGGATATCGCAGAGCGGCTCGGCGCGCCGGCCTGTCTCGTCGAGGAGGTACTGGCCCTCATACAGAGCTTCGAACCTTGCGGCGTGGGCGCCCGGTCTCTCGCCGAATGCCTGGCGCTGCAATTGAAGGAGCGCAACCGTTTCGATCCCTGTATCGAGGCGCTGCTTGCCCATCTCGAACTGTTGGCCAGCCATGACCTCGGCAGGCTTCGCCGCGTCTGTCAGGTCGATCAAAGCGATCTCATCGATATGATCGCGGAGATCCGGACGCTCAACCCGAAGCCAGGGTTGGAATTTGGCTCCGTGCCCGTCGAAACCGTCATCCCCGATATTCTGGTTGAACGCGACCGCGACGGCTTCTGGAAGGTTCGGCTCAACAGCGAAACCTTGCCGCGCATTAGCGTCAATCGCGGCTTCTATGCCGCTGCCAAGCGCATGGTGCGCACCGAGCGGGACAAGCACTATCTGCAAGGCTGCATGAGTACGGCCAACTGGCTGGCGCGCAGCCTCGATCAGCGGCGGCGGACCATGTTGACGGTCGCCGACGAAATCATCCGCCAGCAGGAGGCTTTTCTCGAAATCGGCGTGCGCGGCCTACGGCCGCTGGGGCTTAGGGACGTAGCGGACCGCATCGGAATGCACGAGTCGACGGTCAGCCGTGTCACCTCGAACAAATACATGCAGACGCCACGCGGAACCTTTGAGCTGAAGTATTTCTTTACCTCCGCGATCCCGGCCGCGGGGATGGGCGATGCACACTCGTCCGAGGCAGTTAAACATCGAATCAAGGAGCTGATCGACAATGAGTTGCCGCGCAGTATCCTTTCCGATGACAAACTCGTCGCCATGCTTCGCGATGACGGCATCGACATCGCCCGGCGAACCGTCGCCAAATACCGCGAAATAATGCGGATTCCGTCGTCGGTTCAACGCAGGCGAAGTAAGATTTCAGCCTCCGCACCGTCCCTGGCCGAGGCTAGGGGATAGTGCCGATAACCAAGTGCTGGCACGAAGGTGCATTCGCTCTTTTCACATCGTCAAACTCGTTCCACAATGGTGGTCCTGTTTGACATTGCGAGAGCTCTGGAATACGGTCCGCCCGGCTAGTGTGGGTGGCGAGGACGAACCGGGCTAATAAGGTTCGGTCAAATATAGACAGCGTACTTGCGGCTAGGGCAGGCGGCCGCAGAATGACGCGATGACATAAAAGCATGGCTATTCAAGTCACCGGAAAAAATCTTGATCTGGGATCGGCTCTTCGTGGCTACATCTTGGAAAAGCTGGAAAGAGCGGTCGAAAAATACGGCAGCAAAGGCTTGTCCGCGAATGTCGTCATCGAGAAGAAACGCGGGCAGTTTATTACAACTTGCGCGGTCCATCTTGTCTCGGGGCTGTCGCTTCAATCGAGCGGCGCCGCGGGTGAACCGCATCCAAGCGTCGATGAGGCGATGGACCGGCTTGAGAAGCGGTTGCGCCGCTATAAGCGCCGGCTGAAGAATCATCACGCAGATTCCGCGCCGAAAGGCGAGGGTGTGTCGCTGAACGCAATCGATTATGTGATACGCCAGAGCGACGAGGACGAAACTGAGGGGATCGAACTGGCTCCGGCTATCGTTGCCGAAACGCAAGTCGCAATTCACGAATTGTCCGTTGGAGACGCCGTCATGGCGATGGATCTTGCAGACACGTCGTTCCTCATCTTCAAGAATGCGAGCCATGGCCGGCTCAACGTTGTTTACCGCCGGGACGATGGCCATATTGGCTGGATCGACCCAGGCGGTTCGGCGGGCCAATCTGACAGTTCAAGCTAAAGTAGAGACCAGGCATTTTTGCAGGTCACGGGAGCGTATGAAAAAACCATGGATCTGAGCGATCTCATCACACCTTACGGCGTGATTCCCTCCCTGAAGGCGGCCAACAAGAAACAGGCGCTTCAGGAGCTCTCGATCCGGGCGGCGAAGCTGACGGGGATTGACGAGCACGAGATTTTCAACACGCTCCTGCAGCGCGAGCGGCTCGGTTCGACCGGCGTGGGCAATGGCATCGCCATCCCCCACGGCAAGATCAATTCACTCAAGCATATTATCGGGCTTTTTGCGCGCATGGAGGAGCCGATCGACTTCGACGCCATCGATGAAGAGCCGGTCGATCTCCTGTTTCTGCTGCTTGCCCCTGAAAATGCCGGTGCCGACCATCTGAAGGCTTTGGCGCGGATTTCCCGGCTGATGAGGGAGCCAACGGCGGTGGAAAAGCTGCGCTCATCGCGCGAAAAAGAAGCTCTCTATGCGGTTCTGACGGAACCTGCGGCCTCACACGCGGCCTAAACCCATCCCTTAAAGAAATGGGCGCCGAGGGCGCCCGCTTTTAGTCCGGATCAGTGCACGCTTACCGGTTCGAGATCGTGCTCCTTGGCATTCTCGACGGCGGCAAAATGCGTATCCGTCAGAGCAAGAGGCGTTCCGTCGGCGGCATGAACCGCAAAAATCGTGATTCCCTCGGGCAGACCCTTGAGCTGCGGATAGATGTCGCGGGCCTGTTCCGGGCTGAGCGTCTTGATATAGGCGATCTCGCCGTCACCAAGCGCAGCGAATTCAATCTCGGACATGGGCAGAGGAGCAGATGAAATTTCTTCATGTGTCATGATCGTTTCTCCTCACTTTAGCGTGACGGCCCGGTACTCTCGCTTTCACGCGATGCTCCAACTGTCGAGCATTATGCGCGATCCTTGATTTCAATTTTTTTGACGCGCCGGTTCGGAACTGGCCGCATCAGGTCGATCGAAAGCAGTCCGCTATCCAATTCAGCCGATAATACCGTCAACCCGTCCGCAAGGACATAACTTCGCTGAAACTGCCTTGCGGCGATCCCGCGGTGGAGATAGGTGCGAGACGCATCGTTCTCCTGCTTTCCCTTAATTGTAAGCTGACTATCCTCAACGACAATCTCAAGCTGCTCGCGAGAAAAACCAGCAACGGCAAGGACGATGCGAATGCGCTCACCGAGTCCGTCCGACGGGGAAATACGCTCAATATTGTAAGGGGGATATCCGTCTCCTGAGGCTTTGGCGATGCGATCCAGCATCCGCTCTATCTCCTCGAAGCCCAGGAGCAAAGGATTGTTAACAATACGCGACATCCAAAAGCCCTTGCAAAGCGACTTTCCCATGTCGGGTTGCGCGGCTTTCCATGACGCGCGGTGAAGCCCCCTGGGGGCACTCCACAACCACGTTCCAGTATATATGGTGAACAGCCATTGATTCAAGAACGTCGAACGGCGGCGTCCGGATCGGGGATCATGCGGCTTCTTTTCGATTGCCGACAAAGCCATAAGCAGTCATCGATCGGAGATTATTTTCGATGTTCTTTCTTGTCTCGAAGGTAATATGGTACCTCATTCAGCCATCGAGCCTGCTCATTCTTCTGTTTGCGCTGGGCGCCGTCCTTTATCGGGCCGGGCGCGCGCAAACGGCGATGCGTGTCTTATGGGTGACAGCCGGGATTTATGCAATCGGCGGCCTTACGCCGCTCGCCAATGCGATGCTGCTGTCGCTGGAGCAGCAATATTCGCGGCCGGCGCCCACTGATAGCGACCGCGTCGATGGCATGATCGTTCTCGGCGGCATGATCAATTCTCTGGTGTCGGTCGCACGGAACGAGGTCGCGCTCAATGAGGCGGCCGAGCGGCTGACCGAGGCGGCCGCGCTCGCCCGCCGCTATCCCGGCGCACGCATTGTCATATCCGGCGGCGACGGATCTCTGGTCTATCGCAGCACCGACGAGGCCGGCATCGCCAAGCGCTTTCTCACGCAAATCGGCATCGATCCGGCCCGCATCACGCTGGAAACCCGGTCGCGCAACACCTGGCAGAACGCCGTTTTCACGAAAAAGCTGATCGCGCCCAAGCCGGGCGAGCGCTGGCTCTTGATCACATCGGCCTTTCACATGCCGCGCGCTATGGGCTGCTTTCGTGCCGCCGGCTTCGATGTCATCGCCTGGCCGGTCGACTTCCGCACGCGCGGGCTGGAGGATCTGCTGCGATTTTCATCGGGCGCGTCTGGCGCCTGGAGCGATATCGACCTGGCGGCGAAAGAGTGGGTCGGCTACCTTGCCTATTGGATCACCGGACGCCTTAAATGAGCGGGAGATATACGGCTTGGCGGCGATCACGCCACATGTGATATTGCCGTAAACGGGAAAACCGGGACGGCGGTCGATGGCGGACGGCACGGACAGGAAGAGCGCGGCCAGGGCAGGCGAGCTGTTCATCTCCCGTGCCGGCGCGGATAAGGAGATCGCCATCCTGATCGCTCACATTCTGCGCGACGCCGGTTACACGACATTCCTCCAGGACGAGAATTTCGGCCACACCAGCTTCATGGCCTGCATGCGCGATGGCTTCGCCAAGGTCGATCACGGCGGCCGGATGCTCGCTCTGCTCTCCAAAGCCTATATGCAGAGCGACTATTGCATGGCGGAAGCGGACTTTGCGCTGACCGGCGATCCGAGCAACAAGAAGCAGCGGCTGATCGTGCTGCGCATCGAGGATTGCGTACCCACCGGCTTCCTCAAGAGCATCCCCTGGGCCTACAACCTCGTGCCTATCCTGCATGATGCGACCGCCCTTGGTAAAGCTGTCAGCGGCGCCATCGATCCGGCCGCGCCGGAAGCAAATTACGCAGCGGGTCTGAAATATGCGCCCGTCGCAAATCCTGCATCCCGAGATCCGCCCGGTGCCCGGCTTCACCGGACGCGAGGATCTGCTCGCAAATCTCGACCGCGCGCTCTGGCAGAAGGGAGGAGCCGCCGCGCTCACCAACGCGCAGTCGGCGGCGGTGCATGGCCTTGGCGGCGTCGGCAAATCGGTGCTGGCGCAGGAATATGCCTGGCGCAATCACGCCCGCTATCGCGGCGTCTGGTGGCTGCGCGCCGAAACCGAGCAGACCCTTATCGACGACCTGATCGCGCTGGGCAGCCGCTTGATGCCCGGCCTCGAAGCCGTCCCCGAGCGCGATAACGCCGCCCAGCTCGCCCTCGACGCCATCGCGCAGACCGGCGCGGAAAAGCCCTGGCTGCTCATCTACGACAACGCCGAAAAGCCCTCGGCCATCGAAAAGCTGACGCCGCGCTCTGGCGCGCATCTCATCATCACCAGCCGCTGGCCCGGCTGGCAGGGCCGCGCCGAGGCGCTCGCCGTCGATGTCTTCCCGCCGGAGATCGCCATCGATTATCTGCTGGAGGGCGCGCCCGTCCCGGACCGCGACGCCGCCGCGCGCCTCGCCGATGCGCTGGGCTATCTGCCGCTCGCCCTCAGCCATGGCCGCGCCTATTGCACGGCGAGCAATCTCGGCTTCGATGCCTATCGCGCGCGCATTGCGGAGCGGATCAAGGACCTGCCCGACGATGCGGACTATCCGGCGCACCGTCTTCGGCACATTCAGCCTCGCCATGGGCAAGGCGGCGGCGGCCTGCCCCGAGGCGGAAACGCTGATGGGGATCGCCGCTTTCCTTGCCCCCGACCGCATCCCGCTCGACATCATCACCGCCGATGTGATCGGCGAGGCCGAGCTGAACAAGGCCGTCGCCGCGCTCTACAATGTCTCGCTGATCACTCACGAGACGCTGGATGACGGCTCGCGCGGCATCAGCCTGCACCGGCTGGTGCAGGAGGTGATGCGTGCCCGGCTGGCGGAACGCGGCGAGGCCGAGAAGCACCGCCGCGACCGCGCTCCGGCTCGTCGCCGATGCGTTTCCGTCCGGCGAAAAGCCGACCCATGATGTCCGCAACTGGCCAAGCCTGCATCCGCTCTTGCGTCTCACGCAACGACCGTCGCTCCCGAGCGCGCCGGACACGGGCGAAGGTGCAAAGAAGACATCTTGCCTCTGTAATCAGACCGCGCTTTATCTTTTGAGCCGCGCCGACTATAAGGCCGCCGCGCCGCTGATGCGCCGGGCGCTCGGCATCGATCAGGCGGCATACGGACCCGATCACCCCAGAGTAGCCATAGACCTCAACAATCTGGCGCAGCTGCTGCAGGACACGGGCCGTCTCGCCGAGGCCGAGCCGCTGATGCGCCGGGCGCTCGGCATCGATGAGGCCGCATACGGACCCGGCCACCCCAGAGTAGCCATAGACCTCAACAATCTGGCGCAGCTGCTGCAGGACACGGGCCGTCTCGCCGAGGCCGAACCGTTGATGCGCCGGGCGCTCGGCATCGATGAGGCCGCATACGGACCCGACCACCCCAACGTGGCCGGAGACCTCAACAATCTGGCGCAGCTGCTGCAGGACACGGGCCGTCTCGCCGAGGCCGAGCCGCTGATGCGCCGGGCGCTCGGCATCGATGAGGCCGCATACGGACCCGGCCACCCCAGAGTAGCCATAGACCTCAACAATCTGGCGCAGCTGCTGCAGGACACGGGCCGTCTCGCCGAGGCCGAGCCGCTGATGCGCCGCGCGCTCGGCATCAATGAGGCCGCTTACGGACCCGACCACCCCAGCGTGGCCATTCGCCTCAACAATCTGGCGCAGCTGTTGAAGGCCACCAACCGTCTCGCCGAGGCCGAGCCGCTCTATCGCCGGGCGCTCGGCATCGATGAGGCCGCTTACGGCCCCGACCACCCCGCTGTGGCGATAGACCTCAACAATCTGGCGCAGCTGTTGAAGGCCACGGGCCGTCTCGCCGAGGCCGAGCCGCTGATGCGCCGGGCGCTCGGCATCGATGAGGCCGCATACGGACCCGGCCACCCCAGAGTAGCCATCGACCTCAACAATCTGGCGCAGCTGCTGCAGGACACGGGCCGTCTCGCCGAGGCCGAGCCGCTGATGCGCCGCGCGCTCGGCATCGATGAGGCCGCTTACGGACCCGGCCACCCCAGAGTAGCCATAGACCTCAACAATCTGGCGCTGCTGCTGCAGGCCACGGGCCGTCTCGCCGAGGCCGAACCGCTGATGCGCCGGGCGCTCGGCATCGATGAGGCCGCATACGGACCCGACCACCCCAGAGTAGCCATTCGCCTCAACAATCTGGCGGGGCTGCTGCGGGACACGGGCCGTTTCGCCGAGGCCGAGCCGCTGATGCGCCGGGCGCTCGGCATCGATGAGGCCGCATACGGACCCGGCCACCCCAGAGTAGCCATAGACCTCAACAATCTGGCGGGGCTGCTGAAGGCCACGGGCCGTCTCGCCGAGGCCGAGCCGCTGATGCGCCGCGCGCTGGCGATCTTCGAGAAGAGCCTGGGTGGGGATCATCCGAATACGAAGACGGTCAGGAAGAATTACGAGATGTTCAAAGCGGAGATGGCCGCGAAAGGCGGCGGCGGGGCGTAGCGTGCGTCGGGTGCCCCGGCCACGGCAGCGCCCGCCAGCCGGGGAGGCAAAGGCGGGTTCCTCGGCTGGCTGCGGGGGCGCTAGAGCCGGATCAGCTGAGATGGAAACAAATTATTCGAAATGCCCGCAGAAGCGGGCATCCAGTAAACTACTAAGTCCGCGGAGTACTGGGTCCCCGCTTTCGCGGGAAATTCGTCCGAGCTTGCGGCAATCAATTCCATCTCATCCGATCCCGCGCTAAGCCCCCTCACCCGACCGCTTCGCGGTCGCCCTCTCCCGCGAGGGGAGAGGGCAATCTGAGGGTGGGGAAGCCGCCGTACCTGAATGCGACGGGCATGGCCCTCTCCCCTCGCGGGAGAGGGCGGCGAGGTCTGTCAGGACCGAAGCCGGGTGAGGGGGCTGTTCACGGCACGATTGCCTGCCGCATGAACGGCCCCGAAGTCATCGCAGCGACTGAGGGTTATGCTGCTGATCCGGAATCGCATGTTGCGATCCCGTGTCTGCGATGCGCCACCGGCGTGCTGCATCGCGCACGGGATGACGAGGGAGGGGCGGTCACCCGGCCCAGCGAGCGCTCAGGATGCTGCGCATGCGGCCATAGCCGCGCTGATAGGCAAGGCTCATGGCGCGCTCGGCTTCGAGCCAATGCGCCTCGGGCTGGCGGGCCGCCTGCGCCTCGGAGATCTCGACGGTGTCGAAGCCGCAGCTTCGCGCCAGCGCATATTGGTCGGCGATCAGATGGCCGGTGGCGCGCAGCTCGCCGTCGAAGCCGAGCCGGCGCAGCCGTGTCGCCATGGAGAAGCCGCGTCCGTCCGCCGATTTCGGGAACAGCACCGAGATCAGCTCGACCCGGCCGAACCAGGGTGTCAGCGCATCCGGGATCGGTGTCGTTGGTGATTTCGACGCCAAGCGCGTGGCCCGCCTTGGCGAGAGCCTCCGCCTCGGCCGTCAGCCGATCGAAGCGGCAGGATCAGCTTCGCGCCCGCGGGCAAATCGGCGCCGGGCTTCCCGCCGCAGCCAATCGTCGGCGGCGAAGCGGCCGTCCCTAATGAGCGGCATAAAGCGCCTCCTTCATCACGTCATGGCCGAGGCGCCGATAGGTCTGTCTGAAGGTCTCGCCCTCCTGCGCGCCGGCCCAGATAGAAATGGATGAGCCGCTCGATGGCGTCGGCGACGCCGTCTGCCGGAAAGCCCGGCCCCGAGCGCTCGCCGATGGCGGCCGTGTCGGTCGGGTCGCCGCCGAGCGTGATCTGATAGGCTTCGGCGCCGGTCTTCTCCAGGCCGAGAATGCCGATATCGCCGACATGATGATGGCCGCAGGCATTGATGCAGCCGGAAATCTTGATGCGCACTGGGCCGATCTTCTCCTGCAGCGCGGCATCGGCGAAACGCTCGCTGATCTCCTGGGCGATGGGGATGGAGCGCGCCGTCGCCAGGGTGCAATAGTCGAGGCCGGGGCAGGAGACGACGTCGGAGATCATCTCGGCATTCGCCCAGCCAAGACTCGGCCTCGGCGAGATCCTGCCACAGGCCGAAAAGCTCGGCCTTCTTGACGTATGGCAGGACGATGTTCTGCTCGGCCGAAACGCGCAGCTCGCCGAGGCTGTATTTGTCGGCGGCGTCGGCGAGAGCGCGCATCTGCTCGGCCGCGGCATCGCCCGGCACGCCGCCGGCCTGGCTTCAACGAGACGATGGCGATCGCATAGCCCGGCGCCTTGTGCTTGCGGGTGTTGGTCCGCACCCATCGGGCGAAATCGCGGCTCGACCGTGTCGCCTGCGCCAGCGCTTCGCCGGCCTCGGCAAGCGCCTCGTAGCTCGGCGGGGTGAAAAACGCCGCGATCCGGCGCAGCTCCTTCTCGACCGGCGCCTCGCCGTCCGGCGGGATGCGCGAAAATTCCTGCTCGACGGCCGCGCGAAATTCCTCGCCGCCCTTCTCATGCACGAGGATCTTGATCCGCGCCTTGTATTTGTTGTCCCGCCGCCCTTCGGCGTTATAGACGCGCATGATCGCCTCGACATAGCGCAGGAGATCGGCCGCGGGCACGAAGTCGCGCACCTTGATGCCGATCATCGGCGTACGGCCGAGACCGCCGCCGGCCCAGACCTGATAGCCGAGCTCGCCTTCGCCGTTCTGTCACGATCCGCAGGCCGATATCGTGAAACTTGATCAGGGCGCGATCGGCGCGCGCGCCGGTCACCGCGATCTTGAATTTGCGCGGCAGGAACGAAAATTCCGGGTGGTTGCTCGACCACTGCCGAGAAGCTCGCAGGTCGCGCGCGGATCGGCGATCTCGTCGGCCGCCACGCCGCCATAGGGATCGGCGGTGACATTGCGGATGCAGTTGCCCGAGGTCTGGATGGCGTGCATCTCGACCTCGGCCAGCTCGTCCAGAATGTCGGGCACGTCCTTCAGTTTCGGCCAGTTGAACTGGATATTCTGGCGGGTGGTGAAATGGCCATAGCCCTTGTCGTAGGTCTCGGCGATGTCGGCGAGCCGGCGCATCTGCCGCGAGGACAGCGTGCCGTAGGGGATGGCCACGCGCAGCATATAGGCATGGAGCTGAAGATAGAGCCCGTTCATTAGCCGCAGCGGGCGGAACTCTTCCTCGTTCAGCGCGCCGGACAGCCGCCGCTCGACCTGGCCGCGGAACTGCGCCACCCGCTCGCGCACGAACTGGCGGTCGAAATCGTCATAGCGATACATGACGGGCTTCCTCCGAGCTGCCGGCGCGGGCGCCTTTCGGCCGGGCCTTCGCGCCATCCGGCCAGAAGGACGGCCGGGCGCGGACGCGCAGCTTCTCGCGATAGTGGACCGGCTCGGCCCGGCCGCCGCCGTCAAGCTCGACGGCGACCAGATAGACGCCGACGACCTTATTGGCGTCCTCATCGGCGCGGCCGAGCGCTTCGAGCGCCGCCGCCTCATCCGGGCCGTTCGCCAGCCTGGCCGCATGATGGTCGGTGGTCCAGCCGTTCTCGCCGAGGAAGATGGAATTCCCCTCCAGCAGGTGATTTGCGGTCACGATGTTGAGTGCAAAGGCCTTGGCCATGATCATCTCCATCTCGAACTGTGTGCGCCATCAGCGCCAGCGCCCTTGCGACAATCGTTCGGCCGGACCGCGCAATCGCTTACCATCCGGTGGCGTTTCCGCCGAATTGTGTTTTCAAAAACGAACACAGATGATAAAATCCTACCCTTGCAACCGCCTTTTAGGGGCTATCGTCACGGCATCCTGCGCTTCAGGCTGCCGATTTAAGGCCCGTATCGCCGGATTTTGCCACAATAGAAGCTGGTGCAATTGCTACAATCGTTCGTTTTATAGAACGATCTGAAAATGAGGTCACTGCACAAAAATGTCAATGAGAAAGGGAGCGCCCACGAGCGAGCCGCCGGAAGTCACGGCGAAGCTCGGCAAGACCATCAACCGGCTTCGGCGGGCTTACAATTATTCGCTCGGCGATCTGTCGGAGCAATCGGGCGTGGCGAAATCGATCATTTCGCAGATCGAGAAAAATGAAACCAACCCCACGCTGGGCACGCTCTATAAGCTCGCCCGCGCGCTGAATGCGCCGATCGATCAGATCCTGCGCGGCGAGGATGCCCCGGCCCTGATCGAGAAGCTCGGCCCCTCGGGCACGCCGCTGCTGATCAGCGACGACGGCCGCTGCCGGCTTCGCATCATCGGCTGGATCAGGACGATCGAGCTGGTGCAATGGTATCATTTCGAGGCGGAGCCCGGCGGCGTGCTGGAATCCGAGCCGCATCCGGCCGGATCGGTGGAGAATCTGACGCTCTTGACCGGATCGGTTTCGGTGACATCTGGAGGGGAGGAATTCGCCCTTGCCGCCGGAGAGACGGCGCGCTATGCGGGCGATCGTCCGCACCGGATCGTCAATAATGGCAGTGTTCTTGCAAGCGCGATCATGGTCAATCTGCTCGGGCCGGTCGCCGCGGCGGGGCAGTCGCTCGATCGCGGCGCCGCATGACGAAGCGCCCAGGCTGCGGGCTGCTCGCAACGCCTTGCTGATTGGAGCTGAAGATGGATGTCGTCCTGCCCTTTTCGCGCGAATTCGAATTCACGCCGGGTGTCGCCGAAGGCGTCGCCCCAGGGCTGCGCAGGCTCGTCGCCAATAATCCCAGCCCGATGACCTTCAAAGGCACGAACACCTATATCGTCGGGACCGGCCAAGTCGCGGTGATCGACCCAGGGCCGGATGACGATGCCCATCTGGACGCGCTGCTGTCGGAACTCGCCAAGCGGGGCGAGCGTGCCTCGCATATTTTCCTGACGCATACGCATAAGGACCATTGTGCCGGCTTGGCCAAATTCGCCGAGCTGACCGGTGCGGAGGTGCTGGGCTACGGGTCGAACGGGGCCGAGCGGGCGGCGGTTAAGCTCGATCCATCGAGCGAGTCGTTTCTTGATGCGGATTTCGCTCCCGACCGGGCGCTTAGAGGCGGCGATCGCGTCACGGGCGGCGACTGGGAGCTGGAGGCGATCTTCACGCCCGGTCATGCGCCGGACCATCTCTGCTTTGCCCTCAATGATGGCGAAACCCTGCTATCGGGTGACCACGTCATGGGCTGGAACACGACCGTCGTGGCGCCGCCTGAAGGGCATATGGGCGACTACATCGCCTCGCTTGAGACTTTACTGCAGCGGTCGGAAACCGTCTATTTCCCCGGCCATGGCGGCCGGGTAACCCAGGCGCCGAGGCTGGTCAAGGCCTTCATCATGCACCGGCGCTGGCGGGAGACGCAAATCCTCGACTGCTTGCGGGAGGGCGTCGACACTATCAATTCAATTCTTCCCAGAATCTACGAAGGCTTAGCGTCTTCCTTGCACCGCGCTGCTGCTTATTCGATCCTTGCGCATCTTGAGCGCCTGATTGAGGTTGGGAAGGTGTCGGCTGCGCCTGAGCTTGGTCTGGACTCCCGCTACTGGATATCTGACGCTCGCGCTTGAGAGCGGCTTCGCGCAGCTGGCGCTTGCGCTCCTCGCGCTCCGCAAGGATGCGCTCCTGCTCTTTCTTCTCCATGGCCTTCTTCAGACGCAGCTCGCGCAGGGCCACGGCTTTTTCCATGGCCTCATTCTTGTCGATCTCGCTGAGGCAAGTCTTAACCTCGGAGAACAGCTCACGCACATGCTCCGCGTTGCGGCCGAGGTCGTGCTCCCCGTTCCTGGCTGAGGACCGCACGTCGACTCGCGCGCCATTGCGGATGCTTGAGACGCGGATGGCCATGTCATCGGTGAAGCCGAAAATCAAAGACCGGTTGGTCGCCTCGATCGTGCCGGGCCTTGCCGCTCGCCGGCGGATTTTCCGCGACGATGCGCCAGTTCAGCGTCTTGACCGCGTCGCGCACCGCGCTGTAGGCGTCACCGGTCGGCCGGGAGACGGACAGCGGCTTGATGTCCGGATAGGCTTTGACCTGAAGCTGCGCGGTATCGCGCTCAAACTCCGGGGAATTTACGCCATCGCCCTTGCGCAGGGCCGCGATCTTGTTGAACGGCGGCGGGCTTTGAATGTCTGTGGAGACCTCGTGAAGGCGCGGCAAGGTGAGAAGATTGGGAAGCGACCACAAGGGACCCGCAAGCATGACCATGCCAAGCACGACTCCGACGATCGCCTTGGCGGCGCCAGTAAACCCTTCGCGCCAGATGCCGCCGAGAGAGGCCAGGCCAAGCCCGACAGCGATGACCGCGCCCACAATCGTCACGCCGAACAGCTTCATGGCGACGGGGGTTGGCAGCTGTCCCATGCGATGGAATCCGAAGGTGACCGCGAACAACAGCAGAAACAGCAGAGCGACCCTCAGGCTCCACACGGCTTTTCGCGACTCATGAAGATAATATCGCAAGGCTTAGGCTCCGAATTGAGGGCGACTTTAACATTCCTATCTTAAAAAGATCAAACGCCAGGCTGGCGCAAATCCGGCCGCTCCACATATGAAGTGAAGCCCTCAGTGAAGCTCAACGACAAGGTCACATGATCATGACGGTTAGCGCAAATGCGCTCGCGCGAGACATAGAAACCCTGATTCACCCCTACACCAATCTCGCGGCATTCCGCGAGACGGGTCCGCTCATCATCGAGTTCGGGCAAGGGCATCTATGTCTATGATTCGACTGGAAAACCCTATATCGAGGGCATGGCTGGGCTCTGGTGCACCTCGCTCGGTTATGGAAACGAGGAGCTGATCGAGGCGGGCGCGAAACAGCTCGCAACACTGGCCTCGGGCCATCTGTTTGGCGGAAAAAGCCATGATCCGGCGATCGAGCTCGCTGAAAAGCTGAAGGAAATCTCGCCGGCGCCGGCGTCCAAGATCTTTTTTACCTCCTCGGGTTCGGAGGCGAACGACACGCAGATCAAGCTGGCCTGGTACTACAATAATGCGCGCGGCAAGACGAAAAAGAAGAAGATCCTGTCGCGCAAGCGCGCCTATCACGGTGTGACGCTCGCCTCGGCGAGCTTAACCGGCCTGCCGAACAATCATCTCGATTTCGATCTGCCTTTCACCTGGGTCCGGCACCTGACCTGCCCGCATTACTACCGCGAGGCGCTGCCGTCCGAGACGGAGGAGGCGTTTTCGGCGCGTCTGGCCCGAGAGCTCGACGACATGATCCAGCTCGAAGGGCCGGACACGGTTGCAGCGTTCATCGCCGAGCCGGTGATGGGTGCAGGCGGGGTCATCGTGCCGCCGAAAGGCTATTTCGACAAAATTCAGGAGGTGCTCGACAGATACGACATTCTGTTGATCGTCGACGAGGTCATTTGCGGCTTCGGACGGACCGGACAGATGTTCGGCTCCGAAACCTACAACATCCGGCCGGACACAATCTCCATGGCCAAAGGCCTGACCTCGGCCTATGCGCCGCTCGGTGCGATGACGGTGCCGGACGAGATGTATCAGGCGATGCTGGACGAGAGCCGCAAGATCGGCATTTTCGCACACGGCTTTACCTATTCCGGCCATCCCGTGTCCTCGGCGATCGGCAGCAAGGCGGTCGAAATCTATCTGCGCGACGATATCCCCGGCCATGTCCGCTCGGTCGCGCCGATCTTCGAAACGCGTCTTCAAGCGCTCGCCTCGCATTCGCTGGTAGGCGAGGTTCGCGGTGTCGGCTTGATTGCCGGGCTCGAGATTGTCGCGGATAAGGAGACAAAGCGCCCATTCCCGGCACGGCAAGCCGTCGCTGCGCGGATTGCCAAATTCTGCGAGGAGGAAGGCCTGATCGTGCGCGCGCTCGCGGACACGATTGCGATCTGCCCGCCGCTCATCATTCAAGGCGGCGAGGTCAATGCGCTTTTCGACAGTCTTGAGCTGGCGCTGAAGAAAGCCGAGGCCTGGGTCAACAGCGCAAAGCTTCGCCAAGCCGCATGACTTCAGACGAAGAGCAGGCCGATCGAGAGCGCAACCAGCGCCGCCAATCCGAGATTGACGATCCGCGCCGTCTCCGGTGACCGGATGAGCCGGCGGATGCCGACGCCGAACAAGCACCAGACCGAGCAGCTCGGAACGGTGACGAAGGCGAAGATTGCGCCCATCAGCAGGAGTTCGGCGTAATAATTGCCGCCGATGGTGGTAAAGGCCGGGATTGCGCTGATGGCGATCATCCAGGCTTTCGGGTTCACCCATTGAAATGCCGCGGCTTCAAAAAAGGTCAGCGGCCGTCCGCCCGCCTCGCCAGAGTCCGGCCGCCCGCTTTGGGCAATGCGCCAGGCGAGGTAAAGCAGATAGGCGGCGCCTGCGTATTTCAGCGCCAGATGCACATGCGGCAGACGCATGAGAAGCTCACCAAGGCCGAGGCCGACGGCGAGAAACATCAGCGGAAATCCGACGATGATGCCTGCGATATGCGGGACCGAGCGCCGGAAGCCGAAAGCCGAGCCCGAGGCCGTCAGCATGATGTTGTTCGGACCAGGCGTGCCCGCGGCGGCGAGGCCGAACAAGGTGATTGGCAAAATTGCGTTGATCATGGTGAGACAAATGCGGAATTGTCGGGATGAAACAAGCGCATCCGCACGCGGTCATGGCTGATATTCCGGGCGCACAGCTCTGCCGCGCTCGATCGGTGAGAAGGAACCGCCTTCGTCAGAATCTCCGACTGTGCGTTGGGTCCCGAGAATTGGGCCAAATGGAATTCGGTGTAAGCTGAGACGTACAGCGTGCTTGCTCCGCCTGCGCCAACCAAGATGAACCACGCGGATCATTTCTGATCGTAAGCCGACCTGATTTCAGTCGGCTTCAAGGACTCCAGCTCTTGCCGCAACCAGCGGACCTCATGCTCGAGGAATTCCAGGCTTGTCTTCAATTTCATATAGGCCCAAAAGGCTGTGGCGGCGACCGCCACGATGGCCACGTTCTGAAAGATATCCATTCGAACGTCCCCTGTTACGCTCCTTGATGACGCAAGTCAGCCGTCTGGCGGGAGGCGAGGTTATGTTACGTGTGAAATGGCGGCAAGATCGTCAGCACAGCGGTTTTGGTGCCAATCCACCTGGCCAGCGCGATACCCCGTCCTCGACAGCGTCCCCGCCAGCTCCGATCCGTCCGTTGGTATCAGGATATTGGTATACATGGTCACCTGCTCGGTGACGATCTCCTTGCGCTAGCGCACTCACTTCGCAAGCCGTTCACGGAACGACTGCAATTCGCGCCGGCGCTCCGCGCTCGTTATCGGATAGCTCATTTCCAGTCCTTCGAGCGTATCGAGGACAATTTGGGATATAATCAGCCGCGCGTTCTCCTTGTCGTCGGCTGGAACGACATACCAGGGCGTGTCCCGCGTGCTGGTCGCACTGAGGCAGTCCTCATACGCCTTCATATATTGCTTCCAGAATTTCCTCTCCTCAATGTCCGCGAGGCTGAATTTCCAGTTCTTTTCCGGCTCGTCGATGCGTCGAAGGAAGCGCTTTCGCTGCTCCTCCTTGGAGAGGTGGAGGAAGAATTTCACGATGCGGGTTCCGTTGTCATGGAGATGTCTCTCCAAATTCGCAATCGAACGATACCGGTCGTGCCAGACCGTCTTGTCATTGTGCGGCACGTCCGGCACCCCTTCGCTGCGGAAGATTTCGGGGTGCACGCGGACGATCAGCACCTCCTCGTAATAGGATCGGTTGAAGATGCCGATGCGCCCGCGCTCCGGTAGGTCACGAGTGCTGCGCCAGAGAAAGTCGTGTTGCAATTCGGCGGGGCTGGGATGTTTGAAGCTGAAGACTTGGCAGCCTTGTGGATTGACCCCGGACATCACATGCTTGATGACGCCGTCTTTTCCGGCCGTATCCATTCCCTGAAAGATCAGCAGAACGGCGTAGCGGTTGGATGCATAGAGCAGCTCCTGGAGCGAGCTCAGTCGGGCAACTTGCTTGTCCAATTGTTCTCGATAGTGTTCCTGCGACTTGTATGCAGGATCGATCATCGTCGGCCATTTTTTCAGGTTGACCTCGTCTCCTTCCGGTACCCGAAATTCCTTTGAATCGATCTTCATTTTCATCCTTTCGGCGATGGTGGCATGCATCGCGTTCCATCACTTTGGGACCAGAACCTTCCCGGATCACTGCTTACCCATATGATGCTGGAGCTGGCCCGTGTCCCGCTGGCGATCAGGCTCTAGGCGATTCCGAGACGAGCGAATACAGGAACCTTCACCATGTCCAAGACGAACGCGAAGGCAGCCGCCGCAGCAAGGGTGCCGGCGATCACCAAGGCCGGCAGCGGCGTCATGGCGATTCCGCCAATGGCCAATATCGAGGCGATTGCGATATCGGCAAGAGACGACACGGCGAGCCAGAGGCTTGGACGACAGCTCCACAAGCGCCGGCGTTGGCGAATGGCATAGATTGCGGCCTGGCTCCCGAACACCAAGGCCGAAAAAGCCAGCGTCCTCAGTGCCTGTGTTCCAAGACTCAATCCAAACTTGCCGACCGCCAAGACACCGATGCAAAAGGCCAGCTGGCAGATACCCATGACCACGCCCGCCATTGTCAAGCTGCCGATGCGCCAGGCATTCGGCATCGGGGAAGGTCGCACGTTGTCCGTCGTCAATGACATCGCGAGGAAATCACCGGCGACCATCACAATGACCATCAGTAGCGGGGTCAGAATTGCATGCCCCGTCATAATCAGGCCGACGATCAGGAAGAGCACCGTCACGATCTTCTTGATGATGGAGTTCAGCGTGTAGGTCAGAATGCGCTGGAACGTCACTCGGCCTTCCTTCACCGCTGCAACGATGCCGGCGAGTCCAGGCTGGGTCAGCACCATGCCGGCGGCCGATTTTGCGACATCGGTCGCGGTCGAGACCGCGATCCCGATCTGCGCCTGACGCAGCGCCGGCGCGTCGTTGGCGCCGTCGCCGCACATGCCGACGGTATAGCCGCCCTTCTGGAACGCCTTGACGAGCTTGTATTTGTCCTCCGGCAAGACGCCCGCAAAGACCGCGAACTGCTCGGGGCGCACAGGGTCGGGTATCGGCCCCGGCGGGCAGACGATACCATCGAGCCCCACCGCATGAGCCACAATGGCTGCCGTCGCCGGCGCGTCACCCGTTACCATCACGGTGCGCACGCCCAGGGCGCGCAATTCGGTGATGAGCGCCGCCGAGTCCGCGCGCGGCGGGTCGCTGAGGGCGATCAGCCCTGCCAGCTTCATCGCATTCGCAGGTCCGGCGGCGACCGCGAGCACCCTGAAACCCTTTTCCTCGAGTTCCTTTGACGCGGCTGTCGCGGGCGGCGAAGGCTGGGCGAGGCCGATGACCGCCGTAAACGCTCCTTTCACGACACGTCGCGTCCTACCGTCCGGGTCCTGGACCGTCGCCTCGGACATCTTCGTCGCCGGATCGAACGGCACGAACTTGATCAGCTTCGGCGCGCCGGAGACCGTCTTGCCCAAGGCGGCAGATCGAACGGCTCCGTCCACCGGGTCCTGCCCGCCATCCGAGCTGGCCAGCGCGGCCAGCTCCAGAACCTGCGCCTCGTCGAAATCGGGCATGGGATGAACGGCCGTTACCGTCAGTGCGTTTTGGGTCAGCGTGCCCGTCTTGTCGGCGCACAAGACGGTCATCGTCGCCGCTTCATCCACCGCGGAGAGGCGGGTTGGCAGGACGCCGAGCTTTGCTAACGCCCGCGCGCCGAGCGCCGAGGCAAGGGTGAAGGTGGCCGGCAGCGCGACCGGAATCGACGCGAGGACCGCCGTCAGGACGAGGGGAATGATCTCGGCGAGCGGCATCTTGAGAAAGTCGGCGTAAGCCACCAGCATCACGATGACGACGCCGTTAAACGCGGCAAGATTGCGCACCACGCGCAATACCGCCTTCTGCTGGGAACTTACGACATGGGCTGTACGGACGAGCTCGGCAGTACGGCCGAACTTGGTGCGCGCTCCGGTCGCTGTGACCTCGGCCACCGCCTCGCCGCGCCGCACCAACGCCCCCGCATAGGTCTCCACGCCCGCGCCGGCTTCGACGGGTATCGATTCCCCGGTGAGCATGGATTGGTCGAGCAGGACTTCTCCCCCGGTAAGGCGCACATCCGCGGCGACGACGGCGCCGAGTGAAAGCTTCACCACGTCGCCCGGCACCAGTTCGACAGCGGGTACGGTTTTCCACGCGCCGTCGCGCCGGACCGATGCGTTCAGCGCGAGCCGCGACTTCAGCGCAGCAAGGGTCGCCTGGGCCCGGCTCTCCTGGAACAGCCCGAGTGCAGCATTGAACACCAGAAGAGCGGCGATGATCGCGGCCTCGATATACCTGCCGAGCACCAGTTCGAGCACAATCGCAGCCTCGAGCATCCACGGAACGGGCGTCCAGAATTTTTCGAACGCCATGCGCAATGTGTGCAAGCTCGTATCCGGCATCGCATTTGGGCCGAATTTCTCTAGCCGGCGCCGGGCTTCATCGCTCGTCACGCCGTTCTGCAGGCCGACATTGGCGGCGCCTGCCGACTTGGCAGGTAAGGCGCTCACCGTAGACAGCCGGGTTGCCATGGGCATGGTCTTCCATTCATTGGGCGCACCTCATGGCGCTTATCAGCCGCGAGACGCATGCATTCGCCAACAGCTCGGAAATGCGCAGCAATGACCAATCAGCCGACGGCCACTCCGTCGAGATGATCCGAGGCATTGATGCGCCGCACGAGGATCCGTCCGTCAATCACATCGATCTCATTGATGCAGCAGGGCTCCTGTGCAAGCCGCCAATAGGCGGAGAGCGGCTGATCGAGCAGTTGCAGCAGCAGGGCGCGGTTTCCGCTGTCATGGCCGACCAGAACCACGGTGTCGTCGACGTGGTGGCTGAGAACGAAGCGCAGCGCCTCCGCCGTGCGGGCGACGAGATCCTGAAGCGAGTTGCCACCGGGAAATCGCATCAGGCCCGGCGCCGTGAACCAGGTCGCATAGAGCTGCGGATGGGCCGCCTCCATCTCCTCATAGCTGTGCCATTGCCAGGCGCCGTAATCGATGTCGTTGAGATGGTCGAGGATCTGCGCTTCGATGTTGCAGGCTTTGGCGATCGCGTCTCCGGTGACGACGCAGCGCGTCATCGGGCTCGTATAGACCTTGCTCGGATGCCCGCTTGACGCGATCCGCTGCGCAACGGCCTGCGCTTCGGCCAAACCCCGGCCGGTCAGCGGCAGATCCGCCCGGCCGCGAAACCGCCGAGGCTCGATGCCCTCGACATGACCGTGGCGGACGAGGAGTATTTTCGTCATGGCATGCCCCTATTCAATGCCGATGGATCATGCTCGAAGATTACCCCGAACCAAGGATCTCATATCATCCGAATAAGCGTGTGACCGGTGGTTCGGTTCAAAACAGCGTCAATGCGAGAATGATGACCAGGAGGCCGCCGATCAGTGCGAGGTAGAAATTCAGATTCCCGGACTGCAGGACTTTGAGCCATGTTGCCAGGGCGATACACGGCGCGCGTCACCGGCGCGAAAAGATAGCGGCCGAAGATCGGCGCCACTTCATGCGAAAACACCAGCCGCTCGACGAAATAGCGGTTTTCGTGGGTTTCCCTTCGCGTCTCCTCGGTCGGCCGATAGATGAAGCTGTAGAAGGTCCGCAAGGCGTTGGAGAAAGTGAGCGCGGTGGTCGAGGCGCGCTCCGGATCCTGATCCAGTCCTCCGTACCAGACGGGCACGCGGCGCACGGCAAAACGGCGGTTGGCGAGCACCAGCATCAGAGGAAGCATCGCCAGGAGCGGCATGACGATGACCAGCATCGACGGCGATATGAATGCGAATTTGGCGGTCAGCGGCACGAGCAGCAGGCCGTCATGCATGTCGCGCGCTGCCTGGGTGCCGAACTGTGCGTTTACGGCGATATTCAGCGCATCGAGCCAGACCGGCATGCCGACCGCCAGGGCGAGAACGCACAATCCGAGCAGCCCGACGGCAACCGTCGAACCCGGTGGAACGGCCTTGTAGCTTCGTGACGTGCGCCCGAGCAAGCCGATGCCGAAGACTTTCACGAACGTCGCGAAGGCCACGGCGATGGTCAGCGCCAGCCCGGCTCCTGCCAGGGCCATCACCAGCCGGCTGACCAGCGAGCCGAGATGAAAGCCCTGGAAGACGGTCTGGAACACATACCACTCGCTGACGAAGCCGGCCTGCGGCGGCATGGCGGCGAGACTCATGGCGGCAAAGAGCGCGCCGAGGCCGAAGATCCAGGAGCTATGCCGCAACAGGTCGGTGTGGAGGATGGCGTAGCGTCCGGTGGCGCGATAAACGCCGTCGGCGGTGAGAAACAGGCCGCCCTTTGCCAGCGAGTGCGCGGCGAGGTGCAGCAAGGCGACCACCCAGGCAAGGCTTGCGAGCGCGGCTTCGCCATGGCCGCGGAAGATCAGCGCCGCGCCGAGCATGGTCACGGCAATCGAGGCATTTTCGGCGGTCGAAAAGCTGAGAAGCGACCGCCAGTCCTCCTGCTGGAACGCATAAAGCGCCGTCAGAATGGCGCTGAGCACACCGACAATGACGACGAAGATGCCGAGGCCGGCGGCAACGCTCATCGCCTGCGGCTGTGCAGGCAGCCAATGCAGCAGGCCACGGCTCAGGCCATAGAACGCGGCATTCAAGACGACGCCCGAGAGCAGCGCGCCGGACGCGCCGCTGCCGGCGCTGTAAGTTGCAGGGAACCATTCATAGAACGGCACCAGTCCGAGCTTGGCGCCGAAGCCAATGACCAGCAGAACGCCGATGGCGGCGAGCATCGGCGGCGAAAGCGTTGCGGCCGCCTGGTCAAAGGCGTCGAAAGCGAGGGAATGACTTGCGACGGCGAGCAGCAGGACCGCCACAAGCAGGGCCACGGCTCCCACTTCCAACAGCCCCAGCATGAACAGAACAGGCCGGCCGGCATCCGGCGACAGCCTTTCGCTGAGGATCATGACCGCACCGCCGAAGCTCATGATTTCCCAGGCAATGAGAAATCCGGCGCCATTCCGCACACCGAACACGCCGAGCGCGCCGATCAGGCTCATGGCCGCGCCGAACAGCCAGCCCGCTTCGCCTCGCCGTGCGGGAGTGGAGAGCGCGCATGCAAGCATCGCGGGCGCCAGTCCGAATCCGAACAGCCAAAGGCCATCGGGCGAGATCTCAAAGCCGACCATCTCGCCGGCGAGACGGGTCGGCAAGGTGACCGCTGCCGTTCCATTTGGCAGAGCCGTGATCGCGGCCAAAATCCCGGCGATCGACCCGCCGGCCAGCAGAATGCGCGCCAGCATGAGGCCGCGCCGAGTGAGCGCGATCACGGCCGCGGCCGTCCAGGCGAGGAAAGCCACAGCAAGGAGTTCATTCGACAAGCCGGCCTCCTTTGACCTGCTGCGGCAAGCGATCGAGAAACATCAGCAATGCCTGGATGATGGCTGCGGGATTGGGCGGACAGCCCGGCAGATAGACATCGACCGGCAGAACGCCTTCGAGCCCGTGTCCCGAAGCATAGCCGCCCTCGGCAATGCCGCCGGACACCGCGCAGGTCCCGACCGCCATCACCCAGCGCGGTTCGGCCATGCCTTCGTACGTGGCTTGCAACGGTCCGTGCATGGCGTAGGTCACCGGCCCGGTCACCAAGAGGAGATCGGCGAAACGCGGCGATGCGGTGAAGAAGATGCCGAGCCGGTGCAGATTGTAAAAAGGATTGTTCAGCGCCTGCAGCTCGGACTCGCAGCCATTGCAGGAGCCGGCATCGACATGGCGGATATGCAGGCTGCGCCGGAAGCTGTGGCGAGCGCCGGGGCCGGTATCCAAAGACGCAGGCGGATGATCGGTCCATTTGAGATCCTCGCGCTTGCGGACGCCGAAGGCCCAATCGGCGGAGGTAATCATGGCGTCGGTCGGGCACGCCTCGGTGCAGAGCTGGCAGACGATGCAGCGGCCATAATCGATGTCCAAGCGGTCCGTGCTGTCGCCTTTCATCGTGATGGCGCGCGTCGGACAGGCATCCGCGCAAGCCCGGCAATCCTCCACACACGCCTCCGGCTGATAACGAGGCATGCCAAGAAATCCGGCCTGTCCGTCATTGCCCTCGGACAGCGGCCATGGCGCGGTCTGCTTGCCTTGCAATAAGCCCAATAATGTCCATTGCGGCATATCGCCCGCTCCTATCGGTCGCAGCCCGCGATCGTCAGCCCGAAGCTGGCTTCGTTGATGGCGTAGTCCATCATGTTGGTGTCGTGCACCGTGAACGGAAAAACCCGCCAGTTCGAAAATGACGGCGACTTGATCTTGACCCGCTTGAGCTTGCCGTCCTCGCCGAAATGCACGGCGTAGAACAGCGTGCCGCGCGGCGACTCGCTCCAGCCGAGTTCCTCCGCTCCTGGTTCGATCTCGTAATCTGACCGGACGGGACCGCCGGGCAGCTCCAGCAGCACGCGCTGCATCAGCGCGATGCTGGCTTCGATCTCGGCCATCCGCACCTGCACCCGCGCGTGTGCGTCTCCCTCCTTGCGCACCGGGACGGTCAAGGGCAGCTCGCCATAGGCGGCGTAGGCATGATCGCGGCGCAGATCGCTGTCGAGTACCGGAGCCTCTTTGCACCGGCCCCGTCGCGCCCTGATCGAAGGCGACGCGGCGATCGAGCTTTCCCGTCGTGATCAGGCGGTCGAGATGGCTGTTGGTATTTTCGAGGTGGCGGGCATAGGCCGCGAATGTCTGCGCGCAACGCTTCGAGTTCGGAGCCGAGCCACTCTCCGGGAGACAGGTCGCGCCGCAGGCCGCCGATCGTCAGGATGCTGCGCAGAAGCCGGCTTCCGGTGAGGCGGCAATTGAGCTGCTTGGCGCGCTCCTCAAGAAGCTTGCCTTGGGCCTCACCGACCTTGAGCGTGGTGGTATGGCAGAGATGGCCGAGATAGTGGAGGTGGTTGTAAAGCCGCTCCAGCTCGGCGAGGAGGACGCGCAGGAAGCGGGCGCGCGGCGGCACGGTGCAATTCGCCGCGGCCTCCACGGCCTGGCAATAGGCCGAGGGCGTGGGCGATGCTGCCGACGCCAGACACGCGCTCGGCCAGCACGACGCCGCGCTCGGCGGGCAGCCCCTCGAAGCGCTTCTCCATGCCACGATGCTTGAAGAACAGCCGCGGTTGATAATGCAGGATCGCCTCGCCGATATAGAAGAACAGGAACTCGCCGGATTCGAGAACATCGCCGCGCACCGGTCCGAAGGGCAGCAGTTGCACGTCGCCATTGGCGCCGCCGATGTCCGGGATCGATTGCTTCGCGGACCGGATCTGAAGCGGCGCGTCCGGAGGGTAGGCGGGATCGAATGGCGGGCATGGCGCGACCGCGCCGTCATGCAGCACGAGGCGATGACGCTGCGGGTGGTCGAGGAACTCGACGCCGAACAGGTCCATGATCTCCCGCTCATACCAGCTGAGTAGCGGGCAAATGCCGGCAAGGCTGGGCACCGGCCCGTCCGGCTCGCAGCGCCAGACCGCAAACGCGCGCCGGCCGGCGATGCTGGCGACGTAGCGCAGCTCGATGCGGCCTGGCTCGGGGTACCACGCATAGGCCATCTGCATCCGGCCGCCGGACTTGAGGAGGCGGGCCGCCGCATCTTTCAGCTCCGATGGGCGCAGCGATACGATCTGCGATTCAGATGCGCGCTCCGCGACCTTGGGCGAGATACTCATGGCGCGGCACTCGCCAGAGCGTGGGCGACGGCGATGAAATGATCCCAAAGGCCGGTCGGCCACCACAGGCCGAAAAGCAGCAGCGGCGCCAGCGCCAGCCACATGGGGGCCACGCACCAGTTGCTGAGGCGCAGCGGCGGCGCTTCGGCGTCCGGCGCAAGGCCGAAATACATACCGCGGAAATGATTGAGGAAGCCGATGAAGATGACGATCAGCAGCACGACCATGGCATAGACGGCCCAGCCGAAGCCATGTTCCAGACCGGCACGCAGGATCACCAGCTCGCTGAGAAACAATCCGAATGGCGGTGCGCCGGTGATGGCGGCGGCACCGGCAAGCCAGAGCGCTCCGTGTGCGGAATTGCGTGCCCAGACGCCGCGGATATCGCCGATCTCCTTGGAGCCGAAGCCGCGCATGACATTGCCGGCCCCGAAGAACATCAGCGACTTGTTCAGCGAATGGTTGAGCATGTGATAGAGCGCGCCGGCGACGCCCAGCGGTCCGCCGAAGCCGAAGCCGAGCGCGACGACGCCCATATGCTCGACACTGGAATAGGCCATCAGGCGTTTGATGCCGTTCTGCCGGACGATGAACAGGGCGCCGACGAGCAGCGACACGACGCCGAGCGCGACCAGCGTCGTCCGGGCAAGAACGCCGACTTGGGCGGCGTCGGCGATCGTGAGGAATCGGACGATGCCCAGCATCGCGCCATTGAGAAGCGCCCCCGACAACATCGCCGAGATCGGCGCCGGGCTTTCGCTGTGAGCGTCCGGCAGCCAGGAATGCATCGGCGCCAGACCGACCTTGGTGCCGTAGCCGACCAGCACCAGAAGAAAAGCCAGGGTCACGAGAGCGGCGTTCATCTTCGGCGCCGCGTCCCGCAAAACGTCCCAGCTCATGTCATAGGTCGGCCCGAGAACGAAGCTTCCGCTCCAATAGAACAGCACCGTGCCGAGCAGAGCCAGGCTGATCCCGGCGGAAACGACGATGATGTATTTCCAGGCCGCTTCGATGCTCTCCGCCGCGCGCTCGAAGGCGATGAGAAAGGTGCTGACCAGCGTGGTCAGCTCGATGGCGATCCAATACAGGCCGGCATTGTTCATGACCGCGCTCAAGAGGATGGTGAAAGCGAAGCCGCTGAACAGCGCGTAAAAGCCCCACAGCTTGGAGTCTTCGCCGAGCAGGCGCATGTAGCCGACCGAATAGATCGACGCGAGCAGGTAGACGATGGCGGTGCAGAGGATGACCCAGGCACCCGGCATGTCGAGGATCACATAGTTGCCCAGGAAGCGGTAGGGCCCGCTCGCGCTCAGGACCGTAAGCGGGATCGCCACGATGAAGACGATGATGCTGGCGAGGAAATTCACGCTCTCGACGAAGCGCGGGGCGCGAATGATCAGGCAGGCTGCCGCGGCGATCGCCGGCGTGATCATCAAAATCAGGAGAAGCGTGCCGGTCATCGTCAGCCAACCAATCGTTTGAGGGCAAGGCTGCTGGTGCTGCCGACATGGCTGACGAGATATTGGACTAGCAGGCCGAAGCAGACCACGATGATCAGGAGGTCGAAGAGAATGACGATCTCGATGAGCATCGGCATTCCGGGAACCAGGATCTGGGCGCCGAGAAAGATGCCGTTTTCGAGCACCAGCAGGCCGAGGATCTGGCTCAGCGCTTCATGCCGGATCGAGAGCATCAGAAATCCGATCAGCTTCATCGAAAGCATGATCGTCAATGCGAGCACCGCGACCGTGCCCGCAAGCCCGAGCGACTGGCCGAAGCGATAGGCGACGGTCAATGAGAAGATGACGCAGAACGCGCCGGCGACGAGCGCCGAACTCGGCTGCAGGATTTCGTGGATTTCGCGCGCGACGTTCAGGCGGCGGATGATCCGCCAGACCAGATAGGGCAGGAACAATCCGCGGAACAACGCGGTAAGAACCGCGATGAGATAGAGCTCCGGGTAATTGCCGTAAAAGGCGACCGTAGCCGACAAGGCGGCGATCACCCACGACTCGGCCGCAAACGCATAGAGATAATTAATCAGCCAGCGAGAGCCGAGCATGACGAAAGCGAGCAGCAGGCTGGCGATCGCCATCAGGCTGAAAATCGATGCGGCGAGGGGATCCAAATGAGCGATGAGCATACTCACACCAGTTGGGTTCCGACGATGGCGAGGAGGGCGAAGACGAAGGACGCCGCCAGCACTTCCTGATAGCGATAGAAGCGCAGCCGGGACTGGGCCGTTTCGACAACGACGACTGCGCAGGCGACGAGCAGGAACTTGCCCATCAGCGCGAGCACCGATCCGAGCGACGCCGAGAGCCGTGCCTTCGCGCGACAGCCCCCATGGGATCAGCAGCACGTTGCAAAAGATCGTGTACAGAATGAACTGCTTCATCATCGACGCCCATTTGAGCAGGGCGAGCAGCGGGCCGGAATATTCGAGGATGCGGGCCTCCTCGATCATATAGACCTCGATATGCGTGCTCGAATGGATGGGCAGCCGGTCGGTCTCGATGACCAGCAGGATGAAGAAGGCGGCGATCAGAAACAGATGCGCCGGGCTCCAATAGACAGCCGGGTTCGCGACCAGGAGGTGGTTGACCACGAAGGGCAGCATGGCCTTGGCCAGCAAGGTGATGCCGACAAAGACCAGGATCAGCGTCGGCTCGGCCAGAATGGCGACCATCACGGCTCGGCTCGACCCGATCCCGCCATAGGCGCTGCCGCTGTCGAGTCCGGCGAGCACGATCATGAACGATCCGAGCGTGAGGATGAGCCCGCCGCCGAGAATGTCGCCCATATCGGAAAGCGGCAGCGGGAAATCGGTGAGGACGGGAATGAGGATCGGCACCGTCATCATCGCCGTGAAGGCGACGAACGGCGCCAGCCAATAGATCCAGGAGGCCGTCTCCGGGACGATGATCTGCTTGTGGAACAGCTTCCAGAGATCGCGATAGGGCTGAAAGATCCCCGGTCCCTGCGCGAGCTGGACGCGTTCCTCGAACTGCACGATCGCGCCTTGCAGGAGCGGGGACAAGGCGAGGACGGCGAGCACCTGGCAAATCTGCAGGACAATGTCGCGGGTCATAATGATGACCCGCGCGGACACAGGCTGTCGGCGCAGGCGCACCTCAGACGGCACGTTGCATCAGGCCGAGCGATCTTGGAGGGCGGGGTGCTCAACAAAAACTCCTCTCGTCCGTAACCGGATGAAAGGAGTCATCAGCCCAATGGGCGGTTTAAGGCGAACTCCATCGCCTTGCCGGCATGGCCAGCGTTTGGCCCCATTATGGGTGAGCGCGTTCCCGAGTTCGAGAATCGAAGTTGGGCGGCGCCCATTTGTACCCCCGAGGTGGCAATATTACGTCAAATTGCCGGCCCGGTCGAACGCCCGGATCCGCGAGGCGGTGGCCTCGTAATTCGCGCATCGCAGCAGCACGTGAAGGTGAGTCTCGCATGATCCGACTCGCTTGCCTTTCCTTGTGGTAAGCTTGCGACGCTTGGAAAGGCGCGAAAGCATGCAACCAGCGAAAAGGCAGTGCGCCTCGAAGCCAACAGGGAGGAACCCCAATGACGATAAGGCCAGATCCGACCTTCCACGCATCGCCCAAGCTTGCGATGGAAGCGCCGCCGGAAAACTTCGCCTACACCTTGCTGCTCAGCCCGGACTTCTCAAAGCCCGACGCGCTCGCGGTGATCGATGTAAAGCCCGGCTCGCCGACCTACAGCCAGATCGTCCACACCGTGACGATGCCCATACAAGGGCGACGAATTCCATCATTTCGGCTGGAACGCCTGCTCGTCGGCCTTGTCGCCGCTGACCGGCCACGCCTTCCTGGAGCGGCGCTACCTGATCATTCCCGGAATCCGCTCCTCGCGCATTTATATCGTGGATACCAAGCCCGATCCGACCCAGGCAAAAATTCACAAGATCATCGAGCCCGAGGAGATCTTCAAAAAAACCGGCTATTCGCGGCCGCACACGGTCCATTGCGGACCGGACGGCATCTATGTCAGCACGCTTGGCGGCGGCGGCAAGGACGGCACCGATGGACCGCCCGGCGTCTTCATCATGGACTGCGAGACCTTCGATATCCTCGGCCGCTGGGAGATCGATCGCGGGCCGCAGAAACTGCACTATGACTTCTGGTGGAACCTGCCGCGCGACTACATGGTGACCAGCGAATGGGGGCTGCCGCCGCAATTCGAGAACGGCATCGTGCCGGAGGACCTGCTCTCGAACAAATATGGCCACCGCATCCATTTCTGGGATCTTCGCGCCCGGCGCAACGTCCAGACCATCGATCTCGGCGCCAACCATCAGATGGCGCTGGAGGTGCGGCCCGCGCATGATCCCGTCCGCGAGTACGGCTTCCTCGGCGTCGTGGTCGACACCACCAACCTCGAAGGCTCGATCTGGACCTGGTGGCGCGAGGACGGCAAGTTCCACATCGAGAAGACAGCGACGATCCCGGCCGAGCCGGCGTCCAAAGGATCTGCTGCCGCCGCTGCTGCAGGGCTTCGGCGCGGTGCCGCCGCTGGTCACCGACATCGACCTCTCCATGGATGATCAAGTTCCTCTACGTTTCCTGCTGGGGAACCGGCGAGATGCGTCAGTACGATGTCACCGAGCCCGAGGAAGCCGAAGCTTGCGGGCTCGGTTCACATCGGCGGCATCGCCCGCCGCACGCCCCACCCGAACGGCAAGGCCTATGCGGGCGGTCCGCAGATGGTCGAGATCAGCCGCGACGGCAAAGCGGGTCTACTGGACCAACGGTCTCTACTCGACCTGGGATGACCAATTCTATCCGGCGGGAGTGCCGGGCGCCGAGGTCATGGCCAATGCGGGCCCAAACGGCGGCCTCGAGCTGGCGAAGGACTACTGGGTGAGCTTCCCCGACGGCTACCGGGCGCATCAGATCCGGCTCGAAGGCGGGGACTGCTCGACGGATTCCTTCTGCTATCCGTCGGCCTGAATTTGAGCGCAGCGGACTGGACACCTGCCTGGCTCTGGCTGGCTGTCGTCGCGAGCGGCCTCTACCACGGGGTCAATCCCGGGATGGGATGGCCGCTCGCCGTTTCGGCCGGGCTGATGGAGAGAAGTTCGCGCGCCCTGCGTGGCGGCGCTCTGGCCGCTTGCCGTCGGCCATCTGCTGGCGATGCTCGCGGTGCTCCTCCCCTTCTCGCTGCTGGTCGCTCTGGTCGAATGGCAGCGGCAGATCCAGATCGGCGCCAGCCTCCTGGTGATCGCGTTCGGCATCTTCCGGCTCGTCAACCGGCGGCATCCGCGCGCGCTGGCGCGGATCAGGCCGACGCAACTCGGGCTCTGGTCCTTCGCCGTGGCGATCGCTCATGGCGCCGGACTGATGCTGGTGCCGATCTATCTCGGACTCTGCCGCGCCGCCAACGCTGACAGCGGCCACGCGGCGGCCGGCGCCCTGATCAACGCCAATCTCGGCATGGCCGTCCTGGTCTCCGCCGTCCATTCGCTCGCGATGATCGCCGCCGGCGGGCTCTCGGCGTGGCTGGTCTACCGCTATCTGGGTCTCAAATTCGTGTCGCGGAGCTGGTTCAATCTGGACGCGACCTGGGCCGTCAGCCTCATCCTGGTGGGAACTCTATCGCTTGCGGTCAGCCTTGCGAACCGCTGACGTGCATTTCGACCGACCCTGTTGCATGCCGTCCTGAGCCACATCTGCTGCCTTGTTCTGAAGAGGGTCGATCGGCCTGATCTCGAAAGTGAAGGCAGGTTCCCCGATCCACCCCGAACGTCTGGCGGGATCAGCGGCAAGGCGGCGCTCTCACTTTCCGCTGAGCAAATCGTCGAGAGAAAAGAACGGTGCCGGCACGACTAGCCGGTTCTCCTGCGCCACCAGATAGCCCGCCTCGCGGCTACGCTTCAGATAGGCGATCCATTCCGGATCCTGCGCCATCGCGTCGCGCCGCACCGTCCGATCCTGCGCCGACGCGAATACCCAGATATGGACGTAGGAATTGAGCGGCCCGCTCTCGGTGACGCCATAGAGCAGCGGTTTGCCGAGATGGCGGAGCTGGACCGGAAAGCCTTCCTTCTCGTATAGCGCGAGGTGTAATTTGACCGTGCCCGGACGGCATGTATAGGTGCGCACATCAAAAAGCATGAGGCCGGTTTCCTCCAAATGGCTCCAACCTGGTTTCAGCCGCGGACAGGTAACACCTGCCGCGCCCGAGCGGTACCTGAAAGCTTCCGGTAGCGATCGAGCGCCTTATCGAGGTGGGCACGCATTGCAGCACCCGCTGCAGCGGCGTCGCGCCGCTGCAGAGCCTCCACGATACGGCGATGCTCGGCCTGGATCGCGACGAGATAAGCGCGCTGGTCTTCAACACTCTGCTGCGCGATCCGCACGCTCTGACGCGGGATAACGTGCCGGCCAAGGAAGGTGAGAAAGCCGGAGAATTGCGGATTTCCGGTAGCGGCGGCAATGGCCTGATGAAGGGCGAAATCTTCCGCGATTGCGCCCTCGCCTTTATCGATCGCAGTATCGATGGCTTGGAGGTCGCCGGTCAATGCCCGCAATTGCGCCTTGCTGGCCCGAACGGCGGCCAAGGCGGCAGCTTCGACCTCGATCGCGGCCCGCAATTCCATGATGTTGATGATGTCCGCAAGCGAGACCCCCTCGGAGCTCTCGATGCGGAAGGGACGGTGCGCGTCCGTCGCGACATAAGCACCAAGGCCTTGGCGGGTAATGACCAGCCCTTGCGCCTTCAGCGCAGCGACGGCCTCACGGACGACTGTGCGGCTCACCCCCATGGCGGCGGCCATTTCCTGCTCGGTCGGAAGCTTGGACCCGGCCGCCAGGCGCCCGCTCTCGATCTCTCCGGTGACGCGGGCGACGATCTCCGAAGCCAAACTCCGGGACGTCCGCAAGGGTTTAAGAAATTGTGCTCTATCCATAGGCGAAGGGCGTCTATTGGCCATGCTCTTCCAGGTCATCATACAACCTGATAAGATAGGTGGCCCATCGTGCCGGCGATCTGGTCGACAATCCCGCGTCTCAAGTTGCGCGCGGACCCGCGCGGCGGCGAGAGTGCGAACTTGTCAACTTTGCTACCGACTGGTACGAATATCTGATATCGTGTCATCATACAACTTCTAACATTTATGCATCTCACCTTCAACTTATTCGTGACCGGCCGAGCACCCACCTATAGTATTTGTGACGCTCGCCAGGTGCAAAAGAGGCACAATAGGAACCGGTCCGAGAGACCGGAGAAACAACCAAAGCCTCGGCTTAAGGCATCGAGGCTCGAAACTGACGGATTTCGTTTTCTTGGGAGGAGATATCGATGAACAGACGCGAAGTTGTAATGCTGGGTCTTATGGCTGCCGCTGCCTGCAGCGTCTCGAACCTGCCGGCGTTTGCCCAGGACAAGTTGACGTTGAAAGCCTCGGACGTTCACCCGACCGGTTATCCGACTGTGGTGGCGGTCGAGGACATGGGCAAGAAGCTGGAGAAAGCCACCAACGGCCGCCTGAGCGTTGCGATGTATCCATCAATGCAGCTTGGCGGCGAGAAGGAAGCGATCGAGCAGGCGCAAGTCGGCGCCATTGCTTTCGCCCGCGTCAGCGTCGGTGCACTCGGCCCGGTGGTCGACGACCTCAACGTCTTCAATATGCCTTATGTCTTCCGCAACACCGAGCATATGGAGAAGGTGATCGACGGGCCGATCGGCAATGAGTTGCTTGGCAGGATCACCGACAGCGGCAAAGGCCTCGTCGGCCTGTGCTGGATGGATGCGGGCGCGCGGAATTTCTATGATACGAAAAAGCCGATCAAGGATCTCGGCGATCTCAAGGGCCAGAAGATTCGCGTGATGGGTAATCCGATGTTCGTCGACATGGCGAACGCGATGGGCGCGAACGGCGTGCCCTTGGGCTACGACCAGGTGTTCTCATCGCTGCAAACCGGAGTGATCGACGGTGCCGAGAACAATCCGCCGAGCTTCGTTTTCGACAACCATTACCAGGTGGCGAAGTACTACACCGTCGACGAGCACCTGATCGTGCCGGAAGTGCTGGTGATGTCGAAGAAGATCTGGGACACGCTGTCGAAAGAGGATCAGGCGTCACTGATGAAATTCGCCGGTGAAGCGCAGCTCGAAGAGCGCAAATTGTGGAAGGAATACGAGCAAAAGGCGATGGAAAAGGCCAAGGCCGCCGGCATCCAGATCATTCAGGTCTCGGAGGCGGAGAAGAAGAAGTTCCAGGACGCGGTAAAGCCGGTCTGGGACAAGTACGGTCCCAAATACGCCGACCTGATCAAGCGCATTCAGGACGTGAAATAAGCATCGACGGTTGCGCCACGCTTTGCCTTGCGGCCATTCCATGGGCGGTATCATAAAGGCCGCAGACAGGCGGCGTGCCGCAATCAGCCCTCTCCCGTGGGGAGAGGGCGGCGCGCAGCGCCGGGTGAGGGCGTACGGATTAACGATAGTTTGTAACCCCTCACCCAAACCCTCTCCCACTGGGAGAGGGCTTTCCGGTCGGCGGTTATGAGCGCCTAATTCCCGTAGGCGATCCTAGTGGCATTTTGACGAACTTTGGGGCAAACAATGGCAGCGTTATACCGGCGGGTGATGGACCTGGCCTATCTCATTTGCGCGTGGCTCGCAGGCATTGCGCTGGTATTGATTTCAGCGGTGATCCCCTGGGCGGTTTACACCCGCTATGTCCTCAACAGCGCCGCCTCATGGCCTGAACCGACGGCGGTGCTGCTCACCATCGTGTTGACGTTCTTCGGCGCCGCCGCCTGCTACCGGCTCGGCGTCCATATGAACGTCACCATCGGCGTCGATTTGCTGCCGGCGCGGCTTCGACGGCTGGCGGATTTTGCCGTTGAACTATTGATGTTGATCTTCGCGGTCTTCATGGTGGTCTACGGCGTTAAGCTGTGCATTGCCACCTGGAACAATTCGATCGCCGAATTTCCCGCGCTGCGGGTCGGCATCGTCTATTCGCCGATCCCGTTCGGCGGAGCGTTTACGCTGCTCTTCATCATCGAGCATCTCACCATCGGCCGGCCCGGACCGGCGACAGATCCGCATGTCGACCTGCATCAGGCGGCGCCGTTCGAATAAGCGTAGGACGCCATGGACCTTTTTGTTCTGCTTGGGACGCTATTCTTGTGCTTCGGGCTCGGTATGCCGATCTCCTATGCGCTCGGCTTCGGCGCGCTTGTTGGCGCCCTGTGGATCGGCATCCCGCCGGAAGCGGTGATGCTGAAAATCTCCGACGGCGTCAGCAAGGTGGCAATGTTGACCATCCCATTCTTCGTGCTGGCGGGCGCGATCATGGCGGAAGGCGGCATGGCGCATCGCCTGGTCAAGCTCGCCAACGTGATCGTCGGCACGGTGCGTGTGCGTGGCGGCCTGTCGGCGGTGAATATCCTCGCCACGACTTTCTTGAGTGGAATATCCGGCTCCTCGGTCGCCGACGTGTCCGCGATCGGCTCGGTGCTCATCCCGCAGATGGAGAAGGTCGGCTACCCGCGCGTTTTCGCCACCAACGTCACGATCAGCGGCTCGCTGCAAGCCATCGTCGTGCCGCCGAGCCATAATGCGGTGATCTATTCGCTGGCGACCGGCGGCACGATTTCGATCATCAGCCTGTTCATGGCCGGGGTGGTTCCGGGTTTGCTGCTCGGCTTCGCGCTGGTCATCCTGTGCCTATTCATCGCCTACCGCGACGGCCATCCGACGGGCGAAGCGGTTCCGCTTCGCGACGCGGTCAAGATCACCATCGACGCGACCTGGGGTCTGATCACGATCGTAATCATCATCGCCGGCATCCTGCTCGGCATTTTCACCGCGGTCGAAGCCGGCGCGGTCGCCTGCGTCTGGGCCTTCCTCGTCACCATGTTCATCTATCGCGACTACCGCTGGAGCGACTTGCCGACGCTGGTGCACCGCACGCTTAGGACGGTGGCGATGGTGATGACTTTGATCGCGATGGCTTCGAGCTTCGGCTACGTGATGGCGCTGATGCAGCTGCCAGCCAAGATCACGATGTTTTTCCTCAGCGTGTCGGAGAACAAATACGTCATCCTGATGCTGATCAACTTCATGCTGCTGGTGCTCGGCTGCCTGATGGACATGGCGCCGCTGATCCTGATCTGCACCCCGATCCTGCTGCCGGTGGTGATCAAGCTCGGCGTCGATCCGGTCCATTTCGGCATGATCATGCTGCTCAATCTGGGCATCGGCCTGCTGACGCCGCCGGTCGGCTCGACGCTGTTCGTCGGCTGCGCGATCGGCAACGTGAAGATGGAAGAAGTGATACGCACCATCTGGCCGTTCTACGCCGTGATGTTCGCGGTGCTGATGATGGTGACCTTCATCCCGGCCATCTCGCTGTGGCTGCCAACCGTTCTGCACACCAGATGATGGGGCCCGCACTTGCAAAGGGTAAGAGCGGGCATCGGCCGGAAGGCGCACACCGTCGGCTTACGGATCATTCCGGCCACAACGCGCGCCGCCGAAGGCTACTCAGGCAACGTCTCGCCGGACCCACCCAATTCCGCTGGGTAGTCCTTGCAACGCTGGCATTCGCAACACCGCTAGCGCCGTCGTTTAATTCACTTGCGCCAGAACATCGATTTCGACGCTTTCGGCAATCAATGACAGGTCGGGTCGCGTTGGAGCTGATAGTTCAGCCATTGACGCAGTAGGTTCGGGTCGAACGGCTTGGCGAGCACCGGGAACGCGCTGACGGTTTCGGCGAGATCGTGAAAGCAGGTCGTCACCAATGTCGGCACCGGCCGGCCGATGGCGTTCGTGACCGCGACCGCGCCCTTTATGCCGGTAAATCCGTCCTGGAGATGATAATCGGTAATGACCGCCCGCACCTCGTCCAGGCGATTGCCGAGCGCGCGGACCGCTGCGCTGGGGGATTCGGCGGTCACGTGAGAAAATCCCCAATCTTCAAGCAAGAGTGACAGCGCATTCGCCATCCTCGGATCGTCGTCGATGACCAGAATCAGGGGCCGGTCTTCGGCATCACTCATCACAATGTTCCCAAGAGAAATGATCCCGCTCGATATAGGCACAGCGCCTGACGCTAGAAATTGTCACGCGGGCGGCCCGTAAGCTTCGCCCGCGTGACGCCCAGGGAGCGGAGGCTTTACTGTGGTGCTGCGGTCTCTTTCGTTTTTGTCCGCGTCGTCATGGACGCTTCATGCGCGTTTGCGCCGTCGCTGTGCTGGTGGCGCTCCCGGGCAATACGATGGGCATGAGCGGAAATTTCATGCGGGTGAGCAGCTTTTGCGTGGTCTTTGTTGGCCATATCCGCCTCCTGGGAGCTGCTGTGAGCGCCCTCGGTGCCGTGCCAACAGGGCAGGGCAGCGCTATCGCTTATTTACGCGCGCCAGCAGACGCGACGCCATCCAAGAGACGTCATAGTCCAAACGGCTTAGTTCATTCCGCCGAAGGCCTAGGCTTTATGGCTGCTTGGTTGAGGCCGGGAACCTGCACGATAAGATACGAGCGCATGAGCCTGAACCGGGCTCGCAGGTCTGATCTCCGGCGAGGGCAGGAGGATCGGGTCGAGAGTCATTTGCGGTTGACTGGCGTCCGCGCGGCCTGCAGCGTTTGTCCGTCAATTCCTTGCGGGGATCAGCCATGACTCTGGCTCAAATTGCGTCCCGATCACAGGCGGCGCGTATCGCGCATGCGGAAGAATGGTTCAGCATGCTGTTATGCGTGATCGGAACGGCGTTGGCCGTTGCCTGGATCTGGTCGGCGCCGGACTTTGAACCAAAGGCGGGCGGTCCGATCTGGACGGTTCCGGTCTGGATGGCATTCTTTTATGTGCTGATCCAGATCGTCTTTCTGTTGATTTCGGCCACGCAGATTCGCATCCTCGGCGTGATCAACTCGGTCATTGCTATCGTGCCGGTGGTGGCCGGAGCCGTGGCCGTCGTCGAATGGCTGCTCGGCCATCTGCCGCTCTCGGCTTTTCAGGCGATGAGCCTCGCGGCACTCCTGGTTGCCGGCATTTCAGAGTTCTTGCTGACGCTGTGGATTCGGTTTGTTCTCAACCGCCGCACCTTCGCGATCGACACTGTCTCGACGTAAAATAAAACTGAGCACAAAGAAGGCGGTCCGGCGAGAAAGCCTGCATGAAACGAGAATGGGCGTGGGCGATATCGGCAATGCCACCGAGCCGGGAGCCCCCGGGCCGGGCGTTGCGCGGTGCGGGTCTGCCGGCTCTCCGTTGGCCCCCGGTTCAACGTCTTTCATCAGCATCGTCATCGGCTTTTGCGGCAAGTGGCGAAGCGCATCGGCGCATGCGCAGGGATGAGGTGAATGCACATGACAGACGTCTCTGACACCGTCATCACAGCAGGGGCGATCCCCTATGCGGAGCATCGGTCCGGCGATGTGGCGGCACCTGAGACCCTGCTCAGGCTATTCTATCCATGGCTGATCGTTGCGGCGTTCGGCGTGTACTGGCTGACATTCCTGATCCTGGAGTCGCGCAACGGCTTTGCGAGTTTCGGCGCCGACACCATTCTCTATACGAAAATAGCCTACGGGCCGTTCGACGATCGCCTGACGCGCTTTCATCCGGCGACGGTTGCGCTGGCACTGAGCTGGATGAAGATCGTCCACCCGTTCTTCGCCTGGGTATCCCCGCACCACCTGCTGGCGGCATTGTTCGCGGCAATCGGCGCGGCCGGGGTGCTGGCCGCGCTATCGGCTTTCGAAATGCTCGTTCCGCGACGCTACGTTCTCATCTGCGGACTGATCTATGCGTCCTCGCTCGGGATCTGGTATTTCTCCAGCATCGCGGAGTCGAAAATCCTGACGGCATCGCTTGCCACGCTCTATATCGCGATCTATCTCAGACTGCGCGAAAAATGGACCGCTGCAGGGCGCGTTGCTGCTGACGGGCGTTCTGGCGGCGGCCTGCCTCAATGAAAACGTCTCGGCCTTTCTGATCGTCATACCCGTCGTCGACACCATTCGCCGGCAGGGGCTCAATCTGCGCGCCGCCGAATGGATCATGGCCCATGGCGTTGTCGTACCTGTGGCCTTGTTCATTCTCGAAGTGACGATCAACGGACGGTTGCCGGCCGCCGGCACTAATCTTGAGAGCGGCTCCTCCTGGACCATGTTCTGGTTCTATGCCGGAATCAGCGATCACAGCGTGCAGAGCTTATATTCTTTCGTCCTGAATTGGCTGTTCTTCAACATCGCGGCGCCGACGCTTCATGCCTACGCGGCGGTTCCAATCTGGCCGAACTACTATGGCTATTTCGACCCGTTCTTCTCCAATTACTTCATGAGTTTCACATCGGCAGGGCTGATCGCCGTCCTGGCCTTGATGGTGTTCGCCTCGGTGACGCCGGGCTGGCGCGGCGAGCGGCAGGTCATGCCGGGAATCATGGTCCCGCTGATCGCGTACTCGGCGCTGCGCGGAGTGTTCTTCTTCATCTTCAACCCCGCCGAAGTCATGCAATTCAGCCCGGCGGTCACGCTGCCTCACCTGATTTTCATCCTCGCGCCTTTTGCCGCCTCGAAATTCCCGGCGAAATCGTCGGTTCTGGTCGGCTTCGCGCTGCTTCTTCTTGCGACGAATCTTCGTTTCATGATCGGCTGACAGCAGGGTTTGGGAGGTTGCGGCTTCATTCTGCCGGCGCTTCGATCCGCGCTTCGCGAAGGCGCGCCTCGACTTTGGCCGGGAAGAAATAGCGCTTCGTCTTCTCAAGATAGATGAACACCACCGGCGTGATATAAAGCGTCAGCAGTTGCGACAGGATCAGGCCGCCCGCTACGACGAGGCCGAGCGGCCGGCGCAGTTCCGAGCCCGACCCGAGCCCGACAGCGATCGGAATGGCGCCAAGGATCGCCGCCAGGGTCGTCATCATGATCGGCCGGAAACGCAACAGGCAGGCTTCGTAAATCGCCTTTTCGGGAGAGGTTTCGCCCGCGCGCTGCTTGTGCAAGGCGACGTCGATCATCATGATCGCATTTTTCTTCACGATGCCGATCAGCATGACGATGCCGATAATGGCGATGACATTGAGGTCCAGGCCGAAGTACTGCAGTGTCAGCAGCGCCCCGAGCCCCGCCGAGGGCAGGCCGGAGAAAATCGTCACCGGATGGATGAAGCTCTCATAGAGCACGCCGAGCACGACATAGATCACGAACACCGCGGCGAGGATCAGAATACCCTGCCCCTTGAGGGAGTCCTGGAAGACCTGCGCGGTGCCCTGAAACGCGCCGGTGATCGATGCCGGAACGCTCATTGAGGCTTCGAGCTGATTGATGCGGTCAACGGCATCGCCGAGCGAGACGCCGGGCGCCAGGTTGAATGAGACCGTCACCGAGGGAATGAGCTGGCTGTGGTTGATCGTGATCGGCCCGGCCGTGCGCTTGACATCGGCGACCGACGTCAGGGGCACCAGCGCGCCGCTTACCGAGCGCACATAGATCTGCGACAGATCGGCAATGTTCTGCTGATAATTCTCTGCAGCCTCAAGAATGACCTCAAAATCGTCGGTCTGCGTATAGATCGTTGCCACCTGGCGGTCGCCGAAAGCCGAATAGAGAGTGTCGCGGATAGCGTCCGCAGAGACGCCGAGCGCCGCCGCGCGCTCGCGATCGATATCGACAAAGGCCTGCGGCGAGCGGATCAGGAGATCGGTGGTAACATCGCGGAAGCCGGGGTCCTGCGAAAGCTTGTCGGCAAATTTCGGCACGAAGTCCTGCAATGCGCCGATGTCGGAGCTTTGCAGCGTATATTGATACTGGCTCTTGGAAAGACGCCCCCCGACACGGATGTTCTGCACAGACTGGATAAAGGTGTTCGCGGCAGGAATGCCTGACAGCTTGCGGCGCAGCCTCTGTATGACCTCCGTCGCCGACACCTTTCGCTCGTCAAGCGGCTTCAACCCGATGAACATGCGGCCGGAATTGGCGGAATTGTTCGGGCCGCCGGCACCCACGGTCGAATTCACCACGGCGACCGCGGGATCGGCTTGCACGATCTTGGCAAGCTGCTGCTGGATCGCGACCATCGCGTCGAAGGAGACGTCCTGCCCTGCCTCCGTCGTCGCCAGCAGCGAGCCGGTATCCTCGTCCGGGAAAAAGCCTTTCGGTATGATGACGTAGTAATATCCGGAGGCGAACAGCGTCGCGAAGGTGATGAGAAGCATGATCGGGCGAATGCGCAGACGCAAAGCGCAGCGAACGGTCATAGCCCGCGAGAAGCGCATTGAACGCGGCCTCCGACCAGCGATAGAGGCGGGAGCGCTGCCCATGTTCGACCTGAGGGCGCAGCATCCGGCTCGCGAGCATCGGCGTCAATGTCAAGGAGACGATGCCGGAAATCAGGATGGTCATCGATATGGTGACGGCGAATTCCTTGAACAGCCGCCCGACGATGCCACCCATAAAGAGCACCGGTATAAACACGGCGACCAGCGACACGGTCATCGACACGATGGTGAAGGCGATTTCTCGAGAGCCGCGCAAAGCTGCCTCGAAGGGCTGCTCCCCTCCCTCGACATGGCGGACGATGTTTTCCAGCATGACTATGGCGTCGTCGACGATGAAGCCGACCGAGAGCGTCAGCGCGAGCAGCGAAAGGTTGTCGATGCTGTAGCCGAGCAGGTACATCCCCCCGAACGTGCCGATGAGCGAGATCGGCAGGGCGATTGCCGGGATCATCGGTCGCGGTGACGCTGCGCAGGAACAGGAAGATCACAAGGATCACCAGCGTGATGGCGAGACCCAAGGTGATCTGGACGTCGGAGACGGCAGCTCCGGATCGGCAGCGACCGGTCGAGCACGACATGCGTTTCGATGGACGGCGGCACCTGTGCCGTGAGGCTCGGGAGGATCGCCTTGATGCTGTCAACGACAGAAACGGTATTCGCGTCCGGCTGCCGGTAGATGGCGAGCAGGATCGAGCGCGTTCCGTTGAACCAGCTTGCGATCTGGTCGTTCTCGACGCCGTCCTTGACTATCGCCACATCACGCAGGCGGACCGGCAGGCCATTCCGATAAGTCACCGGCAGCGACCCGTAATCGGTGGCCTTGGCGAGCTGGCCGCTGGCTTGAAGCGTCAGTGACTGCTTGTCGCCACTCAGCGAACCGAGCGGCTTATTGGTGTTTGCGCCGGCGATGGCGTTTTGCAGATCGGTGAGCGTCAGATTGGCGCCGGCGAGCGCCTTCAGGTCCGCCTTGACTCGAACGGCGAATTTCTGCGAGCCGAAGATATTGACCTGGGCCACACCCGGCAGCGAGGAAATCCGCTGAGCAATGACCGTATCGCCATATTCATTGACGGTATAGAGCGGCAGAGACTTCGATGTCAGCGAAATGAACAGGATCGGAGCATCGGCGGGATTGACCTTGCGGAAGCTCGGCGGCGTCGTCATCTCGGGCGGAAGCCGCCGTGCCGCCGTCGTCAGGGCGGACTGCACGTCGAGCGCAGCGCTGTCGATGTCGCGGTCGAGATCGAATTGCAGCGTGATCTGGCTAAGCCCGAGCGAATTCACCGAGGTCATCGAGCTGACGCCGGAAATGGTCGAGAACTGCCGTTCAAGCGGGGTTGCGACGGAAGACGCCATCGACTCCGGGCCGGCGCCGGGGAGGGTCGCAGTGACCTGGATAGTCGGGAAATCAACCCGTGGCAGCGCGGCGATCGGCAGCTGCCGATAACCGAAAAGGCCAGCCGCAATGAACGACAGCATCAAAAGCGTCGTCATCACCGGGCGGCGGATACAGATTTCGGGCAGGCTCATTGCGTGATCTCGGTGGGCCGGCCAGGCTTCTTGGGCCCCGCACGCTGATCCTCGGCGATCTTCTCGGCGGCCTGAGCGCCGCTGTGCTTGGTGATCGTCACCTTCGTGCCCTCGGACAGGCGGAGCTGTCCGTCGACTACGACCGTCTCGCCCGGGATAAGGCCCTGCGCGATCACGGCCTCGCCGCCGATCACGCGGTCAACCGTGACGGGGCGCAGCTCCGCCGTCATGTCCGGCCGGATCACGAACACGAAGGGACTGCTCTGGCCGGCCTGGACCGCCTCCGAAGAAACGACGACGGCATCCTGCTGCGTGCCGAAGACCAGCGTCACGTTGACGTAGAGCCCGGGCCATAGCCGTGTATCCTCATTGGGGAAGGTCGCCCAAACGCCGAGCGTATTTGTGGTGACGTCGACGGCGTTGTCGGTGTAGGCGACCGCACCGCGCTCCGACAGATTGGCCAGATCCGGAGCGGTGACGGTGACCGGAAGCGACCCCGCCGCCATGCCTTCCCGAATCGCGGGCAGGTAGCGCTGCGGCACCGAAAAGCTCACATAGATCGGCCGGATCTGATTGATCGTGAGAAGGAGCGTCGTGTCATTGGCCTTGATCGAGCTGCCGACCTTGGAATTGATACTGCCGATCCGGCCGTCGATCGGTGCGCTGATCGTCGCGTAGCTGAGTTGAATATTCATGCTGTCGATCGTGGCCTCATCGAAGTGGACGCTCGCCTCGAGCGAGTTAACCGCCGCTTGCTGCAGATCCAAGCCGGACTTGCTCGTAAAATCACGCTGTGCAAGCGGCGTGAGGCGGGCGAGCTCGCGCTTGGCCTGTTCAAGTAGGGCCGTGTCCTTAGCGTGATTGGCCTGCGCCTGCTGGAGCCCCGCCTTGAGCAGCCGCGTGTCGAAGACGAAAAGCGTATCGCCCGCCTTGACGTCCTGGCCTTCGCGTGACAGCGACTTTCTCGATCACGCCGTCGATCCGCGAACGCACCGCCACGCTGGCAATTGTCTGAGCGCGTCCGACCGTGTCAAACTGACGTGGCATCGGCTTGGATATGGATGTCGCGACCACGACGGGCTGCCCACGCTGGGCGTCGTGCTGGCCGGTTGAGGCGGCTTTTTGAGGATCGGAATGCAGCCGGTACGCATAAACCCCAAGACCGACCGCAGCCGCGGCGAAAATGAGCAGGACGACCCCCGAAGCGCGTGCCACCATCCGCTAGTCCCTTAAAACGTTAAAACGGTCGCGCCTTCATGGGTGTATAATCGGCTTGGCGATCCCTGTGAATCTTTGCCTGCTAACCGGTTGCCACGCTAAAATAGCAATAGCGCGTCGAGACCGAAAGCATATCACGGTAATTTAATGTGACCGTGCTGGCGGCAAGCCACGCTGCGGGCTCAATTTGTTGCCACTTTTATGGGCATTTCTGCGACTGCAGTGGCCGAGCGGGTTGGCGCATCAAAGGAAGACCGCTATTCCTTTGATTTGCTTCGGCTCTTGACGGAGCATCGTTCAATGGCGACAGCCCGGCTAGGCGGCATCGACATGACAAAGCCTCTCAACCTGAGACTTGTGCTTGCCCTGGTGATCTCGCTCTTGTCGTTCGGCTTGACCGGTGCGGCAACGCTCATGGTCGGCGGCGCGGGCATATCCGGCGTTGAGCAAGGCATCGGCAAATCGCTCATTTTCCTGGCCGACCAAATGCAGGACAAGCTCGATCGCAGCCTGTTCGAGCGGCTCAGGGAAATCGGCGATACCGCCCGCCTGTTCCGCTCGCTCGATCCCGAGGAAAATCCAGTCGTGCTTAGGACATGGCTGGACGAACTGCGCGGCAAGGGCGACGATTATGCCTGGGTCGGCTTTGCCGACATGGACGGCAAGATCATCCGGGCGACCGGCCAATGGCGCGAGGGCGAGGACGTCACGCAGCGCAAGTGGTTTCAAGCCGCGCTTCAATCACCGCTGCAGGGCGATCTTCATGAAGCCACGCTCGATGAGGCAGCTAACGAGGGCCATGACGGCAAGACCGGCCCGGTGCTTCTGAACATTGCGCAGGGGGTTCAGGACGAGAGCGGCGAGCTTGCTGGCGTTCTGGTCGCGCAAATCAACTGGAGCTGGGCCGATGAGATCAGAGCCTCCGTCACCGGAACGCTGCGCCGCGATCAGGCAACGGACATTCTGGTTCTGAATTCGTCCAATACGGTTCTTCTGGGACCGCCAGAGATGCTCGGCAAACCCCTTGATGTGGCAAACCGGACCTCCCGGGCATTGCAGGAAGGCGTCTTTGAGGGACGGCGCTATCTGTTCGCCTATGCGAAAACCGATGGCTATCGCAGCTTCGGTGGTCTCGGCTGGTCCGTGCTGGTCCGGCAGGACGCGCAGATCGCCCTTGCGCCGGTGCGGAAGCTGCAGGATGAGATCGTCGCCTGGGGTCTCGGCCTCTCGCTGCTCGCTGCGATCATCGCCTGGACCGTTGCCGGGCGGATCGCCGCTCCGCTGCTGCGCCTGGCACGCGCGGCCCAAAGCATTCAGCGCGGCGCCGATACTCAAATGCCCGAGCTGCATAGCTATTCCGAGGCTCAGATCCTGTCGCGATCCTTTGCGTCGCTGGTCAGCGACCTGAAGCAACGCGAAAGAGCCCTGGAGAACCTCAACGAGGAATTGGAGTCCGAGGTCGCTAAAAGAACCAGCGAGCTGGCCACGCGCAATGAAGCGCTCGCCGCGGCCTATACCGACGCGGAAATGGCGACGCAGGCAAAATCGCGCTTCCTCGCCGCAGCCAGCCACGATTTGCGCCAGCCGCTGCATGCGATGACGCTGTTTGCGCGCGCCCTGTCGCGGCGCGTACATGGCGAGGAGCCGGAAAGGCTGGTCGGCCAGATCGAGGAGTCGCTCAGATCGCTGAAAGGCATGTTCGACGCACTCCTCAACGTATCCAGGCTCGATGCGGGGCTAATCCAACCCGCCCGCTCGACAATCTCGGCGAAAGCGCTGATCGACCGGGTTTCGGAGGGCTTTCGTGTCGATGCGGAAAGTCGCGGCCTGCGCTTCGTCAGCCGGAGCGTCGATGTTCAGCTCAGCACCGACCCGGCGCTGCTTGAGACCATGCTGCGCAATCTGGTTTCGAATGCACTCAAGTTTACACGGCGCGGCGGCGTCGCGGTCATCGCGCGCCGCTCAGGCGCCTCGATGGCGGTTCAGGTGCTGGACAGCGGGCCCGGAATCCGCAAGGACCGTGAGCGGCGGATCTTCGATGAGTTCGAGCGGTCGAGAGAGCAGGCCGGCGGCCTGAATGAAGGGCTGGGTCTCGGCCTGTCGATCGTCCGCCGCTATGCCGACCTTCTTGGCATAGACGTGAAACTGTCGTCCAAGCCCGGGCGCGGCACCTGCTTTTCCCTGATCATCCCGCCGGCATCCATCGCCAGCGCATCGCATTCTCCTGACGATCGAAGGGCGCCCAATGGCGCGGACAACCTCCCGGCCGGCCTGCGCGTTCTGGTCATGGACGACGACCCCATGATCGTTGCCGCCTTGACCCATGATCTGTCAGACCGCGGCTGCCAATCGCGGGGCGCAACCTCGATTGCCCAAGCTGAGGACGTTCTCAACCAGGGCTTTCGGGTCGACGCGATCGTTGTCGATTTCGATCTCGGCTGCGAGGAAACCGGCCTCGATTTTCTCGGCCGCATGGAGCGGACGCTTCGCAAGAAAGTCCCGGGGCTTATTCTGACCGGCGGCACCGATGCAGCGACGCTTGCCGCTGTCGCGACTGGCGGCGTCAGATGGCTGACGAAACCGGCCGATCCGGACGTTGTCGCCGGGGCCATTGCCGGGATCATCAGCAGACCCGACATGGAATTGGATGTGCAAAGACAAGAACCGAGTTTGCCACAAGATCATGGTAACGCTTATGCCAGCCGCTAGTGTCCCGTCCCGCAAATGCCGACCAGCTTGCCGCCGACTCTTATCGGCAATTGCGAGACGCCACACGAGAGCCGCATGGATTCGGCGCATGGAAATATGTGCGCGGCGTTGCAGCGCGTGATTGGCGGATAGTCAACCCACGGGAGAAGGCCGTGAAAGTCCTTATCGCTGATGATCATGGTCTTTATCGCGCCGGCCTGAACTTTCTGCTGAAGGACCGGCTCGGCTGCGATGATGTCACCGAGGTCGGGACGCTCGATGAAGCGCTCGATCTGCTGGCGCGTCAGCCGGAGATCAATCTGGCGCTCTTCGACCTCTCTATGCCGGGAATGGCCGGACCGGAGAGCCTGGGTGCCGTCAAAAAGACCTATCCTCAAACCTATATCGCCGTCATTTCCGGCACCGAGGATCGGAACAATGTGCTGAAAAGCATTTCCATCGGCCTCAGCGGCTACATTCCGAAAAGTCTTTCCGACGAAGAAATTGCCAAGGCTCTCGAAATGATGCTGAGCGGGCATATTTTCGTGCCGCCCTTCATGATTGCAGGCCCGCCCGCGAGCGCGCCTTCAGCGCCGCTCAATGCGCCCGGTGCCGCAACCGCTCGCGAAGCCGAAGCCTCTAACCGGCTGGACGCGCTGACCCAGCGCCAACGGGACGTGCTCAACTACATTCTGCAGGGGCGGTCGAACAAGGAGATCGCGCGCGAACTCGATATCGCCGAGGGGACTGTGAAGATCCATCTTGCCGCTCTCTTCGGACATTTCGGTGCTCATAATCGCACCGAACTCGCAACGCGCGCTCAAGGGCTCTTGAACGGAAGCGGTGCTTTGCAACGCCAGGATCGGCAGAGCTGACGCCCGCCTCCGACGCTCGCATCTCCTTGCGTGAGCTGAGTTTGGCGGCGCGATCTCCGCGAATTGCAGAACCGTGTTGACCGTGCTGTGATCGTCAGCCGCACATCTTCCATTGATGTTCCTGTTCTGCCGCGCTATGTGTTCAAAGGGGCGCTACGCGAGGCATCGGTGATTCGCGTTCCGGCAAATCTTGACGCCGAACTCGCCGATATCGAACGTGACATCATCCTGGAGGCGTTGCGCCGGACGAACGGCGTTCAGACTGAAGGCTGCGGCTGTGTTTGGTATCACCGAGCGCAGCCTGTGGTACTGCGTCAGGACATTGGGGATCAAGATCGAGGCGATCGCGAGGGGTCGGATGATCATCGGGGGAACAGCAGGGGCTGGCACCACGACAGGTGCAAGCATCAAGCGGGCAGGCAGCTTGCGCCGGTTCGCGGCAATTTCGTGTACCGCTTTGCTATGCGTCCTTTTAGCGCCTCACTCGGCGAACGCAGCAGATATTCTGGAGCAGCCTTCCACCGATGGCCGCACCGGGACCGGCTGGATCGTATCTGTGGGCATCATGGCGCAATATGAGCCGGACTTCGTCGGCTCCGACAAATACGGTGTCGACTTTGTTCCGCAATTCTCCTTCCGCAAGGAAGGCGAACCGGAAAGCTTCAGCGCACCCGATGACGGGTTCGATTACGCGCTTTACGATACGCCGACACTCAAGATCGGTCCGGTTGCCTCGGTCGAGACCGGACGCAAGACGAGTGACGATCACCGGCTTGATGGGCTCGATAATTTTGCCTGGCGGGTCGGCGCCGGCGGCTTTGTCGAATACTGGCCAATGCCGGACTTTCTGCGCACGCGCGTCGAGGTGATGCATGGTCTTCGCTCCGAAGACGGCTTTTTTGCCAATCTCTCCGCCGACGTCGTCAGGCATTATGGGAAATACACATTTTCGGCCGGGCCGCGCATGGTGCTAGCCGACAGCGACGCGATGCAGTTCCTGTTCGGTGTCTCCGATGCCGCCTCGATCCGCAATGGACGGGTCGATCCTTTCAATGCCGGGGGCGGCGTGCAATCGGTCGGCGCCAATGCGACGGTCAGCTACGATTGGTCGGAAGACTGGAAGTTGACAGTCTTTGGCCGTTATGACCGGCTGGTCGGTGACGCTGCCGACAGCACGATCACCAAGGAGTTCGGTTCGCCGGACCAGTTTACCCTGGGGGCCGGCGTGACCTATTCCTTCAATGTAGGCGACTGAGACTGATCGGCTGACCGTAGTCGTCATTGCCGGACTTGCTCCGGCAATCCATTCCGCGGTACGCCACGACCCTTTCCGCTGGGGTAACGGACGAATGGGTCACCGGGTCTCGCTTGCGCTCGCCCGGTGATGACGCAAGAGGGCGCTCCGGAATGAATGCCGTACGCCGCGCTTCACGGGGCGTCATGAAAAATGATGCCGAGCGTGAAGCGGCGGCCGGAGCGCAGGCGGCTGACGCCATGGCGCATATTGGTCCGGTAGACGCCGCGCGTCCCCTGAACCGGCCGGTGATGCACGGGAAAGATCACGCCTTCGCCCTGGCGTAACGAGACGACCTCAGCGCGGCTCTGCATCCTTGGCCGCTGTTCCGTCAGCACGAATTCGCCGCCGGTAAAATCGCGGCCGGGCTCCGAGAGCAGAAACGCAACCTGCAGCGGGAACACGAGATCCCCGTAAAGATCCTGATGCAGGCAGTTATAGTCGCCCGCCTCATATTTGAGGATGAGCGGCGTCGGCCGCGTTTGTCCGGCGGCGTGGCAGATGGCGAGAAAGTCTTCATGCGTATCCGGAAAGCGCGCGTCCAAGCCGAGTTGCTCGTTCCAGCGGTTGGCGATTTTGGCGAGCGGAGGATAAAGCGCGGCACGCAAGCCGGCGACGGTCGCCGGCAGCGGCGCGGCGAAATATTGATATTCGCCGCGGCCGAAGCCGTGCCGCGCCATGATGATGCGGCTGCGATAAAGGCCCGGCTCGTCATACGCCGCGGCGAGCGCGGCGCATTCGCTCGGCGACAGCAACGGACCTGTCGTGGCCGCGCCGTGAGCGTCAAGGTCGCGGGCGATGGCCTCCCAATCGAGCCCGGCGACCCGGCTTTCGATGGCCGGCGGCCGCGTTGCCGCTGCCGCCGCCAATACCGAGCCGCTCATGCCGACGCCTCGCGCTGGATGAGCGCCTCTTTGCGTTCCACGCCCCAGCGATAGCCGGCCAGCGCGCCGCCCGTCCGCACCACCCGGTGACAGGGGATCGCGACCGCCAGCCGGTTATTCGCGCAGGCGCTCGCGACCGCACGAACGGCGCGCGGCTTCCCGATCTTCGCCGCGATTTCGGCATAGGTGGCCGTCTCGCCCGCAGGGATCTGCTGCAAAGCGTCCCAGACGCGCTGCTGAAAGGCCGTGCCGCGCACGTCGAGCGGCAGCTTAAGCCCGCGCGAGGGCTCCTCGACAAAGCCGACGACCTCCGCGACCCGGCGCTCGAATTCGGCATCGGCTCCAACCAGCCTGGCATTTGGGAATGTGCCCTGAAGGCCGTCAATCAGTGCCTGCGGATCGTCGCCGAACTGAATGGCGCAGATCCCTTTCTGCGTTGCGGCGACGAGAATGCTGCCGAGCGAACACTCGCCGACGGCGAAGCGGATGGTCTCGCCCGGCCCGCCTTTGGCGAAGCTCTTCGGCCGAATGCCGAGCCTGGGTGCGACCTTTTCATAAAAGCGGCTGGAGGAGCCATAGCCGGCGGCGTAAATGGCGTCGGTCACGTGCGCGCCATCGGACATCTCGTCGAGCACGCGCCTGGCGCGGTGCGCTTTCGCATAGGCGCCCGGCGTCAATCCGGTCACCTCTTTGAAAATGCGGTGAAAATGATGGCGGCTGAGGCCGACCTCATTCGCGATCGCTGCAAGGTCCAACCCGTTCGCCGAACTCCTCGATCAGGCGGCAGGCTCTGGTGATCGCCTCCGCCCGGCGCTCGCCGAGCGGCGCCTCGGTCGGCCGACACCGCTTGCATGGCCGAAAGCCGGCCTTCTCCGCATCGGCGTTACTGGCGAAAAACCGCACATTCTCAAAGCGTGGCGTTCTTGCGGCGCAGCTCGGGCGGCAGTAAACGCCGGTCGTGAGAACGGCGTAGACGAAGCTGTCGTCGAACGCCTTGTCCCGGTTGCGTACGGCGCGCCAGCGCTGCTCGGCGCTCGCATCCTGTTTCTGTTTCATTGCGCTTCGCATTGTAGTGATCCTTCGAGGAAAAATCCGATATGCGGATAAATGATCCATTTCCTCGGGTGATACACTCCGCCCATTGCTTTCGAATTTGCAATGCAACGACGCATTCGCAACCCCACGATGTTTCGAAGCTCTGCGATCTGGCGGACGAGCGTTGGAAAATCGGACTTAGGCTTTGCGGATAAGCCGTTGCGCCCGGCTTTAAGCATATTGCGAACTATGCCATACTCCGCTCTCAATCGCTCGCAGAAGCGATTTCGTGTCAAGGCGCCGTCGCCAGACGGCTTCAATCGATCGGTCGGGAGGAGCCACCCCACATGCCGGAAATTTCAATCGACGTAAATGGCAAGCCGGTGCGCGCGGATGTCAGCGGCAATATGCTGCTCGCGGACTTCCTGCGCCAGACGCTGGGGCTGACGGGAACCCATATCGGCTGTGATACCTCCCAATGCGGCGCTTGCGTCGTGCATATGAACGGCAATTCCGTCAAGTCCTGTACCGTCCTCGCGGCGCAGGCCGGCGGTGCCAATATCACCACGATCGAGGGGCTGTCGAGCGGCAGCGAGCTCCACCCGCTGCAGGCAGCGTTCCGCGAGGCCCACGGTTTGCAATGCGGCTTCTGTACGCCCGGCATGATCATGTCGGCGGCCGATCTGCTCGCCAAGAATCCGAACCCGTCCGAGCCCGAGATCAGACGCTGGCTCACGGGCAATATCTGCCGCTGCACGGGCTACCACAACATCGTCAAGGCCGTGAAGATCGCCGCCGCTCAAATGGGCGGACAGCGCGTCGCCGCCGAATAGGCGCCCGGTGAACAACAAGGCAAAGCTTGGAGGAATGAGATGACGGCCCAAGGCATTGGCGCAGCCGTGAAGCGGCGCGAGGATTTCCGGTTCATCAAAGGCGTCGGCAAATATACCGACGACATCAATCTGCCGCACCAGCTCTATTGTTACTTTCTGCGCTCGCCGGTGGCCCATGCGAGAATCCGCAGCATCGACACTTCGGCTGCGAAATCCGCGGCCGGTGTCGCCGCAGTGTTTACGGGTGCCGATATCGACGCCTCCGGCGCCGGCGGCATTCCTTGCGGCTGGCTCGTGACGAGCGCCGACGGCACGCCCATGAAGGAGCCGAAACATCCGATCCTCGCGGTCGGCAAGGTGCGCCATGTCGGCGATCCGGTCGTCGCGGTGATCGCGGAAAGCCTGCAGCAGGCGAAAGACGCAGCCGAGCTTGTCAATCTCGATCTCGAAGAGCTGCCGGCCGTTGTCGATATGAAAGCCGCACTGCAAGGCGGCACCGCGGTCCACGATGAGGCCGCCAACAATCTATGCTTCGATTGGGAACTCGGCGACAAGGCGGCAACCGAGGCCGCCTTCGCCCGCGCCGCTCATGTCACCAAGATCGACCTGATCAACAACCGGCTGATTCCAAACGCCATCGAGCCGCGCGTGGCGATCGGCCAGTATGAGGCGGGAACGGGCGAACACACGCTCTATACGACGAGCCAGAACCCGCATGTGATCCGCCTGCTGATGGGCGCGTTCGTGCTGGCCATCCCCGAACATAAGCTCCGCGTCTATGCGCCGGATGTCGGCGGCGGATTCGGCTCGAAGATCTATCATTATGCTGAGGAAGCGCTCGTCACCTGGGCGTCAAAGCGCGTCGGCCGGCCCGTCAAGTGGACCGCCGAGCGCAGCGAATCCTTCCTGTCGGATGCCCATGGCCGCGATCATGTCACTCACGCCGAAATGGCCTTCGATGCCGACGGCAAGGCGATCGGCCTCAAATGCGACACGCTTGCCAATATGGGCGGCTATCTCTCCACCTTTGCGCCCTGCATTCCGACCTGGCTGCATGGCACGCTGCTCGCCGGGCAATATACAACGCCCGCCATCCACTGCCATGTGAGGGCGGTCTTCACCAACACCGTGCCGGTCGATGCCTATCGCGGCGCGGGCCGTCCGGAGGCGACCTATATTCTCGAACGGCTGATGAGCAAGGCGGCTCAGGAGATGGGCAAGGATCAGGCCGAGCTGCGCCGGAAGAATTTCATCCAGCCGAGCCAGTTCCCCTATCAGACGCCGGTCGCGGTCGTCTACGACACGGGCGATTATGAGGCCGCGCTCAACAAGGCGATGGAGCTTGCCGAATACGCCGGCTTCGAAGGCCGCCGGGCGGCGGCCAAGGCGAAGGGCAAGCTTCGCGGCATCGGCGTTGCGTCCTATATCGAGGCTTGCGGCATTGCGCCGTCGAGCCTCGTCGGCGCACTCGGCGCCCGCGCCGGCCTTTATGAGGCCGCGACCATCCGCGTCAATCCGACCGGCAGCGTGACCGTCCTCACCGGCAGCCATAGCCACGGCCAGGGCCATGAGACGACCTTCGCGCAAGTCGTCGCCGACAAGCTCGGCATCGACATCGAGAGCGTCGACATCGTCCATGGCGACACCGATAAAATCCCGTTCGGCATGGGCACTTACGGCTCGCGCTCGATCGCGGTCGGCGGCTCCGCCATCGTCAAGGCGCTCGACAAGGTGATCGAGAAGGGCAAGAAGATCGCCGCCCATCTCCTCGAAGCGTCCGAGGACGACATCACCTTCGAGAACGGCGCCTATACGGTGAAGGGCACCGATAAATCGAAGGCATTTGGCGAAATCGCCCTGACGGCTTACGTCCCGCATAAATATCCGATCGAGTCGCTGGAACCTGGCCTCGAAGAGACCGCCTTCTACGATCCGAAGAACTTTACCTTCCCTGCGGGCACCTATATTTGCGAAGTCGAGATCGACCCGAAGACCGGCTTCACCGAGATCGTGTCCTTCGCTGCGGCCGACGATTTCGGCAATGTCGTCAATCCGATGATCGTGGAAGGCCAGGTCCATGGCGGCATTGGCCAGGGCGTCGGCCAGGCGATGCTTGAAAACGCCGTCTACGATGCGAACGGTCAACTGCTGACAGGCTCCTATATGGACTACTGCATGCCGCGCGCGGACGATGTGCCGTCCTTCAAGGTGCACACGCTCCCCGGCACGCCATGCACCCATAATCCGCTCGGCGTAAAGGGATGCGGCGAGGCCGGGGCCATCGGTTCACCACCGGCCGTCATCAATGCCATCGTCGATGCGCTGAAAGAATACGGCGTCGACCATATCGACATGCCGGCGACGCCCGAGAAGGTCTGGCGCGCGATCAATGGCGGCATGAAGAAGATGGCCGGCGGAAGTAGGGCAACGACGGGGAGAAAACCATGTATAGTTTCAACTATGTGCGCCCGTCATCCGTCGCCGAAGCCGCCCAGGCGCTCTCGGCCGGCAGCGAGGCGACGCTGATCGCCGGCGGGCATACGCTGATCCCGACATTGAAGCAGCGCCTGGCGAAGCCGAAAACCGTCGTCGACATCAGCAATATCGCCGAGCTGAAAGGCATAAGACGCGAGGCCAACACTCTCGTCATCGGCGCGGCGACCACCCATGCGGAAGTCGCCTCAAGCCCGGAGGTCCGCTCGGCCATCCCGGCGCTCGCCAAGCTTGCGGCCGGTATCGGCGACGCCCAGGTGCGCCATCGCGGCACGATCGGCGGGTCGGTCGCCAATAACGATCCGGCGGCGGATTATCCGGCGGCTGTTCTCGGTCTCGGCGCGACCGTCGTCACCGACAAAAGCCAGCTCGATGCCGACAGTTTTTTCACCGGCTTGTTTTCGACCGCGCTGCAGCCGGGCGAGATCATCAAGGCGATCCGCTTCCCGATTCCGGATAAGGCCGGCTACGCCAAATTCGAGCAGCGCGCCTCGCGCTACTGTCTCGTCAGCGTCTTCGTGGCGCGGATGCCGGGCGGCATCTTCTCATCCGGCGATGTCCGTGTTGCCGTCTCCGGCGCCGGCCAGAACGGCGTCTTCCGCGTGCCGCAGATGGAGCAGGCGCTGAAGAGCAATTTTACGCCGGCTGCCGTGAGCGGCATCAAAGTCTCGCCGAACGGCCTGATGAGCGACATGCATGGCAGCGCCGAATATCGTGCGGCGCTCATCACCGCGATGGCGGAACGCGCTGTGGAAGCCGCTCTGGCATGACGGCAGGCGCCTCAGACCAGCCTGCCAGCGCAAAAAGGGTGCAGGACGCGGCCCGAGCCAGGGGCATTGACATTGCCGTCACGGAAATGGCGGCAAGCACCCGCACCGCCGAAGACGCAGCCGCCGCTTGCGGCTGCGAGGTCGCCAAGATCGTCAAGTCGCTGGTCTTTCGTGGAGAAAAGACCGGCAAGCCCTATCTGATGCTGGTCTCCGGCTCGAACCGTCTCAACGAGAAGGGGGTTGGCGTCTTATTGGGCGAGACGTTGAAACGGCCCGATGCCGATTACGTCCGCGAGGTGACGGGCTTCGCCATCGGCGGCATCCCGCCCTTCGGCCACGCTTCGCCGATGCAGCTGTTCATGGACGAGGACCTTCTGCGCTTTGACACCGTTTGGGCGGCGGCAGGCACACCGCGCGCCGTTTTTGCCATTGCGCCGGCCGCGCTCGCCGACGCCGCCTGCGCCAAAATCATAAAGGTGACTTGATGGCGGATTTGCCTTCCAATGTCGCCGAGACGCGCGCGCTTCTCGCCAAAGGCGGCTATCTTGCAAGTCAAGCGCTGGCAACCTCGGTCTTCCTGGCATTGACGCTGAAGCGGCCCTTGCTGCTCGAAGGCGAAGCCGGCGTCGGCAAGACCGAGCTGGCCAAAGTCCTCGCCGAGGTGCTCGGGCGGCCGCTGGTGCGGCTGCAATGCTATGAGGGGCTCGATCTCGCCTCGGCGGCTTATGAGTGGAACCACAGCCGCCAGCTTCTGCATATCCGCGTGGCCGAGGCCGGCGAGAGCGCCGACACCGCAAGCCTCGAACGCGATATTTACAGCGCCGACTATCTGCTGAAGCGCCCGCTGCTTCAGGCGCTGGAGCTGTCGGCGGAGGGCAAAAGCCCGGTTCTGCTGATCGACGAACTTGACCGGGCGGACGAGCCCTTCGAGGCGTTCCTTCTCGAAATTCTCGCCGATTATCAGATCACCATCCCGGAGCTTGGCACGATCAAAGCGAGCGAGCCGCCGATCACGATCCTGACCTCGAACCGCACCCGCGAGGTGCATGACGCGGTGCGCCGCCGCTGCTTCTATGTCTGGATCGATTACCCGACCGCGGCGCGCGAGGCCGAGATCCTGGCGCTGAAGGTGCCGGACGCGGCCGCAACGCTGACCGCGCAGGTCGTAGCCTTCGTGCAATCGATCCGGCAGATGGACCTCTACAAAAACCCCGGCATCGCCGAGAGCATCAATTGGGCGCAGGCGTTGACCGCGCTCGATTGCGTCGCGCTTGAAGCTGAGGACGTGAATTCGACGATCGGCACGCTGCTCAAATATCAGGACGATATCGCCCGCATCCAGGGCAGCGAGGCCGCACGGATTCTGGATCAGGTGAAATCGAAGGCGCGCCAGGCCGAGTTCGAGGCGCGCGGCTGAGGACCATTATGCCTGGTCGTGGGGTTCCGACAAATCAGAAAGATTTTGCAGCTGCTTATCGAAATGGAGAGCTTTATCAGGTCGCTATTGACGATACCATGTAATGTTCGGTTTGAAATGGATTGCAACTCCTATATTACGAGCGGGATTTCATACCGTCGTCTAATAACCTTTGGCATTTCAGATGGCGAACCGACATCTATGGATAATGACTCGATAGATCTCTCGTAGGCTGGTTGGCATTGCGCAGCCCGTCAGTTGATCGCGCCGACGGCGGGTTTCGCGGTGCTCAACCCACCCTACCCACCGTCGCAATTTAACGTCGTGGGTCCTCGGCTCGTCTGCCGGCCGCTTCCCGGCCCCCGAGCCGGGGTCCTGGACGACGCGGGAGATCGCAGCGGCGCTTTACAGGACCTCCCTCGAGAAACGGGGCGGAGGATTAAACCTTGGAAATTATAATCAAAAATCCTTCAGCCGGTGCTTCGTGCGTTTCGCCGGCACGTCCTGCACGGTCAGGTAGGCGGTTAAGGCTGCGAGAGCGCCGAAGGCGGCAGCAATAAGCATGGCGGCGCTATAAGCGTGGAGAAACGCCGCTTCGATGGCTGGGCGCGCCGCCGACGAGACATCCGGAAAGCTTCCGAAACGCGGCTTCGCGCCGTCGTTCGCGATGCCCGCGCCCGCCAGATCGCTCAGAAATACGATCGTGGCGGCCGAGCCGACGATCGCGACGGCGAACAGACCCGCGATCCGGCTCGCGGCATTGTTGATGCCCGAAGCCGCGCCTGACAGCGCATTGGGCGCCGCGTTCATGACAGCCGTCGTCAGCGGTGCCACGACGACGGCCATTCCTGCTGATACGACGAGGATGGGCAGAAATACGCCGATCCAGAAATTCTGCAGATTGAGCGCGAAGACGCCGGCGCGCAACGGCGACAATGAGCGAACCGAGAATCAGCGGAAGGCGCGGCCCGGTATGATCCGCCCAGTGTCCGGCAGAACGCGAGGCGACACCGATGACAAGGCCGATCGGCAACAGGATCAGCCCGACTTCCGCGGAGGAATAGCCGCGCAGCCCGATCAGATCGAACGGCAGCAGGAAGAGCATGGCGGTGAAGGCGCCGTAGAGGAACAGGGTCGTCAAGTTTGCGCCCGTGAATGACTTGCTCTTGAACAGAGATGGCGGCATCAGCGGCTGCTTGACGCGGTGCTCAGTGACGAGGAAGGCCACGATGCCGACAACTCCAAGTGCGAGCCACATCAGGGCAGAGACCGAAAATGCGGCTGTTTGCGACGCGGTCGTCAACGACAGAGTCAACGCGCCGAAGCCGATCACCGCCAGGACGCCGCCCGTCCAATCCAGCCCGCCCTCGGCATCTTCGCTCCGGCTTTCGGGGACGTGCCGCAAGGTGAGCCAGACAACGGCGGCGGCAATCGGCACGTTGATCCAGAATGCCGCGCGCCAGCTCAGTATATCGATGAGAAAGCCCCCGAGCGGCGGGCCGAGCGCGGTCGTGATCGCCGACGCACCCGCCCAGATGCCGATGGCGCGGCCACGCACATCCTTGGGGAAGGAGGCCGCGATGATGGCGAGGCTTTGCGGAATCATCAGCGCAGCGCCGATGCCCTGACAGATCCGGGCGAAAATGAGCGCCGCCAAACCTGGCGCCAGAGCGCAGCAGAGCGAGGCCAGAACAAAGAGGCCGATGCCAATCAGGAACACGCGGCGCCGCCCGAATTTGTCGCCGGCACCGCCTCCGACCAAGATGAGGCTGCCGAGCATGAGCGCATAGCCGTTCACCACCCATTGCAGCGTGGTGAAGTCGGCGCCGAAATCCTTCTGGATCGACGGCAGGGCGATGGTGACGACGGTGCCGTCGATAAATCCCATTGCCGACGCCAGGATCGTCGCGGCCAGCACGAACGGCCGAGAGCCTTCCGGGCAGTGCGCTACGGCGTCCAGGTCTCCGGCGCCGCGCCCATCCGGGCAGAGTGGGCGATGTAAGGCCATCGCGATTTCCCTCGACTGGCTGCCGAAAATCTCGGGTGCTGATGCTGCGTTGTCATTCCCGTGAACGCGGGAATCCAGAAACTTCAATATTTTAGCTGAATACCCGCTTCCGCGGGCATGACAAGATTTGCTCGGTTCCGATCTTTTTCAGCAGTCTATTAAAGCCGTAAGAGTGCTGTCGAAAGACGTCAATTGCGTGAGGTCTTGTCGATAAACGAAGGGTTCAAACGCTCGGTTCCCGACCGCGGCACCTTCTTCAGATCGGGGCGAGCGTCGTGCTAATCTGCCAGCGAACGCGAATAAGTGGCCCTGTCGGCGCGCAAGGCTTATCGCGAAGGAGCAGGCGATGCAGCATCAACGGCTCTGCGGCGCGGGCAATGCCGACATCCGCATCGGCCGCGACCGCCGTTTCCTCCGCTTTGCTCCGCCGCGTGCGCGGCTTCGCGCCGCTCCGAAAACGGCGGCTGACTGTCGAACAATGAGTCAATAGTGTCAACAATCAGCCCGGTTTAAAGTGTCAGGCATCGACCCGGTCGAACAGGGTCAAGCCCGCGGACGTCGGAGGGACGGCAATTCTGTTTGAGCTGGCTTCGCGCTAGCAGGAGGCGTGGAGCAGTGTGCCGACGGCCGGATTTTGCATATTGCATATTTTTCCGCCACGGAATTCCGTCAAATCGGCGACATGCTGCTTTTTTCAGCAGTTTGCCGGAATCGGCTTCGCTTCCAGGCGCGGCCAGGATCTCGCGCATCCGAACGCCGGCGTCTATTCCCAGATATTCTGAGGCTTTCCAATACGCTGCATTCAACATGCCGCGGTCGTCGAGGTGCTGGCATGGGGTTTGCTACACCCTGAAGCTGCTGAAACCAACCATGGGGAAAACCACCCGCTAATGGGTTCTTTCTCGGAGATGTAAATGGCGATAACGCGCAGATCATTCCTGTCGGGCGCCGCTCTGGCGCTGTCCGTGTCGATCGGCATGGCAGGCTCGGCAAGGGCTGAGGACACAATCAAAATCGGGATTCTGCATTCTCTGTCGGGCACGATGGCGATCAGCGAGACGACGCTGAAGGACGTCATGCTGATGCTGATCGATGAGCAGAACAAGAAGGGCGGGCTCCTCGGTAAGAAGCTTGAGGCGGTGGTCGTCGATCCGGCCTCGAACTGGCCGCTTTTCGCCGAAAAGGCGCGCGAGCTGATCTCGCAGGACAAGGTCGCCGTGGTGTTCGGCTGCTGGACCTCGGTGTCGCGCAAATCCGTGCTGCCGGTGTTCAAGGAGCTGAACTCGATCCTGTTCTATCCGGTGCAATATGAAGGCGAGGAAAGCGAGCGCAACGTCTTCTATACCGGCGCCGCGCCGAACCAGCAGGCGATCCCGGCCGTCGATTATCTGATGTCGAAGGATGGCGGCTCGGTGAAACGCTGGGTGCTGGAAGGCACCGACTACGTTTATCCGCGCACCACCAACAAGATCCTCGAAGCCTACCTCAAGCAGAAAGGGGTGAAGGACGAGGACATTATGATCAACTACACGCCGTTCGGCTTCTCCGACTGGCAGACCGAAGTGGCGAAAATCAAGCAGTTCGGTTCGGCCGGCAAGAAGACGGCGGTGGTGTCCACCATCAACGGCGACGCCAACGTGCCGTTCTATAAGGAGCTCGGCAACCAGAGCGTCAAAGCGACGGACATTCCGGTCGTGGCGTTCTCCGTGGGTGAGGAAGAACTCGCCGGTCTCGATACCAAGCCGCTGGTCGGCCATCTCGCCGCCTGGAATTACTTCGAGTTGATAAAAACTCCGGCGAATGCGGCCTTCATCAAGGAATGGCACGCCTTTACCAAGAACCCGAAGCGCACCACCAACGACCCGATGGAAGCTCACTATATCGGCTTCAATATGTGGGTGAAGGCGGTCGAGAAGGTGAAATCGACCGATGCCGACAAGGTCATCGCCGCGCTGCCCGGCATCGAGGCGCCGAACCTGACTGGAGGGGTCTCGAAGATGCTGCCGAACCACCACATCACCAAGCCGGTCTATATCGGCGAAGTCCGCGGCGACGGCCAGTTCGACGTGGTGTGGAAGACCAAGGGCCTCGTGCCTGGCGATGCTTGGTCCGACTATCTGCCAGGCTCGAAGGACCTGGACGCCGACTGGGTGACGCTGAAATGCGGCAATTACAACACCGTCACCAAGAAGTGCGGCGGCTCGTGAGCCCGGCATGTCCGGTGTGATCCAGAACGTCTGACAAGAAAGGAAGTGGCGAGGCTCGCCACTTCCGCCTTTCGGGAAAGCTGCGGGGACAGATCGACGCCATGCGTGCCGCTAGAGCGATTTCTATCCGATTTGAGTCGTTCGGCATGTCTTACGCGCGCCGAGTTGTCATTCCCGTAAAAGTGGGAATCCCGAAAATTCGGTACATTGGAAGATTTCTGCGAGAGTCGGGACATCCCCTCCCAGTCGTCCCGGACGCGCGAGCCGGGATCCATTCGCATCTCGGCCAAGACAGCGCCTGTTGTGACGGGGATTGGGCCCCGGCTCGTTGGCCGGGGCGACGACAAGATGTTCCGATCAAGGAGAAAAACGCACCTCTCAGAAGTTTCATTGGCTGGAGCCCGCCCGCTTGATTATGAAAAACTCCCCCTGTCATCCCGGCCAAGCGAGGCGAAGGCGAGCGCGAGCCGGGATCCATGGCCAAGACAATGACTTAGGGACTTGGTGCTGGATCCCGAATGGCCGCTACGCGGCCTCCGGGATGACAATGGGAAAATTTTTCGCAGGCTCTTTCGTGGCCATGACAAGCGTTTTTGCTGCCAAGTCGTTCCGGACAGTCCGGCCGGACATCAGGCACAGCCTCGTTGCACTCCTTAGCTGCTTTGCACTCCTCATCGGCATTCAGCTTGCCGCGAGCCTGCCCGCCGCGGCGGGGCCTTATGAAGATGCGCTCAACGGCTTCACCACCGACGACTTCAGCGACACCGCCGATGCGATTGGCGCCGTCGCTGCGACCGGAGATCCGCGCGCCGCGGCGCTGCTCGAGGCGCTGCAGGACTCGCGCCTGATGTTCTCGGCGCAGGACAAGAAGGTCTTCATCAAGGACAAATCCGACAAGCTGACCGACGCCGCAACCGGCGCGGCCGTGGATAGCCCGCCGGCCGATATCGACAATGTCCGCCTCAACAACCGCGTGCGCGGCCTGCTCGACGCAGCCATCGGCTCGCTGACGCTGATGGCCAAGGACCCGGCCCGCCGGCTTGAGGCCGCACGGGCGGTGTTCAAATCGCGCGCCGTGGCGGCCCTTCCGGCGCTGGAAAATGCGATCGCCGCCGAGCAGGATGGTGATGTGAAGCAGGCCATGCTGGCGGCGCGCGCGGCAATCCTGATCGGCAAGAGCGATGCCGCGCCGGAGGACCGTATCGCCGCCGTCCGCGTGATCCGTGACCGCGGCGACCAGGACGCGCTCGCCCTGCTCAATTCGCTGCCCGCCGATGCGCCGCCCGAGCTCAAGACCGCTGCCGACGCCGCCATCAGCTCGATCCAGCGCCAGCTCGAACTCCTGAGCGCGATTCAGAATGTCTGGTACGGGCTGTCGCTCGGCTCGGTGCTGCTGCTCGCCGCCATCGGTCTCGCCATCACCTTCGGCGTCATGGGCGTCATCAACATGGCGCATGGCGAGATGGTGATGCTCGGCGCCTACACGACCTTCGTCGTGCAGGAATTTTTCCGCGCCTATGCGCCGGGCGCCTTCGATCTGTCGCTGATCGTCGCCGTGCCCGCGGCTTTCATTGTTGCCGGCTCGGTCGGCATCGCCATCGAGCGCGGCATCATCCGCTTTCTCTATGGCCGGCCGCTCGAAACCCTGCTCGCCACCTGGGGCGTCAGCCTGATCCTGCAGCAGGCGGTGCGCACCATCTTCGGCGCCTCCAACCGCGAGGTCGGCGCGCCGAGCTGCATGTCGGGCGGCTTCGATTTCCTCGGCCTCGCCATCACCTATAACCGGCTCTGGATCATCGTCTTCACCTTCGTCGTCTTCGCGGCGCTGCTCTTCATCCTGAAGGCGACGCCGCTCGGCCTGCAGATGCGCGCCGTCACCCAGAACCGCCGCATGGCGGCCTCGATGGGCATCCGCACCGGCTATGTCGACGCCATGACCTTCGCGCTCGGCTCCGGCATCGCCGGCATTGCCGGGGTGGCGCTCAGCCAGATCGACAATGTCTCGCCCAATCTCGGCCAGGGCTACATCATCGACAGCTTTCATGGTCGTGGTCTTCGGCGGCGTCGGCAATCTCTGGGGCACGCTTGTCGGCGGCCTTCGCGCTCGGCATCGCCAACAAGTTCCTTGAGCCTTACGCCGGCGCCGTGCTCGGCAAGATCCTGATCCTGGTCTCATCATCCTGTTCATCCAGAGGCGCCCGCGTGGACTGTTCGCGCTCAAGGGAAGGGCGGTGGAAGCATGATCATCGCGCAGGCGCTTCGTGGCCTTGGCGATGCCGGCAGCCGGATCTTCCTCGGTTGTCTGATCCTGCTCGCCGCCTTCGTCGCGATCTCCAACCTCATGCTGCCCGAGACCTCGGCCCTCCACGTGCCGACCTCATCGTCTCCCTGCTCGGCAAGTATCTCTGCTATGCGATGCTCGCGCTCGCGCTCGATCTCGTCTGGGGCTATTGCGGCATCCTCTCGCTCGGCCACGGCGCTTTCTTCGCGCTCGGCGGCTATGCGATGGGCATGTACCTGATGCGCCAGATCGGCACGCGCGGCGTCTATGCCAACCCGATCCTGCCCGACTTCATGGTGTTCCTGAACTGGAAGGAGCTGCCCTGGTACTGGTACGGCTTCGACCATTTCGCCTTCGCCTGCTTGATGGTGTTGCTGGTGCCGGGACTGCTCGCCTTCGTCTTCGGCTGGTTCGCCTTCCGCTAGCCGCGTCACCGGCGTCTATCTGTCGATCATCACCCAGGCGATGACCTACGCCCTGCTGCTCGCCTTCTTCCGCAACGATATGGGCTTCGGCGGCAATAACGGCCTCACCGACTTCAAGGACATCCTCGGCTTCGACGTCCAGGCGCAGGCGCACGCGCGCTGGCGCTGTTCGTCATCACCGTGCGCTCGCGCTGGCGCTCGGCTATATGCTCTGCGCGGCGATCGTGACCTCCAAGCTCGGCAAGGTGCTGATCGCCATCCGCGACGCCGAAAGCCGCACGCGCTTCCTCGGCTACCGGGTCGAGAATTACAAGCTCTTCGCCTTCGTCGTCTCGGCCTGCTCGCCGGCGTCGCCGGCGCGCTCTACGTGCCGCAGGTCGGCATCATCAACCCGAGCGAGTTCGCGCCCGGCCAACTCCATCGAGGCGGTGATCTGGGTCGCCGTCGGCGGCCGCGGCACGCTGATCGGCGCCGATCGCTCGGCGCGTGCTCGTCAACTTCGGCAAGACGTACTTCACCACCGGCGCCCTCGCGCCCTATTGGCTGTTTGTGCTCGGCGGCCTGTTCATCTTCGTCACGCTGTTCTGCCGAAGGGCATCGTCGGCACTGATCGCCGGCGATCGTGTCGCGCCATTGGCGCGACGGCAGCGCGGATCGGCGCAACCGCGCGATCGACCGGCCGAGTGACGCGCCTCGCCCAGGCGGCGGAGTGACCCGATGAGCGAGCCATGCCGACCGGTCACGCAGACCACGATGCTCTATCTCGACGGCGTCACCGTCACCTTCGACGGCTTCAAGGCGCTCAACGACCTGTCGCTCGTCGTCGAGCCGGGCGAGATGCGCGCGATCATCGGCCCGAACGGCGCCGGCAAGACCACGATGATGGACGTCATCACCGGCAAGACCCGGCCCGACGACGGCGAGTGCTTCTTCGACGGCAGCATCGACCTCACCACGCTCGACGAGGCCGAGATCGCCGAGCTCGGCATCGGCCGCAAATTCCAGAAGCCGACGGTGTTCGAGTGCCACACGGTCTGGGACAATTCGAGCTCGCGCTGAAGGGAGCCGCGCGGCGTGCTTCGCGACGCTGTTCGGCGAGCGCAACCGACGACGACGCGACCGCATCGACGAGATTCTCGGCACGGATCCGGCTCTCGATCAGCCGCAACGGCGACTCGCCGGCGAGCTCAGCCACGGCCAGAAGCAGTGGCTGGAGATCGGCATGCTGCTGGCGCAGGACCCGAAGCTGCTGCTCGTCGACGAGCCGGTCGCCGGCATGACCGACGCCGAGACCGACGAGCACCGCGCAAGCTGCTCAAGCGAGATCGCCAAGATCGCACTCGGTGATCGTCGTCGAGCACGACATGACCTTCGTCCGCGCGCTCGGCGCCAAGGTGACCGTGCTGCACGAAGGCTCGGTGCTGGCCGAAGGCTCGCTCGACCAGCGTCAGCGCCGAATGAGCGCGTCATCGAGGTGTATCTGGGGCGGTAGGATGAGCATTCCGCGCGCGCAATTGAACGTTCCACTCAGGGCAGACGGCGCCGTCGCGCCGACCTCGAGCCGGGGCCTACTCGCCTCACCAGCCTGCGCAGTGCTAGCGGATCTGCGAGTGGGTCCCGGTCCGGCCTTGCGGCCGCCCGGGACGACGCCTTACAGATGGCGATGCAGCGGAGAAGCTGAAGCGGAGGGAACTATGCTCTCCGTCGAAACGTCGACCTCCACTACGGCGCGGCGCAGGCGCTGCGCGGCATCTCGCTCGAGGCGCGACCGGGCAAGATCACCTGCGTGCTCGGCCGCAACGGCGTCGGCAAGACCAGCCTCTTGCGCGCCATCGTCGGGCAGCAGCCAATCACCGCCGGGCGCGATCCTCTTCGGAACGGGCGGGACTCACGAAGCTGCCGCCCTACGAGCGCGCCCGCATGGGCATCGGCTACGTGCCGCAGGGCCGCGAGATCTTTCCGCTGCTGACCGTGCGCGAGAATCTCGAGACCGGCTTATGCGCCGGCTGCCGCGCAGGGACGAGCATCGTTCCCGGACGAGATCTTCGAGCTGTTCCCGGTGCTGCAAGACATGCTCGGGCGGCGCGGCGGCGACCTCTCCGGCGGCCAGCAGCAGCAGCTCGCGATCGGCCGCGCGCTGGTCACGCGGCCGAAGCTGCTCGTCCTCGACGAGCCGACCGAGGGCATCCAGCCCTCGATCATCAAGGATATCGGCCGCGCCATCATCTATCTGCGCGACGAGGGGGAGATGGCCATCCTGCTGGTCGAGCAATATTTCGACTTTGCGCGCGAGCTCGCCGACGACATCTCGTCATGGATCGCGGGGAGATCGTGCTGTCCGGAACTCGCAGCGAGATGAATGAGGACAATGTTCGAGGCGCCCTCGCCATCTGAGGCATCGGCCCACCGGGCGAGCGGACCACGCGCTTGCGCGCGTCGCCGGCGGCGTGGCCCTGCGCGTCGGCGCGCGCGACGGCCGGAGCGTCGTCGCCGATCTTTCCGAGCGCGGCGGCTATAAGGTCCGCTTCCCGCGCAGACGGCTCGCCCTGCAGGCGGTGATCATCAACACCGCCGGCGGCCTCGCCGGCGGCGACATGGTGCGCCAAAGCGTTGCGATCGACGATGGCGGCGAGGCCACCGTGACCACGCAGGCGTGCGGAGCGGGTCTATCGCGCGCTTGCCGGCAGCGAGACGGCGGTCGATGTCCGGCTGTCGCTGGGCGAGGGCGCGCGGCTCGACTGGCTGCCGCAGGAGACGATCCTGTTCGACGCCGCACGGCTTCGCCGGTCGATCGAGGTCGAGCTGGCTGCCTCGAGCCAGGTTGCTGCTCGTTGGAGACGGTCATTTTTGGCCGCACCGCGATGGGCGAGACGGTGCGGACCGGTCTTCTCCGCGACCGCTGGCGCATCCGGCGCGGCGGCAAGCTCACCTTTGCCGAGACGATCCGGCTTGATGGCGCCATCGCCGAAACACTCGCCGCCACGCCGATCGCCGCAGGCGCCCGGGTAATCTCGACGCTTCTGGCCGTGCGCCCCGATGCGGATGATTTGCTCGAAGCGGTGCGAAGCGCGCTCGATGGCGTGGAATGCGATGCCGGCGCGAGCGCTTGGGGCGGGATGCTGGTGGTGCGGGCGCTTGGCCGGTCGAGCGAAAGCCTACGGCGCATCCTCGAACGCGTCATCCCGCTGATAACGGGTGCGCCGCTGCCGCGAGTCTGGCAGACATAGCAAAGCCCGATCATGGCGAGGGAACGGACGTGAATCTGACACCGAGAGAGAAAGACAAGCTCTTGATCTCCATGGCGGCGATGGTGGCGCGGCGGCGCCTGGAGCGCGGCGTCAAGCTCAACCATCCCGAGGCCATCGCGCTGATCACCGATTTCGTCGTCGAGGGCGCGCGCGACGGGCGCTCGGTCGCCGAGCTGATGCAGGCCGGCGCGCAGGTCGTAACGCGCGATCAGGTCATGGAAGGCGTCGCCGAGATGATCCACGACGTGCAGGTCGAGGCGACCTTCCCCGACGGCACCAAGCTCGTCACGGTGCACAATCCCATTAGGTGATCAAGATGCTCGAACTTCGTCCATCCTGCGAATGCTGTGACCGCGACCTGCCGCCGGACTCGGCCGATGCGCGCATCTGCAGCTATGAGTGCACTTTCTGCGCGAAATGCGCGGAGACCCGCCTTGGCGGCAAATGCCCGAATTGCGGTGGCGAGCTGGTCCGCCGACCGATCCGCCCGGCGGCAAAGCTTGCCGAAGATCCGGCCTCGACCCAGCGGTTCTTCAAGCCCGAAGGCTGGGAGCGCGTCCATGATCCCCGGCGAATATATCGTTCAGGATGGCGAGCTCGAGCTGAATGCTGGCCGCCGAGCCATTGCGGTGCAGGTCGCCAACACAGGCGACCGGCCGGTGCAGGTTGGCCGTCATTACCATTTCTATGAGACCAATCCGGCCCTCTCCTTCGACCGCGAGAAGACGCGCGGTTTCCGCCTGGATATCCCAGCGGGCACCGCGGTGCGCTTCGAGCCGGGCCAGACACGAAGGTGATGCTGGTGCCAAATCTCCGGCGCGAAGCACAGTCTATGGCTTTCGCCAGCAGGTAATGGGCAAGCTCTGATGAGCGCCAAGGGCAAGCACGGCAAATCGGCAACCGGCCTTCTCCTGATCGCCAGGGCTGCCGATTTCGCCGCGCGCGCCCATGTCACGCAAAAGCGGAAGGGGGCAGCGCAGGAGCCCTACATCGATCATCTTGCCGAGGTGGCGTTGCTGCTCACGGAAGCCACGGACGGGGCCGACGCCGATCTGATCGCCGCCAGCTGGCTGCACGACCACGCTGGAAGACACCGAGACCGAGCGCGAGGAGCTGGAGGCGCGCTTCGGCTCTGCCGTCGCCGCCATCGTCGCCGAGGTCACGGACGACAAGGCGCTGCCGAAAGCCGAGCGTAAGCGGCTGCAGGTCGAGACGGCGCCATCGAAAAGCGCCAAGGCCCGCATGCTCAAAATCGCTGACAAGACCAGCAATCTGCGTGCCCTGGCCATGAGCCCGCCCGTGGGCTGGGACCTCGAGCGCCGTCACGAATATATCAACTGGGCCGAGGCCGTTGTCGCAGGTTGCCGCGGGCTCAATGCAAAGGCTCGAAGGCGTCTTCGACGATGCGGTCCGCCATGCGCGGGCGGCAATCGGGAGCACGGAATAACAGAGGGTAGCCAGCCAGCAAAAATCTCCCGCGCCGCCTATGCCGACATGTTCGGCCCGACCACGGGCGACAAGGTCCGCCTCGCCGACACCGAGCTGTTCATCGAAGTCGAGAAGGATTTCACCACCTATGGCGAGGAGGTGAAGTTCGGCGGCGGCAAAGTGATCCGCGACGGCATGGGACAGAGCCAGGTCACACGTGCGGACGGCGCGGTCGATACGGTCATCACCAATGCGCTGATCATCGATCCATCACCGGCATCATCAAGGCCGATGTCGGGCTGAAGGACGGACGCATCGCCGCGATCGGCAAGGCCGGCAATCCCGATATTCAGCCCGGCGTGACCATCATCATCGGTCCCGGTACGGAGGTGATCGCAGGCGAGGGCAAGATCCTCACCGCCGGCGGCTTCGACGCGCATATCCATTTCATCTGCCCGCAGCAGATCGAGGAAGCGCTGATGGCGGGGATCACCACCATGCTCGGCGGCGGCACCGGCCCGGCGACCGGCACCAACGCCACCACCTGCACCCCCGGCCCCTGGCACATCGAGACGATGATCCAGCGCCGCCGACGCTTTCCCGATGAACCTCGCCTTTGCCGGCAAGGGCAATGCTGCCTGCCGGCCGCGCTCATCGAGCAGATCATGGCCGGCGCCTGCGCGCTGAAGCTGCACGAGGATTGGGGCACGACGCCCGCCGCCATCGACAATTGCCTTGCCGTCGCCGACGATTACGACATGCAGGTGATGATCCACACCGACACGCTGAACGAAAGCGGCTTCGTCGAGGACACCATCGCCGCCTTCAAGGGCCGCACCATCCATGCCTTCCATACGGAAGGCGCCGGCGGCGGCCATGCGCCGGACATCATCCGCGTGGCGGGCCTGCCGAATGTGCTGCCATCGTCGACCAACCCGACCCGTCCGTTCACGGTCAATACGATCGACGAACATCTCGACATGCTGATGGTCTGCCACCATCTCGATCCGTCAATCCCGGAGGACCTCGCCTTCGCCGAAAGCCGCATCCGCAAGGAGACCATTGCCGCCGAGGACATCCTTCACGACATCGGCGCCTTGTCGATGATTTCCTCCGACAGCCAGGCGATGGGCCGCATCGGGGAGGTGATCATCCGCACCTGGCAGACGGCGCATAAGATGAAAATGCAGCGCGGGCCCCTGCCGGAGGATGCGGGCAAGGGCAACGACAATATGCGCGTCAAGCGCTACATCGCCAAATACACCATCAACCCGGCGATCACGCATGGCATGTCGAAGCATATCGGCTCGGTCGAGACCGGCAAGCTCGCCGATCTTGTGCTCTGGTCGCCGGCCTTTTTCGGCGTGAAGCCCGATATGATCATCAAGGGCGGCGCCATCGCAGCGGCCGCTATGGGCGACCCGAACGCGTCGATCCCGACGCCGCAGCCGGTCCACTACCGCCCGATGTTCGGCGCCTATGGCGGCGCGCTGGCGATGACCTCGCTGACCTTCGTCTCCCAGGCGGCTCTCGATGCCGGGCTGGCGGAGAAGGAGGGGCTGGCGAAAGAACTCATGGCCGTCGAGAATACGCGCCGGATCTCCAAGGCCGACATGGTCCACAATAGCGCGACGCCGAATATCAAGGTCGACCCCGAGACCTACGAGGTGACCGCGGACGGACAGCTTCTGGTCTGCGAGGCGGCGACGGTGCTGCCCATGGCGCAGCGCTATTTTCTATTCTGAGGGCCGCCATGCTGCGTGCGACGACGGTCATTTTGCCGCCAGACAGCCGCCTCGCCGATCCGGCCGACCGGATCACGCTGGCGCGCGAGGATCGCCACCGGCGCCGGGTGGCGATGACCACCGATAGCGGCAAGCCTTTCCTGCTCGATCTGCCGGAGGCGGCCTATCTGGCCAATGGCTGCGGATTGCTGCTTGAAGATGGCGGCGTCGTGCTGGTGCGCGCGGCGGAGGAGCCGCTTTTGCGGATCGGCGCGCCGGAGCCGGCCACGCTCGCGCGTATCGCCTGGCATATCGGCAACCGCCACACGCCCGCAGAGATCACCGCGGAGGCGATCTTCATCCAGCCGGATCATGTGCTGGCGGAGATGGTGCGCGGACTTGGCGGCGCGGTGGAGAGCGTCATGCGCCCGTTCGAGCCGGAGGGCGGCGCCTATGCCGGTCACGCCGCGCGCGGTCACGGCGATCATCACCATCGTCATGATCATCATCACCATGAGCACGACCACTGATCATGCAGGACCGCGCCGACCAGAGCGGAAGCAACGATGCCTTCCCCGCGGAACTGCTGATCTGGCTGACGCCGACATTCCCGATCGGGTCCTTTGCCTACAGCCAGGGGCTTGAGACGGCCGTCGCGCGCGGCTGGGTTTCAGACGCGGAGACGCTCACAGCCTGGCTCACGGCTCTCGCCAGGCATGGCTCGCTGCGCAACGATCTCATCATCCTGTCGCTCGTCCATCGCGCCTCGGCTGACGCGGCGGTCGGCGATCTCGCCGAACTCGCGGCGGCCATGCAGCCGTCGAAAGAGCGGGCGGAGGAGGCGCTGGTGCAGGGGCAAGCGTTCCTCGACGCCTATCACGCAGCCTGGGCGGAGCGGGGCGATCCGTTTTCGCCAGTTGAAGGCCCAATCACCTTGCCTGTCGCGGTCGGACAGGCGGCCCGCGCGCGGGGCCTGCCATTGCAAGCGACCCTGATAGCCTATGTGACGGCCTTCACCACGAACCTCGTTTTCGTCGCCATCCGCCTTGGCGCCATTGGCCAGTTCGACGGCCAGCGCGTGCTGGCGGCACTGCTGCCGGAGTTGCGCGAGACCTGCCGACTCGCCTTAAATGCGACGGAAGACGATCTCGGCGGCGCCGCATTTGCTGCCGACCTCGCCTCGATCCTGCATGAGACGCAAACGACGAGGCTGTTTCGCTCGTGATCTATACGCTTCTGATGATTTCTGCCTATCTCGTCGCGCTCACACTGGCTTGTGTGCTCTGGGCGCTGGCCGCGCTGCATGGCTATTGGGGCCGGGGCGGGCTCTGGCCGGCGGAGGATGAATTGTCCCTGGCGCGGCGGGTGGTCGGAGCGCCGGGGATTCAGACCATGCCCAGCGCATCTGCCAGCTATGCCGTGGCGTTTCTGCTCTTTCTCGCGGGCGTATGGCCGCTGGCGATGATTGGCCTCTTGCCGGCGCCGCTGCCGACGGAGCTGATGGTGCCTGCCGGCTATGGCCTTACCATCGTGTTTCTCGGCCGCGGTATCGCCGCCTATCTCATGGTGTTCCGGCAGCTCTTTCCCGAGGAGCCTTTCGCCACGCTCGACCGTCAGCTCTACGGCCCGCTTTGCCTGTTCATCGGCCTGGGCTTCACCTATCTGCTCGTTCTCGGCTGGATCACGCCATGACCTCGTCACCGCACGGCCCCTTGCGCGTCGGTATCGGCGGGCCGGTCGGCACCGGCAAGACCACGCTGACGGCGGCGCTCTGCCGCCAGATGGCCGCGGCGGTCGATATGTGCGTGATCACAAACGACATTTACACCCGCGAGGACGCCGAGGCGCTGATGCGCATGCAGGTCTTGCCGCTGGAGCGCATTAAGGGTGTGGAGACCGGCGGCTGTCCGCATACGGCCATTCGCGAGGACTGCTCGATCAACCTCGCCGCCATCGCCGAGATGCGCCAGCGCCTGCCGGGGCTCGAGCTGGTGCTGATCGAGTTGGGCGGCGACAATCTGGCGGCGACCTTCTCGCCCGATCTCGCCGACCTCACCATTTACATGATCGACGTGGCCCAGGGGGGCGATATTCCGCGCAAGGGCGGTCCGAGCATTACCCGATCCGATCTGCTGGTGATCAACAAGACGGACCTCGCTCCTCATGTCGGTGTCGATCTCGACGCCATGCGCGCCGATACGCAGCGGGCGCGGGGGACAAGCCTTTCGTGTTCACCAACCTCAAGAGCGGCGACGGCGTCGCCGACATCGTCGCCTTTCTCAAGCGCCAGGGCGGGCTGGCGGATTGATCAGGCATCGGGCGCGCTTTGCGGCTCTCCCGCTCAGACGCCGAGGGTCAAGGCTTCCGCAAAGCTGAGACGCCCGGGGCCTGTCCATCGAAATAGACGAAGGCGAGCCGACGGCGGCGGCTCGCTGCGCGGGACGGCGCGCGGTATTATGGCCGAGCCCATGCGGCTGATGGTGGTGGCCGTGACGATGATGGTCGTGCGAATGATCGTCGTGTGTCATGGTTGGACTTGTCGCCGACCGTCTTGCCGCCCGGAAATTCGACGCCGACGAAATCCGGGCTCGTTGCGCCCTGGTCGAGGATGCCATGATCGAAGAGGAACTTGGCGACGAATGTCATAGTCTGCGGCAGCTTCGCGTCCTTGGTGAAAGCGACCCCCGCGCTCGGCTTGTAGAACATGTATGTGGTCTTGAGCTGCGAGTTGAAGCCGGCGAGATCGGTGCCGGACGCCTTCGCCATCTCCGTGCGCGCGGCGATGCCTTCCTTGCTGTCCGACGACATGCGCCCCATGATCTCGTACCAGGCGCCTACAAGGGCCTTGCCGAAATTCGGGTTGTCCTTCAGTGTCTTGGTGTTGACCATCATGATGTCGATCATCTCACCGGGGATCGCCGAGGAGTTGAACACCTCGGTCGAATTGGGCATGGCGGCGACTTCGGAGAGCAGCGGGTTCCAGGTGACGATGGCGGTTACGCCGCCTAAGAATATCGGCGATCGCCTTTTGGGGCCGACGGCCGCAAATAATGTTCCGCCAAATGAATTACGGTGACAACCGGCATTCGAAATTGGCAGGCCCGCGATGCGGCCATGCCAAAATAGCATCCGAGCGGTGAGCGGGAGGCCGGCAAGGGCAAATGAGCGGCGTCAGCCGCTGTTTTGCGGCAGTGCGTAGGCGACGATCTGATCGGCCACTTGTGGCTTCAGGATGGCGTTGCCGCCGACCACGAAGACAACATATTGTTTGCCCTTATACATATAGGTGGCGGGATTGGCGACGGCTGGCGCGTCGACGAGCGACTGCCATAGAACGTTCCCCGATTTGAGATCGATTGCCCGCACGCGTGCGTCCATCGAGCCACCGATGAAGATCAGACCGGATTTGGTGATCAGCGGCCCGCCGATCGTCACCGATCCCCAGGATTTGGGCATGTAGAAGCCCCATTTCTGAACCTCTCCGAACGGCTTCTTCCAAAGCAGCTTGCCACTATTGAGGTTGTAGGCCGAAAGCGTGCCGTAGGGGGGCTTCCAGCACGGCATGCCCCAGCGATTGAGGAAATTGTGCAGATTAGAAGCCGTAGGGCGCCCCTTTTTGCGGATATAGCCGTCGGCCGTCCCGTTCCGGTCTTCTTTTCATAGTCGGCGCGGGTGATAAGCCTATAGATCTGCACAACACTCGAGCTGTTGACGACATAGGTGTCCGTTGCCGGATCAACCGCGCCGCCGCCCCATTCGATGCCGCCGGCGGTCGCCGGGTAGACGAGGCTGCCCTTCAGGCTCGGCGGCGTGAATCTGCCGTCATAGCGCAGCTTGGCGGCGGTGCGGCTGCAATCGCCGAAGCTGGCGATGTCGGCGAGCGTCGAAACGCCGGGCCATTGGTCGGGGACGACCGGCTCCGGCGTCGCCACATAGGGCTGCGTCGGGGCGCTCTGCTCGCCCTGGACATCGATTTGCGGCACCGGCTTCTCCTCGATCGGATAGATCGGTTCACCGGTCAGCCGGTTGAGCACGTAGAGGAAGCCCTGCTTGGACGACTGCACGAGCGCCGGGATCGTCTTGCCGTCCTTGTCGATGTCGACCAGCACCGGCGCCGAGTTGGTGTCGTAGTCCCAGATGTCGTGGTGGACGAGCTGGCGGCTCCAGATGCACCTTTCCGGTATCAGCATCGAGCGCGGTGACCGAGGTGGCCAGCGGCAGCTTCTCCGTTGCGGTTGCCGCCGTAGTAATTCGGGCTCGGCGAGCTGACCGGCAGATAGAGAATGCCGTGCTCGCGGTCCACCGACATGCTGGTCCAGACGTTCGGCGTGCCCGTCGTCTTGGCCTGCTCCTCCGGCAGCGCTCGAATGTCCACTTCAGCTTGCCGGTCTGCGCATCGACGGCGAAAACGCGGCCGGGAGGCGCTTCGGCATCGGCCCAGTCCTTGCCGGCCCAGCCGATGAACAGCGTGTCCTTGTAGACGGTCGGCGGCTGCAGGATCGAGAGCGGCCACTTGTCGTTGGTCTTGTTCCATTGGTTGATGTCGAGCACGCCACCGTCGGCAAAGCCTGCGCATTGCTTGCCGGTATCGGCATCCACGGCATGGAGCTTTGCGTCCATCGTTCCGATATAGACGATCTTCTGGCAAGGCTGCCCGGCCTGCGGGGCCGCGGACTGCCAATAGGCAACGCCGCGCGTTTTCAGATCCGGCTGCGTTTCCGCCTTCAGCACCGCATGGGTGTCGTAGATCCACTTGACCTTGCCGGTGTCCGGGCTCCAGCGCGAAGATCCGGTAGAACGGCGTCGCGACATAGACGGTGTTGTTGACGAATAGGGGCGTCGCCGACCAGTCGGAGGCCGGCATGCTTGCCGCTGCCGTCGGATACGTCGCCGGTGTGGACCTCCCAGGCCTTCTGTAGCTTGCCGACATTTTCCGGCGTGATCTGGGCGGCGTCGAATATTTCTGGGCCTTGAGATCGCCGTTGAAGGTGTACCAGCCCTCATAATGGGTGGCACCGACGATCGGGGCCGGGGTCTTGGCCGACGGCTGAGCGCTTGGCGCCGTCTGCGGACTCGCCGGTGCCGCCGAAGGTGGCGCGGCATTGCCGCCGGTCGCGGGAGCGGCGGTTTGCGGCTGCTGAGTGGCGTTCTGGGCCATTGCCTGGCCAGCCAGGAAAAACGCGCAGGCCAGCGTGCAGAAGGAGATCGTCTTCATGGTATATCTCACGAGCTTAGGGCGCCGGCGGGCACGTCATGCGGTGAGGGATCTGCGGTCAGGTGAAGAACCCAGCCGACGAGCGCGGCGGCCATTGCCCCCACCACCCAGTATGCGTCGAGCATGTAGGCGGCAAAGGCCGTGCCCGCGAGATCGAGCGCAATCAGCACGACTAGTGTGATGTGCAGCCAACGCGGCATATCGGGCCAGAGCATGAGTGCAATGGTGGCCAGGACCATCAGCGCGGACGAGATAACGGCCAGAAGCGCGCCGGGCGTTCCGTGAATGCCATTGCCGGTCCAGAAATAATTGAAAATCGAAAGGGCGAGACCGGCCAGCGAAGCTAGGGTTAGAAGCCATACGCCATACGCTGAACGTGCAAAATTTCCGTTCATCTTCTTCTTCGGCCCCACTCCTATTTTCTGTTTTCGCCTGGACGGCGGCATCGACACCCACTCGGCCGACAAACGCCTGAGCGGCGTCTGGGTTCCAAGATGCACATGCGGATGGAAACCAACCCCCGAGCGAAATGTCGATGAAATGCCCAATCTGGCATCCGCTTCGGCCAGAGCGATCCGGCATGCGCAAGAGCGTGCCAGACGGCGCGCAGACGGCAATCCAAATCCGGTATCATTGCCCGCTCGACAATTCTCCATTCTCCTGTCATCACAAGGCACTGGCCAGGTGCGGTTGCATGATACAGACTTGGCCATAGCGCACGCGCGGGACCTGTCATGGCTCCAGTAAAGATGCGCGGCGAAATAGGGGGAGGAATGCCGGAACCGCTTAGTGTTGCGATGCATGGATCGACGGGGGATCTGCCTAAGGCTCGTCGCCGGTGCAGGGCGCTGAGACGTCACGACCGCGCCTTGTCGCGCCGAGGCCTGTGAGAGCCGGCCGCCGCATGGAGATTGACCTCACTCTGCTTGTCAACGCCGTCGTAGCCGGTGTGCTGCTCGGCGGGTTCTACACCGCGGCCACGATCGGCATTTCGATTTCCTTCGGCATGCTCGACATCGTCAATATCGCGCATCCGGCGTTCATCATCATCGGCTCCTACGCCGCCTACTATCTCAACATCTAGCTCGGCATCGATCCCGTCCTGGCGAGTCTGTTGATGCTGCCGGTCTTCTATGCGCTCGGCCTTGCCGTCTATCAGGTCTATTACACCTTTTTCGAGAAGCGGGGGCAGGAGGCACTGCGCGGCCTCGCCTTCTTCTTCGGCGTGCTGTTCGTGACGGAGGTGACGCTCGTGCTCGTCTTCGGCGTCGATTACCGGTATGTCCAGGCGCCTTACGTTGATCAGACGCTCCGCTTCGGCTCTTTCGACCTGCCGCTGCGTATGCTGATTCCTTGCGTTGTCTCGCTCGCCCTGTTCGGCGCGCTCCAGCTCTTCCTGTCACGGACCTTCATCGGCCGCGCCATCATGGCAGTGTCGCAGGACCAGCTTGCCCTGCGGCTGATGGCGGTCGATCCGGTCAAGATCAAGCGCATCGTCTTCGGCATCTCCATCGCCACAGCCGCGATCGCGGGCGCGTTTCTCATCATTATCGGCCCGCTCGAGCCCTCGATCGGCCGCGAATATATCGGGCGCGTCTTCGCCATCTGCGTGCTGGGCGGTCTCGGCAGCCTGACCGGCACGTTGATCGGCGCGATGCTGATCGGCATCGTGGAAAGCATCACCTCGACTTTCTACGGCCCCTCCTGGGCGCCCGCCGTCTCGTTCGGCTTCCTGCTCCTGACGCTGGCCTTCCGGCCGGCCTTGAAGCCAGCAGGGCGGCGGGGCGCTTCGGTTGCCGCGACGATGGAGGCCACATGCACATCCGCAATTCCAGCGATCTTTTGACCGCCATCCTGTTCCTGGCGCTCGGCTTTGCCGCGCTCATCTATTCCCTCGACCATTACGCAGTTGGCACGATCGTGCGCCCGGGAGCCGGCTTCTTTCCCACGCTGGTCAGCGTCGGGCTGATCGGGCTGGGCCTCATTCTACTCGCCAAATCGCTCACCTTGCCGGATGAGCCGATCGGGCTGGTCGATCCCCGCGCGGTGATCCTGGTGCTTGTGAGCACGACCGCCTTCGGCTTGTTGATCGATCAGGTCGGGCTTGTGCTGGCCACCAGTGCCTTGGTGATACCTGCAAGGCTTGCGGATCGGGATTTCCATGTCGTCGAGACGCTGGTCCTGGCGGTGTGCCTGATCGTCATCACCGGCGGCATCTTCTGGTGGGGTCTCGGCCTTCCCATCCATCTTTGGCCGGAGTGAAAACCTGCCATGAGCTTTCTCCAGCATCTTTATTTCGGCTTCTCGATCGCGCTCTTGCCGATCAACCTGCTCTACGGCTTCATCGGCGCCGTGCTCGGCACTTTCATCGGCGTGCTGCCCGGTCTTGGCCCCGTCGCCACGATCTCGATCCTCTTGCCGATCACCTTCACCCTGGGTCCGCAGCAGGCGATGATCATGCTCGCCGGCATCTATTACGGCGCGCAATATGGCGGCTCGACCACGGCGATTCTGGTCAACCTTCCAGGCGAGTCCTCGTCGGTCGTGACCGCCATCGAGGGTTATCAGATGGCGCGGCAGGGCAAGGCCGGCCTCGCTCTCGCCACCGCGGCGCTCGCCTCCTTCTTCGCCGGCACCTTCGGCCACTTTCGTCATTGCGTTGGCGGCGCCCTCGCTGGCGGAGGTCGCGCTCGATTTCGGCCCGGCGGACTATTGTTCGCTGATGCTGTTCGGCCTTATCGGGGCGGTGATCCTCGCCCATGGCTCCGTCACCAAGGCGATCGGCATGATCCTGATCGGCATGCTGCTCGGGATGATCGGCATCGACGTCAACACCAGCGTGCCGCGCTTCACTTTCGGCATTCCGCAATTCGATGACGGCATCGATTTCGCCGTCATCGCCATGGGTATTTTCGGTATTGGCGAGACCATCTGCAATCTGGAGCGCAAGGAGGCCGACCGCTCCCGGCTGGATACCAAGCTTCGGCTTTGGCCGACATGGGCGGAGCTGCGCTCGATCTTCGCGCCGACCTTGCGCGGCACCATTCTCGGCTCCGCGCTCGGCATCCTGCCGGGAGGCGGGCCGGTGCTGTCGTCCTTCTCGGCCTATGCGCTGGAGAAAAAAGTCTCCTCGCATCCGGAGCGCTTCGGGAGCAGGGCCATAGAAGGCGTCGCCTCGCCGGAGGCCGCGAACAACGCCGCGGCGCAGACCTCCTTCATCCCGCTGCTGACGCTGGGCCTGCCCTCCAATCCGGTCATGGCTCTGATGATCGGTGCACTGATGATGCAGGGGCTGAACCCTGGTCCGCAATTGATGCGTGACAAGCCCGACCTGTTCTGGGGTGTGATAGCCAGCATGTGGGTCGGCAATCTGATGCTCGTCATCCTCAATTTGCCGCTCGTCGGCATCTGGGCGCGGCTGTTGACCGTGCCCTACCGCTATCTCTATCCGGCAATCCTGCTGGTGTGCGCTGTGGGCGTCTACAGCATCAATAACAGCTCACTGGACGTCGTGATTGCCAGCGGCTTCGGCCTGATCGGCTATGTGCTCTACCGGCTGCGCTGCGAGCCCGCACCTCTGCTGCTCGGCGTCATTCTAGGGCCGCTGATCGAGGAGAATATGCGCCGCGCACTACTGATCTCGCATGGCAGTCTGGCGGTGTTCGTCGAGCGCCCGATCAGCGCGACATTCCTTGTTTTGGCCGCCATTCTGATCGTCATACTTGCGGCGCCCTCGATCCGCGTAGCAAGGGAGCGCGCGTTCGAGGAAAGCTGATCGGGCGAAATCTGAAAGTCGTCCCGGACGCAGCGCAGCGATTTATCGGTGCACCGCAGATCCGGGACGACATCAAAAGAAATAGCACTGCGCGTAAGTTGACGCCGTTTTAACCGGCCGCCTTCGCCGGACGGAGCGGTACGACTGCAGCCGGTGGAGCCGGCTGCACCCGGAGCGGTGCAAACAGGCCGCGCTGGCTCAACCCTTCGATTTCGGCGAGGATGAGGCCGGATACGGCGCGCACGGCCGGCCAGGTTCCCGCTTCGCCCATGGTCACAAGGACGAGGCTGCGGCTCAGATCGACGCCGGCGACCGTCGCCGCGCTGATTCGCCCCGCCTCGATGTATTCCCTGACCGCCGAGACCGGCAGGATCGAGCTGCCCTGTCCCGCCATCACCATACGGCGGATCGCCTCGATGGCGTCGATCTCCATGGCGATCTGCAGCGTCCCGCCATGAGCGGCGAGCTGATGCTCGACGAGGGCGCGAATGCCCTCCGTGATCAGAAGCGGCGTATTGGCGAGTTCTTCAAGACTCAGCTCCGGCGCGATGCCGCGCGCCTGCGGACCCGTGATCACGACCATCTGCTCGGTCAGCACGGGCAGCGTCGCCGCGGCGCGCATGGGCGGCGGATTGGTCAGCAGCACGATATCGAACTGCCCGTTCAACATGTCGCCGATCAGCCTTCGGGTGAATTCCTCGTAGATCTTCAGCGTCACCGCCGGGAACTTCGCCGAGCAGCGCTCGATGATCCCCGGCGCCAGTATCGGCGCGAGCGTCGGCGAAAGGCCGACCGTCACGCGGCCCACGCATTCATTTTCCGCAGCCAGCGTGCTGGCGGCCTGCGCCACCTCATGCAGGATGCGCCGGCCGTGCTGCAAAAAGCGACGCCCCTCCAGAGTAAGCTGAACGCCGCGCGGCAGCCGCACCAGCAGCCGCGCGCCGAGTTCCGTCTCGATGCGCTGGATGTGGCGGCTGAGGGCGGGTTGCACGATGCCGAGATCCCGGGACGCGCGCGTGATGCTGCCGAGCTCGGCGACCCGCACAAAGGCCCGGATGCTGCGAAGATCCATGGCGCTCTCCCTGTATGGCGGGCCGCACTCTGCTTGTTCGAATGCGGGCGGCTCCGCCCCGTGAATTGGCTGCGATCGGCCTAGCTATGTCTCGCGGCGCGCGCCCCTCACGCCGCCTGGCTTTTTTCGCCGATGGCGCGGTTGACGGCGGGCATCACCTTTTCCGCCATCAGCTCCATCGAGCGGATGCCGAGCTGCCTTGTCGACCCAGTCGAAGCCGGCATAGAGCAGCGTGCCGAAATCGCCGACCGTCTCGCGGAAGGCGAGGAGGTCATCGGCGACCTTCTCCGGCGTGCCCCAGATGACGAGGTCGCCCACCGCGCCCTCGGTGGTGACGGATGAGTCTGGCGCCTTCTGGTCGGCCTTGAACAGGTTCGCCCGGCCGTTCTTGACCAGCTTGGTCACCAGCGAATTGTGATAGTGGAAGTAAGGCCCGCCCGGCTCGGTGGCATAGCGCTTCGCCGTTGCCAGATCCTCGGCGACGAAAATGCTCTTGGCGATGCGCCAATTGGCGGGATCGGCCTTGCGCCCGCCCTTCTCGCAGCCCTCGGCATATTTCGGCCAGTGCGATTTCACCCAGATCGGCAAGAGGAAATTCGCCGAGATCGGCTCCCAGCCGCGCGCGGCGGCCTCGGTGACGCCCTTGGAGAAGGGGGCGACCGCCGTCACCATGATCGGGGGATGCGGACGCTGATAGGGCTTGTGAATATAGCCCTGGCCGATCTCCTTGATGGTCTGCTGGGCGATCGAGATGGTCCAATAGTCGCCTTTCAGATCATAGGGCGGCTCGCCCGCCCAGATGGCGAGAATGTGGTTGATCGCCTCGACGAACATCGCCGTGCGGTCCTTGTCCAGATTGCCGAACAGCTCGGCGTCGGATAAGAGGCCGCCCGGCGGATGCCGAACAGGAAGCGCCCTTCCGCCATATGATCGAGCATCGCCACCTCGGCGGCGACCATGGCCGGATGGTGGTTGGGCAGATTGACCGTGCCGGTGCCGAGCTTGATGGTCTTGGTATCGTTCAGCACCCAGGCGATGAAGATCAGCGCCGAGGTAATGGTCTCGGCGGCGTCGGTGATGTGCTCGCCGAAATAGCCCTCCGTGAAGCCCAGCCGGTCGGCGATCAGCGCCAGCTCGCGGTCCTCCCGAAACACCTCGGTGAGCTTGCGGCCGAGCGGGTGGATCGGCATGGTGAAAAAACCGAGTTTCATAGGCCTTCCCAATCCTGTGACCAGCTGGCGCTCTCCTTCGCCCCCGCCTCCTCGATCGCCGAAGGCAGGCAGAAGCGGCCGGCGCTGAAGATCAAGGGCTCGCCCTCGCGGTAGCTGGCGCGCATCACCCGGCCGAGAAAGATCATGTGATCGCCGCCCTCGATGGTGGTCTCGGTGCGGCATTCGAAGCTGGCGAGGCACCCGGCAAGGAGCGGCGCGCCATGCAGCCCTGGCTCGAAGGAAATGTCTTCGAATTTGTCGAGCCGCGGCGTGGCGAAATGCCGGCACAGCGCATGCTGGTCGGCGCAGAGCACATTGACGGCGAAATGCCGGGCGGCGAGGAAGCTGGGGAAGGAGGGCGCGGCGCGCTTCAGGCTCCAGGAGACGAGCGGCGGGTCGAGCGAGACCGCGGCGAAGGAGTTCGCCGTCAGCCCTTCGAGCTTGCCCGAAGGGGTGCGCGTGGTGATCACCGTGACGCCGGTGGCAAAGCGGCCGAGCGCATTGCGCAAATGGCGCTCGTCGATCGGCTGTTTGACCGTCTCCGGCATATGCACCGTCATTTCTGTCTGCTTCCTCCCGATCCCAGGGCGGCGCGCGGCTCGCCCCGCCCTCAATCGAAAGTACGTGCGGCATAAGCGCTGGCCCAATAATATGTTGTGCTGCGCTTGATTAGAAAATTTGATAGGGGCCATGTCCGAAAGCCTGAAAGACATACGCCTTTTCGTCGCTGTTTACGAGGAACGCTCCTTTACGGCGGCGGCCGAGCGCGAGCACGCCACGCAATCTGGCGTCTCCCAGCATATCCGTAAGCTGGAAGACCGCTTCGGCGCGCGGCTATTCTCGCGCGACCGCGGCACCGTCACGCCCACCCCGGCCGGCGAAAGCTATTACCGGCGCTGCGTGGAGCTTTTGCGCGCCTATCAGGTCGCCGACAATTCCGTGCGCAGCTATGCCGGCGGGCTGACGGGTGAGATTGCCGTGGGCCTCATGCCGACCATGACGCGCTGTACGCTCGCGCCGACGCTCTCGCGTTTCATTGAGGCGCACCCGAATGTTCGGTTGCGTATCGTCGAGGCCTATAGCGCCGTGCTCACCGGCCAGGCGCGGGCGGGGGCCTTGGATTTCGCCGTCGTTCCCGGCTTCCCCGGCCTCGCCGGTCTGAAAAGCCGGCTGTTTCCTCAGCACGCCCGAGGTGCTGGTGTCGCGGCCGCGGTCCGGGCTCAGCCCATATGCAGCCCGCTCGGGCCTCAAGGCGCTGGCGCCGTTGAAGCTGGTCATGCCCGGCGCACAGAATGCGCGGCGCACGCTGCTCGAAAGCTACCTCGTCTCCAACGGCATTCCGATCGAACGCACGATCGAGCTCGACGCCATGCTCGGCACGCTTGGATTTCGTCGCCAATTCCGATTGGGTCGCCATCCTGCCGGGCATTATGATGGTCTCCGATGTCGAACGCCCGCTTCTGACCATAAACCCGATCGTCGAGCCGGTGCTGCCGGTCGATCTCGTGCTGATCGAGCCGTCGCGGCGCGTGCTATCGCACGCTGCGAGAGCCTTCGTCGAAATGCTTCAGCAGGAGACCGGGCGGCTTAACGCGGTCTGGGATGCCTATCTGCCAGCTTCGGGCTCGAACCCCGGATTGTAATGCGCGCCGTGCCGTTGCAGCCGGAACGCCGCGGCGAACAGATCGGCGACGGCCTGCTTCTCGATATTGCGCGTGATGAAAACCAGCCTGGAGCGGCGATCGCCATCCGGCCAGCTCTTGAGCTGCGTCGGCGGATGCGCGAGATGCCGCACATAATGGACCGCGACCGGCCCCTGCGCTCCGTCCACCGACAGCAAGACCTTTCACGCGCAGAAGATCGGCGCCGCGAAGCGCGGCAAGCATCTGCATGGTCACGGCGAAGGCCGGCCAGTCGAGCGGGGTATCGAAGCTCAGGACGAAGCTGCCGATCCCAGTGCTGTGCGCGGCGTGGCCGCTCATCGCTCGTTCGGCGAGCGCCTGTACCATGCTGCCCGAGATCAGCGCTTGCGATGCGCCCTTTCCGGCTTCCGCCAGAACGATCCCGGCCGATCCGTTGAGCGAGCCGAGCTGTGCCTCAAGGCGTTCAATGGCCTGCGGCGGCGCCAGATCGGTCTTTGTGATAATGATCAGGTCGGCAAGCGCCACCTGGCTGCGCGCCTCCGGATAGGTGTCGATATTCGCCGCTCCGCTCGCCGCGTCGATAACCGTGACGAGCTGCTGCAGACCGTAGGTTTCATGGAGCCCGCGCTCGGCAAGGAAACTTTGCAGGATCGGCCCCGGATCGGTAAGGCCGCTGGTCTCGATCAGCACGCGCTCGTAGCTCGGTACCGCGCCTCGGCTGCGGTCGATGAACAGGCCGCGCAAAGTCGCCTCCAGCTCGCTCGAATGCCGGCAGCAGACACAGCCATTGCCGAGCAACACCGTGGCGTCGCTGCCGGCGCGCAGCAAGGTGTCGTCGATGCCGACCTCGCCGAACTCGTTGACGATCACGGCCGAATTGGCGCCGTCCTTGCTGTCGAGCAGCGCGCGGATCAGCGTCGTCTTGCCCGCGCCGAGAAAGCCGGTGACGACGATCACAGGAATGCCGTTGCCGCCGGGTGCACGCTTGGGACGTCCGAACAAGCCGTCTGGGCCAGCGCGGAATGGCACGCCTGGTGCGAAGTTAGAGATCGGCTTCAAGGATGTAGAGCCCGCCGACATGACGATCGACCGTATAGACGATGCTGCGCTCATCGACGAACACGTCGTTGAGTTGGATGGCGCCGGTTGGCGCGCCGTCCGGGGCAGCCGGCACGAAATGGCCGGCCTCGACGGGCCGGTAGGGGTCGGAAATATCGTAGACGCGCAGGCCGCCGTTGAAGAAGGTGCCGAAGATGATGGTCTCGGACTGGAAGGCGGTCGGCACCGGCACATTCTCATGAAGGTTGTGGGCGCCGAACCGGCCGCCGCGCGCGGCGAAATCATTGAAAGGCGGCGGCGGGCAGGTCGCGATCGGAACCGGATTGGTCTCGCAGCGATTGTCGAGCACCCACACCAGCTTCGGCCAGTCCGCCGCTTCATCCATGACGGACTCGTCCGTGACGATGAGAAGCTCACGCTCGAATAGCGGCAGCACTGTATGGGTGAAGCCGACATAGGGCGGGGAATTGTCCCAGCGCGCGATAGGCCTCGGATTGGCCTTGTCGGAGATGTCGAGGATGATCATGCCGGCGTCGATATAGCCGAGATAGCAACGATCCGGACGCTGGGGATAGACATTGGTGTTATGGGCGCGGAAACCGAAATCCGTGCCCTGCGGATGCCGCGCCACCGGCGCCACCTCGTCGCCGACCCGCGTGCCGGGCAGCCACCAGCGTCCGACCTCGACCGGCTTCGACGGTGAGCGCACATCGACGATCCGGTAGCATTGATCGTCCTTCTGGTTGTGCGGCTGAAAATCGGCGGCGCCTGCGCTCATATGCACGAATTCGCCGTCGCAGAACCAGAGCTGATGCACGCCGCGCGAATAGGGGCCGGAGGCATCGAACAAGGCGACGGAGCGCGGCTCCTCGGGGCGGGAAATATCGAACAGCTCGAAACCGGCGGGTGTCATGCCCGGCTTTTTGCACTGATAGGCCACCGCCATCAGATTGCCGCTGACTTCGAGCGAGTTCGAGCGCATATCCGCATGCACAAGCTCGGTCTGCACGACCACCTTCGGCGCGCGCGGATCGGAGACATCGACGGCGGTGAAATTCTTCGGCGCGCTCTCATGCGCCAGCCAGAGGATGCGGCGGCCGTCCGGCGCGATCTGGATCGACATGCCCTCGCCCATGCCGCCGAAGCCGCCGAGCTGATGATGAGCGATGAGACGGAAATTCCAGATTGCGGGATGTGCAGCCATGTTCCAGTGTTTCCTTCATTGAAAGGCTTTGCTGCAGCATAGTTGCCGGGCGATCATCCGTCGAAATTAAAAGCGCTACTGGCGCGCATCAGCATTTCTAATTTGTGCTTTGGCGGGCATCGGCGAAGGTGATAACGCGAGAGCGCGGTGACATACTTAGTTCACCTCTCCAGAGGGGAGAGGTCGGAATGGGTCAGCATTCCGGGTGAGGGGATCACGCCTATCGATAGTTTGTAACCCCTCGCACCGGCCCTCTCCCAGTGGGAGAGGCAGATCGGTCGCGGACTGAACTCATCCGGCTCTAAGTCTGAGCTAGGCGAGGACCATAATTCAGCATGGGAGAGGCGCAAGGATGACTGAGACAAAAGGCGAAGTATGGAACCGTTATGGGCCGACAGCGGCGCGCCAGCATGGCAAGCCGGGTCGCGAGGTCCGGCCCTCATCGCCGACCATCGATATCCATTGCCATGTCTTCATCCAGGCGGCGCTGGACTATGTCACGCCGCATCTCGATCCCGCCTCCGACGCCCTCGTCCGCTTCGCCGCGCCCGATACGCAAGCAGATCAACAAGCGCCAGGAGGCCGAGCGCCGTCCGGTCATGTCCACTTATGAGCAGCGATTTGCCGACATGGCCGCGATGGGGCTGGACAAGCAACTCGTCAGCCCGGCGCCGCCGCAATGCTATTACGCCGTGCCGCCCGAAGTCGGCGCCAAGGCTGCGCGGCTGATCAATGACGGCATCGCCGAATATATCGGCAAATATCCGGACAAGCTCGCCGCGCTCGGCTCGGTGCCGATGCAGGACGGCGAGGCCGCCGCTGCGGAGCTGGAATATGCCGTGAAGACGCTCGGCTTCAAGGGCGTCGAGATCCTCACCAATGTCGCCGGACGGGAACTGTCGGACCCAGCCTTTGCGCCATTCTGGGCCAAGGCCGAGGCGCTCGGCGCCTGGGTGTTCGTGCATCCGAGCGGCTTCACCGACGGCAGGCGCTTGGGGCGCTTCTATTTCAGCAACGTCATCGGCAATCCCTTAGAGACGACCATCGCGCTGCATTACCTCATCTTCGACGGCGTGCTGGAACGCCACCCCGGCCTGAAGATCATGGCGGCGCATGGCGGCGGCTTCCTTGGCGGCTATCATGGCCGCATCGACCACGCCTGGGGCGCGCGCTCCGACTCGCATGGCGCCCTGCCGCAGCCGCCCAGCACCTATCTGAAGCGGATCTATTTCGACACGGTCGTGTTCACGCCGCAGCAGCTTCGGGCGCTCATCGGCGCTTACGGCGCCGATCACATCATGATGGGCACCGACTACCCGTTCGACATGGCCGACTATGATCCGATCGGGCTCCTAGCGGAGAGCGGCCTATCGCCGGAGGTCATGGCCGCCATCGCCGGCGGCAACGCCCAGCGGCTATTCGGGCTTTAGAGCCGATCAGCGCCCTTGGCTTATCGCCGGCATAGCGGAGCGAAAGCCAGGGACCCATGCCGCCATCTCGAAGCGACCCAGCAAGCTGCCGAGTTATCGGCATGGATTGCCGGGACAAGCCCGGCAATGACGCCCCAGGGAACGCGCATCGGACGCGCATTCAGCGCTACGCGCCGTCCTCGTCCTCGACCGGGTTGCGCAGCACGCCGATCCCTTCGATCTCGACCTCGCAAACGTCGCCCTGCTTCATCCACAGAGGCGGCTTGCGGGCGTGGCCGACGCCGGAGGGCGTGCCGGTAATGACCAGATCGCCGGGTTCGAGGGTTAGCCCCTTGCTGATATCGGCGAGCGTTTCGGCGACCGGGAACATCATATTGCCGGTGGTGTTCGACTGCACCGTCATGCCGTTAAGCCGGCATTCGATCTTCAGGCCGGCTTTGCGCCCGCCGGCAGCTCGTCGGCCGAGACGAAATACGGGCCGAAGCCGCCGGTGCGGTCGAAATTCTTGCCCATGTCCCATTGCGTCGTGCGGCGCTGGAAGGCGCGGACCGAGCCGTCATTGAAGCAGGAATAGCCGGCCACGCAGTCAAGAGCGTTGGCAAGCGTCAGATGTTTGGCGCGGCGGCCGATGATCACGGCAAGCTCGGCCTCATAGTCGAGGGTCTCCGACACGGCTGGGCGCAGAATCGCTTGCCCGTGCGCCACCAGCGATGTCCGGCAGCGCATGAAGATCGTCGGCGCCTCGGGCCGGTTCGCGGCATAGGGTCCTTCGGCGATATGATCGACATAGTTGAGGCCGAGACAGATAATCTTGCCCGGATCGGCGACCGGCATGGCGTAGCGCAGACCGGCGACGGGCTTGCGCGCGGAGGCCGGCTGCCTTCGCGGCGAGCGCGGCAAGCGGCGCAAGATCGCCGCCGGACTGCGCCAGCCAACGGCCGAGATCGCGGGGAACGCCGGGTCCACCGCCTGCAGATCGACGATATCGGCGCCGTCCAGCACGCCGAGATGCAAGGCGCCATTCTCTTCGAAGCCAATAATCCTCATTCGCCTCAGCTCCACCTACCCTCAAAATTTCAGATTATGCCCGCCTCGGCCGGGGCTAGGCAACGCCGCCCTGTTTTCAATCGAAGAGCGCGCTGACATGCTCGGCCATCTCCTGGCGCGTCGTGATCCAGAGATCCTCATTGCGCTGCACCCGTCGGCCGATCTCATCGAATGCCCACGCTCCGGATGGACGGCCATAGACATGGCAGTGCACGGTCACATCGATGCATGATCGCCTGCTCCTCGCCCCGCAGGCTGTGCGCAACGATGTCGTCGAAGCGCTCGATGAATTCGCGCGGCGAGCGGCCGAAGCGCATGGCGTGCGGCAGATCGTTGATCTCCATGGTCAGCGGGATGGCGACGATGCGGCCGGTGTCGAAAATCTGCATATAGGGGCGGTCGTCGTCGAAGATGTCGCCATGCCAGGCGTAGCCCGCGGCGACAAGCAGACGCGCGCTGTCGGGACTAGGCGTGCCGCGGGGGCTGATCCAGCCGACTGGCGCGCGCCCGGTTACGGCGGTGAGCGCTTCCGTAGTCTTCCGGATGTCGGCCTCTACCTGCTCGGCGGTGAGCCTCGCCGGGATGATGTCCTGCGCATAGGCATGCGCGACGATCTCATGCCCGGCTTCGGCGATCGCCTTGACCGTTGCCGGCGACCGTTCGGCGAAAATGCCGCTGACCATGACGCTGGCCTGGAGCCGGCGTCGGTCGAGCACGCGCAGAAGCCGCTCGATGCCGCGCTTGTCGCCGTAAGCGCCCCAAAGCAGCGCATTGGTGTCGAACGCCCCGGCCGGGAGCGGATTGCCCATCGGCCCCAGCCCCGGCGCAACGCCATCGGACCAGCCCTCATAGGCAAGGTTGAAGACGACGGCGATCTTGCGCCCGCCCGGCCAGCGGAAATCCGAGCCGAGCCGCTCGACCTTGGCTCCGACCGCAACCGTATCCGGCTCTCGTCGCATGGCCCTCCTGTATCGGCGAAGCCGGACTTTCCAAAGGCTGAAACGCTGAATGCGGGCTCCCGTGCGTCTGCCTTCGATCGGAATCCAATGCTATGCAGGGCGTTGCCAGCGCATCGCCGAGCGTTGGGCCGGACTGGCAGACCCCGGATCGATTTGGGCAAGCTTGCGAAAATGAGCGGGCATTGTCAATATACGGCCGATCATGTGATAGTATCTATAAGATAATCGATCAAAGCTGAGCCTGTGAGCAGGTTTTCGACGCCTCGGATCGATATCGCCATCTTTCGCGCATCAGGCCCAAGGCTATGAAGCGCCGTCGGGATGCCGATGAGGCAGCCAGGCACCAGGATTACAAAACCATCGACATAAGCCACGATGTTTCTCCTTTGCATGCATTCATTTGAGCATGAACCGTCCACCGCCGGCGGCGACGATTGTCGCGCCGGCGAAGGTGTCACTGGGTTGTGCATTCTCTTCGATTCGATGGCGTAGCTGCCGTCAGCAAGCCATTTTCTGCATCGCCTGCTGCATCTCCTCCGGGCTCATATCCCGAACATGCGTGGCGACCGACCAGCGGTGACCAAACGGATCTTCGAGCTGGCCATAGCGATCACCCCAAAACATATCTGCGATCGGCATGGTGATTTTCGCGCCTGCGGCGACGGCGCGAGCGGCAAACCCATCGACATCGTCAACAAAGAGGTGAATGGTGACCGGCGAACCCCTGAGCGACTTCGGCCCAAGGCAGCCGTGGTCGGGGTGCTCATCGACCAACAGGACCGCCGAATCTCCGATTTTGATACAGGCGTGCATGAGTTTCCCGTTCAGACCCGGCAGCCGCACCATTTCCACGGCATTGAAGGCCTTCTTATAGAATTCGATGGCGTCGGCCGCCCCCGCACAAACCAAGTGCGGCGTTACGGTGTGCATTCCGTTGGGGAGGGGCTTCGTTTTCGACTCGGTCATGGCGTCGTCTCCTTTCGGTTATTGTCTTGCTGCCGATGTTAGGTGAGGCCATGAGGCAGCTTTCTCGACGCGCCGCTCGACCCCACTGCAATGAAGACGGATGCGGACGCTGGTTTCCGACACGGCGAGGCAACTTTTTTGCGGCAGCAGCGAGGCCGGCGTGCTTTATGCTGGGATGCTCGGCCCACGAGCCGAACGACTGGCCAAAGCAGGATGGCGAAGGCATATCGCGGAAGGTGCGCCTGCAGCTTGGACGTCCCCTGCGGTGCGAATCCGCGCCAGCGGCGTTCCGACCGGCACCTTGCTCTCAAGGGCGACGAGCAGTTCCTCGACCTCGCCATTATCGAAGGTTTCGATCTCAATCGCGCCCTTTTGCGTCTCGACGACGGCGACGATATCGCCGCGCTTGACCTTGTCACCAGGCTTGACGAGCCATTCGACGAGCCTACCCGCTTCCATATCGGCGCCGCGCGAGGGCATGCGGAATTCGACCACGGTGCGCCCCTATGTCCGGCCCATTGCCGCTTTCGCGGCCGCGACGATCTTTGGCACCTGGGGGATCGCCGCAATTTCAAGATGCCGGGCATAAGGGATCGGCACTTCCTCGCTCCAAACGCGGCCCATCGGCGCATCCAGCTCCCAGAATGCCTGCTCGATGATGCGTGTACAGATCTCCGCCGAAAGACTGCCGCTGCGCCAGCCCTCGTCGACGATGACCGCCCGCCGTGTCTTGGCGACCGACGCCATGATCGTGGTGTCATCGAGCGGGCGCAAGCTGCGCAGATCGATCATCCTTGATCGGCTCCGGTCCGAAGGCCGAGAACAGCGGCGAAAAAACGCTGCCATTCTTGAGTGCGCCGAGCGCGGCGATATAGAGCTCGGGGACGCGGCCGAGCACCGAGAAGACGCGGTCGCCCTTCATCACCCCGCGCTGCGCCAGAACATTGGCGAACCGGCTTACAGCAGAACTAAGGGCCGCATAGGTGAAATCCTGACGCCGCTCATCGCGCCCGATCCAGCGCAACGCCAGCTTGCCGCCGCGGCCGGCCAGCACATGGCGCTCCACCGCCTCATGCGCAATATTAAGGCCGCCGGCGGGCAGGCCGTCGAGCAGCGATCGAGCCTGAGCCCAGGAGAACGTCTTTGCGTACTCCTCGTAATCGGGAAGATTGACGCCGAGGCTAATCCTCGGGACGCTTCCGAATCCGTTCCCACGCCATAGCGCACCCTTGATAAATTGTTTTTCAAGCATGCAGGAGCGTTCTGCAGGCCGCCTTGACCCGGATCAAATGGGACCGAGCCGGAGAGCGGACATTTTATTGGGAGTTGCAGACATCCAGATCGCCGCCCGCCCAACTGCGCCGGCGTCGCCGAGGCAGAGGATGCCAACGCATGCTGGGCCTAGCCGGAGAAACATAGGCTGCGAGATCCAGCCTTATTCCTGCACCGCAGCGACAATAGGGTCTGCATCGATGTCATAGGACGTCTGCGGCAGGCGTATAGGCCAGCCGAAGCGCATCCGCCACGGCGCGGCAGGTGATCTTGCCGTCATGCACGTTGAGCCCGTTCCGCAAATGCGCGTCATCGATCAGGGCTCGGGGAAAGCCCTTGTCCGCCAGCGCCAGAATGAAGGGACGCGTCGCATTGTCGAGCGCGAAGGTGGATGTCCGCGGTACGGCCCCCGGCATGTTGGCCACGCAGTAATGCAGAACGCCGTTCACCATGTAGGTGGGCTGCGAATGTGTCGTCGGCCGGGATGTCTCGAAGCAGCCACCCTGGTCAATCGAGACATCGACGATGACGGCGCCGGGCTTCATCGCCGCAACCGTCCGTGCCGAGACGAGCTTCGGCGCCATAGCCCCCGCGACCAGCGCGGCGCCGATCACGACGTCGGCGGATGTGCAGAGGGCTTCGATCGTCTTTTCATCGGCCGCGGCGACACGAATGCGTTCACCGAAATGCTGCGCCAGGGATCGCTGGGTTTCGGCGCTTCGCGTTACGACGGTGACAGCGGCGCCCATTCCGGTTGCATTCTCGATCGCGTTGCGTCCGACCACGCCGCCGCCGAGGACAACCACCTCGGCCGAAGGCACAGTGTCAATGCCGCCGAGCAGAATGCCGCGTCCGCCATATGGGCGCTCAAGAAAATGGGCCGCGACCTGGGCCGCCATGCGGCCGGCGACCTTCGACATCGGCGTGAGCAGGGGCAATTTTCCGGCTTCATCGGTCACGGTCTCGTAAGCGATAGCGGTCACGCCGGACGCCAGGAGATCATTCGCCTGTTCAGGGTCGGCGGCGAGATGCAGATAGGTGAAGATCATCTGTCCACGTCTCAATTTCTGTCGCTCGGAGGCAAGTGGCTCCTTCACTTTCACGATCAGTTCGGCGCGTTGGAAAATCTCATCGGCGGTTGCGACAAGCCGGACTCCGACGGCCGCGTATTCATCGTCGCTGATGCCCGCGCCCTCTCCCGCATGCGTCTCAACATCGACGCTATGGCCTCTCGCGACCAATTCGGCGATAGTCGCCGGGGTGAGCCCGACGCGATATTCGTCTGTCTTGATCTCCTTCGGAACGCCGATGAGCATGGTTCTCCCCGATCGCTTTGTCCGAAATATCGGCTCTCTCGTGATCGCGTCCTGCGGATCAAGATTAGCCAGTGTGCCACGCCGCCTGACGGCGTGATTACGGCGCCGTCGCGGCACCGAGACCGTCAGCCCAGAATATGATGCTTGCCGACGGGCGTGACCGTGCTCGCCTGGAGCCCCTGCTCGCCTTCCTTCTCGGCGACGACGATACGTACCTCGCCGCCGATGCCGAGCTCGTCGAAACGTCCATCCGCAACGCTATTCCGGTGGAAATAGACCTCCTCGCCTTCCGAGGTCCCGACGAAGCCATAGTCCTCGAACAAGCGGACGACCTTGCCATGCATAGGCGCGGCATGGGCCTTCACATCACCGCGCATTTTTCTCGCATGGTCCTCCAGCAGCCGGCTGGCCGCATCGAATGCGTCGCGGATGGCGATGTTGACGTCCTCATGAGCATGGTCCTGCGGCCCAGTATGGCCGACATGAATATCCTTGCCCGGAACGCTCAGCGTGATGCGCACATTGTAGAGCTGTCCCTTCCGGTGGTGGCGATGCGGGGCCTCCACAAGCACGCTGCAGCCGATGATGCGATCGTGAAAGCGTTCGAGTTTCGCGGCCATTTCGCGGATGCGAGCCTCGATGGCGGGCGACGGCTTCATGTCTTGAAAGCTGATCTGCAATGGCGTCTGCATGGAACGGATTCCTAATGGGTGCAATTCGATCCCGACAACATGCTCTCGGGCGGGCCGTCGAGCCTTGCGTCAGATCAAGCTTGCTCGCTCCGTCACCAAGAGTTGGCTGCCGAGTTATTACACGGGAGCCTCATATTCCCCGTGAGCCCAGCCTCGTGGAGGATGGGGACGCCTCGCGCCTTCGCCGCTTTCTGTTTGGTGCCCGGATCGGGCGATCACGCCGAATGATGTTCCGACACGGCTGCGGCGAGCTCACCCGTCAATTCATGCGAAGCCGCATGTGAGAGATCGCCCAGGCTCAACATGCCGACCATGCGTTTGTTTTCATCGAGCACAGGCAGCCGGCGGAGTTTCTTCTGCTCCATGATCCGAAGCGCATCGTCCAGCTCCTCGTCATCACGGCAATAGACGATCCCTTTCGTCATCACATCGCGGGCGGTCAAGCCAGAGATCGCTGCGCCTTTGGCAACACCCCTGATCACGATATCGCGGTCCGTGACCATGCCGATGAGGCGATCATTTTCACCGATCGGGATCGCGCCGATATCATAGTTGAGCATCTTGGCTGCGATCTCGACAAGCGACATGGTCGGCTCGACCCACTCGACCCCTTTGTGCATTGCATCTTTCACTTTCATTAAGGTCTCCCTTAAGAACCCGGTTTCGCGTCGCGCTCCTTCACAGAGAGGAGCGAAGGCCAGGGCCAATGAATAAACATACGCCGAATCGAGATAGAGGGGTTTGACGCGTATCAAGTCGCCTTCTGGCAGCGGCTAAGAGCCTGCCGAGCAGATCAACGTCTGGAAAAAGCGGCAATAGGTTCCGCAGAAACGTCTGAATCCCCTTCGGGGCGACGCGCATTTTGCTCCCATGGCTGCATGTTGGCTCAACACAGGGGAAGGCAAAATGTGCCCGACCTGAGACATAGGTGACGGTTTGTACCGGACACATGGGTAACACTTTTCCCGCTTTGGCGGGAGGTGTTGATGCCGTGGAGAGAGTGTTCGGTGATGGATGAGCGCGTGCGTTTCATCGGCCGTCTGCTGGACGGCGAAGGCATGAGCGAGCTGTGCCGGGAGTTCGGCACGAGGTTGTCACCTATGTCTTAGGTACGATCTGTTACCGATGTCTCCGGTATGGACAATTATTTTGTTGGTGCCGGCTGAGGGACTCGAACCCCCGACCCACGGTTTACAAAACCGTTGCTCTACCAACTGAGCTAAGCCGGCCTTACGACATCAACCAATTGACCGAAATCCGCGGCCTGGCGCTGTCCCGACAAGCAAAATCCGTCTGCTTCCAACTCGCCGAACCTCACTTTCTCACTACTGGATTGCGGCGGCGGAGGCAATCGCGGAATTCCGGCGGAATGCCCTCGGCGCCATCTTCGCATCATCCAATTGGCGGATTGAGATATCTGTGGATCGCCTGCACCACCACCGAGCCCTCGCCGACGCCCGACGCAACGCGCTTGACCGAGCCGGAGCGGACATCGCCGACCGCGAATACGCCGGGAAGAGACGTGCCGAAAGGCGAACCGCCATGAGCGGCGGCGTTGTCGGGCGACGTCTCGGGCCCGGTCAGGACGAAACCTTTTGGGTCGAGCGTAAGACAGCCATTCAGCCAATTCGTGTTTGGCGCGGCGCCGATCATGACAAAGATGTTCCCGATCGGCTTGACCACACTCTCGGCTGTCGCCCGGTTCGTCCAGGTCACGCGCTCGAGCATTGCGGCGCCATCGAGCCCGGTAACCTCGGTCTCGGTTAGCAGTGTGACGTGCGGCGAGACTTCGATGCGCTGGACCAGATAGTCGGACATCGTCTCGGCAAGGCCCTTTGCCCGCACCAGCATATAGACATGGGCCGCATGCCGGGAGAGGAACATCGCCGCCTGGCCGGCGGAATTGCCGCCGCCGACGACGATGATTTCTTCGTTGGCGCAGACCTGGGCCTCCATCGCGGTTGCCGCGTAATGGATGCCCTGCCCTTCGAAGCGCTCATAATTCGGCACGCTCAGCGTCCGGTAGCGCGCGCCCGTCGCGACGACGACGGCTCGTGCCGAGACCTGTCCGCCGCCCTCCAGCGCAAGGCGATAGGGTGTGGTATCGCAGTCGAGCCCGACGACTGGGCGGGAAATGGCAAGGCGTGCGCCGAATTTCTGGGCCTGCACCTGGGCGCGGCCGGCGAGCGCCTGACCGGATATGCCGGTCGGAAAGCCGAGATAATTTTCGATCTTCGACGATGTCCCCGCCTGCCCGCCCGGCGCGAGCGCTTCGAGCACGATCGTCGACAGACCCTCCGACGCGCCGTAGACGGCCGCCGCGAGCCCGGCAGGACCGGCGCCGACAACGGCGAGGTCGTAGACGAAGGCCGGGTCGATCGTCTCCGTCAGGCCGAGCGCATCGGCAAGCTCCGGATTCGACGGGTTGCGCAGCACGCGGCAGCCTGAATGGACGACGACCGGCAGTTCCTCCGCCTTCAGATGAAAGCAGTCGAGAAAGCCCTGTGCGTCGGCGTCTTTCTCCGTATCGATCAGGCGATTTGGGTAACCGTTGCGGGTGAGGAAGCGCTCGATGCGCAGCGTGTCCCCGCCATGGCCGGGCCCCAGAACCGTGACCCCGCCCTGCGCGTGACGGATCAGGGCGACACGCCGCAGAATGAAGGCGCGCATGATGATCTCGGCGATATCCGGCTCAGCCGTCACCATGCGGCGAAAATCGGGCCGCTTGAGCCGCAGGACGCGGCTGTCCACGCCCGTCCGTCCGCTGACCAGAATTTTGCGCTGGTTGAACAGATCCAGCTCTCCGGTGAACTCGCGCGGCCCGTGAGTGGTTATGATTTCCGGCTGGCCGTGGGCGTCGAAATCGAAGATCTCGATCGAGCCTTCGAGCACCACGAAAAAGTCAACGCCGCGCTGTCCGCGCTCGAAGACCATCGAGCCCTTCGGCAGTTCTTCTTCGCTGCCGAAGTGAGCGACACGGGCCGCCATGTCTTCGCTGAGCTTTGGGAAGATCTGCGCTTCACGCTGATAGGGATCGGTTGGATCCAGTTCGGCATCAGCCCGTACTTCACTCATGGGATGATCCTCGATGGGACAGAAATGCTGCGCATGTGACACCGCTCAAATTTAGGTGCGCCGAGAAAGGCGCGCAAGCGCGGCGCGCGCCCTCGAGAGCGTCAGGCTTGAGGGGCGGTGCTGTAGACCTCATCGGTCACCGGCTCGAACCATGTTGCCTGCTTGCCGTCCTGAGCTTCCTGGATGGCAAGATGGACCATCGCAGTCTCCGGCGCGGCGCCGTGCCAATGCTTCTCGCCCGGCGGGATCCAGATCGTGTCGCCCGGGCGGATCTCGCGCACCGGTCCGCCCCAGCTTTGCACCCGGCCGACGCCGCTCAGCACATGGAGCGTCTGTCCGAGCGGATGCGTATGCCAGTTGGTGCGTCCGCCGGGCTCGAAGCTGACGCGAAACGCTCTGACGCGGGCCGGTTGCGGTGCCTCGATAATGACGTCCTGCCAGACCGTGCCGGTGAAATAATCGGGGTTGGCGCGGCGCGTCGGGATTTTCCCTTCGTGTCGGATGTCCATGTGAATCCCTTTCGAGCGAGAGCGGTCTCTATCTGTAACACTGCGGGCCGGGCAGATCATCTTTGAATGCGGGGGCTTGACAGAAGGATAGGAATGGCGCTCTGTTGGACAAGAACAAAACATGAACATTTTTGCCATGCCATCCCTTCGTCCAACCTTGGCCCGCCCCGATCGGCTTCGCAAACGGCCGCCAAAGCCTGCCCCGTTCCGGCTGGCGTCCGCGACAGAAACGATCGGCGAGTTGGCGCCGGAATGCGCTCCTGAAAGTCTGCTTGCCTCGGGTTTTCATGAGCTGTTCGCCGCGGCTCCGGGCGATGAGAGCGCAGCGCTGGCCTTTGCCGTCTCAATGGCGGCGAAAGCGCCCGGCGGAATGGGCAAAAGCCTCTGCTTTTGCCGGCTGGCGAACGATGTGCAGGAGCGCGGCGAGCTTTATGGCCACGGTCTTGCTCATCTTGGCATCGCGCCGGGCCGGCTGCTTATGGTCACGGCCGCCAAAGAAAAGGATCTGCTCTGGACGCTGGAAGAGGCGGTTTCATCAAGCGCCTTCGGCGCGGTCATCGGCGCGCTCGGCTCCCATGAGCGGCTCTATGCCTTTGCTGAAAGCCGCCGCCTCAAATTGCGCGCCGCGGCCGGAAAAATGCCCCTTTTCCTGCTTCGGCACCGGCAAAACGGCGGGGCAACCGCGGCGCATGGACGCTGGCGCGTGTCGGCCCTGCCCAGCCGGCCGCAGGCAGACCATGCCGGTTGCCGGCTTTTAGGTCCGCCCCGCCTGCAGCTTCAATTGGAGCGTATGGCGAGTGTTCTACCGCAACGATGGGAGATGGAGTTCGATGCAGCGCGTGGTTTCCATTTGGCTCCCTTTTTGGAGAACGGACCGGCTCGTGCGGCGGGAAGACGGCGGCATCGGGCTGCATGATCCGGCTCCGAGGCCGCTGGCGGTGATCGCCAAGGGCAAGGGCGGAAAACGCATCGCCGGGCTCAATCACGCCGCGCGGGAGGCCGGGTTGCAGACGGGCATGCTTATCACGGACGCCTGCGCCATGCTGCCCTCGCTTGCGGCCGCCCCGCACGACCCTGAGGCCGAGCGCCGGGAGTTGAAGCGGCTCGCCAGCGCCTGCAACCGGTTCAGCCCCTGGGTTGCGCCCGACGAGCCGGATGGGCTCTGGATCGAAGCAACGGGCCTCGCCCATCTTTTCGGCGGCGAAGAAGCGCTGCTCGACCGCATCATTCATTATCTCCACCGCCTTGGCTTCGCCGCACGGGGAGCGCTGGCAGGCACGGCCGGTGCGGCCTGGGGCTTGGCGCGCTACTCCAAAACCCCGTCCGTCGTCGTGCCGCCGGGCGAGGAGGCCCATGCGCTCGCCGGCCTGCCGGTCAAGGCGCTGCGGATCGAGGCGGAAAGCGCGGCGCTCCTCGAAAGGCTCGGGCTGAAAACCATCCGGCAGCTCTTCCAGATCCCGCGCGCGAGCCTGAGAAGCAGGCTCGGCAAGGCGATCACCTGCCGTCTCGATCAGGCGCTGGGGCGGGAGGGAGAGGCGCTATCGCCGCTGATGCCGGAGCCGGTCTATGCTGCGCGTCTCGAATTCGCCGATCCGCTCACTGCCTTCGAGGGACTGGCGCAAACGGCCGAGATCCTGATCGGCAGCGTCACCGAAAGCCTCAAGGCCGACGGCAAGGGCGCGCGCCGCTTCACGCTCGCGCTTTTCGACACGCAGAACGGCAAGGCCGAAATCCGCTTTCAAATGGCGCGGCCGAGCCGCGAGCCGAACCATGTCGGCCGCGTTCTGAAAGAAAAGCTCGCGGCGCTCGAAGGCCGGTTCGATCCGGCGCTCGGCTTCGATGCGGTCGCGCTTTACGCGCTCGGCGCCGAGCCTCTCATCAATCGGCAGACGGATATTCTCGGCAGCGTTGTCGATGGCGAGGATGACCGGGGTGAGCACATCGCCCGATTTCTCGACCGGGTGACGGCCCGGCTTGGCGAGAGGGCCGCCGCCCGCTTTGCCTTCGCCGAAAGCTACTGGCCGGAGCGCGCGAGCGTTCATGTCCCCGCCGCCGTTTGGAGACCTGCCCGGACCGCTGCCGTCCCTGTCCTGTCTCTGCCGCGCCCGCTGATGCTCTTGCCGCGCCCCGAGCCGATCGACGTCATCGCGCTGGTGCCGGATTATCCGCCGCGCAAATTCGTCTGGCGGCGCTGCCGTCACGTGGTCGAAAGAGCGGAAGGGCCGGAGCGTATCTCGCCGGAATGGTGGCAGGAGGGCGGGAAAAAATCGAGCGCCCGCGATTATTACGTCGTCGAGGATGAGAGGGGCCAGCGCTTCTGGCTCTATCGCGAGGGCGTCTACGGCCAGAGCGAAGACCAGCGCTGGTTCATGCACGGGTTGTTTCCATGACGGCTTACGCGGAACTCGTCGCGGCGAGCAATTTCAGTTTTTTGCGCGGCGCATCGCGGCCCGAAGAGCTGGCCGTCGCCGCCGCCGAGCTGGGCTATAAGGCGCTCGCCATTTGCGACCGCAACTCGGTGGCGGGCGTCGTCCGCGCGCATAAGCCCGCCAAGCAGCTCGGCCTCAAATACATCCCTGGCTGCCGTCTGGTGTTGCAAGACAGATTGGATGATCGTGCTGATACTCTTAGGCACTGGCCTTCTTTCAGCGTCGTCCCGGCGGTCGCCAGGCCGAGCCCGGACCCACTCGCTTCTCATCGAATTCCAAGCCGAGCCTTGAGGCGAGTAGGCCCCGGCTCGTTGGCCGGGGCGACGAAAGAGGCGATTGAAAAGGGCCGTCTGGAAATCGTCTGCCTCCCGACGGATCGTCCCGCCTGGGGTCGGCTCTGCCGCCTCCTGACCCGCGGCAACCGGCGCGCGCCAAAAGCCGAATGCTATCTCTGGCTCGACGATCTGATCCGTCATGGCGAGGGGCAAATTCTCATTCTTCTGCCGCCTCCGGAGCATTTTCCAGCAAGGTGGACGCCGGTTTACGCCGAGAAAATGCGACCAAATAACGAGCTGATGCCCCCGCAGACTTTTGCTGAAGTGCATGGGAACTCGCAAGCCGCTTTTCCGGTCATGTCTTCATCGGCGCAGCGCTCGCCTTTGACGGGCAGGATGCCAGGCGGCTGGCGCAGTTGGCGGAACTCGGCGAGGAACAGGCGCACCGATGGTCGCGGTCGGCGACTGCCTTTATCACATGCCCGCCCGCAAGCCCTTGCAGGATGTGCTCACCTGCATCCGC
>CAVZCK010000015.1:0-15152 GCA_963773735.1 uncultured Alphaproteobacteria bacterium | reverse complement strand
GCCTCTCTCCCCCGCGCGCATGGGACGCCGGTCTTGCTGGTTATTCCGCCGACCGGGAAAAATCCTTCAGCACCTCAATGGGTATGGAAACGACGTTGGGCGTCTGCCATGCCGTCGAGACGCGTACCGCGTGGGACGCTAGGCTTATGGTCTGTGTGATGAGTGTGGTGACGACAGCGACCACGCGGCCCTCACAATCGAGCACCGGCGCTCCAGAGGCGCCGTGGTCGAACACGAGGCGATCGTTGCCATCGTACATTTCGAGAAGCGCCATGCCAGCAAACTCGTCATCGTCGCCGTATCGTACGAAGCGACCGCCCGCGAAACGCAGCTCGCTACTTAGGATGGCGAGACTGACGACACGTTCTTCCGGAACGAGTGGCTCCATCCTGTCTTGAAGGACACTCGCATCGGGAAATGACGTCCTCAATTCGAGCACGGCAATTTTTTCGGAGCCGGAACCCGCAAGGCGCAGGATCCGGGGGGGAATCGACGCCTTATCATTCCCCTCCTTCACCTCGACCTCCTTCCAGTCCTGCGCCGAAAGATGCATGGCCTCGGCAACATGCGCTGCGGTGACGATCAACCGGGCAGAGAGGAACCAACCGGTTCCACCAATTCCGAGCACGCCTGGCTCCGCCTGCCGCTCTTCCTCACCGAAATCCCTTGTAATGTTGACCGTGGAGCGAACCAGCGTGGACGGATCGACACACGACGCCTCGATACGAGCCGATGTCGCGACCAAGACGAGAATCGAAAGCAAACGCTGGCGCATAGCGCCACCCCCCGGTTGTGCGTCCTGCATTCTTACCTGGCAGACCAGAAGGGGGCCTGCAAAGGACCAGTCTATGGCCGTTGGGGGGAGCCGAGACCGTGATCAAAATGCATCAGCCGAAGGCAAAGCACAGGCGCCGCCGGAGCCCGTAGTCTAACGCAACGGTCGATGCCAGTGTTCTGAAATGAATGCGCCGGGCCAGTGACACCCGGTTGGTGGCGGGCCGGGCGGAAAGGCCGCAACGTCCGCTTTGACAGTGCGGCCAGCAGACGTCTTTGGTCACGAGAAGCTGTATACAATTATGCATTGCAGATCAGAGATTAAACAATCAATAATTGTGGCAAATCAGACTTTGCAAAAGTCGCTCCGATGCCCGCTCTGTCATTTTCTAAGCGCAATTTTCTTCACGGGTTGCCGAGCTGTTGTCCTCGGCCGACCGGCTTCTGGGCTGCGTGCGCGATTGCTGGTCCGCGCTATCCCGCCGACGTCCAAGCCAGCGCGGCCGCCTTTGGCTTCGATCTGAAAGCTCATCCGCCCCTCGTAGGTTTCGGCGGAAATCTCGACCAAGTGTTATTAAGCTCATGCTTGACCGACTTCGGACAAGTAATTCGTGTGGATAGAGATTTACTACGCTCAATTCCATTTCGGGGGTAGGGGCCATTAGCCGGTGGCGCGTTAACCTTTCAGGTGGTCTCACGCTCATAGCCTGTGGGCTGATTGCCTCGGCAAGGCCGGCGATAAGCGCCGACCTTGGTGAACCACCTCGCGAACAGCTCGCCGAACCAGTACTGCCGCCCAGCGATTGGCAATTCGACTTTTACACCTTATGGATGGCTGACCAGCGTCAACGGCGATGTCACCGTTCGTGGACGTACTCTATGATGTAATGCAAGCTTTATCGACATCGTTCAGGAAAGCAATTCTCTGGCGGCATTAATGGGCCATTTCGAAGCCCGAAAGGGTCGATTGTAGCTGTATGGGGGTTGAGTTCTGGGACAACCTTACCTTCTCCGCGGACACTCTGACTCTGCGCAACCCAATTGCAAATCTCTCGCTGACCACTTCGGCCAGCGCAGGCGTGTGCGTTTACCGACAGTCAGAATTCTCGAAGGCGGTGTGGGGTATTGAAATTGCGAGGCTGCCCGGAGGATATGGCGGATCCCGCCAAAGATCCCTACGATGGCGCACCATCGTTTACCGCTGTTGACCTACTGGCGGGAGCCCGTTACTGGCGGCAGGAGGTGGACCTGTCATTAGCAATAACTGGCGTTGTCGACCTTCTTCCATCGATCGGGTTCACGCGTTCAGGAAATCTGGCGGTGGCTCGGTCCGGCTTCATGGAGTCGGTGGACCGGTCATCGGAATGAGGGTGCGTCACCAGTTCTCGCCCGGTCAGGAAATGCTGCTCCGGGGCGATATTGGTGTATTCGGTGTCGGAAGTGATTTCTCCTGGCAGCTGTTTGGCGGTTACGCATTTCAGTTGCCAATCAGCGATTGCCGTGCCCAAGGCGTTGTTGGCTATCGTGCTCTTTCCGTCGACTTCAGCGAGAGCGGTCCATCTGGCGCAAGAGGGATCGATATTCTGCAGTACGGTCCCGTGATAGGCATCAATTTTAGCTGGTAATCGTGGGGATCGGCCTGCCAAGCGCAAACGCAAGTCTGGGGGGCCGATGTTGCGAGCAGTGGCGAAATTGTCCCGCCCTGAGACGTAGCGGGATAGTGTTTGGAATTATTTCCGGGACAGGATGCAGGCTTTCAGCAGCACACGGATCAATCGCGTCACTTTCCAGTCGGCGGCGCGACGGCGCAACCGATTGAGGGCAAGCTGATGATCGGTTTGCTCGAAGACGCTCTTAATTTCGCTCTCGATGCGGACCGTTTGTCACGGCTGTCTTAAGCAATTCAGCGGGGAGGCCGGGGCGGAAAGCGGGGGAATGGCAGGAACAAACTTACCCGGCTCTCGTAATGAGGCTGGCGAGGTTGGCGTGGTCCCAGGCGGCGAGGCGACGCTTGACGCGCATGGAGTGTTTTCCGGAGCCCGGCGCGTCGGAGCCTGCCCTCGCGAAGGCGGGGGTTGCCGCGATGTTTTTGATGGTGACGAAGTTGGCGGGAGCGTTGGCCTTACGGATGCGGCACTCATCGTCACGGAAGACCATATCCATCACCCAGTGATGCTGTCGACACCCCAGTGACCTCGGATGGCGTCACCTTGGCGCTCGGCGTCGGCTGCGAGCGAGGAGATGTAGAACCGCGTCTCCTGCTCGGTTTTTCCGCCGATGATTTCACGGATGCTCTCGACCATGACGATGCTCGTCAAGCTGGCCCAGGCGTGCCGCTGCTTAAGCCAATCGATAGCATCAATAGACATTATAGGTTCGCGGACTTATGGCGCAAGCGCACTAGAGGCAGGAACGTAAAGCGAACATTCATATGCGTTCTGCTCATACTTCTACAGGAGGAGAGCATGACCCAGCATTTTCTGTTGTCAGCGGCAGCTCGTACGCTGTCCCTCAAGGAGATCTATGTGGGCGGAGAAGAGGCAGCCTATCGCAGGCTTTGCCTGCTCCGCTGGCCGGCGACGAACGGCAAGCCGGTTTGTCCGCGTTGCGCTTGGCCGGAAGCCTACGTCCTTTCAAGCCGGCGAAAGTACAAGTGCAAAGCCTGTTACCATCAGTTCAGCCTCACCAGCGGAACGATTTTGGCCTCGCGTAAGCCTGCCTTTTGTGGATCTGCTGGGCGCGATCGCCCTTCTCGTCAATGCAGCCAAGGGCCTGTCGGCGCTGCAGCTCTCACGCTGCATTGACGTCTCCTACAAGACAGCTTTTGTCCTGGCTCATAAGCTGCGGGAAGCGCTTGCCGTCGAGACCGGCGAGATCCTGCTCGATGCCACGGTCGAGATCGACGGCGCCTATTTCGGCGGCCATGTCCGTCCAGCCAACGCCCGTTCGGACCGGGTCGACCGGCGGCTCCGAACACACAGGCGAGCGGAACGCCGTAGCGTCATTGCCTTGCGCCAGCGCAACGGCATGACTTTGACCGGGGTCTTCGAACAGGAATCCGATGGTTTGGCCTTCGCACGATCCCGCATCAAGCCAAACACGAGGATCGTCGCCGATGAAACGCCTCACTGGGATCTGCTGCCTGGCACGTTCGATATCGAGCGGGTCAACCATTCCGACGCCTACAGCTTTCTCGATGGCGTCCATATCAATGGCGCCGAAAGCTATTTCGCTCGTTTGCGGCGTATGATCCGGGGCAGGCTTTTTGCTCGCTGAAGAAAAGCTCGACATCCTCGCTCAGCGAGCCCTGATTGCCTTTCAAGGCGAGCACATAATCAGCCTTCTTTGCCACAATTTTCCTGGCGATCTCCTTCTGGCAGCCCATCGCATCGATGGTGACAATCGCACCTTTCACCGGGTCGGCGGCGCCGATGTCAGCGACGGACAGCTTGCCCAGCCGCGTCGCTGCATAAGCTAAAGTCGATCGCCATTGCTGAATGTGTTTCTGGTTGTGCCATCCCGGTTCGTGAGCGGCAATATAGTCCGCAGCGCATTGTGAGAACGTCGGCGCTCCGGCTCGACGCCCGGCTTTCACCGCCCGGCGCTCGGCAAGCGGATCGATATTTTCGTGCAACTGGAGTTGACATTTCAACACAATCGCGCGGGCGTAAGCGAGCGACACGACCGCAGCAGATCCGAGGCCCATCCAGCGCGTGATGCCCCGGCGCCGGTATCTCATGAAGTAGGACTTGGCATTCGGCCGCCGGATTCTCAAATAAAGCATTGCGCTGACTCGGTACAAGCCCGGCTTTGTCAGTCCGTTCACTTCGGCTGCGGTCATATCACGCGGCATGAAATCACCCTGCGGACAGCATGAGAGCCAGCACAGCGGACGCGCGGCGCCGCCTGCGTTCGGCTCTATGATCGGTGAACTGATTAAACAAACCGCCTTGAAACGCTTGCAAAAACGCCGCGTGCTCTCACATTCGGGGAAGCGACGATCGCAAGGCATTGGTGGAGGGGGCTGGATTCGAACCAGCGTAGGCTTAGCCAACGGGTTTACAGCCCGTCCCCTTTAGCCGCTCGGGCACCCCTCCGGAAATCGTTTCGTCTGCCTTAGCAGATGCGGCAGGACAAGGCAGTTAGTCCCTCGCGTCGACGACGACGGGTTACTAACACCTCACAACAAGGGACGCAATGAACTGTTGCCCTTGTCATGCCTGTTTTATAGGCCGAATGGTGACGGCCCGCAATTCGAAGACGCTTGCACCCGGGAACGCGCAAGGCGGGTCGAGCGTCCAACAATCGAAAGACGCGGACCAGCGTTTGATTCACACTATTTCCTATTTCGCCACGACGTAGTTCCATCCGAGGACGATCGCGTTATGAGAGCTCATCGCAAGTCGCCGCATTTCAAGCAGAGTCGCAGGGCGGTCCACCGGGACCTGCCACCGCAAAGCAACGATGACATTTTGCGCATCTATGGCCTACATGCGGTGCGCGCGGCTCTCGCCAATCCGCGCCGCAAGATTCATGCGATTTATGCGACACCGAACGCCATTCAACGCCTCGATGCCCTACAAGGCGCCGAGCGCCCAGAAATGACAACGGTCACGCCGCAAGACCTCGACCGGCTGCTCGGAGAAGACACCGTCCATCAAGGCGTGCTGATCGAAGCCGAGCCGCTCCCCGACCTTCGGCTCCGCCGACCTGGCGCAGGCCCGGTTGATCCTGTTCCTCGACCAGATCACCGACCCGCATAATGTCGGCGCGATCATGAGGTCCGCCGCGGCCTTCGGTGCCGACGCGCTCATCATGACCGCGCGGCACAGCCCGCCGCTCCAGGGCGCACTGGCAAAGGCGGCGTCGGGAGCGCTCGACTATGTCCCGGTGGTGCTGATTCCCAATCTCGCCCGCGCGCTTGTCGAGGCGGGCGAAATGGGCTTTACACGGATCGGCCTTGATTCGGAGGCGGAGCATGCCTTGGAAGATTTGCCCGCCCCGGAGCGCACCGCACTTGTTCTCGGGGCGGAGGACCGCGGGCTACGCCGGCTGACGACCGAGAATTGCGATCTGATATGCGCCCTCGGAACGTTCGGCGCGATCGCCAGCCTCAACGTTTCCAATGCCGCGGCGATCGCGCTGCATCTCATGGCTCATAAAATGAAAAACCGCCCGAGGACGTGAGCCTCGAGCGGTCGAGTGATCCGTCATCAGAATTATTTGTACGGTCTCTCGTGATGACGATAGTGGCGGTCGTAATAATAACCGTTGCGGTCGCAGCCCGGGTAGCCATGAATTTCGTCCGCGATTTTGGCGAAGATGTTGAATGGCCAGTCCTGACGGTGGCAGGCGCAGCCAACGATAGCGTCCGCCAGAAGATAGGCGCCGACGCCGATCGCGATGGCGCCACCATCGGCCTTGGCTTGGGTTGTCGGGGCTGCGGTGATCATGGCAGACAGGGCCAGCGCCGCCACAGCTGATGAGATCGCTTTCATTAGTCCCTCCGTCTAAAGACCATATTGCCATTGCAAGCCCAAATTTTCTGAGCGTACATATTGGCAGCAATGCGACTTTGTCGAGTTTGGGCCGGAACTGTTACTGTTTGGTGAAGGAAAAACACGCCTTTGCGGTTTTGTTTCCGATAGCGATGTAAAAAAACCCGGCTCGCGGAGCGCCGAACCTGTCAGAACTCGGACGCTCGGGGCTGGGTTCAGGAGGTGATGGCAGCACTGCGGGCCGGGATAGCATCCCTCGCGATCATAATCATAAGCGGCATAGCCTCGTTGGCGCTGGGTGCGCCGACCGCCAGGCCGCTGAAAAATGCAACGTGGACCCAGCCGGAAAGCTCAGTGAAAATTTCTCCCTTTCGGCAAGGTTTGCGAGGCGAGGTCTCCCGAGACAAGGCTTTTCTTTCGCAATTTATGGGCACGGCGGTCTTCCTCGACGGGGCGGCGAACCTCATCGCCGGGCGAGAGAAAATCTCCGGCGGCGGGCGCTTTTTCAGCGAGCCGCGCGAGATGCCTGCTCATATCGAACATCTCGCGCGCAATGACATGGATCACGCCCTGCTCGCTCTGCAGTTGGCCACGCACGCCGAGCAGCCGTGAGCCGAGCACGATGCGCCGGTACTGCTCGAAGACTTTCGGCCAGATGATGATATTGGCAATGCCGGTTTCGTCTTCGAGCGTGGAGAAGATGACGCCGGACGCCGTTACCCGGCCTTTGCCGGATCAGCACGATGCCGGCGACTTTGACCAACCGGCCCGATGGCACATCGCGCAATTTAGCCGACTGCAAATAGTTTTTCGGCTGAAAATCCTCCCTGAGCAGCGCCATGGGATGCGCCTTCAGCGACATGCGGATGGCGATATAGTCGGCCAGCACATGTTCGCCGAGCGCCATTTTCGGCAGGCTGACCTCGGCCTCGCGGGCAAGCGGGCTGCTCTGTGTGGCGGCAAACAGCGGCAGGCTTTCGAGCATGGCGGCAGGCGTGCCGGTCTCGGCATAGCGCGAGACGGCCCAGAGCGCCTGACGCCGGTCGAGGCCGATGGAGCGGAAGGCGTCGGCTTCGGCGAGGATTTTCAGCTTACTGACCGGGAGTCCCGTGTGGGCGGCGAATGCGTCGAGCGAGCCATAGCCTTCACCACGCGCTTCCACGATGGCCTTCGCATCCTCCGTCCCCAGCCCTTTCACCAGCCGGAAGCCGAGCCGCAGTGCATATTCCGGCTCACCTGCCTTTGCCGCATGTGGCCCTCTCCCCTCGCGGGAGAGGGCGGCGCGAAGCGCCGGGTGAGGGGGAGCTGACTTACGACCATGTACGGACTCGTTGATATTCCCGTACCCCTCACCCACCCGCCTTCGGCGGGAGCCCTCTCCCGACCCGTGAGCCTTTATGGCGAACGGTAAACGTTCGCCATTGGGAGAGGGCAAGTCCGGCTGACTTCGAATTCTCTCACGAGGCTCCAGCGTGCAGTCCCAAGAGCTGTGATTGATGTCGACATGGCGGGCTTCGCCGCGATGATCGCGAAAATCGCGGACGATCTGCGCGGGGGCGTAAAAGCCCATGGGCTGCGAGTTGAGCAACGCGCAGGCGAAGACGTCGGGGTGATAGCATTTGATCCAGGAGGAGACATAGACGAGCAGCGCAAAGCTCGCCGCATGGCTTTCGGGAAAGCCATATTCACCAAAACCTTCGATCTGACGGAAACAGCGTTCGGCGAAGTCTGCCTCATAGCCGTTACGCTTCATGCCCTCGACAAGCTTTTCACCAAAAGTCCGGATCGTGCCGGCATGGCGGAAAGTGGCCATGGCGCGGCGGAGCTGGTCGGCTTCGTCCGGCGTAAATCCGGCCGCGACGATGGCGATCTTCATTGCCTGCTCCTGAAACAGCGGCACGCCTAATGTCTTGCTGAGCACCTCTCTCAATTCCTCGCTGGGATAATTTTCTTCCTCCTTGCCGTCGCGGCGGCGCAGATAGGGGTGCACCATGTCGCCCTGGATCGGGCCGGGCCGGACGATAGCCACCTCGATAATAAGATCGTAGAATGTGCGGGGGCGGAGGCGCGGCAGCATCGACATCTGCGCGCGGCTCTCGATCTGGAACACGCCGATCGTATCGGCCTTGCAGATCATGTCATAGACCTTGGAGTCATCCCAGGGGATGTTGGCGAGCGTGTAGTCCCCGCCATTGCAGGCCTTGAGCAGATCGAAGGCTTTGCGGATGCAGGTCAGCATACCGAGCGCCAGCACGTCGATTTTCAGTAGGCGGAGCGAATCGAGATCGTCCTTGTCCCATTCGATCATGGTGCGCCCCTCCATGGCGGCATTGCCGATCGGCACGATGTCTTCGAGCAGCCTCCGCGTAATCACAAAGCCGCCCGTATGCTGACTGAGATGGCGGGGAAAGCCGGTCAGATCGCGCGCGAGGCGGACGGCGAGCCGCAAAGTGCGGTCGCCCGGGTCGAGCCCGACTTCGCGGATGTGGCTGTCCTCGACGCCCTTGGACGACCACCACCACATCATGCCGGACAGCGCGCCGATCACCTCCTCAGACAGGCCCAGCGCCTTGCCGACTTCGCGAATGGCGCTCTTGGCGCGATAGGTGATGACGGTAGCAACGATCCCAGCGCGGTCGCGGCCGTATTTTCTGTACACGTACTGCATAACCTCCTCGCGCTGCTCGTGCTCGAAATCGACGTCGATATCCGGCGGTTCGCCGCGCTCTGCTGAGATGAAGCGCTCGAAGAGAAGGTCTATCTCGGCAGGGTTGACGCTGGTGATACCGAGACAGTAGCAGACGGCGGAATTGGCCGCCGAGCCGCGTCCCTGACAGAGAATGCCGCGCGAGCGGGCATAGCGGACGAGGTCGAAAACGGTGAGGAAATATCGCGCGTAATTCAGCTTTTTGATCAGCTCTAGCTCGTGCGCGATCTGCTTTCTGACCTTTTTCGGCGCGCCTTGCGGATAGTGGCGCCTCAAGCCTTCTTCCGTGTAATGAACAAGCGCCTCCTGCGGCGAGGCGAAGGGCTCATAAGGCTCGTCCGGATATTCATAGGCCAGCTCGTCGAGCGAGAAGCGGCAGCGCGCGGCGATCTCGACGCTGCGGGCAACGGCGTCCTCATAGCCGGGATAGAGGCGGGCGATCTCGGAGGGGTGTTTCAGATGCCGTTCGGCATTGCGCTGCAGGCGGTAGCCGGCTTCGGCGATGGTGCATTTCTCGCGGATGCAGGTGAGCACATCCTGCAAGGGCTTGCGGGCGGGCATGTGATAAAGGCAGTCGCCGACCGCGACCATCGGTGCGCCTGTTTCCTCGCCGAGTTCCGCCAACTGCGCCAGCCGCCTTGCATCCTGCCCGTCAAAGGCGAGCGCTGCGCCGATGAAGACATGACCGGGAAAGCGGCTTGCGAGTTCCCATGCGGCTTCAGCAAAAGTCTGCGGGGGCATCAGCTCGTTATTTGGTCGCATTTTCTCGGCGCAAACCGGCGTCCACCTTGCTGGAAAATGCTCCGGAGGCGGCAGAAGAATGAGAATTTGCCCCTCGCCATGACGGATCAGATCGTCGAGCCAGAGATAGCATTCGGCTTTTGGCGCGCGCCGGTTGCCGCGGGTCAGGAGGCGGCAGAGCCGACCCCAGGCGGGACGATCCGTCGGGAGGCAGACGATTTCCAGACGGCCCTTTTCAATCGCCTCTTTCGTCGCCCCGGCCAACGAGCCGGGGCCTACTCGCCTCAAGGCTCGGCTTGGAATCGATGAGAAGCGAGTGGGTCCCGGCTCGGCCTGGCGACCGTCCGGGACGACGCTGAAAGAAGGCCAGTGCCTAAGAGTATCAGCACGATCATCCAATCTGTCTTGCAACACCAGACGGCAGCCAGGGATGTATTTGAGGCCGAGCTGCTTGGCGGGCTTGTGCGCGCGGACCACGCCCGCCACCGAGTTGCGGTCGCAAATGGCGAGCGCCTTATAGCCCAGCTCGGCGGCGGCGACGGCCAGCTCTTCAGGCCGCGATGCGCCGCGCAGAAAGCTGAAATTGCTGGCCGCGACGAGTTCCGCGTAAGCCGTCATGGAAACAACCCGTGCATGAACCAGCGCTGGTCTTCGCTCTGGCTGTAGACGCCCTCGCGATAGAGCCAGAAGCGCTGGCCCCTCTCATCCTCGACGACGTAATAATCGCGGGCGCTCGATCTTTTCCCGCCCTCCTGCCACCATTCCGGCGAGATACGCTCCGGCCCTTCCGCTCTTTCGACCACGTGACGGCAGCGCCGCCAGACGAATTTGCGCGGCGGATAATCCGGCACCAGCGCGATGACGTCGATCGGCTCGGGGCGCGGCAAGAGCATCAGCGGGCGCGGCAGAGACAGGACAGGGACGGCAGCGGTCCGGGCAGGTCTCCAAACGGCGGCGGGGACATGAACGCTCGCGCGCTCCGGCCAGTAGCTTTCGGCGAAGGCAAAGCGGGCGGCGGCCCTCTCGCCAAGCCGGGCCGTCACCCGGTCGAGAAATCGGGCGATGTGCTCACCCCGGTCATCCTCGCCATCGACAACGCTGCCGAGAATATCCGTCTGCCGATTGATGAGAGGCTCGGCGCCGAGCGCGTAAAGCGCGACCGCATCGAAGCCGAGCGCCGGATCGAACCGGCCTTCGAGCGCCGCGAGCTTTTCTTTCAGAACGCGGCCGACATGGTTCGGCTCGCGGCTCGGCCGCGCCATTTGAAAGCGGATTTCGGCCTTGCCGTTCTGCGTGTCGAAAAGCGCGAGCGTGAAGCGGCGCGCGCCCTTGCCGTCGGCCTTGAGGCTTTCGGTGACGCTGCCGATCAGGATCTCGGCCGTTTGCGCCAGTCCCTCGAAGGCAGTGAGCGGATCGGCGAATTCGAGACGCGCAGCATAGACCGGCTCCGGCATCAGCGGCGATAGCGCCTCTCCCTCCCGCCCCAGTGCCTGATCGAGACGGCAGGTGATCGCTTTGCCGAGCCTGCTTCTCAGGCTCGCGCGCGGGATCTGGAAGAGCTGCCGGATGGTTTTCAGCCCGAGCCTTTCGAGGAACGCCGCGCTTTCCGCCTCGATCCGCAGCGCCTTGACCGGCAGTCCGGCGAGCGCATGGGCCTCCTCGCCCGGCGGCACGACGACGGACGGGGTTTTGGAGTAGCGCGCCAAGCCCCAGGCCGCACCGGCCGTGCCCGCCAGCGCTCCCCGTGCGGCGAAGCCAAGGCGGTGGAGATAATGAATGATGCGGTCGAGCAGCGCTTCTTCGCCGCCGAAAAGATGGGCGAGGCCCGTTGCTTCGATCCAGAGCCCATCCGGCTCGTCGGGCGCAACCCAGGGGCTGAACCGGCTGCAGGCGCTGGCGAGCCGCTTCAACTCCCGGCGCTCGGCCTCAGGGTCGTGCGGGGCGGCCGCAAGCGAGGGCAGCATGGCGCAGGCGTCCGTGATAAGCATGCCCGTCTGCAACCCGGCCTCCCGCGCGGCGTGATTGAGCCCGGCGATGCGTTTTCCGCCCTTGCCCTTGGCGATCACCGCCAGCGGCCTCGGAGCCGGATCATGCAGCCCGACGCCGCCGTCTTCCCGCCGCACGAGTCGGTCCGTTCTCCAAAAAGGGAGCCAAATGGAAACCACGCGCTGCATCGAACTCCATCTCCCATCGTTGCGGTAGAACACTCGCCATACGCTCCAATTGAAGCTGCAGGCGGGGCGGACCTAAAAGCCGGCAACCGGCATGGTCTGCCTGTGGCCGGCTGGGCAGGGCCGACACGCGCCAGCGTCCATGCGCCGCGGTTGCCCCGCCGTTTTGCCGGTGCCGAAGCAGGAAAAGGGGCATTTTTCCGGCCGCGGCGCGCAATTTGAGGCGGCGGCTTTCAGCAAAGGCATAGAGCCGCTCATGGGAGCCGAGCGCGCCGATGACCGCGCCGAAGGCGCTTGATGAAACCGCCTCTTCCAGCGTCCAGAGCAGATCCTTTTCTTTGGCGGCCGTGACCATAAGCAGCCGGCCCGGCGCGATGCCAAGATGAGCAAGACCGTGGCCATAAAGCTCGCCGCGCTCCTGCACATCGTTCGCCAGCCGGCAAAAGCAGAGGCTTTTGCCCATTCCGCCGGGCGCTTTCGCCGCCATTGAGACGGCAAAGGCCAGCGCTGTGCTCTCATCGCCCGGAGCCGCGGCGAACAGCTCATGAAAACCCGAGGCAAGCAGACTTTCAGGAGCGCATTCCGGCGCCAACTCGCCGATCGTTTCCGTCGCGGACGCCAGCCGGAACGGGGCAGGCTTTGGCGGCCGTTTGCGAAGCCGATCGGGGCGGGCCAAGCTTGGACGAAGGGATAGCATGGCAAAAATGTTCATGTTTTGTTCTTGTCCAACAGAGCGCCATTCCTATCCTTCTGTCAAGCCCCCGCATTCCAAGATGATCTGCCCGGCCCGCAGTGTTACAGATAGAGACCGCTCTCGCTCGAAAGGGATTCACATGGACATCCGACACGAAGGGAAAATCCCGACGCGCCGCGCCAACCCCGATTATTTCACCGGCACGGTCTGGCAGGACGTCATTATCGAGGCACCGCAACCGGCCCGCGTCAGAGCGTTTCGCGTCAGCTTCGAGCCCGGCGGACGCACCAACTGGCATACGCATCCGCTCGGACAGACGCTCCATGTGCTGAGCGGCGTCGGCCGGGTGCAAAGCTGGGGCGGACCGGTGCGCGAGATCCGCCCGGGCGACACGATCTGGATCCCGCCGGGCGAGAAGCATTGGCACGGCGCCGCGCCGGAGACTGCGATGGTCCATCTTGCCATCCAGGAAGCTCAGGACGGCAAGCAGGCAACATGGTTCGAGCCGGTGACCGATGAGGTCTACAGCACCGCCCCTCAAGCCTGACGCTCTCGAGGGCGCGCGCCGCGCTTGCGCGCCTTTCTCGGCGCACCTAAATTTGAGCGGTGTCACATGCGCAGCATTTCTGTCCCATCGAGGATCATCCCATGAGTGAAGTACGGGCTGATGCCGAACTGGATCCAACCGATCCCTATCAGCGTGAAGCGCAGATCTTCCCAAAGCTCAGCGAAGACATGGCGGCCCGTGTCGCTCACTTCGGCAGCGAAGAAGAACTGCCGAAGGGCTCGATGGTCTTCGAGCGCGGACAGCGCGGCGTTGACTTTTTCGTGGTGCTCGAAGGCTCGATCGAGATCTTCGATTTCGACGCCCACGGCCAGCCGGAAATCATAACCACTCACGGGCCGCGCGAGTTCACCGGAGAGCTGGATCTGTTCAACCAGCGCAAAATTCTGGTCAGCGGACGGACGGGCGTGGACAGCCGCGTGCTGCGGCTCAAGCGGCCCGATTTTCGCCGCATGGTTACGGCTGAGCCCGATATCGCCGAGATCATCATGCGCGCCTTCATTTTGCGGCGTGTCGCCCTGATCCGTCACGCGCAGGGCGGGGTCACGGTTCTGGGGCCCGGCCATGGCGGGGACACGCTGCGCATCGAGCGCTTCCTCACCCGCAACGGTTACCCAAATCGCCTGATCGATACGGAGAAAGACGCCGACGCACAGGGCTTTCTCGACTGCTTTCATCTGAAGGCGGAGGAACTGCCGGTCGTCGTCCATTCAGGCTGCCGCGTGCTGCGCAACCCGTCGAATCCGGAGCTTGCCGATGCGCTCGGCCTGACGGAGACGATCGACCCGGCCTTCGTCTACGACCTCGCCGTTGTCGGCGCCGGTCCTGCCGGGCTCGCGGCGGCCGTCTACGGCGCGTCGGAGGGTCTGTCGACGATCGTGCTCGAAGCGCTCGCGCCGGGCGGGCAGGCGGGGACATCGTCGAAGATCGAAAATTATCTCGGCTTCCCGACCGGCATATCCGGTCAGGCGCTCGCCGGCCGCGCCCAGGTGCAGGCCCAGAAATTCGGCGCACGCCTTGCCATTTCCCGCCCAGTCGTCGGGCTCGACTGCGATACCACACCCTATCGCCTTGCGCTGGAGGGCGGCGGACAGGTCTCGGCACGAGCCGTCGTCGTCGCGACGGGCGCGCGCTACCGGACGCTGAGCGTGCCGAATTATGAGCGCTTCGAAGGGCAGGGCATCCATTACGCGGCAACCGCGATGGAGGCCCAGCTCTGCGCCAACGAAGAAATCATCGTCGTCGGCGGCGGCAATTCCGCCGGCCAGGCGGCGATGTTCCTCTCCCGGCATGCGGCCCATGTCTATATGCTGGTGCGGGCAAAGGGCCTTGCCGAGACGATGTCCGACTATCTGGTCCAGCGCATCGAAGTCTCGCCGCACGTCACACTGCTAACCGAGACCGAGGTTACCGGGCTCGATGGCGCCGCAATGCTCGAGCGCGTGACCTGGACGAACCGGGCGACAGCCGAGAGTGTGGTCAAGCCGATCGGGAACGTCTTTGTCATGATCGGCGCCGCGCCAAACACGAATTGGCTGAATGGCTGTCTTACGCTCGACCCAAAAGGTTTCGTCCTGACCGGGCCCGAGACGTCGCCCGACAACGCCGCCGCTCATGGCGGTTCGCCTTTCGGCACGTCTCTTCCCGGCGTATTCGCGGTCGGCGATGTCCGCTCCGGCTCGGTCAAGCGCGTTGCGTCGGGCGTCGGCGAAGGCTCGGTGGTGGTGCAGGCGATCCACAGATTTCTCAATCCGCCAATTGGATGATGCGAAGATGGCGCCGAGGGCATTCCGCCGGAATTCCGCGATTGCCTCCGCCGCCGCAATCCAGTAGTGAGAAAGTGAGGTTCGGCGAGTTGGAAGCAGACGGATTTTGCTCGTCGGGACAGCGCCAGGCCGCGGATTTCGGTCAATTGGCTGATGTCGTAAGGCCGGCTTAGCTCAGTTGGTAGAGCAACGGTTTTGTAAACCGTGGGTCGGGGGTTCGAGCCCCTCAGCCGGCA
>CAVZCK010000014.1:0-51288 GCA_963773735.1 uncultured Alphaproteobacteria bacterium | reverse complement strand
GCTTGGCAGTTCTTGTCAGGCTAAAGCCTGACCTACTGCATCACCGTTTCTTTCACCGCCGCCACCTGCGATGGGCCGGCTTTATTCAAAGCATCGATCAATGTCGATTGCGAGTAACCGCCGCGGAAGACAATTGGATTATTCGGATCGTCCGCGGAAAGATGGCGAGAACCGGCACAGCACCGGCTTTCAGCAGGTTCAGCATCTCGGTCAATTCTGGTGGGATGTTGGTGTAGTCGGCCACCAGTGGAATCACGTCGTTATGCGTCACCACGGCTTTGACATCGGCTGTGTTCAGGACCGCGTGTTCCAGCGCCTTGCAATTGGGACACCAATCGGCGGTGAAATCAACCATCACCGTCTTCCGCTGTTGTGTCAATTGTTTGAGCAAATCCTTTGAGAACGGCTGCCACGGAAGTCGATTGCCGGCTGCCTGCGAGCTGCCGGGCTGACCGGCCGATTGAATTCGCTTGGCGATTTCAGCATTCACCACATCGTCGAACTTTTCCGTCATCGCCGGGGCAATCCAGGCAAATGCGAAATAGCCGATGATGATTGAAACTCCTGCGGCTTGCCCCCAGGCAAGCCAGCGTTTGGAACTCGGCTCGGTCAGCTGACGCCGGCCGATCCACCAGCAGGCAGCTCATAGTCCGACGAGCAAGTCCACGGTCGGCGACATAAGGCAATTGCAACCACGTCAGAACCCCAGACCATTGCACCCAGCAACACGAAACCGCAAATGTGTTTGAAGGTATCCATCCAGTGCGACAGGCTTCGGCAAAAAGCGCAACAGCCGGGGATTCGCACCGATATCAAATAAGGGCTAGACATGCCCAGGCCGACGATCGCAAACGTGGCAAATGTCGCCCACACGGCTGTATTGCGGTCCAAAGCAAATGTGAACGCCACAGCCACCACCGGCGCGCTGCACGATGCCCCGAGCAAGGTTGTGATTACGCCCTTGGCCACTGCGCCCGCCCCTTTGTGCATCATTATCTCGCCGGATTTACCGGAACCGAGAAACCCGGGGATCGGAATTTCCCACACGCCTAGCAGGCTCAGACCCATCACAAACATCACGGCCGCCATGCCGATCGCATAACCCTGAATTCCGTTTTGGTTGCCGTATTTGAAATCGATTCCAACAAATTGCCGCAGACCGACCGCAACCGCAGCCAATCCGATAAAAACCGCAATGACTCCCAGCGAGTACCACAGATTTAATGCCAGCAACCGCCCGCGATCGTGCTGACTTTGCTCGACGAAAGACAATATCTTCAGTCCGATGACTGGAAACACGCAGGGCATCAAATTGAGCAGCATCCCGCCGAAAAAATCGCCGAGCACAATTTGAATCGCCGAGTAATTTGTTTGGACATTTCTGGCGACCAGCGTCTCATCGAAGCCGTTGCCGGAGGCAACTTGGGATGTTGTTCCAGCGGGAGAATCCGAATGCGTATTTGTCGGAACGCCGGACGAATTTGAATTCGCTCCGTCTGTTTTAGAACCAGCGGGCGCTTTGTTTCTCTCCACTGGCCTCTTCCGCCAGTTTCGCCGCCTCGGCGTACTTGGCGGGACGGAATTGGAAGAGGCTGGCACTGTCAGTCGAATTCGGGCTGATAGTCAGTACACCGTCGAACCAAGCGGCGCTCGGCGGGTCGCAGGCCGTCTCTTCGCAGGTCTGAAAGCCGATGATGCCGGCAATCGGATAGTTGCCGGGCTTGGCGTCGGCGGGAACTTCCAAATCGATCGTCCACGAGACCGATTTTTCGTAGTACGCCACTTTGCCCGATTGATTGACGGTGGTTGTCTTTTCAATCGGCGGCATGTTCGGTTCCGGCGGTCGGTAACGCAGGCCGGAGGTTTTAGTGACGCGCGCATCAACGTCGGCTTGGAAACATCTTTGGATTGACCTTCTTCGCTTTGCGCATCGACTGGATCACCTTGCCGGGCATCGAGCCGATATAGGTCCGCCGGTGACCGCGGATTTCCGCCTCGTCCCGCACACCGCCGAGCGACATGCGCACGAATTCGCGTCCGGTCGCCCTCGCAATCGACCTGCCGAGCGAGGTCTTGCCGACGCCGGGCGGGCCGACGAGGCAAAGGATCGGGCCTTTCAGCGCATTTGTGCGCTTTTGAACCGCAAGATATTCGACGATGCGGTCCTTGACCTTTTCGAGCCCGTAGTGATCCGCATCCAGGGTTTCCTGCGCCTCAGCAAGGTCGGTCTTGACCTTGCCTTTGATCCCCCACGGGATCGCCAACAGCCAGTCGAGGTAGTTGCGCACGACCGTCGCTTCGGCGGACATCGGGCTCATCTGACGCAGCTTTTTCAGCTCGGCGAGCGCCTTTTCCCGCGCCTCCTTCGACAGCTTGGTCTTTTCGATCTTGTCTTCGAACTCGGCGATGTCGTCGCGCTCGTCGCCGTCGCCCAGCTCCTTCTGAATCGCCTTCATCTGCTCATTCAGATAGTACTCGCGCTGGGTCTTCTCCATCTGGCGCTTGACGCGGCTGCGGATCTTCTTCTCGACCTGCAGCACGGAGATCTCGCTCTCCATCTGCATGTAGACGCGCTCAAGCCGGTCGGAAATCGTGGTGATCTCCAGCGTTTCCTGCTTCTCGGAGATCTTGATCGCCAGATGCGACGCGATCGTATCCGCAAGCTTGGAATAGTCTTCGATCTGCGTGATGGTCCCGAGAACCTCAGGCGAGATCTTCTTGTTGAGCTTGACATAGCTTTCGAACTGCGCCACCGCCGAACGCGAGAGCGCCTCGATCTCGTCTTTGGAGCCGACGGTTTCGGCAACCCGTTCGATCTCGGCCTCGAAGAAGGCCTCATTCGGCGTGAAGCGCTTGATCAGCGCACGCGAGGTGCCTTCGACCAGGACCTTGACGGTGCCGTCCGGCAGCTTCAGGAGCTGCAAGACCGAGGCCAACGTTCCCATCGAATAGATCGCTTCGGGAACCGGCTCGTCATCGGCTGCGTTCTTCTGGGCGACGAGCAGGATCTGCTTGTCGGTCCGCATCACCTCATCGAGAGCATGAATGGATTTCTCCCGCCCGACGAAGAGCGGAACGATCATATAAGGGAAAACCACGATGTCCCGGAGCGGCAGCACCGGGAAAACCTCGGGCTTGCCGTGATTTTCAGCGGTCTGCGTAGCGTTTTCTGTCATTCGGGTCTCCCAGCAAAAGTTCTGCCGCGTACTGTACAACCGTAAACATATCCGCCGGATGAACAGCGTGGGTCAAAGGTGAGTGTCTGGCTGGGCCCCCCAGCCTCAGGTTCAGCTTAGGTGGCAACGCGCGCAGCCAAAATCAACCTCCGGTCTTCCCTTATGGAGCGGTGGTCCAGTGTCGCGCCAGAACACGCTAGGCGGAGGACTCGCCAGCGCGCTCGGAGTAGATCCGCAGCGGCTTGGCCTTCCCCTCGACGACTTCCGGGCTGATGACGATTTCCTCAACGCCTTTGAGGCCTGGCAGTTCGAACATGCTCTCCAGAAGGATCACTTCCATGATGGAGCGCAAGCCGCGGGCGCCCGTTTTGCGCTCGATCGCTTTCTTGGCGACGCCGACCAGCGCATCTTCGGAGAATGTGAGCTGCACATCCTCCATATCGAACAGACGCTGATATTGCTTCATGAGAGCGTTTTTCGGTTCCTTGAGGATCCGCACCAGCGCCCCCTCATCGAGATCCTCCAGCGTGGCGATCACCGGAAGGCGCCCAATAAATTCGGGAATGAGGCCGAATTTCAGCAGATCTTCCGGCTCGACCAAACGAAGGACTTCGCCGGTCCTGCGGTCGTCAGGCGACTGCACCTTGGCGCCGAAACCGATCGCCGTCGACCGGCCGCGCTGCGAGATTATCTTCTCCAGGCCCGAGAATGCGCCGCCGCACACGAACAGGATATTGGTCGTGTCAACCTGTAGAAACTCCTGCTGCGGATGCTTGCGGCCGCCCTGCGGCGGAACGCTGGCGACCGTGCCTTCCATGATCTTGAGCAGCGCCTGCTGCACGCCCTCGCCCGAGACGTCGCGCGTTATCGAGGGATTGTCGGACTTGCGGCTGATCTTGTCGACTTCGTCGATATAGACGATGCCGCGCTGGGCGCGTTCGACATTGTAGTCGGCCGCTTGCAGCAGCTTCAGGATGATGTTCTCGACGTCCTCGCCGACATAACCGGCCTCGGTGAGCGTCGTGGCGTCGGCCATGGTGAATGGAACGTCGAGGATACGAGCAAGCGTCTGAGCGAGCAGCGTCTTGCCGCAGCCGGTCGGGCCAATCAGGAGGATGTTCGACTTGGCGAGCTCGACGTCGTTGTTCTTGCTCGCGTGGTTGATGCGCTTGTAGTGATTGTGTACCGCGACCGAAAGCACCTTCTTGGCGTATTCCTGGCCGATCACGTAATCGTCAAGGATACGGCAGATTTCCGCGGGCGTGGGAACACCATCGCGAGATTTGACATAAGAATTCTTGTTCTCCTCGCGAATGATGTCCATGCAAAGCTCGACACATTCATCGCAGATGAAAACCGTCGGCCCGGCAATGAGCTTGCGAACCTCGTGCTGGCTCTTTCCGCAGAACGAGCAGTAAAGAGTGTTCTTCGTGTCCGTGCCGCTCACTTTGCTCATTCGCCCACCTCAGTCATTCGGGTGGATTCCGCCCTGTTCACACAGATCTCCACCTTGTTTTGCCCGCTCGTTCGCCCATAGCGAGACGCACCGCGACCGGGGTTATATGCTATTCGGGTAATCATCAAGATTTCTCTAACTGCGGATGTTTGCCGAGATCCGGGCCGGGTCCGGCAGCCTAAGGAAGGGAATGTCTGGACGCAACCCTGACGAGCCACTCACACGCTCCTGACCGATACAACCACTGGCCTAAACCGAACGGTCACAACCTCCGGTGGTCACTAGTCCGATAGCCGCGGCGGGACGCTAAAACCGCGCCTGAGCCTCGACGGCCAACTTCTATTCTCCGCACCATTCGCCACATTAGTCAACCCGTCCTCGCGGCAGCGAAGTGATCGTCTCCTCCGTGGCCAGCCGCTTGGACAAGACCTCATCAATCAGGCCAAATTTCTGCGCCGCTTCCGACGTCATAAAATTGTCACGCTCGAGCGCATCCGCAATGACCTGGACCGGCTGCCCCGTATGCTTTGCGTAGATCTCGTTAAGCCGCTGGCGAATCGCGAGAATCTCCTTGGCATGGCGCTCGATATCGCTGGCCTGGCCCTGGAAGCCACCCGAGGGCTGGTGCACCATAATGCGCGAATGCGGCAGGGCGTAGCGCATCCCTGGCTCGCCGGCGCAGAGCAGCAGCGAACCCATCGATGCGGCTTGTCCGACGCAAAGTGTCGCAACGGCTGGGCGGATAAACTGCATGGTGTCGTAGATCGCAAGGCCCGAGGTGACCACGCCGCCCGGCGAGTTGATATACATGGAGATTTCTTTTTTCGGATTCTCCGCCTCGGCAAAGAGAAGCTGCGCCACGATCAGGGACGAAACGGTGTCCTCGATCGGGCCGGTCACGAAAATGATCCGTTCCTTGAGCAGACGAGAGAAGATGTCATAGGCCCGCTCGCCGCGATTGGTCTGCTCGACAACCATCGGCACCAGCGTTGACATGTAAAAATCGACAGGGTCGCGCATCGCGTCACTCCAAATTTCCGAAAGCGGCCGGCGCCGCCTTCCATAAATGAACTTGGTGATTCGTCTTAACCAAATCTAGCCATGCCGGAGCCGCGGCACTGCCGCACAAATTCTGCCGCAAATTGATGGGGCCGCGGCCGAGATCGTGGGCACAATATAGCAAGGGTTTTCGATCACTTTTCGTTGTTTTTGGCGATCTCGTCACCGTGATGATGGTCGTGGTGGTGATGATCATGGTCATGATCGCAGTCCGGGCCGTGCACATGGCCGTGGTCATATCGTGCTCATGATCGTCATATCGTGATCGTGGGCATGAATCGGGCCGTCGTCCTCGACGTGGAAAAGCTCCTCCGGCGTTACCTTCTTTTCGTCCACGTCGGCAAGTTCCAGCGCGAAATCGACGACCTTGTCCTCGAAGATCGGCATCCGCAGCTCAAGCAGCGCATTCGGATTTTTCCGGTAGAATTCGATGACCTGCCGCTCCTGGCCGGGAAACCGCTGTGCCCTCTGCATGATCGCGCGGCGCACCTCTTCATCCGTGACCTTGATCTCGTTGCGCTGACCAATCTCCGACAGCACCAGTCCAAGGCGAACGCGGCGCTCCGCCATCGTGCGGTATTCGTCGCGCGCCTTCTCCTCGGTCGTGTCTTCATCCTCGAAGCTTTTCTTGGCGCGCTCCAGATGCTGGGTCACATCGCGCCAGATCGCCTCGAACTCGCTGTCGACGAGCGAAGGCGGCAGATCGAATGTGTGCGCTTCATCCAGCGCATCCAGCAGCGAGCGCTTGGCTTTGCCGCGTGAGGCCTCGGAATAGTCTTTTGAGATCTGCTCGCGCACCGCGTCCTTCAGCTTGGCAAGTGAGTCGAGCCCCAGCGATTTGGCGAATTCATCGTTCGCCTCCGGCAGGCGTGGCGCCGCGACTTCCTTGATCGTTGCGTCGAATTCGGCAGCCTTGCCGGCAAGATGGGCAGCCTGATAGTTTTCCGGAAACGACGCTTTGATTGTCCGCGCCTCGCCCGGCTTGGCGCCGTCAAGACTCTCCTCGAAGCCGGGAATGAACATGCCGCGGCCGAGTACGACCTGCGCATCCTCGCCCTTGCCGCCCTCGAACGGCTCGCCATCGATCTTGCCGACAAAATCGAGCGTTACCCGGTCTGCATTTTCGGCCGGCCCATCCTTCGGCTCGTAGATCACGTTGGCGCTGCGAATCCGGTCGATCGCTTTGTCGATCTCTTCGGCGCTGACTTCCGCGACGGGCCGTTCGACCTTGAGCGTCTTCAGATCGGCAAGCTCGAACTTCGGCAGCACCTCGAACGCCATCGTGAATTCGAGATCGTGGCCGCCGTCGATGACCTTCTTCACCGTGCTCTCATCTTCGGGCAGCGTAATGCTCGGCTGAAAAGCGGGACGCTCATCGCGGTCCGTCAGGGCTTTGGCTCGCAACTCCTCGACCGCCTCCTGAACGACCTCGGCCATAATCGACTGGCCGTACACCTTTTTGATGTGGTTGACCGGAACCTTTCCGGGGCGGAAGCCCTTCAGCCTCACCTTGTCCTTCAACTCGTCGAGCTTGGCGCTCAGCCGCGCGTCCAGTTCGTCGGCTCCAATGATAACTTTTAGCTCGCGTTTCAGGCCTTCGGATAGGGTTTCGGTGATTTGCATGGGAATTCTGACTTCCGGAAGTTTGCTGGCTCAGGGTCACAATCGGCGCTGGATTCATGGTGCGGGCGGAGGGACTTGAACCCCCACGACTTGCGTCACTGGAACCTAAATCCAGCGCGTCTACCGGTTCCGCCACGCCCGCGGAGGCGCCGCGCCGCCGATTGGCCCGGTCTATAACACAGCGTTTTTCGCTGCGGCTACAGAATAAATGCTTTAGGTATGCCTCGCATGGCGTTGCCGCAGCGCGTCGCCGGACAGCAAAAGGGAGCATCCAGTGGAGATCGCATCATCCGTCCTGGACGCAATTGGAAACACCCGTCTCATCCGTCTCAAAGGTGCGTCCGAGGAAACAGGCTGCGAAATTCTGGGAAAAGCTGAATTCCTGAATCCAGGCCAGTCGGTGAAAGATCGGGCCGGGCTGTTCATAATTCAAGATGCAGTTGCCAAGGGCCAGCTCAGGCCCGGCGGCGTCGTGGCCGAAGGCACCGCCGGAAATACCGGCATCGGCCTTGCCGTCGTCGCCAATGCGCTCGGATTCCGGACCGTGATCGTGATCCCCGAGACCCAATCTCAGGAGAAGAAGGACACGCTTCGCATTCTGGGCGCCGAACTGGTCGAAGTCCCTGCCGTGCCCTACCGGAACCCGAACAATTACATCAGATATTCACAGCGCCTTGCCGAAATGCTCGCCGAGACGGAACCGAACGGCGCGATCTGGGCAAACCAGTTCGACAACATCGCCAACCGCGAAGGTCACATCCGTACAACGGCGGAAGAAATCTGGGCGCAGACGGACGGCAAGGTCGATGCCTTCATCTGTGCGGTCGGGACGGGAGGAACGCTGGGCGGCGTCTCGATGGGGCTGAAGGCGAAGCGGAAGGACGTCGTCATCGGCCTTGCCGACCCGATGGGCGCGGCGCTCTACAGCTATTACACGACCGGCGAGCTGAAGTCGGAAGGATCATCGATCACCGAGGGCATCGGGCAAGGGCGGATCACCGCCAATCTTGAAGGCGTCGAGATCGACAAGGCGTATCAGATTCCGGATAGCGAAGCCGTCGCGCGCGTGTTTCAGATGCTCGAAGACGAAGGGCTCTGCCTGGGCGGGTCGAGCGGCATCAATGTCGCCGGCGCCGTGCGTCTGGCGCGCGACCTTGGGCCGGGGCACTTGATCGTGACGGTCCTGTGCGACTACGGCACGCGCTATCAGAGCCGGCTGTTCAATCCCGCATTTCTGAGAGAGAAGGGGCTGCCGGTTCCGCGGTGGCTCGAAACCAAAGCCGATCTTCCGAGGGTCTTCACCTGACCGAGGCGGCCTTTGCAGCTTTGGCAGATCCCGCCGGGGGATGGTAGACTGATCCCAAAAGTAGCACGACTCGCCCGCCGCCCTGACGGACGGGCGGCATAAGGGAGGATATTGCCGATGCAGGGGCCTCGCCACTGGCTTGTCGAAACGGATTGGCTCGCCGAGCGTCTCAATGCGCCCGATATTGTGGTCCTTGATGCGACCATGCATTTGCCGGGCTCGGGACGCGATGCGCAGCGCGAGTTCCATGAAGCGCACATCCCCGGCGCCCTCTTTTTCGACGTCGAGGAGATTTCCGACACATCGAGCCCGCTTGCCGCACATGCTCCCGCCAGCGGAGAAATTCGCCTCGCGCGTCCGTAAGCTCGGCATCGGCGATGGGACGCGTATCGTTATCTATGACGCCGCCAATATGTCCGGCGCGGCGCGGGCCTGGTGGATGTTCCGGGTGATGGGCGCCCAGGATGTCGTGGTGCTCAATGGCGGCCTGAAGAAATGGCGCGCCGAAAACCGCCAGATCGAAAGCGGCGAGCCCCGCCGGCGCACGGAGCGGCATTTTACGGCGCGGCTGAATTCCGGCCTGGTCCGGGACCTCGGCGACATGAAGCATCTCAGCGGCAACGCCGCGATGCAGATCGTCGACGCGCGCTCGGCGGGGCGTTTCGCCGGCAGGGACCCGGAGCCGCGCGAGGTCCCACGCCTCGGGCATATTCCTGGCTCGAAAAACGTTCCGTTCACGAACCTTCTTGCGGAGGACGGAACGCTGCGGCCAGCCGAGGACATCAAGGCGGCGTTTGCGGCGCAGGGCATTGACATTGCCAAGCCGGTCGTTGCCAGCTGCGGCTCCGGTGTGACGGCCTGCGTCATCGCACTGGCGCTCGCCGCGGTCGGCAATGAGACCGCGGCGGTCTATGACGGCTCCTGGGCGGAATGGAGCGGCGCGGATACGCCAGTCGAGACCGGATAAATCGTCTGCCGGCCGAAAATCGCGGCCGGTTTCACCCGCGAAGATTGCCGTGCAATCTGATCGCGGCCAGAATGAAGCCGACAAGCGCTCCGACGCCGACGGTGATCCAGTAAGACGGCAGGAAGCTGTCCGACAGCGCCGTCGGCGAAATGTCGGTAAAAAGCGCAGCCGTGGCCATTGAGAGCACAAGCGCAAGGAGGATGAGAGCGGTCGGAACAATCGGCGCGCGAAACGCCTTGCCGACACTCAACTGATACCGCCGCCGCAAAGCGGCCACCGCAGACTGCCAGCCGAGCAAATAGCCCGCGACAGCGCCAATGGCGAGGCTTTGCCACGCCACCAGGCCGAGTTTGACACCGAGCATGATCCCGGCAATGAGGGCGAGTGCCGTCACCACGAGGCTCAGGAAGCTTGCGCGCAGGGCGGCTCCCCAACCGGGGGCGGTCTTCGGCGGCTCCAAGGCATCCCTAGGGTCGGCACGGCGGGCGAAGGGGTTTTCCGGCTGCGCCGTCGAGGCGCGTGCCATCACCGCTCCACGCAGGCGGGCTGCGGCCTCTTCTTCTTCCTGCTGGCGGACCATATCGGGATCCATGGGCGCTCCTCGCTTACCGATGTTGAGAGGCCGGTACCGGCCTATGACGGAGGCTTGAGCTCATCCGCGGCGGCGAGTGGTTCAAGCCGGTATTTTAGCAGACGCAACCGCAGTCGATGATACGGATTGCGCTCGGGCGTTCCGCTACGTGCCTGTTTTCTGCGCCGCGCTACCGCTTGCGGAGATACCGCGCCCTTTCAGAGCGTCGCTGATCTCATCGAGGATCGCCGGGTCGTCGATTGTCGCGGGCATCTTATAGGCCTCGCCGTCGGCGATCGCGCGCATCGTGCCGCGCAGGATCTTGCCCGAGCGCGTCTTCGGCAGGCGCTCGATGGTGAGCGCCAGCTTGAAGCCGGCGACCGGTCCGACTTCATCGCGCACTTTCTGGATAATCTCGCTTTCGATCTGATCGGTCGATTTGGTGACGCCGGATTTCAGGACGATGAAGCCGGCCGGCACCTGGCCCTTCAGCGCATCGGCAATGCCGATCACGGCGCATTCGGCAACATCGGGATGGCTGGCGACGACTTCTTCCAGCGCGCCGGTCGAAAGCCGGTGGCCGGCGACATTGATGATGTCGTCGGTGCGCGCCATGACGAAGACATAGCCGTCCTCGTCGATATAGCCGGCATCGGCCGTCTTGTAATAACCAGGGTGGTCGCGAAGATAGCTGTCGCGGAAGCGCTTGTCGCTTTCCCAAAGCGTCGGCAGGCAGCCGGGCGGCAGCGGCAGGCGGATCGCGAGCGAGCCGGTCTTGCCGCGCGGCATCGGCTTATTGTTTTCATCCAGCACGCGCAGATCATAGCCGGGCATGGGCACGGTCGGCGAGCCGGGCTTTATCGGCAGAAGGCCGAGACCGACCGGATTGCCGCAGATCGGCCAGGCCGTTTCGGTCTGCCACCAATGATCGACGACCGGCCGCTTGAGCAAGGCCGCGGCCCAATTCACCGTGTCCGGATCGGCGCGCTCGCCGGCCAGGAACAGCGTGCGGAATTGAGAGAGATCGTACTGCTTGAGGAACTCGCCCTTGGGGTCTTCCTTCTTGATCGCACGAAATGCTGTCGGCGCGGTAAATAGCGCGACGGCCTTATGCTCAGAAATGACCCGCCAGTACGCCCCGGCATTCGGGGTGCCGACGGGCTTGCCCTCATAGAAAATCGTCGTCGCGCCATGCAGGAGCGGGGCATAAACGATATAGGAATGACCGACCACCCAACCCACATCCGACGCGGCCCAGAACACCTCGCCCGGCTCGACGCCGTAATGATTGCGCATGGTCCATTTGAGCGCCACCATATGCCCGCCATTGTCGCGGACGACGCCTTTCGGCTCTCCGGTTGTGCCAGACGTATAAAGGATATAGAGCGGGTCGGTCGAGGCAAGGATTGCGGCATCGGCGCGGTTGCCGCGCGTCTTGGCCTCGCTGAACAGGGTCGCCCAGTCGTGATCGCGGCCCGGCGTCAGCGGGGCTCGCTCCTCCGGCCTTTGAAAAATGATGCAGCCGTCCGGCTTGAACCTCGCTTGTGCGATCGCCGCGTCGAGCAGCGGCTTATATTTGACGATGCGGCCTGGCTCCAAACCGCATGACGCCGAGACCATGAGCTTCGGCTTGGCGTCATTGATGCGGGTGGCGAGCTCATTGGCGGCGAACCCGCCGAAGACGACGGAATGGATGGCCCCGAGACGCGCGCAGGCCAGCATTCCGATCACCGCCTCGGGAATCATCGGCATGTAGAGGATGACGCGGTCGCCCTTGCGGACGCCGCGGTCGCGGAGAACGGCGGCAAAGGCGGAGACGTCGTCCAAGAGCTGGGCATAGGTGTAGACGCGCTTCTCGCCGGTCATCGGGCTGTCATAGATCAGCGCGGGCTGATCGGCGCGGCCGGCGATGACGTGGCGGTCGAGGCAGTTGAACGCGGTGTTGCACAGCCCGCCGGTGAACCAGCGCCCATATTGACCCTGCGATGCGTCGAAAACCTTCTCCGGAGCCTTGACCCAGTCGATATCGGAGGCGGCTTCCGCCCAAAACGCGGCGGGGTCGCGCTTCCAACTCTCGTAGACCTCGAAATAGCGGCTCATCGTCTCCTCCCTTTCAGCCGGGACGCGCCCCGATCGAGTGCCGCGTCAGGCGCGAGAAGGCTCGAATTGGGTACGGTCGGGGCAACGCGGCTGGTCATGATTATTCGCGGTCATAGTGCGAGGCTGGTCCAAGGCTGACAAGCTATTCTTTATGACAAGCGGCTAGAGCTTTCACCGGCGTGAATATGGCATAATATAGCGAAAAGCTCGGGGAGGATCCTTGATGCACGACAATCCATATGCCATGGGTCTTGATAAAAATCCCGCCAATTTCCAGCCCTTGACGCCGCTCAGCTTTCTTGCACGCGCCGCGCAGGTCTTCCCTGACCATATCGCCATCATCCATGGGGCGCAGCGCTTCACCTATGCGGAGTATTACGCACGGGCGCGCAAACTGGCCTCGGCCCTTTCGCGGCTCGGGATCGGCAAGGGCGATACCGTCTCGGTCATGCTGCACAATACGCCGGCGATGCTCGAGGCGCATTTCGGCGTGCCGATGACCGGCGCGGTGCTGCATTCGATCAACACCCGGCTCGATGCGGCGATCATCGCCTTCATGCTCGACCATGCCGAAAGCAAGATCGTCATCACCGATACGGAATTTGCGCCCGTCATGCGCGAGGCTCTCGCCCAGGCCAAGGTCAGGCCGATGGTCATCGACTATGCCGATCCGACTTTTACGGGCGGAGAGCGGCTCGGCAGCCAGGACTATGAAGCCTTCATCGCAGACGGCGATCCGGCATTTCGACTGGTTGAAGCCGGCCGACGAATGGGACGCCATCGCCCTCAACTATACCTCGGGCACGACCGGCAATCCGAAGGGCGTCGTCTATCATCACCGCGGCGCTTACCTGCTCGCGCTCGGCAACATTCTGGCCGGCAGCATCGGCAAGCATCCGGTCTATCTCTGGACGCTGCCGATGTTCCATTGCAATGGCTGGTGCTTCCCGTGGACCATGCCGGTGGTCGCGGGCACCAATGTCTGCCTGCGATATGTCCGCCCGCAGGCGATCTGGGACGCGCTTGCGGATGAGGAGGTGACGCATTTGTGCGGCGCGCCGATCGTCATGGCCACCATCCTCAACGCTTCGCCCGACCAGAAGCGCGAACTCGCCACGAACGTCCAGTTTCTCACCGCCGCGGCGCCGCCGCCGGAAGCCGTGCTCGCGGCGATGAGCGATGCCGGCTTCGATGTCGTCCATGTCTATGGCCTGACCGAGACCTACGGGCCCGCCGTCGTCAATGAGTGGAGAGCCGATTGGGACGCTCTCGACGGCAATGCGCGGGCCGCCAAGAAAGCGCGCCAGGGCGTCAAATATACCACGCTCGATGATCTGACCGTCCTCGATCAAGCGACGATGGACCGCGTTCCGGCCGATGGACGCACGCTCGGCGAGGTGATGTTCCGCGGCAATCTCGTCATGAAGGGGTATCTGAAGAACCCCGCGGCGACCGAGGACGCGTTTGCCGGCGGATGGTTCCATTCGGGCGATCTGGGCGTGCTCCACCCAGACGGCTATATTCAGCTCAAAGACCGGTCTAAAGACATCATTATCTCAGGCGGCGAAAATATTTCGTCAATCGAGGTCGAAGACGTGCTCTATAAACATCCGGCGATTCAGGCGGCCGCCGTCGTCGCCAAGCCCGACGAACGCTGGGGCGAGACGCCCTGTGCTTTTATCGAACTGCGGCCTGGGGCGACCGCGACGGCGGAGGAAATCATTGCCCATTGCCGCGAGCATCTTGCCCACTACAAGGCGCCGCGCCATGTTTATTTCGTCGAAATTCCGAAGACCTCGACGGGAAAAATACAGAAATTCAAATTGCGGGAGATGGCGGAAAGCCTATGACGAGAAGACGATCATGCCATAAGCCAGGCTAGAGGTGCCGCATGCTAGAGGATCGCAAGCAGCGGCTCAGAGCTCAATTGGCGCAACTCAAACAGGAACATCGCGATCTCGACGCGGCCATCGTCGGACTGGAAGAGACAATCCACCCCGATCAGCTTCAGATCAAGCGCCTCAAGAAGCGAAAATTGCATTTGAAGGACGAGATCGCGCGGGTCGAGGACGAGCTTTTCCCCGATATTATCGCCTGAATCCGGAACGCCTGATTGCCGGGGCAAGGCACCGCGCATAAGGGCTGGCCGTAAGCCCTCCAATATTGCAGACTTGCGCACATGAACCCGCAACCCCTCATCGGTATCATCATGGGCAGTCAAAGCGACTGGGCGACCTTGCGCCGCGCCGCCGAGGCTCTCGATGAGCTTGGCGTACCCTACGAGACGCGGATCGTCTCGGCGCATCGGACGCCCGAAAGGCTGTATTCCTATGCGAAGGGTGCCGAGGAGCGCGGTCTGAAAGTCATCATCGCAGGGGCAGGCGGCGCGGCGCATCTTCCCGGCATGACCGCTGCCTTGACGGCGCTTCCGGTCCTCGCGGTTCCGGTGCAGACGCAGCTCTTTATCCGGTCTCGACAGCCTGCTATCGATCGTGCAGATGCCCGCCGGCATCCCGGTGGGAACGCTGGCCATCGGCGAGGCCGGCGCCTTCAATGCGGGGCTGCTGGCGGCTCAAATCCTCGCCCTGACCGATCCCGGCCTTGGCCAGCGCATTGAGGAATGGCGCAAGATCCGCACCGAGAGCGTTCCGGAGTGTCCGCAAGATGACCGCTGAGCCGCTTCAGCCCGGCTCCGTGATTGGCATCGTCGGCGGCGGGCAGCTTGGACGGATGCTCGCCCAGGCGGCGGCCAAGCTTGGGCTCAAGGCCAGCATTTTTGCACCCGAAGCGGACAGCCCCGCCTTCGACGTCGCCGCTTTCCGGCATTGCGCCGACTACGCCGATGCCCCCGCGCTGGAGCGCTTCGCCGCCGAGGCCGACGCGGTCACCTTCGAATTCGAGAACATCCCGGCGGCTGCACTCGCCATCATTGAACGGCTCGAGCCATCTGGCGCCACCCCGGCAAGCGCTCGAAGTCGCCCAGGACCGGTTGCGCGAGCGCCGATTTCTTGCGGCGCTTGGCCTTCCCTGCGCGCCTTATGCGGAGGTCGAGAATGCGGCAGCGCTGACCGGCGCCTGCGCGCGGCTTGCCGCTGAAGCCCCGGGTGCCGCCTTCTTTCTCAAGCGGGCGCGGCTTGGTTATGACGGCAAGGGCCAGATGAAAATCGCCGATTGCTCAGCTCAGGCAGGGGCTCAAGCCTGGCTTGGGGATCAGCCGGCGCTTCTGGAGCGCGAAGTCGCGTTTCGGCTGGAACTGTCGGTGCTCTGCGCACGCGACCGCGGCGGCAAAACGCTTTTCTACGATCCGCCGCACAATATTCACCGCGACGGCATTCTGAGGGAAAGCCTCGTGCCGGCGCCGATTTCCGCCGAGATCGCCGGGACCGCACGCGGCTATGCCGGGCGGATCGCCGAAGCGCTTGGCTATATCGGCGTCCTGGCCGTCGAGATGTTTCTTGGCGGCAGCGATACCGAGCCGCGCCTGCTGATCAACGAAATCGCGCCGCGTGTTCATAATAGCGGCCACTGGACGCTCGACGCCTGCGCGGTAAGCCAGTTCGAGAACCATATCCGCGCCGTCGCCGGCTGGCCGCTCGGCTCAGCGGCGCGCCACTCCAATGCACGGCTCGTCAATCTGCTCGGAGAGGAAGCCGATGGCTGGCGGTCCCTGCTGGAGGACCGCCCGGACCGGTCGCTTGTTCTCTACGGCAAGAGCCCTGCCCGTCGGGGACGCAAGATGGGCCACTATGTCGATCTTTCCCCGAAGACATAGCCCACGCTGCATTTGCAGATAAACCGGGAGCTAAACTTTCGGCTGATTTCCGGCGGCGCAAGGGTTTGCTTATCCAAAAAGCAGCCATGCAGTTCTGCATAGAAGATATGCAATAGAGGGCGTTGTGCAGAGCAGCAGACGGAGACATCTAAGCGGCATCGCACTTAATGTGCTGAAGGCTTACTCCTCCCTCCCTATCAGCCTTCCACCTTATGCCAGCGGCACAGCCGCTGGCATTTTTTTTCCGCAACAAGACTTTACCTGCTTGCTTGCCCGGCACCCGAAAGCAGGGTGCAATGCCTGCCTGCGATCAAATACGGCTTGCTGCGCTGCGCAGAGCCGAGTGCGTCACCCGACTCCAGCCCCGACGTTGCCACCGAACACAGCAGTGCCGGATCGGCAGTCTTCAGCGTCTAGCGCTTAGCGCTGCGGTCAGGCTTTGACGAGTTCAAGCCTGCTTCGGTCGAAAATCCGCAAAACCCTTCGAAGCTCGTGGCTGCGCCTTAGAATAAGCCCCGTCGCCGCGATCACGCTATAGGGGCCCTGCCGCCGCGCCAGCTTCGGGCTCTTCTCAATTCGGTAAAGCGGTGCTTCGGCGGTTCGCCGGAAAATCGAAAACACGGCGCGATCACGCAGCATGTCGATGGCATAATCCCGCCATTCACCATCCGCGACCCTGCGGCCATAGATCGAAAAGATCTGGTCCAGTTCCCCGCGATTGAAGCTGATAATCGGCAACCGCCCGAGGGGCATCGCAAAGCCCGGCTGGATAAGACCCTCTCCAGCAGGGCGCAAGACTATGGGTTCTATATCGGTCATCGCGCCTCCCAATCTTTAACGTCCTATCATCCGAGCACGCAGCGGAAAGATCAAGCCCTGTTTGCCGTCATGAACCGGTTGAAAATGCTTGTGCCGCCAGGAGTTGTGGCCGGAGTCTAAAAGCCGCGCGGCAAGATGGATCGCGCTTGGGTTGAGACAATTTAAGACAGCAATCACGAAACTGCCCAAGTTTGCCCTTTGGGATGCCGCATTGATCCGTAGAATGCCAATGGTTGTCTCAAACTCCAGTTGAATGTTCCGAGGCATCGGTCCTTGCCCCTCCCCCCTGGGACTTTCCTCTGGCTGGGGTCTGAGGCAACGGTGTTCCCCAAAAGTGTGATCCCTGGCGAGCCTTTATAGGCTCGCTTTTTTTGTGGGCATTTACGCTGCGGTCACGGTCATGACGGATCGCACGCCGATGACAGCGCGGCACCGCGAAGCGAGGAGGTCGGTCATATCCGGCCGCAGATCCGTGAAGCGGAGCTCGATAGACATCTCCTCACCCGCTCCATGTTCGGACGATGCATGAACCCGGCAGGGCGCGAGACCCAGCTTGGCAAAGGGAAGCAGAACCCGCGGCAAAAGCTCCGAGCCTGTTTCACCGCTGACGAAAAAATACGTTCGCGCCGGTGACGCGCCGGTCACGGCCGACGGCGCCGCCGCCTGAGCGCACGGCATAGCTGACGCTGACATAAAGATTGTCCTTGCAGATCGAAATTGAAAATAGCGGGAAGTCCCGGTGCCCTCAGGCTACCGGGCGGCTAATTCGCAAGGCATCGATCATGCAAGGTAAGGCGGTCATGGCCTCTTACATATTCCAAACATCATTTTCCCGCAAGCTTTCCGGCTGTCGTTGACCGCGACCGGGCGGCGGCTCGCCCCCTGAGACGGGCCCGACGGCCCGATCAGTCCTGCGTGGAACATTCGGCGCTCCCGGCCGCTTTATTGCTGGGATGTCGCCGAGGGCGAGGATCGTGAGCGATCGAGCTTCAAAGCACCAAATCTTGCGGGCCAGCGGTCTGGCCTACGCTGCCCTCGCCTTCCTCGCGACCTTCGCCTTCTTCGGCTGTTTCGTGATGTTCCTCGGCAATTTGCCGAAGCTGTCGCAGCCCTGGCTTTGGCCGTCGGTCGATCGCGGGCCGGAACTGCCGCTCTTGGCCGCGGCCGTTATCGATTTCGGGCTCATCGCGCTGTTCGGACTCCAGCACTCCCTGATGGCGCGGCCCCTGTTCAAAGCCCGGTGGACGCGGGTCGTGCCGGAAGGACTTGAGCGCTCGACCTATGTCCTGGCCGCAAGCGCCGCCGGTTTCATCATGCTGAGCTTCTGGCGGCCGATCCCGATCGTGTTGTGGGAGATTTCGGGCCCGGTTTCGACGCTGTTCTGGGCCGCCTTCGCGCTTGGCTGGCTGATCCTGTTAGCAGCGGCAATCAGCTTTGACATTTTCGAGCTGCTCGGCCTGCGCCAGGCCTGGGCATGGTATCGTGGCCGGCCCGCGCCCCTGCCAAAGCTCAAGACACATTGGCTCTATAAGTGGCTCACGCATCCGATGTATCTGGGCGTGCTCATCGGCCTGTGGGTAACGCCGGTCATGACGGCTGGCCATGTGCTGATGGCTCTGACCTTCACCGTCTATATCCTGATCGCAAAGCGCTACGAAGAGCGCGATCTCACCCGGACGTTCGGGACGGTTTACCGCTCATGGCGGCGTGAGCCGCAGGGCGCGGCAAACGTTTCGACCTCGCTTCTGAAGGGGCGAGCGAGGATCGAACTCGATCGCTTCATCGACCTTGGCCTCCCCGGCCAGGATCGCGCGCACAGCCTCGCAGATCGGCAGTTCGACGCCGAGTTCCCTGGCCCGGGCGACGGCGGCAGCGGCCGAATACGTGCCTTCGCTCACCGATTTGCGTGCGCCGAGAATATCGGCAAGCGGCTTGCCCTCGCCGAGCGCCTTCCCGAGGGACATGTTGCGCGACTGCTCGCTGGAGCAGGTCAGAATAAGGTCGCCGAGGCCCGAAAGTCCCATCAGCGTTTCCGGCCTTGCGCCCATTGCAACGCCGAACCGCATCAGCTCGGCAAAACCTCTCGTCATGATCCCGGCATGCGCATTGTCGCCAAGCTCGCGTCCGACAACGATCCCGGAGGCGATGGCCAGCACGTTCTTGACTGCGCCGCCGATCTGGCAGCCGAGCATGTCATTGGTCCAGTAGAGACGAAGCGAACGACTGCCGAGCGCGTTCGCGACCTTCAGGCCGATGAGTTCCTCGCGCGCTGCGATCGTCAAGGCGGCCGGCAGCCCGCGCGCGACCTGGCTTGCGAAACTTGGTCCCGAAAGCACGCCGAGCAGCGCCTCCGGAAGCGCTTCGGCGAGAATATCGGACATCAGCTTGCCGGTTTCCTCCTCGAAGCCTTTCGTGCAGATGATCACCGGCTTGTCGGCGGCATAGGGCTTGAGTTCGCGCGCAACACCCCGGAAAAACTGGCTCGGCACCACCATCAGAATGAAATCGGCGGCAGCCATGTCGGCGGCCTTCGCTGTCGCGCGGATCGCGCGGTCGAGCGCGATGCCGGGCAAATAAATGTGGTTGCTGTGCTCGTGATTGATCTCGTCGACCGTCTCGCGCTCGTAGGCCCAAATGACCACGTCGCGTCCCGCGCGGCGTGCGGCGACAGCGAGCGCCGTCCCCCACGCCCCCGCGCCGACAATACCGACAGTCTGATACTCGCCCATCTTTCCACCTCGAATGCTTTCAGGCCTTGACGCCCGCCCCGATCGCTTTCGGCGCATCCTCATCGAGCGGCCAGCGCGCCCGGGCCACGAAATTCCTGTCATATGCGAGGCCATGGGCCAGCCTTTCGGCGCCTGCCCAGGCGATCATCGCGGCATTGTCGCCGCAAAGAGCAACCGGCGGCACGTGGAGGCTGAAGCCACTCTCCGACGCGACGTCGGCCATTGCGGCCCGCAGGCTCCTGTTGGCCGCAACGCCCCCAGCCGCAACCAGGCGCAGCGGCGCACCCGCCGGAACCCGCGTGATATAGGATGCCATGGCGGTTTTTATCCGGTCGGTTACGGACTCAACGATGGCCCGCTCGAAGGAGGCGCATAGATCACGGATGTCCCGATCATGCAAGGGCTCAAGCCCACGCGCGGCGAGCCTCACGGCATTTTTCAACCCCGAAAAGGAAAAATGCGGCTCCGGGCGGCCGATCATCGGGCGCGGCAAATGAAAGCGGTCGGGATCGCCGCCTTCGGCCCAGCGCTCGACCTCCGGGCCGCCGGGAAAGCCTAGGCCGAGCAGCTTCGCGCTCTTGTCGAAGGCTTCGCCGAGCGCGTCATCAAGCGTTGTGCCGAGGCGCTCATATTGCCCGACGGCATGGACGGCGAGGAGCTGCGTGTGTCCGCCGGAGACGAGGAGCAGCAAATAGGGCGGCGCGACGCCTTCGGTTAGCCCGACGGTAAGGGCGTGCCCTTCGAGGTGGTTGATCGGCATGATGGGCAGTCCATGGACCATGCCGATTGCCTGCGCCGTCACGACACCGACCAGTAGCCCGCCGATCAGGCCGGGTCCCGCCGTCACGGCGATGCCCGAAAGATCGGCAAAATCGAGCCCGGCCTCGGTCATCGCCGCTTCGATGAGGCGATCGAGAACCTCGACATGGGCACGCGCGGCAATTTCGGGCACAACCCCGCCGAAGGCGGCATGTTCGCGAAGCTGAGAGCGGATCAGGTTCGCGCGGATGATGCCCGAGCCGTCGGGACGCCGCTCGATCACGGCCGCGGCGGTCTCGTCGCAGCTCGTTTCGAGGCCGAGAATATAAAGGGATCTGTTGGACGGCGTCATTTGCGTGGCTTAATGACGGTTAGCAGTGCATATCTAACGGGAAACATCAGCTTGGCCGGGCGTCGCGTCGCGATCGCTCGCCAGCTTGACAAGATCACATAATCGCGCGACGGAGTTTGGCCAAGGACACGCCATGGCAAACAAAGCGAAAATGCAATCGAAAATCCGCATCGGCACACGCGGCAGCAAGCTCGCCCTCGCTCAGGCCCATCAGCTTCGCGACCGGCTGATCGCGGCTCATGACCTCAGCCCCGGCGACTTCGACATCATCATCATCAAGACCACCGGCGACATCATTACCGACAAGCCGCTGGCAGAATTCGGCGGCAAAGGCTTGTTCACAAAGGAGATCGAGGACGCGCTCATCGCCGCCGAGATCGACCTCGCCGTGCATTCGATGAAGGACATGCCGACCAAGCTGCCCAAGGGGCTTGAGATTTCCTGTCTGCTGCCGCGCGAGGATGTCCGCGACGCCTTCATCAGCCCCAAATCACCCCGGCTGAAAGCGCTGCCGAAGGCGCCGTGCTTGGCACCTCATCGCTCCGCCGGCAGGCCCAAGTCAAGCAGCTTCGTCCGGACCTTCGGATCATTACCTATCGCGGCAATGTCGACACCCGTCTGCGCAAGCTCGACGAGGGCGCCGCGGATGCGACCTTGCTCGCCTTCGCCGGCCTTCGCCGTCTCGGCCTTGAAGACCGCGTCACCGCGCTGATTGAAACCGACGAGATGCTTCCGGCCATCGCCCAGGGCGCGATCGGCGTCGAGACCCGGATCGGCGATGAGCGGATGGGCGCCTATCTCGCCCCGCTTCACCATGAAGAGACAAGCATTTGCGTATCCGCCGAACGCGCATTCCTCGCCGAGCTCGACGGGTCGTGCCGCACCCCGATCGCGGGCCTTGCGACGCTGGACGGCGCGGCACTTCACTTCCGGGGCCAGATCCTGCTGCCGGACGGCAGCCGGTCTTACGAAGCCGAACGTGCCGGGTCAGCCGGCGACGCCGTCGAAATGGGCATCGACGCGGCGCAGGACCTCGTCAAGTCAGCCGGGCCAGGGTTCTTTCGCGCGGTGGCCTGATGCGCATTGTGGTCACCCGATCGACCGGCGACGCCAAGCGTCAGGCGGCTCAACTGAAGGCGCTCGGCCATAAGTCCGTGATCTGTCCGCTGCTTGATATCGTCTATTCGGACCTGACCCCGCTCAACCTCGGCGGGGTCCAGGCGCTGATAGCGACGAGCCGCAATGCTCTTCGCGGCCTTCGCCGCAATGGCGCTTTCGAGGCAGCCAGACATCTGCCGATCTATTGCGTCGGTGAGGGCACGGCGGAGCTTGCGCGGGAGCTGCGCTTCGAGCAGGTCCTGACCGGCCCCGGCACAGCGGAGGATCTCGCACCGGTGATTGCGCGCGGCGCCCGTCCGGATGCCGGCGCTCTTCTGTATCTCACCGGCCACCACCTTGCATTCAATCTGGAACGCCCGCTGAAGCAGGCCGGTTTCGCGATGCCGCGTGTCATTCTTTATGAAGCGCGCGAAATCGGCGAGGCTGGCGCGGCCCGTCTTGCCAAAGAGCTGCGGCTCGGTGTCGACGGCGTGATTCTGATGTCCCCCCGCACGGCGGCGATTTTCGTCAAGCTGCTGGAAACATTTAAGCTTGGGCGCGAAGCCGCGGCGATAACGTGCTATTGTTATTCGGATGCAGTCGCGAGGCCGCTAAGGGAAATCGCCGGGTTGACGATCGCCGTTTCATCCCATCCAACAGAGGGGGATCTCATGGGCTTGATCGGTCCGGCACCTTACCGCAGCGGGGCCTCGACCGATCTCAAAGATGTGCTTGGCAAACATTAATCTTTACCTTCCTATGTTGGCGCCGGTGACGAGGCTCGACCTTGAACGTCGCGGGGAGTTTCAGAGGTCATGACGACAGATAACGGACCGGACGACAACATTCAGAAGCTGGGCGGGAAAGATCAGCGCCCCTATGCGACGCTCGATCTGAAGGCGGAACACGTTGCTTCCGGGGAGACCGAGGCAACGGAAGCGGCCGGTGCGCCGGAGGCGCTGAATCCGTCGCCAGAAAGCCCGGCACAGGATGACGCCCCGCCGCCCGCGCGGAATGGCGGATTTTACGGCTTTGCAACGCACATTGGGGCCGGCGCTCTCGGCGGGGTCCTGGCCCTGGTGCTTGGCTATCTCGTCTATGGCCGCGAGCCATCCGTGCCCACGGCGGAAGACGTCGCGGCGCTGCGTTCGGATATTGCCAAGACGGGCGAAAAACTCGCAGGGTTTGAAGGCCAGCTCCGGGACGCCGCGCAAAAGGCGGCACAGCCCGGAGCGCCAAGTGCCGACACGGCCGGCCTGAAAAAGCAGATCTCGGACCTTTCCGACCGCGTCGCCCAGATCGAAGCGCGTCCGGGCGCCGCCGCAATATCCCAGGAAGCTGTTCAGCAATCGCTTGACCCGTTGGCCGCACGCCTTTCCGAGCTTGAAACGCGCGTTGCCAGCCTGGCAAAAGCCCAAAGCGAAATCCAGACCAGCAGCAAGGCGACCGCTCTCGCCCTCGCACTCTATAATCTCCGCCGCGCGGCCAATGAGGGCAGGCCCTTTGCCGAGAACTGAAATCGGTCGCCGAAATGTCGCCCGTCCCGCTCGACCTGGCCGCTCTGGAAGCGCGGCGCGATCAAGGCGTTCCAAGTCTCAAGCAGCTCAAGACGGATTTCGAGGCCGCGGCGAATAAGGCTATCGACATCGAGAACCAGCCGGCGAACGACTCTTTCGCCTCGGAATTGTGGTCGAAGGCCAAGTCCTTTATCCGTATCCGCCGCAAGGGAGACATACCCGGCGACACGACGAGGGCGATTCTTGCTCGCGCCGAATATCAGCTCGACGCCGGCAATCTGAAAATGGCCGCCGCAGAGGCCGAACAGCTTCAAGGCGCCGCCGCAGAGGCCGTCAAGTCCTGGCAGTCGGAGCTGAAGGCGAAAATTGCCGCCGATGAAGCCCTCGCAGGCGTCGAGGCCAAGCTCCTCACCGCTCTCGGCAGCGAGGATGCAGGGAAGAGAGGCGGCTGATGATTCGGGCGCTCGTCTACATCCTTCTGCTGGCCATGCTCGCGATCGGCCTTGCCTGGTTTGCCGACCGGCCAGGCGAGTTGACGATCAACTGGCTGACCTATCAGATCGAAATTCCGCTGTTCTGGGTCACCGTCGCGATCATCATCGCGGCCGGACTGTTGCTGTTCGCCTTCAGTTTCATCAGCAAGATGCTGTCGAGCCCCCGCCGGCTGAGACGGCATCTGAAGAACAGGCGCCGCACCCGCGGCTATGCGGCACTGCGCCGGGGTATCTTTGCCGTCGGGGCAGGCGACGAGGAAACCGCCGCGCGCTATGCGATCGAGGCCCGCCGTGCGCTCAAGAGCGAACCGCTGACCGAGCTGCTTCGCGCGCAATCCGCGCAGCTGAGTGGCGATCACCGCACCGCTCAACGCATTTTCGAGGCCATGTCAGAAAATTCCGAGACCCGGCTTCTCGGTCTGCGCGGCCTCTTTCTCGAGGCAAGCCGCGAAGGCGAAATGGAGCCGGCAAGGCAATATGCCGCGCGTGCCATGGCGCTCAATCCGGCGCTGCCATGGCCCGTCCATGCGCTGTTCGACATGCAGTGCCGTGCCCGCGATTGGCAGGGTGCTCTCGAAACGCTGACCGTTGCCCGCAATCACCGCCATCTCGACCGCAAGACGCTCGACCGCCGCCGCGCCGTGCTGCTGACGGCGCAAGCTCAGGAGCTGGAAACGACACAGGCGAACCGTGCCGCCGAGCTGGCGCTCGAAGCGCATCGGCTCGCGCCGGATTTCGTCCCGGCCGCCGTCATCGCCGGGCGGATCCTCGCCGCTCAGGGCAACAGCTACAAGGCTGCGCGCACCTTGGCCCGGACCTGGCAATATGCACCGCATCCCGATCTTGCTTTGGGTTACGCCTATGCCCGGCCCGGCGACTCGCCTCGCGACCGCCTTGGCCGGATCCAGTCGCTGATTGTGATGACGCCGGATGATCCGGAGGCGAGGATCGCGCTCGCCTCAGCTGCGGTCGACGCGCGGGAGTGGCAGGAAGCGCGCGATGCTCTCGCGCCGCTGCTCGGAAAAAATCCGACGGCGCGCCTGTGCGCGCTCATGGCCCGGATCGAGGGCGGCGAAAAACGCGATGCCGGGCGCGTGCGCGAATGGCTGGCCCGCGCCGTCAGAGCGCCGCGGGATGCAGTTTGGATGGCCGACGGTGTCATCTCCAACGAATGGCAGCCGCTTTCGCCGGTTACCGGCGCGCTTGACGCTTTTGAATGGCGCGTGCCGCCCGATCAGTTCCAAGCCGGGAAGACCGACCCGCTGCTGGAGGATATCGCAATGCTGAGCCAGGAGCTGGAGACCGCCGCGAAGCAAATCGCCGACGCCAATCTCGCCGAGGAGCGCGGCGCCAAACCCGCGTCAGGCGCGCCATTGACGATCACGGTGACCGCGGAAGAAACGGGCGCCGGTGCGGCGGCGTCCCCTGCGCGCAAAGACCTCAAGAGCGGCGCCCTGGCACCCGAAGTCGCCGAGGATCGTTCCGCCTTTGCCGGCGGCGATGCCGGAGCGGAATCGGTTGCCGCAGACGCCAGGCAGGCCGCAGGCCGGACGTCCCGACCCGCGGCGGAGGCGTCAAAAGCCGAACCTGCGCCGAATTCGCCTGCACCGCTCGCGCAGCGCCGCAGCGGCGAGGGCCGCGGCGCCAGAGTCGGCCGCGGAAGCCGAAGCGCGGGCATTGACCGCAGCCGGTGGCCCGCAGGAACACGACACTCCGGCGCCACAGGCCGCAAAGAAATCATCGCCAAAGACGCCTCCGAAGATATTTGTGCCTGATCGCCCTCCCGACGACCCTGGGCCCGAGTCCTCCGATCTCGACGAGACCAGCACGCCTTATTCGCGTTTTCGCCATTCGCTGAAGCCGCAGACCACGTAATAGCGGCGGCGCAATGCGGCGCGTTGCGCGCTGATCGCAGCGGTGGTCGAAGGGTGGCAGCCCAGCAATCCTCTGAGGGCTTGGACCGCTTCGCGGAGGAGCCGGCATCGTCGGGAAATCGGCAGAGGGGATCGTTTTGCTATTTCGGCAGGGCGCGTAGCCGGCTGGCGCTGCAGATCCGAGCCTTGCAGTTCCACATTCGGATATGACGCCAAAGACGCCGCCTGACCAATACGACGACGCCGGCTGGTCAACCAAGTCGCCGCGAGGCCTTCCGCAAATCGTGCCTCGGGGCTGAAAAAGGCGAGACCGGTCGGCGACCGGCACCGACGCTGCTCGCAAACAACGCCGGCCATGCACATGCCGAGCGGTCGGCACTTGAAATCGCTGCTGCATGCAGCTATCGCTAGTCAGAGGCATCGGCGTCGGTCATCAGCCAGGAGCCTTTTGGCCGAATTCTGGCCGCAATAGCTCAGTCGGTAGAGCGGCGCATTCGTAATGCGTAGGTCGGGGGTTCGAATCCCTCTTGCGGCACCATTACCTGTTTCTCGACGTCTCAATATGTCTCTTAGATCTCTTGTAAATCATGGAGAAAACGAGATAATTTACCCATAATCCGTTTCATTTTTCTCATTGAAACCAACGCATTCGTTGGTAGATCCTTTGGTACCGACATTGCCGGGCGAGAGGAATACCAACATGCCACTGACCGACACCTACCTGCGCAAGGCGAAAGGCGCGCCTAAACCCTTTAAGAAGGCCGATGGCGGCGGTCTTTTCATTCTGATTCAGCCGGACGGAAAAAGGCTTTGGCGGTTCTCGTACCGCTTCGCTGGCAAGCAGAAGACGCTAGCCATGGGCATATATCCGACTACCGGCCTTGCTGCCGCGCGGAAGGCCCGTGACGCAGCGAAAGAGCAGCTTGCGCAAGGCATTGATCCGGGAGTGGCGCGCAAAGCTGAGAAGGCTGCGCTGCGCCTGGCGGTCGAGAACTCGTTCGAAGCAATGGCGCGGGAATGGCATAAAGCCCAGCTCCACCGATGGACGCCGGAACACGCTGGGCGAATCATCCGTCGGCTGGAACGCGATATTTTTCCCTATATCGGCAAACAGCCCATTGCGGCGATCGAGCCGCCGGAACTGCTGGACGTGCTTCGCAAGGTCGAAGCACGCGGCGCGCATGACATCACCAAACGCCTTCGGGAACACTGCGGGCAGATATTTCGCTTTGCGATTGCCAGCGGCCGGGCGCGGCGCGATCCTTCAGCCGACCTTCGCGGCGCACTGAAGGCAGCGCCGCCTGTGCAGCATCAAAAGGCCATGCCACGCGAGCGAGCTTCCCGCATTCCTTCGGCAACTTGAAGCCTATGATGGCGAGGTCACAACCCGTCTGGCTCTTAAGCTGATCATTCTAACGATGGTGAGGACGAAAGAGCTGCGCGGCGCGGAATGGCGGGAGTTTGAAGACCTGGCGGCGATGCCCCTCTATGGCGTATACCTGCCTCACGCATGAAGATGCCCCGGGAGCATCTGGTTCCCCTGCCGCATCAGGCCGTCGAGATTCTTGATGCATTGCGTCCGCTGACCGGTTACAGCACCTACCTGTTCCCATCCGGCGGGAAGAAAGGCGGCATGAGCGAAAACACCATGCTCTACGCATTGTACCGAATGGGCCATCATTCCCGCGCAACCGTTCACGGTTTCAGGGGCGTCGCCTCTACCGTTTTGAACGAGAACGGATTCCATCCCGATTGGATCGAGCGGCAATTAGCGCACGATGAAGCCAATAAGATTCGCGGCGCTTACAATGCCGCTCAATATCTCACAGGCCGACGCAGTATGCTTCAATGGTACGCCGACTATCTGGATGCCCTTCGCGATGGCCGGAAGGTTGAGGCGTTTTTGGCAGGCTAATGTTCTTCTTTGATTTCAATGGTTTACATGGACGCTTGAGCAAGCCAATTCGATGGGCTTACCATTTTATGTTGCGGTCTCACCCGCTCTATCATGCCCAGACAATGCAGCGATCGCACTATTCGCGAGCCGCGCCCGGTTCGCTGCTTCGGTATAGCGGGTGACTTCCTCAAGGGTAAACAGGCCATTGGCAGACAGCTCGTCGAGCGAACAAAACTGGCTCGATGCGGCCCATCAGTCGACGGCGGTCCGGGGGCCATTTCACAGCCGAGTACGGTCGTTGGCTATGTCGCTGTATTGCCGCGGTTGGCACATCATCGCGGTTCTACTGGAACTCTGGCACGGACATATAAGCTGCTGTCGCGACCAGCCACCTCGAAGCTCCAGACTACCTGCTCCGTAGAGCTCCCATCGAGGGTGAGCGAGACATCATACTCGCCCGCTTGCGCCCGTCAGTCCGCCTTGGTATAAAATGCTGTAAAATTCTCAAATCTTTTGAGTGCTATGGAGCAACTTCACTTAAGCCCCATTGAATGCGGCGTCCTCTTCATACTTGATGGGCGAAGGCCGGCCGCTCAAAGAACGCGCAGAGATTAGCCAAGTCCATGGGCTGACAATGAAAAAAGCTCATCGTGATCGGCTGAAATCGCGTGGCCTCATCAAATCATCCTCCGCGCCTTTTGTGCACCGTCTAACAAAAAAGGGCGAAGACTGGGTCAGGAGCCAATTTACATCGTCGGCAAGCATTCCTGCGAAGTCCATGGTGCCTTTCGGAGCCGTGGCGGCCGTATTTAAGCAGCTTTCGGATCGGCCCGGCGACGCCTCGCCCGCTGGCGAAAAGAAAAATGGCAGCGATGAGCTGTCCCGGCATATTGCAACGGCGGCGTGGAGCGAGGCGGACGAAGCGCTGGGCGAAGCCTTGCAAGCAATTCCTCGCGTTCAGCGCGCGATCGAGAAGCTGGAGGGTCTCCGGCGCCGCTGATGCCGAACTGGCACGGCAGGCCCGGCTCGCCACCAATCTCGTCTTTCAAGCCCTGCGACCTGCCGCGCGGAAGCGCGAATTATGGCTGGGCTCCGAGCCCGGCGCGGAAGCGCCGTTCGATCCAGTACGATATTACTCGGACGATCATCTTTCCTATGGCGACCAGATCCGCGTCGTGAAACCGCCCGTGATCCGAGGGCAGGGAACGGCGAGCGTGGTGGTACGTATTGGCGAGGCTGCTGCAATCGGCAAGTGAGGGTGGGGGCAATATGGCACGACAGAGCAAAAGGCGTGGGGCGGATTGGATCGGCTGCATTGATTTCGGCACCGCTCTATCCAAATTCGCGATGGTCAAGGCGGTGGACCGCGAGGAGATCGCTCCGGCGACGATCAGGCCGCTTGCTATCGCTCAGGGACCTGGTCAGCAGGCGCGGAACGCCTTCCTTCTTCCTTCCGTCATCTATGTGAGCGGCGGCGCGCAGATTTTGTTCGGCCAGGAGGCTGAAAGCGCCGCGATCCGGGACGAAGCCAGCGGCCGCCGGGCGTTCGTATCGCCGAAGCAGTATTTGAGCACCTTCGATCTCGATCAGATCGACGGTCTTCTCCATAAGGACATCGACCCGACGGGCAAGTTCACGCCGCGAAAATTGCTCCAGCTCTTTCTTGCCTATTTGGTCGAAAGGGCGGGGAGCGAGGCCGAAAAATAGGGGCTTCCCTGGCCTGCGCCATTGCGGATCGCGCGCCCGGCCTGGAGTGCCGAAAGAGCGGAAGCGGGCGAAGCGCTTCTCAAGGACCTCGTCAAAAGCGGCTTCGCGTTGGCCGACATGCTGGGTCCCGCTCTGACGGCGCCGGGCGGACTTTCGCAGCGTCAAGCCCTCGCCGCTCTTAAGAAACTGAAGTCTTCGGCGGCAAGTGACGCGGAGTCTTCCAGCTTTCGATAGATGGCAACGTATCGGTGCGCGAAGCAACCGCCGTCGCCTCGGGATCGATCCGGGATAATGGCAGGCGGGTGGTGGTCGTCGCCGACATTGGCGGTGGTACATCGGATTTCGGAGCTTTCGCCACCGGGCTAGCATGGCGCAATGTCATCGCCGAGATCGAGGGCAGCGCCACCGTTCTGACCGAAGCCGGCGATCATCTGGATATGCTGCTGCGGGCATTCATCCTCAGGAAAGCGGGCCTGTCGGGCGACCATCCCGCCGGAGCGGGCGCGGCGCGGCGCCTTCTCATTCATGGCCGGCAGAACAAGGAGCGCTTGTTCTCGGAAGAACGCTGACCGTTGAATTGGGAGACCGCTATGTGGAAGTCACGCTGCGGGAGTTCCTCGAACAGCCCGAGGTTGCCAAATTCGCCGATCGCCTTCGCGAACGTAGCCGCCGGACCGCTTGAGGTCGCCGTGGCCTGCGCCCGTGACTTTCAGCGGTTGAGCCGCAGGCGCACCCCAGTGAGTTTCTTGCTTACCGGCGGCGGTCATGATCTGCCGATGGTCAAGGCGCTCGCCGCCGACCCCGGCATCTCCTGGCACTATGAAGAGGCCAAGCCGAATGTGGCCGCCAATGCCGAAGAGCTGGATTTCTACAATGTCTACCGCCAGCTTGCGGTCGCCATTGGCGGCGCAATCCAGGAGTCTGCCCAAGGAGACTGCGCCGGTACGAATGGAACTGCGCGCCGAGTAGCGGCCCCGAATATAACGGATGGCGGCCGACGACGCTCCGTCATCTGCCATTTGTCATGGATAGCACCGAAGGGTCGGCCGACGGCGTCGACCCCGGCCAGCTCAGACAACGGAATTACCGTTTCCGCCGCGACATGCCTTGAAGACGTCGCCTGATTCGGCAGTGCATTCGACTCCCTGCATCAACAGTTTAAGACATTATAACTAGTTAAACGATCTGCCGGCCCTGCCAATATTCTTTTTGTTTTGCGGATTTCGAATTGAGCCAGCTATTTGAAAAGCCCCGCTGGGCGAAAGATTTCCTGCGCTTTCTGCCCCTGAAAAGCCAGTTCGTGCTGTCCGGCAATGTGCGCGACCGGTATCCGCGCGCGTCGCCCTCGGGCGATCCGATGATCCTGCCGCTCGTTTCCTATCTCGGCGCCGAACTGGTGGAGGCAGGCATCGGCCGCGTCATCGGCTTCGATCCAGCCCGGGGCTTCGGTGTGCCGGCCATCATCGGGCGCGATGCAACAGGCGATCAGTCCTATTTCTCGCAATTCGGCATCACCTTTGACGCCGGCGGCCGGGCGCCCGCCTCGATCGAGAAATTCTTCGAGATTGCAACCACGCTCGCCAGCTCCGCTCCGGAGCCGACGGCATTGATCGCGGATTTCGCGGCGCGGCTGATCGTTAGGCCCGAACACATGATCGAGCTCGAGCATCGCGGCTTCACCCGCGCGCTCGTCACCGCTCACGCGGTTGAGCCGCGTCCGCATCCAGTGACGCGCCGGCCTTATTTCAACCCCATCGTCTGGATTGCCGAAAAAGAGGGCGACCTGCCCGACTGGTTCGTGATCGGCAATCCGCGCCTGCGGCATATCCCGATCCCCAAGCCGGACCATATCGTGCGCCGCAGTGTCGTGCATGGGCTGATGCGTAGCCTCCCCGCCGGGGACGCCACACCCGACGCGCTGAGCCAAGGCGGAGGATGCATTTGTCGATGCCTCGGAAGGTCTGCTGGTGATCGACCTCGCGTCCATTGCCCAATTGGCTCGCGAAGAAGGCTTGGGTGCGCCCGATGTGGGCGAGGCAGTGCGGCACTATAAGCTTGGCGTAACTGAAGACCCATGGCGCAAGATCGACCGCAAGAAGCTTGCCCAGGCCGAGGACGACCGTGACAGCGCGCGTCAGGGGCCAGCCCACGCCGTCAGCCACATGCTCGACATCGTCAAGCGTGCCGCGACCGGGTTCGGCGGCAAGCGCGGCGGGCGTCCCCGCGGTGTGGCGTTTCTGGCGGGGCCGACCGGCGTCGGCAAGACCGAACTTGCAAAAACCATCACCAGTCTGCTGTTTGGTGATGAGAGCGCCTATATCCGCTTCGACATGAGCGAATTCTCGCTCGGACATTCCGATCAGCGTCTGATCGGCGCCCCGCCCGGCTATCTCGGCTACGACACCGGCGGCGAGTTGACGAACGCCATCCGCGAAAAGCCGTTTTCAGGTCGTGCTGTTCGACGAGATCGAGAAGGCGCACCCAAGGATCCTGGATAAGTTCTTGCAGATCCTCGATGACGGCGTGCTGACATCGGGGCGCGGCGAGCGCGTCTATTTCTCCGAAAGCCTGATCGTCTTCACGTCCAATCTCGGCATCTACCGGACGCTGCTTCCGGACGGAACGCGCGCCGCGAATGTGTCTCCGGAGCGAGCCTCAGACGAGATGTCGGGCGAAGTGCGCGCCGAGATCGAACGGCATTTCAAGCTGGAGATCGGCCGGCCGAACTACTTAACCGCATTGGCGAGAACATTATCGTCTTCGACTTCATCCGCAGCGAGATCGCGGAGGAGATCCTCGACTCCATGATGGCGCGCATTCTGGAAGATGTCCGGACCGAACAGGGAGTTGAGTTCGCCCTTGCCACTTCCGCTCGCGCCGCGTTGGCCGAGATTTGTCTCGCCGACCTCTCCAATGGCGGACGTGGCGTGCGCAATCAGTTGGAGGCGCATTTCGTCAATCCGCTGGCACGTGCTGCCTTTCGCGCTCGATATGCAGCGCCGGGGAGCGCTTGGTGGTGGAGAGCCTCGAGCAGGCAGGTGGCGTCACTTCGCTGATATTGCGCCGGGCGCGACCGTGCACCGGGGGTCATAATGCCATGACAATTCCCCGAATTTCACTGTCGAAATTGCATTTCCCGATCACCGCGCTCGGACCGGGGCGCGAATCGGCATCTGGTTCCAGGGATGCTCGATCCGCTGCGCGGGCTGCATGAGCCGTGACACTTGGGCATTTACACGAGATGGCGAGCCGGTCGAAACGGTGCTGAAGCGCATGGAACCCTGGTTCGCCGAGGCGGACGGCGTGACCATTTCGGGCGGCGAACCTTTTGACCAAACGGATGGGCTTCTGGAGTTGCTCGCTGGACTTCGAACGCGTTTCAAGGGCGATGTGCTGGTCTATTCGGGCTATGAGTTCGAAGCCTTGCAGGCGCGGCATGCCGCGGCGCTTGGACTTATTGATGCGCTGATCAGCGAACCATTCGACGACGCGCAGCCGACCGATGCGCCGTTACGTGGCTCAGCCAACCAGCGGCTGCATCAACTCTCTGCCCTTGGCGCGGAGCGTTTCGCCGGGCTCGACACGTGCGACGGGGATGGGCGCCACATCGCTCGATCTGGTAGCAGACCCAGACGGATCGGTCTGGATAGCAGGCGTTCCGCACCGAGGCGATCTCGACCGGCTGGCGCATTTGCTTGCAGCTCAAGGCATCACGCTCGCAACATCGGCCGGCCGCATGGGAGGCGCGTCCTGATGGAATATGTCCGGAGTTGCCCAAACGGCCATGAACGGCCGGCAACGGAACTGGTCTGCAGTGTCTGTGGATTTCCGTTGCACGATATTTATCCGGTCTGTGTGGCCCCCGACAGGCCGCCCGGTCCAGAGGAGCCCGAACCGGACCCGTACCGACCAGATAGCCCTCGAGATCCGCTGCCACCCAAAACCCCGGCGTGGACATGTCCCAATGGGCATCCCGTTGACGAAGATGATGCCATCTGCCTGACCTGCGGCGAGACGGTCGCACAGTCAACGCCGGATCCTGTCCGGAGATCCAGACCATCGGCGAATGGCAGATCCTGGCCACATTGCCTGGCTCGCCGGACGAAGCGGAGTTATTTCTCGCCCGCGCCGAGCACAGCACAGACACCGTGCTGCTGAAATTCTACCAGCCCGGCGTCGAGCCCGATCCGAAAATCTACCCGCGCTTACCCGGCTTGAAGCTGGAACGGCGGCAACGCTGCTTGCCCATGGCCAACTCTGTTCGCGGGCGTTCGAGGTCTGGGAGCACGTCGATAGCCCGACGCTCGGGGACCTGCGATCCGAATTCCGCTCCAACCCGGCGCTACTGCAAGAGGTCGCCGCCAATCTGATCCGCACGCTGGCCAGCTTCGAAAGCTTCGGATTGCGGCATGGCGGGCTCAAGCCATCGGTCGTGCGCGTTCGCTCGCGCCAGCCGGTGCGCCTGGTCATCACCGAATTCGCCACCGCCAATCTGGCCGAGTTCGATGTCGAGGTTGCTCGTATTCGACAGGCTAGCCGCTATATGGCGCCGGAAGCCGTGGCGGATGCCTCAACCAGCGCGTCCGATTGGTGGAGCCTTGGTATCATCCTGCTGGAGTTGGCGACGGACGGTGCCTGCTTTGCCGGCGTTCACGATCGCGCCTTCCTGCTGCATCTCGTAACGCGCGGCGTGGCGGTGCCCGAGGACATCGAGCCCGGCTGGCAGCAATTGCTTAAGGGGTTGCTGACGCGCGATCACGCCAAGCGCTGGAAGGCCGATCAGGCTTTGCGCTGGGTCGCGGGCGAACGCGGCATCCCCACACCACCCGATGCGCCGGGAGGAGACGCGCCGCCGGAAGGTCCAGCGCTTTCCTTTAAAGGCGAGCGCTATGTTTCGCCCGCCGCCTTCGCGCTGGCAGCGGCGGAGGATGAAAACTGGCCTCAGGCGGCGGCTATGCTGGAAAGCGGCGCGGTCGCCAACTGGCTCGATGAGATTGACCCAAAAAGCCGCCGCTTGATGCAACTGCGCAAGATTGCCGCCGATATCAAGCTTGCCGAAGATCACCGGGTCGCGCTTTCGCTCGCGGCGTTGAACGAGGATCTGCCGCTTTGCCTGCGAGGCGAAATCATCACGCCGAACTGGCTGCTGCCGGACCCAGAAAAAGGCGGCGCCTGGCTCGACACCGCACCTCAGCGGCATCTGCACGATCTGAGGCGGGATAAGGATCGCTGGCTCGTTCAGCTTGCCGAGCGAGCGGATCGCGTCAAGGCCCGCATCCGCGATATGAAGCTGACGCTGAACGCCGAGCAATTCGCGGTACTTCGGCTGACGACATCGGTTGCCAGACTGGACGCGCAGTGGCGGATGAAGCGCGAGCTTTTCCCCGATGCGGCAGTCCCGGCGCTCGCGGCGATGTTCGACCGGCGAACCCTGAGCGACGAAGATCTGCTTCTCCTCCTGAGCGTTGAAGCCAGCGCCTTCAAGCCCAGGGAGGAGCTTTTGCGCGAAGCCGAAGCCCTGGCCCAATCCGCAAGCGTGCCGGAGTTCGACCGGGAAGCTGCCACAGTGCTGCTGCGGCTGCCGCGCGCCGACATCGCTGATCAGCTTGCGGAAAGGCTGCCCGGGTTCTCGCGCTGCGGGCGGCCCGTCGTCGATGAATGGGTCGACCGCTACCGCGAAAACAACAGGCGCATCTCTATCGCCCGCGCGCTGGTCGTCCTCGCAGTGCCCACGGGCGATTGGGCGGAGCCGCCGCATCAAGATTATGTGCGTAACGTCCTCGCGTTCCTGGAGCGCAAAGTACTGACGGGCGTCCAGCGCGGACCGCTCGTTCAGCTCAAGACGTCGAAATCTTCGGCGAGGATCGACCTTACCGATTTGGGAGGACCGAAGGTCCGCGACGATGTGCTTCAGGCCATCGTGACGCGGCGCGAACAGGACTGCGTGCTGACAGGACGCTCTCGTCCCGAGCAGGCCATCGTCGACCGGCTGCGCAAGCTCAACTCGCAGGCACGCACCTATCGCCGCGACACCGGCGTCAACGCGCTCATGCTGGGCTACCCGGTCCTGACGCTGAAGGAGACCAAGAGCGATGGCGCCTCAGCGGCGAAGATCGCGCCGGTGCTGCTCTGGCCGCTGAAAATTTCGATCCAGGCCGGCGCGACAGGCGCGGTAAAACTCGGCTTCGACGCGGAGCGCGAAGTGCAGCTCAACCCGGCGTTCGACACGATCCTTGGGGCCGATATTTGCGCGCGGTGGCAGGGCCTCGCCGATGACTTGCTGCAAGGCGGTATCGTCGATGCGAGCGACGTGCTGCATACCTTCGACGAGGTTGCACCATTGGCTGGTGGCGCCACGGTCGGCCCGATCCCCAAGGCGACAGCGGTGGGCAAACCGGGACAGCCGCAGCTTCATTCGGCCGCCGCACTATTCCTGGCCGATTTTGCCAGCCAGGCCATTGTCCAGGATTTGCGACATTTGCAGCAGCGCCCGCTCGAGGCGACGGCGCTTGAATGTCTGCTCCGCCTGAAAGACATAGAGTTTCCAGCGCCGCCGGAGCGCCCGTTGGAAGCTGAACGCTTCTCGACGCTTGAGGCCGACCCGTCGCAGGAGCGCGCCGTGCTAAGTGCCCGGATTGCACCAGGTCTCGTTCTGCAAGGACCGCCGGGCACTGGGAAGAGCCAGACCATCGTCAATGTGGTGGCGGATTGTCTCGGTCGTGGCGAAACCGTCCTCATCGTCTGCGAAAAGCAGGCCGCCCTGGAAGTCGTGCACAAGCGGCTGTCGGCGGAGGGGCTCGATCATCGCGTGTTCCGCGTCGAGAACACGGTCAGCGACCGCGCAAAAGTGTTGAAGGCTCTGCAGGCGCAAGTGCCGGGGCTGCTTCAGCAGAGTGATCGGCAAGGTTCAGGAAGGCAAAGCAAGCGGCTGGAACTGGCCGCCCGCATCGATCAGACTGAGGCGGATCTCGACGCCTACCATGAAGCGGTCTATGCGCCGCATCGCCGTCTCGGCTATGCCTATCGCGATGTGCTCTCGCGGATCGGAGCCGAAAGCGCACGCTCTGGCGGCCTCGCCGCCCCGGCATTGCGTTCTATTCTCGGGCCACTGGATCCGGGCCAATTGGAGGCCGCAGTCGGTGAATGCGCCGGGTTAATCGATAGTTGGGTCGACGGACATGTCGAGGGCTCGCCATTGGCGGCGTTTGCCCCGTTTCCCGTCGATGTCAGCCTCGCCGAGCGCATTTGTGAGGATTTCCGGCATTGGCAGGCATGCGAGGCGGAGCGCGCTAAGGCGATATCCGCGGCGCAGCGCGGAGGCGGAGACGCCCCATTAGCACTTGCCGATCCGAAACCAGCATCCGATTGGCTTCGCATCCATGCTGCCGCGCTGACCGCCGCCGGGTCGGAAACACTCGCCCGCGTCGGCGCATGGCAACCGCTTTTTGCAGCAGACAGTGAGCACCGCGCCATGGGCGCCGAGCAGCGCCTCGCGCTTGCGGCACTCCAGGATTGCCTAAATCGCCTGTCTCCCATTGGGCGCGTCGCGGCCTTTTCCGGACATGTGAAGCCGCTCGACGATCCGACCTTGGAGCTTGCGGCGCGGCGAGCGGCACATTTCCAGCCGCCTGGATCAATCCTCGCCAAGGTGAGCCCGCTACGGTTGCTGGCACGGAGAGCAGGTCGCTCGATGATGCGCAAGCTCGGCCTTACTGTCGATGATGTAAGCTGCGCCGCCTTTGCCGAAGCCGCGCGCCTTGAGCGCGAGACACGCAAAGCTGCTGCCGAATTGCATCATCTCAGCCAGGCATTTGCGATCGATGACAGCAGCCAGGGCTCCGACCTGGCCACCCTCATCCGAAATGCAAAATCGCTGGCCGCCGATCTCGACCGCTTTCAGGCCTTCGCCAATCGTCTCGACGCCTGTCCGCTCGCGGCCCAAGCGTGGCGGTCTGCGCTCGAGGGCGAAGCCGAAAGTGAAAGCGGCCATTCGCCCGGCGCTCTCGCCACGTTCCTCGATCGCTTAGCTCAGGCAGTAGCGGTGGCGGAAGCACGCTTGGCCGCAGCGAGCGCTTTCGCTGCTCTCGAGGGACGCCTCGAATCTGGCGTCGCGAGCCATTGCAGCGCTGATATTGCCGAAGACCGGCCGCAGCGCCTCTCGCTCGTGGCCATCGAGGCGGCGCTGCCGTGCCTCGTGGCGTACCAAACATTTCGCCTGCGAGCGCGAGGGTTATCTGCAGAAGCGGCGGCTGTATTTCCCGCGCTCGGGTCGCTTGCAAAGCATTTGCGGGAACTCGACCCGCGCACTCGGCGCGAGGCCTTGACGGCGCTGCTCCGCTGCGAAGCCGCACGCCACTGGAAGCAGGAGATCGAAGGAGAATTCCCACAGCTCTTGCAGGTGCGTCAGCAACTTGACGAGCGTGTCTCACATCTGTCCGACCTCGACGCAAAGATGCGTGAGGCCAACCTCAAAGTGCTTGCGCATGTCGATGGCGGGCAGCTTTCGAGCCTGCAATCCTGGACGCCGATCTGGCCGTTGACGGGCGGAAATTCGAAGCGCTTGCGGCAGGTGGTCGAGCAGGGGCGCGGCCTCGGCCTGTTCAAGCTTCGGCCGGTCTGGCTTGTCAATCCGGACGTGGTAAGCCGTATGTTTCCCCTCCATGCCGGACTGTTCGACGTCGTCATATTCGATGAGGCTTCTCAAATGCGGGTCGCCAATGCCGCGCCGGCTTTGTTTCGTGCCCGGCGCTGTGTCGTCAGCGGTGATGACAAGCAGCTACCGCCTACGAGCTTCTTCGGATCGCGCCTGGACTCCGACGAGCAGGAGACCGATGACGACGACTGGGTCGACACCGACACAGGGGATGCCGAAGCGGAGAGCGCGGAACGAAGCCGGCGACAGGTCAGCGAGAACCGCCGTCACGTCAAGGATTGCGAAGACCTTCTGGCTCTTTCCCGCGGCCTGCTGCCGCAAGCCAGCCTCGACATCCATTACCGCTCGGCCTACCGGGAGCTCATCGCCTTCTCAAATGCTGCCTATTATGACGGCCGTCTGAACGTGCCGGTGCGCCGTCCTTCCGCCGAGGTGGCGCAGTTCAAGCCGATCGAGGTGCGCCGCGTCGACGGAGTCTACCAGTCGCAGACCAATCCGGATGAAGCGGCCGCGATTGTGAACTATTTGAGTCAGCTCTGGCGCGAAAAATCCGAACCACCGACCATCGGCGTCGTGACCTTCAATATGAAGCAGGCCGATCTGATCCGGACCGAAATCGCCAAGCGGGCAGACAGGGACCGCACCTTCGGCAAGGTTTTCGAGCGCGAGAGCAATCGGAAGGATCACGACGAGGATGTCGGATTTTTCGTCAAGAACCTCGAAAACGTCCAGGGCGACGAGCGTGATTGGATGCTGTTCTCGACGACGTTTGGGCGGGACGAGGCCGGCGTATTCAAACGCGTCTTCGGCGCGCTTGGCCAGCAGGGTGGCGAACGGCGCCTGAATGTTGCAGTCACGCGCGCCAAGCAGAAGGTGCTCCTGTTCACCTCAATGCCGACCTCCGATATTTCGACGCTGCTGGGAGGCCGCCGGGAGCCGAACCTTGCTCGCGATTACCTGCAGGCCTATCTGCGCTACTGCGAACTCGCCGACGCGGGGGATTTTCCGGAGGCGATGACGCTGCTGAACGCTTTTCCTCGCGGAAACCAGGTTGCCGGTCGAGGAGGCCTCCGCAAATCAGACGCGCTGGTCGACGACGCCCTCAATCTTCTCCTGCTCCATGGCTTCGACGCCGGTCTGATGCCGGCCGATGATGCCTTCGCCGTGGATATCGCCGTCACTCATCCCACGACGGGCCTCTATGCCCTCGGCGTCGAGTTTGACGCGCCACGGCATGCGTTGCTGTCCAGCGCCCGCGCAAGAGAGATCTGGCGGCCAAAACTCCTGTTGCGCTCTGGCATGCGGCTGCACCGGGTTGTTTCCGCGGCTTGGGTGCAGGATCCGTCAGCGGAGCGCGAAAGGTTGCATGAAGCGGCACACAGGGCAACGGAGACGCGGCCATGAGCAAACTGGTGGTCTCTCGCTATCGCGTGCCGACGGAGGAGGAGCGGCGCTCCGCGCTGCAAAAGATCGCACTCGTTCGGCAGATGCTGCAACGTTGTGCAGCGCTCCGCGAGGCACTCGCACGCTTTGAACACGTCGAGGGCAAGGAATTGTCGCAGACGCTGGCACGCTACGACCAGGCCGTTTCGGAGCAGCGTTGGGACGATTTCGTCGAGGATTATAATCGGCTCTATGTCAGTCTTCCGGCGCTCGAAAGACGACTGGAACAGCAGCTTGCAGCCGCCAGAGGCCGCCGCCTGCGCCTGGAGCTGACCGCGCTGACTTTGGCTGCAAATGCGTCCAATGACGATAAGGCTTCGCTTGAGACGATTGCCCGTGCTGCCAAGACGATGCGCGGCGATGCGCTCGATGCGGCCAACGCAAAGATGGAAGCGGTTTTGGCGCGGCAACTTAACGCTGCTTCAGGCGCGGCAGCCAAAGCCACATCGGCTGCGCAGTCCGAATTGGCCCGAATGCTGATGCATCCGGATGCGCCGCCCCCCGAACGCATCGGCCGTGATCGGCCGGCGCCGGAGCCGGTTGCGACTATAGCGACCGACCGCGCCCGCATTGATGCGCTGATCTCGCAGCTTTCAGCGCTGGACGAAGATGCGGGCGTCTATGTCGACCGCGTGCTCGCCATCGCCGCCGAGAAGGATTCATCGACGCGGGCGATGCAACTAGACTCGCTGATACTCGAGGTCTCCGAACGCGAAGCATCGCGCCGCGCGGACCGCGACCGAGCCCGATTAACCGGAGAAGCGCTGGCCGAACTTACGCCCTTCGATGGCCCGGCTGTGGACGCCCTGCGCGAGCGCGTGCGGAGCGCGGCGGATGCCGGCCAGGCGAGAGCGCTCTTCGACGAGGCGCGCGCTCTTGCGGCGGCGGAATGCCAACGCCGCGACGGCGCATTGGCCAGAGCGGCGATGCTTAAGGCCTTGAGCGGCCTCGGCTACGAGCTACGCTTTCAGGGGCCCGGATGGGCGGAGGGCACGAAGCTCGAGATCCAACGGCCCGATGAACCGAACTATGATGTGCAATTGTCTGCTCCGCCGAACGGCCAAATCCAGTCGAAAGTCCGCGCTTATGCCCATGCCGGTCGCAGTGAGGGCGTCAACCGTCGCGATGTTGAGGTTGAGCAAAGCTGGTGCGATGACCTGCGTGCCCTGAACGCATTGTTACAGGCCGAGGGCTTTGCGACCGAAATCGTGCACGAGGATGGGCCGGGCTCCACAGCGCAGAAACCGTTGCCTCCACGCCACGTGGTCGACGAACGTACCGAGACTGCGGCACCGAGAACGCGGAGCCTGACGTGATCTTCTGCAAGAGCTCTAAATCGCGGCGGCTGGCATTCGCACCGCAGCCGCCATATGCGGACGCACCAGTGCCGCGATCATCGAATCCCTCCCCTCCGCCAGCGCTCAAATATCGAGATGATTCTCCTTGATAATTTTAGCTTCCAGATTTTTATCCCCCTTGCCATATGGGACCTTGGGGGAAATTGGCAGTAGTTCAGTCTTAACCACATCGGCATGTATGTATGTATCGCCCGGCATGTGAAACGACGCGCCATGTCCAGCCCAAATGCCAAGTCATGCCGGAAACACCGCAGCCAGGAAAAGGGTGCGCGCGAAGAGCCTCGCGTACAGGCATCCACGCTGACCAAGATGGCGTCCTTCCTATCCTGTCTGGCTAAGGTTTAGCCAGACAGGATTTCGTCTTTGCTGAATAAGGCTAGCCGACCCGTTAAGCCGTGATATACGGACATCGAGCGGCTCCCCCCGTCCATCACGGGATCAATGGCTCCATCGGCACAAGCGGAGGGCGGCGCGATAGAGCCCAATGTTCCCGGAATTCTGCCCGGCGTCATCAAGCGAACCGGATGTCCGCCAATGGAGACCGCTCATTGCGCTCAGATCGCTTGGATGGAAAGTGCCCTCCTTGGCCATCAGCATCGTCGGGTGACAGCGCCCAAGCGCATAGCCCAGCTCAAGCAGACAATTGGGCCTCAGCCCGGTAATATCGGCCAAGACGACAGCGCTCCGGTGGAGTTTGACGAATATCTCCTGATCGAAGAGCGCGTGCGTTAGTGGCTGCTTGCCATCGACGACGATGAGCCGGTATTCCAGCTCGCCCTCCACGATCGGCTGGACGATCGTCTCGAAAAAAGCTTCGACGTCCGCAAAGTCCGAATGTCGCGATTGAGAAGCCGGACCGCAAATGCGCGAGGCTTCTCCAGTCCTTCAAGCAGTTCGATCACCGCGGCTATCTGGGCTGATACCGGCTTTCGTGCGGTGAAGTTAATTCTGTTAATCCATGCGTGCGCCGTCTGAATTGTCGGCTGGAAGAGGCGTGGAGCCTGCGCGCTGGACAACCCAACCGAGAATATACGCCGGGCTCCCGTATGCTAGATCGCTGCATTGAGCGGTATAACCGGCTTGCCGGCATCGTGATAGAGATTGGCTAGAAGAGCACGCCCTCAGCGCCACCGAGCGCGATCAGGATGTCGCCCCAGCGCGCCTGCGCCTCCATGCGCTTGCTGTTCATATTCCAGTGGGCGGCGTTTTCGATCTGCACGAGATCGGATGCAGCGCAGTTCATCCCAGAGCCCCTCGAATTCCGGCGGGATCTGGTCCTCGTTCTTGTGATGCTGGACGGCGACCGCGAGCGGGCCTGGCGCGTCGGTCGGGCGGTGTGCCAGATTCGCCTGATCGTCTGCCATATCAGCCAGTCGAAGCAAATCGGCAGTTCGTCGCCGGGCCGCAGTTTCTCGGCATCGACCGGCACTACAAATGTCGCGCCTCGCGCGACCAGCTCTCTGCACCAGGCCTTCGATCAGCTCCGCGCCTGCTCGACCGTCGGCGGTCGACGCATAGCCAGATCCCCCGATGACGCTGCCTGAGATATGAATCCGGCGTCCGAAAAGCGGCGACTTCACCATCACGCTGTCCTCCACGATCGGCGATGGTCTCATCGCTGCGGCGACCGTCTGAAGATGCTCCGCCCGCGAGAGGCCGATGCGGAAAGGCCAGCGCCAGCGCAGCCGGATAAAGTCGCGTGCGAATATCCGAATAGGTCCAGACGGCTGACCGTTCCGCGCCCCGTTGCGGCCACTAACGCGGCCAGTCTGTGCCTCGGTCAGCGAAAGCGCTACCAGATCCATTGCAAAGAGCTGCCGCCGCTTTCGGCGATTCGGGCGCTTGAACTCCTCGACGATTGCCGCCCGCCGTTGCAGCGCCGGATCGAGTGCGGCAACACGGTTGGTGCAGAGAATGATGACGACGCGTCCGCCAAGGCGGCGCAAATCGTCAATCCCCTGAATCAACGTGTTGACGGCCACCTTGTCTTCATGGTGGCTATGCTCCTGGGAGCGCACAGCGGCCAGTGAATCGCCTTCATCGATGATCAAAATGGCGCGACGCCCTCGGCCCGCGGACTGAGTACATCCGCTCGAAGGCCTCCGCCAGCAAGTGTCCCATCTCGCCGACCTTGCCGGAGCCGCGCACACGGTTGCTCAGCTTGAAAAGGACCGAGTTCCTCCGTACGCGGATTCCGCCACGAGCCGGTTCGCGATGCATTCGGCGGTGGCAGTTTTTCCGGTCCCGACATCGCCGTAGAAAATAACGAGTGGGTATTGCTCGGCGACAAGATCGCACAGGGCAAGCTTGCCGCCATGGTGTCTCTTGTTCCATGCCCCCAACTCTCCACGCTCAATAACAGACGTAGCTGATCGCGCACGCGCTCATAACGGGCCTCGAACCCCAGCAGCGTTTGCGCCTTGGCCGTCAGCCGGGCATCAGGCAGCACCGTCTCACTGTCGAATATCTTGATCTGGCTCATGCGGCGAAATCCTTCCGCTGCATTCCCCAGCCATTGCTCGCATAGTCGCGGCTGCCGAACTGCAGAAGGCCTATATGGCTGGTGTCCACATCGTGTCGGTCCAGTTGACCTTTAGCTTCCCTTCATTGATCGCTCAGCTGCGGCGTGTAATTGTCCGTATAGCGAGATAATAATCCGCAAAAACGGGCTTACCACTCGCGGCCACATGACCCCTCCGGGACGGCTGATCGTCAGAGCGCCTGATTCGGTGTTGACGGTATATTGCGCCGCGCGCATCTCGACCGCGCCGCTCAGAAGCGTGATATCGACCTTCTTGAGATAGCCTCTCTTAGCAAGCAGCTCGATATCATGCGCATAGTTTCGAGCGCTGGCCTCGATCATCGCGCCCGAGCTTTGCGCGATCATCACCAGGTCGGCCGTGAAGCGCCGCGGACCGTCTCGATATCACTCGTTGTGTATGTATAGGTCTGGGTAGTCGTGTAGCTCATTCTTGGTCCTCGGTCTGAAAGCGTGGCCCGAAAATCTCCTTCCAGACCGTATTGTCATTTTCTGAGGACGCGAAATTCGCCGTCTCCCATGCCGTCTGCGCCGCCGCGACGATCTCCTTGCGCTCCGCCTCGGTGATGCGGGCTGCCACGTTATTGGAGCTGTTGACGGGGTCGATAATCACAACAGGATCAGTGAATGCGCTCAGCGGCAAGGCATTCTCCGGAAAGCGGATGACCTCTTTCAGCCCTGACTGCGCGATATAAAGAAGGAAGCGCCGGAAGCGCTGCTCGATAGTTCCGCCGGAACCCTCTCTGTCCAAGACGACGCCATAATCAGCTCGATCACGAATGACTTAAGCGGATTTAGCTCGGCTTGATTTCGCCAGCGCTTAGCAAGGCGCACCAGGGTCCGGAAGTGTTCATCCTTGTCTTTACGCGCCTTACAAACTGGATCTGGCAGGGCGCGCAGGTCCGAATCATAGAGCCATCGTGGATGTCGAACTGCCATCCATAATCCGCATGTCTGGGGTCCTCGATCACGGGGACGATGTCCACGTTTAAGCCGGAGCCGACAAAGGCCACGGTCGCGGCCTTGCGCTGTATCTCGAAATGCCCGACTTCCTTGGTCGGATAAATTTTAATCAGCAGCGCATGAATGGTGTCGATGAGGCTCGCCAGGGTCTCATGGTCGACGCTCCGGCCGGAGAGATAGAACACGATATCGACATCGACCGGATCTGCCGATGTCTTGCGCAGGATCGTGAATTTCGCGAATGACCCCGCCTTCACCACCTTGGTGATCTTGATCTCGGTCGGTTGCGAATGCTGCGGTCAAGCTCGGCTATAAGCCGATCGACCTGCTCGTGATACTCCGTTCTCTTGTTGTCGGGAAGCCGCAGCACATGGCTGTCGTAATAGCGCAATTGCATATTTGTCAGCGGCATCTCACTCCCCCTTTTCGCCCGTCTTTTTCCCGTGTTCTCGATCTGGAAACAGTTCCGGGAGCGTTGCGACCACAATGCCCTGCACCTGAAAGTCGCGGCGCAACACAATGGGGCGGTGCGCTGCATTCTTGCTCCTCGGCACAAGCGCCACCGCATCCGGCGCGCGCCGCAATTCCTTGATCGTTGCCTCATCGTCGACTAGGGCGACGACGATCTCCTTATCGCGGGCCGTTGGCTGCTGACGCACGAGCACGAGCGAGCCGTCCTGGATACCCACTTCCGTCATCGAATTGCCGTTGGCGCGAAGCAGGAAATATCTCCGGCCAGACTGAATCAGGCTCGCTGAAACCGGGATCATCGCCTCGACATTTTCCTCCGCCAGCAACGGCGTGCCGCACGCAGCGCTGCCCACGAGGGGTATTTCGATAGTCGGACTCTCTGTCAGCGGCATCCGCTGGCATGCGCAGGAGCTGCAACGAGCGGTTATCGTCGCGGCGCTTGAGGTAGCCCAGCTCTATGAGCTTATCAATCACCAGCACGGCGGAGCGCGGTGATGAAGATCCCAGCTCGGCAGCTACTTCGCGAACGGACGGCGACGAGCCCGTATGCATGATGCGATTTCGCACAAACGTCAGAGCTTTAACGTCTTATGGTTTGAGTTGCGAATCGGATATCCTCTTGATCATGGTAAACGAAGCGTATACTAGTGTTTACCTCATGCCAAGAAGAGCATAACAACTTACCCACAAGCGGCTTTTTGCCATCGTCCTCGCGCCAATTTCGGGGCTGATCGACGCGTTCGCGGATGGGTGGTGTCATCGACGCTCCTTCATAACAGCGTCGTTCACTTTACTTCTCGCGCTAGCCTCTGAGATCCTCGCCCATGCCTGAAAAGCAACCTCAGCTCGCCGATTGGGAAGTCGCCATTATCCGGGCGATGCTCGCCTTCGGTAAATTCAAGAAGCAGGAGATCGTTGCGTATTTTTCCCGCCCCGACCGCTCCATCAATCAGGGCCGTATCAGCGAGATCGAGGACAGTCACGAACGCTACAAAGGGGTTGCCGTCGCCTCGAAAGCCGAGCTGGAAAAGTTTCTCGCGGATTGGAAGGAGATCCGCTTTCCTTCCGCCCCCGCCGTTCCGCCCTCGCCGACGAGCCATGCCGTTCTCGCCGCGCGGTTTTCACTCCGGCAGGGTGAGGTGCCCCGCCTGGCTGTCTCCGAAGCCGATACCATCGAGGGCAAGGAATCCTTCAACTGGGGCAGCAAGCACGACTACTGTAAGACCCTTGCAGGTATGGCGAACAACAAGGGTGGCTATATCTTGTTCGGGGTGAAGGACGGCTCCTTCGAGATCGTCGGCATTGCCGACGACCGCATGGACCGCTTCGATCTCAAGAAGGCCAACGAGTATATCACCCGCACCTTCAATCAGGCGTTCGTGCTAGAGAAGGGGCAGTTCACGATCGGCGGCAAGACGATCGGCGTTCTGCACGTGAGCGTCTCTGCCAACAAACCGGTCGTCTGCACGCTGGATGGCAACACTCTCTTCTCAGGCGATATCTTCTACCGCTATCCCGGCGAGACCCGGCGTATCCAAGCACCAGAGCTTGAAGCACTGCTCAAGCAGCGTGATACGTCCGCCGAGAACCGCCTGTTGCATCTCGTCGCCAAACTCGCCGAAAGCGGCGCGCATAATGCGGCGGTCATCAATCTCGCATCCGGCGAGGTGACCGGTGAGCGCGGGCAATTCCTGATCGAAGAAAGCCTGCTCGACAAGATCAAGTTCATTACCGAGGGGCGGCTGGAAGAAAAGGACGGTGCGCCGACGCTACGCGTCGTCGGGGATGTCAAACCCATCGGCGCGCCTCGCGTCACCATCCAGCAGTCAGTCCTCGGCTCGATCAGCGAGAGACACATACAGGACGCCTTTCTCAATCAGTCCTGCGACTATGATCCGCGCGTCTATATACAGGCCCAGACGCATCTCCAGCCCGTATGGCTGCCTATCTACTATTTCGCCAGCGAGGCGAAGCTTGATCTTGCCGGTCTGAAGAAAGTGCTCGAAGACTCCGATACGCCTTATTCGAACCGCGTCATCAAACATGTGGAGCGCGTCATGTCAGGCAATGCTCCCGCTGGCATTCCGGGCGTCGCGAGCGTGCGGGCAGAGCTGGATGCCATCCGGGCTGGCGAGACGATAGACGTTGCCGATGAGCAAGCCGCCAAGCGTTATATGCAGGCCGTGCGCCTTGTTACGCCCGACGACGTTTCGCTTGCGCATGCACTTTCGATACTCTGTAAACTTCGCGCCCGGTTCGGTAACAAGCGCGAGCTTCTCTATGATTTTCGATATGCCATTGCCGCCGTCGATCTGCGCTGGTGCCGCCCGAAGCTGCTCTGATCGTTAAAGCGACTTCGCAGCAATCTCACCGGAGACCTGCGCGCGCTTTCACCAGCGCGTCCTGAAGATCTCCAGCGCCTAGCTGGCGCAGAATCTCCGCCGCGTGGTCTCGCTCAGCGTCGTGCGAATTCCGTGCTTCAGGGCGTTGATCAGGTAGGTGATGCCGTCCCGGTCATCGTCGCGGCTCCTGGCACTTTGATCGGAAGAGCAGCGAGCGCCTCGGCTGTCAGCGGCTCGATATTCGCGCCGATATGCGTATATAGGACCGTTCCGACCCCGGCTAAATCCGTCAGCGTCTTGATGAACACCGTGTTCGGCCCGACCTTCGGCGGTTCGGCATAAATAAGCTTGCTGCCAATCTCGTTGCACTCGCGCCGATACAGGCGGTTTTTCGCCTCTTGCAGGGACACGTTCACCACCAAAATGGTGCCCTTCACCGCGCACCGCCATTTTCAACCGGCACCAACGTGGGGCATCGCTCCGCTTTAAACTCTTACGGGCGAATTCCACCTTGAAAGGCGTCAAGACATTGCGGATCATTTCCACCGTGGCTTCTTGAATCTCAGGTCCTGGATTTCCAAGAAGCGATCCATAAGCCAATATTCCGTTCGTTTCGCTGGTTATTGAGCGGCGGCGGTTCGTCGATGTGATCCTTCTTTTCTGTGCTTCCCCTTGCCTTGCCAATTCTGCAGCTGAGATTTTGGGCGTCCCGCTGGCCTTTCCGACCAGCTGTGGTATTGCCTAGGCGAACGTTTAACGTTAAAGCGGTGGCTTATTTTTTTAATCTAACCAGTAGCCCAATGCATAATTATTTGGATGCTGCGAAGGCATTGCTTGCAACACACGAAAGGCTTCGTGGAAATGGCTTTGCCCTCGTTAGTGTCATTTGTGCTCGCGCGCCACTCGATGCGAAGGTTTGGCTCGGGCATTGGACAGCTGAACGGGGTTGCGGCTTTATCGTTCCGCCTGAAGTCGTCATCGATACGATAATTGCTGCGTACGGAGCGCGTGTGCCGAATTTTCGGTTCTGTGAGGCAAATGATCTGGTCAATGCAAGCTTTCCAATGATTTTCTTGCCGGGCAGGTTCGAAAACACGCTGCCCGTAGCAGTTGCTCTCGTCGGGCGCGTCCCATCTCTACCTGTTGCTGTAACCGCCGGTATCGCTGAAATCGTTGATCATTTGCTCGATGATGCTGTTTCGATGGATCTGGTCATTCCGGCGCTTCAGGGCCTTGTGCCGATTGCGGCAACCGAGCAACAACTCTTGAAGAGGGTCGCCGAAGGGCGCCAAGTGTTGCCGTTCCTGCGTGGCGCCTGTGAGGGATTAGTCTTCTACATGTTGGAAGCTCGGCAGGAGACGCGCGGTCTTTTCAACGCGAACCGGCGAATTCCAAGCCCGCAAGGCGGCCGTTCCTACGAGTCGATATCGTTTGCGTGGACGCAAAGCTCATCGTCGAAATTGATGGTCCGGAGCACAACAGCGTTCAGCGGAGGCTGTCTGACGAAAAAAACAGCTTGAACTGGAAAGCCTAGGCTATCGCGTTCGACGGTTCAGTAATACACAAGTTGTCGAGGATCCCGTTGGCGTGTGGCGGCTGATCGTGGAACAGCTGCGATGAAATGAGGCATTAGAAGCATTGATGACAGCGTCCGAAATACCCAAGCCCGATTTAGAACGCTTTTACTCCGTTCCCGCAGAAGCGGTGATCCTGATCTTATCTATCGAGGCCAATGGCTCTGCAGAGTTTGCAAAGAGAACCTGCGGCCCTTGATGTCTGCCGAGTTGGTGAAGGACGCCATCTCGGAACTCATAGCAAAAGGCGAAATCGCCGACGAAAAGACGTTGCGCGTAACGCCGGCCGGGCGTCAGACGGCCTTGAAGATCCTCGGTCGCGATGCAGACGAGAAATGGGAGAACATAAAGTCAAAGCGTCTGCCATTGGTCGCGTTAGGGCTGAACCCGGACGATCTTCCGACCTACGCAGCAAATTCTCGGGCGCTGATACATTGAAGACGGCGACAATCGCTGTGGCATTTGGGCTTCCAAAACAAATGGTTGGGGCGCGCAAAGCAGTACTCTCTGAGATCGTGTGGCAACTTCTGAAGAGCACCGCGCCAAGTGTGGTTGGCAAGGGGCCGTTTCCGATAATTGAGAAGCTAGGCGTTGTCGAGCGCGCTATCCTTGGTGGGCTCGCCGGCATTCGCCCGAAAAGTATTCCTCAGGCAATCGACGCTTTGGCCGCTCGGGCGATCGGCTTGGAAAAGACCGGCGCTGACGCCTTACGCATAAGACTGATTGCCATCGGTGTGGCACGCTGCCGTAAAGCCAAAGCGAGCGATTCTAGACATAAGAGCACTTCAATTGAGAACCTTAACGACGGTAACGAATTTGCGGCAAATGTCGGCAACGTGGCGTCCCAACTTGTCACTCCGCCTTTCCAGGATCGCGTGGCAATTGCACAGGTTTACGACGCTTATGGACGGCTTTATCCGGATGCCGGCTCTTTGGAAAGCTTCAAAAAACGGCTTGTGGGGGCCGCCAGAGCTCATCGAATACGGCTCGGGCGCCTTGATCTGCCTGAGAGAATGGGTAAAGAACTTCGCGAACGAAGTGAGACGCATTGGGATAAGGAAGAAGTGCATTTCATCATAACTCAAGGTAATTTTTAGGAATTTGTAAATGTCGGTTAGTGATGCGTTTTTAAGCCCCAAAGCCGAGGCGCTTTTTTCCGCCGTCGCCGTGTTCGGCGATGCGCAGCAACTTGATCTTCTGGACGTTGGCGAAGGGCAGCAACCTGCACGTCGCGCCATCGAGACGGGTCATCGCAAACGCTCTGAACTGTATGCCGAGCGTCGGGTCGCGATTTGTACTAATCAAAGGAGAGGCCGGTTCGGGAAAGAGCCATGTGCTGACCACTTCGTTCAAACGCGCTGCAGCCCTACCGAGAGGAGAAGTCTATCCAACAGTTCTCCAACTGACGGCTCCCGTCGATAAAAAGGATTATGATGTCTGGCTGCTCGACGCACTATTCCGTCAACTGACAGCGCGTCACTTCGCCGATGATCACAATCGCGGCCCTCTGCAACGGCTCGCGAGTTGGCTGCTAAGCCGGGTTCATCTGGATGAGCAAGAGGAGTTCCTCCGACTTGTTGAAGATCTTGACAATGATGGAGAAATCAAGCTTGCACTGAGGATTGCCAAGAAGATCCAAAAGGAAGCTCTTGACATTCTGCCGGAGAACCCGCCAGGGGCGGCTTTCTTTGCGACGGTGCTACTCGCGGGTCATGGAGATTTATCGGCCATAACTTATCTACGTCAGGGCGTTGCAGACAAAAGACTTAAAGAGCTCGACCTTCCGAAGATCAAAAACCAACACCAGCGTCTGGAGGTATTGAAGGACCTCGGGCTCGCTACTCGGCTGGTCGGGGCAAGTCTCGCCATCGGGTTTGATCAAGTCGAGAATGCAGTCCGGCTCGGCAATGAGGACCTCTTCGTGCACACGATCTTCCAGGCCCTACGGATCGTGGAGAATGTCGTCAATTGCGCGGTAGTCGTAGCTTCGGTAGTTGGCGAATATGACGAGATTATTAGCGGCAAGAGAAATGTTAAAGGTCTGCCAGCCGGAGACCGTGATCGGATCGAAAATATACCACCCTCGCCCGTGACGCTGGAGCGCGGCGGACCGGACTTCTTCCGCAGAGTAGTTGCTCAGCGCCTGGCTGTCCTGCGTATGCGCAGCAATCTGCCAGCTGCCCCGGATTTTCTCGATCCACTTCCGCAGTGGTTTCTGCCGCGCATCGATGAGGCGCGAAATATACGTGTGGCCCTCCGCGAGGTCAGTCTGTTCCGCGAAAAAGCGATTGCACTACAGCGCTTCCCTGAGCAGGCCGCTTATGAGTTCGGCATGTCCTGAACCCAGTCGAGCACGGTTGAAGACGAAGCCGTTAACTTCGATAAGTTGTGGGAAGACTTCAGGGACACAGCACCCGCAACGGTTAACAGGCTCCTTATTTCTACCCAGGCAGAATTGCTAAGATGGTGGAACTCGACTAAGCAAGTCGGAAGTTCCGCACGAGACCGGCCGAAGTCTTCGAAACAACGCTCGGTGATCAGTTTTCGACCCGTGTGATCGATGTTGTCGTCAAAGCCAATGGAATTGCTTTGGAGCGGCGACAACCTGCGATATGCCAAGCTCCTAATCGAAACCATCAACTCACCGAACAGATTGAAACGTTTTTGGA
>CAVZCK010000013.1:0-10846 GCA_963773735.1 uncultured Alphaproteobacteria bacterium | reverse complement strand
ACGCAGCTATAGACGAACAGGCAGCGACCGCCGGTCTGGGCGGATCAATGCCGCCACCAGTGCGGCCGTCATATCCGCCAGGAAATAGCGCTTGCGGCCCTTCTAGGTATGAGGTTATGAATCGATATATACAGCCGGATATATCGAGGATGAGCGTGACCATGGCAAGCAAGACCTCCTTTTTATGCAGAAAGCGCATTTTGCGGCTCTTGGCCGTGTTCGTGCTCGGTGGCCGGACCGATTTTCGCGGCCAGCGCCGCGCGCGCCGGCGAGGTCAAAGTCGCCGTCGCCGCCAACTTCACCGAGGCAGCGAAGGGATCGGGGCGCTGTTCGAGAAGGCAACGGGGCACAAGGCGGTCTTCAGCTTTGGCGCGACTGGCCAGTTCTATACGCAGATCACCCAGGACGCGCCGTTCGATGTATTTCTCGGCCGCCGATCAGGAGCATCCGCGAAAAGCGGTCACCGACGGCTTTGCCGTTCTGGATAGCATTTTCACCTACGCGACCGGCAAGATTGTGCTGTTCAGCAACAACAAAGATCTGGTCAAAGGGGAAGCCACACTAAAAGACGGCGGCTTCTCCAAGATCGCCATCGCCAATCCGGCAATCGCCCCCTATGGCGTGGCCGCCGTCGAGACGATGAAGAAGCTTGGCGTCTACGATACGCTCAAGCCGAGGATCGTTCAGGGCAACAATATCGCCCAGACCTTTCAGTTCGTGGCGACCGGCAACGCCGAGCTCGGCTTCGTCGCGCTGTCGCAAGTCGCGGGGAACGATGAGGGTTCGCGGTGGATCGTCCCGCAGGCGCTGTACAAAATCATTGCCCAGGACGCCGTGCTGTTGAACAAAGGGGTAGGCAACGTGGCGGCCACGGCTTTCATCGCCTTCCTGAAGAGGCCGGAAGCGCGCCAGATCGAAGAGAAATACGGCTATGGCGTACCCGGCGCATCCGCCTCCTCGCAATGACCGACTTCGCTGACGTCTGGTCGCCGATCAGGCTGACGATCGAGCTCGCTTCGGTCACGACGGCGCTCCTCATCCTTATCGGAACGCCGATCGCCTGGTGGCTGGCTCGGTCGAGGGCGAAGTGGAAAGAGGCCGTCGCGGCGGTCGTTGCCCTCCCGCTCGTGCTGCCTCCGACCGTGCTGGGCTTCTATCTCCTGATCGCGCTCGGTCCGAACGGACCGGGCGGCTGGCTCGCCAGCCTTGTCGGAGGCCGCTCGCTGGCCTTCACCTTTGAAGGTCTGGTGATCGGGTCGGTCATCTACTCCATGCCGTTCGTCGTCCAGCCGGTCCGCAATGCTTTCGAGAGTTTCGGCGACCGTCCGCTGGAAGTCGCGGCAACATTGCGGGCCTCGCCGTGGGATGCGTTCTGGAGCGTGGCGATCCCGCTCGCCCGGCCGGGCCTCCTGACCGGGGCTGTCCTCGGCTTTGCCCACACAGTTGGCGAATTCGGCGTGGTGCTGATGATCGGTGGCAATATACCGGGTGAGACCAAGGTGCTTTCGGTCGCCATCTATGATTATGTCGAGACGATGCAATGGACCGAGGCGCATATCCTGGCGGGCGGCATGCTGGTCTTCTCCTTCGCCGTCATTCTCGCCATGATGCTGCTGGAAAAGCGGATCGGCCGGCCGGGCGCATGACCGCCGTGGACCGCATCATCCGCGCGGGTTTCGCCGGCCTGCTGGGGCGGTTTTCGCTGAATGTGGCATTCACCACGCCGATGCGGGGCATCACCGCGCTGTTCGGGCCGTCGGGCAGCGGCAAGACGACCACCCTGCGCTGCATAGCCGGGCTTCAGCACCTTGCCGGCAAGCTCACCGTCGGCGCCGAGATCTGGCAGGAGGATAGCGCGTGCATCTTCCGCAAGCCGCATCAGCGCTCCATCGGCTATGTGTTTCAAGAGCCGAGCCTTTTTCCGCATCTTTCGGTGCGAAGAAACCTTCTCTATGGCGCGCGGCGGGCCATCAGAGACGGCGGCGTGCAGCCGATCAGCGAAGATGACATCATTGATCTTCTGGGGCTTGGCCAGCTTCTCGATCGCTCACCTCACGCCCTGTCCGGCGGAGAGCGTCAGCGTGTTGCGGTCGGCCGTGCCCTGCTCTCACAGCCGCGCCTCTTGCTGATGGATGAGCCGCTCGCGGCGCTCGACCGGGCGACAAAGGACGACATCCTGCCGTATTTCGAAGCGCTTCATGGGGCGTTGTCGGTCCCGATCCTCTATGTCAGCCATGATATGGCGGAGGTCGAGCGGTTGGCGGACCATCTTGTGCTGCTCGATCAGGGCCGGGTTATCGCCTCCGGTCCGCTTTCCGAGCTTGAGGCTGAGCCGAGCCTGCCGCTGTTGCGGGCAGCGGAGGCCGCCGTCATTCTCGAAGGACGGATCGCCGCCGTCGACGACGGCTACTCGCTGACGAGCTTTGCCGTTCCCGGCGGCACTCGTGATCGTGCCGGGTGTACAGGGCCGGCCGGGCGATCTGCGCAGGTTGCGCATCAGCGCCTCCGATGTCAGCTTTACGCTGGCGCCGCCGGAGCGCACGACGATCCTCAACTGTTTGCCGGCGCGCGTCGTCTCGGTGACGCCGCAAGGCAATGGAGCCGCCCAGATGAATGCGGTCGCCGCGCTCGGCGCTGATGGCTCCGGTGCGAGAATTGCCGCCCGCATCACGCGAAAATCCCAGGAAAATCTCGGCATCGCGCCGGGCGCGGCAGTTTTTGCCCAGATCAAGAGCGTCGCGCTTCTGGCATCCGGCTCCGGTCGCCAATGCCGCCAGTGACGCGGCCGAGGTCTGACGACAGCGCGCTCATGCGAGCGCCTTCGCCAGGGCCTTCAGATCCGCCGCCGACTGCTCCACCGCGCTGCGTTCGATGCGCCGATAGCGGCGCACGATATCGCGCCCCAGATCGGTGAGCACCGCCCCCCCGCCGCCGCTCCCGCCGGTCTGCTTGACGACGACAGCTTCGGCGAAAAGCGCGTTGAGCCCGTCGATGATCAGCCATGCCCGGCGGTACGACATGCCCATCGCCTTGCCCGCCGCGGAGATCGAGCCGAGCGTCTCGATCAGCTCCATCAGTTCGATCTTGCCGGGCCCGAGATGCGCACGGCTGCCGAATTTGATCCGAAGGAAGAGCGTCGGCCGCTCGTCCGCCGGTCTTTGCATAGGCGGAGGCGCCTTCGCATGGCCGTGCCGCCCCTCAGCCCTCGTCTTGCCTGCCATCGGGCTATCCGTTTTCGACTCGTGCATTCGGGCAATGTTGCATGGGCGGACAGGCCCCGTCCATGGCCGCTATGAGCGATCACCCCATGCGCGGATTTTGCGCGGCAAGTGGCATGTCTGAAACGCGGTGCAGCGCACGCCGAAACCGAGCTATGTTCCTCAGAAATCTCAGCGTGATCGAGCGGAATGCGGTGTAGCTGATGTCGGAGATCTGCTGCCACTCCGAGACGCGCTTCTGAAAGCTTACCCAGCTCTGCACGATGCGGTCGCTCAGATCGTCGACACGCCCGATCTCCGTGACAATGTCGCGGGAGGCCCTGGCGAACTCGACCCACACATCCTTCGGGAAGATGTGCAGCTTGACGCCGTCATTCTCAGTGAGCTGGGCGAGCGCCTCGCCGTTGCGGGCGTTGTATTCGGCCATCATGACGCTGTTTTCGGCCGAGGCGGACGCCCGGATGATCTCCTGGTCCTCTTTTTTCAGACCGTCCCAGAACTTCTTGTTCATGCCGAGCGAGAGGCCGGTTCCGGGTTCGTGAAAGCCCGGAAACATGTAGGTCTTCAAAATGTTCTGAAAGCCGAATGCCCTATCGTCCCAAGGGCCGACCCACTCGGCGGCGTTGATGCGTCCCGATTTGAGCGCAGCGAGGATCTCGCCGCCGGGAACGACGACGGTCTCGCCCCCCAGTCGCTTGATCACCTCACCGCCAAGGCCCGGAATCCGCATCTTCAGAGTTTTGATGTGGTCGAGACTCGTGATCGGCTGCTGAAACCAGCCGCCCATCTGCACGCCGGTATTGCCGGCCAAGAACCCCTTCACCCCGAACGGCGCCGAAAGCTCGTCCCAAAGCTCCTGGCCGCCGCCGAAATCCATCCAGGCTTCGAGCTCATGCGCCGTCATGCCGAGCGGCACGGTGCAGAAGAACGGGAACGCCTGGTGCTTCTTGTCCCAGTAATATTCGGCGCTGTGATACATCTCCACCTTGCCCGAGGCCACGGCGTCGAAGACGCCGAAGGCAGGAACCAGCTCGCCGGCGGCGAAAAGCTTCACCCGCAGCCGTCCGTTGCTCAAAGTGGTGATGCGCTTGGCGACGCGGTCGGCGCCCGTGCCCAGCCCGGGAAAGTCCCGCGGCCAGGAGGTCACCATCTTGATTTCTCTGATGCCTTGCGAGAGCGCGGGTTTTGCAAGGCCAGTACTGGCGGCGGCGGCAGCTGCGGTTGCGGATGCCAGGAGAAACTTTCGACGATCCATCCTCGTCCCTAACGCTTTACGTCCATTGAGAGCGAATGTGCTTTGAAGTCCTAACAGCCCGCCGGCATGCTCGTAAAGTCGCAAGCACGCAGACGTTAGACTGCCTTCCAATCGCCAACCCGTGTTGCAATTTGGCCCAAGTCGCTGCAATATGCCTGTCCGAGGGAGACCTGACAATATCTTGATATTATTGAATCGACTTTGAATTCAGTCGATCCTGCGGCGATGGGGGCAAGTCTTTAAGGCATGAGCTGAAGGATGGATAGGATTTGCGATATGAGCCGGGGCACGCGCTTCTGGTTTGCGCGCTCAATCGGCAATTGGTCACTGGCGCTTTTTGTTTTGATGCTTTCGAGCGCGGCGCTCGCCCAGACAACAGCCGTTGACCGCAATGCCCAGCGGGCGCAGGTCAATAATGCAGCCGTGATGATCGTGGCCAATCATCCCGACACCTCGATGATGAAGATCGCCGACGATCTCGCCGTGACGATGAGCGATCCGGACGGTTCGTTCCGGGTGGTCCCCGTCGTCGGAGATGGGGCCGTCGGCAATATTCGCGACGTGATCCTGCTCCGGAATATCGATCTCGGCCTCACCGATCTGACCGCGCTGGAATATATGAAGCAGCGGAACGATCTGAGCCAGATGCTGCCGCGCGAGCTGGCCCATGTGCTGACGCTGTTTCCGGATAAACTCACTGTCCTTGCGCAGACGAGCGTCAAAAGCATCAAGGATCTGCAGGGAAAACGCGTGAGCGTCGGGTTGCGGGACAGCGGCTCGGCACTTCACGGCGAGGCCATCTTCAAGGACCTCGGGATCACAGTCGATACGGTCTATATGGCGCCGCCGGATTCGGCCGACGCGCTGGTCAAAGGCAATATCGACGCCTTCGTCTGTTTCTGCCTCGCCTCACCGGGCATTTATCAGCATGTGATGTTCAATGCAGATCTGCATCTGTTGCCGATCCCGTTCGAGGCGCCGCTGCAGCGCGATTATCTGCCGGCGACCCTTGGTCACGACGACTTTCCCTCCTTCATCGCGAAGGACGGGTCGGTGAGCACCGTCGCGGTGACCCTCGTGCTGATCACCTATAATTGGGATAAGGGCAATCCCCGCTATGCCCGCGTGGCCAAGTTCGTGCAGCGGCTGTTCGACAATCTCGACAAGCTGCGGACCGGTCCGCGCCACAAGGGCTGGCGATCTGTGCAAATCAGCGCATCGGCATCGGGATGGCCGCGTTTTGCCGCCGCTGCCGAATGGCAGACCTCGCAGCGGGCCGAGGCCCTCCAAGAGATGCGCGTGGCCTTCAACGAGTTTCTGAGCAAGTGGACGTCGGAGTCGGCGGCACAGCCAACGCCGGTCAAGCCGGCGGAGCAGATCAAGCTGTTCGAGGAATTTTTGAACTGGCGGGCGAAAGCGCAATAGATCACGATCGTTCATACTGAATCGATCATGATCTACATCCATTTGTTTGCGCACGATTTTTCGTCAAAAATGGCGCTCAATTTCCCGATCGGGCTTTAGGCGCGTTGCCGGACATCAGGTGCATTGCTGGGTAACCCTATTCCCCAGAACCCCCGCGCCTGACAATGTGCGCCGGCCGCAAGACGCCCGATCGGCGTTCGGCGAGCCTTAGCGCCGCCCCATCAGCATACCGATGGCGAAAGCGGAGATCGCAAGCTTGACGGGACCGATCCGCCGAGCTTCTTCCCGCGCCCGCTCGACCACGGCTTGCACTTGTTTGCCAGTGTCTCCGCTGAACGCCGGAAGGCCGAGGTCCTCCGTCAAGCTCGTCGGCTTTACGGTTCTCATCCGGCTGCTTGCCCAGAGCAGAATGATCACGGCAATGACCCCGACGGCGGCTGCGACGATGGCTGCGGCCAGCGCATAGCCGTACGACGGTGCAAGCGCAAAGAAGGCGGCGAGCGCGGCAAAGATCAGCGCGACAAGAAAGGCAATCCCGACGATGGCGGTGTAGATCGCGCTCGAAGCAACGCGCTGGGCGGCCGCCGCCGCCCGCACTGTCGCCAAGGCGGTGAGAAACGAATGAAGCATCCGATCACCTGCTCAGAATAGCGCCGAGCAGAAAGCCGATACCCGCGGCGATGGCCGCTGACTGAAGCGGCTTCTTGCGGATTTGAGCTTCCAGCTCCTCGAGCGTTTCAACCGCACGATCCTGCACGTCCTCGATCTGGTATTTTGCCTCGCGCTTGACCGTTCCCGACAACTGCGCCAGATCGTCCTTGAGCGTCGCGATCTGCGCGCGCAGCTCTTCATTCGTGGCCGAAGAGGCTCCGTGTTCTGAACTGTGGCTTGACCCACCCTTGCCCGTCTGATGATCCATGATCGCACCTCCATTGTGAATTAAAGCATTGTGGACCAAACTGCGCTCGCGGATTTCAGTTCCCGCGAGCCTTGGCAATTCAGCCTTTTGCGGCGCTGGCGGCGCCGTGAATATGATTTTTTTTCAGACCCAAGGCGCCCCGGCAAATCGGACAAAATGAACAACAGCTGAATGCGCGCCGCCTTGGGAACACAATTTCGTGGTGATCATCGAGTCGGGCATTGATATTTCCGGACTAGCCTGAACGGCAGAAATTCATGGGTGGGAAGGCGTGAAGATTAAGGTAATCTTGACGGTTGTCGCCCTTGCGGGCGTGGCATTTTGCCTGAACGCAATCCTCCCGGCGATCGCTGCGCCGGCAGAAAGGCCATCTGCAACTGAAACCACGCGCCCCAAAGCGCGTTTTACCCAGGTCGGTCTTGCATCGTTCTATTCACCGCAGCGGCGAGCCGCTTCCGGCGGTGGAGTGCATGCACGCACCATGACGGCCGCGCATTTGCGGCTTCCGTTCGGCAGCCGCGTCCGCGTCACACATCTGAAATCCGGCAAGGAGGTCACGGTGACGGTCACCGATCGTGGCCCGTTCCGTAAGGACCGCATCATCGATGTGTCGCGCGAGGCTGCCGACGCACTGGGCATGACGAAACAGGGCGTCGCGCGCGTCCGGATCACGCTTGTCGAGTAGAGGCGTCTGTGACCCATGCAATTCGTGCTTGAAATCACAATTTCGCCACAACACATTAACGCGGTCTGCGGAACTCAGCCGCTGCGGGGCCGTCAACGGCCCGCCCAAACTCCCGCCGCCGAGATGCTTCACGCGCCCGTTGCAACGATGACGGCGTTGAGGCGTTTCGCCATTTTACAGCGACCGGCGGCATTTCGATGAACGTGATGACGATGTTTGAACCCATTGTGACCAATGGCCATGGTTCGGAGGCGGATGCGCTTGAAGCAGCCGGCCGCTGCCGCGCCCGCGAGCTTTGCCTTGTCGTGATCAATTCGACCGGTAGCGCTCAGGGCAAGATCGACGAGCAGCTACAACGTCTGGGCTTCGGGCTCATCCATATTCGCGAGGATCTGGCAGCGCTTGATGACCTCGACCGCTACGCAGCAAACGCTGACGCGGTGCTCCTTGATTGGCGGTGCGAGGCGGAAAAGAGCTACCAATTTGCGGACGCCCTGGCGCGCAAATGTGCCGAAGTCGGCCTGCCGGTCCTGACGCTTGCGGCATCGAGCCGTGCCCATGATATTCAGCTTGCCCTAGAAGCCGGGCTGTCGAATCTCTTGTCGATGCCTTGCCAGCTTGCGGACCTCAAAGCCGCCGTTGAGACGCTTGGCCGTCACGGCCGGGCGGCGCAAGAGCCGGCCAGCGGCGATATGGACGACGCGTTCACCCTGCTCGACAATTGCCGCTTTCGCTTCCGTACGCCGGAGGACGTCGACAAGCTCGTTCCGCTGATCGCGCGCATGTTTCCGCGACCTGAGCGGGCCGCGTCGGGCATTGCCGAGCTAATGATGAACGCCATTGAGCATGGCAACCTGGAAATCGGACATGAGCGCAAGGCGGACTGGGTTGCCAGGCGCGTTTACCAGAACGAGCTTCTGAAACGCCTGCACACGCCGCCCTATTCCACGCGATGGGCCGAGGTCATCATCACGCGCCGCGCGGATGGCGTGATGATTGTGATCATGGACGAGGGCTGCGGATTCTGCTGGCAGAATTTCATCGGCGCCGCGGACGAGCGGAAATGTGCATCGGATACCGAGGCGGGCGGCATCGCCAAGGCACAGCGCGACAGCTTCGACGACATCCGCTTCAATCATCTGGGCAATCAGGTCACCGCCTTCGCTTCGAGGCAAAGCGCCGCCTGATCGCGCATGTCTTGCGGGCCGATCGCGGTTTTCCCGCATATGACGCCTGTCCGGCGCCGACGCGCGCCGTCCCCGATTTTCCGGTCGATCCTTCATGCCGCCGCTTCTTCAGCTCAGCGACATCACTCTGACGTTCGGCGGAACGCCGCTTCTCGCTGGCGCCGAGCTGAGTGTGTCCGGCGGCGAACGGCTCTGCCTCGTCGGGCGCAACGGCTCGGGAAAATCGACACTCCTGCGAGATTGCCGCTGGGCTCATCGAACCCGATCGCGGCTCGGTCTTCGTGCAGCCGGGCGCCGTCATCCGCTATCTGCCGCAAGAGCCCGATCTCTCCGCCTATGCGACGACCCTCGCCTACGTCGAGGCCGGCCTCGCCCCGAGCGATGATCCGCATCGCGCCCGCTATCTCCTGCAGCAGCTCGGCCTCACCGGCGACGAAGATCCGCGACGCTGTCGGGCGGCGAGTTGCGGCGCGCCGCGCTCGCCCACGTGCTTGCCCCTGCGCCCCGATCCTCCTGCTCGACGAGCCGACCAACCATCTCGATCTGCCGGCCATCGAATGGCTCGAAGGCCCGCTGGCAGCCGAATCGCGGCGCCCTCGTCATCATCAGCCATGACCGGCGCTTTCTCGAAAACCTCTCGCGGACGACCGTCTGGCTCGATCGTGGAGACGCGCCGCATCGAGCTCGGCTTCGGCGATTTCGAGGCCTGGCGCGACGAGCAGCTGGCGCAGGAGGAGGGCGACCAGCACAAGCTCGACCGCAAGATCGCCGCCGAGGAGGATTGGGTGCGCTACGGCGTCACGGCGCGGCGCAAGCGCAACATTCGCCGCCTGGCGGAGCTTCAGGCGATGCGGCAGGCGCGGCGAAATTATCGCGGCACGCAGGCAAGGCGGCGATGGGCGCGGCGCAGGCCGAGCAATCCAGCAAGCTCGTCATCGAGGCAAAGGACATCGCCAAGTCCTTCGGCGACCGGCCATCGTGCGCGATTTCTCCTGCGTGTCATGCGCGGCGACCGCATCGGCATCGTCGGGCCGAATGGCGGCGGCAAGACCACGCTCGTCAACCTGCTCACCGGCGCGCTTCAGCCCGACAGCGGCAAGGTGCGGCTCGCCGACAATCTGGAGATGGCGACGCTGGATCAGACGCGCGACAGCCTCGATCCCAATTGGCCGCTGCGGGAGGCGCTGACCGGCGGCCGCGGCGACATGGTTTTGTCGGCGGCCGGGCGCGCCATGTGGTCGGCTATATGAAGGACTTCCTGTTTGCACCCGAGCAGGCGCGAACGCCGCTGCGCGTGCTCTCCGGCGGCGAGCGCGGACGCCTGATGCTGGCGCGCGCCCTGGCCAAGCCGTCGAACATGCTGGTGCTCGACGAGCCGACCAACGACCTCGATCTGGAGACGCTCGATGTTCTGGAGGAAATGCTCGCCGATTATGCCGGCACCGTCATCCTCATCAGCCATGACCGCGATTTCCTCGACCGGGTCGTGAATGCGGTGCTCGTGCCGGAGGGCGACGGCCGCTGGACCGAATATGCCGGCGGCTATCCGATATGCTGGCGCAGCGCGGAGCCGACATTGCCGGGCGGCGGGTCGGCAAGGCGGAGACGCGGCGGCGCCGAATGAGGAGCGCCCGGCGCGGCGAGAGGAAGCGCCGAAGAAGAAGCTCAGCTTCAATCAGCAATATGCGCTTAAGACGCTGCCGGGGCGGATCGAGGAGTTGCACAAGACCATCGACGCGCTTGCAGGCGAAGCTTGCGATGCCGGCCTTTATTCCCGCGACCCGGACGCCTTCGCCGCCTCTCCACCGCGCTCGCCGAGACGCAAGCCGAACTGGAGGCCGCCGAAACCAATGGCCGGAACTCGAAATCCTACGGGAGGCGATCGAGAGCGGCTGACGCGGCGCCCCTCTCAAGCCGCTGGCACGTCCTCTTTCCCGAGATTCCCTCTACCCACACCTCAGCCTTCGGCGGGAGCTCTTCTCCCGCAAAGGGAGAGGGCGAGGAATCCGCGGCGACCTCTTCTTTTTGCCCTCTCCCTTGACGGGAGAGGGCGGCGCGGAGCGCCGGGTGAGGGTGGAGCTACACGCTCCAGTCGCGATGCTGGAGTTCCATTAGCTCCGTAATAACAAACCGCTTAGACCAGCCGGCTCTGCACCA
>CAVZCK010000012.1:0-26666 GCA_963773735.1 uncultured Alphaproteobacteria bacterium | reverse complement strand
ATATCAATCCTCCATTAGCGCTCCCAAACCGCCAAAGGCGCTCATCTGAGGAGTGGCGGTTTGCCTTTGGGTGGCACTGGCGCATTGAGGAAGATGCCTCGGTTAGCGGTGGACGCCGTGGCGTAATCCGTCACATGGGCGCTACTCCAGTCGAAACATGCCAGACGAAATTCATCACGAGGCCAGGCCCGTGGGTTTGGAGGTCGACCTCCGCTCGTCCTCATCCACCGGCACGGTGTAATTCAGCGGCAGGCGCCCGCCATCAGCATAGATGGTCTGGCCCGTAATGTAGCTGGCGGCAGGGCTGGCCAGGAACAGCGCAACCTCAGCGATCTCATTGACCTCGCCGAGCCGTCCGAGCGGCGTACGCGACAGGATGCGCCGCCTGACGCTCTCGTCGGACATCACCTTTGCCAGCATTGCCGTGTTGATGCTGCCGGGACCGATCGCGTTGACGCGAATTTTGTAAGGCGCGAGCGACAGCGCCATCGCCTTGGTGAGCTGCGAAATCCCGCCCTTGGAGATCGAATAGGCGGCATGATCCGGCAAAGCGAAGATCGCATTCACCGAGGACAGGTTAACGATCGCGCCCGGCTCGCCGCCGGCCTTGACCTGGGCGACCATCCGGCGCGCCGCGGCCTGCCCGGCAAGGAACGCGCCGCGCAGATTGACGCGCAGCACGCGGTCGAATTCGGCCGGTGCCAGATCGAGGAAATCGGCGCTGTCGAGGATCGCGGCGTTGTTGACGAGAACGTCAAGCCGCCCGCCACCGAACTGCAAGGCGCCTTCGACCAGCCGCGCGACCTCGCTCTCTTCTCCGACATCGCAGCGGATGAAAAGCGCCTTGCGTCCCTTCGTCTCAAGCTCGGCCGCGGCGGCCCGTCCGGCGTCCTCAGCGATATCGGCGATGACGACATCCGCGCCGGCCTGCGCGAAACGGCCGGCGATGGCGCGGCCGATGCCGTTCGCAGCCCCCGTGACGATGACCGTCTTTCCCGAAAATGACATGATCGTTCCATCCTCGCTTTTGCCGCCATGCTAGGCGGGACCCGCGATCTCCCGCAACCCTCAAACCTTGTTGAAGCGCGCGATCCGCCGCAAGGATTGACGGATGCGGCCGAGAATGATGTGGTGCGCGCATGGAACAGTCGGTTCGCCGTTCACACTTTCTGAGCGTGCCCAATCTGCTCACCTACTCCCGGCTCGCCGCCGTGCCGGCGCTGGCGGCCGTGATGTTCTTTTTCCACGGCGAGGCATCGCGCTGGCTGGCGCTCACCGTCTTCGCCCTTGCCGGCATCACCGACTTTCTCGACGGCTACATTGCCCGCGCCTGGAGCCAGCAATCTCCGCTCGGGCGGATGCTCGACCCGATCGCGGACAAGCTTCTCGTCGGCGCGGCGCTGCTCCTCCTGGTCGCGGATCAGACCATTTCCGGCTGGTCGGTCTGGGCCGCGCTCATTATCCTGTCGCGCGAGATCCTGGTCTCGGGCCTTAGAGAGTTTCTGGCCGAGTTGAACGCAACGGTGACCGTCAGCCGTCTTGCCAAATGGAAAACGGCGTTGCAAATGGTGGCGCTCTGCGTTCTGCTTGCCGGGAATGCGGGAGACGGCGTCTGTCATTGCGGAGCGGTCGACATCGGCCTCGGGTTGCTGTGGCTTTCGGCGCTGCTAACCCTTTACACCGGCCTGGATTATTTCCGCGCCGGCCTGAAATATGTGATGCATGATCGGTAAAACATGCCTGTGAAGCTGCTTTATTTTGCTTGGGTTCGCGAGAAGGCCGGGCGCGCCGAGGAGATCGTCGAGCTTCCGGCCGAGGCGAAGACCGTCGACGACGTGATCGCCTGGCTGAAGACGCGCGGGCCGGAATTCGCCAGCGCCTTCGAGCGCGGCGATGTGATCCGCGCGGCGATCAATCAGAACCACGCCAAGCACAGCGCCTCGATCGCCGGCGCGCGGGAAATCGCTTTCTTCCCGCCCGTGACGGGCGGTTGAAACACGCTGGCCGCGCTATTTCTCGGTTCCGTTCGCGAGCTTTCCCGACTATGCAAACATAAGATTGAGACCAATGATCGTTTCATCCAAGCCTGTTTCACTACGCGTCATCCCGGAAATACCGCAGGCCTTATCCGGGATCCAGTAATACCACAGTCCATGCGATGGGCAATGCCCGGCTTTCGACCGAGGCGACTGGGAATACTGGATTCCTGCGCTTTCGCGATCCCTGGAATGACGACGAAGTGAGGGATCGAAGATCAGCCGACGGTTCCGCGATGCCCGACCTTTTGCTCGAACTCTTTTCCGAAGAAATCCCTGCCAGAATGCAGGCGCGCGCCGCCGAGGATTTGCAGCGGCTGGTTGGCGACGGGCTCAAGGCGGCCGGGCTGACCTTCGCAAGAAGCGAGGCTGATTCCGGGCCACGGCGTCTGGTTCTGCATGTCGAGGAGCTTTCCGCCCGTTCGGCCGATATCCGCGAGGAACGTAAGGGCCCGCGCGTCGGCGCGCCGGAGAAGGCGATCGAAGGTTTTTTGCGCGGCGCCGGCATCAGGAACCTTGACGGCTGCGAGACGCGGGACGACGGCAAGGGGCCGTTCTATGTCGCCATCATCGAGAAGCCGGGCCGGCCGGCGAGCGCGATCATCGCTGAAATCGTCCCCGAGGTGATCCGCAAATTCCCCTGGCCGAAGTCGATGCGCTGGGGCTCCTCGCGGCTGCGCTGGGTGCGCCCGCTGCATTCCATCCTCTGCATGCTGGGTGGCGAGGTCGTGCCGTTCGAGGTCGACGGCATCGAAAGCGGCCGGACGACGCGCGGGCATCGGCGCGCGCTCGACCCTGCGTTACGCGGCAAGTCGCTATCAGTGGAAAATTTCGCCGATTACAGCGCTCGCTCGAAGCGGCGAACGTCATCGTCGCGCGCTCGCGGCGCGTGGAGACCATTCTGAGCGAGGCGCGAAAACTGGCGGCGAAGGAAAAGCTCGACTGGGTGGAAGACCACGGGCTTGTTGACGAGAATGCGGGGCTCGCCGAGTGGCCCGTGGTCTTGGCTGGAAGCTTTGACGAAAGCTTCCTGGATGTGCCGCAGGAGGTCCTGATCACCTCCATGAAGGCCCATCAGAAGTGCTTTTCGCTACGCTATCGCAACTCAACCAAATTGGCTAACCGCTTTTTACTGGTTGCGAATTTGGAAGCTCGGATAGTGGCAAATTGATCATAGCGGGCAATGAGCGGGTGATCCGCGCCCGGCTGTCGGATGCGAAATTCTTCTGGCAGAACGATAAGGCGCGCGGGCTTGAGGCCATGCTGCCGAAGCTCGACGAGATCACCTTTCATGAGAAGCTGGGGACGCAAGGCGAGCGCGTTCAGCGACTGATGAAGTTCGCGCGCGAACTGGCGCCGATCGTCGGGGCCGATCCGGATAAGGCCGAACGCGCGGCGCAGCTTTGCAAGGCCGATCTGGTGTCGGAGACCGTCGGCGAGTTTCCCGAACTGCAGGGCATCATGGGGCGCTATATCGCGCTGGAACATGGCGAGGACGCGGAGGTCGCCGACGCCATCGCCGAACATTACAAGCCTGCAGGCCAAGGCGACAGCGTGCCGACGAACCCGGTATCCATTTCCGTGGCGCTCGCGGATAAGCTCGATATGCTGGTCGGCTTCTGGGCGATTGACGAAAAGCCGACCGGAAGTAAGGACCCATATGGGCTTCGGCGGGCAGCTCTAGGTACTGTTAGAATCGTTTTGGATAACAATCTCCGCATTCCACTCGCGCAACAATCGTTATCGAGCCATGATCTCGTTTCAAGACTCAAGAAGGACGAGGCATCTTCGCGATGACAGCGGACGAGCTGCGGTAAACGTCGGAGCAGCATTTCTGAAATTAAGGCACGCGATCCGCGACGCGCTATCAGTGGACATCGAGAAATCCGTCGCCGCGCCGACGATTCTTAGTTCTTCGCCGACCGCCTCAAAGTCCATCTGCGCGAACAAGGCGCGCGTCATGACCTGATCGACGCCGTTTTCGCCCTGCCCGGCCAGGACGATCTCTTGATGATTGTCCGCCGCGTCGAGGCGCTAGGCCGTTTCCTCGAAACCGACGACGGCGCCAACCTGCTGACCGGCGTCAAGCGCGCGCAGAACATCCTCAGGATCGAGGAGAAGAAGGACGCCCGCGACTATTCCGGCGAACCCGATGCCAGGCTTTACGCCGAACCGCAGGAAAAGGCGCTCGCCAAGTCCATCGACGAGGTGAGCAAAGCGGCGCGCAAAGCTTTGGAGAAAGAGGATTTCGAGGGCGCGATGGCCGCGCTCGCAAAACTGCGTGCGCCGGTCGATGCTTTTTTCGACAAGGTCACCGTCAACGCGCCCGAGGCTGCCCTGCGCGAGAACCGGCTGAAGCTGTTGTCGCAAATCCGCGCGGCAACGCTCGACGTGGCGGACTTCTCCAAGATCGAAGGTTGACCGCCGTCCATCATGGCGCCGGAAAATCGGCGACAGGGCGCCGCCTCTCATATCATTCTCAGACGACAGCCCTTGCCGTCGTCCCGGACCCCGGCTCGCCTTGCCGCGGGGCAGGCGGCCATCAGGCCGGGCCGGGACCCAATCGCGGTTGGCCTGTACACTCGTGCCGGGGCGCTAAGTCATTGGGCCCCGGCTCAAAGGCCGGGGCGACTGAAAATTCATATGACGTACCTGCCGAATGCCGAACCGCAGGGTTGATGGATGTACGCTCGACTTCGGGTCACAACGCCCTAACTCCGCTGCCCGCCCTTGAGCCATGCTCGCATGAAGCGGTCGATCCAGGCACGCACGCCCGGGCCGTGATGATGGTGCGCCGCGATGTGCTCGGTGCGCGGATGCGCGCCAGGCAAGGTCAGGCGATGTCCGGCGAGTGTGGTCCAGCGATGGATCATGGCGAGCGTCATCTCCGGGTGGAACTGCACGCCGAACGCCTTCTCGCCGTATTGCATCGCCTGATTTTCGAAATCGCGGCTGCTTGCAAGCTGCCTTGCCCCGCTCGGCAGTGAAAAGCCTTCCCGGTGCCATTGATAGACCTGATGCGGCCAGGCAACGAGCGCGGCCCCGGCCTCGTTCGGCTCGATCGGGTAGTAGCCCGCCTCGATGATCTCATCCGGATGCGGGCGCACCTCGGCGCCCAAATGTATCGCAAGCATCTGCGCGCCGAGACAGATGCCGAGGAACGGCTTGTTCTCGCTGAGCGGCACGGCGAGCCAATCGATTTCCTCGCGGATATAGCCGTCCGGATCGTTCGCGCTCATCGGCCCGCCGAAAATCATCGCGCCCGCATGATCCTCAAGTGTCGGAGGAAGAGTGTCGCCGAAGCGCGGACAGCGGATGTCGAGTGCGTAGCCCCGCGCGCTTAGCCACTGGCCGACAGCGCCAGCTTGCGACTCGCGCCGGTGAAAGATCATCAGCATCGTCCCGGGAGTGGTCCCGTTGACCCGATTTGGGCTCTCACCAGCAGCCGTCGGGCTGCCTTCCGTTTCACTGTCGAAGGTCGTCATTGCTCAAAAGCGGTCCATGGACGCTGTGGTCAATAGCGGCGTTTTAGAAACCAACCGATGAACGGCACCAAAATCACATGCGGAATCAAGCGTACCGCAAAAGCGTTAAACGAGGGAATCAGCCCGGGCACGATCACGGTCCGCCGCCCCATAAAGGCGCTATGGATGATGCGCGCCGCGGTCTCCGGCCGCATCACCAGTTGCATATGAAGGTAAAAGGCGCTTGCCGCCTGCATGCGCTCATGGAAGCGCGTCGCAACCGGGCCGGGCGCCGCGGCCGAAATGCGAACGCCGAGCCCTGCATTCTCATAGGCGAGCGCCTCGGTCAGCGACATGACATAGGCTTTCGAGGCATAATAGGCGGCCTCATAGGGGCCGGGGAACAGGCCGCCGATCGAGGCGATATTGAGAATGCCGCCGCGCCCGCGGCGCAGCATCCCCGGCAGGAAGCAGTGGGTGAGCAGGGTCAGCGCCTCGATATTCAGCCTGCAGAGTTCGATCACGCGCGCCGCATCCTGCCCGGCAAACGGGCCGCCAAGGCCGATGCCCGCATTATTCACGAGGATATCGGCGTAAAGCCCATGACGGTCGAGCGCGTCCTGAATAGCTTTGACGTAGCCGGGCGAGGTCAGATCGATCGCGGCCGCATGAGCCTCGGCTCCGAAATCGCGCCGCAGCTCGGATGCCGCCCGATCGAGATTTTCGGCGCTGCGCGCGATGAGAAGAATGCGGTGGCCGTGCGCGGCAAATTCATTGGCGAGATGGCGCCCAATGCCCTCGCTTCCCCCGGTGATGATGCAAACCGGCGCCCGCCCCTCATCCTCGGCACTCACGCCGCCTCTGCGCCGGTTCCGTCTCGACCACGCCGTCTCCAGCCTTTGCAGCCAGTTTGCCATGTGGCTACCCGATCTCCTTGCGCACCATGCGTTTCAGCTCCATGCGGTCGCGGGCAGGTACGGCGAGCAGCTCGGCGGTCCGCCAGATCAGATTATCTTCGAGCGGGCCGAGTTCGCCGTCGGCATAAACGACACGCCACATCATGGCAATGATTTCACGCTTTTCGTCGAGCGACAGGCGATCACGCAGGACGGAGGTAAAGCGGTAGATGTCGACCGCCTCCTGCTCGCTCCTCTGGGCCTCTGTGAGCAGGCGGTTGAACTCGCGTTCATCGAGATGAAAGTGGGAGGTCAGGATCGGCTTGAGCTGCGCCATTTCGTCCTCGCCGACGGTGCCGTCGATGGCGATGGCGTGGAAAAGCAGAGCCGCCGTTGCCAGGCGGACTTCGTGTTCGGCGATCTTTTCGCCTTCGTCACGCGAGCCGAGAGAATTCAATGAAAGCGGTAATGGATTTGAACATGGCGAACGCTTCCAAATCGGTGTTCGATGGCAACCGGGAGAAGCGCTTTGGGGCGCACTCGGGGACGGCCAGCGGCCGCTAGTGAGGCGATTGGGAAGTCCGCTAAACCCGTCTACCGAATCGATATAGGGGACTTCCCGATTTAAGGCCACACTAGAAACCAATCGTTGCCGGTGTCCCTTTTGAATCCGAATTCCGCTGGAGACTTCGCCGCGAAATCAGGCGAACTTCGGATTCGGGACACTAGGTTTGAGAGCCTGTCTGGATCATATGTTGGACTTATGCCAGAGGATGCAAAGGCTGCAATTGCCGCGCCCTTCAGTGCCATGACGAAGACCACCGAAAGCGGAGCTCTGACGCCGCAAGCGGCAGTCAGCGCGGCGATTTTCAAGGATGGCAAGGTCCTCCTGGTCAAGCGAGGCCATCCGCCGGCGAAAGGGCTCTGGAGCCTGCCGGGCGGGCATATCGAGCCGGGCGAGCCCGCGCTCGAGGCCATCCGGCGCGAGCTTTTCGAGGAGACCGGGATCGCGGCGAAAATTTTCGATATCGCCGGGATAAAGGATGTCGTTCATCGAAATGACAGGGGCGAGGTGCTATTTCACCGTGTCATTATTGTGTTTTATGGCATTTGGGAAGCCGGAGAGGCCATAGCGGGAAGTGATGCGGACGCGGCGTCATGGCATGTTCTGGATGCGCTCGCCTCGCTGCCAGGGACGGGCGGACTTCCGGCGATCGTCGCCACCGCCGCGGACAAGCTGCGGCGGTTGGAGCGCGACGACGAGCCACTTCGATGATGTGGGACAAACAGGACGTCGCCGGCAGCATGTTGGAAAACACTTAGACCATTGAGTTGAGGTTGACGGGTTTATGCAACCTAAGATAGAAGTGCGAATAGTGGCGACAACCAGAGCGTTTTTGGTGATTTCGGCGATCATGGTGCTGGCAGGATCTCAGCTCTTTGCACAGGCCTCCTTCGCGGAGCCGGCGAAGTCGCCGGCGGCTTCGGACGATCCTGATGCGCGCCCCTACGATGCGCAAATCTACCGGCTATCAGAGATCCTCGGAGCGGTTCATTATCTGCGCGAACTTTGCGGCGCAGACGAGGGCCAAGTCTGGCGTAATCAGATGCGCGATCTCGTCAATGCCGAGGGCACCAGCGCTCTTCGTCGTGCTCGCCTCGTCGATAGCTTCAACAAGGGCTATCGCGGCTATGCGCGCACCTACCGGACCTGCACGAAGCCCGCTGTCCTCGCAATCAATCGGTTCATGGAGCAAGGCACAAGCATCGCTCAAGCTCTGATTGAAGATCATCGTTAAGCAAGAATTATTAAAAATTTCATTCGCTCGTTAAGCACAACAACAAAGCTGTCATACGCCATCGAAACGGCTGTGATAGGAAAATCAGAGCGTTAAGTGTTTCGTGACATTTGGAGAGACAACGCGTGTATCGGATAAGAGATTACAATTTATCCCGCGAACTCAAGCGCTGCACTGGAGGAACAGAAGCAGGCTGCTCTCCGTTACATTCTCGAAGCCTGGGAAGAAGCGATCTATGACGGCATTCAGCCGGAAATGCTTGCCAACGCCGCGTTCTTTGCTGCTTTGTCCGACCTCGTCTCCAGTTATGGTGAAGACGCCGTTGCCAAAATGGCAGAAGGCCTCGCGCGCCGAATTCACAATGGCGAGTTTACTCTAAACCGGATCACCCAGTAGACCCAGCTGCCTGCCAATGAAGTCGGGCAGGAGGCCGGGCGCTGTCGCCGCATCGGCGGCAGGTCCGATGATGCCCATGGCAAACTGAAAAAACAACAAGCCGCCAAAGGCAAGCAGCGCGACGCCGGCGACCTGGTTGATGATCTTCAGCCGGTTTTCATTGATCTTGTCGCGCAGTTTCTCGATCAGGCGCGACAGCCCGGCCCACCAAAGCAGGCTGCCGACCATCACCGATACCACGATCATCAACGCCTCCAGATAATTCCTGAAGCCGCCGATCACCGAACCAAGCCCCCCGAAGATGGCGAAAAGCCCGAGGATGGCGCCCGGATTGGTAATGGTCAGAAAGAAGGTCTGCGGGATGACGCTCGCATGCGGAAGGATGCGCCAGATCTGAAAGCGCAGTGCCGGACGCAGCCCCTCCGGGACCCGGTCGACAATGCGGCGAAGCTGTGACCAGCTCGTCCGGGCGGGCACCCTCAGCGTCGGCTTGGCCATGAAAAGCCTGGCGCCGAATGCGATCATGATAAGGCCGCCGATGAGTTGAATCTCCTGCTTGTAGCGGGCCATGACCCCCGAAATTGCGGTAATGCCGAAGGCGGCGACAGACGCGATCAGCCCGTCAGCCAGCACCGCCCCGACACCGGCCGCAAAGCCGCCCCAGAAGCCTCGCTCCAGCGTCCGCTGTATGCAGACGATATTGACGGGACCGACGGGCGCTGCAATGAGCACGCCTATGAATAGACCGCTTGCGATGAGCTGCGTGCTCGAGGCGACGAGGTCAGTGGAAAGCACCGTCAGCAGGTCCCGTCATAAGGTTGGCTCAATGATCACCCAATCCATAACTTTGATCGGCAGTCCTCAAACTGCCCTTGTTCTGTAAATCGTCGCCGCGCGAGGAGAAAAGCCGGATGCGACAGTCACCAGGGAGCATCGCGATTCGCCGCCTCAGAATCCCGACGCTATTCCTAGCCGTGGCCCTCGGCCTTGTCTATGCTTTGACACCTCTGGTTCCTCCGCTAAGAGCAGAAAAAGCCGCCAAAGAAAAGGCAGATTTTCCAAGCGGCTCGCTTGAAATCTTGCGCGACTTCTCGGTTTTGCCGCCCGAAGTCGACAGGATCAGGCGTGCGATCCTCACGGCGGCGATGAGCGGGGATATCGACGCCATGCGCGTGCCCATCGAGATGAATGAGATCCCGCCGATCGTGGCACGCGACAAAGTGGCCGATCCGATCCGCTATTGGCGAAAGGTCTCGGGGGACGGCGATGGCCGGGAAATTCTGGCGATTTTGATTCAGCTTTTCCGCACCGGCTTCGTCAAAAAGCACGCCGCGATGGGCGAAGAACTCTATATCTGGCCTTATTTCGCCGAGCTGCCGATCGGCAAATTGTCGCCGGCCCAGCAGGTCGAGCTGTTGACGATCGTTTCGCCGCAGCGGCTAAAGGCGATGCAGGCATCAGGCCGCTATGACTATTACCGCATCGGTATCGCGCAGAACGGCACGTGGCATTTCTTCCACGATCATGTCGACTGATGGCGCAGCCGCCGGCTATGAGCCGGCAAGCGTTTCGGCAAAGCGCACCGGCCGCCCGGACGCTCCGCCGATGATCGCATCATCGCGCATCGCGATCCGGCCACGGATAATCGTGGCAACCGGCCAGCCGCTGACCGTCCAGCCGTCATACGGCGTCCAGCCGCAGCGGCTGGCGATCCAATCATTGTTGATAACGCGGCGCGCGTTCATGTCGACGAGCGTCAGGTCGGCGTCATAGCCGACCGCGATTCGTCCCTTGCCGGCGATCCCGAACACCCGCGCCGGACCGTGACTGGTCAGATCGACGAAACGCTCAATGGTCAGCCGGCCGGCATTGACGGCGTCGAGCATCAGCGGCACGAGCGTCTGCACGCCGGGCATCCCGGATGGGGAAGCGGGATAGGGCTTCGCCTTGGCGCTCAGCAAATGTGGCGCGTGATCGGAGCCGATCGTGTCGGCGATGCCTTGGCGAACAGCGTCCCAGATTGAAGCGCGCTGGGCCTCGTCACGCAAGGGCGGGTTCATCTGGGCGCGCGCGCCGAGCCTTTCATAGGCATCGGGCGCCGTCAGCAAGAGATGATGCGGCGTCGCCTCGGCCGTGGCGAGATCGCGGTTTGCCGCGACGAGCGCCATCTCTTCGCCCGTCGACACATGCAGGATGTGAACGCGCTTGCCGGCCTCGCGCGCAAGCTGCAGCAGGCTCCGCGTCGCCATCACCGCCGCCTCAGGGTCCCGCCATTCGGAATGGCTCGCGGGATCACCCTCACGCCGGAAGTCTTTGCGCGCATTGAGACGCGCCTCGTCCTCGGCGTGGAAGGCAACCCGCCGCTTGGCCAGCAACAAAATCCGGCGCAGCAGAACCGGATCATCGACCAGCAGATTGCCGGTCGATGAGCCCATGAACACCTTGATGGCGGCCGCGCCTTGAAGGCGCTCCAGCTCCGGCAGCTCGTCGATATTTTCCTTCGTTGCGCCGGGATAGAAGGCGAAGTCGCAGAACATGCGGCCCGTCGCCCGCCTTACCTTGTCGGCAAGCGCTCCGGCGGTTGTCGTCGGCGGATCGGTGTTAGGCATATCGAAAACGGCGGTCACCCCGCCGAGCACCGCCGCGCGGCTGCCGCTTTCGAGGTCCTCTTGGGTCTCGCCGCCCGGCTCGCGGAAATGCACATGGCTGTCGATGATGCCGGGAAGCACATGCAGGCCCGTGGCATCAAAGGCCTCGCCGGCAGCGCTGCTGGCAATGCCGCCGAGGCGCGCAATCCGGCCGCCGTCGATGCCGACGTCACCCCGCCAAACGCCATCCTGATTGACGATGGTGCCGCCTCGGATCACAAGATCGAATGTCTGGACCATGAAACCGCCCGCTCCGGAACGATGAGCCGGCCGGCTCATTGTCTTCCAACGCATAAAGCCGCGCAACGCCGCTGGCAATGACCACGGGCGCCAATATAACCGGCATGCGGGGAAGGATGTGGACAGCAGCCGGCGTCGGAAAGATGGCCCCCAGGGAAACGCCGCGCAATGGCGGACCATGCCGGCGGAGAAATCGGCGCGATATTCGTCGGCCCAAATACCGATCCGCGCGATTGCGCCGCCTCCCAATCGCGCCTATATGGCCGGAGCGACAGGAGATCGCAGATGTCTTACAGCCTGATGACGCATTTGCCGGATCGAGGCCTCGTCGAGTTGCGCGGGCCGGATGCCGCCGGCTTTTTGCAGGGCCTCGTCACCAACGATATCGAGCGCGCGCGGCCGGGAGAGGCTGTCTTTGCCGGGCTGCTGACGCCGCAGGGCAAGATCCTGTTCGATTTCCTGATCTATGTCCGAGATCCACAGAGCTATTGGCTCGATTGCGCCAGAGACCAGGTCGAAGAATTGGTGAAACGGCTGACGATGTATCGGCTGCGGGCCAAGGTCGAGATTGCCGACCGCTCGGCGGAGTTTGCCGTCGGTGCGGCCTGGGGGGATGAGCCGCGCGAAGGCAATGCCGCTTTCTTCGCCACCTATACCGACCCGCGTTATGCGCCGCTTGGCGAGCGCATAATCTTAAAACACACTGAAAGCGAGCCAGCGAATCGGGCCTTGGCGGCTTCGGGCGAGACTGCCTATCACAGCCACCGGATCACTCTTGCGGTCCCACAGGGCGGGCTCGACTACCCCTTCGGCGAGACCTTCCCGCATGAGGCGTGCTACGACGACTTGCATGGCGTCGATTTCGGCAAGGGCTGCTATGTGGGCCAGGAGGTCGTGTCGCGCATGTATCATCGAGGCATTGCCAAGACCCGGATCGCCGCGATCGATACGAGTGCCCCCCTTGACGGTGGCGGCGCGGAAATCAGAGGCCGGCGAGGTGCCTGTCGGCACGGTCGGCTCTATGGATGGCGTCCATGGCATCGCCATGGTCCGGCTCGACCGGGTCGCGCACGCTATCGAAAACGGCGTCGACCTGCGCGTCGGCGATGTCACCGTCAGCGTCCGCCGGCCGCCATGGGCAAGCTATGAGGTCCCCTCGCTCGGGGTGCAGCCGTGACGATAACACGCTGCAGCTGGGTCAATGACGACCCCATTTATCTCGCCTATCACGACGAGGAATGGGGCGTACCGAACGGCGACAGCCGCGCCCTGTTCGAAAAAATCATCCTGGAAGGATTTCAGGCCGGTCTGTCCTGGATCACCATCTTAAGGAAGCGCGAGCATTTCCGCCGCGTTTTCGATCGATTCAATGCCGAGGCGATCGCGCGCTATGGCCCCGACAAGATCGCAGCCTTGCTCGCCGATCCCGGGATCGTGAGAAACCGGCTCAAGATCGAGGCGGCGATCGCCAATGCTCGCGCTTATCTGGCGCTCGCCGAAGAACAGAGCCTTTCATCATTTCTTTGGGGCTTTGTCGACGGCAAGCCGCTGCAGAACCGCTTCGCATCGCCTGCCGACATCCCTCCGGAGACGCCGGTCAGCCGCGCCATTTCCAAAGCCATGAAAGCCCAAGGCTTTCGCTTCGTCGGACCGACAACGATCTATGCGATGATGCAATCGGTCGGCATGGTCAACGACCATCTCCTATGCTGCCACCGGCACGAGGCCTGCGCAAAGCTCCAGCCAAAGATCCGCTGACCCTTCGCCGAACGGGGCCTCGAACGCTCCGAATTCTCCGCGCTGCACCGCCATGGGCTGGCCATCGGCGATTGACCGCCTGCGTTGAATGCTCAAGCCTGAGCTGGCAAAGCAAGGTGCTCGGACGCGTGCGGTCCACTCCGCCCGCCGCGCGTTACGTCGGTCCCGCGCAGAGCTAGCGCCTCGGCGATATGGGCGACCAAAAGCTTCTTCTCCCCGTCAAGATCGGCCAGCGTCCGGGCAAGGCGCAATGCGCGATGATAGCCGCGCGCGGAAAGGCCGAAAGCGGACGCGGCGTCCTGCAGCAGTTTTTCGCCGGCGCTGTCCGGCGCGGCAACCGCTTCGAGCAAGGCAGGCGGGCATTCGGCGTTGGTGCTGATCTGGCCCGGCGCGATCACTGCGGTAGCGCTCGATCTGCCTCCGGCGCGCCGCCTCGACGCGCGCCCGCACCTCGGCACTCCCCTCGCGCGCGGGCGGCAGGGCGAGATCGGCGGCCGTCACCGCCGGCACGGTGATGCGAATGTCGATCCGGTCGAGGATCGGCCCTGACAGGCGGGCCATATAGCGATCACGGCAGCTCGGGCCCTGCCGGCAGGAAAAGCCCGGCTCGGCGGCGTGACCGCAGCGGCAAGGGTTCATCGCCGCGACCAGCTGGATGCGTGTCGGATAGGTAATCCGGTGATTGGCACGCGCGATGATGATCTCGCCCAACTCGAGCGGCTGCCGGAGTGCGTCGATCACCTGGGGCAGGAATTCCGGCAGCTCATCGAGGAAAAGAACGCCGTGATGTGCGAGCGCGACTTCGCCCGGCCTTGGACGTGAGCCGCCGCCCGACCAGCGCCGCCATGCTCGCCGAATGGTGCGGCGCGCGGAACGGCCGCTCGCGGCTTAATCGGCCGCCACCGAGCTGGCCCGCCATGCTGCGGACCATGGCGATTTCCAGCATTTCCTGCGGCTCCAGTGGCGGAAGCAGCCCCGGCAGGCGCTTGGCCAGCATGGACTTTCCTGCCCCTGGCGGCCCCGATCATCAGAATGTGGTGGCCACCGGCCGCTGCGATCTCGACCGCGCGCTTGGCCATGTTCTGACCGCGCACATCGCGCAGATCGAGAATGTCGGGCTTGGTCTCGTCAAGCTGCGGAACCGGGCGCTGCAGCTCGCCGATGCCTTTGAAGTGATTGACCAGCGAAAGGAGATGCGGCGGCGCAAGGATGCCCATTTCCGGCGAGGCCCAGGCGGCCTCGCTGCCGCAGGCAAAGGGGCAGATCAGCCCCTTGTCGAGAGCTGTTGGCGCCGATCGCTGCCGGGAGCGTCCCGGTGACGGCCGCGACGGCGCCGTCGAGCCCGAGCTCGCCGATTACCACATAGTCGCCGATTTCATCGCCAGGCATCGCCCCGCTCGCGACCATCAGACCGACGGCGATCGGCAGATCGTAATGGCTGCCCTCTTTCGGCAGATCGGCCGGCGCCAGATTGACCGTAATCCGCTTGGCCGGCAGGCCGAGGCCGATCGAGCACAGCGCCGCTCTCACGCGCTCGCGGCTTTCGGCGACCGCTTTGTCCGGCAGGCCGACGATCGAGAACGACGGCAGACCGGCGCCGATTTGCACCTGAACATCGATCGGGCGCGCCTCGATGCCAAGGAACGCGACTGTGGAGATTTGCGCGAACATCGTCTCAATCCGCCAATACGAAATCCGGACGCCGGATTGCACAACGCTAGCGGAAAGAACAAGTCATGAACATAAGGGCAATTACCAATTATCCCATTGAAACATGTAATGGACCATGCTATATAGAAGATATGGGAAAACAAGGCATTACCGCACGTGAATTGGCAGCGATGTTTCCGGATGACGATGCGTGTCTGGAGCACCTTTTCCGCGTGCGATACGGGCAAAAGCACAAGTGCACGAAATGCGGCAAGGACGCGAAGTATCATCGCGTGAAGAAGCGTCGGGCCTATGAATGTGAATGGTGCGGCAATCAGGTTTATCCGACCGCTGGAACGCCGTTCGAAAGCACGCGCACGTCGCTGGTGGACTGGTTCGAGGTCATGCACATGTTTTGCACGACCCGGAACGGTGTCTCCGGCAAGGAAATCCAGCGCCGTATCGGCTGCACCTACAAAACGGCTTGGCGCATGGGCCACGAAATCCGGAAGTATATGGGCTACGTTGATGGCGATGCGCCTCTTGGCGGTTCTGGCAAAGGTCCGGTCGAAATCGACAAGGCTTTCATCGGCGGCCATGACGAGCGGGGGCGCGACGATAAGGCCGTTGTGCTTGGCATGATCGAACGCGGCGGCGAGGTCATTACGCGCGTCATCCCCTCCAAAAGCGGCGAATATGTCCAGCCTGAAGTCATCAAGAATGTTAGACCCGGAACGCGCCTGATGGCCGACGAAGCGCCGGTCTATGGGCCGCTGAGCGCTAAGGGCTATCGCCTGGAAACCGTTCATCATCGCTCAAAGGAGTATGTGCGCGGCGATGTGCACGTGAATAACCTCGAAGCCTTCTGGGCCAACGTAAGGCGCATGATCAACGGGACCCACGTTTGGGTTTCGAAGAAGCATCTCCAGAAGTATCTTTGGGAGGCTGAGTTTCGTCATAACCTTCGGAAGCACCCTTACGTGATGTTCCAGCTTTTGCTTTCTGCTTTCCCGAAGGGCGCTCACCGTGTGCCATAGCGTCAAGAAGGCGGTCGAAGCGCTCTTTGGCCGTTTTCGGTTCATTCATTTCCACATCCCGGGTACTTCTTTCAAAGTCATGAAGCCTCCTGAATTTTGGGCGGACTTTGTCTCACCAGCCATTTAAGCGCCTCATCCCAATCCACATGTAGGTCGAAGTAACCTTCTTCAGCCGTATTTAGCTTCTGAGAGCGGCTGCGAAAGTTATCTGCCCTTACGCCAGCCATCTTCCCGTCTGGTGGTTCGATATTGAAGCTAGGCGGCCAATCTATTTCATAATCTCGCCAATGCTCAGAACCCATAATCTCTAAGAGAGCACGCCGCCTCAAAATATCAATCCGCGAGCTGCTCTGACGCCCTGAAAACGTAAGTTGACCATTAAAGGCAGCCTGCCTGAGAGCCTTTGCAAAATTCAATATGTCGTGGCTATCGCCAGTAAAGTCCCATCCCTGCTTCTCAGCTTCTTTGAACAAATCCCTGAGAGGACGGCACGCGAGTTCGATGTAAGTCGGCCAAATCTTCAGAGCTTGGGCTTTGTTTACCTGAATATCCCGATACTGCGGGCCGCCATTCTTGCTTGGCCTGGCATAAATCAGATACTGATGATCTTCTCCCGGAAGGAAGAAATTCAACATTAGGCCAGCCGTTAGCCAATATCCCTTTTCGATCTCTTCCTGTGGTGCTCGATTACCAAATTTGCCTTTCGTATCATCTCTGCCCCAGGCTGTTAAACGCCCAGTCGCCAGCGCATCATGAATTAATTGATCGACCGTCTTCCATCGAGCATCTCCCGCCGATATCAAATGGGGGTCAATATGCAAAAACAATTCGCGAATAGTCCAATCTGGATAAAATATCGTGGAATGCTCTGGTTCTTGTACTGAGTATACTCGAATATATCTGTCCCATAATGGCGGGGCGACAAAGAATGCGATCCAAGTGCAAATAGCTAGTCCGTAGGCTATCCACCACGGCATTTCGCTTAATTTGTGATATAGCTCCACAGCATCACCTGGAGCCGTTGACCAGCCGATAATGTCGAATGTCCACTTCAGTATAAGTGGAAAGCTCGCGACAATCGGCAGCAACCAGAGTAAAAACTTGCGCCATCCAACCATTTGACACATCCGAACGGTTCTTATCGTATGTGTGCAAATTAAGCTGATTCCCGCCTACATGTCTATACGGGATATTTGGGGGCAATTACGGTGAACGGGAGGCTTTGCCGCTGCCGACCCGGCCTTCGATGACATCCCAGATCATCACGGCAATGTCGGCCCCGCCGAAGCGTTTCACCTCGCGAATGCCGGTCGGCGAGGTCACATTGATTTCGGTCAGATAGTCGCCGATGACGTCGATGCCGGTAAAGATCAGCCCGCGCTTTTTCAGCTCCGGACCGATGACCGCGCAGATTTCGCGATCGCGCTCCGTGATCTCGGTCGGCTCCGGTCGGCCGCCGACATGCATATTGGACCGCGTCTCCTCAATCGAGGGCACCCGGTTGATCGCCCCGGCGATCTCGCCGTCGACAAGGATGATGCGTTTGTCGCCATTGCGCACTTCTGGCTGATAGCGCTGGACGATGAATGGCTCGCGAAAGACGCTTTGAAACAGCTCGACCAGCGAAGCGATATTGGTGTCCTCCAGCTGCATCCGGAAGACAGCGGCGCCACCATTGCCATAGAGTGGCTTCAGAATGATATCCCGATGCTCGCGCCGGAAAGCCTTCACGTCCTCGAGCGACCGGGTGATCAGGGTGGGCGGCATCAGATCGGGAAACCGGGTCACGAATAGCTTTTCCGGGGAATTGCGCACCGAGGCCGGGTCGTTGACGACAAGCACGCGCGGCAGCAAAGCCTCAAGCAGGTGGGTCGTGGTGATGTAGTTCATATCGAATGGCGGGTCCTGGCGCAGATGCACGACATCGCATTCGCCAAGGTCCGCGAGCCGGCGGTCGCCGAGCCGGTAATGGCCGCCTTCTTCATCGGCGACCGTGACCGGGTTCACATGCGCGACGATCTGGCGATCGCGAAGCGCGAGATCCGCCGGCGTGTAATAGAGAAGCTCATGCCCCCGCCGCTGGGCCTCGAGCATCAGCGCGAATGTGGAGTCGCCGCGAATGACGAGGCGGTCGATCGGGTCCATCTGAAATGCGACGCGCAGCGCCATTGCACTCTCCTTCTTGCAGGATGCGGGGTGCGTCCACCAAGCTTTGGCGCACCGCAGCCCGCCTGCTATTCCACAGCGATCCTATGCGCCAGGGTACATCGATCGCCGGACCGCGTGTCGCCTGCCTCATCATTTTCGGGTGAGCGACGGTCTCGCCACGGCTCAAAGCCGGAACGCATCCGGGATATATTCCGCGCGCTGAGACGGCGCAATCAGCACCGCGTCAAAGGACATGTCGCGATCCTGATATTCCGGGAAGGTCTGAAGCCAATGACCGGCAGCATCGGCAATGCGGCGCTGCTGGTGGGGCGTAATCGACCAGGCGGCGTCGTCCAAGTTCCGCCGCGCTTTGACTTCGACGAAGGCAAGATGCCGCCCGTTGGAGGCGACGAGATCGATTTCACCGGCGGGCGAGCGATAGCGGCGGCTAAGAATCCGGTAGCCTCGGTGCGCGAGCATGGAGGCCGCGTCGTCTTCGGCTTTACGGCCCTTTTCATAGGCCAGCCGCTTCTTCGCCCTAGCGCTCATCCTCACTCGCACCATTCTGGAATTTCAGTGCCAGATCATAGACCTGCTTCCGAGGTACACGCAATGTTCTTCTCACCTCTTCCACAGCATCTCTGAGACTAGACCTTTCGAGCGCGGCACGGACAGCCCTCGCCACCTCGTCTTCGCTCACGGCTTCGTCCAAGCGCGGCGCGATGAGCAGCACGAGCTCGCCCTTCCATTCCCGGCCGATCAGTCCCTCGGCCGGCAGATCCGACCGGATGATCTCCTCGAAGCGCTTGGTCAGCTCGCGCGCGATGACGAGCTGGCGGCCCCGGAAGATCTCGCCGAGCAGTTTCAATGTCCGGTCGATACGGCTTGCGGTTTCAAAGAGGATCAGCGTTCCCGGCAGCGCCGACATGTCCTCGAGGCGCTTTCTGGCCGCCGCCTCGCGAGGCGGCAAGAATCCGCCGAAGAAGAAGCTGTCGGTCGGCAGACCGCTGGCGGTCAGCCCGGCGAGAAGCGCCGAAGCGCCCGGAATGCTCGTAATCGCGATGCCTCTCGCGGCGGCCTCACGAACCAGCTTATAGCCCGGATCGGAGATCAGCGGCGTTCCGGCGTCGGACACCAGCGCGACGGAGGCGCCGCCGGCGAGCCATTTCAGGATCTTCGGCCGTTCCCGCGCGGCATTGTGATCGTGATAGGCGCTGAGTCTCGCGGCGAGATGATAATGGCTGACGAGCTTATGGGTCTGGCGGGTATCCTCGCAGCAAATATGGTCGGCCCTTGCCAGAACGGTGAGCGCGCGCAGAGTGACATCGCCGAGATTGCCGATCGGGGTCGCGACCAGATAGAGGCCCGGCGCAAGCGGCGCGGCGAGTTCCTTCTCCAGCACCGCGCAGACGGCGTCAGACAGCGATCCGGGCATCAAGGCGTAATCCACAAGATTGAAATCGGCCCTGCGGCACGTAAGGCCCTCTAAAGCCTATCACCTTACGGCCACAGTCGCAGGCTAACAAAAGACAAGATGCTAGCCGCGGCGGATTGTGCCAAGCTTTTCTGCAATGATCGCGATTCTTCATCGCGCCGTCCTCGCCATGCCATCCGATATCGGCGCGGGGGCCGCTAGCGCGGATGAAGCCAATGCCTCGGGCTTAAGACTTGACCCATCTGTCCGGCCATGACGGCGCATCCCGATTTCAGGCTGGTGCGCGCGGGCGGAAGAAAGGTATCGAGACGGCAATGCTGGCTCAATTCTGTCTGAAGATCTGGTTCGAGCGATCGGCACGCAGCGTCTTTGCCTTGGGGTTTGCGCTCCTGGCGTTGAGCCTTGCCGGCTGCTCGATCACCGGCGGGGGCAGCAGCGCCAGCAGCGGCGGGTCGACCGTGTTGCCGGGCGCGGGAAAGGGCGCTGTCAAAGTTGCCGTGCTGCTGCCGCTCAGCGGCGGCAACTCGCAAAAGGTCGCTCAGGCGCTCAAACAGGCCGGCGAGCTGGCGCTCTTCGATTTCGACAATCCCAATGTCGAGCTCGTGCCGAAGGATACGCGCGGCACGCCCGAGGGCGCCAAGGCAGCCGCGCAAGAGGCGGTCAAGGACCATGCGGAGCTGATCATCGGACCGCTTTTCGCCAATGAGGTCTCGGCCGCGGCACCCGAGGCACGAAGCGCGAATATACCCGATGATCGCCTTTTCCAGCGACCGGAAGGTCGCCGGCAATGGCGTCTATCTGCTCAGCTTCCTCGCCGGCAGCGACGTGCCGCGGATCATTTCCTACGCGGTGAGCCAGGGCAAGACGCGCTTCGCCGCGCTCATCCCGCAGACCGAATATGGCCGGCTCGTCGAGCAGAATTTTCTCGGCATCGCCAAGCAGCTCAACGCCCAGGTCGTGACGGTGAAAACCTATCCGCAGGACGCCAACGGCATGATCGCGCCGGTTCGCGAAATCGCCGCGCTGGCGAAGAAGGGCGAGCCGCCGCAGATCGACGCCTTGTTCATCCCCGCGGCCGCCGACACGCTTCCCTCGCTCGCCCCGCTGCTTCCCTATGCGGAGGTCGACGTCAAGGCGATCAAGCTGCTCGGCACCAGCGGCTGGGACTATACCGGCCTCGGCAAGGAGGAAGCGCTGGTCGGCAGCTGGTTCCCGGCGCCCGATCCGAAAGGCTGGACCAATTTCACCAAGCGCTATGTCGAGACCTATGGCGACGTGCCGCCGCGCCTTGCAACGCTCGCCTATGACGCTGTGAGCCTGGCCATCTCGCTGTCGAAGAATTCGGCCGGCTCCCGGTTTACGCAGGAAGCTCTGACGCGGTCGAACGGCTTTGCCGGCGTCGACGGGCTGTTCCGCCTGCGTCCCGACGGCACCTCGGAGCGCGGTTTTGCTGTGCTCGAAGTGCAGCGCTATGGCAATCAGGTCGTCGATCAGGCGCCGAACGGCTTCAGCTCGGCGCAATATTGACGCGGCCAACGCCAAGCCCCTCGCCGGGCGGACCCGCGAGGCGTTGCGGTTTTTTGGGCATGATCTTTACCGCAAAACCGCAGCCAAAACAGATGCCTGGGCAATTACTGCTCGCTTATGCCTGACTTCCCCGGACAGCCTTGCGTGAAAACGGGGATGGACGCCGGTTTTGCGAAAAGATCACGCTCAAACAAAGAGACAGAGCCCCGTTCCGATTCTATCGGAACGGAAAAGGCTCTATGTCACTGGAATGCGTCCGCGGGGCGAGCCGCTCACCCCGGAAATGCCGAAGCCATTCTGCGGATCGCGCTGACCATCAGCCGCCGCCGCCGCTCAACGGCTTGTTGTCGGAGGTCTGCGAGCCATCGTCTTTCTTCTGGTCTTTGCTCTGCTCCTTGTTCTGATCTTTGGCCTCGTCCTTCTTCTGGTCTTTGGCCTCGGCCTTCGCCTCGATCAGATCGGCGCGTTTCGCCTTCACGATTGAGGAGATCGTCGCCTCGGCGACGCGGAAGACATAATCATGCGCCGAGCTGGCGAAGAGATAGGCGCCGCCCTTGTCTTCCTTCTTGAATTTATAGGTGATCGGATCGCCTTGGGTGGGCTTGACCGTCACCTGAATGTCGGCGGGGTCGAGCTTGGCGAGAGCGTCCTTGCCCTTGCCCTGAACCACGTCGAAGCTCGGATGGGTGATGGCGCCGGCGAGCTGGACGATATCGGTCTCCTTCGGCTTCTCCTCCGGCTTGAGCCCGTCGAGCGCCCACTTGCCATCCTTGCGATCGAGCACGACATCGCCGATGGATATGCTTGCCACCTTATCCTGAGGGACCTCGAGATAATCCCGGTTCATCCACTCCTCGCCGCGCGCGCCGGCGTCATAGGCCGCCATGGCGATGCCGTAGACCGCATCATCGCCGCCGGCGCGGGCATGGACCTCGCGATAGGTCGGCGAAGTGCCGAGCAAGAGCTCGGCAACCTGCTTGTCACCGCTTTTCAAGATGATGCGGCGCTCGTGATCCTTCTCGGTCACCTTGAAGCGCGCGGCCGCGTCGGAGGTGGTTGCGACCGGCCAGCCCTTTTTGAACGCCGCGAGCTTGCCGATCAGCCCATTGACCTGATCCTGATTTGCCGGAAAGCCGGCCATGCTCGGAATGATCCATTTGCCGCCCTCCTTCTTGAGCGTGACCGAATTGGCGGCGCTCTCGTCGATGGCGATCTGATCGACCTTGTCCTTGTCGAAGGCGAGAAGCGGCTGCGAGGCCTTGAACGCGGCGTAGTCGGAGCCGCCAAGGCTCAGGACAAATGCCAGGACGACCTGCAATGCGAGCACGCCAGCGAGAATTAGGGTGAAACGCTTCATCGATCAGGCTCCCTCAAATCCCAGCATCGCCGCATAGCGGCGCCTTGCGGACTTCCGCATGACGCGGCGAACCAGATAGACAATGCCGAGGCCCAGAAGCGCCAGGCCGTAATTGAGATATTCCCAGAACGCCTCCATGCCCGCGGTCATCGGCTCCAAAGTCCGCGAGAACTGACCGCCGCGGCTGCGCAGGGACAACAGCCCCCGGTCCTCCAGCGACCAATCGACGGCGTTCTGGGCGAAGGTGAGCGGCGCCAGATACTGGGTCTGATTGACGCTCGATGACAGGTTCAGAATGTCGTCGGACAGGAAGGTGCTCGAGGCGACGAGGATGATGCGCCCGCTTTCCGGCGAGCGCTCGATGACGCCGGTAATGGTCGGCTTCTTGTCCTTGTCATCCGCCTTCGCATCGGGCTTGCCCGCCGCGGTCTTGTCGCCCGAGGCGGCGTCCTTGCCGCTGGCGCCGGCCTTGTCCTTGGCCTCCTCCGGCTTGGCGTCCTTGGCGAGCGGCGAAGGCTTGCCGGCGAAGAACGACTTGAATTGCCCTTCCATCATCGCGCCGATCAGCTGACGGCCGCGATCCTTGCCCTCGGCAAAGCCGAGCCGGGGATGGCCTTGAAGTCCGGCACCGCATCGAGCGCTTCCGATGTCCAGGAGTTGGGCGAACTCTCGATCAGGCGCACGACGCTTGCGGCCCTTGGCCGCCGTCTCGTCGACCTTGATCGGCGAGGCCCAGGACACCGTGAGCTGGCTCAGCCCCGTCGTCGGCGCCTTCTGCTGCGCCAGCCCGTCCTGGCGCGCATCGACGAAATAGGGATAGTCGAGAAGCTGGATCTGCTGAAGCTTGAGGCCGCCCACATTGCGCTCGACCGGGATCGGGAATGGCGAATTCTGCGGATCGAGCACCAGAGACTTCTGCAGCGTCAGCCCATTGAAGGCCAGCCAGTCCTCAAGGCCGGACGGGGTCGGCAGGATGTCGAGCTGACCCCGCATCGAGGTCTTATAGGGCGACGACGCGATGACGACCGTCCCGCCCTTCATCAGAAACTGATCGACGGCGAAAAGCTGCTTGTTGTCGAGACTCTCCGGCGCCGCGACGAAGAGAATATCCGCCGCCTCGGGCACCCGGCCGTCTTTCAGCTCGGCCGAAACCACGGTCGCATTCTCGCGCAGCTTGTCCTCGAGCATCTGGAAGCTCGGCGACGTGCCGCCGGGCGCGCATGCCGTATTGGGCCATCGGATTGGGCGGCGGCACGTAGAGCGCAATCGTGCGCAGCGCGCCGGGGGTGAGGCGCTTGAGGGTGGCGTCGATGTTGCGCTTCAGCCCCGCCTTGTCGAGCGCCTCCGGCAGAGGCACCTGCTCGACCTTGTCGCCGCTCACCAGGATGAGATGGAACCAGAATTGCTGCGGGTTCAAGAGCCCCGCCGCAAGCGGCTGCAGGCCGTAGCTGTCTTGAAGCTTCTTGGCGGTCTGCCCGCCGTCGGCCGCCGGATCGATGATCTGCGCGTCGAACTTGCCGGGCGCGCTGTCCTTATACTCCTTGATCAGCGCCTCAAGATCCTTCTTCAGCTGCGGCATCGGATCCGGAAGCTTGGCGTCCGCCGAGATATAGGCCGCGAGCTGCACGCCTTTCGGAATGCCGGCGAGCACATTGCCGCCGCCGCGATAGCCGTTCATGACCTTCTTGATCGCGCGCGTGATGTCGTATTCCGGATTGCGCAAATCGACGTCCAGGTCCTCGCCCTGCGCCGCTTGATCTCGATCAGGTCCGGAAGCCGAGCTTGGTGAACTCGTCGCCATATTTGACCAGGATGTTGAAATAGGAATTGATCACCGAGGTCTGGTATTTGCTCGCGCTCTGGAACGGCACCGGCCGGATGCCGTATTGCTGGTTCGCCTCGGCTTCGATCGCCGGCTTTCGCGTCGGATCGACGAACTCCACGCGCACCTTGCCGTGGCCGGCCATCTCATACTCCTTCAGCAGGTCGCGCAGTCGCGGCACCAGCGGGACAGCAGAGGATGCGTCTTGGCGCTGAAATAGCCGCGGATCAGCAGCGGCTCCTGCAACTGCGGCAGATAATGCCGGGTCGCGTCCGAGATCGAATACACGTGTCCCGTCGGTGAGATCGGCGCGCGCCCAGCCGATCTGCCCCAGCCACAGGTTGCCGGCGACCAGAAATTGGCGGCGAACAGCAGCGCCAGCCCCCAGCGCCGGTGGACCTGCCTCTTGCTCCCGCCCGCGCGCCGACCAGCGCAGGCTCTCCAGAGCGTAGACGTTGAGGGCGAGGAACACGCCGAAGATGCTGAGGTAGTAATAGATGTCCCGCAGGTCGATGACGCCGCGGGCGATGGACTCGAAGCGCGATCCGGTTCCGAGCAGGCGCAGCATCTCGCCCCCGCGTTGCCGAACAGCGCGGTCAAGGCATCCGAGCCGAGCAGATAGAAGACGCCGCACACCAGAGCCGTGACGATGAGGCTGACGATGGTTGTCGGTGCGCGCCCAGACGAACAGGCCGATGGAGATGTAGGCGGCGGCCAGCAGCAGGGCGGCGATATAGCCTCCGACCACCGGCCCCCAGTCCAGCGGTCCGAGGAGACGACGGTCACCGGCAGAGGCAGGGTCAGCAGCAGGGCCACGGCCACCAGCGCCAGACTGGCCAGGAATTTGCCGAGCACGAGCTGCAGCGCTGGCCGGCAGAGTCATGAGGGTCTCTAGGGTGCCCGCCCTGCGCTCCTCGCTCCACAGCCGCATGGTCAAGGCGGCGACCAGGAAGATGAGCAGCAGCGGCATCCACTCGAACAGGGGGCGCACGTCGGCGATGTTGCGGGCGAAGAAGGTCTCCACCCAGAAGAAGACGAACAGGGAAACGGCCAGGAAGGCGCCCAGGAAGATGTAGGCCACGGGCGAGGAGAAGAAGGCCCACAGCTCCTTGCGGGCCACACGAATCAGGTCAGGCATGAGCGGCCTCCTCGCTGTGCTCCTTGCTGTTGATTTCGCCGAACACCGTCTCCAGGTCGCGGCGCTCGGGCTCCAGGGCGTACAGGCGCAAGCCTCTCGGCCAGCACCGCACGGGCCACCTGCGGCGCGGCCGCATTGGGCGCGTCGGCCGTTCCAGGGCATAGCGGTGACCGGTCGCGGCCTTCACGGGGCGCATCGGCCTCGCTCACCCCAACCCCGCCCAACACGGGCTGCACCTGCTCCGGCGCGCCGTCGGGTGACGCCAGCAGGCGATGGCTGACGTTGAGGTCGGCGAGGCGGGAATCCAGAGCCAGCCGGCCGCTGTGGATGATGAGCACCCGGCCGCACACCGCCTCCACTTCCTGCAGGATGTGGGTGGACAGCAGCACCGTGGCGTTCTCCGCCAGCTCTTGGATGAGCGAGCGCATGTGCTGAATCTGGGTCGGGTCCAGGCCGTTGGTCGGCTCGTCGAGGACGAGGATGTCCGGCTCGTGCAGGATGGCTTGGGCGACCCCCACCCGCTGCCGGTAGCCCCGTGACAGGTTGCCGATGATGCGGCCGCCTTCGGCCAGCTCGGTGCGAGCGATCGCGCTGCGCACCGCCGCGAGCCGCTTGTGATCGGGGATGCCGTGCAGTCCTGCGTGGTATTCCAGGAAATCGATGACGGTCATCTCCGGATAGAGCGGACAGTTTTCGGCCAGATAGCCGATGCGGCGCTGCGCCGCCTGCCGATGTTCCGCCAAGTCCTCCCCGTCCAGGGTGATGCGCCCGGCGGAAGGCTCCAGAGAGCCGGTCAGCATCTTCATGATGGTGGTCTTCCCGGCCCCGTTGTGGCCGAGCAGTCCGACGACCTCGCCTTCGCCGATCTTGAAACTGACGCGATCGACCGCGACGACGTCTCCATAGTTGCGTGTCAGGTTTTCAGCAACGATCATCGGTTGTTCCAGCCCTGGCTTGGTGAATTCGTCCCGCAAAGTGCTTCGCGGTGCCCGGAGAAATAGGAAATGGGCGAAAGATCCATTCTGGTTGACGATGTCACCGGTTCCGGAGACGCCCAGCAGGGCCCGGTTGCCGGAAGAAAGTCTCCAGACATCGCGCATGAATTCTGCGGCCCAAATCCCCGGTTGGGCTTTTGACACGCGCTGCTATACTGCCGGCAAGGTGCAGATATCGAAAAATATCCGACACCGGCTGGCGACCAGCAGGCTGCCGTCAAGGATCCTTATCTTTGGCGAGGTATTTATTCCCTCAATACTTTTCCAGTCAAGCCTTTGCGGCCGGCTCCGAAATTACGTTTTGGTAATGTTGGCTGGTG
>CAVZCK010000011.1:0-19010 GCA_963773735.1 uncultured Alphaproteobacteria bacterium | reverse complement strand
TAGAGCCCCGTTCCGATTCTATCGGAACGGGGCTCTATGTCACTGGAATGGGTCCGCGGGGCGAGCCGCTCACCCCGGAAATGCCCAAGCCATTCTGCGGGTCACGCTGACCATCAGCCTCCGCCGCCGCTCAACAACTTGTTGTCGGAGGTCTGCGAACCATCGTCTTTCTTCTGGTCCTTGTTCTGGTCCTTGTTCTGGTCCTTGTTCTGGTCCTTGTTCTGGTCCTTGTTCTGGTCCTTGTTCTGGTCCTTGTTCTGGTCCTTGTTCTGATCTTTGGCCTCGTCCTTCTTCTGGTCTTTGGCCTCGGCCTTTGCCTCGATCAGATCGGCGCGCTTCGCCTTCACGATTGAGGAGATCGTCGACTCGGCGACGCGGAAAACATAATCATGCTCGGAGCTGGCGAAGAGATAGGCGCCGCCCTTGTCTTCCTTCTTGAATTTATAGGTGATCGGATCGCCCTGGCTGCGTTTCACCGTCACCTGAATATCGGCGGGGTCGAGCTTGGCGAGAGCGTCCTTGCCCTTGCCCTGGACCACATCGAAGCTTGGATGGGTGATGGCGCCGGCGAGCTGGACGATATCGGTCTCCTTCGGCTTTTCCTCCGGCTTGAGCCCGTCGAGCGCCCACTTGCCGTCCTTGCGGTCGAGCACGACATCGCCGATGGATATGCTGATCACCTTATCCTGAGAGACCTCGAGATAATCCCGGTTCATCCACTCCTCGCCGCGCGCGCCGGCGTCATAGGCCGCCATGGCGATGCCGTAGACCGCATCATCGCCTCCGGCGCGGGCATGGACCTCGCGATAGGTCGGCGAAGTGCCGAGCAAGAGCTCGGCGACCTGCTTGTCGCCGCTTTTCAAAATGATGCGGCGCTCGTGATCCTTCTCAGTCACCTTGAAGCGCTCGGCCGCGTCGGAGGTGGTTGCGACCGGCCAGCCCTTTTTGAACGCCGCGAGCTTGCCGATCAGGCCGTTGACCTGATCCTGATTTGCCGGAAAGCCGGCCATGCTCGGAATGATCCATTTGCCGCCCTCCTTCTTGAGCATGACCGAATTGGCGGCGCTCTCGTCGATGGCGATCTGATCGACCTTGTCCTTGTCGAAGGCGAGAAGCGGCTGCGAGGCCTTGAAAGCGGCGTAGTCGGAGCCGCCAAGGCTCAGCACAAAGGCCAGGACGACCTGCAATGCGAGCACGCCAGAAAGAATCAGGGTGAAACGCTTCATCGATCAGGCTCCCTTAAATCTCAGCATCGCCGCATAACGGCGCCTTGCGGACTCCCGCATTACGCGGCGGACCAGATAGACAATGCCGAGGCCCAGAAGCGCGAGGCCGTAATTGAGATATTCCCAGAACGCCTCCATGCCCGCCGTCATCGGCTCCAAAGTCCGCGAGAACTGACCGCCGCGGCTACGCAGCGACAACAGCCCCCGGTCCTCCAGCGACCATTCGACGGCGTTCTGGGCGAAGGTCAGCGGCGCCAGATACTGGGTCTCATTGACGCTTGATGACAGGTTCAGAATGTCGTCGGACAGGAACGTGCTCGAGGCGACGAGGATGATGCGCGCGCTTTCCGGCGAGCGCTCGATGACACCGGTATGGTCGGCTTCTTGTCCTTGTCATCCGCCTTCGCATCGGGCTTGCCCGCCGCGGTCTTGTCGGCCGAGGCGGCGTCCTTGCCGGTCGCCGGCCTTATCCTTTGGCTCCTCCGGCTTGGCGTCCTTGGCCAGCGGCGATGGCTTGCCGGCGAAGAACGATTTGAACTGGCCTTCCATCATCGCGCCGATCAGCTGACGGCCGCGATCCTTGCCCTCGGCAAAGCCGAGCCGGGGATGGGCCTTGAAGTCCGGCACCGCATCGAGCGATTCCGACGTCCAGGAGTCGGGCGAGCTCTCGATCAGGCGCACGACGCTTGCGGCCCTTGGCCGCCGTCTCGTCGACCTTGATCGGCGAGGCCCAGGACACCGTGAGCTGGCTGAGGCCCGTCGTCGGCGCTTTCTGCTGCGCCAGCCCGTCCTGGCGCGCATCGACGAAATAGGGATAGTCGAGAAGCTGGATCTGCTGAAGCTTAAGGCCGCCCACATTGCGCTCGACCGGGATCGGGAATGGCGAATTCTGCGGATCGAGCACCAGCGACTTCTGCAGCGTCAGCCCGTTGAAGGCCAGCCAGTCCTCAAGGCCCGACGGGGTCGGCAGCACGTCGAGCTGACCCCGCATCGAGACCTTATAGGGCGAGGAGGCAATGACGACCGTCCCGCCCTTCATCAGAAACTGATCGACGGCGAAAAGCTGCTTGTTGTCGAGACTCTCCGGCGCCGCGACGAAGAGAATATCCGCCGCCTCGGGCACCCGGCCATCTTTCAGATCGGCCGAGACCACGGTTGCATTCTCGCGCAGCTTGTCCTCGAGCATCTGGAAGCTCGGCGATGTGCCGCCGGGCTGTTGCATGCCGTATTGGGCCATCGGATTGGGCGGCGGTACGTAGAGCGCGATGGTGCGCAGCGCGCCGGGGGTGAGGCGTTTGAGGGTGGCGTCGATATTGCGCTTCAGCCCCGCCTTGTCGAGCGCCTCCGGCAGAGGCACCTGCTCGACCTTGTCGCCGCTCACCAGGACGAGATGGAACCAGAATTGCTGCGGGTTCAAGAGCCCCGCCGCAAGCGGTTGCAGGCCGTAGCTGTCTTGAAGCTTCTTGGCGGTCTGTCCGCCATCGGCCGCCGGATCGATGATCTGCGCGTCGAACTTGCCTGGCGCGCTGTCCTTGTACTCCTTGATCAGCGCCTCAAGATCCTTCTTCAGCTGCGGCATCGGATCCGGAAGCTTGGCGTCCGCCGAGATATAGGCTGCAAGCTGCACGCCTTTCGGAATGCCAGCGAGCACATTGCCGCCGCCGCGATAGCCGTTGATGACCTTCTTGATCGCCCGCGTGATCTCATATTCCGGGTCGCGCAGATCGACATCGAGGTCCTGACCCTGACGCTGCTTGATCTCGATGAGGTCCTGATAGCCGAGCGTGGTGAATTCGTCGCCATATTTGACCAGGATGTTGAAATAGGAATTCGTCACCGCGGTCTGGTATTTGCTCGAGGTCTGGAACGGCACCGGCTTGATGCCATATTGCTGGTTCGCCTCGGCTTCGAGCGCCGGCTCGCGCGTCGGATCGATGATCTCGACACGGACCTTGCCGTTGCCGGCGATTTCATATTCCTTCAAGAGATCGCGCAGGCGCGGCACTAAGGGCGACAGCAGCGGATGCGTCGCGGCGCTGAAATAGCCCCGGATCAAGAGCGGCTCCTGCAGTTGCTGCAGATAGGACTGGGTCGCATTTGAGATCGAATAGACGTTCCCGTCGGTGAGGTCCGCACGCGCCCAGGCGAGCTGGCCCAGCCACAGATTGGCGGCGACCAGATTGGCCGCGACCAGCAGCGCCGCGATGCGCCATTGCGAATGCTTCTTCTCCCGCCCGCGCGCCGACCATCTGAGGCTTTCCAGCGAATAGAGATTGAGCACCAGGAAAACCCCGAAGATGCTCAGATAATAATAGATGTCGCGCAAGTCGATGACGCCGCGCTCGATCAACTCGAAGCGCGAGCCGGTGCCGATGAGGCGAAGGATCTCGCCGCCCGCATTGCCGAACAGCGCGGTCAGGGCGTTTGAGCCGAGCAGATAGAAAATTCCGCAGATGAGCGTCGTCACGATCAGGCTGACGACCTGATTGTCGGTCCGCGCGCTGACGAAAAGGCCGACGGAGATATAGGCCGCCGCCAGCGCCAGCGTCGCCAGATAGCCGCCGAACACCGGACCCCAGTCGAGCGGCCCGATGAAGGCGACCGTCAATGGCAGCGGCAAGGTCAGCGCCAGCGCAATTGCAACCAGGACGAAGCAGGCGAGGAACTTGCCGAGCACGAGCTGCACGGGGCTGGCCGGCGTCGTCATCAGGAATTCCAGCGTTCCCGAGCGGCGCTCCTCGCTCCACATCCGCATGGTCATCGCCGAGATCAGGAAGATCAGCAAGACCGGCATCCAGTCGAAAAGCGGGCGCACATCGGCGATGTTGCGGGCGAAGAAGCGGTCCACCCAGAAGACGATGAAGAGCAGCACGGCAAGAAAGACGCCGATGAAGATGAAGGCGGCCGGCGAGGCGAAATAGCTCGAGAGTTCCTTGCGGGCGATGCGAAGCACATTATGCATGAGCGGCCTCCTCACGGGACGCATCCTTCGCGGTGATTTCGGCAAAGACGGTTTCGAGATCGCGCTGCACGGAGTGGAGCGCGATCAGATCGAGGCCCTTATCGGCAAGGGCCCTCGCCACTTTCGGCGCCACCTCCTCCGGCGCGTGTCCGTTGAGGGCGAGCCCGTAAACATGGGCGCTGCCTTCGTCGGGGAGCATCTCAACGCCGTCGATGAGGTCAAGTCCGCCGATCAGCGGCTCCACCACATCGGGCGCGCCATTGGTGACGACGCGCAGGCGCCGGCCCTTGTGCAGATCGGCAAGCGCGGAGTCGAGCGCGACATGGCCGCGATTGACGATGATCACCCGGCCGCAAACCGCCTGGACTTCCTGAAGGATATGCGTCGAGATGATCACGGTCGCCCGCTCGGCGAGCGATTTGATCAGCGTACGCATATGCTTGATCTGCGAGGGGTCGAGGCCGTTGGTCGGCTCGTCGAGAATGACGATCTTCGGCTGGTGCAGAATGGCCTGGGCGACGCCGACCCTTTGCCGGTAGCCGCGCGAGAGGCTGGAAATCGGCGCGGTCGCCATTTCGGCAAGGCCGGTCGCGGCGATCACATCGCGCAGCGCCTTCGGCCGGTCGGCCTCATCGACGCCCTTCAGCTCGGCGGCGTAATCGAGGAAATCGACGACGGTCATCTCCGGATAGAGCGGACAGTTTTCCGGCAGATAGCCGATCAGCGACTGAACCGCTTCCCGGTCCGTCTCGATGTCGTAGCCATCGATGCTGACGGTGCCGTCCGTCGGCTCGAGAAAGCCGGTGAGCATTTTCATGATCGTGGTCTTGCCGGCGCCATTATGACCGAGAAGGCCGACAATCTCGCCTTCGCCGATCTTGAAGCTGACGCGGTCGACCGCGACGACGTCTGCGTAGTTGCGTGTCAGGTTTTCAGCAACGATCATCGGTTGTTCCAGCCCTGGCTTCGTGAATTCGTCCCGCAAAGTGCTTCGCGGTGCCCGAGAAATAGGAAATGGGCGAAAGATCCATTCTGGTTGACGATGTCACCGGTTTTGGAGGCGCCAAGCAACGGCCCCCTTGCCGGAAGAAAGTCCCTAGACATCGCGCATGAATGCTGCGGCCCAAATCCCCGGTTGGGCTTTTGACGCGCGCTGCTATACTGCCGGCGCCAAGGTGCAGATATCGAAAAATATCCGCCGCCGGCTGGCGACCAGCAGGCTGCCGTCAAGGATCCTTATCTTTGGCGAGGTATTTATTCCCTCAATACTTTTTCAGTCAAGCCCTTGCGGCCGGCTCGGAAATTACGTTTTCGTAACGTTGGCTGGTGCAAGCAATCTTGCGGTCTCGGTGTTGATCACTCAGGAATACGGATCGCGGAACCCTTCAGACTCTAAAACAGGATATTGTGTTTCGCTTCGATCGGTTTGAGGTCGGTCTGTTCGCCAAGCATGAGCCGCATCTCGATCTCGATTCGCCGCGCAATAGACGAGATTGGCACATCGTTAGCGCCCCCCTCGAACGGATTTGAGGAATTCTCTCCGACTTTTTCCAGCGAAATGAAAACCCAGCCGACGACGGCACCGAATGGAACATTCAACCAAGCCGTCCAATGTCCGATTCCGGCGGATTTTCCCAGTTCCTGGGCATAAGGAAAGAAACCGAACGGCACAATCGCAGCAAAAATCGTCACCAGAAAAACGGCGATCGAATAATAGTTACGTGCATAGGGATAGATCTTTATTCGCTTCAAGGCGCCTTGCAACCGAACCAGCTCATCAAGGGCACCTGTCAACGCGAGCAATATTGAGTCGCTGATGAGCTTCTTGTTGTGCAGGTCGCTGATGGCTTCATATTGCCAATGAAGAATGAGAGCCTCTTTGTCGCCTGGATGCGTCATGATTTTCTTCACGTTGGCACTCGGCAAATATGTCTTCAGTTCGTTCTTGAGGGAGGACTGGCTTTCTGGAGTCGGATGCTTGGCAAGAAATCGGGCGTTCCCCGGTTCAGACGCATTTTCCCAGGACTGTGTTTCGCGCAGAAAAAAGCGCAGCGCGGTCAGCCAAGCCAGATGGCGATAGAAAATTTCTTTCAATAGCGGATTGGATCGCGCGGCATCCAGATTGCCGATCGTGGACGTCAACTTGTTGGCCAGGGTCAAACTGTTCGCGATGAGTTGCCCGCAAAGCGCAAGAGCTTCGTTGAAGCGTGCGTAGCATTGCTGATTCTTGAATGCGAGAATGATCGCGAGCGCCGATCCGATGATTGTCGAGAATCGGTGCCGGTATCGTCAGAAAATTCCAGTGCGAGACCTGAAGGAACAAGGTGACGAGCAGCGACCAGCCGATCAGGGAGCCAGCCTCCCATCTCGTCCAACCGAGAAACTGCGCGAATTTGTATTGTTTACCGACGTGCATGGCTCAATAGTGCCCAGGTCGGCTTGCCTGCGCAAGGCTGGTATGGGCTCAAATTGCATCGTCGATGGGCCCAAAACGGGCTTCAATCAGAACTCGGCTGCGGGCGGCCTAAGTCCGCTTTGCATCAAGTTCGGTCTTGGGCGTCAAGTCCGCCGATGACCGCTCCGAGGCGTGGGTCGAAAGACGTCATTCGATCATCGACAGCCGCTTCGCCGCCATCGCTCATATTCTCGATCGGCGTGGCGAAGCCGGGGAGGAGGATCGCTGGCGAGGCGCTGGACCAGGATCGAAGAGGACATGCCGGCCGACGCCTGATCCGCGCTTGCTCCGAGGCCCCACATGAGCCGGCCGTTTCCTTCGCAACCTCCAAGCCGGCCTAGCTGAACGTGACTTATGGTTCTCGCGACGGGACCTTCGAGCGCGAAGGTGTGACGACCACGTTCTAAGACCCTCCGCGCTGCTCGCGCTCATGGCTCTTACGCGTGGCGGCTGCCTTGCGTGCAGATTTTCTCCGGTCCTCAGCCGTCCGGCCGGTGCGGGGCGTTCTGCCCAATTGGGTCCAATCGGTCTCGGTCATATTGATCCCATAATATTTCGCAGCCTCGCTAAGATTGGCGAAGGCGAGTTCGCGATCTTCATCGGAAACACCGATCACCTGGTCAAAGCGTGCGATCGCGTCGCGAACGTGGCTGCTGTCGGTCAGCGGCTCCTTTCGCTGTTTGGGAAATGCGAAGACGCTGTCAGGCAAATCGCTCTGCTTGGTGAGCCTGCCGTGCTTTTCGTGAGGTTTCCAAGTGGCTTGCATTTTGAACTCCATGCGTCCTCTTCGTTTTCGGTCGAAATGCGCTGCGGATGCGAGCGGCCGCATAGCGGTTTGCCTCGAATGTGCGGAGCGCAAATTGCGCGGGCTTCGTGCGATGGATGGGGACCTTGCGACATCGCAAGGCCCCCATCCCGCGCATTAGCTGATAATCAGCCGGTCCTCTACCTGAGTGACACCCGGCGCCGACCAAGCTGTGTTTTCCGCGAGGTTGCGCTCGTACCAGGAGTCAACGTTTCCCGTGAGGGTCACTTTGCCCCCATCTGCCATCACATTAATATTGCCGGCATCGATCTGCGCGTTGCGTGCAAACGCTGCCTTGATTTTGGCTTTTACATCCGACCCCTGAACTCTCGGCTTGATCTTGATCGTATTGGTCACGCCAACCACGCCACGAAGCTTGCGCACATCCGCCTCGGCCGCGCTGCTCTGGAAGTACCAGTCCACGCTGCCGGAAAGAGTGACCCATCCCTTCTCGACCTTGACGGTCACCTTGTTGCTTGGGACTTCCATGTCCCAAGAGAGAGCATTGATTGCGGACTTAGCGATATCATTATCGTCCGGCGTTTCGAACGGGTAGCGAACTTTAAGTTCCTCGACGACCGCTTTGACGCCGTTAACCCGCCCGGCTGCTCGCTCCGCCGCCCATTTTTCCGTATAACCATCGACGTGGCCGGTAAGAGTGACGGCGCCGTTATTCGCCGTAACGCCGATATGAGCTGCATTGATGCTCGGTTCCCACTCCAGTTCGTCCATTACCGCCTGTCGCAGACTTTGGTCATTCATCGGTCTTCTCCTGATCGGTGTTTTCTTGAAAGGATCACTGGAGGGTCACCGGACGCCAGTGCGCGAATCCGCCGGCGACCGTTCAACGCGGGCCGCTGCTCATTTGTTCCAACAATGCGAGGCCGCGACGAAAGGACGCCGACCGCCACGCCCGCTTGTCTCCGAAAAGCCGCCCCAAGTCCATCCGGCTGCTGCCGGGGATCGTCTTGCACGTCGGTGGGCCAGTTGTGATCCTGGAGCCGGCCGACGCCCGGTCACCGCCAATCTCCGCAACCCTTTATGATTGCCGACATCGGCCTCCGCCACTTCAGCTTCGGGTCACCGGAACTGACGGCTAAAGCGTCGATTGCCCATTGGCTCAGACGCCGGGACTAACGCTGCGACAAATCGCCCACGGCGTAGCAGGAACCGGTCAATTACGTCGGGATTTGGCACGCCGCAGTTCTCTAAGCTGACCGGAGACTAATCAAGCCGCCGCCGTTCCTCTTTCCGCGCTGCCAAGCGGACAGCCACTGCGAACGATCGGAAAGCTCATCGACGACGGCCAGCTTCGGCCGGCGGTGTCCGCTGTATGCGCCGGCTGAAGCGCGCAAAGCATTTGACCCCGGAGCCCATGGTGGTAATCGAGGAAAGATCGTCCTAACGGTGCAGCCGACGGTAACGTAATCCGTCACTAGTGGTTCGACTGAAACATTTGCATCCCCGTGCAGCGCTCACATTTGCAAATGTTTCAGTCATAAGAACCACTAGGCAAATATATGTTTCTAGTGGAGCTTTTGAATTTGACATTTGAGCACCAGCCTGGCCGCCACCGGGACTCAAATGTCAAATTCGCTCCACTAGACGGCCGCGGTGAGGGTCGCGAGCGAACATGAGCTGCGGATTGCGGTGGTCGGCGTAGGCGTGGTCGGTGACCATATCGGTGGAGCGTTGGCTCATGGACTGAGAACGCTCCGGGGAGGACAGGTTTGGCTTGGTAGCTTGGTTGCGAGCGTTGACACGTATCGTCCGAAGCCCGAGGTGACGCCGTGAAACATTCTCATTCCAGCGTTAAGCGGCTTCGTCGGCAAAGCCTCCCCGCAGATACTATTGACCTTGCCCGATATCTCATCGGCAAGACGCTCGTCCATGACTTACCGGCAGGGAGGTTAACCGGTCGCATCGTCGAAACTGAAGGTTATCCGCCGGGCGATGCCGCCGGCCGCGCGTTTCGAGGCAAGACGCCAGGCAACCGGTCGCTATTTCTCGCTCGTGGCTTTTGCTATGTCTATTTTACCTACGGCTCATCGTTCATGGTGAACGTGACCAGCGAGATGCCGGGCATCGGAGCTGGCGTGCTTCTGCGTGCCTTGGAACCCCTCGAAGGGATCGACATGATGCAGCGCTTTCGCAATACGACCCGCATTCGAGACATAGCCCGCGGTCCCGGGCGCCTGGCGAAAGCCATGAATATCGACATGCGTTATGACGGCGTCGATCTTTGTGCCGCCGGACCTCTCTGGCTCGGCACGGCAGTACGGTCGATCGGGGTTTTCGGCAGCAGCCGGCGCATCGGCTTGACGCGGGAAGTCGATCGCAAACGTCGGTTTTTCGAGTCGGGCAGCACGTATGTCAGCGGACCGAGGTCTCTCCAACTGATCAAAGAGGTGGCCGGATAGGGACACCGCTGCAAACGTGGATTTGCGGCGAAAGAGGGGTTCGAGAGTTGCGTCACGAAAAGAAACAAGCGTGATGTCCGAGATGAGGCGTCGGTCGAACGACGTTATTCGATCATCGACAACCGCTTCGCCGCCATCGCTGAAATTCAAATTGAGACACGACGCACCCTCGCCGGATGCGCCGCGAAAATCGCCGCTTATTCCATCCGTTGCCGGAAAAGCCAGGCGGCAACCGATAGGGTAAACACTGCGATAAGAACGAGCGGCAGAATATTGACGGCAACCTCGCTTGCCGGCATCGCCTTGAGAAACACGCCGCGGATAATAACCAGGAAATGGCGCAGGGGATTGGCGAGGGTTACCACCTGCAGCCATTGCGGCATATTCTCGACGGGCGTGGCAAAGCCGGAGAGCAAAATCGCCGGCGACGCAAAGAGGAAGGTGCCGAGAAAGGCCTGCTGCTGGGTCATGGAAAGCGAGGAGATGAACAGGCCGACGCCGATCACCGAGGCGAGGAAAAACACGATGCCGATATACAGCAGGATCAGCGAGCCGCGGAACGGCACCTGAAAGAAGAACACAGCCACCAGCAGGAAGGCCGACTGCTGAACCACACCGATGATCAGTGGCGGGATCATCTTGCCGATGAGGATCTCGGGCACCCTGAGCGGCGAGACCATGAGCTGATCGAACGTGCCGAGCTCGCGCTCGCGGGCCACCGACTGGCCGGTGACGACGAGCGCGATCAGGAGGCCGAGCGTGCCGAGCAGGCTCGGCACGGTGAACCACATATAGATGAGATTGCTGTTGAACCAGGGACGCGCGACGAGGGCGCCGTCATTATTGCTGGTGCTCTCGGAATTGAGCGCGATGGATTGCGATACCGAATTGGCGATGGCGGTCAGATAGCCGAGCACGATCTGCGACGCGTTGGAGCGCCGGCCGTCGAGAACGACCTGGATCGAGGCCTGCCGGCCGGCGGCGATATCGCGCGAGAAATCCTGATCGAAGCTGAGCACGGCGATAACGCGGCGATTGTCGATCGCCTCGCGCGCCTCCTCCAGCCGCGACATCGGCACGATGCTGCGGAATGACGGCGCGCCGGCAATCCGCTGCATGACCTCCGTGCTCCACCGCCCCGCATCCCGGTTGACGACGCCGATATCGATATTCGTCACATCGAGCGTGGCGGCATAGCTGAACAGGAACATCTGCAGGAGCGGCGGGCCGATCAGGATGATCCGGCCGCGCGGGTCGCGCAGCACGGCCAGCAGCTCTTTCACGATCAAGGCTCTGAGACGGCGCCACATTATTCGAGACTCTTTCGGGTCGAGCGGACGGTGAGGATGAGAAACACGCTGCCGATCGCCAGCATCGCCGCGATATCCTTCAGAAAGAGCGGCCAGATATCGCCGGCCAGAAACACCGTCTGCAGGCTGGGGATCAGATAGCGTGCGGGCACGATATAAGTGAAGAGCTGGATCACCTTGGGCATGGACGGAATTTCGAAGACGAAACCCGAGAGCAGCATGGCCGGCAGAAAGCCGGACAAGAGTGCGGCCTGCGAAGCGACGAACTGGTTCTTCAGCGCCGAGGAGATCAGCAGCCCCTGCCCCAATGCCGGCATCAGAAAGGCCGAGGAGATGGCGAGCAGTGCCAGCAGCGAGCCGCGCAAGGGCACACCGAAAAGGAAGACGCCGATGCTGGTGCACATCGCCATGGCGCCGAGGCCGAGCACGAAATAGGGGATCAGCTTGCCGAGGATCAGCTCGGGCGTCGAGATCGGCGTCGCCATCATGGCTTCCATGGTGCCGCGCTCCCATTCGCGCGCGACGACCAGCGCGGTGAGCAGCGTGCCGACCAGCGTCATCACGATGGCGATGACGCCGGGGACGAGGAAATAGCGGCTTCGCAGCTCCGGATTGAACCAGAAGCGCGGCTCAAGGCCGATGGCCGGCGCGCCGGCAGTGACGCCGCGCGAGGCGATCCAGTTGCTCCAGACGCCCTGCGCGTAGTTCTCGACGAATTTCGCCGTGTTCGGCTCGGAGCCGTCGGTAATGACCTGAATCTTTGCGGTGCTGACATTCTGCGCCGCCTCCTCGCCGAAATGCGCCGGGATGACGACGATGCCGCGGATGGTTCCCGCGACCAGCAGCGGCTCAAGAGCGCGGCGGTCATGCGCCTCGCGCACATCGAAGAAGCGCGAGGCCCGGAACGCGGCGGCAAGGCTTTGCCCCGGCTCGCTCGTCGCCTCCACCGCAAGGCCGATCTTGACGTGATCGGCATCGAGCGAGACGCCATAGCCGAAAAGGAACAAGAGGATCAGCGGCAGCACGACGGCGATCAGGATGCTGCTCGGATCGCGGACGATCTGCAGCGATTCCTTGACCAGCAGCGCCGCAAAGCGCCGTCCCCGGCCGGTGCCGGCGGCGGGGTCGGATGCGGCTGCGGCCGAGGGGGCGAGCGTGGCGTCGGTCATGCTGCTTCCTCCCGCCCGGCCTCGGACTGCTCGACCAGATGGATGAAGGCATCCTCAAGGGATGGGCTGGGGACGCCCTCGCTTGCCGCCCTCGCCTTTAGCTCATCGGGCGAGCCGAGCGCGACGGTCTCGCCGCGATAGATCAGCGCGATGCGGTCGCAATATTCCGCCTCGTCCATGAAATGGGTGGTGACGAGAATGGCGACGCCCTTCTGCACGAGGCCGTTAATGTGGGTCCAGAACTCGCGCCGCGTGATCGGATCGACGCCCGATGTCGGCTCATCGAGAAACAGCGCATCCGGCTCGTGCATCACCGCGCAGGCGAGCGCCAGGCGCTGCTTGAAGCCGAGCGGTAGGTCCTTCGCATTGGTGCCCAGATAATGCTTCAGATCGAAGGTCTCGATCATGGCGGCGACCTTGTCGCGCTTGGCCCTGCCGCCGAGACCGTAGACGCTGGCGAAAAACTCCAGGTTCTGGCCGACGCTCAGATCGCCATAGAGCGAGAATTTCTGCGCCATATAGCCGAGCCGGTTTCGGGCATCCGCCGCCGCCAGCCGCAGATCGAAACCGGCCACGCGGCCCTCTCCCTGCGTCGGCTTCAGGAGGCCGCAGAGCATCTTGAACGTCGTCGATTTGCCGGCGCCGTTCGGCCCGAGCAGACCGAAAATCTCGCCTGGCGGAATAGAGAAGGTGATGTCGTGCGCGGCGGTGAAGTCGCCGAATTTCTTGGTCAGGCCCCGTGCCTCGATGACCAGGCCGTGGCCGTCCTTCCGCGCGACGTTCTCCGCAAGAGCCGATTGCCCGCCCGGTGCGCCGCCGAGCACGTCGATGAAGGCATCCTCGAAGCGCGGCTCGGTCGGCGCGATCTTGCTTCCGGCAAAAGCCTTGCCAAGCGCGGCATGAAGATCGTCGGCGCTGGTGTTGGCGCCAGCTTTGGTCACCACCCGGATGGCATCGCCCTGAATGACGCCGTCGACCGTCAGTGGACTGTCGAGAGCCACGCCGAGGGCGACGCGCTTCTGCCCCTGAATGTCCGTCGCCAGAAAAACGCGGCCGGCGACGCGGCCGGTCAGATCGCCGGGCTTGCCCTCGAACAGCAGCTTGCCGGCGTTGAGCAGCAGCACGCTGTCGCAGCGCTCGGCCTCGTCGAGATAGGCGGTCGACCAGATCACGGCGATGCCCTTGCCTTTCAGCTCCTGCACCATGCGCCATAATTCGCGCCGCGAGATCGGATCGACGCCGACGCTCGGCTCGTCGAGCAAGAGCACGCGCGGCGTGCGGATCAGCGCGCAGGCAAGGCCGAGCTTCTGCTTCATGCCGCCGGAGAGCTTGCCGGCGGGGCGCGAGGTGAACGGCGCGAGCGCGGTAAAGCGCAGCAGCGTCTTGAAGGTCTCGGCGCGCTGATCATCGGGCAGGCCGCGCAGATCGGCATAGAGATTGAGATTTTCCTGGACGGTCAGATCTTCATAAAGACCGAAGCGCTGCGGCATATAGCCGATCTGGTTCTGCACGGCTTGCGCATCCGTGCGGGTGTCGAAGCCCATAATTTCGATGCTGCCCTCGCTCGGCGCGAGCAGGCCGGTCATCAGCCGGATCAGCGTCGTCTTGCCGGCGCCGTCCGGCCCGACCAGCCCCGTGACCATCCCGCCACTCGCCTCGGCGCTGATATTATCCAGTGCGGTCTGATCGCCGAAGCGCTTGCTGACACTCACGAGGCGGATCAGCGGCGAGGCCATGATGCTCCCTCATTTGTTCGCGGCAACCGCCGGCTCGGTCGCCAGCCGCACCGTCACCGGCATGCCCTGGCGGAGCGCTGCGTCCGGATTGCTGACGGTGACGCGGAAGCGGTAGACGAGATCGGCGCGCAATTCCGGCGTTTCGACGGTTTTCGGCGTGAACTCGGCGACGGGCGAAATGAAGCCGACCTGGCCGTCATAGGCGCGGTGCGGCTGCGTGTCGGAATAGAGCTTGACCGGCGCGCCGGGATGGATCAGCCCGAGCTGCGGCTCGCCGACATAGGCGCGGACCCAGACCGGGTTTTGCAATGATAGTGTGTAAACCGTCGTTCCCGCCGCCGCAATCGTGCCGGGCTCGACCGCGCGGGTCAGAATGATCCCGTCGGCCGGCGCGTGCAGCTCGGTATCGCCAAGCGCGGTTTCGGCAATCTGCTTCTGCGCACGGGCCGCTTCCAGCGCAGCGCGTGCCGCCGCGATGTCCTCCTTGCGCGGCCCTTCGACGGCAAGCTGCAGGGCCTGCTCTGCCGATTTGAGATCGGCCTCGGCCTGATGGAGGGTGGAAACGGAATTATCGAAGGCTTGTTTCGAGGCAAAATCGCGCTGCGAAAGCTGCTGCTGGCGCTCATAGACGCCGCGCGCATTCTCCAGCGCCGCCTTGCGCGATGCGACATTCGCCCTGGCCTGCTCGATCTCCTCGGGACGGCTTCCCGCCTCCAGCTTGGCCAGATTGGACTCCTGCTGCGAGACATTGGCGGCCTGAAGCGCCAGGTCATTCTTGAACGGCGTCTTGTCGAGACTTGCAAGGAGCTGGTCAGCCTTGATGGAATCGCCCTCCTGGACCGCCATCTGCGCGACGCGGCCGGAAACGCGGAAGCCGAGCGAAACGTCGCGAATCTCGACATTGCCATAGAAGACGGGCGTCTTGTCCTGGGCGTCGACATAGCGGCTATAGATAAGCCAGCCCCCCCCGCTCAGCGCCAGAACAACGATTACGATAAGGATAATTCGCCGTCTCATGATCATTGCCCTTGATATGACTGACTGGTCAGTCATAAATTGATACTTGCAGATCGGCTTGTCAAGCGCACATCGGACACGGCGATCAGCATTTCAAGGAGGATCAGGCGAGTGGACGATTTATCGGCCGCGGCGAGAGGCAAGGACGGCAAGAGCGAAAGGCTTCAGGCCATCCTCGCTGCCGCGCTTGAGGAATTTTTCGAGCAGGGCTTTGCGGCCGCCCGGCTCGAACTCTATCGCGGAGCGGGCCGGTGTCGGCAAGGGTACGGTCTATCTCTATTTCGACAGCAAGGAGACCCTGTTCGAGGAGGCGGCGCGCAGCATTATCGCGCCGGTGATCGAGCGCATCGAGGGCGTCGCGCTCGCGGCACAGGGCAGCGCCGAGAGCCTGCTCAGAATGATGATCGAGACCTTTTACCGCGACGTGGTGGGCACCGAGCGCCGCCGCCTGCTGCGGCTCCTGATCGCGGAAGGCCCACGCTTTCCGCGGCTGATCTCATTCTATCACGACGAGGTGGTGTCGCGCGGCATGGCCGCGCTGCGCCAGATCCTGCGCTATGGAGTCGAGCGCGGAGAATTTGCCAACAGCGCGGCGCTCGACTTTCCGCAGGTGCTGGTCGGGCCGGCAATCACCAGCGCGGTCTGGAAAATGCTCTTCGACGAGATCGATCCGATCGATCTGCAGCGCTATTGCGAGGCTCATCTGGAGGTGGTTTTGCAGGGGCTTAAGCCGCGGGCTTGAGGTTGCCGAGGCCATGCTGTCCGCGATGGGGTACGGGCGAGGTTCTTCAGCCAATGAGGCGCCGTCTGAGATCGGGGTCAGGCAAGGCGCACATCTGGGTGCGGCCAAGAACGGCGTAGCGGTTGCGCGCCAGGCGGCGATAGAGCCAGTCCTGCACCGGGCGGGGGAAAATGCCCAGCGTGCGGGCGAGATTGCCCCAGCCGCCGAGCCGTGTGCCGACGCGGATGATCGCCTCCATCGAGGTGTAGGCTTTGCCGTCTTCCAGATAGAGCCAGCTATCCGGATCCGCGGGGTCGAGGCCGTAATGCGCCAGGATTGCGCTGCCGATCGGGCTTCCCGTCGGGCAGATCTTGAACTCATCGCGGCGATCGAGGCGGCAGATCGCCCGCGCCCCGCGCGTGCACAGGGCGCATTCGCCATCCATGAACGCGACCGGTCCGCTGTCGTCAAAGCGGGGACGCCCGCATCACTGCGATAGGCATAAGGCGCGCGGTTCAGAAGCTTCATCGCCGGCCATCCTCATTATGGCAAACGCGGGGAGGAGTGTAGCGCAGCGCGGCGGCGAACGCAGCCCGCTTCGTCGCCGCAATGTGCCCGGTGGTCCCGCGAAAAACCACGCTTTTGAAGAACCGTAGGCGGCGAACCGCGCCGCTCAGCGATCGACTTCGATTGAGCCGCCGCGTCGATGCGACGCGGCGCAAAGCGCAGCCGCCCAAAAGCCCGCGGCAACGATTGCGGCGGCCACCACCATCGCCAGGACGACGGCATCATAATTGCCGGTCGCGGACCAGAGCGCCGCTGCACCGATGGGCGCGGCGGCTCTCGCAGCCAGCGACGGGCTGATCAGCGCGCCGTTGATCGCGCCATACGACTCGCGGGAGAGCATATCCGGCACCGCCATGCCGCGCACGATGGTCATGATGCCATTGGCCCCGCCATAGATCGCAGCGACGGCGGCCATGGCGAGCAAGGTCGGCGGCAACAGCGCGATGCCGATGAACGCGATCGGGAAAATAGCCACGATCATCGAACCGAGACGTCTGACCGACGTCCGAGAGGCAAACATCCAGACGAGAACCCGCCCCGCGACCTGGGCCGGGCCGATACAGGCCAGCACGGCGACGGTCGCGGCCGCGTCGAGTCCGCGTTCGCGCAGCAGGGGATAAAGGTGAAGCGTGAAGGCCGAATAGATCGCCGCATAGGCGGTGAACGACAGAGCCAGCGCCCAGAACACCATGCTGCGTGCGGCGCGCGACACCGCCTCGCGTTCGGCCGACCGTGTGGTGCCGGGCCGCCGGAGGATGGTCGGCGCCGCGTCGAGCTCAGGCCGGATCGCAGCGAAATAAAGCCCAGCACACAGCAAGATGTTCGTCAGCCCGAGCGTTGCAAGCGCGCCGCGCCAGCCGATCTGATCGATCAGCAGCTCGACGATCGGGATGAACACCGTGCTCGCAAACCCGCCCCAGAGCGTGACGGCGGTGATCCCGCGCCGCGCTTCCGCCGCGCCGAAACGCCTCGCGACGACGGCAAAAGCCGGCTCATAGAGCGTTGCGGCCTGAAGGCAGCCGATTCCGGCGAAGACGACGTAAAACAGGGGAAGGGCGTTGATCTGAGACCAGGCGAGCATCAGCGCGCCCGCAAGAACGGACGCCCCGCCCATCACCGCGCGGCCATGGCCACGGTCGATCGCAGCGCCGACCGGATATGCGGCGAAGCCGCTGAGCGCCAGGCCGAGCGTCGCCGCGCCGTAAAGCTCGGGCTTTGACCAGCCGAGATCGCCGCCCATGGCTTCGGCAAGCTGGGGAAAGCTGTAATAGAGCGAGCCCCAGGAGCAGATCTGGCCGATGCCGAGCGCTGTGATGAAAAAGTGGTCCGACCGGGCCGGGCCGGCGGGCGAAGACTGCGTCTCGACGCTTGTGCTCAAAAGCATCCCCGGAAAAAAACAGCAGCGGCCGGCGATGTGACTTGCGCGGGCTAGCGCAGCGAAGAGGCTAGCAGGGTCTGGCGAAAAGCTGCAATAACAATGGGGTGGCCTCCGCTACCACCGCCCGCCCATGACGCTCATTGCGCCGACATTGAACAAGAGGCCGAAAGATACGATCGCGAGGCCGAGAAACTGGAGCGCGGTCGGGATTTCCCCGGCGATCGGCACGCCGAGGATGATCGCAGCGGCCGGCGTGATCGCCGGAAAGATTGCCGCGCGTGACGGGCCGAGCAGTTGCACGGCCTTGGAAATGGCGAGCACCGAGGCGACGCCGGACAGGACGCCCTGTACGAGCACCTGGGCCACGACCATGCCCGGATCGGCGGCAAGAATGCGCTCGGCGCCGGTCAGCGCCAGATAGGGCGGCACAAAGATCACCGCCGAGAGCACCGATATGGCAGCGGTGGCAGGGACCGCCCCAATATTCCAGCGCTTGGCCAGCACCGTGAACGCGCCGAACATGAAGCCCGCCGAGGCAAACATCGCATCGCCAAGCGGCGTCAGCGACGATCCGGCAAGCAGCCCCGGCCCGGCCAAGACCGCCACGCCCGCCAGAACGATCAGCGCGCCTATGAACGCTGTCCGCGACGGCTTTTCACCGAGCACCAGAGCAGCAAGCAGCATGCCGCCGATCGTCGCCGCGGACGGCTGAATGACGGCGCCGTGAGCGAGCGGGGCGAAATTATAGCCGCCGACGGCAAACAGAATGAAGGGCGGGCCGACCAGCAGGCAGAGGATGATGCTGCGGCCGATGCCGATGCCGCCGAGCCTCGCCGGCTGATTCAGAGCAAGCCACGGCAGCATGATGATGCCGGCAACGCCATAACGGAGGAAGGCGATATCCGTCGCGGTGAGCCCGGCGCTGATGCCCGAGCGAGCGAGAGCCAGATAAGCGCCCCAGATCAGCGCGGCGATCGTGCCGAGGATGAAGCCCTGCGTTTCCTGGCTTGCCAGCCAAGGCCAGATTGGCCGGGCCGCTGGGACGCAGCCGGTACGGTGCTCATGATCGTCTCCATATCGATCGTCTGTTCCGACGATTTCTTGCCGGCCATCGCCTTGGTGCCGAGGCGGGCGATGCGCGCAGCGACGTCGACCGGCTGATCAGCAACGCCCAGTCGCCCGCGCCATTACAACTCGGCGGATCATGACCGAATTTCCAGAAGAGAGCTATGATCGCGGCAGAT
>CAVZCK010000010.1:0-17316 GCA_963773735.1 uncultured Alphaproteobacteria bacterium | reverse complement strand
CCGGCCTTCGATGACATCCCAGATCATCACGGCAATGTCGGCCCCGCCGAAGCGTTTCACCTCGCGAATGCCGGTCGGCGAGGTCACATTGATTTCGGTCAGATAGTCGCCGATGACGTCGATGCCGGTAAAGATCAGCCCGCGCTTTTTCAGCTCGGGACCGATGACCGCGCAGATTTCGCGATCGCGCTCCGTGATCTCGGTCGGCTCCGGCCGGCCGCCGACATGCATATTGGACCGCGTCTCCTCGATCGAAGGCACCCGGTTGATCGCCCCGGCGATCTCGCCGTCGACAAGGATATGCGTTTGTCGCCATTGCGCACTTCTGGCTGATAGCGCTGGACGATGAATGGCTCGCGAAAGACGTTTTGAAACAGCTCGACCAGCGAAGCGATATTGGTGTCCTCCAGCTGCATCCGGAAGACAGCGGCGCCACCATTGCCATAGAGCGGCTTCAGAATGATATCCCGATGCTCGCGCCGGAATGCTTTCACGTCCTCGAGCGACCGGGTGATCAGGGTGGGCGGCATCAGATCGGGAAACCGGGTCACGAACAGCTTTTCCGGGGAATTGCGCACCGAGGCCGGGTCGTTGACGACAAGCACGTGCGGCAGCAAAGCCTCGAGCAGGTGGGTCGTGGTGATGTAGTTCATATCGAATGGCGGGTCCTGGCGCAGATGCACGACATCGCATTCGCCAAGGTCCGCGAGCCGGCGGTCGCCGAGCCGGTAATGGCCGCCTCTTCATCGGCGACCGTGACCGGGTTCACATGCGCGACGATCTGGCGATCGCGAAGCGCGAGATCCCCCGGCGTGTAATAGAGCAGTTCATGCCCCCGCCGCTGGGCCTCGAGCATCAGCGCAAATGTGGAGTCGCCGCGAATGACGAGGCGGTCGATCGGGTCCATCTGAAATGCGACGCGCAGCGCCATTGCACTCTCCTTCTTGCAGGATGCGGGGTGCGTCCACCATGCTTTGGCGCACCGCAGCCCGCCTGCCATTCCACAGCGATCCTATGCGCCAGGGTACATCGATCGCCGGACCGCGTGTCGCCTGCCTCATCATTTTCGGGTGAGCGACGGTCTCGCCACGGCTCAAAGCCGGAACGCATCCGGGATATATTCCGCGCGCCGAGACGGCGCAATCAGCACCGCGTCAAAGGACATGTCGCGATCCTGATATTCCGGGAAGGTCTGAAGCCAATGGCCAGCGGCATCGGCAATGCGGCGTTGCTGGTGGGGCGTAATCGACCAGGCGGCGTCGTCCAAGTTCCGCCGCGCTTTGACTTCGACAAAAGCAAGATGCCGCCCGTTGGAGGCAACGAGATCGATTTCGCCCGACGGCGAGCGATAGCGGCGGCTAAGAATCCGGTAGCCTCGGTGCGCGAGCATGGAGGCCGCGTCGTCTTCGGCTTTACGGCCCTTTTCATAGGCCAGCCGCTTCTTCGCCCTAGCGCTCATCCTCACTCGCACCATTCTGGAATTTCAGTGCCAGATCATAGACCTGCTTCCGAGGTACACGCAATGTTCTTCTCACCTCTTCCACAGCATCTCTGAGACTAGACCTTTCGAGCGCTGCACGGACGGCCCTCGCCACCTCGTCTTCGCTCACAGCTTCGTCCAAGCCCGGCGCGATGAGCAGCACGAGCTCGCCCTTCCATTCCCGGCCGATCAGTCCCTCGGCCGGCAGATCCGACCGGATGATCTCCTCGAAGCGCTTAGTCAGCTCGCGCGCGATGACGAGCTGACGGCCCCGGAAGATTTCGCCGAGCAGTTTCAATGTCCGGTCGATACGGCTTGCGGTTTCAAAGAGGATCAGCGTTCCCGGCAGCGCCGACATGTCCTCGAGGCGCTTCCTGGCCGCCGCCTCCCGAGGCGACAAGAATCCGCCGAAGCAGAAACTGTCGGTCGGCAGGCCGCTGACGGTCAACCCGGCGAGAAGCGCCGAAGCGCCCGGAATGCTCGTGATGGCGAAGCCTTTCGCGGCAGCCTCACGGACCAGCTTATAGCCCGGATCGGAGATCAGCGGCGTTCCGGCGTCGGACACCAGCGCGACGGAGGCGCCGCCGGCGAGCCATTTCAGGATCTTCGGCCGTTCCCGCGCGGCATTGTGGTCGTGATAGGCGCTAGAGTTTCGCAGCGAGATGATAATGGCTGACCAGCTTATGGGTCTGGCGGGTATCCTCGCAGCAAATATGGTCGGCCCTCGCCAGAACGGTGAGCGCGCGCAGAGTGACATCGCCGAGATTGCCGATCGGGGTCGCGACGAGATAGAGGCCCGGCGCAAGCGGCGCGGCGAGTTCCTTCTCCAGCGCCGCGCGGACGGCGTCAGACAGCGATCCGGACATCAAGGCGTAATCCACAAGATTGAAATCGGCCCTGCGGCACGTAAGGCCCTCTAAAGCCTATCACCTTACGGCCACAGTCGCAGGCTAACAAAAGACAAGATGCTAGCCGCGGCGGATTGTGCCAAGCTTTTCTGCAATGATCGCGATTCTTCATCGCGCCGTCCTCGCCATGCCATCCGATATCGGCGCGGGGGCCGCTAGCGCGGATGAAGCCAATGCCTCGGGCTTAAGACTTGACCCATCTGTCCGGCCATGACGGCGCATCGCGATTTCAGGCTGGTGCGCGCGGGCGGAAGAAAGGTATCGAGACGGCAATGCTGGCTCAATTCTGTCTGAAGATCTGGTTCGAGCGATCGGCGCGCAGCGTCTTTGCCTTGGGGTTTGCGCTCCTGGCGTTGATCCTTGCCGGCTGCTCGATCACCGGCGGGGGCAGCAGCGCCACCAGCGGCGGGTCGACCGTGTTGCCGGGCGCGGGGAAAGGCGCGGTCAAAGTCGCGGTGCTGTTGCCGCTCAGCGGCGGCAACTCGCAAAAGGTCGCTCAGGCGCTCAAACAGGCCGGCGAGCTGGCGCTCTTCGATTTCGACAATCCCAATGTCGAGCTGGTGCCGAAGGATACGCGCGGCACGCCGGAGGGCGCCAAGGCGGCCGCGCAAGAGGCGGTCAAGGAGCATGCCGAGCTGATCATCGGACCGCTTTTCGCCAATGAGGTCTCCGCCGCGGCGCCCGAGGCACGAAGCGCGAATATCCCGATGATCGCCTTTTCCAGCGACCGGAAGGTCGCCGGCAACGGCGTCTATCTGCTCAGCTTCCTCGCCGGCAGCGACGTGCCGCGGATCATTTCCTACGCGGTGAGCCAGGGCAAGACGCGCTTCGCCGCGCTCATCCCGCAGACCGAATATGGCCGGCTCGTCGAGCAGAATTTTCTCGGCATCGCCAAGCAGCTCAACGCCCAGGTCGTGACGGTGAAAACCTATCCGCAGGACGCCAACGGCATGATCGCGCCGGTTCGCGAAATCGCCGCGCTGGCGAAGAAGGGCGAGCCGCCGCAGATCGACGCCTTGTTCATCCCCGCGGCCGCCGACACGCTTCCCTCGCTCGCCCCGCTGCTTCCCTATGCGGAGGTCGACGTCAAGGCGATCAAGCTGCTCGGCACCAGCGGCTGGGACTATACCGGCCTCGGCAAGGAGGAGGCGCTGGTCGGCAGCTGGTTCCCGGCGCCCGATCCGAAAGGCTGGACGAATTTCACCAAGCGCTATGTCGAGACCTATGGCGACGTGCCGCCGCGCCTTGCAACGCTCGCCTATGACGCTGTGAGCCTGGCCATCTCGCTGTCGAAGAATTCGGCCGGCTCCCGGTTCACGCAGGAAGCTCTGACGCGGTCGAACGGCTTTGCCGGCGTCGACGGGCTGTTCCGCCTGCGTCCCGACGGCACGTCGGAGCGCGGTTTTGCCGTGCTCGAAGTGCAGCGCTATGGCAATCAGGTCGTCGATCAGGCGCCGAACGGCTTCAGCTCGGCGCAATATTGACGCGGCCAACACCAATCCCCTCGGGGCCGGGCCTCACCGGCTTCGCCTGCCCCGGACGCCTGAATGGGCGATCCGGGGTCATCCCCGGAAAGTGCGCAGCGTTGCCTGCCCCGGTCTGCGAGCCGGGGTCCGGGGTCGCGTTCTGAAGCCTCATGTGACCCCGCCTCGCCCTGACGGCCGCCTGCCTCGGCCGGCAAGCCGGGACCGGGGCGATACCTTGCTTATGTCAGGGTCGTGCAACACCGCTAAGTCATCCTCGGGCGAGCGAAGCCAGACCCGAGGACCCACGCGGCTACATCGAAGCGAATCCGTAGGTCTAGGAGCGCGACCCCGCAACAGGCCACGTCCCCGTGGAAACGCAGGGCTGTCCGGGGAAGTCAGGCATAAGCGAGCAGTAATTGCCCAGGCATCCTGTTTTGGCTGTGGTTTTTTAGGGTTCGGCGCGGGCGGCTTATCGAGGCGGGCCATCGTCTGCCGGTGAAGAGGCACTGGCCGACAAGTTCGGCGAAGCGCAGTGCGGGCAAGGTGCTGCGGCTTAGCTTTGCGGCGATACGCAAGAGCAGATAAGCGATCATCGCTGCCAGGATCTGCAGTCCGAACCTGCGTTTTCCGAACGGCCCAGGAAGCTAGCGATTTTGAGGTGCTGCTTAACCCAGCGGAACAAGAGCTCGATCTCCCCATCGCGCCTTGTAAACAGCGGCGATTTCAACGGCGGAACGGTGCAGGTCGTTGGTGATGACCTGGAGGACCAAGCCATCCTCGCGCTTGAGGCGGAGGCGGCGCATGGGCATGTCGAGCCTGGTCTTTTTCCGAGTGGCGAGGCAGACATCGGTATCATCAAGGATTGTGAAGCCCTCGCCAGTGGCGTTTTCCAAAGGGCGCTGGCGGAGGATTTCGTAGCGGGCGTTGGTCTTCGGACGCGTGACAAAACACGCACCGGCGGCGTGGATGCGCTTCCACCAGCCATAATCGCAATACGCTTTGTCGAAGACGTAGGTAGCGCCCGGTTCGATAAGCCCCTCCCGTCCAACCTCAACATCATTAACCGTCGAGGGGGTGATCTCGATCCGACGCGGATGATCGCAGGCGGGGTCGAAGACTGACATGCATCTTCAGTCCGCGCGTGCGCCCGTTCCAGTTTGCCCAACCGCAAAGCATACCAAGCGGGATCGGGGCGAATCGATCAGGCGCAGCATCTCATGACCTTCGCGGCGCAAATGGCGCCCGGCCAGGACAGCAGCATGGCGAAGGTGTCGGCAAATACGGCCGTGGGACGACGCTGATTTGCATCGGCCACTGTCGAGCGCGCAATGGGGCCGCTCCCAAGAAGATGGTAATGATGGTGGGCATGCGCATTCCAGGACGCCTCAAGACCGCGCAGGCTGTTCGCCGCGCCAAGCTGGGCGAAGATCAATGTCACAAGGTGATCCCAGCTACCCGAAGGATTTATCATAGGCATCGCCTTGATGGGCTTTGACAATCGCCTGGAACTGGCGCCGTGAGATCGGTTCAAGAAGGCTTGCAAAGATGCTATTCCGGTAGCGCATGTCCGGTTCCCCATTTTCTGAGTTTCGACAATCAGAAAATAACCGGTTCGCGCCGGAAATACCGGGCATGCACCGCGACATGCTGACTCATTCCCCGGACAGCCCTGCGTGGAAACGGGGATGGACGCCGGTTTTGCGAAAAGATCACGCTCAAACAAATGAGATAGAGCCCCGTTCCAATTCTATGGAACGGGGCTCTATGTCACTGGAATGCGCCGCGGGGCGAGCCGCTCACCCCGGAAATGCCGAAGCCATTCTGCGGGTTACCCTGACCATCAGCCGCCGCCGCCGCTCACCGGCTTGTTGTACGAGGTCTGCGAGCCATCGTCTTTCTTTTCGTCTTTGCTCTGGTCCTTGTTCTGATCTTTGGCCTCGTCCTTCTTCTGGTCTTTGGCCTCAGCCTTCGCCTCGATCAGATCGGCGCGCTTCGCCTTCACGATTGAGGAGATCGTCGCCTCGGCGACGCGGAAAACATAATCATGCGCCGAGCTGGCGAAGAGATAGGCGCCGCCCTTGTCTTCCTTCTTGAATTTATAGGTGATCGGATCGCCTTGGGTGCGCTTGACCGTCACCTGAATGTCGGCGGGGTCGAGCTTCGCGAGAGCGTCCTTGCCCTTGCCCTGAACCACGTCGAAGCTCGGATGGGTGATGGCGCCGGCGAGCTGGACGATGTCGGTTTCCTTCGGCTTTTCCTCCGGCTTGAGCCCGTCGAGCGCCCACTTGCCATCCTTGCGATCGAGCACGACATCGCCGATGGATATGCTTGCCACCTTATCCTGAGGGACCTCGAGATAATCCCGGTTCATCCACTCCTCGCCGCGGCGCCGGCATCATAGGCCGCCATGGCGATGCCGTAGACCGCATCATCGCCGCCGGCGCGGGCATGGACCTCGCGATAGGTCGGCGAAGTGCCGAGCAAGAGCTCGGCAACCTGCTTGTCACCGCTTTTCAAAATGATGCGGCGCTCGTGATCCTTCTCGGTCACCTTGAAGCGCGCGGCCGCGTCGGAGGTGGTTGCGACCGGCCAGCCCTTTTTGAACGCCGCGAGTTTGCCGATCAGCCCGTTGACCTGATCCTGATTTGCTGGAAAGCCGGCCATGCTCGGAATGAGCCATTTGCCGCCCTCCTTCTTGAGCGTGACCGAATTGGCGGCGCTCTCATCGATGGCGATCTGATCGACCTTGTCCTTGTCGAAGGCGAGAAGCGGCTGCGAGGCCTTGAACGCGGCGTAGTCGGAGCCGCCAAGGCTCAGGACAAAGGCCAGGACGACCTGCAATGCGAGCACGCCAGCGAGAATTAGGGTGAAACGCTTCATCGATCAGGCTCCCTCAAATCTCAGCATCGCCGCATAGCGGCGCCTTGCGGACTCCCGCATGACGCGGCGGACCAGATAGACAATGCCGAGGCCCAGAAGGGCGAGGCCGTAATTGAGATATTCCCAGAACGCCTCCATGCCCGCCGTCATCGGCTCCAAAGTCCGCGAGAACTGACCGCCGCGGCTGCGCAGGGACAACAGCCCCCGGTCCTCCAGCGACCAATCGACGGCGTTCTGGGCGAAGGTGAGCGGCGCCAGATACTGGGTCTGATTGACGCTCGATGACAGGTTCAGAATGTCGTCGGACAGGAAGGTGCTCGAGGCGACGAGGATGATGCGCGCGCTTTCCGGCGAGCGCTCGATGACGCCGGTAATGGTCGGCTTCTTGTCCTTGTCATCCGCCTTCGCATCGGGCTTGCCCGCCGCGGTCTTGTCGCCCGAGGCGGCGTCCTTGCCGCTGGCGCCGGCCTTGTCCTTGGCCTCCTCCGGCTTGGCGTCCTTGGCGAGCGGCGAAGGCTTGCCGGCGAAAAAGGACTTGAATTGCCCTTCCATCATCGCGCCGATCAGCTGACGGCCGCGATCCTTGCCCTCGGCAAAGCCGAGCTGGGGATGGCTCTTGAAGTCCGGCACCGCATCGAGCGAGTTCGATGTCCAGGAGTCGGGCGAACTCTCGATCAGGCGCACGACGTTTCGGCCCTTGGCCGCCGTCTCGTCGACCTTGATCGGCGAGGCCCAGGACACCGTGAGCTGGCTGAGCCCCGTCGTCGGCGCTTTCTGCTGCGCCAGCCCGTCCTGGCGCGCATCGACGAAATAGGGATAGTCGAGAAGCTGGATCTGCTGAAGCTTGAGGCCGCCCACATTGCGCTCGACCGGGATCGGGAATGGCGAATTCTGCGGATCGAGCACCAGAGACTTCTGCAGCGTCAGCCCATTGAAGGCCAGCCAGTCCTCAAGGCCCGACGGGGTCGGCAGGATGTCGAGCTGACCCCGCATCGAGGTCTTATAGGGCGACGACGCGATGACGACCGTCCCGCCCTTCATCAGAAACTGATCGACGGCGAAAAGCTGCTTGTTGTCGAGACTCTCCGGCGCCGCGACGAAGAGAATATCCGCCGCCTCGGGCACCCGGCCGTCTTTCAGATCGGCCGAAACCACGGTCGCATTCTCGCGCAGCTTGTCCTCGAGCATCTGGAAGCTCGGCGACGTGCCGCCGGGCTGCTGCATGCCGTATTGGGCCATCGGATTGGGCGGCGGCACGTAGAGCGCAATCGTGCGCAGCGCGCCGGGGGTGAGGCGCTTGAGGGTGGCGTCGATATTGCGCTTCAGCCCCGCCTTGTCGAGCGCCTCCGGCAGAGGCACCTGCTCGACCTTGTCGCCGCTCACCAGGACGAGATGGAACCAGAATTGCTGCGGGTTCAAGAGCCCCGCCGCAAGCGGTTGCAGGCCGTAGCTGTCTTGAAGCTTCTTGGCGGTCTGTCCGCCATCGGCCGCCGGATCGATGATCTGCGCGTCGAACTTGCCGGGCGCGCTGTCCTTATACTCCTTGATCAGCGCCTCAAGATCCTTCTTCAGCTGCGGCATCGGATCCGGAAGCTTGGCGTCCGCCGAGATATAGGCTGCGAGCTGCACGCCTTTGGGAATGCCGGCGAGCACATTGCCGCCGCCGCGATAGCCGTTGATGACCTTCTTGATCGCCCGCGTGATCTCATATTCCGGGTCGCGCAGATCGACATCGAGGTCCTGGCCCTGACGCTGCTTGATCTCGATGAGGTCCTGATAGCCGAGCGTGGTGAATTCGTCGCCATATTTGACCAGGATGTTGAAATAGGAGTTCGTCACCGCGGTCTGGTATTTGCTCGAGGTCTGGAACGGCACCGGCTTGATGCCATATTGCTGGTTCGCCTCGGCTTCGAGCGCCGGCTCGCGCGTCGGATCGATGATCTCGACACGGACCTTGCCGTTGCCGGCGATTTCATACTCCTTCAACAGATCGCGCAGGCGCGGCACTAAGGGCGACAGCAGAGGATGCGTCGCGGCGCTGAAATAGCCCCGGATCAGCAGCGGCTCCTGCAGCTGATGCAGATAGGACTCGGTCGCATTCGAGATCGAATAGACGTTCCCGTCGGTGAGGTCCGCACGCGCCCAGGCGAGCTGGCCCAGCCACAGATTGGCGGCGACCAGATTGGCCGCGACCAGCAGCGCCGCGATGCGCCATTGCGAATGCTTCTTCTCCCGCCCGCGCGCCGACCATCTGAGGCTTTCCAGCGAATAGAGATTGAGCACCAGGAAAACCCCGAAGATGCTCAGATAATAATAGATGTCGCGCAAGTCGATGACGCCGCGCTCGATCAACTCGAAGCGCGAGCCGGTGCCGATGAGGCGCAGGATCTCGCCGCCCGCATTGCCGAACAGCGCGGTCAGGGCGTTTGAGCCGAGAAGATAGAAGATGCCGCAGATCAGCGTCGTCACGATCAGGCTGACGACCTGATTGTCGGTCCGCGCGCTGACGAAAAGGCCGACGGAGATATAGGCCGCCGCCAGCGCCAAGGTCGCCAGATAGCCGCCGAACACCGGACCCCAGTCGAGCGGCCCGATGAAGGCGACCGTCAATGGCAGCGGCAGCGTCAGCGCCAGCGCAATCGCGACCAGGACGAAGCAGGCGAGGAACTTGCCGAGCACGAGCTGCACGGGGCTGGCCGGCGTCGTCATCAGGAATTCCAGCGTTCCCGAGCGGCGCTCCTCGCTCCACATCCGCATGGTCATCGCCGAGATCAGGAAGATCAGCAAGACCGGCATCCAGTCGAAAAGCGGGCGCACATCGGCGATGTTGCGGGCGAAGAAGCGGTCCACCCAGAAGACGATGAAGAGCAGCACGGCAAGAAAGACGCCGATGAAGATGAAGGCGGCCGGCGAGGCGAAATAGCTCGAGAGTTCCTTGCGGGCGATGCGAAGCACATTATGCATGAGCGGCCTCCTCGCGAGACGCATCCTTTGCGGTGATTTCGGCAAAGACGGTTTCGAGATCGCGCTGCACGGAGTGGAGCGCGATCAGATCGAGGCCCTTATCGGCGAGTGCCCTCGCCACTTTCGGCGCCACCTCCTCCGGCGCGTGTCCGTTGAGGGCGAGCCCGTAAGCATGGGCGCTGCCTTCGTCGGGGAGCATCTCAACGCCGTCGATGAGGCCAAGTCCGCCGATCAGGGGCTCCACCACATCGGGCGCGCCATTGGTGACGACGCGAAGGCGCCGGCCCTTGTGCAGATCGGCAAGCGCAGAGTCGAGCGCGACATGGCCGCGATTGACGATGATCACCCGGCCGCAAACCGCCTGGACTTCCTGAAGGATATGCGTCGAGATGATCACGGTCGCCCGCTCGGCGAGCGATTTGATCAGCGTACGCATATGCTTGATCTGCGAGGGATCGAGGCCGTTGGTCGGCTCGTCGAGAATGACGATCTTCGGCTGGTGCAGAATGGCCTGGGCGACGCCGACCCTTTGCCGGTAGCCGCGCGAGAGGCTGGAAATCGGCGCGGTCGCCATTTCGGCAAGGCCGGTCGCGGCGATCACATCGCGCAGTGCCTTCGGCCGGTCGGCCTCATCGACGCCCTTCAGCTCGGCGGCGTAATCGAGGAAATCGACGACGGTCATCTCCGGATAGAGCGGACAGTTTTCCGGCAGATAGCCGATCAGCGACTGAACCGCTTCCCGGTCCGTCTCGATGTCGTGGCCATCGATGCTGATGGTGCCGTCCGTCGGCTCGAGAAAGCCGGTGAGCATTTTCATGATCGTGGTCTTGCCGGCGCCATTATGACCGAGAAGGCCGACAATCTCGCCTTCGCCGATCTTGAAGCTGACGCGGTCGACCGCGACGACGTCTGCGTAGTTGCGTGTCAGGTTTTCAGCAACGATCATCGGTTGTTCCAGCCCTGGCTTCGTGAATTCGTCCCGCAAAGTGCTTCGCGGTGCCCGAGAAATAGGAAATGGGCGAAAGATCCATTCTGGTTGACGATGTCACCGGTTTTGGAGGCGCCAAGCAACGGCCCCGTTGCCGGAAGAAAGTCTCCAGACATCGCGCATGAATTCTGCGGCCCAAATCCCCAGTTGGGCTTTTGACGCGCGCTGCTATACTGCAGACGCCAAGGTGCAGATATCGAAAAATATCCGACACCGGCTGGCGACCAGCAGGCTGCCGTCAAGGATCCTTATCTTTGGCGAGGTATTTATTCCCTCAATACTTTTCCAGTCAAGCCCTTGCGGCCGGCCCGGAAATTACGTTTTCGTAACGTTGGCTGGTGCCTCGATTTGAGGCCGGTTTACGACCCCTGGCGGACCACGACCCGCGATGGCTTGCTTGCCGCAAGGCGGGTGAACAGACATGCGCTGATATCGTGACATCAGTGTCGGGTGCTCAGCTTAATCAAACCAGACACACCCCGCTGCGAAGTACCCGCCGCCTGCGTTTTTCACCTTGGCTAATTCTCGCTCAGTAGCTACCAATTTTATCGGCCTTTATCAGAGAATTGTTCAGGAGCCTGCTTACACGGTCTTCACGCGGCTTTCCATTCTGTAGCGCGGAATTATCAAATGCTCTCGTACAATTCATACGTTCGCTATGCGCATATCCTTTTGATTTTTATATTATTTTTTGAACTCGCAGAGGGAGGGGCCGGTCTGGCGTTCGCACAGAGTGCGCAAACGCCAAGCACGATCACAGTTACCTCGTCGGCGAAAGAAAGCAAAGCGGGAGCGTTGGTCATCTTCGCAGCCACGGTGATCGGATCTGGAGGCCACCCAACAGGTACAGTGATCCTTAAAGACGGCTCCAACGACCTCGGCTCGGCTCTGCTCACACCGAATGGCACCGCAAGCATCTCAATTTCGGACCTAGCGGAAGGCCATCATACGATCACCGCGCAATATGGTGGTGACGCGCAGTTTGCGGGTTCGAATTCCGCCCCTCTTATCCAGATCATTCAGCCGGCTCCCGGGATGGCTGAGGGCACGCCTCCTAACTCTGCCTGGCTAATCCTTCTGCTCGCTATAATCTCTGTCGCATTGCTCTTGTTACTGCGCAGATTTGTGTTCCTTGTCGTGGGACGCAGCCTGCGGATCTTATGGCGGCTAGTAGCCCGCTTCGTGAGATTATTTTTGAAGCCGATTATTCGACTTCTTCGCCTGCTGCGCATCATTTCCAAAGTGCCGCCGAAAGGCAAACCGGCAATTGCCGTGCAGTCCGCCGTCGGTATTAGCGCGGCCGCGATCACGCAGGCATTCTCCGGCGAGACCGAGGAAGCCATTAAGAGAAATTTTGACCCGACGTCGGTGAAAATTCAACGCAATAAGCAATTTCTTTGCACTTGGCTTTCGCCTCTTGGCACGCCGCACCCTGCGTACGACAAGGAAAAGGCCGAGGCGGATTTTAGTAACGCCAAGCGCTTCTTTATTGCGGATATTCCGACGCAATCGAACCCACTCAATCTCTACGACGACATCGATGGCGCATTCATCGTCAATCTTCTCAAGGAAAGCGATAATAGTTGCTTTTATGTATTGTCCGAGTTTAAGAGAGTGATTAATAATAATGTTATGATATTGGCGATTCTTTTTTCAATTGTTGTGTCAATCGTTGCGATCGCAAATCTACTTGCCTCAACATATTTAGATTTTTATACAACAATAGGTCTTGATAAATATATGCCAATATACGTTGAATTTTTGGATTATAATTTTGATATACCCGCCGATACGTTCAACAAGATGGTATTCGGTACTCTGTCTTGTTTGTTAGGGTTTTTTGTAATGTGGTTTTTCTATCATACAGAATACGCCCAATTCCAGAGGTATAATGGACAACAATTAAATAATTTTCTTGTTGAATATCTTGCCAATATCAACATTAACTACAGGCAAATTCATACCAACGCCACGCAAACCATATTAGAGGAAAAAGATGTTGAGGGAATGAAACATGATACGGTGTTATGGATAACGAACTTGCAGTGGATGGCATTTCGGGGATTCTTTATTGAGCATTTCTTGCGCAATATGCTTTTCCAAATTCGGCGCAATAGCAGCTATATGCTCATATTTATTCCGTTGTTTTTCATAATTTCGATGCTTATTGCTTCTTATATATTTAACATTAAGCAGATTAATGTTTTTGACACACATTCGAACGTCTATAGTCAGAACGTTTTCTACGTATTTTTTGCGTGGTTACTGTCAATTTATTATGGATATTTGAGCCAATCGGTATCGTTTATTTGGGAGTCGATTGCGGAGCGGAGATGGTCTAAGTTCGGGGACCTGAATATTCAAGATGCTATGACCCGCATCATGGACTCTTATGTCGTACAGCTCGATCGCTGGCGTACCATGATGAAATCACGCGGATAGCCCGTCAGTTGTCGCCTTCCCCCCCATTCTGGCCAGGAACTAGACATCTAGTGGATCGAATCTAACGTTTGGTGCCCGCGCCTGACGGCGGCGATGATGCGATCCGGGTCTTTGGTCCAAACGAAGCGTTTTGCTGTTTCGTTGCTCTCGGCAATGAAGCGTTTGATGGCGGCCTGCAACTCGACGACGGAGCTGAACACACTGCGTTTGAGCCGTCGCTTGGTCATCCTGGCGAAAAATCCCTCCACTGCATTGAGCCAGGAACAGGACGTCGGCGTGAAGTGGAACTGCCAGCGTGGATGCCGGTCGAGCCAGGCCATCACCTTCGGATGTTTGTGAGCGGCGTAATTGTCGAGAATGGCGTGAATGACCTTACCCGCCGGAACCTGGACCTCGATGGTGTTGAGAAAGCGGATGAACTCCTGATGACGGTGGCGCTGCATATTCCGCCCAGTCACGGTTCCATCGAGGATGTTGAGGGCAGCAAAAAGCGTTGTCGTGCCGTGCCGCTTGTAATCGTGCGTCATGGTTCCGCATCGCCCCCTCTTCAGCGGCAATCCCGGCTGGGTGCGGTCGAGCGCTTGGATCTGGCTTTTTTCATCCACGGATAGAACGAGCGCATGGGCGGGCGGCGCCAGATAAAGCCCGACAATATCCCGGAGCTTTTCGACAAACTGCGGGTCCTTGGAGAGCTTGAACTGGCGCACCCGGTGAGGCTGAAGGCCATGGCTGCGCCAGATGCGCAGCACCGAACTTGGCGAAATTCCCGCCGTTTTGGCCATGGCGGCGGACGTCCAGTGCGTCGTCTCGCCGGGCGGGGGACCTTGGGTCAGCTCAACAACGCGTGCGACGGTTTCCTGTGGCAAAGGCGGCTTGCGAGAGGGGCGCGTCTTGTCCCGCAAAAGCCCCTCAACGCCTTCCTGCATGAAACGCTCTTGCCAGCGCCAAACGCAGGTCTTGGCTTTGGAGATTTGCCTCTATGATTTCGACGGTCCCCAAGCCGTCATGGCTGAGAAGAATGATCCGGGCCCGCCAGACATGTTTCTGCGGCCGGTTGCGGTCCACAACGATCGCCTCCAGACGAGCGCGATCCTCAGCGGTGACATCAAAAGAAATTCCCGTGCGCATCCCGTTCGATTCGCATGGTTCGCACCAGAGCGGGATCCCAATTCGGATTCTATGTTAGGTGCGATCCACTAGTGGATCGAATTTAACGTTTGGTGCCCGCGCCTGACGGCGGCGATGATGCGATCCGGGTCTTTGGTCCAAACGAAGCGTTTTGCTGTTTCGTTGCTCTCGGCAATGAAGCGTTTGATGGCGGCCTGCAACTCGACGACGGAGCTGAACACACTGCGTTTGAGCCGTCGCTTGGTCATCCTGGCGAAAAATCCCTCCACTGCATTGAGCCAGGAACAGGACGTCGGCGTGAAGTGGAACTGCCAGCGTGGATGCCGGTCGAGCCAGGCCATCACCTTCGGATGTTTGTGAGCGGCGTAATTGTCGAGAATGGCGTGAATGACCTTACCCGCCGGAACCTGGACCTCGATGGTGTTGAGAAAGCGGATGAACTCCTGATGACGGTGGCGCTGCATATTCCGCCCAGTCACGGTTCCATCGAGGATGTTGAGGGCAGCAAAAAGCGTTGTCGTGCCGTGCCGCTTGTAATCGTGCGTCATGGTTCCGCATCGCCCCCTCTTCAGCGGCAATCCCGGCTGGGTGCGGTCGAGCGCTTGGATCTGGCTTTTTTCATCCACGGATAGAACGAGCGCATGGGCGGGCGGCGCCAGATAAAGCCCGACAATATCCCGGAGCTTCTCGACAAACTGCGGGTCCTTGGAGAGCTTGAACTGGCGCACCCGGTAGGCTGAAGGCCATGGCTCGCCAGTGCGCACACGCTTGGCAATTCCCCTTCCACGGCGACGTCCAGTGCTCGTTCTCGACCGGTCGGGGGACCTTGGGTCAGCTCAACAATGCGACAATTAGGGAGGCAAACGCAGTGTCTTAGGCTGCCGTTGTAGATTTCCAGGTCCCCATCAGCCGGTCCAGTGTTGAGAAGAATGATCCGGCCATACTGTTTCTCGTTGCGGTCCACATACATAGATCGCCTCAGACGACGCATCCTCAGACGGTGACATCAAAAGTTTTAGGTGCGATCTACTAGCACAGCTCCATCGACCTCTTCGGGCACGAGAAGACCCGGCGGCGATTTCTGCTCCGAGGCGTAGGCCGAACGACGTTATTCGATCATCGACAGCCGCTTCGCCACCATAGCTGAAATGCAAATTGAGACACGAGGCAACCTCGCCGGCCGGCATCGCCTTGAGAAACACGCCGCGGACGATGACGAGGAAATGGCGCAAGGGATTAGCGAGGGTCACCACCTGCAGCCATTGCGGCATATTCTCGATCGGCGTGGCAAAGCCGGAAAGCAGGATCGCGGGCGAGGCGCTGGACCAAGATCGAAGACGACATGCCGGCCGACGCCTGATTCGCGCTTGCTCTGAGGCCCTACGTGAGCCGGCCGTTTCCTTCGCAACCTCCAAGCCGGCCTGGCTGAACGTGACTTATGCTTCCCGCGACGGGACCTTTCAGCCCGAAGGTGTGACGACCACCCTTTAAGACTCTCCGTGCTGCTCGCGCTCATGCCTCTTGCGTGTGGCGGCTGCCTTGCGTGCAGATTTTCTCCGGTCCTCGGCCGTCCGGCCGGTGCGGGCGTTCTGCCCAATTGGGTCCAATCCGTCTCGGTCATATTGATCCCATAATATTTCGCTGCCTCCCTAAGATTGGCGAAGGCGAGTTCGCGATCTTCATCGGAAACACCGATCACCTGGTCAAAGCGCGCGATCGCGTCTCTGACGTGGCTGCTGTCGGTCATCGGTTCCTTTCGCTGTTTGGGAAATGCGAAGACGCTGTCAGGCAAATCGCTCTGCTTAGTGAGCCTGCCGTGCTTTTCGTGAGGTTTCCAAGTGGCTTGCATTTTGAACTCCATGCGTCCTCTTCGCTTTCGGTCGAAATGCGCGGCGGATGCGAGCGGCCGAATAGCGGTCTGCTTTGAATGTGGGGGAGCGCAAATTGCGCGGGCTTCGTGCGATGGATGGGGACCTTGCGACATCGCAAGGCCCCCATCCCGCGCATTAGCTGATGATCAGCCGGTCCTCCACCTGAGTGACACCCGGTGCCGACCAAGCTGTATTTTCCGCGAGGTTACGCTCGTACCAGGAGTTAACGTTTCCCGTGAGGGTCACCTTGCCGCCCATCTGCCATCACATTGATGTTGCCGGCATCGATCTGCGCGTTGCGTGCAAACGCTGCCTTGATTTTGGCTTTTACATCCGACCCCTGAGCGCTCGGCTTAATCTTGATCGTATTGGTCACGCCAACCACGCCACGAAGCTTGCGCACATCCGCCTCGGCCGCGCTGCTCTGGAAGTACCAGTCCACGCTGCCGGAAAGAGTGACCCATCCCTTCTCGACCTTGACGGTCACCTTGTTCCTTGGGACTTCCATGTCCCAAGAGAGAGCATTGATTGCGGACTTAGCGATATCATCGTCGTCCGGCGTTTCGAACGGGTAGCGAACTTTAAGTTCCTCGACGACCGCTTTGACGCCGTTAACCCGCCCGGCGGCTCGCTCCGCCGCCCATTTTTCCGTATAACCATCGACGTGGCCGGTAAGAGTGACGGCGCCGTTATTCGCCGTAACGCCGATATGAGCTGCATTGATGCTCGGTTCCCACTCCAGCTCGTCCATTACCGCCTGTCGCAGACTTTGGTCATTCATCGGTCTTCTCCTGATCGGTGTTTTCTTGAAAGGATCACTGGAGGGTCACCGGACGCCAGTGCGCGAATCCGCCGGCGACCGTTGAACGCGGGCCGCTGCTCTTTTGTTCCAACAATGCGAGGCCGCGACGAAAGGACGCCGACCGCCATGCCCGCTTGTCTCCGAAAGCCGCCCCAAGTCCATCGGGCTGATGCCAGGGATCATCTTGCACGTCGGTGGGCCAGTTGTGATCCTGGAGCCGAGACGCCCCGTCACCGCCAATCGCCGCAACCCTTTATGATTGCCGACATCGGCCTCCACCGCCACTTCAGCCTCGGCTCACCGGAACTGACGGCTAAAGCGTCGATTGCCCACTGGCTCAGACGGCGGGACCAACGCTGCGACAAATCGCCCACGGCGTAGCAGGAG
>CAVZCK010000009.1:0-12329 GCA_963773735.1 uncultured Alphaproteobacteria bacterium | reverse complement strand
CCGCAAAGGCGGCAAACCTTCGCTATAGTGGTTGGAGCTATGACAAACTCCACCGGCGCGATTCGATGAAGAGACTGCTTGCTGTCCTTGGGCTGCTTCTTGGTGTTCTTGTTCTCGCCGCGCTTCTCCTGCCGTACCTCGTGCCGCAAAGCTATGTGCAGCGGCAGCTCGCCAGGATGCTCGCGCAGGAAACCGGGCTCTATCTCCAGGACGCGCAGCGGCTTCGATTGTCTCTGTTCCCGAGCCTTGGCATCGCCGTCGAAGGCGTCAGCGCGAGACTTCCGGCGAATTTCGGCCGCGCGCCGATCATCCGCGCGGACGCATTTTCACCGCGATCAAGCCCTTGTCTTTGTTCGGGCGCCGGATCGCGCTCAGCAAGGTGACGATCGAAAATCCGTCGCTGCAATTTCACATCGATGCTCCGGCCGGAGCAATTGGGACCTGACGGAATTGTCCGGCGGGCCAGCGAGGATCCGGCTCGCCGATTTGGGCAACAGCACGCAGATCATCAAGATCGCCGCGCATATGCCGGCGAGAGCGTCAGGCAGACGGCTTTGCCGTCCATCGACATCGACGTCATCAACGGGTCGTTCGCCTATAGCGATGATGTGCACCGCCGCAAGCTACAAATTGCGGACGTCAATCTCGCGCTGCATAGCAGCGGCGGGAACGGACCGGTCACCGTGGACGGCGGCCTCAGCCTGCAGGGCGAGCCGATCAGCTTCAGCGCCACCGCGACACCGCCGACCCAGCGCTCGGACCGCTCCGCCGCCTTGCGCTTTGCCATGCGGTCGGAGGCCGTGCTTGCGGATCTTAACGGCATCCTGCTCTGGCAGGGCAAGCCGCAATTCTCGGGATCGGCGGGCTCGATATGCGTTCGGGAGCGGCGCTCGCCCGCTGGGCGGGAGGAAATGCGGGAGCGCTGTCGTGCTTTGACGGAAGCGAGGTCGGCGGCCGGCTCGAATTCTCGGGTGATGAACTGATCCTGTCGGATGCGAGTCTGACCGCGCCGGGGGCCAAGGGCGATCTGGCGGTCTTCGTGGATTTCGACGGCTTGGTCCGGGCAAATCTGCAAAATCTGGCCCTTCACGGTGGCATGGCGCAGGGAAAGCTGACGCTCGATGCGCGCCAGCCCGAGGCCGTGCTCGCAGGGTCCTTCGAAATGAGCGATGTTGACAGCCTGTCGCTGGCCAAGGGGGCGTCGGGCTTCGACTGGCTTTCGGGCCGGGCGACCGCGAAGATCGAAGTCGCCGGTGGCGGCAAGAGCATCGAGACTATCGCTCAGACCCTCACCGGGAGTGGCCAGCTCACCGTCGCTGACGGCGCCATCGAAGGCATCGACCTGCCGCTGGTGGTCGCCGAGGCCAAGAACGGCGAGTTCAAGAAATGGCGGCGCGAGGCGGGGTGGCGCACGCCGTTCACGCGCCTCGAAGCCAGCTTCACCATCGACAAGGGGCTTGCCAGGACCAATGACCTGACGCTGACCGGGCCCGATATCGCCGCGACCGGCGAGGGCAAGACCGACCTTGTCCGGGGCCGGCTCGATTACCGGCTGAAGCCAAAAATCACGGCAAAGCAGGATGAGGCGGCGCCCGCCGATAAGCAACCGCAGCCGGGCCAGCAGGAGGTCGCCAGCCTTGCCATTCCTCTCGTGGTCAAGGGCGACTGGGACAAGCCGGACATCTATCCGGACATTGAAAACGCCCTCAAGGACACCGATTCTATCGCCGGGACCGCCAAGCTGTTCGGCAAGTCCGTCGAGAAGCTGACCGACGGGCAGATCAAGGCGGACGATTTCGACAAGGCGATCGACTCGCTGTTCGGCAAGAAGAAAAAGAAGAAGGACAGGGCGCCCGAAGCCGAATGACGCGCGCCAGCCTTTACCGTCGCCGCGGCTGCGCTTAGAAGCATGCGTAATCTCCGGCGGGTGGCCGCGTAGTCTCCGAGGAACTCTGCGCTTATGACGGACGCAATCGCGGTCTCCCGCGCCAAATCGAAATCCGGCAAGAAAGCCGCGCCCAAGGTCGGCTTCGTCAGCCTCGGCTGCGCCAAGGCGCTGGTGGATAGCGAGCGCATCATCACCCGGCTGCGCGCCGAGGGCTATGCGATCGCCCCCAGCTATGACGGCGCCGATGTCGTCGTCGTCAACACTTGCGGCTTTCTCGACAGCGCCAAGGCCGAGAGCCTCGACGCCATCGGCGAGGCCATGGCCGAGAACGGCCGGGTCATCGTCACCGGCTGTTTCGGCGTCGAGGACAAGCGCATCCGCGCCGCCTTCCCCGACGTGCTCGCCGTCACCGGCCCGCATCAATATGAGGCGGTGATGGCGGCCGTGCGCGAGGCCGCCCCCGCGCCGCACGCCCCGTTCCTCGACCTGGTGCCGCCGGCCGGCCTGCGGCTGACGCCCGATCACTACGCCTATGTGAAGATCTCCGAAGGCTGCAACAATAAATGCTCCTTCTGCATCATCCCGCAATTGCGCGGCGCTTTGGCGAGCCGGCCCGCTGCCGACGTCATGCAGGAAGCCGAGCAGCTCGTTGAGCGCGGCGTGCGGAGCTCTTGATCATCAGCCAGGATACCAGCGCTTATGGCGTCGATATCAAATTCGCAACGAGCGATTGGCGCGGGCAGCCGCTCAAGGCGCGCTTCTATGACCTCTGCGCGGCGCTCGGCACGCTCGGGGCCTGGGTGCGGCTGCATTACGTCTACCCCTACCCGCATGTCGATGCGGTGCTGCCGCTGATGGCCGAGGGCAGGATCCTGCCCTATCTCGACATCCCCTTCCAGCATGCCTCCCCGAGCGTGCTCAAGGCCATGCGCCGCCCGGCGAACCAGGAGCGCACGCTCGACCGCATCGCCCGCTGGCGCGAGATGGTGCCGGAGCTTGCCATCCGCTCCACCTTCATCGTCGGCTTCCCCGGCGAGACCGAGGCGGATTTCGCGCTGCTGCTCGACTGGCTGAAGGAGGCGAAACTCGCCCGCGTCGGCTGCTTCAAATATGAGAATGTCGAGGGCGCCAGCTCCCGCGCGCTGGAGCGCCAGGTCCCCGAGGAGATCAAGGCCGAGCGCTATCAGCGTTTCATGGAGACGCAGAAGGCGGTCAGCGCCAAAGTGATGGCCATGCGCGTCGGCCAGGAGATCGACGTCATCATCGACGAGGTCGATGAGGAGGGCGCCGTCGGCCGCTCGACCTGGGACGCGCCCGACATCGACGGCTCGGTGTTCATCGACGAGGCGGATGGTCTTGCCCCCGGCGACATCGTCCGCGCCGTGGTCGATGAGACCGACGACTATGATTGCTGGGCGCGGCTGGCTTCGTAACTTGCTTCGTTGTGCTCCCGGCGACCTCACCTGCTTCGTCTCCCCGGAAAGCGCCTAGCGCTTGCCTGCCCCGGTCTGCGAGCCGGGGTCTGGGGTCGCGTTCTGAAGCGCCTCATGTGACCTCGGGACAAGCGCCCGAAAGGCTGTCCGAGGTCCACTCGCCTCACCTCGCGGCAGGAATTTGCGGCGATGCCAATCGACCCCGGACGGCGCTTGCGGGGTCTCCGGGGCGACGCTGGTACGAACGCGGCTACGGCGAGGACGTCGTGGCGCTGTCGCAAATTGGCGTAATCGCCTCGTCAACACGGGTTCAAATACCGAGGACTTTGCGATGGAAATCGATTGCGGTTGCAAGCCTATTTAACGGCGCTGCGTGCCGTTTTCGCTTGATCGCAAAGACTTAGACGTGCGCTTTCACCCGGACGGGCGCGGTCCGAGCCGGGCTTGTGCGCGGCAGCCTCTTGCCGCGCCCGCGACCATCATCCTGCCTGTGCGCCGACATCACGGCAAAGCCCATCTGGGCGCTGCCAAAAGTGAGGCCGGTGAAAAAGGTCAGCATGAACACGGCGACGGCGCCCATGTCGGAATTGGCCACCAGCGTGCCGACGCCGCCGGTGTCGCTGAGGAGCAGGAGCGTCACGAAAATCGCGGCGATGCCGAAGCCGATGGCGGCATTGCGAAGCAGCAGTTTGATCAGCTCGGGCATGGGGTGACTTTCCCTGGCTCCTGGTGAAGACCGGCGGTTACCTTCAGGATAACGGCGCTGCATTGCCGGGCGCAACGCGTCCGTTCGCGCCGCCGCTGATCCCGGCCGGATGCTGCCCCCATTAACGCCGTGCCCGCTGTCTTGTTCCGGTCGGGGCCGGCGACGCCGGCTTGCGGGCGCTCGGCGCTTGAACGCCGCGCCGCGCTTCTTTACGCTTCTCCCGACAAACCGAAAAACCTGGGAGGCCCAGATGGCGGGCGAGTATTTCGATGCGGCGGAGGTCCAAGACCCCGCCGAGCGCGAAGCCGGGCTGATGCGGCGGCTCGGGGTTTTCATCGATTATGCGATGATGAACGCGCCGGGCTGGGCGCGGCAGCTCGAAGGCATCGAGGACGACCGGCCGGTCGCCAGCCGCGCCGATCTGGCAGCACTGCCGCTGTTGCGCAAATCCGACCTGCCGGCCTTGCAGACCGCGCACCCGCCCTTCGGCGGCTTCGTCACCGGGAACCCGATCGCGCGGATCATGGTCTCGCCGGGGCCGATCCACGAGCCGCAGCCGGCGGGGCCCGATCCGTGGCGGATGGCGCGGGCGCTCTATGCGGCAGGCTTCCGCCGCGGCGATGTTGTGCACAACGCCTTTGCCTATCATCTGACCCCCGCCGGCTTCATGCTGGACGAGGCGGCGCGGGCGCTCGGCTGCGCGGTGATCCCGGCCGGCACCGGCAACACCGAGCAGCAGGCCGAGGCGATCATCCGTCTGCGGCCGACCGGCTATGTCGGCACGCCGGATTATCTGAAAGTGCTGCTCGACAAACTCGCGGAAGGGCAGGGCGGCGGTCTGCCGAGCATTACCAAGGCGCTGGTCTCGGGCGGCGCGCTGTTTCCCGCCATGCGCGCGGACTACGCGTCGCGCGGCGTTGCCATGCTGCAATGCTACGCGACGGCGGAGCTTGGCCTCATCGCCTATGAAAGCGGCCAGGGCAGCGGCATGATCGTCGCTGAGGGCATCATCGTCGAGATCGTCCGGCCGGGGACGGGCGATCCCGTGCCCGACGGCGAGGTCGGCGAGGTGGTGGTCACCAATTTCGACGAGACCTATCCGCTGATCCGCTTTGCGACGGGCGATCTGTCGGCGGTGATGCCGGGGGCGAGCCCCTGCGGGCGCACGGGGACGCGGCTCAAGGGCTGGATGGGCCGCGCCGATCAGACCACCAAGGTGAAGGGCATGTTCGTGCATCCGCATCAAGTCGCCGAGATCGGCAGGCGGCATCCGGGGCTGGGGCGGCTGCGGCTCGCAGTGCGCCGGGCGGGCGACAAGGATGAGATGGTGCTGTGGGCCGAATGCGGGGTGGCCGACGAGGCTCTGCGCCAGCGGCTGGCCGAGACGCTGAATGCCGTGACGCGGCTGAAGGGGGCGGTGGAGTTCGTCGCGCTCGGTGCGCTGCCGAATGACGGCAAGGTCATCGCCGACGAGCGGGATTACAAATGAGGGCGCGAACCAGCGTCTTGCGTGCTGGCATTCAACCAAGGGAGGTCTTCATCAACCGACTGATCGCATTGGGGCTGGGAATGGTTGCGGGGACTGCGCTCGGAGCCGTGGCAATCAGCCAGTTGCAAGCGCAGGCCAAAGCGCCTAGCGCCTATGCAATTGTCGACATCAGTGAAATCACCAATCCGGAGCTCATGAAGCAGCTTGCCGTGAAGGCCGGGCCAGCCGTCGCGGCTGCCGGCGGCCATTTGATCGCCCGGACCGAGAACATCGTCGCACTTGACGGAACGCCGCCAAAACGTTTCGTCATCATCGGCTTCGACGGCATGGACAAGGCGAAATCCTGGTACGCCTCGCCGGTGCAGCAAGAGGTCAATGCGCTCGCCAAACAATCGCAGAAATCGCGCATATTTGTCGTCGAGGGAATGGCCAATTAGGCTTGGCTGCGTCGCGGCCCGAGATCGCCACAACCGGTCAATAGCCGCGGCCCGCCACCTCCGGCCTGACGATCACCGATTCATTGGAGGCCAGGCTGCCGACGGCGGTCACGCGCTCGGACAAGGGCCCGGCGGCGACCGGCGCCGCCTCGACCGGGACTTCACGCTGACCGGCCTGCTAAGCCGAGGCCGCAATGATGAAGCCGAGACTGATAAGAAGAAAGCCGAACGGACGCACAACGCCCCCTTTCCGTGACTTGCGCGGCCAAAGCAGCCAAAATGTGCCCGACTGATAGCATGGGGGAAGGACGACGCCCAACGCTTGATTTCGGCTTTGGGACGCTGGGCCCCGCAGCCGGCCTTCCCAAGACGTCATACGCAAATGACGGGTGCGCCGCGCGCACCCCGTTATGTGCTTAGCTAAATTCCACGGTTGTCCGCCTAGTCACGGTCATGGTCGCGGTGGTCGCGATCATGATCGCGATAATAGCCGTGATCTCGGCAGATCACGCGGACTTGGCGCTCGGCGTCGTCGCGAGTTGAAAAGCTCAGCGGCCCGATGCGGACAATCTCGTGATCTTGTGGATCATAACGCTCGACCACGCGGCAATGCCGATCCTTTCCATGGACAATATAATAATCGGCGAAAGCCGGTGCGGACAACGCAGCAAGCGCTCCCAGTGCTAGAATAGATGCCCGGATCATATGACTGTCTCCAATGTTTCAGATCGCCATAGAAACACTAATCTATACCGACAAGTTCCAGGCGGATGTCGCTTCCCTGTCGAAATTTATTAAAAAAGACAGCGAACGCGTCGCGTTTGCCATAATACGGCGATCCCGCCCTGTGCATCTCAAAGTCAGGCGCGTTGCCGGATCGATGGCATCGACACCGGGGATCGACAACGATTATCGGCCTGTCGGTTGAGGTCGAAATCGCCCCGACGCCGGTGTCATCCGGGGCGTCCTGACCGGAAAACCGCCGAGCGGCAAACGGTTCCGGCGGATTGGGACGGGTTTTGCCGTAGAACGGGCGCGTCTGGTCCATGCTGCCGGCCCGTTGTATTGATGCGGATCATTGAACCGTCCACATCCGCTGCTAAGCCTCCGCGCTTGCGGCCTGAGGCTTGCGGGACCGCTCTTGTTGGGGGACATTTTGCGGATTCGATATTTTCTCCTGATCGGCCTTGCCGTGATCGGCGCGATTGTTGCCGGCTGGTACCTCATGCGCCCCGCCGTGGTCGAGAGCGCGCCGCCCAAGCGCGGCGACGTGGCGGAAATCGTCTATGCCAGCGGCGTCGTCGAGCCGCGCCTCTGGGCGAAAGTGACTTCGCTGGTGCGCGAGCGGATCGTCGAGCAGTGCAATTGCGAGGCCGAGACCGTCAAGCAGGGGGATGTGCTCGCCAGAACTCGACGACACCGAGGCGAAGGCTGCCCTGAGCGACCTGGAGGCGCGGGCGCGCCTGGCGCGTGAGAACCTGTCGCGGCTGACTATCCTCGTCGGAAAGAATGCGGCGAGCCAGCAGGCGCTCGATCAGGCGAATGCCGATGCGACCCAGCTCGAGGCGCAGATCGCCGGCCAGAAGGCCAAGCTCGACGACTACATCCTGCGCGCGCCGAGTGCCGGCGTGGTGCTGCGCCGGGACGCCGAGGTCGGCGAGATCGCCGATGCCGGCACGGTGCTGTTCTGGGTCGGCCAGCCCAAGCCCCTGCTCGTCGTCGCCGACGTGAACGAGGAGGATATTCCGCGCGTCGATCTCGGTCAGCGCGTGCTGCTGCGGTCGGACGCTTTCCCCGGCAAGGTACTCGAAGGCACGGTGGACAGCATCACGCCGAAGGGCGATCCTGTGACCAAGACCTACCGGGTACGCATTGCGCTGCCAGATGACACGCCGCTCCGGATCGGCATGTCGACCGACGTGAACATCGTCACCAAGGTGGCGAAGAACGCGCTTCTTGTCCCCACGCTCGCCATCCATGGCGATACGCTGTTTGTCGCCGAGAAGGGCAGGGCGCGGCTGCGCACGGTCGAAGTTGGAATTCGCGGCATCAACGACGTCGAGATCCTTTCCGGCCTCGGCGAGGGCGAGCGCGTGATCTCACCCTTTCCGGAAAAGCTGGCTGACGGCGCGCGCGTGAGGGTGGTGAAGGAGTAGCGCCGATGCGGCTCATTCTCGAAATCGCCGTCACCCATATCGTAGGCCGTGGCCGCCAGACCATCGTGGCGATTTTGGGCGTGGCCGTCGGCGTCGGCTTTTCCATCGCCATGACGGCGCTGATGCAGGGCAGCCAGAACGATTTCATCGAGCAGCTCGTCAATGTGATGCCGCATGTGGAGATCACCGACGACCGCCGCTCGCCGCCGCGTCAGCCGGCCGAAGACGTCTTCACCGACATCGCCATCTATGGCCTGCGTCCGCGAGAGGACCGGCGCGGCATCATCAATCCGACCGAGGCTATGACCTGGCTCAGGGGCTGGGTGCCGGGACGGATCGCGGCGAGCCTGAAGGTCCAGGGCGTGACGCGCTTCGCCGGCCGCGATGTCGGCGCGACCATCGTCGGCATCGATCCACAAAAGGAGGTGGGTGTTTCGCCGATCATCGGCCATTTCAAACAGGGAGTTTCGAGGCGCTCTCCGTCGGCGGCAACAATGTCGTCATCGGCGATACGATGGCGAACCGTCTCGGCGCAAAGCTCGGCGACACCATCACGGCGGTGTCCTCGACCGGCCTTTCGCGGAATTTCAAGATCGTCGGCCTGTTTCACACCGGCACGACCGTGCGCGACGAGGGCGAGGCTTATGTGCTGCTGAAGAATGCGCAGATCCTCAGCGAGCGGGCGAACGCCATCAACGACATCCGCATCAAGCTTAGCGATCCCGACCTCGCGCCCGGCATCGCCCATCGCGCCGAAGCCGAGCTCGGCTATAAGTCGGTCGCCTGGCAGGAGGCGAATGAATCGCTTCTGGAAGCACTCGTCGTGCGCAATGTCATCATGTACACCGTCGTCGCCGCCATCATGCTGGTGGCCGGCTTCGGCATCTTCAACATCATCTCGACGATCACGCATGAAAAGGCGCGCGACATCGCCATCATGAAGTCGCTCGGCTTCGCCGAGACCGACATGCGGCGGATCTTTCTGCTCGAAGGTGTGGCCATCGGAACGCCGGTTCGCTTGGCGGCTGGGTGATCGGCTTTCTGCTCGTTTTTGCGCTTTCGCAGGTCCGGTTCCAGATCGCCACGACGGGAATCGAGATCACCAAGCTGCCGCTCGCCTGGAGTTTTTGGCACTATGTCATCGCCGCGGCTTTCGCGCTGGTCTCCGCCGCTTTTGCCGGCTATCTACCGGCGCGCAAGGCCTCAAAGCTCAACCCCGTCGACATCATCCGGGGCGCAACATGACCGCGCTGATCGAGGCCAAGGATCTGGTCCGCATCCTGCCGGAGACGTTCCCGTCACCCTGGTTGACGGCATCTCTATGACAGTGGGTGAAAAGGAGTTCATCGCCATTACCGGCCCCTCCGGCTCCGGCAAATCCTCCCTGCTCTATCTGCTCGGGCTGCTCGACCGCCCGACCAGCGGAACCTTGCTGATCGGCGGCAGGGACACCGCGCCGATGACCGAAATCGAGCGGGCCGAGACGCGCCTCGCCATGCTCGGCTTCGTCTTCCAGTTCCACTTTCTGCTGCCGGAATTCACCGTGCGGGAGAATGTCGAGATTCCGATGCGCAAGCTTGGGCGCCTGTCGCGCGAGGAGATGCGCAAGCGCGCCGCGGATATTCTCGTTGCGCTCGGGCTTGAGTGGCATCTGGACAAGCTGCCGGATCAGCTTTCCGGCGGCCAGCGCCAGCGCGTCGCAGTGGCGCGCGCACTCGCCAATGACCCGCCGGTGGTGCTGGCCGACGAACCGACCGGGAGCCTAACTCGAAAAGCTCCGAGCAGGTCTTCAAGATCCTCGAAGATTTGGTGCGCCTGCGCGGCAAGACGGTGGTCGCCGTGACGCATGATGTCGCCATGGCCGAGCGCATGGACCGGCGATTCACCTCGTCGACGGGCGGATCGACGGCGAGACGCGGCACGAGAGCCCCACGGCCTAGGTCGTATTTATCCCGAACGGAGCCACTAGGCCGTCCGTATCTCCGTCCGTCAGCGACGGAGGTCGGCATCGCTCGACCTGTGCAAATCCTAGGGCTCGTGAACCTCTTTGCCGTCTCGCGCGACAAAGCTGTGTCAGCAGCGCAGAAACCGGTCAAGCCAAGGAGATCGCAATGTTGAAAAGTGCCCTGATCAACATGGTCGGCGCCCTCAGTCTCGCCGCCGCAGTCGTCGCAACCGCCGCCACGGCCCCAGTGGCGAGGGCCGATTGGATATGTGATAATTGCGACTGCAAGTGCGGGAGATGCCATTCGATAGCGAGGGGCATTTACTGCTGCCCCTGCGTCAAGACGCCGTCCAAACCCTCGAATAGCACGCCCCATCCGAAGATCAGAAAAAGATCACTCCTGCCATCAACTCAGGATGACAAAGTGGCCTGCAGCACGGAGCACGCATCATAGCCACTGGGTGAGGGGCCGGCGCCATCGCCCCTTTCCATAACACAATCGGTGAATGCCGGACACACCACACGCAAATATTTCGCGGCATGGGACACGGTTCCCTTGACGCCCATATGGGGGATGCGCACGTTCGCCGTCTGCAGTATGGGACGAGTGCCGGCCGCCTTGTTTCAAAGCCGGTGTAATGCGTGGGGGATAGTTTGGTAGCGCTGCGTGAACGGGCAAGTCGTGACGAGACGGCCAGAGAGAATCTGGTCGAGGCGTCGGGTATGTTGGCGAGGCATCAAGCGCGGCACGGCGGAAACCCGGTCGCGATCGTGGCCTCCGCTCTGGCGCTGATCTTTTCCGGGGTGAGCCTTTACCAGACCGTGATCAAGCAGGCGCAATTGCATGTGTTCGTGCCTGATACAATTGCCTATACGCGTGATCCGAGCGGCAGCTTCGAGGTCTTCGCCGTACCTCTGACCGTGTCAAATTCCGGCGCGCGTGACGGCATCGTCTCCTCGCTCAAGCTTGAAGTCCGCAACGTCGCAACCGGCGCCAGGCAAACGCTGGAGGCGAGCTATGTCGCCGGGCCGGATTATTTCTCGACGAAGGAGGACGTGGCCAACAATCTCCGCCGGCCAAAGACGCCGTTCGCGCCGCTATCCGTCGCCGGGCGCGGCAGCCTCACCGCAACCGTTCTGTTCTATGGCCGTCAATATGTCGAGCAGCGCGTCGTACCCGGCCAGGGGCGTTATGAGTTGCTGCTGACCGCTGACAGCAAGCCGACGGAAGCCCTGGGCTTTGTCGACGGCTTATGGACCACCGATATTGCCCCGCAGCGGTTCGTTTACGAGCTTCCTCAAGTCTCGCGGTTCTTCGACGGGCAAATGGCCTCCGGCTATTCCGAACGGATGTTCCGCGTCGAATAGATTGTCGAGGGCCGCAAAACGGAAATCCGGGCGGAAGGACGTGTGAGGGACGCCTTTTTTCGCGGAGCTGGCCGCCTATTCGCGGACGCCTGAGCCATTAAATCCATGCCTTCAGGCGGCATGAATCCTTGCATTTGTGGCCGCGGCGCCCGATCTTGCCACGAGCCGGCCAATCACAGCGGAGCCATGAGTTCATGACCGCATCCCCTCGGGCGGACAACGCCAGCCCGCTCTATCTCGACGATCTCGCAGTAGGCCGCGCTTTCTCAGCGCCACCTATGCGCTCGACGAGGCGCAGATCAAGGCCTTCGCCCGGCAGTTCGATCCCCAGCCCTTTCACCTCGACGATGATGCCGCCCGGGACAGCCTGTTTTCCGGGCTGGCGGCGAGCGGCTGGCACACCGCCGCGATCACCATGCGGCTGCTCGTCGACGCCGGCTTGCCGCTCGCCGGCGGCATCATCGGCGCGGGGGGCGAACTCGCCTGGCCGCAGCCGACCCGGCCGGGAGATGTGCTGCAGGTTGAAAGCGAGGTGCTGGAGATTGCGCCTTCGCGATCCCGCTCCGTATCGCGGCGTTGCCACCATGCGGGTGCGTGACCCGCAATCAGCGGAATGAGGTCGTGCAGCAGCTTACGGCCAAACTGATCGTTCCGCGCCGCATCGAAGGGGCGTGAGGCGGCGTCACACCGGAGCCTCGCCCGCTCCGCTCTTCGCTTGCGCGCGATGCGCCGAGAATCGGCTTGCGGAGGCGGCCCGTTCTGCGTCTCAGCTGACGCCCTGCGAGGGCGGATGCCGCCGGTTGCGGCGGTCTTGCCTGCCGTTGATCTATTCCATAGTGTTTGAGCAACGCAGGCCGCATCCCCTTGGACGCGGGTTGCTCTAGAGCCTTTTCCGTTCCGATAGCAT
>CAVZCK010000008.1:0-21074 GCA_963773735.1 uncultured Alphaproteobacteria bacterium | reverse complement strand
ATCTCGTTCTCGCGCAGGGGGATCGCCGAGGCGCCGACAACCGGCAGCGCCAGTATGCGGAGACGGCCAAGGTTGCCCGAACGGCGAAGCGTGGGGCAGTCAATAGAACGCGCCTTCGGCGCGCTCTTCGCCTTCGAGCAAGATGACCGAAGAAGCATGAACGTGCCGAACATAGATTAAATCGGTCCAGCCCGAGGCCGCGCTTTTCACCAGCAGGCATCGGGGAGAGTCATCGACAGGGCGAGGCTGGAGCATGGCAGAAGAAGTTGCTCGCGGTACCTTGCCAGGGGAAAGCCGATGGAGAAGAGAGACAGCGCAGCCGATGGGCATGGCGATGATGACAGAGGACGATAGCGTCGGTGATCGGCGTCGAGCCGAGGGTCATCAGCAGCGCTGTCGACGCCGAGCGCCCAAATCGAGCGCCTGCCCGAACGATGCCGGACGCCGCGCACCACAGCACGATGAGACCCAGCACGACAAGTTCATTTTCCGAGCGCGATCGTCGTCAGGCCGAACGATCCATGTCGGCAGCACCCACGGAGGCGAAGCCGACGCGCCACGAATGTGACGAGGCCGAGGGCTGAAGGCGACAGATCATCGCGGCCACTCAAAATCTTTCGGTTTGCGGGCGCACGACAAGCCCGAAGGTCTGAATGCCAGCACCAGCGCCATGATCGCATAGATCGCGAACATCTCGACTTCCGGCAGCAGTCGGACGGCGACAGCGCGCGAAAGCCCGACGATGAGAGCGCCGAGCATCGCTCCCTGAATGGAGCCCATGCCGCCGATGGCGACAACCGCAAACGCCAGCACGATCACTTCGACGCCAGTTCCCAGCGTCACGGAAATTTTCAGCGCCATCAGCGCGCCGCCAAGAGCACCGAGCGCCGCGCCGAGCGCAAAAGTGACCGGAAAGACGCGGCTCACATTGATCCCGACGGCGGCGGCCATCTTCCGGTCATGGATCACGGCACGGAGGATTTGGCCATACAGCTGCCGACCAGTCCGATCTGCGCCAGGACGTGACGGCCCGCAGACGACAAGGCCGATATCGTAGTTGGAGATGACGAGATCGCCGGCGACGAAGTCGCCGGCGGCCAGCATCGGCTGATAGGCGAGCAGCCAGCCGCGCCCTCGACAGATAAGGATCAGCATCGCCTCAAGTATCAACGATGCCGCATAGGTCACGAGGACGATCGTAATCTCGTCGCGGTCATAGAAGTCGCGAAGCAAGCCGCGCTCCAGCAGCGCCGCCAGGGCTCCGACCAGGACGGCGGACAGCGCCATGAGCAAAAATCCGAGCGCGACCGGAAGCCCGTGATCGAACTAGATGCGACCGCGGCCGGCGGAATTGGACCGAGGCGTCCAGCCGCCATGGGCGACATTCAGGATTTTCATGACGCCGAAAATCCGGCTGAGCCCGACCGCCACGATGAACAGGTAGGCCGTATAGACGAGGCCGTCCATGACGATGGCGCTGATCAGCATGGTGATCCCCCTTGCCGCCAGGGCGGCCAGAGATCAGGAACCGTATCCAGCAGTCAATTATTCCCCGGTCTTCCTGTGGGCACTCGCGGAATGCAACACGGGCATGAAAGGCCCCGCATCCGGCTCTTCCTGGTCGACCTCGCCGCCCTTCCCGCGCAGGGAGAGGACATATAGCGGATGTGGCGAGACCGTGCCTTTTAACTTGGACGGTTAGCCCTCCCCCTCGCGGGGAGAGGGCGGACGCCGAAGGCGGCCGGGTGAGGGCGCTGTTCCGTCAGTTGCCGACGACCCGGTAGGCGGAAACATTCACCCGGAATTAGATGATTTGTATTTCGCGCCGGGCATTCCCTCTTTGGTCCACTCGACGGCCGTCTCGCCGGGAGACGGATTTACGCATTCCGCAGTAGCGGGACGATGTCCACGATCTCGGGCTTATTGGTTTGGGTCGACTTGTAGGTGCCGTAAGCCATGTCGGAGATGCCCTGATGACCGTTGCCGAGCGTCATTCTGATGGTTCCGCTCGGGCCTTGAAACTCCGCGCCTTTCAGAGCAGCGGCGACCTGTTCCTTGGTCGGACGCTTGCCGCCATTGGCCGCGGCCGCTTTGTCCCAAGCATATTTCAAGCCCAGCAACGACTGTGCCATGTGGTAGGACGGATAGGTCGGCTCGGCGTTGAACTTCGCTTCGTAAGCCTTGCGGAACCAGCTGTTGAGCGGGCTGTCAGGGGCGAACACGCCATGCTCTCCGCGCGCACCGATGATTGTGCCATCGGGGATTTTACTGCCGAGCCTGAACATCGCCGCCTCTCCGGCCGTCATCACCAATGTCGAGCGGGTCGGCAGGGCGCGGGCGTCCGCCTGAAGCACGAAGCTTTCAAGATCGCCGCCCCAGAGGCTCGTATGAGTGATCTTCGAGCCGGAGGTCAGCAGCGTCGTGATCTCTGCGCCATATTCCCCGGCAAACAGTTTTGGCATAAGGTCGCGATCGACGGTGGCGTCGGGCTTCAGCGCCTTCATGGCAAGGGTAAAGTCGCGCCAGGAATCCTGGCCCCAGGCATAGTTCTGATTGATACCGGAATAGGATGCGAGCCCCGGTATCTTGTCGAGCACGTAGCGCGCTGCGGCGACATTGTCCTGGGTCGCGTGGGCCGTGAGCCGGAACACATAGTCGTATTTGGCTTCCTCGAAGATACGCGGCGTGCCGCAATCATAAAGGAGCGTCAAGGTCTTCAGCTCTTCGGCCACCGGAGCAACCGCGAGGCAACTGCCGGATGAGATATAGCCGACGACCGCGTCGACCCCCGAGCGCTGCACGAGATTGCGGTATTCGGTGACCTGCGTCGCTGCGGACCCGGCCTCATCGACGAAGACCGGCTCGATGGTTGCGCCGCCGAGGCCCTTCGAGGCATAAGGCGCCGGGATCGAACCGTCATTGATGCCGGCGATGACGACATCTGCGGCATTCTTTCCGGGCACGCCGAACGGGCCGGCAGCCGGGCCCGTCAGAAACGACACAATGCCGAGTTTGACGGTTTCCTGCGCCGAGAGTGGCTGGGCGCTGCCCATCAGCGCAAACGCGAGCGCGGCGATGGCGGGCGTAAGCTTACGCATCATTCCGATTTCCTCCCTATACATTTTGGCGCGGTTTTTCGATTTTTTTTGCGAGATGAAAGACGCCGAGCGTGCCACACGCCCGCGCTTCCCCTCAGTGCCGCCTGCGCCAACCAGGATCGGGCGAGAAATGCATAATGTCGAGCGGAAAAAGGGCGAGCGGCGACGGATCGGCGGGGCCGGGTTGTGACAGCGGCGGGCTCGTCGGCCGAACCAATGGGCACCGCCGCTCCATGAACCGCAGCGACTTTTAGTCCTGCGCGTTCTGGACGCGTATCGGTGTCGGCGTCCTGCCTCTAGGGTTGGGGCGAGATTCAGGTTCACTTCAGCCAACGGAGCGCCCGATGCTGCGCGCGGCTTATCTCTTTAACGTTCTGGTTCTCGTCCCTGTCGGGCTGACGACGCTGTTGTCGCCGGCCTCGATGAGGCTCGTCTTCGAGAACAAAATGCAACATGCGCCAGAGTTGCGCATGCTCGTCGGCTGTCTATGGACCGCGATCCTCGTCTGCTCGCTGATCGGCCTCGCGAAGCCTGAGCTGATGATTGGCATCCTGATTTTGCAGGTCGTATACAAAGCTCTTTTTCTGGTTCTGGTGGTCCTGCCTCTGGTCGTAAAACGAGGGCTTGACGCCATACCGCTCGGCGTCGCAGCGACCTCCGCCCTGATCGTGCTCGTCTGGCCGTTCGTCATCTACACCGAACTCGCAAACTGAGCGGCCGGCGGAGAATTGTGCGGAAGCTGACGCCGCGCTCTATGTCTTTTGGGAGCGTTTCCCGCTTGTGGGCGCTGATCTTCCGCCCGCCGCGCCGGCGTCGTCCGGCTTGCCTTCCCCAGCTTGCGTTCCCACGTTCAACCGATCGATGAGCTCGAAAAAGCGATCCGGAACCGGCTCTGCCAGGATCTCGGAATACAACTTTTTGAGCTTTGAGCCGATCTGCCGACCAATGAACGTCTCGGTTGGTTTAGGCTTTCTCAGTCTTTTGTTAGCCACTGCATCCATCGTTCATCGCTTTTAGCGTTGCTTCTTATGAAAACACTGAATACTGTTTCGCCATTGTCACCTCTTTACAACCTTCGATTTCATCGAAGCAGCGGATCAGTATGCGCTCCGTATGTCTTTGTTTATAGACCGCTCGTCGTCGTAGTGATTAAATCGCATCACCAACTGGATACATCCGCTTGGCCGCCCAGGGGACCACATGGATACGCTCGCGCATGAACTGAGAAGCCATTTGCCCTACGCAAGACGCTTTGCACGCGCTCTTTCGGGGAGCCAACAAAGCGGGGACGCCTACATCATTCAAACGCTTGAAGCTCTTGTCGCCGACCGCAGCGTGCTGAGCGACTATGAGAACTCCCAAGCTGGCGCTCTATGCCACACTTCTCGGATTGTGGAACTCGGTCGCCATCAATCATGTTCCCGACACGGCTCCGGCCGATCCAACCGTTGCGTCCGCGGACCGGCGTCTGCAAGGGCTAACACCGCGCCCTCGCCAAGCGTTCCTCCTCGTCAGTATGGAAGGGTTTACGGTTTCTGAAGCCGCCGAGATCCTTGGCGTTGACGAGGAGACGGTGAGCGGACTCATCGATGAGGCCAGCCAGGACATTGCCAGCCAGGTGGCGACCGATGTCCTGATCATCGAGGACGAGCCGCTGATCGCGATGGATCTGGAAAGCCTGATGCAGGAGATGGGGCATCGCGTCATCGGCACCGCCAGCACGCGGGCGGAGGCGGTCGAACTCGCTGCCAGGCAACGGCCGGGACTCGTTCTTTCGGACATTCAGCTTGCCGATGGGAGTTCCGGTCTCGACGCCGTCAACGATCTTCTGGCCTCATTCGAAGCGCCGGTCGTCTTCATCACCGCTTTCCCGGAGCGCCTGCTGACCGGCGAGAGACCCGAGCCGGCATTCTTGATCACCAAGCCCTTCGATCCCAATCAGGTCAAGACGGTCACCTCCCAGGCGCTGTTCTTCGACCAGAAAGCCCGCAAGGGCAAAGCGAGGGCGTAGCGGCCCGGCCAACCCATCGAAAACGACATGGACTCGTCCGGTGGAACCGGCTGAGCGTTTGAACGTTTGGTTCATCGTGGGAACAAGGATGGAGGTCAAAATGCTAAGCTGGGCGCTGACATTTCTTATTGTCGCAATCATTGCCGCCGTGTTCGGGTTTGGCGGTATTGCGGCGGGCGCTGCGGGTATTGCGCAGCTTCTATTCTATCTTTTCTTGATCCTGTTCGTGGTGTCGCTTATCTTTCATCTTGTCCGAGGCGGAGCGCCACGGGTTTAACCTGATGCGGCTTTGAGTGAAGGAGGGACTGCTTCGGGCGGTCCCTTTTCGCTTATCCGAGCGGATGACGTCCTATGGTCTTGCGAGCTTTGCGGTTCATCCCGGCGAGGTCGGTGCGGTGATCCCCGTGAATCTATCGGCATTCGCGGGTTTGTTCTCCGATATATGTCTGGCTGGCTCATTTTTGCTCACATCGATTGCCCTTCTTTTCTCTCTCCGCTTGCGCGAGCTTTTTGGAAACTGGCTTACGGCCCCATTGGCGCTTGCCGCATTCGGCCTCTCGGCAGCGGCGTTGAGCCTCGGCCTGCCATCGCTTGCCTCCGGCAGCAATCACGGGCTCGTCGCAGCCGCACTGAAGCTGATATCGGCGGCGGTGCTGTCCACCGCAGCATTCCTCATTCTCCTCTCCATCCGCAAAGCGCTCAAATACGGGCGGATGTTTCTGACCGTTTCCGATGCGGAGCTCCTGAAACGGGAGCAGCGCGATCTGGCGCTGGCCAACACGGAACTGGCAAAGAGCGTTGTCCGCCGGTCTTACGAGCTCGAACGCGCAAACCGGCAGATGCGTCTGGCAATTCTCGGCTCGGCGATCACCTTGTTCCGTCAGGACATTGACCTCCGCTACACCTGGATTTTCAACGAGCCGCCGCAAACGCATGAAAGCGACTTCATCGGAAAAACCGACTGGGATCTTTTCCCGCCTGATACCGCGATGACGATGGCCGAAGTCAAGCGATTGGCGATGGAGACCAGCGAAGAGCGGTCGGGCGAGGTCAAAATTCGCTTCCCGCACGGCACGCGCTGGTATGTGCTGCGGTCACAGCCCGATTATGACACCGACGGCAATCAGATCGGGACGATTTCCTGCGCCTTCGATATTACCGAACAAAAGCAGCAGCAGCAGCGCCAGCAGCTCCTGATGCGCGAGGTCACCCATCGCTCGAAGAACCTCCTAGCGGTGCTTCAGGGCGTGGTTCGCCAGATGGCGCGTCGAACGCGAAACGTCGATGAGTTTGTCAGGCGCTTTTCAGCGCGCCTCAATTCGATGGCGCGGTCTCACGATCTGCTTGTGAATGATGATTGGAGCGGAACCTCGATCATCAAACTCATCGGCAGCCAGCTCGACGTCGTATCCGAGCTGGAACTCGACCGCATCCGCATGGCGGGGCCGGACCTGCTCATGACCTCCGTCGCCGTTCAGAATCTCGGCCTTGCCATCCACGAGCTTGCGACAAACGCGGTGAAGCATGGGGCGCTCTCCTCGCCCGGCGGCGTCGTCGAAATTCTCTGGGCGATTTCCGAGCTACCGGATGCCAGCCCGGCCGATGGGCTGGGCGGACAATTGCATCTGGTTTGGCGTGAGCTGGACGGTCCGCCGGTCGCCGCTGGCGTCGAGGACGGATTCGGACGAACGCTTCTCGAACGCGTGGTCGGGCAAGCGCTCGGCGGCAAGGTGACGCTCGAATTCGCGTCGGCCGGCGTCGTCTGCACGATGGCGCTGCCGGCGATTCGGGTCATCAGCCATGGCGAATTGCAAAGCCTGGCGCAGCAGGAACCGCCGCCGGAAGCCGGGAGCGTCTGATCAGGCGCGCAGCGCGATGTCAGATGAAAGGGCGAATCGGAACCGGCTTGTCCTCGATCTCGGCAAGTTCGACGAGAAAGTCGCGGTCGAGGAACTCGATCACACCCTTTTTCCAGCTCAGCAAACCTTCGTCCGCAAGCCGCCGGATGGTCTTATTGGTGTGGACCAGCCACAGGCCGAGCAGGTCGGCGAGATGCTGCTGCGTGAATGGCGCGGGCATCCGGTTCGCGCCGGCCATGTTGGTCGGCTCGCAGCGCCGGTAAAGCTGCAGCAACACGAAGGCAAGCCGGCTTCGCGCGGACCTCTGGCCGACAGCCGTCAGATATTGGCCGAGCGTCCTTTCTTCCTGCGTCGACAGCCAGGTTACGTCGAAGCCGAGACCGGGATGGGCCTCGAAGAGCTGCCAAAATCTTTCGCGCGCAAACACGCACAGCGTCACTCCGGTCAATGCCTCGACCGAGTGATCCATTTCGCCGAACATCGACGTCTGCAGACCGAGCAGGTCCCCTGGCAGCGCAAAATTGAGAATTTGGCGGCGACCGTCAGCAAGTTGCTTATAGCGGAAGGCCCATCCTTGAAGCACCGTATAGAGGTGAGCCGAATTGGTTTGCTCTTTGAGAATGCTCGCGCCCGGTCCGGCGGAAAACTCGCCGATCTTGAAGCCCGTCATGAACGCCAATTCACGCTCGGAAAACGATCGGAAATGCTCAAGCGATCTGAGCGGACACTGTGCGCACGCTATCCGGATCGGCATCTTCGCTTGAGCGAGCTGGGTCATGGGGGCTCCGGCAGGCCGGCCTCGGTCGAACCGTTTCGATGCGAAAAGCGCCAAGCGCAGGCGGGATCGGCGTCCCGGGCTCGGCCGTTTGTGGCAAAACGGTCATCGCCCTTGAGAGTTCACGATCGCGGCCGGCCATGTCTTCCGGGCGGGGCGGTGCCGACCATGCAGTCGCGGTACCGGAAAATGCGAAACCATTGGGTGGGATAGGACCTCCCGCCCAAAAATGCTGCACCGCCCATTTCGCATTGCAAAATTGCCTTGATACCTTCGCATTGGCGTCGGCAGATTGTCGCATTTCCCCTCTATTATTTACCCGATTTTTCCTGATATACGTCGTCCGCAACAATACCAAAGATGTAAAATCGATCTGTGTCGGTCTGTGCTGTTATCGGAAAAGTCGTTGGAGTGCAGCGGCTTTGGAGAAATCGGATTTTATTCCAAAGTCCCCCCAAGAAATTTGAAAATTAATTTCTTTGAACGGCGTTCAATTTCGGACGGCCGTTTCAAAAACACGACACAATTGAAACTATCCTTATGCTCAACGGAATGGAGCCGGCGAAGCGCTTATGGCGCGACGCGCAATTAAGAAGACGGATTTCGGGACAATCATCTTGCATTGGGCGCTGGTCGTGCTGCTGCTGATGGCGGTCGGCACCGGGCTCCGCATCGCGATCGGCGCGCCCTATGACATGCTCTGGTTGCAGAGTCTCGACTGGCTCTTGCCGCAGTCGACGGTCTGGACGCTGCACATTCCGACCGGCTCGCTGCTGTTCGGCCTGGCTGTGTCCTACACGATCTACATTTTCAAGGCGCGCCTGTTCCGGCGGATACAGCCGGATTTTGCGCGTCTTTCCGGCATCGCCGGCCGGCGGCGGGCCCGCCTCGGCGCGCTCAACATCATCCTTTATTGGGTATTTTTTCTCACCATCGTCATGGAGCTTATCACCGGCATCCTGCTTTATCTCGGCTATGCCGGCTCGGTGGCGGATCTGCATCTGATCGGAACCTGGCTGATCCTCGGCTATGTGCCGGCCCATCTTGCCACGCATCTTGCCATTGGCGGCGCGCCTCAGCTACTTCGCATTTTCAATCCGGGAAAGCTGGCGCCGCCGCCGCCGCCATTCGATCCCTATGAGCTGCTGGCCACCGCGGCAATGCGGAGCACCGGCAACCAAGCCGATCCATCGAGCATGTCGGCGAACACCCCGCCAGTGGAGATGCACGCTCCGCAAACGCGCAGCCGCCCTATGCGGGAGCGGCCGCCGCGCCGGCGAAGTGAAGTGCTTCGCGTGCATCCGCTCACCGTCGCAATCGGCGGCGGCCTGGCGGCGCTGGCGTTTCTGATGTCCCTCGACCAGGCGACGCGCGACGAGTTTGTCATCGAGGAAGTGTGGGACCAGGCAAGGCTACCGGTCATCGACGGCGACGTGTCCGACCCGATCTGGCGTAGCGCACGGCCGGTGCGCGTGCGGACTTCAGCAAGGCGCCAATCTCGACGGCAATGGCGGCACGGTTGTCGAAATCCGCGCCGTCCATGACGGCGTCAATGCCTATTTCCTTTTCGTCTGGAACGATCCCACCCGCTCCCTGAAGCATCTGCCGCTGGCGAAAACCTCAGCAGGCTGGCGCGTGCTGCAAGACAAATTCGACCATGACGATGCCAACGCCTTTTTCGAGGACAAGCTGGCCGTGTTGCTCGCGCCCAGCTACGTGCTCATCCCGGGCGACAACACCTTCCACGCCGGCCATACGCCCTTGCCCGGAAAGCCATCGAGCGGCTCGGGCAGAGGCCTGCACTACACCACCAATGACGGCTGTGTCGATGTCTGGGAGTGGAGCGCATCCGAGGGCGGCATGACCGGCTGATGGACGATCTCCATTTCGGTCCGCCTCTGGAGCCAACGAAGGCCGAACTGACGGAGCGCAGCCCTATAAGGGCGGTTTTGCACCCGATCCCGGCGACTTTCCATATCAGCTCAATTTCGAACGGCGTGGACCCGGCGGCTATGAGCAGCCGATCCAGCCAAAGCGGCTGCCGAAAGATCTGAAGCGCACCGTTCAGGCCCTCGGCACCATCGATCTAAACGCTGACCGCGGTGAGGGCGAAGGCTCGCGCTGGTGGATGACGGAGGCGGAGACTATCCCTTACTCACCGGAAGCCGACAAGGCGATCCCGGTCGGCACCATCATTCCGGGCATCATCGCCGGCGACCGTCATCAGGGCGATCGCGCCGACATTCGCTGTGCGGCGAAATGGTCGGCCGGACGCTGGGCGCTGGAAGTCGTCCGCCGTCTGAACACGCACAGCCGCTACGATGTCCCGATCCAGACCGGGACCTATCTGCGGGTGTCCGTCTTCGATCACACTCAGACCCGTCACACGCGTCACATCAGACCCATTCTACTGAAGGTTGAGAAATGCCGAAAAGTTGCACGGTGCTTGTCGACGACCAAAGATTCCAAGCCAAACGCGGCGATATCCTACTAGATTCAGCTCTGATCAACGGCATCGAGATCCCGCATGATTGCCGGTCGGGCCATTGCGGCACCTGCCAGATCCGGATCCTCAAAGGCCTCGCTCTCGGCGGCGAGGCGAGCAGCAACGGAATGGTGCGTGCCTGTCAGGCGCGCATCATCACCGATCTCGACGTGCTGGTCGAGCCGGTGCCCGACGTCGTTAGCACGAGGGGCATCGTCACCGGACTGCGTCCGCTCTCGCCCGATGTCGTCGAGCTGCGTGTCAGCCTCGCCAAACCGGTCGCTTATATTCCGGGGCAGTATTACCGGTTCCGGTTCCGGGGCTTTCCAGCGCGCTGCTTCAGCCCGACCGCGCCGATGATCCCTTCGGGCGGCGGGCGGGACGGGAGCGCCATCCGCCTGCATGTGCGCCGCATCGCCGGCGGAAAAGTCTCCTCGGCGCTCGGCGTGCAGATCAACAAGGGGCATCCGGTTAAGCTGGAGGGGCCGTTCGGCAACGCCTATCTCCGGCCGGGCCAGACGGGCCGCCTGGTGCTGATTTCGAGCGGCACCGGTTTTGCGCCGATCTGGTCGATCGCCAAGGCGGCCCTCGCAGAAAATCCAGAGCGCCGCATCGTGCTCGTGATCAGCTCCCGGACGCCCGAGTTCGCTCTATATGCGGCCGGCGGCACGCTGGCTGAAGGACCAGCGCCATGTCCTCCTCATCCCCGTGGTCGATAAATTGGCGGAAGGCGCTTCGAGCGCGCTCCGTGCCGGTCGGCCCACCGACCACATGCCCGCGCTGCGCGCCAGCGATACCGTCTATGCGTGCGGCGCGCCGATGATGGTCGAGGCGGTCAAGGCCAGGGCCGTCAGGGCCGGCGCGAGCTTCTATGCCGACCCGTTCGTCCCGCAGACGGACGAGCTGCATGACAGCCTGTTCTCCTGGGCGATGGACCGGCTCGGCAATCTCATTCCTGCGCCGAACCTGCCTGGCCTGTCAGCTCCCGTTCTGCGTCTTGAAAGGCTCAGATAGATCAAGAGCGCCTGCGCGCAGACGTTCCGGCCGCCTTCGCAGCTGACCTCCGGCGCGCAGGCTCGCCCCCCAGCGCATTCCAGCTATCTGCCGCGATCATAGCTCTCTTCTGGAAATTCGGTCATGATCCGCCGAGTTGTAATGGCGCGGGCGACTGGGCGTTGCTGATCGAGCCGGTCGACGTCGCTGCGCGCATCGCCCGCCTCGGCACCAAGGCGATGGCCGGCAAGAAATCGTCGGAACAGACGATCGATATGGAGACGATCATGAGCACCGTACCGGCTGCGTCCGAGCGGCCCGGCCGAATTTGGCCTTGGCTGGCAAGCCAGGAAACGCAGGGCTTCATCCTCGGCACGATCGCCGCGCTGATCTGGGGCGCTTATCTGGCTCTCGCTCGCTCGGGCATCAGCGCCGGGCTCACCGCGACGGATATCGCCTTCCTCCGTTATGGCGTTGCCGGCATCATCATGCTGCCGTGGCTTGCTCTGAATCAGCCTGCGAGGCTCGGCGGCATCGGCATCGGCCGCAGCATCATCCTCTGCCTGCTGGTCGGCCCGCCCTTCATTCTGTTTGCCGTCGGCGGCTATAATTTCGCCCCGCTCGCTCACGGCGCCGTCATTCAGCCGTCCGCGGCGACGATCGGCGGCATGCTGCTTGCCGCTCTGGTGCTCGGTGAAAAGCCGTCGCGGACAGCGTTCATAGGCGCGCTGATCGTTCTGGCGGGCGTGGCGGTCTTGGCCGGGCCGGGGCTGCTTGCCGGCTCGTCGCTGACGCCGCTTGGCGATGCGATGTTTGCCTCGGCGGGCTTCATGTTCGGCGTGTTCACGGTGCTGGCCAAGCGCTGGAATATCGGGGCTGTCCCTGCCACCGCTGCCATATCGGTGCTCTCGGCGGTGATCTTTGTGCCGCCCTATCTGGCGCTGACCGGCGCCGAGCGCATTCTTGCCGCCGATCCGGGCATGGTCGTGGCCCAGGTGCTCGTACAGGGCGTGCTGTCCGGCGTCGCCTCGGTGCTCGCCATTTCCAAGGCCGTGCAACTGCTCGGCCCGTCACGCGCGGCAATCTTTCCGGCGATCACGCCGGCCGCTGCGATCATCCTCGGCGTGCCGATCGCCGGGGAAATCCCGACCGCGCTCCAGTTTCTCGGCCTCGCGATCGTATCTTTCGGCCTCTTGTTCAATGTCGGCGCAATGAGCGTCATGGGCGGGCGATGGTAGCGGAGGCCACCCCATTGTTATTGCAGCTTTTCGCCACACCCTGCTAGCCTCTTCGCTGCGCTGGCCCGCGCAAGTCACATCGCCGGCCGCACCTGCTTTTTCCGGGGACGCTTTTGAGCACAAGCGTTGAGACGCAGTCTTCGCCCGCCGGCCCGGCCCGGTCGGACCACTTTTTCATCACCGCGCTCGGCATCGGCCAGATCTGCTCCTGGGGCTCGCTCTATTACAGCTTTCCCCAGCTTGCCGAAGCCATGGGCGGCGATCTCGGCTGGTCGAAGCCCGAGCTTTACGGCGCGGCGACGCTCGGCCTGGCGCTCAGCGGCTTCGCCGCCTATCCGGTCGGCGCCGCGATCGACCGTGGCCATGGCCGCGCGGTGATGGGCGGGGCGTCCGTTCTTGCGGGCGCGCTGATGCTCGCCTGGTCTCAGATCAACGCCCTTCCCCTGTTTTACGTCGTCTTCGCCGGAATCGGCTGCCTTCAGGCCGCAACGCTCTACGAGCCGGCTTTTGCCGTCGTCGCGAGGCGTTTCGGCGCGGCGGAGGCGCGGCGCGGGATCACCGCCGTCACGCTCTGGGGCGGGTTTGCGAGCACGGTGTTCATCCCGATCGTTGAGCTGCTGATCGATCAAATCGGCTGGCGCGGCGCGCTTGCAACGCTCGGGCTGACGAACATCTTGCTGTGCGGCGGCCTTTATTTCGCTGCGATCCGGCCTGAGCTCGACGCGGCGCCGACCATCCTCCGGCGGCCTGGCGCCGCACGGTCAGCCGAGCGCGAGGCGGTGTCGCGCGCCGCACGCAGCATGGCGTTCTGGGCGCTGGCTCTGTCGTTCACCGCCTATGCGGCGATCTATTCGGCCTTCACGCTTCACCTTTATCCCCTGCTGCGCGAACGCGGACTCGACGCCGCCGCGACCGTCGCCGTGCTGGCCTGTATCGGCCCGGCCCAGGTCGCCGGGCGGATTCTTGTCTGGATGTTCGCCTCGGGGACGTCGGTCAGACGTCTCGGTTCGATGATCGTGGCCATTTTCCCGATCGCGTTCGTCGGGATCGCGCTGTTGCCGCCGACCTTCCTCGCCATGGCGGCCGTCGCTGTGGTCTATGGCGGGGCCAATGGCATCATGACCATCGTGCGCGGCATTGCGGTGCCGGATATGCTCTCCCGCGAGTCCTATGGCGCGATCAATGGCGCACTGATGAGCCCTTCGCTGGTTGCGAGAGCGGCCGCGCCCATCGGCGCAGCGGCGCTCTGGTCCGCGACCGGCAATTATGATGCCGTCGTCCTGGCGATGGTGGTGGCCGCCGCAATCGTTGCCGCGGGCTTCTGGGCGGCTGCACTTTACGCCGCACCCCATCGAACCGGTCGCTCGATTGAAGTCGATGGCTAAGGCCGGGCGCACCGATTCGCCGCGCATCGTCCTGCAAAAGCGTTTCGCGGACCACCAGGCACATTGCGGCGACGAAGCGGGCTGCGTTCGCCGCCGCGCTGAGCTACACTCCTCCCCGCATTTGCCATAATGAGGATGGCCGGCGATGAAGCTTTTGAACCGCGCGCCTTATTCCTATCGCAGTGATGCGGGCGTCCCCGGCTTTGACGACAGCGGGCCGGTCGCGTTCATGGACGGCGAATGCGCCCTGTGCACGCGCGGCGCGCGGGCGATCTGCCGTCTCGATCGCCGCGATGAGTTCAAGATCTGCCCGACGGGAAGCCCGATCGGCGGCGCCGTTCTGACGCATTACGGCCTCGATCCCGCGGACCCCGATAGCTGGCTCTATCTGGAAGACGGGAAAGCCTACACCTCGATGGAGGCGATCGTCCGCGTCGGCAGACGGCTCGGCGGCTGGGGCAATCTCGCCCGCACGCTGGGCATTTTCCCCCGCCCGGTGCAGGACTGGCTCTATCGCCGCCTGGCGCGCAACCGCTACGCCGTTCTTGGCCGCACCCAGATGTGCGCCTTGCCTGACCCCGATCTCAGACGGCGCCTCATTGGCTGAAGGACCTCGCCCGTGCCCTCTCGCGGACAGCGTGGCCCCGGCACGCTCAAGCTCGCGGCTTGAGCCCCTGCAAAATCACCTCCAGATGAGCCTCGCAATAGCGCTGCAGATCGATCGGATCGATCTCGTCGAAGAGCATTTTCCAGACCGCGCTGGTGATTGCCGGCCCGACCAGTACCTGCGGAAAGTCGAGCGCCGCGCTGTTGGCGAATTCTCCGCGCTCGACCCCATAGCGCAGGATCTGGCGCAGCGCGGCCATACCGCGCGACACCACCTCGTCATGATAGAATGAGATCAGCCGCGGAAAGCGTGGGCCTTCCGCGATCAGGAGCCGCAGCAGGCGGCGGCGCTCGGTGCCCACCACGTCGCGGTAAAAGGTCTCGATCATCATTCTGAGCAGGCTCTCGGCGCTGCCCTGAGCCGCGAGCGCGACACCCTCGATGTGTTCGATGACCGGCGCGATGATGCTGCGCGCCGCCTCCTCGAACAGCGCTTCCTTGCTGTCGAAATAGAGATAGACGGTACCCTTGCCGACACCGGCCCGCTCCGCGATCGAGTTCGAGCCGGGCGGCCGCAAAGCCCTGCTCGAAAAATTCCTCAAGCGCGGCAGCGAGGATGGCCTGAAGCCTTTCGCTCTTGCCGTCCTTGCCTCTCGCCGCGGCCGATGAATTGTCCACTCGCCTGATCCTCCTTGAAATGCTGATCGCCGTGTCCGATGTGCGCTTGACAAGCCGATCTGCAAGTATCAATTTATGACTGACCAGTCAGTCATTTCAAGGGCAATGATCATGAGACGGCGAATTATCCTTATCGTCATCGTTGTTCTGGCGCTGAGCGGGGCGGGCTGGCTTATCTATAGCCGCTATGTCGACGCCCAGGACAAGACGCCCGTCTTCTATGGCAATGTCGACATTCGCGACGTTTCGCTCGGCTTCCGCGTTTCCGGCCGCGTCGCGCAGATGGCGGTCCAGGAGGGCGATTCCATCAAGGCTGACCAGCTCCTTGCAAGTCTCGACAAGACGCCGTTCAAGAATGACCTGGCGCTTCAGGCCGCCAATGTCTCGCAGCAGGAGTCCAATCTGGCCAAGCTGGAGGCGGGAAGCCGTCCCGAGGAGATCGAGCAGGCCAGGGCGAATGTCGCATCGCGCAAGGCGGCGCTGGAGAATGCGCGCGGCGTCTATGAGCGCCAGCAGCAGCTTTCGCAGCGCGATTTTGCCTCGAAACAAGCCTTCGATAATTCCGTTTCCACCCTCCATCAGGCCGAGGCCGATCTCAAATCGGCAGAGCAGGCCCTGCAGCTTGCCGTCGAAGGGCCGCGCAAGGAGGACATCGCGGCGGCACGCGCTGCGCTGGAAGCGGCCCGTGCGCAGAAGCAGATTGCCGAAACCGCGCTTGGCGATACCGAGCTGCACGCGCCGGCCGACGGGATCATTCTGACCCGCGCGGTCGAGCCCGGCACGATTGCGGCGGCGGGAACGACGGTTTACACACTATCATTGCAAAACCCGGTCTGGGTCCGCGCCTATGTCGGCGAGCCGCAGCTCGGGCTGATCCATCCCGGCGCGCCGGTCAAGCTCTATTCCGACACGCAGCCGCACCGCGCCTATGACGGCCAGGTCGGCTTCATTTCGCCGGTCGCCGAGTTCACGCCGAAAACCGTCGAGACGCCGGAATTGCGCGCCGATCTCGTCTACCGCTTCCGCGTCACGGTCAGCAATCCGGACCCAGCGCTCCGGCAAGGCATGCCGGTGACGGTGCGGCTGGCGACCGAGCCGGCGGTTGCCGCGAACAAATGAGGACGCATCATGGCCTCGCCGCTGATCCGCCTCGTGAGTGTCAGCAAGCGCTTCGGCGATCAGACCGCGCTGGATAATATCAGCGCCGAGGCGAGTGGCGGGATGGTCACGGGGCTGGTCGGGCCGGACGGCGCCGGCAAGACGACGCTGATCCGGCTGATGACCGGCCTGCTCGCGCCGAGCGAGGGCAGCATCGAAATTATGGGCTTCGACACCCGCACGGATGCGCAAGCCGTGCAGAACCAGATCGGCTATATGCCGCAGCGCTTCGGTCTTTATGAAGATCTGACCGTCCAGGAAAATCTCAATCTCTATGCCGATCTGCGCGGCCTGCCCGATGATCAGCGCGCCGAGACCTTCAAGACGCTGCTGCGCTTTACCGCGCTCGCGCCGTTCACCTCGCGCCCCGCCGGCAAGCTCTCCGGCGGCATGAAGCAGAAGCTCGGCCTTGCCTGTGCGCTGATCCGCACGCCGCGCGTGCTCTTGCTCGACGAGCCGAGCGTCGGCGTCGATCCGATCTCGCGGCGCGAATTATGGCGCATGGTGCAGGAGCTGAAAGGCAAGGGCATCGCCGTGATCTGGTCGACCGCCTATCTCGACGAGGCCGAGCGCTGCGACAGCGTGCTGCTGCTCAACGCCGGCAAGCTGCTGTTCGAGGGCAAGCCCGGCGATCTGACCGGCCGTGTCGCCGGCCGCGTTTTTCTGGCGACGGACATTCAGGGGCAGAAGCGCGTCGCCCTCGGCGTGGCTCTCGACAGTCCACTGACGGTCGACGGCGTCATTCAGGGCGATGCCATCCGGGTGGTGACCAAAGCTGGCGCCAACACCAGCGCCGACGATCTTCATGCCGCGCTTGGCAAGGCTTTTGCCGGAAGCAAGATCGCGCCGACCGAGCCGCGCTTCGAGGATGCCTTCATCGACGTGCTCGGCGGCGCACCGGGCGGGCAATCGGCTCTTGCGGAGAACGTCGCGCGGAAGGACGGCCACGGCCTGGTCATCGAGGCACGGGGCCTGACCAAGAAATTCGGCGACTTCACCGCCGCGCACGACATCACCTTCTCTATCCCGCCAGGCGAGATTTTCGGTCTGCTCGGGCCGAATGGCGCCGGCAAATCGACGACGTTCAAGATGCTCTGCGGCCTCCTGAAGCCGACGCAGGGAGAGGGCCGCGTCGCTGGTTTCGATCTGCGGCTGGCGGCGGCGGATGCCAGAAACCGGCTCGGCTATATGGCGCAGAAATTCTCGCTCTATGGCGATCTGAGCGTCGGCCAGAACCTGGAGTTTTTCGCCAGCGTCTACGGTCTCGGCGGCAGGGCCAAGCGCGACAAGGTCGCCGCCATGATCGAGACCTTCGATCTGAAGCATTATCTGGGCACCAATGCGAAGGACCTACCGCTCGGCTTCAAGCAGCGCCTGGCGCTCGCCTGCGCGGTGATGCATGAGCCGGATGCGCTGTTTCTCGATGAGCCGACATCGGGCGTCGATCCGATCACGCGGCGCGAATTCTGGACCCACATTAACGGCCTCGTGCAGAAGGGCGTCGCCATTCTCGTCACCACCCATTTCATGGACGAGGCGGAATATTGCGACCGCATCGCGCTGATCTATCGCGGCGAGACCGTCGCGCTCGGCTCGCCCGATGAGCTAAAGGCGAGGGCGGCAAGCGAGGGCGTCCCCAGCCCATCCCTTGAGGATGCCTTCATCCATCTGGTCGAGCAGTCCGAGGCCGGGCGGGAGGAAGCGGCATGACCGACACCACGCTCGCCCCCTCGGCCGCAGCCGCATCCGACCCCGCCGCCGGCACCGGCCGGGGCCGACGCTTTGCGGCGCTGCTGGTCAAGGAATCGCTGCAGATCGTCCGCGATCCGAGCAGCATCCTGATCGCCGTCGTGCTGCCGCTGATCCTCTTGTTCCTGTTCGGCTATGGCGTCTCGCTCGATGCCGATCACGTCAAGATCGGCCTTGCGGTGGAGGCGACGAGCGAGCCGGGGCAAAGCCTTGCCGCCGCGTTCCGGGCCTCGCGCTTCTTCGATGTGCGCGAGGCGCATGACCGCCGCGCTCTTGAGCCGCTGCTGGTCGCGGGAACCATCCGCGGCATCGTCGTCATCCCGGCGCATTTCGGCGAAGAGGCGGCGCAGAATGTCAGCACCGCAAAGATTCAGGTCATTACCGACGGCTCCGAGCCGAACACGGCGAAATTCGTCGAGAACTACGCGCAGGGCGTCTGGAGCAACTGGATCGCCTCGCGCGGCGTCACTGCCGGCGCGCCGGCCATCGGCCTTGAGCCGCGCTTCTGGTTCAATCCGGAGCTGCGAAGCCGCTATTTCCTCGTCCCCGGCGTCATCGCCATCGTGATGACGCTGGTCGGCACGCTGCTGACCGCGCTGGTCGTCGCGCGCGAATGGGAGCGCGGCACGATGGAAGCCATGATGGCGACGCCGATCTCGACGCCCGAGCTGATCCTCGGCAAGCTGATCCCCTATTTCGTGCTCGGCCTCGGCGCCATGGCGATGTGCACCAGCATCGGCGTCTTCCTTTTCGGCGTGCCCTTGCGCGGCTCGCTGCTGGCGCTGCTCGCCATCTCCTCGGCCTTTCTGATGCCGGCATTGGGACAGGGGCTGCTGATCTCCTCGGCGCCGAAGAACCAGTTCGTCGCCTCGCAGGCGGCGCTGCTTTCCGGCTTCCTGCCGGCCTTCCTGCTGTCGGGCTTCGTCTTCGAGATCCGTCGATGCCGAAGGTGATCCAGTGCTTCACCTATATCGTGCCCGCGCGCTATCTGATCCCCAGCCTGCAGACGGTGTTCCTGGCCGGCGATATCTGGCCGCTGTTCCGCAGGATATCGCGGCGATGCTGGCGATCGGCAGCGTGTTTCTGGTCCTCACCGTCCGCGCGACCCGAAAGAGTTCGACATGTGGCGCCGTCTAAGCCCTGATCGCGAAAGAGCTGCTGGCCGTGCTGCGCGATCCGCGCGGCCGCATATCCTGATCGGGCCGCCGCTGCTGCAGCTGTTCCTTTTCAGCTATGCCGCCACGCTCGAAGTCACGAACATCGACATCGGCGTCGTCAATCGGGATGCGGGGAGGTGGAGCACGGAGGTCATGCAGCGGATCGCCGGCGCGCCGACCTTCCGCAGCATCGTGCCGATGTCGCGGCTGGAGCAGGCGCGCGAGGCTATCGATAATCGCCGCGTCATCGCCGCGCTCAGCTTCGATCAGGATTTCTCGCGCGATATCGCCGCCGGCCGGCGGCCCGATCCAGGTCATTCTCGACGGCCGGCGCTCGAATGCGTCGCAGATCGTGCTCGGCTATCTGACCGCATCGTCAATTCGGTATCGCAATCCATCGCGCTCAATGCCGAGACACGCAGCAGCGATGACGGCGCTCGTCGCGCGGCACTGGTTCAACAGAATCTCATCTATATGTGGTTCACCGTGCCGAGCCTGTCGGCACGCTCGGCCTCCTGATCGCCCTCGTCGTCACCGGCCTGTCGGTGGCGCGCGAGCGCGAGCTCGGCACCTTCGATCAGCTGATGGTCTCGCCGCTCAGGGCGCACGAGATCCTGATCGGCAAGATGATCCCGCCACTGATCGATCGGCCTGGTTCAGCATCGGCCTTTCTGCTCGTGGCTGTGTTCTTCTTCCAGGTGCCGTTCCGCGGCTCGCTGATCCTGCTCTATATCGGCATCGTGTTCTTTCCTCGCCTCGGGATCGGCGTCGGCTTGTTCATCTCCTCGCTGTCTATGACCCAGCAGCAGGCCTTTCTCGGCATCTTCCTGTTCGCGTCGCCGGCGATCCTGCTTTCCGGCTTTGCCACGCCGATCGAGAATATGCCGCAATGGCTGCAGGTGGTTACCCTCGCCAATCCCTTGCGTCATTTCCTCGTCATCATACGCGGCGTGTTTCTCAAGGCGATGCCGGCCGGCGAGGTTGCCGCCAATATTCTGCCGCTCATCGCAATTGCAGTGTTTACCCTATCGATTGCGGCCTGGCTTTTCAGGCAACGGATGGAATGAGCGGCAGAATATTTGCGGCGCATCCGGCGAGGTTGCGTCGTGTCTCAATTTGCATTTCAGCTATGGCGGCGAAGCGGCTGTCGATGATCGAATAACGTCGTTCGGCCTACGCCTCATCTCGGACGTCACGCTTGTTTCTTTTCGTGACGCAACTCTCGAACCCCTCTTTCGCCGCACATCCGCTTTCGCAGCGGTGTCGGGATCTGGTTCACCTCTATGATGAGCTGGAGATATACCTCGGCCCGCTGACAAACACGCTGCCGCGCTCGAAAAATCGACGTTTGCGATTGACTTCCCGGGTCAGGCCGCCGTGCCGACCGCTGCCGATTGACCCCATCGGCCGCACAGCCGTGCCGAGCCAGAGAGGCCCGGCTGCCACAGAATCGACGCCGTCATAACGCATGTCGATATGCATGGCTTCGGCGAGCGTCCGGGACCACGGGCTAGGTCTCCAATGCCGGTCGTCTTGCGAAAACGCTTCATCGTGTCGATCCCCTCGAGAGGCTCTAAAGCACGAGATCACGCCGGCACCAATCCCCGGCTCTTCGCTGGTTACGTTCACCATGAACGACGAGCCGTAGATAAAATAGACATGGCAATAGCCGCGACCGAGAAACAGGGACCGGTTGCCTTGCGTCTCGCCTCGAAACGAGCGGCCGGCGGCATCGCCAGGCGGATAACCTTCAGTTTCGACGATGCGACCACTTAGCCTGGCCACCGGTAAATCATGGATCAGCGTTTTCCCGATGAGATACCGCGCAAGCTCAATAGTATCCACGGGGCAGATTTTGCCGACGAAGCCGCTTAACGCTGGA
>CAVZCK010000007.1:0-36309 GCA_963773735.1 uncultured Alphaproteobacteria bacterium | reverse complement strand
TTTCTCGGCCCATGCCGGAATCGGCCTGAATGGCTAAAAATGCCAAGAAATCAGGCCATCGGTATTAATTTTTCCCCGCTAGCATTGCTCCGAAAGTCCTGCAACCCGAAGGCGAACTATGGGGTACGGGCATGGGTAAAAAACTATCGAGGATCAAGCGGAATCTCTACATCCAGACCGTCGGCAAGTCCCGCACGTGGATATTTCGTTATTCATTCAACGGGCGCACGCGAGACTTAGGTCTAGCCCGCATATCTCACGGCCACTATCGTCAGTGCTGCATGGGCTGGTAGCGGACGAAGCGTGTTGGCTGAGACATGCTGGCCTACGCCGGGCGGCAGCGGCGTTATCAGGCTCGACGATGTTCCTCTGTTGTTGTCGTTTGAGCTCAGAGCCGCGTCAGGCGGCGGCCGGACATAATCGTGCATGTGCGTTGGCGAAGACATTTTTGAGGGGACATGCCGAGGCCATGGCGACCTTAATGCGCCGCACGCTGACGGTGACCAGCGCACCGAGCTTGAGCAGTTTCAGCCGGATGGTTCCAGCCGTGGCTTTGGCAAGCTCGGTTCCCTGCAAAGCGAGGCGGCGCAGCGCCGTGAGCAGCACATAGGCGAGCGAGGAGAACCACAGCCTGAGCTGGTTGGCGCGGAGCGTGGCGGCGGAAGTGCGCTCGGCCATGAGATCGAGCTGACACTCCTTGATCCGGTTCTCCATCTCGCCGCGGGCGCAGTAGATGGTCTCGTAAGCTCCTGAGCGGCAATGTCTTCACTGGCAAGCGAGGTAACGATGAAGCGCGGGTTGGCGCCCTTCGGCAGATGCTCGGCCTTGGCGACGACGCGGCGCGCCCGGCCCCAAGTCTTGCGGGTCTGATATTGGAAGTCCTTGAAAATCCGCTCCGGCTTGCCGCTTTCCGCCGCCTTCTGCTCGGCAGCGGCCAACTCATGAGCGATCTCCGCCTCGAGCCGGACATTGCGCGCTAAGCCGAAAATATAGCCAACCTCATTCGCCTCGCACCATGCCATCAAATCCTCGCGGCAGAAGCCGGAATCCGCCCTCAGCCAGATCTCGACGTCGGGCCATGTCTGGCGGATCTGTCCGACAATGCCCGCAATCTCTTCCTTCGCGCCGGCTGCAGCATCGATGTTGGCTGGCCGCAGCTTCGCCAGAAGCAGCTCGCGGCCGCAGAAAACATAGAGCGGCAAATAGCAGTAGCACTTGTAATAGCCGTGGAAGAAACGGCCCTCCTGATGGCCGTGAACCGGATCATCCGTGGCGTCGAGATCGAGGATCGGGCGGCGGGGAGCGGTTTTGTGCGCCTGGATGAAGAGATCGACGAACAGGGCCTTCATCGCCTCGCCGTTCACGGTGAATTTGTGGTAACGGTCATCGGTGCTCGCTGGCGCATGTTCCAGCCGGTTGAGCGTCGATCCTCGCCTTCGCGAGGACAAGCTTGGCCGCGAGCACGGCGCAATCCGAGCGCCGCGCTTCGAGCTTGCCCGAAAGAAGACCAAGCACTGGATCATGGCGCAGCTCGTCATGATCGTTCAGATCCTCATAGCCGAGCGCGATGCCGTGCACACGCTGCGCCACCAGCGTTTCCAGGCTGTGCTCGATCTGATCCTGGGAGCGCCTATCGCTGAAGCAAGCCACCGCCTGACGCGACAGGCTGATCGCCCGGTCGGTCTGGCGCAGCAGCAATGCGCCCGCATTCGAGGTGATCGCCCCGCCGTCGAACGCGGCTGTGACTTTGCGGCTGCCGAGGGCTTCAAACTCGAACTGTCCGGCGTTACAGTCTGTCGGCATCGGCTGAGACTCCAGAATCAGGATAAGTGTTTGTGGAAGAACAACTTTCTCTGATTCTTCCAGCCGATGCAGCCCGGCGCCTGTAAACGGCACCGTCGAGATCGCTGGCCCTGCCATCTTCCCGATCGATGAGGTTGTCGCCCAGACACTCAAGCATGACCAGGACCGGCGGAAAGTCGTTGCAGATCCGAACGCGCCCTACTTCGGCCTCAATCTGACCGACCAGTCGCTCCTTCCCAGCCTCAACGCGCCAGGCCGAGGTCGGCGCCGCGCGGACGATGATCGAACGGACAGAGGAAGGCTTTGACATCAAGCCGAACTGGCTCGCCGCCGATACCGCTTATGGCTCTGCACCCAATCTCGACTGGCTCGTCAACGACAAGGACATCGCGCCGTATATTGCTGTCATCGACAAGTCGAAGCGGACGGATGGCACTTTCTCGCGCGAAGACTTCATCTATGACACCGGGCGCAGCAGCTATACATGCCCGGCGGGAAAGACGCTGACGACCACCGGCAAGTTGGTCAATGGCGGCGCGACGCGGCTTTATATGGCGAGCACCTATGATTGCGGCCCGTGCCCGCTGAATTCTCGATGCTGTCCGAAATCGCCCCAACGCAAGGTTCCACGCGATGTGAACGAGGCGGCGCGTGATGTCGCCCGCGCCCTGGCCAAGACCCAAGCCTATGCCCAGACCCGGCGCGACCGCAAGAAAGTGGAGATGCTGTTCGCGCATCTCAAGCGCATTCTGCGCTTGGCCGGCTGCGGCTCCGCGGGCCAAGAGGAGCACAGTTCGAGTTCACCCTCGCCGCGATCGCTCAAAATCTGCGACGGCTCGCCAAACTGGCCGTTCACCCGCCGGACATCACGGCAAAGTGCGTTGTGTGAGCGTCCAGTCGCGTTTCGGTTGCGTCAGAGTCTCAGTGTGAAGGCGTTAATGCCGCCGCTCCTCGTGGAGAGCCAGCGGCAAGACGCAGCTCGGCAAGGTTCTCAAAAACCAAACCGTGCGGCCAAACGCCCGCTCACCGCTGACTTCTGCAACGAAATCGGCAATAGCACTAAATCGCTGTCGCGATATTCGCGGCGGCGTTCAATACGTCGGAGTTCCGGCGCGCGCATTCGATGGCAAGATCTTCTTTTTGGATTGCTCAAATGCGCCGAAGCCATCTCAAGATCGTGGCCCTGACCCGCTCAAACTAAGATGTCTGCGATTGGCTGAGAGCCGATCCAAGACGTTCGGATTCATCGTCAGGCGGTTGATCTTGCCATGCGGCGCAGCATGATTTTGATCATGGCGAGGCGGATGAAACCGGCGACGGTTCTCGCGTAGCGCTCGAAGTCCCGCATGAGGCGTCGGCTTCAAAGGAACGGTATCGCGCCTTTCGCCATCGGTGCGCACCACCACCGTGTCGCCCTCGACATCGATCGTAAGCGATGCAGCGGTACCGACGCATCACACCCCGATCATGCCGATGCCGCGCAATGGCCTCCTGAGGGCTTCAATCCGATGACCATTAACAAGGCCGATCTGGAACAGAGCGTGGCCTCTCTCGCCGCCAAATGGCGGCCGCGAACGGCGCGCAAGTCATCCGCGTCAAGCCCAATTCCGCAGGGCCGCACAGCATCGCTTGCGGTAATCTTGGGTTGTATTTTAACCATTTAGGCATAGGTTGCGACGTATCAATCCTTATCTGGAGGTTGCAGGCGGTTCATTCCGCAACGTGCCGCCTCGCCATTCCTGGCAATTGGTTTCCTAGTTTTTCGTCGGGAGAATTCCACATGCCTATGGAACAGAATTCCCATCCCATTCGGATTGATCAGTTCTTCGCTGGCCCAGGCGCGCGGGCTGATCAATGGCATCATCTGTTGCAACTGGCCGAGGCTTGGTCCAGCGGCTCAGGCGACCGGGCGAAGTACGATAGCGCACTTAACGACCTTGCGGTCACGGAAGAATTCCATGCCTATCCAGGTTCGCTCTGCTGGGGGCACTGCGCGAGTCCGTTGCCGAGGATGATGCGCGCGCGATAGCGCTCTCTCGCAGGATCACCCGCGCCGTGCTGACCCGCTCCTACCGTCAAGATACACACGATTGGGAGGATCATCAGGAGCGCGACGGCGATATGCCGACAGGTGTAATACATCCGGTACTTGAGCGTTCGGACCTGCACCGGCCCTATTTCGAGGTTCTGATCGTCACCAGCGCACCGGCCGCCCGCTGGCCCGATCTCATTAAGCAATGGCGCCGGCTCCGCCGGCCGCTCGACATGTTCATCTACGAGCCGGTCTTCGTCGGCAGCTTCGAGGACGCATTCTGCGCCACCGTGCTAAACCAGGATCTTGCCGCCGTGATCATCCATGAGGGCTTTGCCTTTCGGTCGCGGCATGATCTCCAGTGCTTCGAACCCTCGCCGAAGCTGCGGATCCCAAGGAAAGCTCCGAAGATGCGGCTCTGCATCTGGCGCGTGTTATCAAGCGGGTACGTCCCGAGCTTGATCTTTACCTCATGTCCAATGGGCGGGTTGAGGACATCGCCGGCGCACCTCGGGCGAAGGCGCTGCGTCGCGTCTTCTACGCCGTGGAGGAGTTGCTCGAGCTGCATCTTGCCATCATTGAAGGCGTGCAGGATCGCTACGATACGCCGTTCTTCGATAATCTGAAGAAATATGCCCAACGGCCGATCGGCACCTTTACGCGCCGCCAATCGCACGCGGTAAGTCGATCTTCAAATCTGACTGGATCCGCGATATGGGCGAGTTCTACGGCCCAACATTGTTCCTCGCCGAAAGCAGCGCTACGACCGGTGGCCTAGACAGCCTCCTGGAGCCGACCGGCAACATAAAAGAGGCGCAGGAGAAAGCCGCGCGCGCTTTCGGCGCTGACCACGTCTTCTTCGTCACCAACGGCACCTCGACCTCGAACAAGATGGCTATCCAGGCGTTGCTCGCGCCGGGCGACATCGCAATCGTCGACCGCAATTGCCACAAGTCCCACCATTACGGAATGGTGCTCGCCGGGGCCCAGCCGCTCTACGTCGAGGCATTTCCGATGGCGGAATATTCGATGTATGGCGCGGTGCCACTGCGCACGATCAAGCAGGCCCTCCTCAATCTCAAGGCGGAGGGCAGGCTCGATCGGGCGAAGATGTTGGATCTGACCAATTGTACATTCGACGGCCACATCTACAATACCCGGCGGGTCATGGAAGAATGCCTCGCTATTAAGCCGGACCTGATCTTCCTTTGGGATGAAGCATGGTTTGGTTTTGCACGCTTCTCGCCGTTCCTCAGGCCGCGTACGGCTATGGGCGCAGCGCACGACATCGAGGCCTGGCTGCGCGATCCGAAATCGATCAGCGAGTATGAAAGGCAAAAGACGGAACTTAGTGATAACCCTGCTGAGGAGACGTTGCTGGAGACACGGCTGATCCCCGATCCTCGCAAGGTCAGATTGCGCATCTACCAGACTAGCCGCTCTTATTCAGCCGCTATTTGGATTTGCGCTGGCGGATGTGGCGCAAGGCGTTGAACTTGCGTAGGAAATGGGTGTCGAAGCCATCCTGCGCGCGTCGCGCCACGGAGCCACACCCGCCATGACCGACGATAGCCCGCTCAGCGTTTCCTATCCAGCCGTGTCGCGCAAGAAAGTCACAGCTGCCTTCGATGGCGGCCGGCTTTCCTCCGACAGCGGCGTCATGTTGCTCGGCATCGCCGAGCGGCGGCGCGGCCTCTCGAAAAGGCTCGCTGCCCTGATCGCCGACCACCGTGATCCTTCGCACATCACGCACACGGTCGAGGACATACTGAAAGGCCGCATGCTGGCGATCGCCTGTGGCTATCCCGACGGCAATGATTTCGACTGGCTACGCTCTGATCCCGCTTTCAAACTCGCCTGCGGGCGGCTACCCGATACCGGCAGCGATCTGTGCTCGCAGCCGACCATCTCGCGCTGGGAGAACGCGCCGACGCTGAGGGAGATCATCCGCCTGACCTATGCGCTGGTCGACATCTGGTGCTGGAGCTACAAGACGCCGCCGGCGTCGGTGGTTCTGGACATCGACGACACGCTCGATGTGGTTCACGGCCATCAGAAACTGTCGGAATGGAACGCCCATTACGACGAGCGCTGTTTTCTGCCGATCCACATCTATGACACGGCGACGGGGCGGCCGGTTGCCATGATCCTGCGCCCCGGCAAGACGCCGTCAGGCAAGGAAGTTCGCGCATTGCTACGCCGCCTGATCAAGCGCATTCGCCAGCATTGGCCCGATACGCGCATCACCATCCGCGGCGATAGCCACTACGGCCGGGAAGAAGTTATGAGCTGGTGCGAGGCAAACGGCGTCGACTATGTCTTTGGCTTTGCCGGCAATACCGTGCTCGACCGCCTGGTCGAAACAGAGGCCGACGATATAAGGACGCGCCGCGCCGAGGAGCAGCTTGCCGTCCTGCGCGGCTTTGCCGAAACGCGTTATGCGGCGAAATCGTGGGCCGGGGAGCGCCGTGTCGTGGCACGGATCGAGGCCAGCGCCAGCGATGAGGATGACATGCTTCGCCGCGGGCTCGACATCCGCTATGTCGTCACCTCGCTGACGAAAGGCAGCGCCGAGCACATTTATGCAACCCTCTACTGCGCCCGTGGCCAGGCGGAAAATCTGATCAAACAACACAAAGCGCAGCTTGCCTCCGACCGTACCAGTTGCCGCTCGCCGCTTGCCAATCAGATGCGCCTCATTCTGCACACCGCTGCTTACTGGCTGTTGCTCGATCTGCGCGATTGCGTGCCATCGTGGCATCCTTTGCGGCAAAGCGAGTTCGCCAGCATCCGCCTACGTCTGCTGAAAATCGCCGGCCGCGTCATCGAGACGGCGAGCCGCATCCGTGTCGCTCTCGCCTCGTGCTGCCCGCAGGCCGAGCTGTTCAGCCTCGTCGCGTTCAAGCTGCAATCGTCCGGGCCATGAAGCGCGGGGCATGATCGCCCCCTGAGCCCGTCCCATCCACTCCCCAACGCGTCGAAAGCGTACTCGACCCAAATAGCCTCGCGGCGGTGCTCCGTGCGGCATGCATCAGATCGCCCGCCAAAATAGACATCAAATCGAGAGCTCGGACGCATAAGAACGGCTAACTCCACACATAAGTCGATGTCTGCTCTTCGACAGGGCTCGATGCTGCTTGTGAAGGACGTCGATTTCCACATTGTTGAAGCGCAATTCCATGAGGCGGTGTTCACCCATGCCTCAACCAGTCCAAACCAGCAACTGATCGCGAGCCTGGATGTGGCGCGGCGGCAGATGGAGTTGGAGGGCTACGGGCTCGTCCACAATGCCGTCGAAGTGGCGCTGGCGATCCGGCAGGCGGTTGCGTCGCACCCGCTCATTTCGAAATACTTCCGTATTCTTGGAGCCAGCGACATGGTCCCGGGGCAGTACCGCCAGACCGGCTTTGTCGACTTCCTGCAGCCCGATATGAACTGGGCACTCGCGAACCGCAGTCTGCGGGACGACGAGTTTTGCCTCGATCCAACCCGGCTCACGCTGGTTTGCGGCACAGCCGGCTTCGACGGCACGCAGTTCAAAGGGATTCTGGCGGAGCGGTATAACATCCAGCTCAATAAGACCTCCCGGAACTCCGTCCTGCTGCAATCCAACATCAACAATACGCGCAGTGACGTAGCCCATTTGATCCGTGTGCTGGCGACAATTGCCGGCGAGATCGACGAGCATCTGGCGCAGGGCAGCGCCAATGTCCAGCAGACATTTGGATCTCGGCGTCAAGAGCCTCATGAAGGATGTGCCAGATCTGCCGAACTTCTCTTATTTCCACGAGGCATTCCGCAAGAATGCCGGTGAGCGGACAAATGAAGGCGATATACGCAGCGGCTTCTATGCGGCCTATAACACCGCCGGCTGCGAATATATCCGGCTTGCCGATCCTGAGATCGACCGCCGGCTGAAGGACGGGCCGCCTCTTGTCTCGGCGAACTTCGTCATCCCCTATCCGCCCGGATTCCCGATAATGGTTCCAGGCCAGGTCATCACTCAGGAAACGATCGACTTCATGCGCAAGCTCGATGTGAAGGAGATCCATGGCTACAACGTGGCTGAAGGGCTGAAACTCATTCGCGCTGATGCCCTGGGTCGGGTGGCAGCACTGACGAGGCGGGCGGCGTAAGCCAGGTAAGTTGGTAGCACTCGTGCCATCAGGAGCACGGAACGAGCGGGGTCTTTCACTTCCTGCAGACCAATCCTTTCCTCCTGCTCTTCCTTGTTGTGGGGTTAGCGGTCTGGATTGGCCGTCTCAGTGTCAATCGGCCCTTTAACTGCGGGTAGATGTCAAGCGTCGAGCCGGCCTCTTCTCACTTCATTTTCTTCGTCCGATATCCTTTTGTTCGGTTTGGATCATCCTTGCGCCCCGGTCTGCTCAAACGTCTCGTCATCGCGCGCAGCGGCGGTCAAGGACGCGCATTGCGCGCCCCTTGCGGGCTTGTCCTTGACCGCCGCGAGCACGATGGCACGCTGATCGCTGCCGGGGTCAGGGTCCTTTCCGAGGTCGGCGCCTCATTTTTGTGTCCGGGGTGGGTGCCTCACCGTGCGCAACGAGGTCCGAGAACGCCCGTCAGCCGATTGATCGAGGTCACCAGCACCGCCGTCCCGGCAGGGACAGGAGCCGGCCATTCCGTGGCCGGATCAGTTGAAGCTCAGAGGCTCGTGTTCAGATGGTTCAGATCTTTGCCGGCGTCCCCCAGTCGAACTCGGTACCGTCCGTCCAGATGCAGTGCAGGATGATCGCAAGCTTTCGTGCGATGGCGACCTTGGCTTTCTTCAGGCCGACGCGTTTGACGAGCCGCTGCCCCCAATCCTGAAGCGGCGAGGGGCGTTTCGTGCGATGAATGAGCACGCTTGCAGCCTCAAACAGGTATGTGCGCAGCAGCCGATCGCCCCACCTTGAAATGCGACCGGTCAGATCGAGCTCTCCCGATTGCTTGCGCCGTGGCGTCAGGCCGAGATAAGCGCCAACACTCGTTGCCGACTTGAAGCGGGATGGGTCGTCGATGGTGTGGCGGAACGTCAGCGCCGTGACCACGCCGATGCCCGGAACCGTCATCAGGCGCCGCGTCGTCTGGTCCGCCTTGGCCATCTCACGCACGCGCCTATCGAGTTTAATCTGTTCGTCCGTCACCTGCTCATGCACCGCGAGTAGACAGTCAATGATTGCGCGCAACCCGCCCTCGCCGGCAAGCTCGCGCACACGGGCACGGAACTGTGCACCGATGGCACGCGGGAACAGAAGGCCATGTTCCTTCAGAAGGCTGCGGACCTGGTTCTCAAGATCGCGACGGATGCTGACGAGACGGGCGCGCGCAACCAGCAACGAGCGGATCAGTGCGCTTGCCTGGCTTTTCACCTTGACCTCGCGATACCAGCCCATGCGCATCAACTCGGCGATGCCACGCGCATCGTTGGGATCGCTCTTGTTGATGCGCACCGACAGGGCCGCATGCGCATGCCGCGCATCGATGCAAACAACCGGCAGATCGATCCGTTTCAGCTCGTGCCAGAGCCAACTTGACATGGCGCCGGTCTCGAAGCCGATACGGACCGCCTCCGGTGCCCGCTTGGCGATCACCTTCGCCAGTGCTCCGGGCTCGGACCGCGCCTTACCCTCGAACACGATGCTACCGGCCTCGTCGATTACGCAAACCGCGGTCTCTTTCTGGGAGACGTCCATCCGACATACTGCTGCATGGCTGCTCTCTCCGTCGCCGATTATCGTTGAGGCCAGTCATCCTGGACCTCGTGGCTCGGCGAGGGCAGCCACCTGCAGTTACACAATGTGCCGAACTTTTGCGCGCCGATCACCCCACCAACGGGATACAATTTGGCTTCATGGGGCGAGGACGCATCCGCAACCGCCTTGAGCACCACGCTCTCCTGAGCCTTCCGGAAGATCGGCCGATTCTTGTAGAGCTGCGGCTTGAAATCAGCCAGTAGATAGAGAACCGCTTGGCGTCGTTCAATGCCCCAGTGGCAAAGCCCAGGGCCGACGAGATATTGGCTACGGCGGTCGCCGTGGTGCCTGGCCGCCCTCAGGACAGTCGGCAGGCCGGTGCTTAGAGCGGCAAGACGCGACAGCGCGAAATTGGCGTCCTGTTTGACGCCGTCCAGCGCCTCGAGAAGGCACCGAAGCCGGCGGGAGGGGTGTTTTGCGCGATCTCAAACGCCGGCATCGACGTCGTAGAACATCTCTTCATTGCCGATAGCGCGCGGCGTGTCCGCATCGTCGTTCAGCGTCGCATCCATTGGCGGGCCGTCGCCCGTGCTCTGCTGATCGAAGGCATGGGAATATTGGTCGGTAATGGCGAATGCCTGTCCCTTCAGATCTGAGAGGTGCTGATCCAAAAGCGGCAGAAACGCTTCAAAAATCCGCTGTGACCGCAGGGGACAGCACAAGAGCCGACACGTTTTCACGCAGGCCCAGCGGGTCATCTTCATTTGCGTTCATGATTTTAAGTCTTAGCCTAACGTTCTAAGTGCCGGCTAGGTCTTTGTAATGCGCGACATATGCGTGGGTTAGCCGCTTATTTCTGTGCACCGCGGCAATACACACGCATAGATTGCATTGTAATTATTGATAATTTGTTCGTCAATTACGAGACATCGCGCATCCAATTGTGATATTTTATCCCGATTTTATTTTGGGGGACGCTACTGTCCGGCCAAATTATAGAGGGAGTTGTCTTGTGACATTCTTATCTCTCCGCTTCCCAATGGTATTGTCAGGCTTGATTGCCGGCTCGGCGATGCCAGCACTAGCTCAGCAGGGGACCCCCACTGACGTCGGCACGCTCGACAAGGAAACGGCCGAACAGGCGTTCAAGAAGCGACCGTACTCGCCCTACGCAGGCCGCAATTTTCCGACGCGGCCGCTCTTTGGGGACACGCATCTGCACACATCGTTTTCCATGGACGCGGGCGCGTTCGGCGCGCGGCTCGGGCCGCAGGATGCGTACCGTTTCGCGAAGGGAGAGGAGGTCACCGCGTCCAGTGGCCAACAGGCCAAGCTCTCCCGTCCACTCGACTTTCTCGTCGTAACGGACCATTCGGACGGCTTTGGCTTTTTCCCGCTGTTGCTCGCGGCCGATCCCAAGATGATGGCATACCCGCAGGGGCGAAAATGGTACGACATGATCCAATCGGGTCAGGGCGCGGACGCGGCGATGGAAATCGTCGTTAGCTTCTCGCAAGGAACAATGGCCGAAGGTTTGCTGCCCGTTCCTGGGACCTCAGCATATCGTTCGGCTTGGCGCGAGACGATCGACGCGGCCGAAAAGGCGAACGACCCGGGCCGCTTCACTGCCTTCATTGGCTATGAGTGGACCTCCAATACCGGCGGCAACAATCTGCACCGCAACGTCATCTTCCGTGACAATGGCCAGTATGCAAGCCGGGTCGAACCCTACACCACGCAAAAACCGCTGGGCAGCGATGATCCGCGCGACCTGTGGAAGTGGATGGCGGCGTATGAGGAGAAAACCGGAGGCGACGTGCTCGCCATCGCGCACAACGGCAACTTAAGCAACGGACGCATGTTCCCGATTATCGAACCGGGCACCGGCAAGAAGATCGACCGGGACTATGCCGAGACTCGGATGAAATGGGAGCGCTTATACGAAGCGACACAGATTAAAGGAGACGGTGAGTCGCATCCGTTTTTGTCGCCCAATGATGAGTTCGCAAACTTTGAACGCTGGGACAAAGGCAATCTCGATCTCAGTGAGCTCAAGAAGCCGGAGATGCTCGAATTCGAGTATGCCCGGGCGCATATAAGAACGGTCTTAAGCTCGAGAAGGAACTCGGAACCAATCCCTACAAGTTCGGCATGGTAGGCTCAACCGACTCGCACACCGCCCTCAGTGCCGTTGAAGAAGACAATTTCTTCGGCAAAACGTCCTCGTCCGAGCCGAGCGCGGGCCGGGCTACACATCCATTCGTCAAGACCGACAAAGCTGTCTTCATGGGCTGGGAGACGAGCGCATCTGGCTACGCGGCGGTCTGGGCGGCAGACAATACGCGCGAGTCCATCTTCGATGCGATGGATCGACGTGAGACCTATGCCACCACCGGGCTCGCGCATGACCGTGCGCTTCTTCGGCGGCTTTGATTTTGATGCAGCAGACGCGGAGCAACCGCATGCCGGCGCAAGTTGGCTACACCAAAGGCGTACCCATGGGCGGGGACCTCGCCGCCGCACCTGCCGGCAAAGCACCAACCTTCCTTGTCGCAGCGCTCAAAGATCCCATTGGTGCGAACCTCGACCGCATCCAGATCGTCAAGGGTTGGCTCGACGCTAAGGATGAAGCTGCAGGAAAAGATCTATGATGTCGTCTGGGGCATGCCGACAAGCGTAAGCCCGGTGCCAACGGCAAGCTGCCACCCGTCGGAAACACTGTTGATGTCGCAAAGCCACATGGACCAACACGATCGGCGATCCCGGAACTGATCACCGTTGGAAGGATCCTGACTTCGATCCCTCGCTACGGGCGTTCTACTATGCACGCGTGCTCGAAATTCCGACGCCGCGCTGGACGGCGTATGACGCCATGAAGTTCGGCATTACGATGCCGAAGGAGGTGCCGATGTTCGGGCAGGAGCGCGCCTACACCTCGCCGATCTGGTATACGCCGGGCAAATCCTGATCGGGGACTAAGTTGATACGGAAGTTCTTGCATGAGCCCCTGGTGCATTTTCTTGCGCTGGGGGCCGCGTTGTTCGTGCTGTTCAGCTTTGTAAACAGTCGCAGCGCGCCGCACAGCCAGAAGGTATTCGTTACATCCGGCAAAATCGATCAGATGATAACGGTCTTCTCGCGCACCTGGCAGCGCCCGCCCACCGCCGAAGAACTCGATGGGCTCATCGAAGACGAGATTAGCGAGGAAGTGCTTTATCGCGAGGCAATGGCGATGGGGCTCGACAAGGACGATACGATCGTCCGCCGGCGCCTGCGCCAGAAATTCGAATTCCTGATGGAGGATGTCGAAGCTGTTTCAGTGCCGAGCGATCGTGATCTGCAGGATTGGTTGGATAAGAACCCCGGCAAATTCAGCACGGAGCCGAAATTTTCCTTTTTGCAGGTCTATCTTAACGTCAGCCGCCGCGGCGAGGACGCATCGGCCGAAGCGACAAATCTACTCGCTCGCCTCAATAACACCGACGAAAAGGTGAACGCGTCGAAGCTTGGTGGCGCAACTCGGCCCCATTTGAATTTCCGCTTTCGTCGGCCGACGTCATTGCACAGGTTTTTGGCAGCCCATTCGCGCAGCAGTTGCAAGCACTGGAGCCCGGTCGCTGGTCCGGTCCAATACGATCCAGCTACGGATTGAATTGTTGTCTATGTGCGCGAGCGGACCGATCGCAAACTTAGATCACTGGATGAAGTGCGCGATCAGGTGCGGCGCGAATGGACGCGTGCGCGTCAGAAAGAATTGATGGAGACCGTCTACCTCAATCTGCGCAAGAAATACTCCATTGTTGTGGAAACGCCGCTGGTGCGGGCCGGTGGGGCGGTTCAGTTAGGCAACCCACAGCACGGAGCCCAGAGCCAGTGATTCGCTCGTGCCTGCTCATGCTTGCGACCGTCTTGGCAATCGGCTTGGCGGAGATGCGTTTGCCCTTGAGGTGCGCCCGGCTACCTCGCTCTACGGCAAACGGAGGCGGTGACCTACAGCGTATTGTGGAAGGTCCGGCGATCGGCGATCGGCGTCTCTCGATTTACCCCATTTTCCCGGAGAACTGCACGCCGGTCGCAGAGAGCGTAAACTTCGAAGCGGCCGGGTCCTATAACGAACGTGCCACGTTGAAGTGCACGGGGGGCATCGTCGGCGGCTTGATTGCCATAGATGGCCTCGCGGCTACTATGACAGACGTGATCGTGCCGGCTCCTTCGGGCGGACCATTCGGTCCAGACCGTGCGGCTGACGCCGTCCGCGCCGTCGTTCATCGTCGAAGCAGTGCCGGGCCAATGGGAGGTGGCGGCGACCTACTGCAAGCTGGGTGTGGAGCACATTCTGCTTGGCATCGACCATTTGCTATTCGTGCTGGCACTCCTCGTTCTAGTGAAAGGCTGGCGGCGGCTCGTCGGCACCATTACCGCTTTCACCATCGCCCACAGCATCACGCTAGCGGCGGCCACTCTCGGATTTGTGCAGGTTCCTACCCCTCCCGTTGAGGCCGTCATCGCACTCAGTATCCTGTTCGTGGCCGGTGAAATCGTCCATCGGCGACAGGGAAGGCTAGGTCTGACCGAGCGTTGGCCTTGGGTCGTGGCGTTTATTTTCGGATTGTTGCATGGCCTTGGGTTCGCCAGTGCATTGAATGAGGTGGGCTTGCCGCAGCATGCCATTCCTGTCGCATTGTTGTTCTTCAATGTAGGCGTGGAGATCGGGCAGCTCTTCTTCATCGCATGCATCGCAACGGTGACCGCGTGTGCCGTTTTGATCGCAAAGAGCCAGGGCCAGAACGGCGATATTGCGAAGCGTGCGTTCGCAGCTTCAGATGTTGTTGCGGCCTATATCATCGGCACCGTTGCCGCCTTTTGGCTTGTCGAACGGACTCTCGGCTTTCTGGCATGAAGAAAGCTTTCATAGCGCGAGACCGTTAAACGTCGTCTCGCAGTCCAATCACGTACAAACTTCTCAGTGCCTTTCGTTTGCAGATGCTTCCACTCAATCGGCCCAGACGGATATCGCTTTGGGTCATGAGCGCCATTTCGGTCAATGACCGCGTCGAGGCGAAATTCTCCGGTCCAGGTCTGGCCAGCCGACGGAGAAGAGTGGGCCAAGAGCTGTCGTTCCTCGCCACCGATCGGACGTTGTTGCTCGCTGATGCGATTGAGCCGTGATCGGTTAAAAAGGGCGAATGCGCAAAGATGGCATCGCGATAGCGCTTACAATCATTGGGGTTAGAGACACCCCTGCATTGCTTGAGTACCAGCTTTATTGGCTGACCTAGCCTCATGTTCCCTTTTGTGATACAAATCCTCATACTATAGACAGCTAAACCATGAGAATATGTATCAATGTCTCAGCCGCGCTCCCAGCGTCAGATTGCTCATGCCCTTCTGGAGGCACACGGAATCGCGCGTCTGGCAGAGCTGCGTGCTGCTGGCGTCACCGCCGCAACGGTCAGCCGCATGGAGCGAGATGGCGAGGTTGTCCGTCTGGCGCGCGGGCTTTATCAACTCCCCGATGCGACGCTGGATGCAAATCATAGCCTGGCAGAAGCGGCAAAGCGTCTGCCGAGGGGAGTTGTTTGCCTGGTCTCGGCTCTTGCCTTCCATGGCCTGACCGACCAACTTCCCAAGAAGGTTTGGATGGCGATCGGAAAGGCGGATTGGGCCCCCAAAGCCGATGACCTACCGATTCGCGTTGTTCGTTTTACCGACAGTCTTCTTTCAGAAAGCGTTGAAATCCATGAGATCGAAGAGGTTTCCGTGAAAGTGTTCGGCGTGGCCAAGACCGTTGCGGATTGTTTCCGGCATCGCAGCAAAATCGGTCTTACCGTTGCCATTGAAGGCCTCCAGGAAGCGCTGCGGCAGCGTAAGGCCACGCCCGCCGAGATCGCCCGCCAGGCAGACCGTGGCGGCGTTTCCACCGTGATCCGGCCTTATCTCGAGGCACTGACCGCCAATGGCTAAGAAGATCAAGAATATCGGCGCGTCGGTGCGCGCCCGCCTGCTCAAGCTTTCCAAGGAACAGGGCCAGAGCTTCGACCTCGTGCTGACGCGCTTTGCGCTCGAGCGGTTGCTGTTTCGGCTCAGCCAATCACGCTTTGCCGACCGCTTTGTTCTGAAGGGTGCGATGCTGCTGATGAGCTGGCTCGATGAGCCTCATCGCGGCACGCGTGATCTCGACCTGCTCGGATTTGGCGATCCCAATCCGGACGCCATGCTCCTGACTTTCCAAGAGATCCTGACACAGGACGCCGGCGATGGCGTGGTGTTTGACGCGAATGCTCTTCGCGTCGATCGTATTCGCGAAGAGCTTGAATATGGCGGTCTGAGGCTGCGCACCACGGCGTCGATCAGCGGAGCACGGATTAATCTGACGATCGATATCGGTTTCGGCGATGCGCTGGAACCCGGCGCCGAATTCATCGACTATCCCGTCCTGCTCGACCACCCGGCGCCGCGGCTACAAGCCTATGCGCGCGAGACGGTGATCGCGGAAAAGTTTCAGGCGATGGTGGCCCTGGGCCGCGCCAACAGCCGGATGAAAGACTTCTACGACATCTGGATTCTCAGCCGCTCGTTTTCCTTCGACGATGATCGGCTCGCCCGCGCAATCGCTGCTACTTTCGCGCGGCGCGGGACGGCAATTCCGGTCGATCGGCCGGACGCGCTTTCTCCTGCCTTTGCGGCGGACGAATTGAAACAGCGGCAATGGCGGGCCTTTCTCGAGGATGCCGCGCTTAATCCCGGGACTTTGGCGGATGTGACCGACGATCTTGCCGCGTTTCTCATGCCGCATGCGGGTTCAGCTGCCAAGCTGGGCAAATAGAGGCAAGTCGGGAAATTTCAATGACGAATTGCTCAGCATAAAGATGTCGGCGCCTGTCTCATAGGCAAATGGATCGCGGACAACCCACCAGTCACGCTCGGCCAGCTTCAAGCCCCCACCTAAACAAGCCACCCACCTAAGTGGAAACGCTGCGAACATTTCGCCTGCAATGCTTCTCGAATATCGGTGCGCCACGAAACTGCCTCAAAGATATCTCGCCAATTCACGCATCTTCACAAGACTGCACAATTTACTCCATTGAGACATTGTTACTACTCGACCAATCTTTTCAGACAGTTAGAGGGCTGGCTGAAAGGGGGGCGAGGTGTCGAGCTTCAGGGCTTATGGTGTTCAAGTCATTTGCTGTTTTCTCATCGCACTCCTCTGCCTGTGGGGCGCAACGGAGTGGACAGCGAGTGAACTCGGTTTTCACCCGGGTCTCGGGACACCGTGGATCTCGATTTCGGGCTTACCTCTTTATGCGCCCTGGTCACTGTTTGACTGGTGGCTGAGCTTCGGCGATCAGGCGCCGGATATTTTTGCCCGCGCCGGAGGACTGGCGGCTCTTGGCGGGGCGCTAAGCGCGTCGATTGCGATCGGCGGAGGGATCTGGCGTGGCCGGGCTGGTAAGCACCCCAGCACTTACGGCTCGGCCCGCTGGGCTTCTGAACGCGATATCCGCCAGTCAGGCCTTTACGATGACGAAGGGCGTCATCCTCGGTTGCCTCGGCAACCGCTATCTCCGCCATGACGGTCCCGAGCATATTCTGGCGGTGGCGCCGACACGGTCGGGCAAGGGCGTCGGCCTTGTCATCCCAACGCTCCTGACCTGGCCCGGCTCGGCGGTCATTCACGACCTCAAAGGTGAAAACTGGGCGCTGACGGCCGGCTGGCGCGCCCGGTTCTCCGACTGCCTGCTCTTCGATCCGGTGAGCCCGCAATCCGTGCGGTTCAATCCTCTCCTCGAGGTGCGCCGTGGCCGCGATGAAGTTCGCGACGTGCAGAACATTGCCGACATCCTCGTCGATCCGGAAGGCGCAAGAGAGCGGCGCGACCACTGGGAGAAGACCGCCCACGCGCTTCTCGTCGGCGCCATTCTCCATGTGCTTTACGCGGAGGAAGAAAAGACGCTCGCGCGCGTTGCGCATTTTCTTGCCGATCCGGCCCGCTCCATCCGCCGCACTTTGTGGGCGATGCTGACCACCAATCACATCGGCAGCGAGGAGGCGCCGCGTGCCCATCCGGTGATCGCCTCGATCGCCCGCGAGTTGCTCAACAAATCCGAAAACGAACGCTCGGGCGTCGTCTCAACGGCGATGAGCTTTCTCGGGCTTTACCGCGATCCGATCATTGCCGCCAACACGGCCCGGTCGGACTGGCGAATTGCCGACCTGGTGACGCGGCCCGCGCCCCGTCTCGCTCTATCTCGCCGTGCCGCCATCCGATCTCTCACGCACCCGCCCGCTGATCCGGATGCTGCTCAATCAGATCGGCCGCAGACTTACCGAACGGCATGAGCAAGAGACGAAAGAGATGAGAGGGCAACGCTGCTGCTGATGCTCGACGAGTTCCCGGCGCTCGGTCGCCTCGATTTCTTCGAGAGCGCGCTCGCTTTTCTCGCCGGCTATGGGATCAGGGCGTTTCTGGTGGCCCAATCCCTCAACCAGATCGACAAAGCCTACGGCCCCAACAATGCCATCCTCGACAATTGCCATGTCCGCATTGCTTTCGCGCCCAATGACGAGCGAACGGCCAAACGTCTATCGGATGCGCTCGGCACTGCCACCGAGCAGCGCCATCAGCGGAATCTTTCCGGACGACGCTTCTCGGCCTGGCTGTCCCATACCACGATCTCGCATCAGGAGACAGCGCGTCCGCTGTTGACGCCGGGCGAGATCCTGCAACTGCCGCAAGAGGAATCCCTGATCTTCCTCTCCGGCATCCCGCCGATCCGCGCACGGAAGCTGCATTATTACCGTGACCGCAATTTCCTTGAGCGCCGCTTATCGCCGCCAGCGCTCGAGGGCTGTCGAAAAGCCGGAAGGGGAGCAGCCCACGATTGGGACGGCTTTATCCGCGCGCCTCACCCAGCACTTGATCGCGAGTGGTCGGAACTCGTGACCACGAGCGACGAACTCCATGAGCGCAAGCCGCACGATCAGCAGACCACCAGCGATTTTGCCGACCTCGATCGCAGAAGCCCACCGGCGCATTTCACCGCGCAGGCCGAGCCGACAGTCCATGAGGCGGATGAGGACGGCGCAACAATCGAATTACCGGGAGGCGTGCGCCTGTCATGAGAAAGAAGCGCTACTGCCTCTATTTGTCTCGCCCTCTCGCCAACAAGTTCGAGCAAGTGGCGATGCGGCGAAAGCGGTCGAAGTCGGCCTTTCTCGAGGACGCTCTCCGCCAGCTTCTCGAGCCCGAGACCCATCCCGGTGTCGAGGACGCGTTGCTGCGAAGGCTGGATGTGATGAGCCGATCGAGCGGCGCGCTCGAACGCGAGCTATTCGTCATCGGGGAAACACTGGCGCTGCTGGTGCGCTATTTCCTGACCATCACGCCGCCGCTGGCATCGAGCGAACAGGAGGCAGCGCGCCTGCTCGGCAAGGAACGCTATCAAGCCTTCCTCACCCAGATAGGGCGCAGGATCGGCGCCAATCGCCGCTTTGCCGCCGAGGTGCTCGAAAGCGTGCGCATGCCTGCATCCGATCTCTTCGCCAATCCGGCGGAGGAGCAGGCAGCGGCGCGCCCCAACGGCGCGGCGCCGTCACTCACGAATCCACCGCACGCCGACGATTCCGCCTTTTCCACAACCAGCCACGGAGATGACCGCCATGGTTAACCTGATCAGACTGACCGGGAGCCAGGAAGCCACCCAACGCCGCCGACAAATGCTGCAGACCGCGTTCGGCGCAGAAATCGCGCAAGCGCTCGCCGATCCTTCCGTCATCGAGGTGATGGTCAATCCGGATGGCAAGCTCTGGGTCGATCAAATCCCCGAAGGCCGCAGCGATACCGGCGAGACCATCAGCACCTCGGAAACCGAGCGGATTATCCGGCTCATCGCGACCCAGACGCGCCGGGAGGTGCACGCGGGCGCCCCGATCCTGTCGGCGGAATTGCCGGAAACGGGAGAACGGTTCGAAGGGCTCATTCCACCCGTCGCTCCGGCTCCCTGCTTTTCAATCCGCAAACCAGCGCAAACCGTCTTCCAGCTTGCCGACTATGTCGCCGGCCGGGTCCTGTCAGCGCCGCAAGCCGAAGCGCTGATCGAGGCCATCCACCAGCGCCAGAACATCGTCATCGTCGGCGGCACCTCGTCCGGCAAGACGACACTGGTCAACGCCCTGCTGGCCGAAGTTGCGACGATGGGGGAGCGGGTTCTTATCCTGGAGGACACACGCGAGCTCCGGTGCGCCGCGCCCGATTGCGTCCGCGCTTCGCACCAAGCCGGGCGTCGCTTCGCTTGCCGACCTGGTCCGCTCGACGCTTCGCCTGCGCCCCGACCGCATCATTGTCGGCGAGGTCCGCGGCGCCGAAGCGCTCGACATGCTGAAGGCCTGGAACACCGGCCATCCCGGCGGCATCACCACGCTCCACGCCAATTCGGCGACGAGCGCACTCCTTCGCCTCGAGCAACTCGTACAGGAGGCGGTCATCACCGTACCGCGCGCGCTCATCGCGGAGGCCATCGATCTCATCGTGTTCATAAGCGGACGCGGCGCAGCCCGAAAGGTCGAAAGCCTCCTCAAGCTCAAGGGCCTCGACGCTCAGGGCGGCTATCGCCTCGAGCCGATCGAGTTCGCCGCAGATGAGGAGGACGCCGAATGATCCGATCCGCTCAAAATCATTCGGTCACCACCGTCACCGCGACCGTCCTTCTGGCCACGGCTCTGCTGCTTGCGATGAGTGCGGAGGCCTATGCTGCCGGATCCGGCCTGCCTTGGGAGGCGCCGCTGGAGCGCATTCTGGAATCGATCGAAGGGCCGGTCGCGAAGGTCATTGCGGTCCTGATCATCATCGTCACGGGGCTGAGCCTCGCCTTTGGCGATATGTCCGGCGGCTTCAGGCGGCTGATCCAGATCGTCTTTGGCCTGACCATCGCTTTCGCCGCCACCTCCTTCTTTCTCACTTTCTTCTCCTTCGCCGGCGGCGCGCTGATCAACTGAAAGGTCCCAATTCATGCTTCACCAAGCCGATACTGTCCGCGGATTTGAAGTCCCGCTGCACCGCTCGCTTGACCGAGCCGGTGCTGCTCGCCGGCGCGCCGCGCGGCTTTGCCATCCTGATCGGCACGCTTGCCGCCTCAATTGGACTGGGGCTCAGGCTCTGGATTGCCGGGCTGATCATCGCCGTTATCGGTCAGGCCTTCGCAGTCTGGGTCACCAAACGCGATCCGGCTTTCCTGACCGTCCTCTCCCGTCACAGCCGTCACAAAGGATTCCTCTCATGCTGAATCTTGCCGAATATCGCCGCAAGGGCGCCGTCCTTGCCGACTACCTGCCATGGGCCTGCCTCGTCGCTCCTGGCATCGTCCTCAACAAGGATGGATCGCTGCAAAGAACGATCGCCTATCGCGGTCCTGATCTCGACAGCGCCACGCCGGCCGAACTTGTTGCGATTACCGCCCGGCTCAATCTGATCCTCAAGCGCTTCGGCGAGGGCTGGGCGGTGTTCTTCGAGGCCGACCGGATCCCGGCACAGAATTATCCCGGGGAGCGCTTTGCCGACGCGGCATCCTGGCTCGTCGACCGTGAGCGATGCGCCGCTTTCAGCTCCAGGGACAGTTATTACGAAAGCCGGTATTATCTGACGCTTCTCTATCTGCCGCCACCCGAGCATGAGCGCCGCGCCGAGAAGCTTCTCATCGAGCGCGGAAGGCGATGCGACGCCAGCCCCTGATGGCATGGCGCAGCTCGACTGGTTTGCAACCGAGACCAGGCGCATCATTGATCTGCTCGCCACGCTCTTCCCCGAGGTTTACCCGCTCAGTGATGCCGAGACCCTGACCTATCTGCACGGAACGATCTCGGACAAGCGTCACTTCGTTGCCGCGCCAAGTGTCCCGGCTCATCTCGATGCGCTGCTCTCCGACACGCCGTTTCTCGGCGGCCTCGAGCCGAAGCTCGGCGAGAAGCATCTGCGCGTGCTGACCGTGCCCGGTTTCCCGAATACCACGGCGCCCGGCCTTCTCGATGCGCTCAACGATCTCGGCTTTGCCTATCGCTGGTCGACGCGCTGGATCGCGCTCGACAAGATCGCAGGCACCAAGCAGCTGACGACGCCTGCGCCGGCAGTGGTTCGCCAAGCGCAAATCCATGCTGGCCGTGCTGCGCGAGGTGATGTTCAACCGCGAGACGGCCCTGGTCGACGCCGACGCCGAGAACAAGGCCGCTCGATGCCGACGACGCGCTGCAGGAACTGGGCGCCGACGACGTCGCCTTCGGCTATCTGACCATGACGATCGTGATTGCCGACGACGACGCCGAGCACGCGTCAACGAGAAGCTGCTTGCCGTCGAGCGCATTCATCAACGGCCGTGGGCTTCGTCACCATCCGCGAGACGCTTGAATGCCGTCGAGGCCTGGCTCGGCAGCCTGCCCGGCAATCCCTACGCCAATGTCCGCCAGCCGATCGTGCACACGCTGAACCTTGCTCATCATGATGCCGGTCTCCGCCGTCTGGGCTGGTCCTGAGAGAAACCATCACCTCAATGCCCCGCCGCTCATGATGACCGAGACGCGCGGCACGACGCCGTTCCGGCTCGATCTGCATGTCGGCGATGTCGGCCATGCCTTCATTGTCGGCCCGACCGGATGCCGGGCAAATCGGTATTGCTGTCGTTGCTGGCGCTGCAGTTCCGCCGCTTCATCGATGCGCAGGTCATCATCTTCGACCGCGGGCGCTCGGCGCGGGCGGCTGCGCTGGCCATGGACGGCGAGAGCATCGAGCTCGGCCTCGAAGGTGCGCTGTCGCTGCAACCGCTTGCGAGGATCGACGAGCCCGGCGAGATCAGCTTTGCGCTGGAATGGGTGATCGGCGCTGCTCGCCAATGAGGGCGTCCGCGATCACGCCGGAAGTCAAGGATGCTGGTCTGGACGCGCGCTGCAAAACCTCGCCTCGGCGCCGAGCGCCGAGCGCACGCTGACGGGCCTTGCCGTGCTCATCCAGTCGAGCGCTCTCGCCCAGCGCTCATTCCCTACACGCTGGACGGGCCCTATGGACAACTGCTCGACGGCGCAAGCGAGACGCTCGAATCTCGCCTCGGTCCTGCATTTCGAGATGGAGCCGCTGATGGCGCACAAGCCGCTCATCCCGCCGGTCCTGACCTATCTGTTCCACCGGCTGGAGGCTCGCTTCGATGGCCGGCCAACGCTGCTCATTCTCGATGAGGCCTGGACCTTTCTCGACGATGAGATGTTCGCGGCCCGCATCCGGGAATGGCTGAAGACGCTGCGCAAGACGCAACGTATGCCGTGGTGTTCGCAACCCAGTCGCTCGCCGATATCGAGCGCTCGACCATCGCGCCGGCCCTGATCGAAAGCTGCCCGACACGCATCTTTCTGCCCAATGACCGTGCCATTGAGCCGCAGAGCGCGGGCGATCTATGAACGCTTCGGCCTCAATGCGCGACAGATCGAGATCCTCAGTCAGGCGACGCCCAAGCGCGACTATTACGTACAGACCGCGCGGGGCAATCGCCTGTTTGCCCTGGGGCTGCAGCCGATCGCTCTCGCACTCACCGCGGCGGGATCGCCCAAGGATCAGGAGCTGATCGACGGTATCCTCGCAAGCAAATCCGAGGAGAGCTTTGCCGCCGGATTCCTCAGAGCCAAGGACCTTCCCTGGGCTGCCGATCTGCTGGGAACCTTTCCGGGAAAGCAGGTCTTCGTCGCCAAGCCAAACGCGCCCGCGACGGAGCAAGCAGCACCGCGCGCGCCTGCGACGATGGACGATACCGAAGACTCAGTCGATGCCGCGCCGGACCAGGAACAAAGGAACGAACCCGTTGCCTCTGTACACCGCGAAAATGGCGCCCCTCAGCCTGTTGCCGCCATCGTCCGGCGAACAAGCAAGCGGGTCACGCCGTGCCCTCATGCGCGGCGCCGGCGCCGCCGCACTCATCGCATGCCTTTCCTGGCTATGCGATTTACCGCCCGCTCGAGCCATCACCGTCTTCGATCCGATCAACTTTCAGCAAAATCTGCTTTCCGCCGTCCGGGCGCTGGAACAGATCAACAATCAGGTCAGCCAACTGCAGAATCAAGCCCAGACGCTTCTGCGGCTCGATCAGAATCTGCAGAAGTTGGGTGCGACGCTATCCCCCGATTTGCAGCGTACACTGACGGGAATCGAGACCCGCCTGGCAGAGGGCGAAGGGCTTGCCCTGAAATTCAAGGAAACCGAAGCCGCCTATGCCAAGCTCTTTCCGCAACAACCTTCCGCCAATCTCTCGGGAGACGACACGCTTCAGAACGCTCTGGCACGTTGGAACGAGGCCTATCTCGGCCTGAAGCGGGCCGCTCTCCTCCAGGGCCAGATCGCGGAAAGCCTTGGTCTCGATCGGCAATTGCTGGATCAGGCGCTCGCCCGGTCCGGCAATGCCTCCGGCGCGCTCGATGTGAGCCAGGCCGGCAATGAGCTGACCGCCCTTGGCGTCAAACAGAGCTTGCAATTGCAAAGCCTGCTCGTGGCCCAGGAGCGGGCCGAAACGCTTGAACGCGCTCGGAACCTTGCTACCGAGAACGAGGCACGCGTGCGCCTCAAGCGTTTCCTGGGCGATGGGCAAAAGTCGGCGGGGAGACGGTAAGATGCGCGTTCCTTGGCCGCACCAAGCAAACCACAGACGAGAGCACGCCCGCGCACGCGACGGTCCATGACCGGGTGCCATTGCCGCTCGAGCGGCGACGGTTGACCTGACCTGCAGCCGACGATTTCCACCTTTAGCCGAGCGCAGCCTTTGCGCCGATGGCGGAGCTTTGCCGATGGATGAGCTCGGAATTATCGACCGCTTCACCGAGACTTTCAGCCGCTTTATCGATAGCGGCTTCGGTTTGCTTGCCGGTGATGTCGCGTTTTTGACCTCGACGCTGGTGGCGATCGACATCACGCTGGCTGGCTTGATGTGGGCGCTGGCCGGCGAAAACGATGTGCTGGCGCAGCTCATCAAGAAAATCCTCTATGTCGGCTTCTTCGCGCTCGTCCTCAATAACTTCAAAAGCCTTGCCGATGTGGTGTTCAGCTCCTTTGCTGGCCTGGGTCTGAAGGCAACCGGCGCCGCGCTCACGGCCGATGATCTCATGCGTCCCGGCTTCGTCGCCGAGGCCGGGTTCACCGCCTCCAGGCCCCTCCTCGAACAGGCCGGGGAACTCATCGGCATCACCAGCTTCTTCGCCAATTTCGTCACCATCGCGGTGCTGATGCTCGCCTGGCTGATCGTGCTGATCGCCTTCTTCATCCTCGCCGTGCAGCTCTTCATCGCGATCATCGAATTCAAGCTCACCGCCCTCGCTGGCTTTGTCCTCGTTCCCTTTGCGCTGTTCGGTCAGACCGCCTTTCTCGCTGAACGCGTGCTTGGCAATGTCGTCAGCTCCGGCATCAAGCTCATGGTGCTGGCCATTGTCGTCGGCATCGGATCGTCGATTTTCGCCGATCTGACGCAAACGGCCGGTGAGATCACCCTGGCTCAGGCGACCTCGACAATATTGGGGGCGATCGCTGTCTTCGGTCTGGCGATCTTTGTCCCCGCCATTGCTGCCGGGCTGATCTCGGGCGCACCGCAACTCGGCGCCGGCTCTGCCGTCGCGACGGCTGTCGGCGCCAGTGGCGCCTTGATTGCCGGCGGCATGCTGGCGAGCGGTGCCGCGCGTATGACAGGCCGGACTACGGCAAGCGCGGTCAATGCCGCCGCATCGCTCACCGGCAGGGTTGGAGCCGCCTATAGCGAGGGCGGTGCAGTGGGCGTGGCCCGCGCCACTTTAAGCGCGCCTGCGGCTCAGATGATGCGCTCCGCGACCGGTCCGGTGCGCGATGCCTATCGCGAGGGAGCCGCGGCCGGCTATCGTGCCGCTTCACCATCGAGCGATGCCGCCGCCAATGCTTCGATGGCCGGGCCTTCCGCCGGCAGCCCTCCCGGCTGGGCCCGCGATCTCGCCCGCCGCCAGCGTCTGACGCAGGCCGGAATGATCACCGCTCAGGCCCTGCGTGAGGGCGACCGCCCTGCGGGAAGCAGCGGTCCCAATCTCAAACCCAACAGCTGAGGGATATCTACAATGCCATTCAAACGATCAATGCTGCGCTATGGCGATACGCCTGCGCCCGTAACCCCATTCCAGAAAGCGGCGCAACGCTGGGACGAGCGGATCGGCTCGGCCCGCATTCAGGCCCGCAACTGGCGGCTGCTCGCCTTCGGCAGCCTGCTGCTGTCGCTGGCGCTGGCCGCCGTGCTCGTCTTTGCAGGCGGTGTCGGCAATGTCGTCGCCCTATGTCGTCGAGATTGGCCCGAATGGCGAGGCAAAAGCCGCGGGGCCGGCCGGCCAGGCCTATTCGCCGACCGATGCCCAGATCGCCTATCACCTCGCCCGCTTCGTCGAAAAGGTCCGCTCGCTCTCCATCGATCCGATCGTCGTCCGGCAGAACTGGCTCGCCGCCTACGACTTCGTTTCGGACCGCGCCGCCGTCACGCTCAGCGACTATGCGCGCGAAAATGACCCGTTCTCCCGGATCGGCAAGGAGACCGTTGCCGTACAGGTCGTCAGCGTCGTTCGGGCCACCGAAAGCTCGTTCCAGGTGCGCTGGATCGAGCGCAGCTATGAAGGCGGCGCCGTCAAGGACACGAAGCGCATGACGGGGCTGTTCTCGATCGTGGTGAAGACACCGCATACGCCGGAGCTGATCGCCAAGAACCCGCTCGGCATCTATGTGCACGCCTTCAACTGGACGCCTGAGCTCGCCCAAGAGGAACCGAAATGATGGGCACCCGCTCCTCGCCCCTCTTACCGGCTGCCTTGCTTCTCAGCCTTGCCGGCTGCTCGGTCCCGGTCAAGGTGCCGGAGATCCCGATCCTCGACAGCCATGATTTTGCGCCGGCATATACTGAGAAGGAGCCAGCCAAGCGCCTGCACTCCACGGTCGAGATCCCCGTGCCATTGCCGCTTCCCGGGCAGCTGAAGCCGCTCGAGACGCCCGCCGATACGCCGAAAGAGGAAGCATCGCCGACAGAGCGGATCGATGAGGCGAATAAAACCGCGCGGGTCGAGCCGGGCAAGGACGGTTACATCAATGCCATTCAGAATTATCCCTATACGGAAGGCGCGCTTTACCAGGTCTATACCGCCGTCAGCCAGGTCACCGAGATTGCGCTCGAGCCTGGCGAAAAGCTGGTTTCGTTTTCCTCCGGCGACACGCTGCGCTGGGTGGTCGGCGACACCACAAGCGGCGACGGCACGAGCGCCCGTGTTCATCTGCTGATCAAGCCCGTCCAAGCCGGGTTGCAGACCAACGGTCTGATCACCACCGATCGACGGAGCTATCATCTCGAGCTTCATTCCACGGAAAAGACCTATATGGCTTCGGTGTCCTGGACCTATCCGGCCGGCCAGCTCATCGCCCTGCGCAGAAACCAAAATGCTGCGGAGACTGCAAGCGACGGCGATCGCCGCGCCGAATATCGATATCAGCCGCCTCAACTTCCGTTATCGCATCGAAGGCGATGCGCCCTGGCGGCCAAGGCAGGTCTTCGACGACGGATCGAAGGTTTATATCCAATTTCCCTCAGGGCTTTCCAGGAGCGAGGCGCCGCCGCTGTTCGTTATCGGCCCCGACGCCAAACCGGCGCTCGTCAATTATCGCGTCAACGGCGCGACCTATATCGTCGACCGGCTGTTTGCCGCCGCCGAGTTGCGGCTCGGCACGGCGCCGCAACGGGTTGTCCGCATCGTGCGCACCGATGCTGTCTGGCGCGAGGTCAAACCATGAGCGCCAGCACGCAAGGGCCCGGCGACGATCTCCGGCTGAAATCTGGTCCCCGGCCGGTCACGCGCATCAATCGCCGGCTCCTCATTCTTATCGCCGCCATTCTTCTCACCGGCCTCGCCCTGCTCGTTCTCTTCGCATTGCAGCCGCCGTCCTGGCGGAATGGATCACCGCCGGAACTGGTGACGGTCGAGACCAAGCCGCTCACCGACCGCCTGTCCGAGTTGCCGCCCACCTATGATGCGATCCGCTCCCCGGCAAAGCCGGCGCCCCAGCCTGCAGCCGCCCCCAAGCTTGAGGCGCCAAATTCGCAGGAAGAACCGCTCGGGCAGCCACTCGTCAATGACATCATCGCGCTATGACCGGCAAGCTCTGAAGTCGCCGATCTTTTTCCGTCTCCAGCTCAAGGACCCGCCGCGTAAAGCCGATGCGGGATCGCAAAGTTCTGGCGAGCGCTCTGCCTCGTCCAGCGCCCCTTCGGCCTATAATTCGGCGAACGCCACGCTGCGCGCGATCGAGCAGGCCCAGACGCTCGCCAATGGCGATGCGACGCCGCCCGATGGGAGCGTTTCCGACCAGAAGCGCAAGCTGTCTTTCCTGAAGCAAGGCGCCGAGCGCGATATCTACAATCCGCATCCGCTGGAAAAGCCGGCCTCCCCCTATCAGCTCCTCGCCGGCTCAATCATCCCGGCAAGCCTGCTTTCCGGACTCAATTCCGATTTGCCGGGGTTCATTATCGCCCAGGTCACCGAGCATGTCTTCGACAGCGTCACCGGGCGCTATCTGCTGATCCCGCAAGGATCACGTCTGATCGGACGCTATGACAGCGTTGTCGCCTTTGGCCAGGAACGAGCGCTCGTCATCTGGCAACGGATCATCAGGCCGGATGGCACCTCGATCGTGATCGACAATCTGCCTGCCACCGATACGAGCGGCTATGCCGGGCTGGCGGATCAGATCGATCTGCATAGCTGGAAACTGCTCAAGGGTGTCGCATTGGCAACCGTCCTCGGCGTCGGCTCCAGCCTTGCCTTCGGCGCGGGGAGCGGCGACAGCGACATCATTCGTGCCCTTCGCGAATCGACCGGCCAAACCACCAATCGCGCCGGCCAGGCGCTGGTGGAGCGCAATCTCAATGTCCAGCCGACCATCACGGTCCGCCCCGGATGGCCCTTGCGCGTCATCGTCCACAAAGACCTGATCCTCAGCCCCTATCGCAACTAAAGCAAGGAGACCCCTATGCCTGTGATTGGAACATTTGCCGCCACGCGCGATGGCTATGCCGGACGCATTCGCACCCTCACCATGAACAGCCGTGTCCGGATTATTGCCAATGACCGGAAGGCGAAGGACGGCGCTCCGGATTTCAGGGTGATCGCGAGCGACACAGAAATCGGTGCTGCCTGGCGTCATATGAAGCCCGGCTCCGATGCCGGCTATTTGCGCGTCAGGCTCGATGATCCGGCGCTGCCGCGGCCGATCTGGGCCGCGCTCATCGAGCCGTCCGCCGACGGCGTCATCCGCCTTGTCTGGCGTCGCAATAAGCGGGAGGCGGAGTGATGTCTGTCACTGCCGATATCTCTGCGGTGTCCTTCAAATCCTTCGATGCCACGCGTGATCGAGAAGACGCGGAAGACGACATACCAAGTTTTTTCAGGCGGCCGGCCCCCGCTGAGCTTCAAAAGCCGAACGCCCGATCTCGCAAGACGGCCGCAAGCCTTGTGCTCCTTGCTTTCGCAAGCAGCTATTGCCTCGCTTATCTCTATCGCTGTCTCCCGGCTCTCATATCGGAGCCGCTTATCAAGGATCTCAAGCTGACGCCCGGCGATCTCGGGATTTTGAGCGCCGCATTCTTTTTCGCAACCGCCGCGCTGCAACTGCCGATCGGTGTCTGGCTCGATCGCTATGGACCGCGCCGCGTGCAAGGCTTGCTCATGTTCAGTGCGGTCATCGGTGCGGCCCTCTTTGCGCTGACGGACAATATCGTCCTCCTCACCATCGCCCGCACGCTTATCGGCATCGGGGCGGCCGGCGGATTTATGGCGGGGCTGAAAGCCATTGCACTGTGGTTTCCGCCAGAGCGCGTTGCACTTGCGAATAGCTGGCTCGTGATGCTCGGCTCGCTCGGCGCCTGCCTTGCAACCTGGCCGGCAGCGTGGGTCATGGCGGAAATGGGCTGGCGCGGTCTCTTCGAAGTGCTGGCCGCCCTTACAGCCGTCTCGGCCCTCGCTATCCTGATGCTTGTGCCGGAAAGGCATCCGAAGCGGAACGATGCAAGGCAAGCGCCCGGCGTCAGCATCCTCTCGATTTATCGCGATGGCCGATTTTGGCGGCTCGCGCCGCTGTCGGCGCTGTCCGTCGGATCCGCCTGGGCGCTACAGGGCCTATGGGCGGCGCCTTGGTTCAGCACCGTCGAGGCGCTCGACCGGCAAACGATCGTCATCTATCTTTTTGTGATGGCCGCGACTCTCGCACCGAGCGCCTTGCTGCTTGGCGTAACCGTTCACCAATTACGCCGCCGCGGCATTTCACCTGTAGGTATGTTTGGTATTGTGACCGCGCTCGGAATGAGTGCGGAGCTCGCTCTCATCCTGCGATTGCCTCTGCCCCCGCTGCTGCCCTGGCTCGTCATTGCCGGCATCGGCACCGTCACTGTGCTGAGCTTTACGATCCTTAGCCAGATGTTTTCTGCTTCGGGGCGCGCCAATGCCGCGCTCAATCTGCTTCATTTGGGCACCGCCTTTCTGGTGCAGTCCGGCATCGGCTTTCTCATCGAGCAATGGACGCCGGTAAACGGTCAATTCCCGGCGATTGCCTATCAATCGGCATTTGCGGTGGTGCTTGTTGCTCAATTCGCCGCTTGGAGCGCCTTCGTCTGGCCCAGACGCATGAGGGTCGCAGATCATCTCCATGCGCATCCGCTTCACGGACTTGCCCGCCAGCTGGGGCTCGCGGCTGGAGCGACCATGCCTTACCTTACAGCCCGGCGGCTCTGGACGGATCGCCTCCTCGAGGCCAGACGCCAATGCGGAGCCTGGCGTCAAGCCGGGCTGGCTTCGCTCGCCGTCACCGGCAGCCTCGCCTTATGGGTGATCTGGGCGGCACTGCAAGACGTGTCCGTCCCATATATTGTCAGGGTCGCCAATCTGCACGAGCCAGGAGAAATCTGGAGCATCGCACCAGGTTTACTCGTGACCGGCACCGTGCCGGGCGCGCATCCTACCAGTCAGCGCGAAGGACAAACCGATGGCCGCGCTCCACAATGATTCCGCGGGCAGTTTGGATCTTTCCGAGATCTTCTGGGACCTTCGTACTATCGTGCAAAAGACGGGCCTTTCCCGGGCAACCATCTATCGCTACATGGCTTGCGATGCTTTCCCACAACGCCGCAAGGTCGGCCCCGGACGCGTGGCCTGGCTCGCTTCGGAGGTGATGGCATGGAGCCTAAGCCGACCAATCATTGCGCGGTAATTGGCGATCGATAAATTGATCGCATTCGGCCTCACGCCTGCAATCCATCAGATGAGAATAGTTCGTGCAGAAGATATTCTTACGAAAAAAGGCAATTGCCCGCAAATTAGGCGACAACTCGTCAAAAGAGAATTGTAAAAATCTCTTGTAAATTGCCTACTTATCGTTGTGATTTTACTCTAAACTAAATGATCTCAGCCTTGCCGCAAGAAGCTCGCCTGCTTTTCTCATCCCAACTAGATATTGTAGGAGTCTAATATGTCGGCCCATATCTGGCCATTGTCTCTCGACAGCTATGATTATCTCGTCGGCCAACCGGAATCTGCCTGGGCCTGGGAATTTCTACGTCGCAATGCCCGCTATCGTGCGGACGCGCACCATGTTGCGCCGGGCACGATCGTTCAATCCCGTGCCAGGAATGGCTTCTGCATTACGCGCCTATCGCAGCGCCAACGCGAAGCGGAGGCTTGGGGCCTTTATTCCTTTCGTCGATCCAACGCAAACATCACGTCAGGCGCATCCGATCTGGTCACCCGAGGCAGGCGCTACCGCCCTGACGGCCCGAGCTGAACCTGCCGTTCCGCCGACCTCGCCAGCGGATGTTCTCTCCGTCCCGGAGATGCCGGGCGCTGTCCATCTTCTCATCGATGATCGCAAACGCAACCATCTCCTGCTCGTCTGCGGCAATCTGGCTTTGCAACTTCTCATCGAAGGAGCCGATCTCTTAAGCGGACCTGTCTATCTGAACTTTATCATTCCGGGCCTGACCGGAATTGGCTCCGCGATCGAGAAGCTTGTTGCGCTACGGCAGATTTTGGCGCGGCCTTCCGAACTTCTGTACACGCCGCGAGCATTGGAGCGCTCAGACGCTCAGGCTTCGGAACGCGCTCATTGCGCTCGATGGCCATGCCGCCGGAGCGAGCTACCGCGATGTCGCCGCCGTTATTTTCGGCAAGGATCGCGTTGCCAGAGATTGGCCCGATCCCTCGCTCAAGGACCACGTTCGCCGCAGTCTCCGGCGTGGCCAGGCATACGCAAGCGGACGCTATCGAGCGCTCATCGCCTGAGCTCAGTTGAGACAAGTGTGGCGTTCTCCATGGTGCATCTCTCAGCCACTTCCGCCCGATGCTTCCTGGCCTGAAATTGAAAGCCGGAACAGAGAAGGATCAGATTTACGATGAGTACGGTCCATTTTATTCGAAACCATGAGGTGGTTCCGACACCTGCCATTCCGGACTTCCTGACCATCGCCGAAGCTGCTGAGTTGCTTCGAGTCCATAGGCGTACGCTCGATAATATGCGATGGAGGGGAACAGGCCCAACCTTCCGGCGTCATGGTGGCCGCATCGTCTACCAACGGGATGAATTGCTCGCCTGGTCAGCCGAGCGCAGAGCCAGGAATACCGGCTCCCGATGAAGTCTTGCCTGATCCTCTCCATCGCTATCCTCGCCATTGGGGCCCTGCTGAAGAGGCCCGGCGCGACCCCGCGATATGTCCTCAATCTGAGCCGCAGCGCACCTGTCGGGTTCTATCGGCTCGAAGCAGCGCCCCTGCATCGCGGCGCATTTGCCGTTGTTCTCCTGGGCCAGCCTTGGCGCAATCTGGCACGGTCACGAGGCTACCTGCTGTCAAAGGCGTGGCTGATCAAGCCGGTAGCAGCGCTCGCCGGCGACCGCATCTGTCGGCTAGGCCAGATCATCACGATCAATGGGCGCCTCGCCGCCGTTGCGCAGCCGGAGGACAAAAAAGGACGGTTTCTTCCGGAGTGGGAAGGCTGCAAAACCCTTGTTGAAGGAGAGTTGTTTCTTCTTTCCGACAGAGAAGACAGTTTCGACGGACGTTACTTTGGCGTCACTCCGCGATCAGCGTTGATCGCAAAAGCTGTCCCGGTGTCAGAGGGGCTCGGGAAATAATCTTTGCACCGTACCGCCTCGTTCGATCACTCTAATGCCAGAGACGCGCACGATCGGAAAGACGATTCTCGAAGACCCTGTTTCCATGCGCTGCATTCTGCATTGCGCGGCGGCTTCGAAGCGAAACCCTCTTACTGTGCAACGCATCCGCGCGCCTGCATCGGCGCGGGCGGTTGCCACGCTGTCTCTATCCCAAATCGCCCGCGCCTAAGCAGCGTCCCACCCGGCGAGGGCCGGAAGGCGATTAGAAGAAACGGGATGTGTTTCTTGAGAGAGTTGCTTCGTTCGTCTCACAGTTAGGCTCCGCCGAGTTGCGGCAATTCGGTAAAAAAGGCCGCTGGCAGGGCGGCTTATCAGGCCTTTCTCTCCGTCGCCAGCGAACAGAACGTCGGAGAGTTTCGCCTCATCTCGGTCGTGGCGTGCGATTGGCCGTCACGGGCAAAGATCGACCCGGCGCGCATCGCCGCACGAAAGAGTTTGTGGCTCACCTGCGGGCGCTGCCCGTTGGAGCGGTTCAGCACCCGGAACTGAATGCCGGCCTTGTCGGCCACGCGCCGCGTCAGCCCATCCAGCGCATCGATCTCGCGCAAAATCCAGTTAATCGCCTTGGATCGATGGCGAGCCTTTCCGGTTCGCCGATACATCAGCCAAGTCTTGCGTTAGGGCCTCGAAGTTGGCTCGAATGCGCCTACTGGTCGGATGATTGGAACCATATCCTTTCTCTACGATGCCGACAGCTCGTTTATAGAGTGGTTCGGCATTCTCCCTAAAACCCTGATCCCAATATAGCCCGGCAAGATTATTAAGGAGCAAGCCGATCGCTGAATGCTCTTTTCCAACGAATGTTTCCATAATCTCAAGCGCGCGTCGATATAGTGGCTCGGCTTCTAAATAGCGGCCTTGACGATAATAAAGATCAGCGGTGGCTTTGAGACGCCGCGCGGTATTTGGATGGTCGATCCCAAGAGTATTCTCGGCGATTTCAAGGGCACGCTTGCTAAGTGGCTCTGCTTCGTCATAACGGTCTTGCCGGTAATAAATCCTTGCTAATGTAGAAAAAAAGGCGTCCACTGGTAACTGGGTGTTCCTTTCCGTAGCACCCTTCAGCAATTTCAAGAGCTCGTTTAGCGAGCAGTTCAGCTTCTTCATACCGATCTTGATCTAGATAGACCCAAGCAAGATGACTTAGCCGTACGCCAGTAGCCCAATCATCTTTTCCGAGCACATTTTCAGCCATATCAAGAGCACTTCTCAGCAGTGGCTCGGCTTTCTCGTAAAGACCTTGGCGATGATAAAGACCAGCGAGGAGGGTTAGGCTCTTGCCGGTGTTAGGATGGCCTTCGCCCCATTTAGCTTGGACGATGTTGAACGCGCGCTCGGCAAGTACCTGGGCGGCACTTAAGCGGTCTTGGGCGGAATATAGGCGAGCAAGATTTGCAGGCTTAAAATCGTGTAGGGGTGGTCTGATCTCAGGCCGCTTTCGCAGACCGCCAAGGCACGTCTTGAATAGATTGCCGCATTGGTGTAGTCACCCCGTGCAAAGAAGTATAAATCAAGCATTTGGCAGATGCTAGCAGTTGCCTTGATGCCTTCTTTGACGTTGGGGTGTCGTTCAACAATAGCTATTGCGTGAGGCAAAATCTTTTGCACGCGTGGCCAGTCAGTGTGCTCGTCTACGCGGACGGCGTCTAGCGCGACCGGACCAAACTCAGACCAAGAAGTGCAACGTCACTTGCTCTTTCGTTTAGCTGTTCCCGTATCACCTCTTGCAAGAGCCGATGAACACCGAAGGCCCGAAAGCCGTCGTCGAGCGCGTCATGCGTGATAAGCGATACCCTGAACAATGCCGCAACCGCTTTCTCCCGCTGCCTTTCGCTCATGCTATTATTGGGAATGATGTCCAGCGGGATGCGGTTCGACGCGAGGAACGCCGCGATCGCCATCAACGCTTCCGCCTCCGGACAGGCCTCCGCCGCCTTGGCGATGGCCAGGCTGAAGGTCGCGAACACGCTCGCCGGGTATTCCGCGTCCTCCGGCGCCTCCTGGATCAGCTCGGAGAGGCGCCGCGCGTAATCATCGAAGCTTAGATTGGTTTCGGCGCAATAGGCCCGAGCATGGCTGAGCGCGAGCGGCAGATAGCCGAGCGCGTTAGCTAGCCGGCTGGCGGCTTCGTGGGTCTCGTGCGGTGCGCTCGACGCGCAGGAAGTCCACGGCCGTCATCTTCCGGAAACACATCGACTGGCAGTTCCTGGGCATGGCCCTGCCAGCGCGGCCAGCGGCTGGTGATGAGGATATGCGCCCCAGCTCTTCGGCATCATTTTGGCGACGGCGCCCGGCTTTTCGGCGTTATCGTAGACGATCAGCCAGGGCTTGTCCCCGCCTGTTGCCGCGATGGCGTCCAGCGCCAGACGCAGGGCGCGATCGCGCTCGGGCACCTCCTTCAATTGGGGATGAGGCGGCTGCCGAGGTCGATCAGATCGTCGATGAGGGTCTGCTCGGTCTCCGCGCGCACCACCAGACGCCGTGATAGCGCCCGCGTGCCCGCCAGGCATATTCCCGCGCTAGCACCGATTTGCCGACGCCGCCCAGCCCCTTCACCGCCGCTGATGCCGTATCATTCGTCAGCGCCGCCGTCCCGCCGTCCTTCTCCAGAGTGCGCGCCTCGATGCCGGCCAGCAGGTCCTTGCGGCCGGCGAAGCCGGGCACGGCGTGGATCTCGGAATGCAGTATTTGCGTCGGCGATCGCCTATAAAGCGCGGCGAAATCCGCTTCAGGCGCCGCCTTGTCGATCGCGCCGCGTATGGCTTGGGCGACGGCATCTGCATCCTGTAGCAGCGGCACGAGGTCGGCGTAGGGAATGTTCTTCAGCCAGCCGGACGCGGCGCATTCGTCGATCCGAAGCACGACAGCCGCCGCTTGCGGTTGAACGGGTCGTCGACGAGCGGGTAATAGGCTTCCTTGCTGCAGAAATCGCTGAGCTGATAATGCCGCGAAAGCAGCGCGACGATCTGCCCGCCGCGTTCGACAATCGCGAAGCCGTTGGCCATGCAATCGGTGAAGCTCTACGTAGCTGAAATCCTTGTCCTGCAGCCAGGTGGCGTAGCCCGCCTCGCGCAATAATTCGGTCGACGACCAGAGCGATATCTTTGTCCGTGCCGGTTCGGGAGATGAAGATTTCTTTGTTAAAATTCATAATTTCCCGCACGCACTCACAAGCAGCCAACGCCGTGCAGCTTCAAAAAGATCGATCCGCACATTATCACATAATCAGTGAATTGTGCGGAGCACTCATAGAACATGCTGGCGTGAGCTGGCGGACGTCCGGATGACCGCTTCCACCGCACTTTCACCGTGGCGGGCGACACGCCAGCACGGAGAGAAATAGGCCAGAACTCTCCGACGGGCAACTTGGCCGGTTCGAGGCGATGGCTGTCGCCAGCCAAAGCACTTCCGTTGGCGAAGCCGCGCAAACCTCTCAGGAAACACATCCCGTTTCTTCTAACCGCATTCCGGCCCTCGCCGGTTGGGACGCTGCTTGGCTCCGGATGATGTGCCTGGAACAGATCGATTGGGGGGCAAGCCAAAGGACGGTG
>CAVZCK010000006.1:0-15627 GCA_963773735.1 uncultured Alphaproteobacteria bacterium | reverse complement strand
ACAGGCGATCGAAGAGGCAAAAAAATGGCCCAGTCAGATCTATCTGTCCGTGAATGTCTCCCGAGGCAGCTCGCAGATCCTTGGGTGGCGCAGGAAATATTAGTGTCCTAACGATCGGCTTTCCCGCCCTCGCGTCTTGAAGTCGAGTTACCGAAAGCGGTCTGGTCGAGAAGATCGATGACGTCAAAGAGGTGCTTAAGTCTCTGCGCAATGTGGGTATCCGTATGTGGGTTAGATGATTTCGGCACGGGATATTCGGGGCTCTCCATCTCCGGGAACTCGGCATTGACACCATCAAGATCGACCGCTCCTTCGTGACCCATATGCTGGCCAATCACGAAGAGGAGAAATTTGTCGAGGCCGTTATAAATATTAGCAATGCAATGGGCATCTGCACGATTGCCGAAGGCGTGGAAACGCCAGAAGTCCTTGCCGTTTGCTGGAGCTCGGCTGCAAGGTCGGCCAGGCTACTATTTGGGTAAACCGCAAGAGGCCGGACGACGCTGGATACCATCAATCAGAGATAACTGAACGCCAGAAACATCGCCTAAATGCACAAGTCGCAATGCTTGTGTCAGGAGTTCGGATCTCCTTTTTTCCGACGCGTCAACCGGCGCTAGATTCGCCGAACCGATAATCGCTCTGACAGCAAACTGCGCCCGCATGAGAGCCTCAGCTCATCCGAGGTCGACCTTGCGGCGCGGCGCATTCATTGGTCGGCCAATCGCATGGTGCGTGGTGCGAAAACGGGAATAAACTACCGACGCCGCTGCGGGCTCTTCAAGTGCGGTCATCATCTCTGCCGATGTAATCGCCGATAGTGGTTTACGCGAGACATACAAGATTTGGACCTGTCATTGATTATCGACTTGAAAATGGCGGCGGATGTATTGTGCGGGCCGGCGGTCTTGATTAATTCCAAGTTCTTCCGACGCGAACCGATCGCAGATCGAGGCGAGCGCGGAGGCTGGGAAACCGCCGCCGGTGTTGGGCTGCGTCGTGTCGCAGAGCTGAGGGATCGGGTCCTGGTTGCGCGGGTCGTTTGCACTTGGGCCGCTGGTCGACAGCAAACCCTTCGGGAGCGTTGCCAATTAAATCTGTATAAGGATGAATTTGGATAAGGCAAAGTGCATGGCTTCCGCCGCGTAATTTTTACGTCCGGAATGCGTTTCTGAGCCGTCGTATAAGAACCAGATCGGAGACGGTGAGTAATGCCACCGAGCGCCATTGACTGCGGCAGTGACAAGGCGGCTTCATCCATGAGCTGGCATGAGCCTTAGGGCTGCGTTTTATTGTGGCGCGATGGTCCGGGGGGCTCGGTTTGCGAGAGTTACAGTTTCAGTGAGATGAGATGCAGTGTTCGTGTCGCCCCAGCGTTCCCATCGGCGTGCAGTGCATAACGTTTAGCCACATCTGGCTTCCTTCTGTGCTCGGGGCCGTTTCGCGGATGTGCAACCCGGCGTTGGCACGGTCCTTGCTCCCCTAATCAGGGAAGCAATTATGAGGGTCCGGGCATCAACCATTCGTTTTCAGGCGTACGGCGCGCTGCTGTTGGCATTGCGCTAACCCACGGTCCTTGCTACCGTAATCAAGGAAGCAATTATGAGGGTCCGGGCATGAACCATTCGTTTTCAGGCGTACGGCGCGCTGCTGCTGGCATTGCACTAACACTCTTGTTCTGCACAGAAGCGGGGGCTCAGGATGTCATCAAGATCGGCATTCCCACCGGGCTTTCGGGCGCGAACAGCGTCGTTGCTCCTTCGGTCGTGCAATCCGCTGAACTGGCCGTCGATGAGATCAACGCGGCCGGCGGCATTCTGGGCAAGAAGGTCGTGCTGGAGGTCGCTGATGATGGCTCGGGCGCGGCCGGCGCACAGAAGGCTGCCGACTCGCTCATCTTCCAGAAGAAGGCGAATGTGCTGATCTCCATGCAGACGAGCGCCGCCCGCAACGGCATGCTGCCGATCGTGACGCGCGGCAAGGTGCCTTACATCTACACCTCGCTCTATGAGGGCCGCTCCTGCAACAAATATCTCTATTGCGACGCGCCTGTGCCGGAGCAGATGGTCGGCCCGATCGTCGATCACTTCATGGATGCGTTCAAGTCCAAGACCTTCTTCCTGGTCGGAAGTGATTACGCCTTCGGTCGCGGCATGCTGGCCTTCACCAAGAGCTATATCGAGAAGAAGGGCGGCAAGGTCGTCGGCGATGAATATCAGCCGATGGACGCGACCGACTGGACTGCGATCATCTCGAAGATGCGCAGCGCCAATCCGGACGCGGTGGTGTTCTCCACGGCGGGCGGCGCGCCGAATGTCACGCTGCAGAAGCAGTTCAAGGCGGCCGGCATGACTGCCCATGTCGGCAATCTCAGCGTCGATGAAGGCACAGCGAAGAGCATGGCGGCAGACGCGGAAGGCATCTTCATCTCGGCCTCCTTCCTGACCAATATCGACACGCCCGCGAACCAGAAATTCATGGCAGCGATGAAGGCCAAATTCGGCGACAAACTGCTGACGCCGAATGACCTCTCCGTGCCGGAATATGATGCCGTGTATCTCTACAAGGCTGCGGTCGAGAAGGCGAAGTCGACGGATGCCGATAAGGTCGTCAAGGCGCTCGCCGAGGTGTCCTTCGACGGGCCGCGCGGCACCGTGCAGATGAACAAGCAGCGCCATGCACCGCTGTCGATGTATCTGGGGCAGGTGCAGGCGGACGGCTCGGTGAAGATCGTCAAGACCTTTCCGAATGTCGATCCCGGCGACCAGTGTCCAAAGCTTTGAAGCCAATCGGACAGGAAGGCACGCTGTGCCTTCCACCTTTGCTGCGCGCCGCAAAGGTGGTCTAATCCATTCGAGACCCATGCGCCGCGAAGAGGCTGATGTCTCTGTGCCGGGAATATCCGGATGACCGCACTCGCTCTCGATATTGTCACGACGGCGGCAATCCTGTTCGCCGTGGCCTCGGGTCTCCTGATCATCCTCGGCGTGTTGAAAATCGTGAATTTCGCCCATGGCGGCTTTCTGACCGTGGGCGGGTATTCGGCGCTCGTCGTCACCGAGCTCGGCTGGAGCCCCTGGCTCGCCTATCCGGCGGCGTTTCTCGCGGGCCTCGTGCTCGGGGGCGTTATCGAGCGCTTCATCGTGCGCCCGCTCTATGACCGCCCGCTCGACGCTATCCTTGCAACCTGGGGTCTCGGCATCATCATCGGCCAGCTCATCACCATCGCCTTCGGCCGCGAAATCCAATTCGTGCAGACGCCAATCGCGGGCGCGGTCAGCATTCTCGGCGAGACCTATTCACTTTATCGCCTGTTTCTCGTCTTTGCCGCGGCGGTGGTGGCGGGCGGCATCGCCCTCATGTTCTCCGCTACGCGGCTTGGGCTCGAAGCGCGGGCCGTGATCATGAATGAGCCGCTGGCGCGCGGGCTCGGCATCAACAGCGGCTATGTCCGCTTCGTCACCTTCTGCATCGGCGCGGGCCTTGCCAGCCTCGCCGGGGCGCTGATCACACCGCTTTCCAGTGTCGATCCGAATATGGGCGTGCCTTGGCTGGTGAACGCCTTCATGCTCGTGCTGGTGTCGTCCGTGTCGCTGTTCAGCCTGGCTGCGGCCGCCATCACGCTCGGGGGCGCGCAGGTGCTGGTCAGCACCTTCATTAGCCCGGTGATCGGCGGCCTGACCATCGTGGTGCTGGCGGCGCTCATCCTGCGCATTCGTCCTGCGGGGTTCGGACATGGCTGATGCAGTCAGCGCTCCGATCGCCGTCGCCCGGCGTGCTTTCCCCGGCCGGCTGGTCGTGGTCGCGGCAGTGACTGCCCTCGTCATTGCCGCCATCGCGATCGGGCCCTACATGCTCGACCCCTACACGGTCAACATCCTGGTACGCTCCTTCGTTTATGCGGCAACCGCGCTGACGGTCGACATCCTCTGGGGCTACACCGGCATCCTCACCTTCGGCCAGGCGGCCTTCTTCGGCATCGGCGCCTATGCCGCCGGCATGACCTTCACCTATCTCGATTTTTCCCCCCAGACCGCCATCCTCGCGCTCGTTGCGGGCCTCGCAGTATCGGCGCTGGTCGCAGCCATCACCGGCTGGATCTCCTTCTTCCATGGGGCATCGCCGCTCTATGTGGCCATTGTCACCCTGGCTTTGCCGATCATCTTCGTCCAGGTGCTCTATTCCGGCGGTACTGTGACCGGCTCATCGAGCGGCCTCGTCGGCTACGACACTTTCGATCTCTCCGTCGAGGCCTGGTTCACCATCACCGGCATCGGCCTCGTGCTGCTGACGGTGGCGGCGTGGTTCTTCGTCAACAGCGATTTCGGCCGGGTGCTGGTCGCCATTCGCGAGAACGAGCAGCGCTGCACTTATCTCGGCATCGACGCGCCGCGCATCAAAATCCTGCTGATGGTGGTCATGGCGATGATCGCCTCCGTCGCGGGCTATGCTTATGCGGGCTACACGGTGGTGGTCGCCCCGGAGATCGGTAGCTTCGTCTTCGGCACCGAACTGGTCATATGGGTGGCGCTCGGCGGGCGCGGCACGCTGATCGGACCGGTGCTCGGCACGGTCGCCATCGATCTGACCAGCGCGTATCTATCCGGCAATCTGCCCTTTGTGTGGAAGCTAATCGTCGGCTCGGTCTTCGTGTTGGTCATCGTCGCGCTGCCGCAGGGCATTTTGCCGGTGGTCAAAGCCGGCGCGCGGCTGCTCTGGTCGGTAATATCGGGCCGGGCGACCGCCCCCGCGCTCGCCATTCCGGCGCTGGTGGAGGCGAACATAGGCCGCCGGTCTGGCGCCGGCGCCGACGCGCCCGCTCTGCAGACCGCCGATCTGTCGCGCAGCTATGGCAGCCTGAAGGTGCTCGAAGGCGTGACGTTCAAGGCGCTCGGCAGCGAACTGCTCAGCGTTGTGGGTCCGAACGGTGCGGGCAAGACCACGCTGATGCGCTGCCTGTCCGACGGCTATGAGCGCTCCGGCGGGACGGTGGCGGTGTTCGGCAACGACATCGCCCGCACGCCGCCGCACGGCGTCGTCGGACTCGGCATCGGCCGCAGCTTTCAGACCACCAGCCTGTTCGAGACGCTCACTGTCGCCGAATGCCTGCGCCTTGCGCGTTACCGGCTGGACCCCACGCGGATGCTCGGCCACGCGCCGACGCTCGCTCTCCCCGACGGTGCGCGCCGCGTGATCACCGCGACCGGCCTCGACCGGCAGATGGCTACGGAGAGCCGCCACCTCTCCCACGGCATGAAGCGCGCTTTGGAACTGGCAATGGTGCTGGCGCTGGAGCCGAATGTGCTTCTCCTCGACGAGCCGACCGCAGGCCTCACCAAGCCCGAGCGCACGCTGATCGGTAGCATCCTCCTCGATCTCGTCCGGCGCGAGGGCCTTTGCATCCTTATCATCGAGCACGATCTCGATTTCGTCCGCGACATCTCCACGCGCATCATCGTGCTGCATCAGGGCAAGGTGCTTCTCGACGGCTCCGTCGCGGAGGTCGTGAATTCCGATCTCGTCCGCTCCATCTATGCCGGCGAGCAGACCGCCGTCCCGGTGCCGGAGGCCGCGCCATGAGCGCCGCCGCGCTGGACATCGCCGGCATCAGCAGCGGCTATGGCGAGGCGGTGGTGCTGCGCAATGTGACGCTCTCGATCAGGCCCGGCGAGATCTTCGCGCTGCTCGGCAAGAACGGCATGGGCAAGACAACGCTCCTGAAGACGGTGCTCGGCTTCCTGCGCGCTCAGGCCGGGCGCATCCGCCTGTTCGGCGAGGACGTGACGGCCGTGCCGACCTATGTCATCGCGCGCCGGAACATCGCCTACACCCCGCAGGAGCAGACGCTGTTCCAGGAGCTGACGGTCGAGGAGAATTTGCGCCTCGGCCAGCGCGACGAGAAAGGTCTGGCGGAAGGCATCGCGCGCGTTTCCGACTACTTTCCGATCATCCGCGAGCGCCTCAAGCAGAAGGCCGGAACTCTGAGCGGTGGTGAGCAGAAGATGCTGATCGTCTCCCGCGCCCTGCTCGCCTCGCCGCGCTTGGTGATGATCGACGAGATTTCGGAAGGGTTGCAGCCTTCGATGGTCCAGCGGCTGACGAACATCCTGCTGGCCGAGCGCGAGCGCACGGGCATGGCGATCTTCGTCGTGGAGCAGAACGTGCCCTTCGCCTTCTCGGTCGCGGACCGCTATGCCGTGCTCAAGATCGGGGAAATCGCCGATGAGGGGGCGGCGGGCAATCAAGCCGCTGCGGCCCGCGTCCAGGATCAGCTTCGGGTGTGAGAGGCGGCGGCCATGAACGAAGCCAACACATTCTCCATCATCGCCCGCTGTCCCGCTACCCGTCAGCTCGGCGTGGCGGTGGCCTCGGCCGTGCCCGCCGTCGGCTCGATGTGCCCTTACATCCGGTCCGGCGTCGGCGCGGCTTCCACGCAGTCCTGGCTCAATCCCTATCTGGCGCTCGCCACACTATCTGAGCTGGAGAAAGGCGCCGGCGCGGCCGAAGCGCTGCGCTCGGCGCTCGCGGAGGACGATGCGCGCGAATACCGCCAGATCGGCCTGGTCGACGCCAAGGGCGAAAGCGCGGCATACACCGGCGCTGACTGCACGCCATGGTGCGGGCAGATCCTGGACTCCGGTCTTGCAATCATCGGCAATATGCTCACCGGCCCGGCGGTGCTGGACGCGATGGCCACGGCGTTCGCGATGAGCGCCGATGCCGATCTCGCCGAGCGCATGATGCTCGCGCTCGAAGCCGGAGACGCGGCCGGCGGCGACAAGCGCGGCAAGCAGTCGGCGGCGCTGCGCATCCACGCTGACGAGGTTTACGCCTTGCTCGACATCCGCGTTGATGAACATGCAGAGCCGGTCACCGAACTGCGGCGCGTGCTGCGCATTGCCCGTGCGCAGTTCGTGCCTTTCGTGCTCGGCATGCCCAAGCGCGGCAAGCCCGCGGAACCGGCGCCGCCTGAAGTAACGGAAATGCTGCTGCGTTCGCCGCCCGACCGGCCGGAGGGCGGCGGCAGCCGGCGCAGTTGAAGAGTTTGCAGGAGGGAACCATGGACGAAATGGAGCAGCTCATTCAGGCCCTTGGCTTCGATCTGCCACCGGAGAGGCGGGCCGCCGTGCTCGCCGCCTTCAGGCCGGTGGCCGAGGAGATCGCCAAGCTCCGCAGCCTCGACGTCACCGATGTACATCCGGCGGTGGTGTTCTCGCCGCTGCCCGCAAATGACGAACATTGAGAGGGAAGCGGTGAGCGAGGATCCCATCACCCGCCCGATTTCCGAGTTGGCTCCCGCGCTACGCACCCACGTGCTGTCGAGCGCCGCGCTTGTCGAGAATGCGCTGGAGCGCATCGCCGCGCTCGATCCGAAGCTGGATAGCTTCGTCTGCGTGGCGGATGACGCGCGCGCACAGGCGACCAAGGCCGATGCCGAACTCCGCGATGGGAATTGGCGCGGTCCGCTTCATGGCGTCCCTATCGCGGTGAAGGACAATTACTTCACCCGCGATATGCCGACGCATGCTGGGACGGACGCACCGGGCATTCGTTTTCCGCAGAAAGACTCCGCCGCTGTCGCCCGGCTGCGCGCGGCGGGCGCCGTCATCATCGGCAAGACGCGGATGCATGAATTCGCCTGGGGCAATGTTACGCCGCCCACGAAGAACCCCTGGGATCTGACCCGCGTGCCTGGCGGATCGAGTGGCGGCTCCGGGGCAGCGGTAGCCGCGCGCATCGTGCCGGTGGCGATGGGATCGGATACGGGCGGCTCAATCCGCATCCCCGCGAGCCTTTGCGGCACGGTCGGGCTGAAGCCGACTTTCGGCCGCGTGAGCCGCGCCGGGATCGTGCCGCATAGCTGGTCGCTCGACCATGCCGGACCGCTTTCCTACACCGTTGCCGACAGCGCATATGTGCTGAACGCGATCTCCGGTTACGATGCAGCCGATGCTGGCTCGGCCGGGGCGGAGGTGCCGGATTTCGCCGCCGCGCTTGGCCAGCCCCTAGCGAGCCTGCGGGTGGGAGTCTGCAAAAATCATTTCTTCGGCCGCAATCAGATCGATGTCGATGCCGCGATCGAGGCGGTGATCCGCTTTTACAGCGACGCGGGCGCCAAGATCGTCGAATTCGAGCTGCCGATCCTCGCCTTCGGCCTGGGCGCAATCTTCGCCATCGAGCTGTCCTCCTCCACCGCCTATCACAGCCGCAATCTGGCGAGCGGCGAGGTGGCGGGCTTCACCGAAGATGTGCGTACGCTGGTCGAGATGGGCCGGCTCGTCACCGGCCCGGACTATCTCAAGGCCGAGCAGCTCCGCCGCGTGCTGATCGAGGATCTCGCGCGGGTATTCGCCGATGTCGACGTGATACTCGGGCCTACCTGCCCGCTCACCGCCTGGCCGATAGGGGAATGGACCGTGCGCGTTGGCCCGGAGGACGAGAGCGTGCTCGCGGCCTCCTGGCGCCTCACCTACCCGTGGAACCTGGCCGGGCTGCCGGCCATTTCGCTGCCCTGCGGCTTCGATACGGCCGGCCTGCCGATCGGGCTGCAACTTGCCGGACGCCCCTTCGACGAGGAGACCGTCATCCGCGCCGCCGACGCCTATGAACGCGCCCATGACTGGAAAGACATGCGCCCCAAACTCTGATCACGAGAGCCAGCCCCGTGCCGACCGATCAGCATGCCGAAAGTCCGATCACCGTCGCCTGCATCCAGATGGAGCCGAAGATCGGCGAGAAGGAAGCCAATGTAGCCAGCTCGCTGGAAAAGATCGCCGAAGCCGCGGCCAAAGGGGCGAAGCTGATCGTACTGCCCGAGCTGTGCAATTCCGGCTATGCCTTCGCCTCGCGTCAGGAGGCCTTCGCCCTCGCAGAGCCGGTGCCGGACGGCCCGACGACGGTGGCTTGGCTCGATGCGGCACGCAGCTGTGGCGCGGTCATCGTCGCCGGCATTTGCGAGCGCGCGGGCGATTGCCTCTACAACAGCGCCGCCGTCGTCGGGCCGTCCGGCTTCATTGGCACCTACCGCAAGGTGCATCTCTGGGGCGCCGAGAACCTGTTCTTCGAGCCCGGCGACCTCGGCGTGCCCGTCTGGAAGACCATGTTCGGGCGGATGGCAGCCGCGATCTGCTATGACGGATGGTTTCCGGAAACTTACCGTCTAGCCGCGCTCCAGGGGGCGGACATCCTCTGCGTGCCAACCAACTGGGTGCCGATGCCGGGTCAGCCGGCGAACATGATGGTGATGGCGAACGTGCTGGCCATGGGCGGCGCACATTCCAACAGCATGTATGTGGCGGCGGCCGACCGTGTCGGCACCGAGCGCGACCAGCCTTTCCTCGGCTCAAGCCTAATCGTCAGCCATACGGGATTTCCGCTAGCCGGCCCCGCCAGCGCGACCGCCGAAGAGATCATTTACGCGGAGGTGAACCTGTCGGACGCACGCCGCAAGCGCGTGCTGAACAGCTTTAACCAGCCACTGCGCGACCGCCGGATCGATGTCTATGACGAGATGCTCGGCTCCGGCATCAAGCGCGGCTGGTATTAACGTCTACTTGTGCGCCGAACGATCTCGATTTACCGAGCAATCGGCCTCATAGCACGATCGGGAAAAGTGGACATCGGTTTTCCCGAACCTGCGGCCAAGCGTTCAAGCTCCGATTCCTCTGACATTGCCCTGCAGCGCAGGGAGGGACCGGATTGCGCTGCAGCCCGCGGCGCCGGGTATAGCACAGCGCTCTATGGTCGTGAGACTTGATGCAGTCGCGCCAGTGGTCGAGGGCGGCCATCCCGCATATCTCCGGAGTTTGCAGGCGTTGCCTGGCATCGACCGCAAGTGGGTGACAGTTTCGCCTTAGCTTCCGGTTCTGCCGACGCCGTCGACGATGAGACCGAGCGCACCCAAGGCCAGTAAGAAGCGCCGCCGGTTCAGGTCCAATTCTCGTCGCTGGTGAACGTCGGAATCGACCAAGGGGTTGAAATTCCCGATGACATGGCGGGCACACGATGCCTCAATGCCGCAGCAGCGAGAGGAGGAGGGCAAGCGCGAGGAGAGCGGCCAAGCCTTGCCAGACCTGCAGTGGAACACGCTCATAGAGCGTCCGTGGCCGGCGGACCTCAACCGGGGCGCGCGGCGGTCCCTCCTCCATCTCCGCTGCAAATTCGATCATATCGCGAAAACGTTCGGTGGGATCGACGGCGATCGCTTTCCCGAGCGTGGCCTGCAGCCAGGCGGGCAGGTCCGGGCGCAGAGCGGAGAGCGCCACTGGGCGGCTTCTGCGCGGCAGGCTGGCGGCATCGAGATTGCCATAAGGAAACTCGCCGGTGAAGGCGCGGAAAATAGTGACACCCAGGGCATAAACATCGGTGGCCTCGTTCCCGGGTTCGCCGGCAAACATTTCGGGCGCCATATAGGCAGGGGTACCGGAATGTCCTCGGGCGGAAAATCCTCCAGGCCGGGTAACCTCACCACCTCGAGATCAATGAGTTTGACGATCCGTTAGGTTGTCAGCAGTTTCATTGGCTCCAGCGGCGTGGGCAGGTTCGCCAGCCCCAAGCGCGGGAACACCGCCAGCTTGGAGGCAAGGATCGAATCGATGCGTCTTTCGTCATTCCGTCCTCGAGTGCCCTCAAGACCATGGAGGCGCAGCCGACCTCCGCAAGGGGTCAGATTCGGCGGTCGCGCTGTTGTGAAGGGCTAGCCGCTAAACCCCCGACAGCTGACGAAACCGCTCCAGGCGTGACAAACCACGGGTTGGGTCGTGCCAATCATGGCCACACTCACTCGGATCGTATCTGGCCGACCTTATTGCTCAAGCAGATATGGCAGGACATCAAGTCTCTGCCAGCTTCGATCGTTCTCGCTTCAGTTTCGACCGTACGCTCTTGGCCTCGAGCCGCCGCCGTTTGCTCGCGAGCGTCGGCCGGGTGGCGCGGCGTGGTTTTGGCGGACTCGCAGCGCGGCGGATCAGGTCTGCAAGCCGCTCCCGCGCGTCTTGGCGATTGCGATCCTGGGTTCGGTAACGGCGGGCGATGACCACGATGACACCCTCGCGCGTCAGCCGCCGGCCAGCGAGCGCCATGAGGCGGGCGCGGACATCGTCCGGCAGCGATGGTGAGCGCACGGCATCGAAGCGCAGCTGAACGGCTGTCGCGACCTTGTTGACGTTTTGGCCGCCTGGTCCGGACGCCTTTATAAAGCGCTCTTCGAGTTCTTCCTCGCCGATAACGATCTGCGCCGTGACACGAAGTGCTGCCATCTCGGAAAGCTCTGCCGCTTATGCGAAGTTGTTCGATGTCACCGGCCGATGCCCTGAAGCCGGGCTCACGATAATCAGCGTCTTTGGGCCAGCGGAAACGTTTCCGGCGCGTGCGATAGTACAGCCGCGGGAGGTGGGTCAATGCTGGTTTTACCGGCCCGCATAAGCAGCATAGTCGAACGTCATGGAATATTGCAACGGGACGGCGCCCGACGCGGGATAGCGTTTAAGCTACGACATGCCCGATGTTGACAACGCGCTGCTGACGGTGTGTTTCCCAGCGTCCGCCGCGCTGATCTCGCCGCGATGCGCGCGAACGCTACTCTGAGCGAGGTTCGTCGACTGCGAATGGTCCTGGTGACTTTTTGCACGCCAGCCTATTCTCACATGAGTTATTCAGCCGACGGATTAGAACAAATTTTCTCAATCCAAAAGACTTGGACCAGCCGAAATAACTGCCGTCAAAATCGAGAAAAACTAATTCTAACCATAAAACAATCATTCCAAACAAAAATATCAAAATAGCGCTTTTTGGCCATATGAACATCAAGCAAATGACGCCAAGCACACGTCATATCTCCACCTACAGCACTGCAAAATTATACTCTAGAGTCTAGTTTTCATAGAGTTCGAGAAAACTGCATGCTATCTTGACCGAGGTGAAAGGCCAAAGGTCAGGATTGGCGAATGCGGTTCCTGGTGGTGGTGATAAGTGCCGGCGCGGCGCTGACGCTGATTGTGGCGTCGGGCCTCATGAACTGGGTGTTCATGTCCTCGCTCGGACGGAGTGAGTTCGAGCGGCAGATTTTGGGAGCGGTCAGCGTTGCCGTTTCCGCCTTCATCGCTCTTCTTCCGACCCTTTTGCTTTGGGCGCGTCGCGCCCGGCGGACGCTTTACCTCGTTCTCGGCGTGCCGGTGTTTCTCGCCTTTGCCGCTTTCTCCCTGTCGTCGGCGGTCGGCTTTGCCGCCAAAACGCGCGGCAGCCTTAGTGAAGACCGCGCCGTTGCCACGGCAAGGCTCGCCGAGGTCAGGCACGAGGTCGACGATGCCGAGACCAGGCGGAACGCGCTCGGCGCTTTGCGGCCTTTCGCGGTTCTCCAGGATGCGCTGCGAGGCCTTGAGCAGGATCGGCATTGGCAATCCTCGAAAGCCTGCGAGGACGCGACCGTCGATGCGTCACGCGCATTCTGCAAGACCTATTTCGATCTGAAAGCGGAAGCTGCCCGCGCGAGCGAAGCAGCCCGGCTGGATGAGCGCCTCAATCAACTGAGAAGCGAAGCGGACCGGCTCGAGGCAAAGGGCGCCGGACTCGAAGACGACAACCAGGCGGCCGTGCTTGCGCGTATTCTCGGCTTGCAAGCGGCGAAGGTCGAGCGTGGCCTCACTCTCTTTCTTGCCGTGCTCGTCGAAATCGGCGCGGCGCTCGGGCTGTATTTCGCCACGGGGCCGATGCGGCCGGCGGGGGCTGCTCCTGCGCCATGGAGGAGGGGAGCGCTAGTCATCGAGGGCGAGGTCGTGAAGGAGGCTCAGCGGATAAAACCTGCACGCGCCGCCCTGAAACAAATTCCAACAGCAACGCCTCGGCGGGTGCCGCGTCTGAGCCGGAGTTAGCTGAACCCGATCCGATAAGACAGACCAAACAAAGGGAAAATACGAAATGGGCTATGTGGTGCCCTTTATGAACGGCAAGGGCGGAACCGGCAAATCGGTGCTCGCCCGCGCCTATGCGGTCGAGGCGGCGCGAGCAGGGGCCTCGGTGCTGATTGCCGATCTCGACGATGTGCAGCGCACCTCGAAACACTGGGCGGATCACAGGAAGCGCAATGGGTTGATGCCGGAGATCCGGGTCGAGGTGGCAACGCCGCGCCTTGCCTACGACATGGTCGACCGCTCCGACATCCTCGTCATCGATGCGCCCGGCTGGGCGGACCAAGAGAGCCTGAAAATGGCGCACTGGTCGACCTTCTGCGTGATCCCGTCCCGAGCCAATCGGATGGACGATCTGTCGGAAACCGTGCGGCTCCTCCACGCGCTGAAGGCGGAAGGCATTCAGGACTGGCGCTTTGCCGTGGCTCTGAACGCGCTGCGGGCGGCGACGGCTATCGAGGACGACCGCGACGCCAGAGCCTATCTCGCCGAAGTCGGCTTCAAGGCTTTGCCCGGCTATGTGCGCGATCTGAAGGACTACGAGACGGCTCTCCTTCAAGGTAAGGCGATCACGGAGATCGATCAGAAGCAGCTCAATGACGAAGCCTTCGTGCTGGTGAACGGCATCGCCGGCGCCGTGCTGGAAGCCGGCAAACGGCTGACACGCGAGGCGAACGAGAGAGCGAAGGCCCGCGAGAAGGACCGCGACAGAGGAGGGCGTGGCCGATGACGAAGAGTAATTTCGACAAGCTGGCGAAATCGCCGATGTTCGCACGGCCGCCGCGTCCCGAGGATGCGAATCTGGACGTCGGCTATGGAGCGGCAAGAGCCGTCGACGGCCGCTCGGCGCGGCGGACAGGGCGAACGGTGCAATTCGCGACGGTCGTTTCGGCGGAATTCAAGGTCTGGCTCAAAACGCGCGCGGCCATGAAAGGCAAGAGCATGGCCGCGCTGCTCGACGACATGAAGGCCGCCTATATCGAAAAGTATGGAGATGAGTAGCCATGCTGTCACTTTGGAAACGGAAGCCGGAGCCGGTCGCCAAAACGATCGCTCAAACCACAAGTGAGCCTGCGAAGCGCAACTGTCAGCAAAACATCAAGGTCAGCAAGGATTGCGCCACGCACTTCGTCGCGCTCGCTAAGGCGCAGGGAATGAGCAGGGCGGAGCTCTTCGAGGATATGGTCGCGGCGCGCCTGGAAGAGCTACAGCGGAGCGGGATGAAGGTGGAGATTACGACGAGTTAGCGTAGGGCTTGATCATGTCTCGCTTCCGCGACGGTATGTATCCATTGGCGCTCCGGGCCAGCCAAGCTGCGGCGATGCTGGGGGTCAGCGAGAGCCAGCTGCGCCAATGGGTGATTGAAGGCAAGGTGCACAGGCCATATCGTCTGCGTAAGAATGTGGTTCTGTTCGACGCTGTTACCTTGGCCAGCGATTGGGATCGCATGAAAGAAGAGGCCGAGGCATTGATGCCGGCGATTGAGCCGGTTGCAGTCGATGAGCCTGCTAACCCTTGGGACGATGTTCTCGCCTGAAGCGAAACGTCGCGGTCATGGGTGAAGCGACTTGAAAAGATGGGCGTAAGGACCCGACGAGACCATGGCACTCGTCAAATTTCGGTATGTTACCAAAGATCGAGACCGGCACGGCAATGTGCGCTTCTATTTCCGCCGGCCGGGCAAGCCGAAGATCCGGCTGCGCGGGCTCCCCGGCTCGGAAGAATTCCTGAATGCTTACAAGGCCGCGCTCGGTGAAACGGATCGGGCTGCCGGCAAGGCGGCAAGAAGCTTTGACTGGCTTTGCCATCAGTATTACAAGTCGGCGCAATTTCGATCGCTTGAAGACTATACACAGCGGCGCAAGCGGGCGGTGCTGGACGAAATCAGCAACATCGTCGGCGCGAGAGGCAGGCGGCTTGGCTCTGCGCCATTCTCGGAGCTGAAAAAGGTGCATGTCCGCAAACTGCGCGACATGAAGGCAGCGACGCCCGAGGCCGCGAATTTCCGCTTAAAACAGATTTCGGCGCTCTATGCCTGGGCGATCAAGAACGATCTCGCGACCTTCAACCCGGCCGAGAAGCTCGAAAAGCTGGAGGTGGCTCTGAAGGTTATTACACCTGGACGGATCAGGATGTTGAGACATTCGAGGCATTTTGGCCGATCGGCTCGAAACAGCGGCTTGCCATGTCGATCATGCTATACCTTGGCGTGCGGCGCTCGGACGCCGTTTTGATCGGCAGGAAGCATGAAAGCAGGGACGGACAGGAGGTGACCTTCCGCGTGTTCAAGGGACGCAAGAGGGGAGCCAATGTGCTGACGCTGCCAATTCTGCCTCCATTCCGCGCAATCCTGGACGCAAGCGAGCTTGGCGCCGGGACCTGGCTCGAGACCCCTTCCGGCAAATCCTACAGTGCCGCCGGGTTCGGCAACAGGTTCAAGGACTGGTGCAAGGCGGCGAATTTGCCGCAATGTGCGTGCCACGGTTTGCGCAAGATTGGCGCCGTTCGTGCCGCCGAAGCCGGCGCGAGCGAGCACGAATTGATGGCGATGTTCGGCTGGGAAAACGCCGACATGGCGCGAATCTATACGCGGAAGGCGGCGCAGAAAAAACTGGCGGCGAGCGGTGCCGCGAAGCTCTCGCAGACGGAGTATAATTGTCCCACTCGTTGTCCCACCAAAGGAAATATTGATATAGAACAAGAACTTAGAAGGCCGATGGTG
>CAVZCK010000005.1:0-8498 GCA_963773735.1 uncultured Alphaproteobacteria bacterium | reverse complement strand
ACGAAATCACCTGCGCATTGCGGCCTCTTGCCCGGCCGTGCGTCCTCGATTTGGCTGCGTCAGACCAAGTGTCTTAGTGTCCATCCGGAAACATCTTGAATTGTTGGAATCCCTTGTGATTCCCTGCTGTCGGTGTGATTTGCAGGGAGCCGCCAGATGTGGACGAACGAGAACCGCAGTCGCTATGACCGCAGCAAGCTGCGCTACCCGAGCGATGTCACGGACGAAGAATGGGCGTTGATTGCCCCTTTGATCCCACCGGCCAAGCGTGGCGGCAATAAGCGCACGGTCATCGAGCGGGAAATCGTCAACGGACTGATGTACATCCTCGCAACGGTCTGCCAATGGGCCTCTTTGCCAAGGACCTGCCGCCGCGCAGCACCGTGAACGACTATTTCCGCCGCTGGGATTATGACGGCACGCTGGACCGTATTCACCACGCACTCTATGTCAAATGCCGGGAACTGGCCGGGCGAGAGGTCAACCCGACCGCCGCGATCATCGACAGCCAGAGCGTCAAAAGCGCAGAAAAGGGGGGCGCTCGATCGACCCGTCCGGTTACGATGCGGGCAAGAAGATCAAAGGCAAGAAACGCCATGTCCTGGTCGACACGCAAGGTTTGTTGCTGTGCGCCATCATCCACGCCGCCGACATCCAGGACCGAGACGGCGGCGTGATGCTGATGAGCGCGCTGTTCGGCATGTTTCCGTTTCTGCTCAAACTCTATGCCGACAGCGGCTATCAGGGACCGAAATTCCAACTGGGATTGAAGAAAGTCTGCCAGCGGATCAATCTGGAGATCGTCAAGCGGTCCGACGTGGGCAGGTTCGTCGTGCTGCCCAAGCGATGGATTGTCGAGCGGACCATAGGTTGGCTCAATCGTTGTCGCCGACTGGCCAAGGATTGGGAGTGCCTCAACCAGAATGCACTCGCGTTCCTGCGATGGGCTTCAATCCGCCTGATGGTGCGAAAGCTCTGTCAGAAAAGCATATGATCTCGGATGGACTCTTAGGGCGGGAAATTACGGGAGCGGCTCGCGATTGGGTTCAAACGTCCTGACGGAGCTGAGCATTTCAGCCCACGATCTCAGCCTTGGAAAAGCACATCGCGATCTCGGCCGCGGCATTCTCGGCGCTGTCCGATCCATGAACGGAATTGCGCTCGATATTTTCCGCAAATTCCTGCCGAATCGTGCCGGAGGCGGCGTTGGCGGGATTTGTCGCCCCCATCACTTCGCGGTTCTTTGCCACCGCGTCCTCGCCTTCGAGCACCTGCAGCACGATGGGACCCAGGTCATAAAGGCGACGAGATCGCCGAAGAACGGCCGCTCCTTGTGGACGGCGTAGAACTTTTCGGCCTCGGCCTTCGTCCAGCGCACCCGCTTCTGCGCGATGACGCGAAGCCCGGCATCCTCGAGCTTGGCGACGATTTGGCCAGTCAGATTACGTTCAGTCGCATCCGGCTTAATGATCGACAATGTACGTTCAACGGCCATCGTGTTTCCTACTCGGTGTGGGTCCCTCAACCGGCGCTTATAGCCTTGGCGAGTTGGGGCCGCAAGCCGTGAACCTTGCCGGTTGCGCTCCTGTGCGCGCAATCCAGACGGCCGTGGCTGCCGCGGCTTGCAATTTGCCGCGTTTCGTCCAGATTGCGCCCATGCTGCATATCAACGACCTGAGCTACCGGATTGAAGGACGCCTGCTCTTCGACAAGGCGACGGCCGCGATTCCGGCCGGGCACAAGGTCGGCATCGTCGGACGCAACGGCACGGGCAAGACGACCCTCCTGCGTCTGATCACTCGCGAGATCGCCCCGGACGACGGCGGCATCTCCTGGCCGAAGGCGGCGCGGATCGGCGGCGTCGCGCAGGAGGCGCCAGGCGGACCGCAGAGCCTCATCGAGACCGTGCTCGCGGCAGATGGCGAGCGCGCGGCCCTGCTCGCCGAAGCCGAAACGGCAAGCGAGCCCGGCCGCATCGCCGAGATCCAGCTCCGCCTCCATGACATCGGCGCGCATTCGGCTCCGGCCCGGGCGGCACAGATCCTCGCCGGTCTCGGCTTTGACGAGGAGGCCCAGGCGCGGCCATGCGCCGAATTTTCCGGCGGCTGGCGGATGCGTGTCGCACTGGCATCGGTGCTGTTTGCCGCGCCCGACATTCTGCTGCTCGACGAGCCGACCAACTATCTCGATCTTGAAGGCACGCTATGGCTGGAGACTTTCCTTGCCAGCTATCCGCACACGGTCCTTATCGTCAGCCACGACCGCGACCTGCTGAATAAATGCGTCGGCTCGATCCTGCATCTCTCCGACGCCAAGCTGACGCTCTATGCCGGCGCCTATTACGTCTTCGAGGAGACGCGGCGCGAGCGCCAGCGCCTCCAGCTCAAGCTGAAGAAGAAGCAGGACGATGCGCGCCGGCACATGGAGGCGTTCGTCGAGCGCTTCCGCGCCAAGGCGACCAAGGCGCGTCAGGCGCAAAGCCGTCTCAAGGCGCTCGCCAAGATGCAGCCCATCGCCGCCGAGATCGAAAGCGAGGTCGTGCCGTTCCGCTTCCCAAGCCCTGAGACGCGGCTCGGCAATCCGCTGATCCGACTCGAAGGCGCGGCCGTGGGTTATGCCGCCGATAGCCCCGTGCTGCGCGGCCTCGATCTGCGGCTCGACAGCGACGACCGGGTCGGCCTGCTTGGCGCCAACGGCAACGGCAAGTCTACACTCGCCAAGCTGCTGAGCGGCAAGCTCGCCCCGCAGGACGGCCATCGCCGCGCCTCGAAGAAGCTCAGCGTCGGCTATTTCGCCCAGCACCAGCTCGATGAGCTCGATCCGCAAAAATCCGCCTACGACCACATCGCCTGCCTGATGCCGGACGCAACCGAAGCGCAGAAGCGCGCCCGGACCGCTGCGGCAGGTTTTGGCGCCGACAAGGCCGACACACCGGCCGCCAATCTGTCGGGCGGGGAGAAGGCGCGGCTGCTGTTCACGCTCGCCGCCTTTCCCGGCCCGCACCTGCTCATCCTCGACGAGCCGACCAACCATCTCGATGTCGACAGCCGCGAGGCGCTCATCCATGCGCTCAATGATTATGAAGGCGCGGTGATCCTGATCAGCCACGATCGGCATCTGATCGAGGCGACCGCCGACCGGCTCTGGCTGGTTAGCGGCGGCACCGTTGTCCAATATGACGGCGATTTGGACAGCTACAATGCCGAACTGATGGCCCGCTCGCGTGAGCAAAGGCGCGCCGGGGCCCAGGCGGCAAAAGGCCAAAGCGGCGGCCGGAGCCGGCAGGACGAGCGCCGCGCTGCCGCAAACGCCCGCATCGAGCTGGCGCCGCTTAAGAGGCGCATCGACGCCTATGAGCGCGAAATTGATGTGATAATGCGAAAAATTGCTCAGCTTGACCACGCCTTGGCCCAACATGGGCTCTATGAAGAAACGCCGGAAAGGGCCTTGAAACTAATGAAAGATCGCGGCGCGCTAGCGAAAAATTTGAGCGAGACGGAAGCGCTCTGGCTTGAAGCGTCGGAGATTTATGAGGAGGCCCGGCGGGCGCAGCAAAGCGCAGGCACGGCTTAACGGGGGGATTGCTGATGCCGAATGTGGTAGTCGCAAAGCCGTTTGGCTTATTCTTTGGGCTCCTCATACTTATCGGGCCGGGGCTCAACGCAGCGTTGACTGGCGGGGCGCGTGCCGCCGATATGCAGGAGGGCGCGAAATCCAGCCAGAGGCTGTCGCAGGATTTAAGCCGTGCGTGCACGGAAAGCTGCATCGCGCAGTGCCGGTCGGCGCTTGCTGCTTGCGCGAAGGGCAGCAGTAAGGACCCCTGCCGCGCCGAGTTCCAGATTTGCGCGCGCCGCTGCGTCGTGGCCTGCGGATCGAGGTAAATCGGCCTGCCTTTAATCGCAGCCGGCGCTCAGATTCAGCGCAAGGCGCTATCTTTCTCCGCCGTTCCAGGCATCGGCGATATAGTTCGGCAGGATGAACGCCGCACGGTGAACCTCCGGGATGTAATACCGGGTTGCGATGCCGCTCCCGGCATAGCGCCTCGCCAGCGCGGCGGCGGAGAGCGCCCTCGTCTTCGGATCATTCCCCGCCCAGGCCAGAGCGAAGGGGCCGCCGAAATAGGTCGGCTGACAGCAGAGAAAGCAAGCGGCATCGGCATAGAGCCTCCGCAACATGCGCCCGCTCTCGCTCAGATGCTCCGGATACAGAAACGGCAGGCCGTTCTGAGCGATGAAAACGCCGCGCGGCCTCAGGCATTTCTGGCAGGCGGCGAAGAAATCTTCCGTAAACAGCACTTTGGCGGGGCCGATCGGCTCCGTCGAATTGACAATGATGGCGTCGAATTGCTGGTCCGTTTCATTCACGAATTGATCCCGTCGCCAATCATCAGCTCAAGGCGGGGATCGTCAAAGGCTCCCTGAGAGATACCCGGCAGATATTTCCGCGACATCTCGACAACGACGCCGTCGATCTCGCAGTGAACGACGCGTGCGACGCCGCGATGCTTCAGAACCTCGCGCAGCACGCCGCCGTCGCCGCCACCGATGATGAGGACCGTCTCGGCGTCGCCAAGGCTGAAGAGCGGCACATGCGCCATCATCTCATGATAGATGAACTCGTCCCGCTCGGTGAGCTGGATGACGCCGTCGAGCATCATCACCCGGCCGAAAGTCTTGTTTTCGAATATAATGAGGTCCTGAAATCCGGTATGGCCTTCGTAAAGGACGGCATCGCATTCCAGGCCGCAGCGGAAATGGGGATTGAAAGTCTCCTCAACCCAGCGTGTCATCCTGCGGCTCCTGCAAATCCTGGAATTGCCGTGAAAAAAGGCGTGCCCGGCCAAATGACCGGGCACGGGTGACCTTTAGCGGCAAAGCCTCCGGCTGGAGGGCGAGCCTCAAGCGGCAATCGCGACGTTTTCGCCGCGCATATACTCCTGGACGATCAGCTCGTCCGGCTGGAACGCCTCGCGAATGATATCCAGGGCCAGATGCGGTTTGGTGTCGCCGCACATGAAAATGTCCAGGGCGGCATAGCCATATTCGGGCCAGCTATGAATGCTGATATGCGATTTAGCAAGCACGGCAACGCCGAGACGCCTCCGTTGGGAGTAAAATGATGCATGTGAATGTGCAGGAGCGTGGCGCCTGCGACCTCGATGCATTTCCTGAAGGTATTCTCGATGTGTTCGAGGTCGTCGAGACGACTGCCATTTTTCACATCGACAATCAGGTGCGTGCCGGCAAATTTCCTGCCGTCACGCACACAGAAGTAGTCTTTCCTGTCGTGCTGCTGCGCCACGCTTGGGCCGCAGACGGAATGCTTTTCTTCCGTTTGGGCGGTGCTTGAACCGTGATCCAAGTCCATCCCCAATTGGAAGAGGGCGACATTGTAAGCCATATGGCGTCCTCCCCAACCAGTAGATGACCAGATGAAGCCGGCGGCATGGCGCTGCATGACCACCGGCTTACAAGGGGGGGCATATGCACGCTACGGCCCCCGGTTTCAAGAGAAAATTGCGCCACGAAACAAGAATTTGATTTGTTGGCGGCATCGAGGCGCGGATGATAAGCAGGATCGCACAGGTTGAGGCAAGACGCGCGCCGGTCGTGGTCGGAAGGAACGCGTAAAATCGGCTACTTGGTGCGACGCCATGGGTTGCGGGCGCCTGTGTCAAAGCGGCACGTCCTGCGCGGCGCGGTTGCGCCCGCCACGGTTCTCGTTTCGCTATCCGATAAGACGGCGCGGCCATGCCCCGGCGACCGCCATCTTCAGCTTCGCGCCCTATATCGGCCCGGTGGTGATCGTGACCCTCCTAACCATGGCCTCGCTGGTGTCCACCGCTTCGCTGGCGGCCGCGCTGGCGCTGCCGGCGGTCTATATTTCGGTGCTGCTGTTCGTGCAGAACCTGATTTCGCCCTATATCTGGGGACGCAGGCTATCGCTCAATCCCGTCGCGATTTTCATCGCCATCGTGCTCTGGGGCTGGATGTGGGGCATGGCGGGAGCGCTGCTGGCCGTTCCGCTTCTTGCAAGCTTCAAGATTGTTGCCGAGCGGTTTCGCACCCTTCGTCCGGCGGCTGAATTTCTGAGTTCCTGACCCAGCTCGTTCAAGCGTCGGCTCCGCTTGAAACCTCCGGCGAGCTTAATTGTTCTATGAACCGCGCCAGAGGCGATTCGTTAACCGGGCACATCAAGCAACAATGCGCGTTCATGCCATCCTCAACCGCAACGCCGGCACAATGATCGGCCTCGGACCCGAGCAGCTCGAAAAAAAGCTTGGCAATGCCTTCGCGAAGGCTGGGCACTGCATCAGCGTCGAGACCGCCGAGCCGGGGGACATTGCGGAGAGGCTGCAGAGCGCCGCTGGGAAGGACTATGACGCCATCATCTCGGCGGCGGCGACGGATCGGTTGACGCTGCCGCGACAGCGCTGCTCGGACGGGATATGGCGCTTGGGATTTTGCCGCTCGGCACGCTGAACCGGCTCGCCCGCGACCTCGATCTGCCGCTCGATATCGACCAAGCCATTAAGGGGCTCGTAACCACCGAGCCGCACAAGATCGATGTTGGCGAGGTGAACGGCCGGATCTTCCTCTGCAATTCCTTCATCGGCCTGCCGCCGATGGTCACAGCAAGGCGCCAGAGCCTGCGCGGGAAGGTCGCTTGCCGAGCGGCTGGCCGGCTACCTGGCCTTGCCGGGCGAGATCGCACGGACGGTCCGCCGGCTCGCCCTGCTGATCGACGATAGCAAAACGCCGCGCGTCCATCGCGCTCTAACGGTCGCCGTTTCGAGAAACCCGAGATCCCTCAGGAAACTGATTTCCTGCTCGAAACCAGGCCCTGGCTCGATACCGGCCGGCTCGGCCTCTATCCCTCGAAACATCGGACGATAGCGCGGACCATTTGGCTCCTTTTGCGAGCCTCGCTCGGCCTGTGGAAGGGCGATCCGGAATTTGAAGGCCATAGGGTGAGGACACTGACCATCAACTCCACGGCAAGGCAAAGCGGCTTCGCGTCGCCAATGACGGCGAGGTGCTCTGGCTGGAAACGCCGCTGCATTACAGCATCCGTCCCCGAAGCGCTGAAGAGCTCCAAGCCGGAAAACGGCAACGACATGACGCGTATCGCCCTTCTCGCTGATTGGCATTCCGTTCGGCGCCCCAAGGCTTGGCAAGCAGTCTTCACGCCGATCTCGAACGTCTCACCCCGGACCTGATCGTTATCGCCGGCGACATGACGCTCAGGTCGCGGCGGCGGGAGTTCGAGGAGGAACCGTCCGGCTCGAAGCGCTGGCGCGCGCCCCTCCCGCCGCCCGGCAATCACGATCTGCCGGTGTGGAATTGTCGAGCGTTTCACCAGACCGTTTGCGCGCTATTGGCGGGAGTGTGGCATGTCTGCTGATGCCGGTCTTCGAGGACGAGCAGGTCGTCGCGGTCGGGCTGAACACGACGGCGAGCTGGGAGCCCACCCTCAGATGGCAGGAAGGCACGGCGAGGCGGGCGCGACATCCAGGCGATGCGGACTTTTCTCGCCGAGGCCGCGCCTGAAGAAGGCGCGCATCGTCGCCACGCACGATCCGCTCGATTCCCGTCGAGGGCCTCCCGCTTCCAAGGCCGGCGCGCCGGGCCATGCAGGCGGCTCGAGATGTTCAGCGCCCAAGGCGTCGAGATGGTGATGTCGGGGCATATTCATCAGGCATTTGCCGTCGAGTTGCAGCAATTGCCCGGGCGACTGATCGCAGTCGGCGCGCCGACGGCGCTGTCCTGGCGGATGCGCTGCGAGCCGAACGGTTTCTGGCTGATCCAAGTGCTGCCGGGCGCGTTCACGCTGACGCGCCCGGCACAGTTTTCCTGACGGCACCGCCTTTCCGTCCGAGCCGTGATGCGCTGACATTTGAACCGCTCCCGCCTCGGTCAAAGCCGGGAATGCCGCGGGTTCGGGTCAATGCTGCGCGTCGTTGCCGTTGGGGGCCGGCGATTCAGTGGAATCGCCAGGGGTCGAAGCGCGACCATCGCGCGCGTCCCCTTCGCTTTGGAGTTATAGCTTAAAGCTCGGCGCCGAGCTTTTGCACCATGGCGTTGAAATTGTTGTGCTGGAGCCCGCCGACTTGAACGGCGGAACCGTTCACAAGGCCGACGCCGTCATCCTCGACGCTCATCAGGCTTTGATTGGGATGAACGACCTGCAATCTGATCCGGATCGGCCCGGTGCCGTCGGGATAGGCGTGCTTGCGGGCATCGAGCATAGGTTCTGTCAGGATGACGCCAACCGCGACGGCGCGATCGGGCTCGATCTCGACCGCATCGGTCTCAAGCGAGACGGAGCCGGTCTCCCGGCCATTACCTGCGGCGCTTTCCAGATCCGCGACGAGCGCCTCGATATAGCGGTGAAGCGAGACCCATCGGGCATCCGCCAGGAAGGTTGCGCTGCACGCGGGCGACCGCGAGCACCCGGTTATGCGCCTCAAGCAAAGCATCCTTCACGTCCTGCGCCGC
>CAVZCK010000004.1:102500-343658 GCA_963773735.1 uncultured Alphaproteobacteria bacterium | reverse complement strand
TCGCGCAGCAGGAGCGCAGAGCGTTTCCGCGTCTCAGAGCCCTGTTCGGATGCCATCGGAACGGATGGTGTCAGCCTGCCCGTCTCACCCTGATCATCCCCTCCTGCGCGACAGAGGCCACCAGCACGCCCTTCCGGTCAAAGATCGTCCCACGGGTGAACGCCCGCGCGCCCTCCGCCGAGGGGCTGTCCTGCACATAAAGCAGCCACTCATCGGCGCGGAAATCGCGGTGGAACCAGACCGCGTGATCGAGGCTCGCCATCATCAGCCGCGAGTCGAAAGGCGGATAGCCATGCTGCACGACCGCCGCGTGCAGCAGCGTGAAATCCGAGGCATAGGCCAGCGCGCATTGATGCGTCCGCTTGTCGTCCGGTAGCGAACCCTTGGTGCGGAACCAGATCTTCTGCACCGGATCGGCCTTGCCGGTCTGCAGGTAGCTGGCGAGATTGACGGGGCGCAGCTCGACCGGCCGGTCGACCGTCCATAGGCGGCGCATGGCCTCCGGCACCGCATGTTTCACCTCTTCCTCCGGCGGCAGCAAGTCGGGATCCGGCGTATCGGGCATGGCGAACTGGTGCGAAAATCCCGGCTCGTCCTTGTGGAATGAGACACTCATCGAGAAAATCGCCTCCCCATGCTGGATGGCGACGACGCGGCGTGTGGTAAAGCTCTTGCCGTCGCGAATGCGATCGACTTCGAAGATGATCGGCACTTTCGGGTCGCCGCCGAGGAGGAAATAGCTGTGCAGCGAATGCGCCAGGCGGCCTTCGACCGTCCGCGCCGCGGCGACCAGCGCCTGACCGACGACCTGGCCGCCGAACACGCGCGTCCAACCGTTCTGCGGACTATGGCCGCGGAAAAGGTTTACTTCGAGCTGTTCAAGGTCGAGCACGGAGATCAGGCTGCTGATATCTTGGGCCATCGGCAAATCCGTATGCGTGGAAAGGGCGTCGCGTTCAACAGAGCCGGACGCCTCCGGCCATGTCAAGCGCGGCCTTGCCGGCAACGCCGTGATTTCCAACGTCGCGGATAATAGCCGGCGGCGCTTGCGGCGCGACAAGTTGCGGGCTACAGATGCCTCAGTGCGCGAGCAGAATGCCGGAAAACCGTGGAGACCCGGACAATGGATAGCGACAGGTATGATATCGTCATCGGCGGCGGCAGTTTCGTCGGCCTCGCCATCGCCCTCGGCCTGGCAAAATCCGCGCCCGGCACGTTCCGGATCGCCGTCGTCGAGCGGATGCCCGTCAGCGAGGCGCGGGCGGGCCGTTTCGACGGCCGGTCCGTGGCGCTGACGGCAGCGGCGCAGCGCATGCTTGAGGCGCTCGGCATTTCGCGGCCCTCGCGCCCGATGCGCAGCCGGTGCTCGCCATCGACATTACCGACAGCAAGCTGGAAATCCCAATACGGTCGGTGGTGCTGAATTTCGAGACGGCCGCCGAAGCCGCCGGACCGACGGCGTATATCCTCGAAAATGCGCTTCTGCGCCGCGCGCTGTTCGAGGCCGTCGCGCCACTTGAAGACATCACCATATTCGCACCGGAGAGCGTCAGCGGGCTCGATCTCGCCGAGCCCGCCGCGCGCGTGCGCCTCGCGAGCGGCAAGACGCTCGCCGCCAATCTGATCGTCGCCGCCGATGGGCAACGCTCCGCCCTCCGCGAGATGGCCGGCTTCAAGCTGGTCGAATGGCGGTCGGATCAGGCCGCGATCGTCGGCACGGTCGCCCATGAGAAGCCGCATCACGGCCGCGCCGTGCAGCATTTCCTGCCGTCCGGCCCCTTCGCGATCCTGCCGATGGTGAACAACCGCTGCTCGCTGGTGTGGACCGAGCGGGCCGATGAAGCGAGGCGCATCATGGCGCTCGACGAGGCCGGCGCTCTCGCTGAAATCGAGAAGCGTATGGGATACCAGCTCGGTAAGCTATCCCTTGTCGGCAAGCTTGCCTGCTACACCCTGACCATGACCCTTGCACGCGGCATGGTGAAGCCCCGCATCGCGCTTGCCGGCGACGCGGCGCACGGCCTGCATTCGATCGCCGGCCAGGGGCTCAATCACGGGCTGAAAGATGCGGCGGCGCTCACCGAGGTGCTGGTTGATGCGGCCCGGCTCGGCCTCGATCCCGGCGATTTGACGGTTCTGCAGCGCTATGAGCGCTGGCGCCGTTTCGACAGCGCCTCGTCGGCGATGACCGCTGCGGCGCTCAACCGGCTGTTCGCCAACGACGTCGCACCGCTGCGCATGCTACGCCAGCTCGGGCTTGGCATCGTGGACCGGATTCCCCGGCTCAAAAGCGTCTTCATGCGCGAAGCGGCGGGACTGACCGGGGAATTGCCGAAGCTTCTGCGCGGCGAGCTTGCCTGATGCCTTTGCGCCGCGCACTAGTGGTCCGATTCCGGCATTTGCATCCGCCTATCGCGAGCTCGCGCTCAAATGTCAAATTCGCTCCACTAGAGCATGATCCGCAAAAGCATGTCCCCGTGAAAACGCTAGTTTAATTCACACATCTTCGAGAAGCCTTGCCTGGGCGATGCCGAGGAAGTAAGTCAGTCCGCGGTGGATTGTTATGGGGCCAGGCTTGGTACGCGGATATCCGTCCCAACCGCCGAGCCGGGCGATGATCCAGGTGGCCCAGCCGAGGCTGCGCGGCGGGCGAGGGTTGCTTTGCAGCTTCGTCCGGCCCTGATACGAACGGCCGAGTGCGTCGAGGATTCAGATTTCGTCTTCATTGAAGGCGGTGCTTGCCGGCTCGGCGCTTTGGCCGTCCCGCGCTTGCATCAGTTGCAAGGTGATGACCGCAGCCTTCGCGGCGATTGCTGTGAGTTTGAGCAAGCGGTCGGCGGTTTCGACCCGGCTGTCTTCGATCTGGAGCCCCTGAGTTTTGAAGATCCGGAAGAGCTGCTCGATTGTCCAGCGTCTCTTGTACCAATCGACAATCTGCCAAGCCGAAGTGGCATCGCCGATCTCGTGGGTCGTCAGCAGATACCAATGCAAAGGCTCGACATCGGCCGGTGGATCTTGTTCAACCACCTCGATCAAGCTTAGCGCAACTGTCTTGGGCAAGTCCCGCATGCCCGGACCTCTCGGCCTTTGCAGCGTCACTCGTCCAAAGCGTAATGCCAGCTTTGCCTGGCGTGCCGGTCGACCAGCACGGGCTACAAGCTCAAGGATCGAGATATCGGCAATCGGCAGACTTGCCGCTGTGTCATATAGGCTCGCGCCGCCGGCCAGCGCACGGTCATGCATGGAGCGCGTCAGCAAATGAAAATTCTGCTCCGCGACGCTCGCCCATTTGGCATAAATGTCGCCCTCGCGGTCATCAATAACAGTAAGTATTGTCGCCGCGCTAAGGACCTCCTTGGCCCGCTCGGCCGTGCTGATCCAGCGCCACAATTCCTTCTCATCAGGCCGCCGTTTCTCGTGCGGCACCGCAACCCGGCCCTGGCGTATTGCCAGATCTGGCCGGCAACCAGTCCCAGACAGGCAGGGTTATCCGCATCCAGCGCCAGCATCGCATGCAGCAGCAAGCCGCAGCCGATGCCTTTGCCGATCTCGCCCAAGCCGCGACAGCACTCAGCCGTCGTTCGAAAATGGATCTCACTCATGTCTCATGGATTGCCAGCACATGCCGGCCGGCTGCCACAACGGCGGTTTGCTCGCCCCAGCCCGTGAGTCAAGGCCTCCACCGTCACCTTTTCGTTGGCCAGAAATCGACCATAGCGGACGATCTCCGATCGATGGCCAGTCAGCCGCCCGCCGCAAGCGCGAGCTCGAGCGCATGACCATGCCCTCGAGCAGAGCCGCCCCCCTTTATCCAGGCGACGATCCCCGAACCGACCCACCGAATAGTGCTCCAGCAACATCCCGACCCCCTCAGAGAAAATCAAAGTGCCAAGAAAAGTAAAATCATAGCGATCGGATAGGCGGGATCACTATTTCCCCGATTAAAGTCATTTCCGTCGCACCCAGATCTGTGCATCAACTAGCGTGAAAACGGGGATGAACGCCGGTTTTGCGAAAAGATCACGCGCGAACAAAGAGATAAAGCCCCGTTTGATTCAATCGGAGCGGCAGAGGCTCCAGTGCCTTTGAGCGGTGGCGGAGTGGATCAAATCTGACGCTTGGCACCTGCCGGGCCGCAGCCGCTCGCCGAACTCGAAACGGAAATAATACGCTGCTACTCGACTTTCCGAAAGGCGGTGAAAAGCCGGCATCACCCAAATATAGCTTCAACATCCGGCCATCGCGATCACATGGAAATCGACCGGTTCGTGCGTCATCATCGGTGTCGGCTTGAACACGAACTCCTGTTCGGGCCCGGTGACGCTGGCAGGAACCGTGATGGTCATCCGCGGCTCCTGGGCGCCGCCGGTGAAGCTCACCGTCGCCCCGTATGCCTCCGAGAAGAGCGACAGCGGCGGATCGTGCAGCAGGTAGACGGTCTTCGCACCGCCGTCGGCGAGCGGCCGCAGCTCCGAGTTCAGCTCGCCCGCATCGAGGACGAGCCGGCCACCCCGCAGGGACAGCGACACCTCGCCGAGCGCGGCGCTGTCGTAGCGGCCCAGATACGGCGCGACGGCGGCAGGATCGACCTTGCCCAGCGACGGGGCGCGGCCGGGATGCCGCCACGCCTTGGCCTGCGCCATCAATTGGGCGTCGAACTCGGCAGGCTGGTCGAAGAGCAGCTCGAAGAGCCGCATCTCCACGGCATATTCGAAGGCCGAGCGGGATGGGAGCGAGCGAGAGCGAGTTCGTGAGGATCACGATCCCCAGGTCGGCCTCCGGCAGGAAGGCGATCTCGGCGGTAAATCCCCCGGTGCCGCCCGGCATGGCTGACGACGCGCAGACCGCGATACTGCGCCATTCAACCAGCCGAGCCCGTAGCTCGTCATGGTCGCGGCCATCTCCGGCGGTCCGCCGTAGAAATTCGGCACCGACACCCTCGGCGCCCAGGTCGCCTCCAGGTTTTCGGACGAGACGACCCGGGTGCCGCCGGGTGCAACGCCGCGGGCCAGTTCGGTCTGGAGGTAGCGCGCCATTTCCCGCGCATTCGACCAGAGCGCTCCGGCGGGCCGATAGGGCAGCAGGCCACGCTCGGCGGTCAATGGGAGTGGCCGCAGGTCGCCGGAGAGGTCGACGGCGTGCGGCAGCGCATAGTCACCGTCAGCCAGCACGGCCTCAGGATCGAACGTCGAGCGCGGCATCCCGATCGGGCCGAGGACCCGCTCGCGCAGCGCCAGGTCATAGGCCAGGCCGAGGTCGACCGCGCCACCGCCGTTCGCCACGCCGAGCGCGTAGCCGCCGCTGGCGACGAGCAGGTTGTTGTAGATGAACTGTTCGCCGTAGCCGGCCGTGGGCTCACGTGCGGCCAGCGCCGTGACCACCTTTTCGGGCGTCAGGCGTGCGCGCTTTCGAAGTACGACTCGATGTTCAGGCCGGGGACCCCCGAGCAATTGCAGAACGCGTCGCGGATGGTCAGCCGCCTGGTGAGCGCCGGGTCGCCGACAGCGAACTCGGGGAGCAGGTCGACCAGGCGGGTCTCCCAGGCGAGACGGCCGTCATCGACAAGCGACGGCGGCCATCATGGTCGTCATCGACTTGGTGATGGAGCCGATCATCATCATGGTGTCGGGCGTGACCGGCCGCGTGCTGCCGACCTCCTTGACGCCGAAGCCGTTGAGGTAAACGACGTCTCCGTTCTCCACCACCGCAACGGCAGCCCCCGGCACCCCGAACCGATAGAGCGCGTCGGCAATGTAGGCCTCGAATGCGGCCCGGCGCTTCCCCGGTGAGCGGCAGCGGCGTGGCGCCGGTCAGATCGGAGCGTGACACCGTCGGCGTCTCGGCCTGAGCGCCGTGGGCAGGTGCTCCCCCGCGAGCGAAACCACAATGGCAAGGATGATAAGGATCGGCAAATGCAGGGGGCTCCTGTTGACGAACGCGTAGGCACGCTCCTCTGCTAAAGGTTCAGATAGCGCCACCAATGTTGCAAAAGCGGCACCTCCGCGTGAACTCCAAAATTCCTTGTCGGCACAGAATAGGTCCGGTTTGAGGCGTAGGCCGAAATACGCGGCTCCATCCGCGATACCCTCTTCCCACCCTCAGTGGTCCAATTCCGGCATTTGCATCCGCTTGCAGCACGCTCGAGAGCAAATGCCGAAATCAAGGCCTCTAGCAACTTTTTGATTCTAGTGGGGCTTTTGAATTTGACATTTAAGCGCGAGCTCGCGACTGGGGTTTCAAATATCAAATTCGCTCCACTAGAGACATGATCCGCAAAAGCATCTCCCCCCGTGAAAACGGCGATGGACGCCGGTTTTGCGAAAAGATCACGCGCGAACAAAGAGATAGAGCCCCGTTTGCGATTCAATCGGAGCGGCAGAGGCTCCAGTGCCTTTGAGCGGTGGCCAGTGGATCAAATCTGACGCTTGGTACCTGCCGGGCCGCAGACCGCTCGCAACTCGTAGCCGAACCTTCTGAACGTGATAAGCTGGCCGGGTGAGTGAAACAATCTACTGGGATGGCAGATCACGTGATGGAAAACTCAAAATGGCGATTCCCGCTGAAATGGGCAAACGGGTCGCTCTCGTCCTTTACGTGGTGGCGATGGTAGCCGCCATAGTCGGTGTAGATTTCGTGTTCTTCAGAAACCGTTTCTGGGAACGGCTGACGGTTAATATTGGAATTGTCTTGGTGTTCGCAGCGTTCTACTTGAGATTCCTGGGGCGTACATGAACAAGTGGCGATAGCGTTTAACGGATACTACAGCATTCAAATTTGAATATAGCGATACTTCTCGCCATCGTCTCTCGATCTGTTTCCCCCCGAACGTCCTCTCAGAACTAGCCGCGCTTTGATTGCGGCTGGCAGGAAGATCAGCTCACCACCCTAGTGGAGCTTTGTTTGGCATAAATTTTTCCAAACTCCGGCTGTAGCCTCCGTTTGGATCGATGCACTAGCGATAGGACCCAAATGACCGCTTGCCAGCCAAAATTGACGGACAGCGCGGGGATCAACTGTGAGATTTTATCCACCAGGTTCGTTATCTGCGTTGACCAAATCTCGTCCGTTCAAGACACGCTTTTATCCGGCAGGAAATCGAGCCCGACATCAAGTGCCGGCGAGGAATGCGTCAACGCCCCCGAGGAGATCAGGTCGACGCCGGTTTCCGCGATGGCGCGGACGGTCCCGAGGGTGACGCCGCCCGAGGCTTCGAGAACCACGCGGCCACCCGCCATCGCCACAGCACGGCGAAGATCGTCGAGGCTCATATTATCCAGAAGCGCGGCATCGATCTTGTATCGCAGCGCCTCTTCGAGCTGATCCAGCCGGTCGACCTCGACCTCGATCTTGACGAGATGCCCGACGGCACGGCGTGCGCGCTCGATGGCCGGGCCGATGCCCGCCCGCCGCCGCGATATGGTTGTCTTTGATCAGCACGGCGTCGAACAGGCCGAAGCGGTGGTTCATGCCGCCGCCCATGCGCACCGCATATTTCTCGAAGGCGCGCAGGCCCGGCGTCGTCTTGCGCGTGCAGCAGATATGGGCATTCGTGCCCTCGATCGCCCTCGCGAAGGCGCGGGTGTGGGTGGCGACGCCGCTCAGATGGCCGAGGAAGTTGAGCGCAATTCGCTCCGCGCTGCAATATTGCGCGGGTGTTCCCGTCTATTTCGGCAAGATGATCGCCGGACTGAGCGTCGCCGCCATCGTTGATCAGAATGTCGAATGTGACGCCAGGATCGAGCCGGCGGAAAGCGGCTTCGGCGATCGGCAGCCCCGCAATCCGCCCCGGTTTGCGCGCGGCGATCACCGCTTTCGAGCTTCTCGGCCGCCGGAATGATCGCATTCGTGGTGATATCCCCGGAAAGGCCGAGGTCCTCGGCAAAGGCGGCATCCAGGATTGGCGCAACGAGATGGCTAGGAAAGTCGTTCGTCATTCTCCTTGCCTTTTCAATATATCGATCGACTTTTCCCGAGCCTCGGCCAAAGTCAGGAAGCTGCGGCGAGCCTGGCTCGACATGTCCGGGAAATCCGTACGGCAATGGGCGCCGCGGCTTTCCTCGCGGGTAAAGGCGGCAACAGCCATGAAGCGCGCGGCATCGGTCATATTGGCGAGCGGGGACGATGGAGCCGCTTCGCGCGCCAGATCCTCGATCAGGCCGAGCGCGGTAACCAGGCTCTCGGCCGAGCGGACGACGCCGACACAGCGTGCTCATCGCCTCTTCGAGCGCCATCATCGGGGCAGCATCAAGCCGGGCATCGTAAACCGGCGCAGATTGCGGCGGCCGGAGGGCGGAAGCCGCGTTGGTCCCGGCAATATCTTCCGCCGCGCGCGCCGCCATCACCACCGCCTCCAGCAGCGAATTGGACGCGAGGCGGTTCGCGCCGTGAAGGCCGGTGCAGGCGACCTCGCCGACAGCCCATAGCCCAGCAAGGCCGGTGCGCGCATCTTTATCCGTCCGGATGCCGCCCATGTGATAATGCGCGGCGGGCGCGATGGGAATGAGATCGGTCGCCGGGTCGAGCCCCGCCGCCGCGCAGGCTGCGTAAACGGTCGGAAAATGCTCCGGCATTTCGGCGCCGAGCTTGCCGCGGCAATCGAGGAAGGCGCCGCGTCCCGCTCGCATACTCGATCTGAACGCCGCGCGCCACGACATCGCGCGGAGCCAGTTCGGCGTCGGCGTGGATCGCAAGCATGAAGCGTTCGCCAAGCCGGTTGACGAGCTTTGCGCCTTCGCCGCGCAGAGCCTCGGTCGCAAGCGGCGCCGGGTGCTGGCCGATATCGAGCGCTGTCGGGTGAAACTGCACGAATTCTGGGTCCGCGATCACTGCCCCGGCCCGTGCCGCGATGGCGATGCCGTCGCCTCGTGCCTCAGGCGGATTCGTCGTCAGTGTGTAGAGCTGGCCGACGCCGCCTGTCGCCAGGACCACGGCGCGCGCGGGCAGATAATCGCTTGCGGCGGCGCTGCCTCCGTGCGAGGGGGCATAATAGAGGCCGGTGACCTGGCCGCCTCCGAGCGCGAGATCGACGGCGGCCATTTCTTCCAGGACCGTGATCGACGGCGTCTGCCGTGCCGTCGCGATCAGCGCCGCCATGATGGCCTTGCCTGCCTGATCGCCGCGAACGCCGACCACGCGGCGCTCGCTATGCGCCGCCTCGCGGGACTGGCGCAGCCGGCCTTCGAGATCGCGGTCGAACGGCACGCCGAAGCGCAAGAGATCCTCGATGCGCGCGGGGCCTTCGCGCACGACCATGTTGACGATCGCTTCGTCACACAGACCCGCCCCGGCGCGGATCGTATCGGCGGCGTGCTTCTCAAAACTGTCGCCCTCGCCGATTGCGGCCGCGATGCCGGCCTGCGCCCAGGCGCTCGACGCGCCTTCGCCGAGCGGACGCGGCGTTACGATGGTGACCGGCATCGGCGCGAGCTTCAGCGCGGCGAACAGCCCGGCGAGACCGCCGCCGACGATGACGACCGGCGGGCCGCCTGGCGCGGCACCACTCCGTGCGGCTGATGGGGATTGTGCCATGATAACGATGTTGGCTCGCGCAGGCGTTGCGGACAAGACGCGAGTTCTAACACAAATCGACGCCGGCAAAACATGGAGCGCTTCAGGCAGGAGGTCGCGCTTCGTTTTCTCGTAGAGCCCGCCCGCCTATCGCACCGGCGGTTCGACGGTCGTGTTGATCCGCGCGCCGGCTTCGAGCGTGCGGTGCACCGGGCAGCGGTTGGCGATCTCGATCAGTTTTTGACGCTGCGCCTCCGTCAGATCGCCGCCGCTGATCCGCAAAGTGCGGTCGAAATGATCGATGCGCGCGCCCTCCTTCTCCTCGCAGCTCCTCGCAATCCTTGGCGTGGCGCTTTTCGTGGCGGACCAGCACCTCGACGTGATCGAGCGGGATCTTCTTCAGCTCCGCATAGAGACGCATCGTCATCGCCGTACAGCCGCCGAGACCGATGGCGAGGAAATCATAAGGCGTCGGCCCCGTATCCATGCCGCCGACATCGGCCGGCTCATCGGCGAAAAGCCGGTGCGAACCGACGCGGACGCTCTGCTGGAATTTGCCGGCGCCGGTCTCGGACACGACAACCACGCCCTCAGGCGGTCCGGCCTCTTCCTCGGCGGTCTCGCCGGTGATGTAGCGCGACGCCCAGGCGCTCAGCACCTCGGCGACATAGGCGGCATCCTCGCGGCGTGAGAGCAGATGATCGGCACCGTCGAGCGAAATGAAGCTCTTCGGGTGCTTGGCCGCCTCGAAAATCGCCTGCGCATTTTCGATGCCGACCGTGTTGTCGGTCGGGGCGTGGAAAATCAGCAGCGCCTTGTGCATCTTGGCAATGCGATCGCGAAAGCTCGCCGTCTCCAGATCGTCGAGGAACTGCTTTTTTATGTGAAACTTGCGGCCGGCGAGCGTGACCTGCGCCTCGCCTTTGCCGCGGATCTCATCGACATGCGCCGCAAAATGCTTGACGACATGGGCGGCATCGGCGGGCGCGCCGATGGTTGCGACGGCCTTGGCCTCGGGAATATCGCCGGCCGCCGCGAGCACCGCCGCGCCGCCAAGGCTGTGGCCGATCAAGAGATCCGGTGCGCGGCCCTGAGAGCGGAGATAGTCGGCGGCGGCGAGCAGATCCTGGACGTTGGAGGAAAAGTTGGTGTTGGCGAATTCGCCCTGGCTGGCGCCGAGGCCGGTGAAGTCGAAGCGCAGCACCTGAAAGCCGCGCGCGGCGAGTTCCCTGGCGATTTGCGAAGCGGCGAAAACGTCCTTGGAGCAGGTGAAGCAGTGAGCGAAGATCGCGGTCGCCTTCGGCTTGCCGGCGGGACGCTCCCACCGCGCCGCCAGCGAATGCCCTTGCGAGCCTGGAAACATGAGCTTTTCGGGTGCCGGCGCCATGATCGCCTCCTGACCGTGCCGCGCACGGCTGACAATTTCGGATCGGGACGCAGCCAGCAATAGCGCCGATCGTGACGCGCGGCCAAATCACGTCTTTGGGCCTCCGCCGTGAGCCGGGCAGCGCACGAATCGAATGTCGGGCCGATTCGCCCTCGACACAATCAGCACCATGGCAAAAGAAAAGAGCCGCCCCGAAGGGCGGCTCTCTCAGCTAGCTTAGGTACAGCCGGATTAGAACTTGATGCGCGAACCGACGAGGACCATGCTCAGATCGTCGCACGAGCCTGTCGCAATTGCCCTGATCGAAACTGTAGAAATATCCCTTCGCATAGATGTCCATCGCGGCGCTGTCGATCTTCTGAACGATACCCAGACCCCAACGCGTGGCTTCGGAGCCGTTGTCGATGAAGTCATCATAGATACCGTAATCGGCATAGAGCGTCGTGGAACCATACGGCAAGAACTTCTTCTCGATACCGCCCTGGACGTACCAGAAACTCGGATCAGCGAAGGCCTTGTCGTCGAAGTCCTTGCTGCCGGCGGCGAACGCACCGTAGATGCCTGTCGGAACGTGCATCACGGAGATAGACCCGTCAACTACCGTAAAATGGCCCTTGTCTCCGGAGAAGAGGGTATCGTCGCTCAAGTCCTGATAGGCAAGAGCTGCCGCGACGCGGATGGAATTCCATTCCTTCTTGAAGCGCAGAGCGACATCCCACTGGTCGTTCTCGCCCCAAGACGCGGATGCGATAAAACCGTAAAACTCCGGCGAAGTCGTAGCGGACATTGTTGTTCCGGGAACCGTCGAGATTGCTGGTCCAACTGGACAAGGTTTGCTACCGCTTCCGTTGATCACGAAGTTGTTGCCGACGAGGATGTTCGAGGTGGAAAGCGAGTTCCCGAGCACGACTTCCGACGCATAGTCAGAAGCGGCGCTGCCGTGACCGATCGTGACCCGGCCGAACCTTGCGCTTTCGACATACAGATTGGCGATACGGAGCCCGAACAAGCTTCTCTGTTGTTCGCTTTCGGGGGTGTCACCCCCGTCAACAAATGTCGGATTATCGTTTGTCGCCGACACGTCATTGGAGGGCGCCTGCTGCAGGTCGTACTCGATATTGAAGCCTGCGGTCATGCCGGGGCTAATCGTCGCCGTGCCGATCGCGCCCATGCGGGTGCCCGATTCGTCGGTATCGACAATATATGCGTCGCTGTTCTTCCCGTCGTCCCAGATCAACAAGCCCTTATTCGACCTGGCCGTAGATCTGCAGCGAAACCACGCGATTGCCCTTGCGAGCGGTCGTGGCTTCAAGTTCGGCAACGCGCTCTTCCAGGTCGGCGCAGCATCCGCCACCAAGGTCGGCGGCCTTCACAGCTTTTGCTGAAACAGTCGCACCCAGGAGCAAACCGGCAGCCGCGACCAAAGCAAAGCGACTGGTCATCTTCATGGATCCCCCAATCATCTCTCTCTCCAAACAGCCCCCCAGGCTTGGACCTGCCGGGCCTTCCCAAATACAGAGACACCTTCACGTCAGCGCCGGAGGTCTCTGCCCTTCAAGTCTGCCAGCGGATAAACCCCATGATGCTGACAGCTCAAACTTCTTAGCCTTGGAGCCAGCTTTCACTTCCCATCGGCTCGTCGGGCTTACACATTTTTGTTAGACGAAACCCTCGGGGCGGTAAACAAGAACCCCGCTCGACGGCTTAATCCAACCAACGCTTGTGGCGGAATCGCCACGAAAACTACGGTTTTTCTCGCATAGGTAGCAGTAACGAGAAGGCACAACCAAACTAATCTCGCGCGAAGCGAAATCGTTACTTAACGCTTTGCTCATCGTCCGGCTGCGGAATTGAAGCATTCTCCGCTCGGGAGCGCGGCAGTATAAGGCGAATCGCATCTGCTGTTTTTGATAAGAGCAGGCGCGCACTTATTATGGGTAACTCTGCAGTTTTCCGGCGTTCCGAAGCGGGAAAAAGCTTATTCGTCTCGCAAATATTTGACGTTTTATTCAGACGAAGCTTCCTGCCCGAGACGAGACTTATCCCTGAAGCGGCAAGTCTGCGAATCAGATCCGCGCTAACGCGAAAGCAAGCGCTTTTTCGGCCCCCGGCCCGCTCGTGGCTGTCCATGGCGATCTGCCGAGCCCGTCTCATTGCCCTGCCTTGGCTTGACGCGCACTCTCAAGCGCGGCGTCGACCTTGCCGATCATGTAAGTCCATTTGGCGCGGTTATTTTCGACGACTTTCGCCATCAGCCCGCGGAGCTGGCCGAGCATGGCGCAATGTTGATCCGTGGACGTCTCAATCGAGGCAACGGCACCGGCAAGGGCCGGGGACGGCTGCCCGGAGGCGCCGAGCTCGGGAACCTTGGCGAGCAGCGCCTTAGTCTCGGCGTCGATCGCGGCGATGCGGTCGTCCTGAACGAAGGGCCTGGCGTTGGCGACGTAATCGGCGTCGGACCAGCCAGTGCGCGTCTTGAGAAGCTGAAGCCGGGCGTGAAAACTCTGCTTTTGCGTTTCATTCATCGCGGTCAGCGCGGTGCTCGCCTCGCTCACCACCGCCGCGAACGCCTCGCGCCCGCATTCGCCGGCATTCGCATTGGCCAGCGTCAAAGCTGAAAGGATGAGTGCCGTCGCGCCCGCTCGCAAAAGCATGCTTTCCCGCTGCCCCCGTCCGGCCGTCGCGCATTCCGCCATCTGTTTTCGAAGGGGCGGTCTCGCCCTTCGACCGCGATGCCGATCGTTAAGAATCCGTTAACCATGACAATAGAGCGAACTGTTGCCGAATTAAGGCATGTGCGGGCCTGTGAAAAACTTCTCAAACTCTCTTGCTCGTTATTGGAAGCCGATAGCGGCCGTCCAAATCCGGGCAGCAAATACAATCCCTGATCCGTCATTGCCGGACTTGATCCAAGCTTACGATCTGTCGTCCGCGGGCTTGCCCCGAGGAACACGCGGAACTCATGCCAGCTATGTAGAACCTCGCATTTGCTTCGAGGTAACGGCATGGGTCCTCAGGTCTCGCTTCGCTCGCCTGCCCCGGCCTCCGAGCCGGGGGCCATTGGCTTTTCAGCGACCTCCTTGCCAGATGAAACGCGAGTAGGCCTCGGGTCTTCGCTTCGCTCGCCCGGGGCGACGAAGCAGGCGCTGGACAGTGCCGTCTTGCCCTCTCCCAGTGGGAGAGGGCGGCGCGCCAGCGCCGGGTGAGGGGTATATACCTCAATTTCAGGCGATTAATCCCCTCACCCCAACCCTCTCCCCATGGGAGAGGGAGAGGGAGAACGCCATCAACCCTCCATTCACCAAGCCAGCAAATCGCGCCTTCAAACTTATTCCCGCCCTCCGCGCCTCGCTTACACTCCGCCGCAGTCGCTTCCCCGAAGGGGCGCCGGGCTTAAGACCGACTTGGCCATGTGGGGAAGGATCGCGGTGCCTGGGTAAGTCCGCGTGCGATGGCCCTGTCGCGAGGCAGGCCACATGCGCGGCGGGAGTAACGGTCCCAAGCCCAGGGGTTGCGGCTTCGCCCACCATGCGGCTGGGATGCCCATGGTTGCAGGTCCGGCCCATGTGAGCCCGCGGGTTCGAAAGTGCTGCCCCGCCGCCCGGCTCTCGCGAGGGTTCCGCGGCGCCGCCGGCGTGTTGGCGAGGGGACCGGGATCATCCCCGCTTCGCAAGCCGATGCGCGAGATCGCCCGCAGCCGCGACTGCGGGGATGGTGGAAATGGAGCGCTTGTCGAGGCAAAGCCCGCCCGCATGGCCGTTCCATGAGCAAAGAAGGGATTGTGGAGCCGCCGCCAGAATATCGCCGCGCGTGGGCAGCCGAGAGGCTGAACACTAACATACGGACCAGCCTCACGGCTGCCCGCGCCGCCCCTTGCGGGGTGGATCAGGTGCATGATCCCGCAAAAGTGGGAACCGGTTTTGCGGTAAAGATCATGCCCAAACAAAGACCGCAAAGCCTCGCGGGCCCAGCCCGGCGAGGGGATTGGTGCTGCGGAGATTTCGTCACCCCGGGCGAGCGACGCGAGACCCGGGGTCGCGCGATGAGAGGCCGAATGTGACCTTGGCACGGCCTGACGGCCGGCCGGGGAGACGAAGGGAGAAAATGGCGAGGGGTTTGCTGTTGGCCAGAGCGCTGCAGCATCCGTCATTGCCGGACTTGCTCCCATAGGCGCTAACTTAGATTGGCGAGGCTTTGTCTTCGTCGCGGCGGCTCGGCGAGCCTGTTGAGGGCTTGATGAGGGAGCCTAGGCGTTAAGCTTGGACTTGCGAGAACGGCAAGCCTTATGCCGCAAGCGAGGAGGGCGAGGAATCGCCATAGGGGGACGGATCGTCGCCGGCCATTGAGCGGGGAGAGTCCGGCGCCTCGATCGCCATCGAGGGCCGCTCCAGATCGATGAGCAGGGCAACAAGCAGCACGGCATGGATCCAGGCGCTCACCAACTCGCTGTCAAAGGCTCTCAGCGCCTCCAGATCGAGCAGGGATTTGAGCCGCTTGAAGGCAAGCTCGGCCTGCCATCGTCGCCGGTAGAGAGCGAGCACGCGTTCGGCCGGCCAGTCGTCGGCAGGAAGCGAGGTGATCAGCATCAGGCAACCGGCGATGATGGGGGCATCGGCGCTGGGTGTATAGCCCCAGCTGCGCGCGTTCTTGCGCATCAGCCGGCGCGCCGCTGCCGCCTTTGCCGGCGGCAGCGCAAACGCGATGACGCGGGCATCGAGGGCCTCCCCGCCCGCCGTGTCGCAGAGCTTCACCCGTGCCTCTTGAATGCCCTCGCTCTCGGCTTTCCGGCACAGCTCGGCCCGGTTGAGCCGCTTGCCCTCCGCCGTCTCCAGCCTCAGGGCGATGGTGCTTAGCCGAACCACATAATCGGCGCCGGCTGCGACAACGGCCGATAGAGGGTGATAACGCGCATAGACACGGTCGCCGAGGCGGATCTCGCCTTTCTCGATGGAACCGACATCAAGCCTCTCGGCGACCGTGCGCTCCGTCACCAACGTGGTGCGGAAGCGCTGGGCGCCAACATCATAAACCGTATGCAAAAGCCGGTAGCGCTTGTTCCGGCCGCCCGGCGAGCAAATCGCCGTGGCATCAACCGCCACAATGCGCCGGCCGTCAGCGCCACACGCCGCCTCCGGGGTGAGAGCATCGCTCAATATGCCGACCAGCTCAGCCAGCCACGGACCGCAGCCCTTGAGCCGCTTCAGCAGCGCCACATCGGAGAACGAGGCCGCCCCAGCCGCCTCCGCCCAGGCCGCCGTGCTCCTCAGCGAAAGCCCGCTCAGCACATAGGCCAGAACCAGCCGCAACAGCTGAGCCGCCGTCTTGATCACGCGCGTGCGCTTGATGGCGCCGAATTCGCGCGCGCTTTGCTCCAGATCGGCGTACTCGCCCAGCCGGGCCAGCACGCCATCCCAGTTCCATCCCTGAGGTGAATTTCCCGCCGTCATGCAGAGCTTAAATCAGAGCGCAACTGATTTGCCAATGCAAAAGTTAGCGCCTATGGGATCAAGTCCGGGGCAAGCCTCCGAGCCGGGGCCGACGAAATGAGAGGCCAGGTTATGACAAAAAGGGGGACGGCCAGGGGACGGTATTACTGTCAGAAGCCGGTGATGCCGAAACGGCCCGCCCTGGGGAAACCTTTGGGGACAACTGCCCCCGCCTGGGCGCGTTTGCCCTGCCAGGGGGCAAATTCGGTGAAGGTCCGGACGCGCGGACCGTCCTGCCAGCGCAGGCCCTCCTCGGCCCGGAAAACCGTGACATCGGCGAGCCCGCCATCGCGAAGCTTTTGCAGGCGCACGCCCCGGCCGCGGCTCAGCTCATTGACCTCTTCCAGCGGGAAAACCAGCATTTTCCGGTTTGCGCCGACGGTGGCCACGCTGTCGCCCTCGGCGGCGATGCAGGCAATGGCGGCATCGGGCGGGGCGACCGTCATGATCTGCTTGCCCTTGCGGGTCTGCGCCACGACCTCATCCTCGGCAATGATGAAGCCGTTGCCGGCCTTCGAGGCGACGAGCAGCTTGCGTCCCGGCCTGTGGACAAACAGCTCGACGATGCCGCTCGTCTCCTCCAGATCGATCATCAGCCGCACCGGCTCGCCATGGCCGCGCCCGCCGGGCAGCGCCGAAGCGTCAAGCGTGAAGAACTTGCCGTTGGAGGCGAACAGCACCAGCTTGTCGGTCGATTGCGCGCGGATGGCGCGGAACAGGCTGTCTTCGGCCTTGAATTGCAGCTTGTCGGGATCGTCCTGATGGCCCTTGAGGGCGCGGATCCAGCCCTTCTCCGAGAGCACGATGGTGACCGGCTCCTTTTCGACCATGGCCTGCTCGACATCGATGTCGATCTCGGGCAGCTCGGCGAAGCCGGTGCGGCGGCGGCCGACTGCCGTCGATTTGCCGAAGCGCTTCTTGGTCTCGGCGATCTGCTCGGAGATGCGCTGCCATTGCTTTTCGTCCGAGCTGAGCAGCGCGACGATCTCGCGCCTTTCCTTGGTCAGCTTGTCATGCTCGGTGCGGATCTCGATCTCCTCTAGCTTGCGCAAGGAGCGCAGCCGCATATTGAGGATCGCCTCGGCCTGCACATCGGTCAGCTTGAAGCGCCGGATCAATTCGGCCTTCGGCTCGTCCTCCTCGCGGATGATGCGGATCACCCGATCGAGGTTGAGATAGGCGATGAGATAGCCGCCGAGCACTTCGAGGCGATGCTCGATTTGGGCAAGCCGGTGCTCCGAACGGCGCTTCAGCACCGTCTTGCGGTGGCCGAGCCATTCGGTCAGCACTTCGGAGAGGCCGAGCACGACCGGCACCTGCCCGCGGCTCAAGACATTCATATTCAGCGAGATGCGCGATTCCAGATCGGTCAGCTTGAACAGCTGCTCCATCAGCACGGTCGCATCGACCGTGCGCGAGCGTGGCTCCAGCACGATGCGGATGTCCTCGGCCAACTCGTCCCGCACATCGGCCAGCAGCGGCAGGCGCTTGGCCTCCAGCAGCTCGGCGATCTTCTCGATCAGCCGCGACTTCTGAACGAGATAGGGAATCTCGGTGATGACGATCACATAGGTGCCGCGTCCGGTGTCTTCCTTCTCCCAGCGCGCGCGCAGGCGGAAGCCGCCGCGCCCGGTGCGATAGGCCTCGATGATCGAGGCACGATCCTCGACGAGCACGCCGCCGGTCGGGAAATCCGGGCCGGGAACGAAATCGATCAGCTTTGTGGCCGGGGCGCCGGGGTTTCTGATCAGATAGAGTGCCGCATCGCACAGCTCTTCGGCGTTGTGCGGCGGGATCGAGGTCGCCATGCCGACGGCGATGCCGGAAGAGCCGTTCGCCAAAAGATTGGGGAAATCGGCCGGCAGGACGACCGGCTCTTTTTCCTCGCCGTCATAAGTCTCGCGGAAATCGACCGTGTCCTCGTCGATGCCGTCGAGCAGGGCGGCGGCGACCTCGGTCAGCCGCGCCTCGGTGTATCGCATGGCGGCGGCATTATCGCCGTCGACATTGCCGAAATTGCCCTGGCCGTCGACCAGCGGATAGCGCTGCGCAAAACTCTGGGCGAGGCGCACCAGCGCGTCATAGACCGACTGATCGCCATGCGGGTGATATTTGCCGATGACGTCGCCGACGACGCGCGCACATTTCTTGAAGCCGCCCTCCGGGTCGAGCCGCAATTGCCGCATCGCGTGCAGCACGCGGCGGTGGACCGGCTTCAGTCCGTCGCGCACATCGGGCAGCGCCCGGTGCATGATGGTGGATAGCGCATAGGCGAGATAGCGCTCTTCCAGCGCATCGCGCAGATTGACCGGCTCGATCGGCGCCGGTTCGAGAATCATGTCTTCGGCCATGATGCCTGCTTAGCCCTATGCCGGTCTGGCTTCAAGCGCGACCGAATAGCGGGGACTAGACCTTTTCACCGCTTTTTCGATCCGGAGAGGTACGCACAATCAGGATCAGGTCATCCCCGTCGAAACCGCGATAGGAAGTCCACCAGCACTGCCGTCGTCAGCCCGAAGATGAGCAGCCCATTCGCGGCCATCATGCCGGACAAGATCCGCCATTCCTTTTCCAGAACGATATCGCCAAGGCCCAGCGTCGTGAAGGAGACGAGCGCAAAATAGACTGACGTCTCGACATCGTGAAAGACGCCGAGCCAGAGCAGACAGTAGCCCCATAGCCAGACGCAGACGCTGATCGAGGCCAAGAGCAGCAGCGTCATACCGACTAGCAGCACGACGAAGCGGATAAAGCCGGCGCGCCTGCCCGGCCAGATCTGCTCGCGCTTGAGGCCCCATTCGGCGGCCGCCGTGAAGCCGACATGAATGACGATGGTCGCGGAAATGATGGCCGAGCCGATCAGCAATTGCAGAAACATGAGCGCAGTCCCTAAAGCGCGATCCGAAAAGCGTGTCGCCGTGAACACGGGGATGGGAACCGGTTTTCGGAAAAATCGAGTGATAAAACCAATGGATAGAGCGACGGAGCGATTCCATTTACGCAAACGGCGCCCTGGCCTTCGAGCTGTCAACGTCGCTGTTTTATTCGTTCTGCGCGCGAGTCGCTATCCCGCCGCCGGCCAAGAGGCGCAAGAGGTTCTGCCGCGCGGGCGGGAGCGGTGCATTATGCTGGGCGAAAACGTGGCGCTCCAGAAAGAAGCCGGTCAGCGCAAAGCCGTCGGCGATGTCCTCGGCCGACGCAGCGAAGCCGCTTGCCGAGCGCAGGAAGGCTGGAAGCTTCAGCAGCCGATCCTTATACGGCTCGCCGGCAGCGGCCGAGACCGCACCGCCGGATTTCGGCGAGACATAGACCAGATCCTCGCGCGCGCCAGTCGCGGCGCATTGATCAAGGGCGAGCCCGAAGCCGAGTTCTGAGAGCAGCCGCAGCTCCCATCGCACCAGCAATTCCGGCCAGAGCTTGGCATCATCGAGATGATCGAGGACGAGCAGCGCCATGTCGAACAGGCCAGGGTGCGGGTCGCGTTCGGCGAGGAGGGCGCAAAGGCTGGCGAGCGAGCCGATGCCCGCAAGCGCCAACCGGTCGTCAAGGGCACTAGCGGCATAGGGCTTGTCGATTTCGACGACGAAGAAGCCGAGATGCTCCGACAGCCGCGCCCGCCATTCCACTTTCAGGAGATTGCCGGTCTGCAGTGCCGGCCGGATCTTGCGCGACCGCCCGCCGCGCACTAGGCCAGCATGCCGCCCATGCTCGCGCGAAAACACATCGAGCACGGCGTTCGTCTCGCCATGCGGGCGGGCGTGAAGGACGATGGCGGTGTCGGTCCAGTCCATGCGGGGTAAATTGCGCTAGCCGTCCCATCAAAGCGAGGTTTTTATGGGTCGACAAGGCACGGTAGGCGATCCGCCAGGCCAATCTTCTTGCCGCGGATGTCAGCCCGGTCGTCGCGGATTCGGTCAATGCCTCATCGCCGCCGCGACCTCGAATAGATCAGCGCGCATGTGAGGCAGCGTCAATGAACTCGGCGACCGCATCAACCACGCCCGGCGCCAGCGGCAGGCTCGGATCGCCATAAGTCGCGAGATTGGCGCGAGCATCATCCGACGTCACCGATTTCAGCACGTGGTTGACGTTGGCGAGGATGACCAGCTTTGCCTGTGGATCGGCTTTCTTCAGGTTCTGCGCATCGACCTCGTGGACTTGAAGGTCGCGCGAGCCTTGCAGGATCAGGACGGGCTTACCGACCTTGGCGATGAGCGCAGCCGGGTCCTGGGCAAACATATCGATGAGAAAGCCCTGCACGCCGGCATAGAAGAGCGGGCGCAGCGCCGGATTGAGCTTGGTGTCGTCGACACGCCGCCCCGCCTCCAGCGAGCTGATGGCGGCAAGCGCCTCGTCCAAAATCGGCGCATTGGCTGGATTGGCCTTGAGCTGCTCGCGCAAAATTTCGGCCATTCGCCGGCCCGGCGTCGCAACCAGGATCAGCCCGCACAGATTGGGCAGTTTTTGCGCCGCCGCGAGCGCCACCAGCCCGCCCTCGCTATGGCCGATGAGCCAGACGCAGCCCGCGCCCGTCTGCTGCCGGATCACCGTCGTCCAGGCGCCGAGATCACTGACATAATCTGCGATGGTGACAGCATTCGCATCAGGGGTGGCGCCAGCGCTGGCGAACATGCCGCGCTTATCGATACGGACGGAGCTTATCCCCTTCGCGGCAAGTCCCTCGGCCAGAAGCTTGTAGGGCGACCCCTTGACGCCCAGCGGATTGTTGCCATCGCGGTCGGTCGGGCCGGAGCCGGGAATGATCAGGCCGACAGGCGCATTCGGCGCCGCGGCGGACAGCATCGTGCCCTTGAGCGACCCTTGCGGCCCCGGAGCTTCGACGAGGGTTTCGGCAGACGTGGCGGCAATCACGGTCTGAGATCCAAGAAAGAGCAGGAGAGCACCACAAAGCCTTAAGGCGCGGGACAAGATCATGGCATTCAATCCCAAATCGCAATTTGGCGGCCTCGTCTCTGGCGGTTTGATGCGTGGAGTGCGACCGCTCCCCCATTCGCAATCTGAGGCTCACGACCCCTTCGGATAGTCCAGCCCCATCTCCCGGTAGCGCTCGGGATCGTCGCCCCATTTCTCGCGCACTTTGACGAACAGGAACAGATGCACCTTGGCGCCGAGCGCCTCCTGCAGCTCCTGCCGGGCGGCCATCGAGATCGCCTTGATCGTCGCCCCGCCGGCGCCGAGCACGATCTTCTTCTGGCTCTCACGCTCGACGAAAACCGTCTGCTCGATCCGCGTGCTGCCGTCCTTCAGCGTCTTCCAGTCGGTGGTCTCCACGGTCGAAGCATAGGGCAGCTCGTCATGCAGGCGCAGAAGCAGCTTTTCGCGCGTCACCTCCGCCGCCCAATGACGCTGCGGCGCATCGCTGATCTGATCCTCCGGGTAAAGCCAGGGGCCAAGCGGGACAAGCTGGGCGAGATAGTCCTTAACATCGCCGACACCGTCGCCATTCGCCGCGGAAATCATGAAAATCCGGTCGAACGGTCCGTAGCCGGAAGCTTTCTCTGCAAGCGTCAGCAGCATCGGCCGGTCATCGCGGCCAACCCTGTCGACCTTGTTAAGCGCAAGCGCCAGCGGCATTTTCAGCTCTTTCGAGCCTTCGAGAATCGCTTCGGCCTCCTCGTCGATTCCCTTTGCCGCATCGATCAAAATGACGGCCGCGTCCGCGTCGCGCGCGCCGCCCCATGCCGCCTCGACCATGGCACGGTCCAGCCGCCGCTTGGGGCGGAAAATGCCGGGCGTGTCGACGAGAATGATCTGGCTCGCACCGTGGATGGCGATGCCGCGGATCTGGGCGCGCGTGGTCTGCACCTTGTGGGTGACGATGGACACCTTGGTCCCGACCAGCCGGTTGGTGAGCGTCGACTTGCCCGAATTCGGGGCGCCGATCACCGCGACGAAGCCGCAGCGTGTCCCGGCGCCGCCGCCGGCTCCGGGATCGGGATGGTCCGTGAGCTTATCGTCAGCCGCCATTATTTCGCGTCGTCCCAGATGCCTTCGCGGACCAGCATGCTACTTGCCGCCGCCTGCTCGGCCGCTTTGCGCGAAGGACCCTCGCCTTGCGCCGGCTCAAGCCCCTCGACGCAGACCTCATAGACAAAGACCGGCGCGTGATCCGGTCCCGATCGGGTGACTTTGACATAGCGCGGCAGCTTCGTTTCCCCGCGCCCTTGAACCCATTCCTGCAACGCGGTCTTGGCGTCGACCGGAACCATCTTGACGGTTTCGGCTACGCGCGGCACCCAGTAGGTCAGGATCACTTTCTTGACCGGCTCCCAGCCGCCATCGAGATAGATCGCGCCCAGTAGCGCCTCGCAACTATCCGCTAGAATGCTTTCCTTCTTCCGCCCGCCAGCCCGCGCTTCGCTGTCGCCGAGCCTGACATGCGAACCGAGGTCGATCTCCACGGCGACCGCTGCGCAGGTGTCTTTGCTCACCAGCTTGTTGAATCGCGGCGCCAGGGCGCCTTCCGGTGCCTCGGGAAGCGCATGAAAGAGATACTCCGCAATCGCCAAGCCGAGAATCCGGTCTCCCAGAAATTCCAACCGCTGGTAATCCGGGGCGCCTTTCTGCCCGTAGGCGGCGCTGGCGTGGGTCAACGCCTCGTAGAGGATCATCGGATCGCGGAACTTATAGCCGATCCGCTTCTGCAGCGTCTTGACGTCCGGGCGGCTGACCACGGCCGTCAGTCGATCAGATCGAAGAACCTGGACCAGCGGATCTCGAACGGCCAGCGCCATGGCGCAAACAGGCTTGCATCCTCATCGATCGAGAAGAAGATGATATCCGCGCGGCCGATCAGATTCTCGCGGGGCACATAACCGACGCCGGAATAGCCGCTGAAGCGGCTGTCGGCCGAGTTGTCGCGATTGTCGCCCATCATGAAATAATGACCCTCGGGCACGACGAACAGCTGCGTATCATCGCCTTCCGAGCCGGTGGCACAATCCAGCGTCTGGTATTTCACTCCACTGGGCAGGGTTTCAACATAGCGGGGAACCCGTATTTCCTCGCGCTGGCGGAAATTGCAGGTACCGCCCGGACCGACAAAATCCGCGATCCGATCGCGCTTGACCGGCTGGCCGTTGATATGGAGCACGCCGGCGATCACCTGGATCTTGTCGCCCGGCAGGCCGATCACGCGTTTGATATAGTCCGTCTCATTGTCCCGCGGCAGCTTGAACACCGCGACATCGCCGCGCTTCGGCTCGGAGGCGAAAACGCGCCCATCGAAGAGATTTGGACTCCAGGGGAACGAATATTTGCTGTAGCCATAGCTGAATTTCGAGACGAATAGATAATCCCCGATCAATAATGTCGGGATCATCGAACCCGATGGGATATTGAAGGGCTGATAGAGAAAGATACGGACCAGAAGCGCGATGATCAGTGCGTGAATGATTACGCGGACGGTTTCCATCAGGCCACCGCTCTCCGCGTCTTTTTCCTTCACGTTCGTCTCACTGCTCATCAGATCCGTTCCCGCTCAAAGACGCTGATCAAACGTCAGATAATAACACGACCCCGCAAAGGCAAATACGCCTGCGTCACGGCATGCGCAAATCAAAAAGCACCGGCTGCGGCTTATTCGGGCACAGCGGAAATGATCACGATCGCGTGGGCCATCGGAAAATCGTCGGTAATGGAGACATCGATCTGCGCCTTATGGCCGGCCGGGGTCAGTGCCGCAAGCCGGCTCGCCGCACCGCCGGTCAGTCTCATGGTCGGCTTTCCCGAGGTCAGATTGACGACGCCCATATCCCGCCAGAACACGCCGTGGCTGAGACCGGTCCCGAGCGCCTTGGCGCAGGCTTCCTTGGCGGCGAAACGCTTGGCATAGGAAGCTGCGCGCAGCCGCCGCCGGTCCGATTTCTGCTGCTCTACCTCAGTAAAGATGCGGTCGAGAAAGCGGTCGCCATAGCGCTCGATGCTGCGCTCAATCCGCCTGATGTCGACAGCGTCGCTGCCAAGGCCGATGATCATGGTCTACGCCGTCTGAACGCCGGAGGAGGCGTTTCGCGCGCGCTCCATCAGTGCCTTCATCCGCAGCACGGCGGAGTGCAGGCCGGAAAAGATCGCTTCGCCGACGAGGAAATGGCCGATATTCAGTTCGACGATCTCGGGGATTTCAGCGACCGGCCCGACGGTGTCGAAGGTGAGGCCATGGCCCGCATGGACTTCGAGACCGAGCCTATCCGCCCGCCTCGCGCCTTCCACAAGCCGGCGCAACTCCTGCGCATAGGCGGTGCCGTCGCCCTCCAGCGCGGCTGCACAATATCGGCCAGTGTGCAACTCGACGATATCCGCGCGGACTCGCGCCGCCGCTTCGATCTGCTCCGGTGCCGGATCGATGAACAGCGATACGCGGATCCCCGCCGCGCGGAGAGCAGCGATGAAGGGCGTCAGGCTGTTGTGTTGACCGGCGACGCTGAGGCCGCCTTCCGTCGTCAGCTCGGCGCGGCGCTCCGGCACAAGACAGCAGGCATGAGGCCGATATTTCAGCGCGATCGCCTGCATCTCGCTTGTGACGGCCATTTCGAGGTTGAGCGGGCGGCTGATCCGTTCCTTCAAGAGTGCAATGTCGGTGTCGGAAATATGCCTGCGGTCCTCGCGCAGATGCGCTGTAATCCCATCCGCGCCGGCTTCGACGGCAATCGTGGCTGCCCTCAGCGGATCGGGATGGGCGCCGCCGCGCGCATTCCGCAAGGTAGCGACATGATCGATATTCACACCGAGACGGATAGCCCGCATCACCCGTCAGCTTCCGGCTTGCGGCGCAGCATGAAGGCTCGCGCGTGCGCGCTTGCGTGCCTGTGAGACCCCGATCAGGCGCCTCACGCCGACATAGGCGGCACCGGCCGCGAACACGCCAAGGGGCAGGGAGCCGATGACCATCGGCTTCAGAATCGGCCAGAGGCTTTCAGCGGCACTCGCCATGGCGTCCGGCGAGGCGTGACTGATGGCGCTCCAAAGGGCGCTCGCCTTGCCCCTGAGATCGACGAGCTGGGCGGTTGCCGTGCCGCCGAGAAGGACATTTCCGAGATTGAATGTCGAAAACCAGATGATGGGGTAGGTGAGCGGATTGCCGACGAAAGAGGCGAGAAACGCGGCCAAGATGCTGCCGCCGAGGACCCAGGCCAGAACGCCGGCGATCAGAAGCTGCGCGCCGAGAAACGGCGTGCACACGGCAAAGACGCCGGCGGCGGCGCCGACCGCGATCCGGTGCGGCGAGGACGGCACGCGCTTAAGACGCAGCAGGATGTACTGGGCGGACCGGCTCCAGCTCCGTCTCGGCCAAAGGAAAAGCCTCAAACGCTCGCCGAAGCTTACTGCTTTTGCACGCTTGAACAGCATCTCTTGTCCTAGGGGGCCGGCGAAGGCGCGATACGCACGAGGCAAGGCCTCTACGTGCCGGTCCCGGTCTCAGCAGGTAATTATTGCAGCGCACTTATGCCAGATCATTTAACATTGCGCCGCAAAAATTGATGAACGGGTTGTGGCTTTCCCCGCTGAGCTCCAGCCCGCATAATCGCTCTGAAATAGGCGGAAATCTGGGCAACCTTTCCGTTTATGCGCGAATAGCAGCCAAATTGAGCGCGACATTATACTGCATCGCCTGCCTCGCGTCTGGCCCGTTCGCGCAACTCCCGCCGGATGATCTTGCCGGTTGTTGTCAATGGCAGACTGTCCACGAAAGCCACTTCGCGTGGATATTCATGCGCGGCAAGCCGTGATTTGACATGTTCTGCGAGCTCACGGGCGAGATTGCCGCCTGGGGTGACGCCGCTGCGCAGCACGACGTAGGCTTTAACGATCTCACCTCTCTCCGGGTTCGGCTTGCCCACCACAGCCGCCATCTCGACCGCGGGGTGGCGCATCAGACAATCCTCGATCTCACCCGGTCCGATCCGGTAGCCCGAGGAGTTGATGACATCATCGTCCCGGCCGATGAAGCGGATGCGGCCGTCCGGCTCGCGCACCCCCTGATCCCCCGTGACCAGCCAGTCGCCGATGAATTTCTGACGCGTCGCCTCCTCATTCGCCCAATAGCCGAGGAACATCACCGGATCCGGCCGCCTCACCGCGATCATTCCCTGCGCGCCGGCAGGCACAGGCTCGCCGCCGGCGTCGATCACCGCCAGATTGTGGCCGGGCACCGGCTGGCCCATCACGCCGGGGCGGGCCTCCATGATCGCGCCGCAGGACGACACGATCATGTTGCATTCGGTCTGGCCGTAAAATTCGTTGATGGTCACGCCGAGAACCTTGCGGCCCCAGTCGAGCAGCTCGGCGCCGAGCGTCTCGCCGCCGCTCGCGACGCTGCGCATCTCGACTTGCCGCCCCTGCCCGGGACCGACCGCAGCGCGCATCATCTTCAGCGCCGTCGGCGGCAAAAATGCATTGCGGATGCCATGGCTCCGGATGAAGGCGAAGGCGGCCTCGCCGGTAAATTTCTCGAAGCGTTTGGCGACGACGGGAACGCCGTGATGCAGGGCGGGCATCAGCACGTCGAGCAGACCGCCGATCCAGGCCCAATCGGCCGGCGTCCAGATACGGTCTCCCGGCTGCGGCAGGAGATCGAAGCCCATTTCAACGCCGGGCAGATGGCCGAGCAGCACGCGATGAGCGTGGAGAGCGCCTTTGGGCAACCCCGTGGTGCCGGAGGTGTAGATGATCAGCGCGGGGTCTTCGGCCTTCGTCTTCACCGCCTCGAACGCGTCCGGCTGCGCACGGCGCAGCGCGTGAAAATCGGCAACCCCCTCGCCCGCTCCGTCGATGCCGAGAATGAGGCGAAGCTGGGGAAGCTTCTCGCGCAGCCCGACGAGCTTGGCGGCGCCGTCCCGATTGGTGATGACGGCCTTCGCGCCGGCATTCGCCAGCCGATGCTCCAGCGCTTCGGCGCCGAACAGCGTGAACAGCGGAATGGCGATGGCGCCGAGCTTGTAGACGGCAATGTGGGCGTATGCGGTTTCCGGCGTCTGCGGCAGAAGAATGCCGACCCGGTCGCCGCGCTCGATGCCCTGTTCGGCCAGCAGATTGGCGGTCTGATTGGAGAGCGCGCGCAGCTCGCCATAGGTGATGAGCCGGTCGCCATCCTCGCGTGCATCGATGAGCGCCAGACGATCCGGCTCCGCCTCCGCCCAGCGGTCGCAGACATCGACGCCGATATTGTAGAATTCCGGGACCTCCCAGCGGAACTGGCCGCAAAGCTCCGCATAGGTGGACGCGCTCGGCAGCATGACAGCCTCCCTATTTGAGGCCGCGGCTTCCCGGTTTGACGGCGGGGATTGCCGCGAGTTCAGGAGGCAAAGCATCCGCCGGATAGTTGCGAATGTCGAGTGTGACGAGCGCGGCCAGCGGCACGCCGAGATCGGCCTTTCCGCCGGAGCGGTCGACAAGGCACGCGGCGGCAACCGCAATTCCGCCCTCCTCGGCGATCGCCTTGATGCATTCGCGCGAGGACAGGCCCGTGGTGACGACATCCTCTATCATCAGCACGCGCGCGCCCGGCTCGACGGAAAAACCACGCCGAAGCTGGAATTGCCCATCGACACGCTCGAAAAACACCGCCGGAATGCCGAGCTGGCGCCCGATCTCATAGCCGACCACGACACCGCCCATCGCCGGCGACGCGACGATGTCGAACGGCCCCATGCCGGCAGCCTTCAGCTTTTCGGCAAGTGCGGCGCATAGGCGCTCGCCCCGCCGCGCATCCATCATCACCCGCGCGCATTGCAGATAGGTGCTGCTGTGCAGGCCGGAGGTCAGCACGAAATGCCCGGTCAGCAGCGCGCCGGCGTCGCGGAATTCCTGGAGAACGTCTGCTTCGGTCATGGGGCGGTTTTATGGGGGGGCGGGAGGAAGCGCAAGCGCGCCCGACGAGCCGTATTGCCAAGACGCTGCGTCCCGAAGGAAATGAATTGAACGTCGCTTTCGGCTGCAAATGGCTTTATGGCGGTACAGGATCGAGCCATCCAGCCTGAGAACGGGAACCTCCATGCTCGAAGGCGCATTCGCCATCCTGGCCTTTTTTGCCGCACTCGGTTCTGGCGTCATGGCAGGCACGTTTTTCGCGTTTTCCAATTTTCTCATGAGAGCGCTGGCCCGCCTCCCCGCGGAGCAGGGGATAGGCGCGATGCAGGCGATCAATATCACCGTGATCAATCCGCTTTTCATGATCGTGTTTCTCGGGACGGCGATGGCCAGTGCCCTCTTGGCGGTGCGCGCGCTTTCGATATGGGATGGAGCGAACGCCTCGTTTCTGCTCGCCGGCGCGGGGATCTACCTGATCGGCTGCTTTTTTGTGACGGCGGCGTTCAACGTTCCGCGCAACAATGCTCTTGCGGTTCTCGACCCGGAAGCGCCGACGGCGCCCGGCGATGGGCGGACTTCCTTCGCAGCTGGACTGCGTGGAACCATGTCCGCACCGTCAGTTGCCTCCGGCCGCGGCGTTGCCGCATCGGCGTCGCCGGGCGGAATTGCGTCCTGGCCAGCGGCAGCCGGACAAATTCGATTGCCCCTCAACCCAGAACGCTCTATCCGGTACATCCTGCGCGGTATCAGGCTCTTGTCTCTTCACGGTGTTCTCCATGCGCTTTGCTTCAGCACTCTTCTTCGGCCTCCTCAGCTTCGCGGCGGCTGGGTGCGCACCGGCCTTCAGCGCCTCGCTCGAGGGGCTCGCCGTGGAGGTGAAGAACGAAAGCGAGCCGGTGCTTTGCGCGGAAAAGGACAATGTCTCCCTCTCCTTTACGAACGACAAGGTTCGCAGCTTCCGCATCGAGGCCGCTCATCCGGTCTATCTGACCCCTGGAATGCGGGGCAATTTCGAGGCGGATTGGACCGCATGCGACACCATCCCCGAGCCGGGCTACAAGGCGCCGGCGCCGCCCCGCAAGGTCACCCTGCTCGACGGCAACGATCTCTGGGTCATCGGCTACACCTTCCCCACCTTCTGGCGCCCCTCGCGCGCCACCGTGCGCATCGGCGACCGGGTCGAGACGGGCATTCATCTCTTGCAGGTCTGGCTGCTGCGCACCGACGGCTCGGAGGAAGTGCTGGTGCTCTATCCGCAGGACGGCTATTGGCGGCCACGGCCGCTGTCGCCCCAAGGCTTCCGCAACACCGGCTATGGCTCCTCCTTCCTGGTCGGTCCGGTCGAATATGAGGGCCGTCCGGTCGTCAACCTCAAGGAAGTCGCTTTCGATCCCGCCTCGCGGACGTTTACGCTCAGCTTCGAGAAGGGCGGTTCGGCGACGGTGAAGATGGTGCAGGTGGACACCAATAAGATGGCGCTCGATGTCGCGTTCGACCGTCCCATCACCGGCGGGCCATTCGCCGTGCTGCGCTCGATGTATATCACCGAGTTCAACAACGACGCCTCGCGCATCGCCGTGCGCGAAAAAGGCGCGAAAGGCTGGCGCGAGGAGAACATCATGACGTTCGACCACGCCGTTGCCACCGACCTATGGGCCGGGCGCCTGACGCCCTCGCAGCACAATACTTTTGCGCCGGATCTGGTGTTCAACAGCTTTTCCGACGGCCCGACGCCCAAGCGCCCGCATAACGAGCCGCCGCCACCGGCAAAGCCGGTGAATTGGGCGCGAGATGGAGGTCCTTTTCGTCATCGCGGCCTTTATCGTCCTGCCCCGGACCCGGCTCGTCGCCGCGCTCCGCTCGGGGCAGGCTCCCGAAAGGCTATCCGCGGTCGCCTCGGGCGAGCGCAACGAGCCCCGAGGACCCCAATCCGTTACCCTGAGCAAGTTGATAAGCCAGCGGTATGGGCGCGGTCTCCCCCCCTGCGTCTCCTCGGACGCAGATCGCGGGCCGGGAGCCGGGGTGACTTCTGAAGCTGATGCGGCAGGCGGCACACGAAAATTTTACCCGCCTGTCACCCGACCGGATGAGGCCGGGCTATCGGAAAATCCCGACCATCGCTCCCACAACGACAAGTGACTTTGGCTCCGCTAAAGCTTTGGTATTATTCCCGAGCCTGCTCTTCGGGGCCGTATTTTTGTGGGAACGCAACGATGGGGATTAAGTCATGAAGACGTCGATTATGATCATAACCACACTCCTCGCCCTCGCACCTCTGCCCATGCGCGCGGCTGCCGAGACGATCGATGTCTATGACAATCATGGCGGATCGGTCGCCGCCTATAATGCACGCTGGTCCGCACTCGCGGCGCGCGGCGTCAGCGTGCGGGTCGTCGGCCCGTGCCAGTCCGCCTGCACGGTCCTCTTGGGCCATATCCCGCGAAGCAAGATCTGCGTCACGCCGAATGCGTCATTCGGCTTTCATCTGGCCAAGCAGGAGGACATGACGCAGCTGCTCCGGCAGCTATATCCCGGCTATATCAAAGGCTGGATCAGCTCGCATGGCGGGTTGACCGTCGATTTCAAATGGATGCGCGCGCCGGACACCTACCGCTATTTCCGCAAGTGCTGAGCCGCGCTGGCGGGCAAGCGGCAAGGCTGATCGGCGGCCTTGCCGTATTTGTGCGGCAAGCGGAAATCAAAGCCAGCTCAGCGCGCCGTCAGCGATCCGCAGTAGCTTGTCCTGCGGGGCTTCGAGCTCGCGGCACCAGCGCGAAATCCATCGGCGCAAAATGGGCGTGCAGGCACCGCATGACGCCGCCATGCGCGGTGACCACCGTGTCGCGGCGGGCGCCCGCCAGCCAATCCAGCACGCGAACGGAAAGCATTGCGTAGCTCTCCGCGCCCTCGCCGGGAGGGCGGAAAGTCCAAGGCTCGGCCTCTCTTTGCGCGATCAGATCCGGAAAGTCGCGGTCGATGTCGGGGGAGCGCAGGCCCTGCCAGTCTCCGAGGTTGAATTCGCGCAAGCGCAGATCGGTGCGATAGCCGGTGGGATCGAGGCGCAGCGCGCGGCGGACGATCTCCATCGTCTCGCTGGCGCGGATGAGCGGGCTGGAGACGTATTCGAACGCGTTCGGATCGCCGATCACGCCGGCAAGCACGCGGCCGTTCCACGCTGCCTGGCCGCGCCCCGTATCGTTCAGCGGCGCATCGAGATGGCCCTGTATCCGGCGCTCGGCGTTCCAGTCCGTCTGACCGTGGCGGATGAAGTAGATCAGCGGCATTGGCCCTCAAGCTACCGCTTGCAGGCGATGCTGAACCGGGCCTTTCCACCCTCCAGGTCGGTTTCCATCAGCACCAGCTCGCAAGTGACGTCGCCATGCTGAAAGATCTTCCGCTCGCCGAATGAGAGCCCAACCGTCTGCTGATTGACCGCGACCTTCACTGAGCGCGAGGCAATCGACTGCAGGCTGAGCGAGACATCGACGTCGTTATAGAGCTTGTTCTGGTCCCGCTTCAGCAGCACGTTATCGAACAGAACCACCGATCCGCCCTCGCGCGCCGTCGGCGTTTCGGTCGTCGTCAGCGCAACCCTGGTGGAGTTCGAGGTTTTCAGCTCATCAAATCTGGTCTGCAGCACCGTCAGATTCTGCTTGCAGGCCTGATATTGATTGTTGGCTTCGAGAAGAAGCTGCTTGACCGAGCCGAGTTCCTGCTTGACAGCGGGATCGTCCCTTACCTTTTCGACGACCTTCGGCTCGTTGACCGTCTTCTGTTCCAGCTTGCCGATTTGCGCGCTCATGCTGCGGATTTCGTTGAGAACCGGATTGAGGTCGACCTCCTTGGCGGGAGGCGGGGCGGCAGCCGGCTCGGCGCTTTGCTTCTTGAGCAGCTCGGCAACGACCTTCGCATTCTCCGGCGAACCGCCGGCGGCGATCAGCGTCTTCAGCTCTGCTAGGTCGCCGCGCCCGGCCGAATAGCCGATGTAGAAGCCGATGCCGCCCATGGCCACGAGACTGGCCACGCTTGTCAGGACGGCATAGGTGATCAGCCTCATGGGATGCATTTCGCGTTACTCTCCGTTCTTCATCGCCACGGAAATGTCGGGTGCGTCCTCGGCCTTCATCCCCACGACGTGATAGCCGGCATCGACATGATGCACCTCGCCGGTGACGCTCCGGCTCAAGTCGGAAAGCAGATAAAGCCCGGCGCCGCCGACATCCTCTATCGAAACCGTCCGGCGCATCGGGGAATTATACTCATTCCATTTTAAGATATAGCGAAAATCGCTGATCCCCGATGCCGCCAGCGTCTTGATCGGACCGGCGGAAATCGCGTTGACGCGGATGCCCTGCTTGCCGAGATCGGCCGCGAGGTAGCGCACGCTGGCTTCGAGGGCGGCTTTGGCGACGCCCATGACATTGTAATGCGGCATGACCTTTTCGGCGCCGTAATAGGTCAGCGTCAAGAGCGAGCCGCCATCCGGCATCATCTTTTCGGCGCGCTGGGCGATCGCGGTGAAGGAATAGCAGGAAACCAGCAGCGTCTTGCCGAAATTTTCCTGGCTGGTCTCGACATAGCGCCCGTCGAGCTCGGCCTTGTCGGAATAGGCGATGGCATGGACGACGAAGTCGAGCGTCCCCCATTTCTGCCGCAGTGCGTCGAAGACCGCATCGACCGAGCCGCTGTCCGTGACATCGCAGGGGAGAACGAATTGGGAACCGATCTCGGCGGCGAGCGGCTCGACACGCTTTTTGAGGGCGTCGCCCTGATAGGTGAAGGCGAGCGTGGCGCCGTGCGCGGCGGCGCTCTTGGCGATGCCCCAGGCGATGGACCGGTTGTTGGCGACGCCCATGATCAGGCCCCGCTTGCCGCTCATCAGCTGCCCATGTTCGGTCACCCGTTCCTCCAACGGCTAGGATTGCGGGCATCCTACACAAAAGACGTGTGGCGTCCAGCCGTATACTCTGCGGCGAGCGGCACCGCAGAGCTCCCTTTATTGTCGCTCAGCGCAGCTTTTTCCGTATCGAGCGAGAATTGCAGCATAATCCAAGGATTAAGGAGACATTAAGATGAGGCGACACTATCTTCTTCGATATCGATCAGATGGCCGCCGCCAATGCCAAATCATCACGAAAGCAGCTATGAAGACACCCAGACGACGCCGGATTTCTCTGGCGAGGACGAACCTTTCGTGCTTTTCGCGGCCTGGATGAAGGATGCCGAGGCGAAAGAGCCGAACGATCCGAATGCGATGGCGCTTGCCACGGTCGATGAGTCGGGCCTGCCGAACGTCCGGATGGTGCTGCTCAAAGGGTCCGGGTGGCCCCGGCACGGCTTCGTGTTTTACACCAATCTGGAGAGCGCCAAGGGGCGGGAACTGCTCTCGGCCGGCAAGGCGGCGCTCTGCTTCCACTGGAAGAGTCTTGCGCCGGCAGGTCCGCGTGCGCGGCGACGGTCGCGCAGGTCAGCGCCGAGGAGGCGGACGACTATTTCGCCACGCGGCCGCGCGGCAGCCGGCTGGGTGCCTGGGCGTCCCAGCAATCGCGGCCGCTGGAGAGCCGTTTCGCTCTCGAAAAGGCCGTCGCCCGCTACGCCGCGCAATATGTCATCGGCGAGATCCCCCGCCCGCCTCATTGGTCGGGCTTCCGGCTCACCCCGGTCGAGATCGAATTCTGGCACGACCGTCCGTTCCGCCTGCACGACCGGCTGGTGTTCCGGCGCGACGACCCAGGACAGCCCTGGGAGAAGACCCACCTCTATCCCTGATCGGCGACCGGCCTTGGCGGGCGGCGTTATTGCCGCTTCGGGCCAAGTCCGGCCCCCTATCGCGAGCGGGCGATGACGGCTCCTCACTCCACTCTCTCCGTCGCCGACCGGGCCAGGCGCCGGAGAGTTTCGCCTCTTTCTCGCCGTGGCGCGCCGTCGGCCGTCACGAGCAAAATGACCCCAAGCGGTCATTCAGCAAACCGCCCTACTCGATCACCTCGTCGGCGGCGCAACGCTCTCACGGCCCCAATCACGCCGGACGGCAAAAAAGAGTTCAAGGGTTCATTTCTCGACCTGCACTTGTTCTTTACGTCCGGCGCTCCCAAGTAATGCACAGGACAAGCGCAATTTTTGTGCTAAGAATTGCCCAAAAAAGAACTGGCAAAAACGGCAATCTGCGGAAATAGTTGCTTCCACAAATTGGCAACCTAGTGCCGTCTGTAGGCAAAAATCGCGCTTAATTGTTGATGTTGGCTCGGATCGCGGGTGCCGTCGGCATCAGCATTCTGCACGTTCCTACGCTGCTTGCAGCGCGCGTTTTGAGCCTTCCACCTATTCTGTTTAATTCTGCAAACCTAATGGAGATGAGCAAATGCATACGCAAAACAGTAGCCACTTCTTTGTAATTTGGGCCAAAGGGCGGCTCGATGAAATGGACGCCGTACTGACATCGCTTGAAGACAAAGTCAGTGGGGTGCAAGCTGATGCCCGCGATAAGGCCAACAAAGCTCTCGCTGACCTGCACAAGAAGCGTGATGACTTCCGCGACACCGTCAACAAGCAGTCGGAAGCTAACGAGGCGGCTTGGACCAGCGCAAAGACAAAATTAGAGTCTGAGTGGAATGTCTTCGAGGCGGAAGTCAAAAAATACGTCGAGAGCTTCGGCAAGAAAATCGAGGAACAGCAGGCCACTTTCAAGCTTCAATCCGCCGCCCAACTGAAAGCATGGCGCGAAGCGGCCGACAAGCTTGGCAAGTCCGCCAAAGAATTCGCAGCCGAACGTCGGGGCGAAATCGACGCGGTCGTGAAGCGCATGAACACCGATGCCGCCGCGGCGGAGGAGAAACTCCAGAAGCTGAACCAAGCAGGGGCTCAGTCATGGTCCGCACTTATGGCTGCCCTGACGGAAACGCGCGCTGCCTTCGATCATGCCAATCAGGCAGCGAGGGATGCGCTCAAGCGAGCCGCCTGATCAAAACGGCTGATAGGATTTGGAGAGACCGCCGCGAGGCGGTCTTTCTTTTTGTGCGCAATGATCAAGAAACGACATTTGGCTGATGACCGATATTTGGCCCTACCTCTTCGTCGGGAGTGCTCGGCTTTGACGGTGAAAGACACCGGATACCGTTGAAAAACGCGTCAATGAAACGGGCACCGGCCCTTTCATGCTTTCGAGATGGCTGCATCTGTTTATCAGCGTCCCGCGTGCTTTGTCCTTTTCACATCGCCGCGCAGGCGGCGGCTTGAACGGGCAGGCTCATCAGCCGAAGGGCCATCTTCTTTAAATTCTGTGCGATCGCGGCAAGGTGGAACTCGTCGCTGGCGCCCGATAATCCGCGTAACCGCAACCGGTCGAAGCCGTGGCGGGTTTTGAGATGCCCGAAGCGCATCTCGACTTTCTTCCTTTCATTTGCTGACTGCTCGAACTCCGGTGTGCCGGCGAGCGAACGGGCATAGTCTCGCGCTGCCTCGTTCGGATCGCGCAGAACGCGGCGTTGCGGCTGTTTCGGACAGCATTTCGACTTCAACGGGCAGATGTCGCAATCCGCTTTTATCGAGACGTAGCGGTATGTGTTGTCGGAGTGCAGGGTGCCGGTCGTTCTCAGGAGCTTGCCGTTTGGACAGGTATAAAGATCTTTTTCGGCATCATAAGCGAAGTCATCTCTGGAGAACGTGCCGTCCTCCCGCTGCGAGCGGTCCCAGACCGGAATATGCGGGTCGATCTTTTGCTCATCCACCAGCCAGCCAAGGAACTTTCCGGTTCCGTAGGCGGTGTCGGCGGCGAGCCGATCCGGCTTGAGCCCGAAGGACGCCTCGGTCCGCTCGATCATGGTCTTGGTCGCTGCGACCTCATCATAGATGCGCGCGGGCGTAGCCTCCACATCGACGATCACGGCATGCTCTGTATCGATGAGATAATTGAGGCCGTATCCGAATTGGGCGCGCTTATGGGCCTTGGACGTCCAGGCCGACGCAGGATCGGAGGGCGAGATCATCTTCGGCGGCCTGCGTCCCGGCGCCAAGCCACCGGCTTCATCCAGCGCGTCGAGATATTCCCGCACGGCCCGCGTCGGCCTTTCGATTTGGCTCCAGTCGATCGTCTCGGGCGCCTGTTTATGGTAGCGGCTGGCATCAGCCTGGATGAAACTGGCATCGACGGCAAAAGCCTCACCCTTGACCAGGCCTTCAGCAATGCAAAGGCCGACGACGCGCTCGAACACATGACGCAGCACATCGCTCTCACGAAAGCGGCCATGGCGGTTCTTGGAAAATGTCGAATGATCCGGGACGCCATCGTCGAGATCTAGCCTGCAGAACCAGCGATAGGCCAGATTCAGCGCAACTTCCTCGCATAGTCGCCGCTCGGATCGGATGCCATAGCAATACCCAATGATCAGCATCCGGATCAGGAGCTCCGGATCAATCGAGGGGCGACCGGTGTGGGAATAAAAGGCTTCGAGCTCTTTATGGAGATCGGAGAGCGCAGCGATCGTGAAAACATTGATACGCCGGAGCAGATGACCCGCCGGCACCCGTTCATCAAGATCGAATTCGTAGAACAACGCCCGTTGATCCGTCGTTTGCCGCCCCATCATCGTAGAGCCCCCTCCGCCGCTTCCGCCAAAATGAATCACGGTTCGCCGAAGGTCTCAAACGGGTTTTTCAACGGTATCACCGCACTCTCACCGTGGACGGCGGTCACACGCCAGGGGCAGAGAAGGGCCAAAGGCGGTCGCCCTTATAGGCACCAGAATTGGCCATCTGCGTTCAATCGCAGGCACAAAAAAAGCCCCACGCCGATCTCGCGGGCAGGGCTCATGTCTTCCAGCTCATTTCGGCCTCATGCGGCGGGCGTTGTCTCCAGATAGGCGTCGACCTTGGTCCATTTAGCGGCCTTCCCCGGTGCCTTGCGCAAGCCTGCGGCGATACTTGCGGCATGGCGAAAGGACGCTGGGAACCGAAGGCCAATACCGCGACCGGCTACGCCTGGTTCATCTGGCGCAAGGCGGATCTCAGCGGGCGGCGCGTGTAATTCTGGATACCGGACGGCGCGAGAGCGCGTCACTCACGCCCGATGATGTCGAGCTCTTCGCCGACAAGATGGAACCTTCGTCGGCGGGGTGCTCGGGGGCGGAGCTCGCGGGAACAAGCCCATCCCACCGGAGCTGTGCGACACGCGGCAGCAACGATTTTTCAATCATGAGCATGAAACGTTCAAAATCCTCAGTATCCGGAACTATATCCTGGTCGGCAAGAATCTGTGCCACCATTTCCAGCAGCGCACCAAGCGCCTCCGGAGCACTCAATCCATCGCAAGCACAGCGGATTTCATCTTCCGCCATCCGCTGAGGCAATGTCGGAGCTGCGCTTTTCATTCTGCTCCCCCCAAAGTACGGCCACATACGCATTCCGTATTCGCGATTTGCGTTGAGAGTGCGGCGAGGTGCCAGTGTCGTGCCATATTCGGATCACCGCTTCCTTACCGTGGCGGCCCGCTTGGTGTGATGGGCTCTTTTGGGCCATGAACGGCTATCGGGGCGCAAACCCGGCGCTCCCGCCAACGTCTCCCAGCGGCCGTTCGTCGTAATGCTGATATGCGAAAGGCCGCCCCCTTGGACGGCCTTTCCATTGTCAGCCACTGGCGGCGCCACGTTACGCGCGACCGCTCTCCAAGGAGGCCGTCACGCTCACAAGATGCGCCTCAAGCGACGCTGGACAATGAGACATTGGACCACCTCCTTTCATTCTGTTGATGCCGGACTGGAAGATAAGGTCTTTGAGCTCCATCCGTCAACCCGCTATCGCATGCTTCGGCAACCGCTCCGCTGGCACTTCTCTCTACGCCTCGAAGCCGACTGCCGAAGCAAGTTGCTCAATAGCGGATGCGGAAATCGCGGGCTTGCCTGGGTCAGCCTGTCTGAGCCAGCTTTAAAGCGTCATCCCTTCATGAGCCCGGTGATGTTTACGGCTGCTAAGGCTGGCGCGATATGAAATAGGCGAGATCACGGATTTCCGCTTCGGAGACGGGCTGAAGGACTTCAGCCATCGAGCCATCATAGCCGTGCCGCGTGTTGTTTTTGTATTCCACAAGCGTTTTGATCAGGAAATCTTCCCGCTGAGCGGCAATGCGAGGGACGTTGTCACGCCCCGCCAGATCGGCGTTGTGACAGAAATTGCAGCGGTATTTCTGCACGAGCGCCCGGCCGCTCTCGATCCTGGCCGAATTTACCGTTTCTGCCGCGGGTACCGGCGCCGGCGACCTGGCGATCGCGTCCGCAAAGCTCTGCAAATCGGCGTCGGTGAAATCATGCGTCATCTCGTTCATGATCTCATTGACGCGTTGCTTCTCGCGAAAAAGATAGAGCTGGATCAGCGAATAAGGCGCCATCTGCGCGCCGAGCGAGGGGATCTCCGCAGTTGACGAGCTCCCCGTTTCTCCGTGGCACGCAAGACAAGCCGGAAAGCGGTCCTTGAGCTCGACGGCCGCGGCGCCCGAACTCGTCAACAGCAAAATAGCAGCGATCGCACGGAGCACCCGACCCCCGATTGGAAAGGCTGCCGGCCTGACGCCGGCAGCGCATTGAGCGGAACGCGGCTTTGCCGGGTCTTGCTATGCTTTGCTCACCCTCCAGACGGCTCCGTTATAATCGTCCGAAATCAGAATGGAGCCGTCCTTCATGACGAGAATATCGACCGGCCGGCCGACATAGCTGTTGTTCTGCAGGAACCCGGTCACGAGCGGATCGATGGATTTGACCGTGCCGTCACTGTTCAGCCTGACGATGACGACATCGCCGCCCAGCTTGACCGAGCGGTTCCAGGAGCCGTGGCGCGCCAGAATAATGGCGTTCTTCAAATCGGGGAACATACTCCCCGTATAGAAGCGCAGCCCCAATACCGCCGTATGCGCTCCCATAAGGCCGGCGGGCTTGGTAAAGTCATCGCAGGAGTGCCCCCAGCCGAATTCCGTGTCGGCGATGTTGCCTTGATGGCAATAGGGGAAGCCGAAATTGTCTTTGCCGGGATTGGCGATCCTGTTCAGCTTGTCCTGCGGTATGTCCTCGGACAGCCAGTCTCTTTGGTTCTCGCTAAAATAGAGGAGATTGGTATCCGGTTGCCAATCCATGCCGACAACCTGGCGGATGCCGCGCGCAATGACTTCCGCGCCGCTGCCGTCCAGATTGATACGGCGGATTTGAGCGTGCTTGTCGTCCGGCATGCAGATGTTGCAAGGCGCGCCAACCTGGAAATAGAGCTTATCGTCGGGGCCGGCCCGCAAATATTTCCAGCCGTGAGCCTCATCTTTCGGCAGGTCGGAATAGATCACCGTGGGTTTCGGCGGATTATCGAGCTTGTCCTCGATGCCGTCGATTTTCGAGATCTGCGAAAGCTCGGCGATATACAGAGTGCCCTTGTGGAAGGTGACGCCGTTGGGCCGGTAAAGGCCTTGGGCGACGACCTTCACCTCGCGCTTGCCGTCCTTTTCGACGATGGCCGAAACCTTGTCGAGGAGGCGGCTTCCCACGAAAATTGTGCCTTTATCGCCCATGGTGAGCGAGCGGGCATTACCCACGCCGGAGGCATAGACTTCGATCTTGAATCCCGCCGGAACGACGAGCTTATCGACCGGAAGCTTGTCCGCGGCGGTCGGGATTGGCGGAGGAGCAACCGGCGCAAGCTTTTTTGCCTCAGCCGTATCGGGCCGGCCCATCAGCGGCGAGCCGGGAGGAAGGGCAGGAGCGGCGCCTGCTGCTGGCTGCTGCTGCGCCGAAGCCTCTAAGCAAAGCAAACCCGCCATTGCTCCAGCCCATATGAAAGCGATTGGCGCACGGCCCGAACGGCATAGTCTCAAGGACTCCTCCCATCGTCGTTTTGTAGCAAAAGTGTAGTTGGAGCCGGCCTGTCGAGCAATCGCTCTTAAGCTTGAAGAACCTGCCCCGCCGAGGACCGAAATGGTCTGTGCCGGCCGTGTCCGCATTCTCGGCCCTGCGGAGATATGCGGCGAAAATACCTTAGTCGGCGGCGTCGATTCCGGAACTGACGGCATCGCCCGGACGGCCGGTCGATATGCTCTGCGCGTCAGGTCAGGACGGCCTAGCTGACCTTGCCTGGATTGCCCTTGGGCTCATCCCAACTCGAAATCGGCGACCACCGGCACGTGGTCGGACGGCTGGTCCCAGTCGCGTGCCTCCTCGACGACCGTCATCGAGCGGGCGGCGCCTTCGAGCCCCGGCGTCGTCCAGATATGGTCGAGCCGCCGGCCGCGGTTCGAGGCCCGCCAGTCGCGCGCGCGGTAGCTCCACCAGGTGTAGAGCTTCTCGTCCTCCGGCACATATTTGCGCATGATGTCGACCCATTCGGCCGAGGACTTCAGCCGGGCCAGATGCTCGACCTCGACCGGGGTATGGCTGACCACCTTGAGCAGCTGCTTGTGCGACCAGACATCGTGCTCCAGCGGCGCGACGTTGAAATCGCCGGCAAGGATATGCTGGCTTCCTCTCGGCGCGGCGCCGCCGTCGCCGAACCAGGCGGTCAGCGCGCTGATATAGGCGAGCTTCTGCCCGAATTTCGGGTTGAGCTCCGGGTCGGGGATGTCGCCGCCGGCCGGGATGTAGACATTGTGCAGGATGACCGGCTGCCCATCGAGCGCGACGGCGATGTGCCTGGCCTCGCCGCTGCCGCAGAAATTCTCGGTGCCCCTTGGCTCAAGCGGAATGCGCGACAAGATGGCGACGCCGTGATAGCCGGCCTGGCCCTTCACATGAATATGCGCAAAGCCCATTGCGCGCGCGGCGTCGTAGGGAAAGGCTTCGTCCACGCATTTGATTTCCTGCAGGCAGAGGATGTCAGGCTGGAACGCACGGGCGAAGCGCTCGACGAGGCCGATGCGAAGACGGACCGAATTGATATTCCAGGTCGCCAGTCTCAGTTTCATGATGGGTTAACGGGCTTGGCTTTGTGAGCGATGAGACACTTATCGCGTCCCCGTCCCGCTGATAAAGACAAAAAAGAATGGCTGACATTGCGTCAGCCATTCTGAGCCTTGAACCGATTGGCTATGGCTTTTTCTGCGTGGCGTCAGCGCATTTCTTGGTTTTCTTGTCCCAATATTTCAGCTTGCCGCAATGACCGGGCCCGGTCTTGGCCTTGGCGGTCTTCGCTGTTTTCTTGGTGGCAGCCGCAAGTTGGAGCTGGGACGAGACTGCGGGCTTCCCGGCCGTCGGAGCGGCCTGAGCAAATGCGAGGGAAAAACCGCCGGCCAGAGCCAGAGCGGCAGCGGACATCAGAACTTTACCGAACACACGCATGTAAGCAACTCCTCGATTGACATTTTGCCTTGTGAGAAGCAACGCGCGCGGCATTTGACTGCCGGCAAACCTCCCCATGCCGGCGCGATAGGCCGACAGCTAAAATTAATCTTTGCGTGTGTTACAAAGCAATGAAATTGCGTACAATCCGCCGCGCGACCCGGTTGCGGCCGAGCCAGCCCCAATTTCCGCAGCTGGCTATTCCGCCGGTTGCTTCAGAGACGCCCGGCTCGCTTCGATCTGCGCGATAGCGTTTTCCACTGCGTCGAAAACGAGAAGCGTCGAGGCATGGCGCGCCTTATAATCCCTGACCGGCTCAAGCACGGCAAGGTCGGCCCATTTGCCGGTTGGCGGCTCCCCGCCCTCTTTCAGCATTTTGCGCATCCGTTGCCCGATGTCGCGAAGCTCGGCCGCCGTTGATCCGACGATATTCCGGCCCATGACCGATGCCGAGCTCTGCCCCAGCAAGCATGCCTTTACGTCCTGCCCATAATTTGTGACGACATCGCCGTCCATATCGAGATCGATGGTGACGCGCGAGCCGCAGAGCTTGGAATAGGCCTGCGCCGTGGCGCCCGGCGAAGCGAGCCTCTGGGTCCGCGGAATGTTCGCGGCAAGTTCGAGAATTCGGCCGTTGTAAAGATCGTCAAGATTGATCATGCTGCAACCGATCCAAGATCTGCCTTGCTTGAAGGGACTTTGCCCGAAGACTATATCACCATTCGCGCGATCCAACCTTCCAGGAGGCCGCGAATCTCCATGCGAATGATGTCGTCAGTCTCGCGCTTTGACACATGATATTTAAGGAAACGCCAGAAATTTGATCGATCTCAGACCTTCGCACATCCAGCAGAAACATCCTGCGGATATATAGTGAACGCGCATAGCGAACGCAAAGTTGGCGGTAGCTGTCTCATCGAAAAGGGCAATGTCATGGATGCACCCGTGAACCAGGGCCAGGCGGGAAACGGCTGGGCGATCAAGACTGGCACGCGAAAGCCTGAAGAACTGGAAGCGCGTCCGACCCGCGCCGAAGCGGAGGCTGCCATTCGCACCTTGATCCGCTATGCGGGCGACGATCCCGAACGCGAAGGGCTGCGCGATACGCCGCGCCGCGTCGCTGAGTCCTATCACGAGTTTTTCGCCGGCTATGGCCAGGACCCCGTCGAGATCCTGTCCCGCACCTTCAAGGAGGTGCACGGCTATGACGACCTGGTCATGGTGCGCGACATCCGGCTTGAATCCCATTGCGAGCACCACATGCTGCCCATCTTGGGCGTCGCGCATGTCGCCTATCTGCCACGGGACCGCGTGGTCGGCATCTCCAAGCTTGCCCGCGTGGTCGATATCTTCGCCAAACGCCTGCAAACTCAGGAGACCATGACCGCGCAAATCGCCGAGGCAATCGAGAATGCGCTGAATCCGCGGGGCGTCGCGATCCTGATCGATGCTCTGCACCAGTGCATGACGATCCGCGGCGTGCATAAGCCGGGCGCCTCCACGATCACCACGCGCTTCACCGGCGTCTTTGCCGAAGACGCGGACTATCGGGACCGCTTCCTGCGCATGATCCAGGGGCGGCCTTGCCTGGATTACCCTTGGGCTCATCCCAACTCGAAATCGGCGACCACCGGCACGTGGTCGGACGGCTGCTCCCAGTCGCGCGCCTCCTCGACGACCGTCATCGAGCCGGACGGCGCCTTCAAGCCCGGGCGTCGTCCAGACATGGTCGAGCCGGCGGCCGCGGTTCGAGGCCCGCCAGTCGCGCGCCCGGTAGCTCCACCAGGTGTAGAGCTTCTCGATCCTCCGGCACATATTTGCGCATGATGTCGACCCATTCGGCCGAGGATTTCAGCCGGGCGAGATGCTCGACCTCGACCGGCGTGTGGCTGACGACCTTGAGCAGCTGCTTGTGCGACCAGACGTCGTGCTCCAGCGGCGCGACATTGAAATCGCCGGCAAGGATGTGCTGGCTTCCTCTCGGCGCGGCGCCGCCGTCGCCGAACCAGGCGGTCAGCGCGCTTATATAGGCGAGCTTCTGCCCGAATTTCGGGTTGAGGTCCGGGTCGGGGATGTCGCCGCCGGCCGGGATATAGACATTGTGCAGGATGACCGGCTGCCCGTCGAGCGCCACCGCGATGTGTCGGGCTTCGCCGCTGCCGCAGAAATTCTCCGTGCCCCTCGGCTCCAGCGGGATGCGGGACAAGGTGGCGACGCCGTGATAGCCGGCCTGGCCCTTCACATGAATATGCGGAAAGCCCATTGCGCGCGCGGCCTCATAGGGAAAGGCTTCGTCCACGCATTTGATTTCCTGCAGGCAGAGGATGTCCGGCTGGAACGCACGGGCGAAGCGCTCGACGAGGCCGATGCGAAGACGGACCGAGTTGATATTCCAGGTCGCCAGTCTCAGTTTCATGATGGGTAAACGGGCTTGGCTATGTGAGCGATGAGACACTTATCGCGTCCCCGTCCCGCTGATAAAGACAAAAAAGAATGGCTGACATTGCGTCAGCCATTCTGAGCCTTGAACCGATTGGCTATCACTTTTTCTGCGTGGCGTCAGCGCATTTCTTGGTTTTCTTGTCCCAATATTTCATCTTGCCGCAATGACCGGGCCCGGTCTTGGCCTTGGCGGTCTTCGCTGTTTTCTTGGCGGCAGCCGCCAGTTGGAGCTGGGACGAAACTGCGGGCTTCCCGGCCGTCGGAGCGGCCTGAGCGTATGTGAGGGAAACACCGCCGGCCAGAGCCAGAGCGGCAGCGGACATCAGAACTTTACCGAACACACGCATGTAAACAACTCCTCGATTGACATTTTGCCTTGTGAGAAGCAACGCGCGCGGCATTTGACTGCCGGCAAACCTCCCTATGCCGGCGTGATAGGCCGGCAGCCAAAATTAATCTTCGGGTGTGTCACAAGCAATGAAATTGCATGCAATCCGCCGCGGGGCCCGGTGCCGGCCGAGAAAGCCCCAATTTCCGCCGCTGGCTATTCCGCCGGTTGCTTCAGATGACGCCCGGCTCGCTTCGATCTGGGCGATAGCGTCTTCCACGGCGTCGAAAACGAGAAGCGTCGAGGCATGGCGCGCCTTATAATCCCTGACCGGCTCAAGCACGGCCAGATCAGCCCATTTGCCGGTTGGCGGCTCCCCGCCCTCCTTCAGCATCTTGCGCATCCGTTGCCCGATATCGCGAAGCTCGGCCGCCGTTGATCCGACGATATTCCGGCCCATGACCGATGCCGAGCTCTGGCCGAGCAAGCATGCCTTTACGTCCTGCCCGTAATTCGTGACGACATCGCCGTCCATATCGAGATCGATGGTGACGCGCGAGCCGCAGAGCTTGGAATAGGCCTGCGCCGTGGCGCCCGGCGAAGCGAGCCTCTGGGTACGCGGAATGTTCGCGGCAAGTTCGAGAATTCGACCGTTGTAAAGATCGTCAAGATTGACCATGCTGCAACCGATCCAAGATCTGCCTTGCTTGAAGGGACTTTACGCGAAGACTATATCACCATTCGCGTGATCCAACCTTCCAGGAGACCGCGAATTTCCACGCGAATGATGTCGTCAGTCTCGCGCTTTGACACATGATATTTAAGGAAACGCCAGAAATTTGATCGATCTCAGACCTTCGCACATCCAGCAGAAACATCCTGCGGATATATAGTGAACGCGTATAGCGAACGCAAAGTTAGCGGTAGCTGTCTCATCGAAAAGGGCAATGTCATGGATGCACCCGTGAACCAGGGCCAGGCGGGAAACGGCTGGGCGATCAAGACTGGCACGCGAAAGCCTGAAGAACTGGAAGCGCGTCCGACCCGCGCCGAAGCGGAGGCTGCCATTCGCACCTTGATCCGCTATGCGGGCGACGATCCCGAACGCGAAGGGCTGCGCGATACGCCGCGCCGCGTCGTTGAATCCTATCACGAGTTTTTCGCCGGCTATGGCCAGGACCCCGTCGAGATCCTGTCCCGCACCTTCAAGGAGGTGCACGGCTATGACGACCTGGTCATGGTGCGTGACATCCGGCTTGAATCCCATTGCGAGCACCACATGCTGCCCATCTTAGGCGTTGCGCATGTCGCCTATCTGCCGCGGGACCGCGTGGTCGGTATCTCCAAGCTTGCCCGCGTGGTCGATATCTTCGCCAAACGCCTGCAAACTCAGGAGACCATGACCGCGCAAATCGCCGAGGCCATCGAGAATGCGCTGAATCCGGCGGGGCGTCGCGATCCTGATCGATGCTCTGCACCAATGCATGACGATCCGCGGCGTGCATAAGCCGGGCGCCTCCACAATCACCACGCGCTTCACCGGCGTCTTTGCCGAAGACGCGGACTATCGGGACCGCTTCCTGCGCATGATCCAGGGGCGGCCCGTGACCTTGGGCTAAGCGGTCTGTTATCGTTAGGCCAATGAAACGCGATATCAGATTGCACGAATGCGTGGCCCCACCCTTACCCGGCGCTTCGCGCCGCCCCCTCACCCGGAATGCTGACGCATTCCGCCCTCTCCCGCGAGGGGAAGGGCAAAAAAGAAAGTCGCCGCAGGTCTGGCCTCTCCCCTTGCGGGAGAGGGCTCCCGCCGAAGGCGGGTGGGTGAGGGGTTAGGGCATAATACGTGGCGTCATCTCGGCCATTCGTTGAAGAACCAATAAAAGCGATATATACTTACAAAACAAAAGAATACAATTGAATCAAAAGGAGAAAACAATGTCAGTCATTCGCAAAAACATCACAATGAGAAGAGCTAGCTGATGAAACGCAGCTTTAAACAAAAGGACCCGTTTGCCGCGTGAAAAGAGCGAACGCATAAAAGATGAAAAGCAAGAACACACGCATTAGCACTAAAAGCAAGCGTGCGCAAACAGTTCACAGTCAAAATCAGCACAATACTTGAGAAAAACCAAATCAAAATGCAACTCTAGCAACAAGCTAAATCGAAACGTGAGCGGCGAAAAAGAGCATCAGCTCAACCAGCTTCACGAACTTGAGAATAACACTCAAAACAAACGTAGTCATGAGCCACCGCATTCGCGAAGCCATGGCAGAAGCGAGAAGAAACGAACAGAACAGCAGAGGAAACGAAGAAGAAAGAACAACAGCAAAAAAACAAAAAACAAAAAAAAAGAGCGAGGAAAAAAAAAAAAACGAGAAAAAAAAGAAAACAAAAACGAAACGCGAGAGAGCGAAGAAAAAAGAAAGGAAAAAAACAAAGGGAAAAAAAACGCGCAAAAAAAAGCGAAAAAACAAAAAAAAAAAAAGAAACCGAGAGACCGCGCAACGAAAACGAACACAAGTCCGTCAATCACAAAGCTGATGAATGGGTTTCCCGCACCGATCCGATCATTCACACCAATACCATTGAAGGCTACTTTTCGATTTTCAAGCGCGGCATGAAGGGCATTTATCAGCACGCGGCGAAGCGCCATTTACACCGCTATATAGCTGAATTCGACTTCCGGTATAGCAACCGCATTGCGCTTCAGATTGACGATCAGGCCCGCGCCGACAAACTGTTGAAGGGTGTCGTTGGCAAGCAACTCACCTATCAAACGGCTAATCGGAAAGTGAGCGCATAACCCATGACAGCAAAGAAGCGCCAGCCAGCGAACCGGATCAAAGATTTTACTTCAATTGCATCGTACAAAGCGGCAACGGCGAAAGAAGGCGACATTGACGCTCCGTACTTTGAGGACGCGCCCATAAGGCGCATCGTCTATCGTGGGGAACCATTCTATTCCGTGGTTGACGTGGTGGCTGCGTTGTCGGAAACGACAGCGAAAGACCCCAGCGGCTATTGGCGCAAGCTCAAGCAACGCCTTGCAAATGTTGAAGATTTTGCTCAGGTCGTGACGAAATGTCACGACCTGAAATTGCCAGCAAGCGATGGAAAGCTTTATCAAACCGATTGCGCCGACATCCAAACACTCCTGCGCATTATCCAGTCCATCCCCTCCAAAAAGGCTGAGCCTCTCAAGCAATGGCTCGCTCAGGTTGGATATGAGCGCATTCAAGAGACCGCAGAGCCTTCGAAGGCCATCGACCGTGCGATCGCTGCTTACCGCAAGCAGGGGCGTGACGAGCGATGGATCAACGACCGGATTAAGGCTATTGCCGGCACCAATGAAAAGACCGACCAGTGGAAAAATCGCGGCGTCGACGGCAAATTATATGCGGCATTGAACGCTGAAATGAGCGAAGTCGCATTCGGGGTGTCTCCGATCGAACATTGCCGGATAAAGCAATTGCCTGATGGGGTGAACCGACAAGACCACATGACCAGAACTGAATTGGCTATCCACAATTTGGCCGATACTGCGGCCACTGACATTATGATCGCGCGGAATACGCAGGTGTATCGCGATACCCGTAAAGCATCTATCGACGGTGCGGGTGTCGCGAAAGTCGCGCGTGAAGCGCTTGAACAGCAGACAGGTTTGCCCGTTGTTTCGAAGCACAATTTTCTGCAAGCCGACGCCACCGCCAAGATCACGAAGGCGGAAAACGGTCAGAAGCCGAAACGGAAGAAAAGCAGGAAGTCCAGCGATGCCTAAGCGCAAGGAGCCTGAGCTAACGCCAGAGGAACAATACGAAAAGTTCAAGGAAGCCGCGAAAAAAGCAGGCATGACAGAGAGTGAAGCTGAGTTTTCTCGTGCTTTTGGCAAAATAGCGCGAGCTAAGCCAGTTCGTCACAAGCCAAAGAGAGATTAGGAAATCCTTCATTGAAGCCATTCGCTTATTCTCATCGCTTTCGAGTTGGTCTCGCACACTAGATTGATCGGTCAAAATCTCTTGCTTTTGATCTTTTGAAGCCAGTTCTAAAGCTTCTTCCTTAGCGGCAAGATCCTCATATAATTATGCAATTCGAGATACGCCCCGTCCTCCGCTTTTTTCTCGCTCTCTTGCTTTTTATCAAAAATTTCGCGAACGAACTACTCATCTTCAAACCCTTCGATCGGTAGCCCGTTGAATGATGAAGAGTCTGTCTTTTACCTACTCCTGCAGTAGCTTCCGCCCGAACCTTTGCCGAGTAAGTCAGAAAAAGAGCGTTGCCAAAGCCATGTTTTATCATATCCAGCCAGTTGAACTGCGATATGCCATAGCCTCTCCAGTGCCAATCGCGCAGAAAAATGACGTATCAAAACAGTAGAAGTCCCAGATCGCATACCAAGTAGATATGCCCGCCCGTTCGTCTATTCCGCAATGATCGCCTCAGATCCGATGCTATAGCCTTGTAGCGTCTAGTCAGGTCAGCAACGGAGTTGGTGCCATATCTTTTTGCACCGAAATAAATCTTTCCAAGCTGAGACCTAGGAGTAAGTATCTCACGCTCGGCTTTCTCCCGGCGATACCGCGCAAATTCGTCGGCATATGATTGGCAATCTCTAAAACTAGCACGTCTTCTTGGTTGTGTTACGGCGCAAGTTTTCCAAGGCAGCAGGGAGCACCGCCGCATGTGTCTGCATGTCGCCTGCCAAGAGGCCTACTGTTCTTTGAGCTAGGTAAACCGCCTTGGTTTAATTCGGCTCAAACTCGATATCACCCATGGTGATCATGCGATCTGACGCCGCTATTACAGTGGGAACACGCCCCATATTGCAAACAGCGGCAATGCAAACGGTCATGCCTTTGTAAACTCCAAAAGGTGTACGGATTTTGCTAGTCCGCTTTTGTGAGCGGAGTTCGTACACCCTTGATGTTTGTACGTCAAGTATAATATCGCCGAACCTGCTTAGGACTGGACTGGCAATGGCCGCGACATCGTCAAAGCAAGAATTGGAAAACGGAACGGCCTTCACGCCGCGCTTCGATGATAAGGGCCTGATGCCCGCCATCGTGGCGGATGCGTCGAGCGGCCAGGTTTTGATGCTCGCCTTCATGAATGAGGATGCGCTGGCGCGGACGCTGGAGACCGGGGAGGCACATTTCTGGAGCCGCTCCCGCCAAGCCCTCTGGCGCAAAGGCGAGACCAGCGGCAACGTCCTGCGCGTCATTGACATGCGCACCGACTGCGATCAGGACTGCGTTCTCCTGAGTGTCGAAATCGCAGGCGACGGCGTTGCCTGCCATACAGGCCGCCCTTCGTGCTTTTACCGGCGTATTGATCGGCCCGCGCCGGGCAATCCCCGCGCGCGGCTGACCTTCCTCGACGACGGCTGAAATAGACCGGGCTATAGGCTTCTGCCGTCAAACGGCGTGACGGTCAGTGTGTCGAGATCGACATCGTCGAGGCAGCGGACATTCACCGCTGATCATCTCGCCGCCGTCCCGCCCGGTACCCTTCGCAAACGATAGGATTCCGCAGGTCGAGCAGAACAGATGATGGATGATGTGCTTGTTGAACTGATAATCGGTCAGATCCGACTCGCCATGTTTCAAACTGAAGGCGCTGGCAGGAACGAAGCTGAGAAGCGAGCCCCGCTTCTTGCAGATCGAGCAGTTGCATGAGATGACCATGCCGAGGTCGGTTGCGACCTCATAGCGAACCTTGCCGCAATGACAACCGCCGGAATGGGTCTTCACCTCGGTCGCGACATGGTCTGATTTACGGTTTGAATTCTCAGCCAAGAGAGCCTCCCTTGAATTTGCCGACCGCAGACCGGAAAAGCGAGCTTTCGGACGAATTGCCATTCGATTTAATCTGGAGAGGTTTCAGACTCCGCGTTGCCGCGCAACCGAAGCTCATTCGCGCCGTTAATCGGCAATGGTCTATAAAGGTTGAATCCGGAATCTATCGAGCCTCATCTGAGCGACGCTCCTGCGGCGCATGGGCATTACACTCGCAAGACGGCGGACCACGGCTAGGCGGCAACTATGCAGCGTTTCGACTCCGATGGTGTGACCATCGCCTATATCGATGAGGGCGCCGGCAATCCGATCCTGCTCATCCACGGCTTTGCCTCGAACAGCACCGTCAACTGGCGCAACACCAATTGGATCAAGACGCTGAACGGCGCCGGGTTCCGCGTCATCGCCATGGACGCTCGGGGCCACGGCCAGAGCCAGAAGCTCTATGACCCCGCCAAATATGGCGCCCCGACCATGGCCGAAGACGCGCGCCGCCTGCTCGACCATCTGCACATCGCCGCGCGCCGACGTCATGGGCTTTTCCATGGGTGCGCGCATCGCCGCCTTTTTGACGCTCACCTACCCAGAGCGGGTACGCAGCGTGATTTTCGGCGGGCTCGGCATCAATATGGTGCGCGGGGTCGGCGCGCCCGAGCCGATCGCGGCCGCGCTGGAGGAGCCGAATGCCGAGGACGTCAAGAGCGATGCCGCGCGCAGCTTCCGCGTCTTCGCCGAGCAGACGAAAAGCGACCGGCATGCGCTGGCCGCCTGCATCCGCTCCTCCCGCGACAAAATCTCGCCCGAGCAGCTTGCGCAGATCAGATGTCCTGTGCTGATCGCCGTCGGCACCGAAGACGTCATCGCCGGGTCCGGGCCGCAATTGGCGGCGCTCATTCCCGGCGCCGAGCTCCTGCAGATCATGGGCCGCGACCATATGAAAAGCGTCGGCGACCTCAGCTATAAGAAGGGCGTGCTGGATTTCCTGGCGCGGCGGCCGTAATTGCGCAGCTGGTTTCAATAAACCGACTTCGACTTGAGCATGTCGGCAATATCGAGCGAGGCGCAGGGACCGACATCAATTGTCGTGCAGGTGTGTATAATCCTGCTGTTTAGGCGTACCGCATCCAAACCGCTCATAGAATGCAGCGTCGAAATGGTATCGATCTGGAGCGAGGGCATTGGCCTGATCGAAATCCGCATGGGCCGGGGCGCAGTCGTCTTCGTTTTTATTGGCGTAGTTTTTCCACATATGTGCCCAAGCGCGAAGAAAAAAGGAATGAGCGTCTTTCGGATCGAGAGCGATCATCTGAGTGTAATCAGCGATGGCGCTATCGTAATCTTGTTTTGACTTCTGATAGATTTTGCCGCGCTGCCAATAGGCAGTTTTTCTCTCCGAATTCGGATGCCCGGTTTGTTCCAAATAACGCGAGCAGGCGGCAAGCTGGTCGTCACTATTGTCCGAATTCGAAGGCGCCATGCAGCGATGATAATCATCGTCGGCCCGAGCCTGTATTGCCGACGCGATAGTGCACAGCGTTAATAGAAGCCATAGCAAGCGTTTCATGGAGAGCATCCGTATCCATAGTCCACTCCCGGCTTTATGCGGCCGGCGTTCGTCCAGCGCAATAAAAAGCACACTTATGGCATTTTTCTGCTCGGTATTGCCTGCCCAGGACTAACGCTCGGACGTTCGACCGCTTACGCCAACCGCCGAGCATCGTCGCTGGCACCCAGATTTTGGGCGCGATAATTTCCAATCTGGCCGGTATCTTTTATGGTAAGTCTCAAGGGCTCGGCTTGGCGCCAGAATTCGGGGCTTTCCCACGCGCAGTCCATGAAGATACCTCAGATCCGATACGCCAAAAGCGGCAATGTGCGGATAGCCTACCAGCTTGTGGGCCAGGGTCCGCTTGATCTCGTCTTCGTGCCCGGCTTTCTATCCAACCTGGAAGTTCATTGGGAGGATGAAGGCTTCCGGCATCTGCTTCACCGTCTTGCGGCGTTCACGCGTTTAATTCTGTTCGACAAGCGTGGCACCGGCCTCAGCGATCGGGTCGAGCCGCACGACCTGCCCAGCCTTGAGATGCGCATGGACGATGTGCGGGCGGTCATGGACGCCGCCGGTAGTGGTCGGGCCGCGCTCCTCGGCGCATCCGAAGGCGCCCCGATGTCGATCCTGTTCGCGGCAACTTACCCGGAGCGAACCCGCGCGCTCCTGCTTTACGGTGGCTACGCACATTTTCATAGCTGGGTCATGGAGCCGGACGCGCTCACTCACTTCATCGACAGCGCTGAGACGTTGTGGGGGAGCGGTGCTACGCTCGCCCATTTCGCGCCCGAGCGCGCCGGCGACGAGCGCTTTCGCGAGTGGTGGGCCAGGTTCGAACGTTTATCGGCAAGCCCGACGGCAGCCATCGCGCTTGCCCAGATGAACGCTCAAATCGATGTCCGCCCGGTTTTATCCAGCGTTCGTGTCCCGACCCTGGTGCTCCATCGCGCCAATGATGCGCGCGTCAAGTCCGCCGCCGGGCGTTATCTCGCCGAAAGGATCGCCGGCGCTCGTTTTGCCGCGCTGCCCGGCCGCGACCATCTGATTTGGACCGGCGATATCGATGCAGTCGTCTATGAAATCGAGGAGTTTCTTACCGGCGCGAGAATGGCGCCCGACACCAATCGCGTGCTCGCCACTCTGATGATCGCGCGGTTCGTCGCTCCGGAGCGGCTGGCGATTTGCCTTGGCGACCGACGCTGGAGCGAACGTATGGACAGTCTGCGTGAAGCGGCGGATCACAGCTTGCTGCGGTATGGCGGACAGGCATTCGGGGGAGGGCGCAATGAAATCGGCGCCAGGTTCGACGGATCGGCGCGCGCCGTGCACTGCGCGTTCGACTTGCGCGAAGCCGCGAGAGCGATCGAGCTTGATCTTGCCATCGGCATTCATGTTGGCGAGGTCGAACTCCATCAGCACGACGTTGCCGGCCTTGCCCTGCACCTGACCGAACGAATTGCGAAGCTGGCGCAGGCCGGAGAGGTCCTCGTCTCGGGAATTGTCAGGGACCTGGTAGCGGGGTCCGGACTGCATTTCACAGACCGTCGTCTCGAGTCAATCGGTGGCTTGGACGGGCCATTGCGGTTGTTTGCGGCAAGCGCCGAGCAGCACCTGCAACCCGCGTCGCGGACCATGAAAGAACCGGATCTTGAGATTTTGAGCAGCCGGGAGCGCGAGGTCCTCAGATTCGTCGCCGAAGGACTGAGCAACGCAGCGATCGCCGAGCGGCTTTGCCTCAGCGATCACACGGTCAAGCGGCACGTGGCCAATATCCTCCTTAAGCTCGATCTCCCGACCCGCGCCGCGGCAGCGGCACTGACCGGGCGCGAGCAAACCCGCTAAGGGGATGCTGATCCGAACGGGCCACGCTGCGATGGCCCGTTCGGGCGAAGCGGGGTGGCTTTCGAGCCTGCTAGGATTCTCCTCATCGACGCTGAGCTGGGAGCCATCCGGCGCCGGACAAATGATGGAGGACCGCAATGCGTAAAGCCACTGGATTACCTGCGATATCGGTCATAGCTCTGGGATTTGCCTTTTCCACAGGGCCAGCCGGAATAGCGTCGGCGCAGGATGCGTCGGCGCAGGCAGCCTATAAGGACATCGCCCAAACTCTCGGCACAGTGCCCGGCTTCTTCAAAGCATTTCCCGAGGTGGGGATCGCCGGTGCCTGGGAAGAGTTCAAATCGATTTAGCTCAATCCGAAAACCAAGCTCGACGGCAAGACCAAGGAACTCATGGGGCTCGCAGTTGCTTCGCAGATCCCGTGTTCCTACTGCGTGTATTTCCACACGGCCGCCGCCAAAGCCAATGGGGCAACCGATGAAGAGATCCGGGAGGCTGTCGCCATGGCGGCGATCGTGCGCCATTGGAGCACGGTGCTGAACGGCATGCAGGTCGATCTCAACAGCTTCAAAACGGAGACCGACACCGTCCTGCGCCTTGCTGGCGAGAAAGCCAAAACCACGACCAAGACTAACTAGCAGCATGTCACCGGACACGTCCCAATCTTGATGTGGCAAGGTTGGGACGGCCGGAAAACAACTTTTTAAAAGACGCGAATGCGTCCACCAGATCAGGAGGCTTCCATGTCGGCAAAGGCGAACGACGTCAGCGGCGCGGCAATCAAGCAGGCCATCGAAGGCCGCGACGGCCGAATGCTGGCAAGTTTCTACGCGGAAAGTGCCGCGGTGCGCATCATCGATCGCGACAACCCACCGAGTAAGCCGCGCGAAATCAAAGGCAAGCCGGCGATCAGCGCGTTTTGGGACGATATTTGCAGTCGCGCGATCACGCATACGGTCGAAGCGGCGATCGCCGAGGGAAAACGGCTCGCCTTTACCCAGACCTGCGTCTATCCCAACGGTGCAAAGGTTTTCTGTCTGGCGATGCTCGAACTCGAGGGCGGCAAAATTGCGAAACAGACGATGGTTCAAGCTTGGGATGAGTAAGGGGGATGAGGAGCAGTGGAGATTCGCGTAGCAGGCTCTGGAAGGGAGGGAAAATCTCCGGGGAACAATTAAGGAGATAGCGTTCTGGCCACCCGGAAACCGAGGGTGTCGAACCGGACGGCAATGATGCGCTTGACGCGGACGTCCGCGCGAAGGAACTCAGCTTCATTGCGCCACGAACCGCCGCGGATGATTCGAAAATTTGGGTCGCTGCCCTCGACCCATGCCGTTCCGTCCGTTGGCGCACCATCGTAACTGTCGTGCCAGCTATCCTCGACCCACTCCCAGACGTTGCCGTGCAAGTCGTAAAGTCCGAATGCGTTCGGCTTGAACGATCCAACGGGCGCAGTTTGTTGGAGATCCCATCGGCTGCCGCAGCCATCACAATTGGCGTTGCCCTTGCCGAGATCGTCGCCCCACGCATAACGGCTTATGGAGCCCGCCCGCGCAACATATTCCCATTCGGCCTCGGTCAGAAGCCGGTACTCCTTGCCTGTCAATCGCGAAAGCCAGCCTAGATACCGCTTGGCATCGGACCAGCTTACATTCGTCACCGGCATCTGCCCGCGGCCCCAATTATCTTCGGCGTGCGGGCATGCGGCGGCGGCGGCGCAAACATCCCATTCGGCGTATGTCACCTCGAATTTGGAGACGGCGAACGGCTCGGCGATCACGACCTCGTGCTGCGGGCGTCCCGTGGCCTCCCAATCGCGTTCTTTTTCGGGCGAGCCCATCATGAATTTGCCGGCTGGGACAACGATCATCACGGGGCACTCGTTCACACACTCCTGGAAGGCCGAGCCCGGCTTTGCCGCAGGCTCGACGGCTGCGCTAACAGGACGCCAGAGCAAAGCTGAGCGACGAGCGGGACGCACGCTAAAATAGAACGATGTTGCAGGATGGTGCCGCCCTTGGTCCAATTCAGACTTCGCTTCATTTTTCAGCCGTCACGATCGAGATCGAACAACTCCATCCCCCGTGATCGTCCCGATAACCGGAAGGTTTCGCCTCACTAGCGGACGAGCCCCATTTCCGCCCATTCCCTAAACCAATCACCTTTTACAGAAAAGTTGAGTGAAAAGTTGAGCTTTCGACGTCGTCAATAGAAAGCGAGGAGATCAGCATTGTCCGCTGGCTGCGACATGCGGCGCGCGCTTCGGCCATGTGCATGGGAACGAGGTTGACAACATCAGCTTAACGCCGGCCCGGGTCGGTGTCGATGAAGTCGCGGGGGGCGTCGCCTTCCCCTTATGCTACGCCCTGCTGGCCAGGGGTCATCCAGACGACCAGCCGCCAATATCTGCGGCCGCCGGTCCAAACAGCCCCTGCGCGATGAGATCATGATCTCCCTCGCTCAACGCCACAGCCTCCACCTGCCACAGAGCGAGAGCGGCTTTGGGGTCCTGGATATAGGGCGGGATGATTTCTCTCTTGTCACCGAGCGGCTTCAGCACCGGAAATTTCTGGGCTGCCGTTGTGTTCGACAATTGCCGCGCTTGCTCCTCGTTCTCAGCCTTGACGTCGGCATTCATCAAAAAACGTTTGTCGCCATCCTTCCAGAGGATCGAGCATTTGTATCTTCTTAGTTTCGCATCACGCTGCCGCGCAAAAAAAGCGGTAATGCCGTCCCCTATGGAGCGAATCCAATTGAGCACCCTGAGCACGAATAAAAAGGCGGTATTCCCCGCCATGTGGTCCTCCCAGACATTCAAGCCTATCCCGGCCGGCTTCGGCCATGCCGCGCGCATTATGCATTGTCCCGCATTATTGGTCTTCTCAAACCTGGAAGCACATCCCGTTTCCATGCGCCTCAGCAAGCGATCCGGCCGCGGCGGAGGCTTTTGGCTCCAGCGGTTTCAACCTTTCTTCGGAACTGAATGATGTTCAATTGGAATTTTGGCAAAATGCCGTAACCTGCCGCGCCGCTTAATTCCGATCAGCAGAAACAACAGCATTGATCCAGTCGAGATAGGCGCTGACCCGTGTATAAACCCCGTATTTGAGCTTTCGGGCACAGCCTTCGCCAAAGGACACGACACCCACCAGCCAGGCGCCATCGGCTTTGCGCGCCACGAGCGGACCGCCGCTATCGCCCTGACACGCGTCGGTCCCGCCCTTGCTATCGCCCGCGCACATCATCCCTGGCAGAATAGCGCCGTCGTAGGAGGCAGGCGCATTGCAGGTTTCGTTCGTGACATACGGCACCTTGGCCTTGAGCAGGACGTCGGGCGTCGAGCCGCCTTCCGAGGTCGTGCCCCAGCCTGTGACCTCAAGAAATTCGCCGACATCGATCGGCGTCGCCTTGGTCGCGAGGGGGATGATCTTGCCGTTGGCGGCGGGCGATTTCAGCTTCACGAGAGCAATGTCATTCTCATGCGTGCGGCGATCGTAACCCTGATGGACGACGATTTTTTCGGCATCGAGCCCAAAGACCGTCATTGATGTTCGTGACCCCGCTTTTGACCTTCGATCTTGGGGAGGGGCCCGCCTCCCCAAAGCAATGCGCCGCGGTCAATACCCATTTCGGCGCGATCAGGGAGCCGCCGCATTGAAAGGTGCCAAGCGGCGATTCGATAAAAATCAGGACCTGCCAGGGATGGTCCTTGATATCGGTTTTCTCGCCCCCGACGATACGCCTTTCGCCCAGCTTCACCACGTGTCCCTGGGCCTGTGCGCTGCTCGATGCCGACGGTGCCTGCGATCAATGCAATTACCGCCCCGAAAACCAAGCTTTCGCGCATCACGTGATCATCTCCGCTCTAATGAAGTTCTTTCACGGCATCCGCCGGGACGTATCCCAGCTCGATCGAGTTTTTGCAAACACGGGCCCAGCTGTTTGCAAATTCCGTAACCATGACCTCCGTGCCGGCATCGACTGAGCGGTTGACGGCGGCATCGCGCTGCGCCTCTTGCCGCGCTTGCTCGTCGCGCAGCACGACATAATGCTTGCCCATGCAGATCGGATGATCCGGCTTGAGGCTCGGATCGAGCTTGCCGACCGGGAAATCGCCGCCTTCCAGTTTGCGGTAAGGCTGTTGCCGCTCCTGCCATATGCGCTGACTGATGACGGGCACCTCGGCGAGGACATGATCGGCAATCTCGGAGACGGTGACGCGATCATCGCTCGCACTGATGCCTTCGCCCGCCAGTGCCTGCAGCACCGTATAGGTCAGCAGGCCGTGCCGCAGACCCTCGACCTCACGGGCTGCACGGTCGGCAGCCGCGATGAGATTGTGCCCCGCGGCGTGCTGGAGCTGGTCCATCGCCGTTTCACGCTCCATGTCATCGCCACGGATCAGGCTGCGTGCGGCGGCGCTCTCGCAGGTATCCATGATGATCAGGCTCTTGCCGGCCTCGACCTTGGTGATCCATTTCTCCCATTTGTCCAGGCCGATCCAATTGCGATCCCATATATCGCCCGCGGCCGTATTGAAATTCTGAGGCACGAAATAATAACGGCCGTCGGGCGACGATCCATGACCGGCCAGGAACAGGATGAAGACATCGTTCGCCCTCACCTCGTTCGATAGCCGGTCGAAAGCAGCGGCAATCTCGCGCTCATTGGCCTGCGCACCGATCAGGCTTTGCGTCTTTACCTCCGTGAAAAGCCCTTCCCCGACCCGCTTGAACGCCGTGACGATCGACTCCGCGTCCAGCTCGGGGAAATCCAGGCGGTATTTTTCCATCGCATAGGCTTTGCCGACACCGATCGCGAGGACATAGAGCCGGGGGTGCTCGCCTTCCGCGGCGCCATAGCTGTCGATCGTCATCCGGCTCGGCGTCGTCGCCAGCAGCCCGGCGCCATTATAAGCGGTGACGTCCACGATGTTCGGATGGCTCGGATCGATCTTGAGGGTTTCAGTGACCGTCACGGCGCGGCCGATGGATGGCGGTCCGCTGAGCCCATCGGGGAACCGGGCCCGTGGCTCGCCATTGACGCGGAACACGATTTTCGCGCCGATGCCGCCGCCGGTGTCTTTGACTCGAACCGTTACCCTGACGCTGTCGCTGGCTTTCTCGGTTTTCTGCGGCAGCAGCTCGATTTCCGGGGCGGAGCCGGATTCGAGAATTTTCTTCAGGTTCAGCTCGTGCGACGCCTTGGCGTATTTGGCTTCGGGATCGCCGCGCAGCCGTTCCAGGACAAGGTCGCCTCTGGCCAGAGGCTCATAGAACTGCATGACCGAATAGGTTTCGAGTCCGCGCACGACCGAAATCATGTCGCCCGCGGCGTTTTCCGATGCGGCGAAGAAGCCGTTATCGGTGATCGTCAGCCAGCGGCCGCCCTGCGCCGAGGTTGTGAGCGCGAGGAGTTTGCCGGTCTCACGGTCCCAATACCTTATGGTGCCGTCATAGCTTGCTGAAATGATCTGCCTGTCGTCGCCGGAAAAACTCACAAAACCAACGCCCGAACTCGTGGCCGACAAGATTGTGGAGCAGCTTGCCGGTCGCGACATCCCAGACCCTGATCGCGCGCTCGGCTCCGATGTCGCCCGACGACCGGGCTCGCTCCGCCAATCCTGCAATCACGGTCTTGCCGTCGCGAGACACCGCCACGGACGCAGTGTTAACGTGCCCGGCGATGACATCGAGCTCGAAGGTGCGGATCACCCGTGCCGGCGCGAGGCCCCACATCGTAACGCCAATATCGCGGTGGCCGCCGAAGAGAAACTTGCCATCTTTCGAGAATGCCAGCGAGAATACCGGGTCGCTCAGGTCGGCATGATCACTTATAATGAAAGAAGATCTGCAATTTTCCTGTCTCGGGTATTCCAGACGATGACCGATCCATCCCAGTAACCGGCGGCGACGCTTGCCGCCGTCGGCGGATATCGCTACGGCCGACATGTCCCGGGTCGTCACTCGGAATTGGGCATATGCCCGACCAGGTTGAGCCGCACTTGCCGGACTTGGTGTCGAGGAGCAGGTTCCTGTCCCTTTTCTCCGCGTCCGACCCGAACACCAGGGCGAAGCTGCCATCCGGCGAAAAGACGTCGAAAGAGATTGTTGCGAGGGGTAAAGCGAAGCGGTGCAGTTCGTGGCCATCGGTGAGCGACAGCTCAATGAGTGTGTTTTCATTGACGCTGGCAAGAACCGATGCGCCGTCTGAAGAAACATCGAGCACCGAATATGGCGCCCTTTAGGCATAACGGGTTTCTTCGGCCCCACCTCCCCAACCCGCCAGCGCAGCAGGCTCGCTTCTGAGGCCTCGGTTTTTTCATTTTCCCACTGGGGCGTTTCGCGAACAGAATTTGCTGGTTGTCAGCGGAGGCAACAATGCGCTTGGTGGCAAAATCTCCGTAGCTCAAGAATTCCTGGACCAGATCGCCGCTCTCCGATTGGCGGAGGCGTATGATCCCATTTTCATTGGTGACCGCCATGCTCATATCGCCGGAGAGGGCCATGATATCGCCGGTCGAGTTGTGCAACCAATTCAAGGTCCGTTCGACTGCGCGTGTCTGAAGATTCCAAAATTTCAAACCCGGCATGTGTCGACGCACGACGAGCAGTCGGTGCTTGCGCGCATCGAAGAAGATTTTCGGCGTGCCAAACTCGTAATCATTTTCCGGCGCTTTGCAGACGGCGGGCGCGTCCACCGTGTCAAGATTGGCCGGGGCCGATAGATGGAGCAACTTTACCGTCGCGAGGTCGCATTTGGAGTTGGATATCCAACGCCCGTTCTCCAAGACGATGAACTCATTGTCGCCGATAAGACTGTCATGGTTGAAACGATGTCCGGGGGGCAATGTAATGGAATTGATCACACGACCGGAATGAATGTCGAAGACCTTGAGCTCGTTCTCAGTCGCCGCCAGGAACTTGCTGCCGTCGGCGGATATCCGCGTTGCCGCAATCCAGGTGGTGTCGTCGCCTAACGAGAAGCTCCCTATTTTCCTGGCGCGCTCGAAATCCCAGATCGCCAGCTTGCCCGCGACGCCGTCGGATAGCCAGCCGCGCTCGTTGTTTACGGCCATTGCCGCAGTCAGGCCCCGATAGCCGGTCTGCATCGACCGTTTGAAGCGTTTGGGTATTCGCTCCGCTCGCAACATCCCATAGCTTGATGCTTCCGTCTTTGTGAGCGGAGGCTAAGAGGGCTCCCCCTTTCAGGAATGCGACGCCTTGAAAAAATACTTTGTACTGCAGCGTGCGCAGAAGACGCCCGGTTGCGACGTCCCAGAGCTTCACCCGGTATTCGTTGTGGGTTGCGAGAATCCGGCCATCAGGAGACAAAACGGCTTCTTCATTGGGATCGATCAGGCCCACATTCGGCACGACGGCAATGGCTGGCGCAGCATTTGGATCAATCGGCGCCGGCCCATCGCGCCGTTCGACTTCGGCGTTGCCCGATGCGCCTGCCGGTTCTGTCCGCGGCCGCGTCCGCCGGAAAAGGATCGAAGCTTCGGCAATGCGCTCGATCAGCTCCGACAGCTCGGCTTTGCGTTTTTGCGCGAAAACGATCGAAAATCCCCTGAGCGCGCCATGCTCCTGGCGAACGATGATGTAAAAGCCGCTGCCACCAGCATCACGGCCCTCGAGCAAAAATTTGGTTTCGGAAAAATACGAGCGCGTCAGCACCCGCCCTTTGATACTCCTCAGCTTGTCATAGACCGCCTTGAGCTGCTGGCCCTCGGGAAAGGCCAGCAAATCGACATTGAAACTTCCGTCGCGCGAGGACCAATTGCGGCCCAAGGGGATGGGTCTTTCCGCGGTCAGCAAATCGAGAGGGAGCCCGATCTTTATACCGGTCGTGGCGTCGCGGACGATGCGAAAATCATTGACCGTCTTGGGCCAGCGCGGGAAGAAATGTCAGAAGCAGAAATGCGGCTGCGGCACTCAGCATTCTGGAAACCATAAAGAGCGCTCCTTCAAATTCCTTCAACTCTTAGGCTATTCGAGAAAATCGGTTCGCTATCTCGCATCCGCGATGCGAGGACGGGAAAAATGGATTGCGCACAATATATCCGAACGATGCCCCGGCTGCCATGCCGTATCGAACTCGGTGGGGTGGCCGCGTGACACCTTTACGAGCGCAGTTATCGTTTGAGGTAGGGCAAGTATTCGCAGATGCCGACCATCGGCAGAGCCATCCACGCGCACTTGCCCGGCAGTCCGATTTTCCGTGGTTGGAACGATTTTGCGACCGTGCAAGCTTTGTAAGAGCGCCTGGGCCGACAGCGCACTTCACGAGAGCACTGTTCTATAGAGCCTTGAGCGGATGCGGTGGACCTTGCTGCTTTTGATCCGCAGCTGCAATCTGCTCGCCGAGCACTTGGGGCGACACGGCAAATCTCGACGGCGGCGAAGCGCTCGTCCCTATCGCCGCATCGCTCGCCAGAACGGCCTCAAGAGTGAGGCAGGCCGGCCCGACCGGGAAGGGATTGCCTTCAGCCTCGATCCGGCAACTTACGGCGTTTAGGTCGTTGCTGGTGCCTTCGTCTTCGGCCAATCTCGGCTGTCGGCTCCGTATGGCATGAGACCATGCGGGACGCAGACGAAAGCGCACCGCTACAACGCTGTCGATCCCCGGCTGATCGCGGCAATGCCCGTGCGCGCGACCTCGGCGAGGCCGATCGGCTGCATCAGCGTGATGAACTGGTCGATCTTCGAGACGCGGCCGGTGATCTCGAAGACGAAATGCTCGGTCGAGGCATCGACGACCTGAGCGCGGAACGCCTCGGCAAGCCGAAGCGCCTCGACCCGCTTTTCGCCCTTGCCGGCGACCTTGACAAGTGCCAGCTCGCGCGCAATCGGATTGCCGCCAACCGTCATGTCGGTGACGCGGTGGACGGGCACCAGCCTTTCGAGCTGATTGCGGATCTGCTCGATCACCATCGGCGAGCCGGTGGTGACGATGGTGAAGCGCGACAGATGCTTCTCCTGGATGACTTCCGACACTGTCAGCGAGTCGATATTGTAGCCGCGGCCGGAGAACAGGCCGATGACGCGCGCCATCACGCCGGGCTCGTTGTCGGCGAGAATCGCCAGCGTATGCTGCTCGCGGATTTCCTGACGGTCGCTCATGGGCTTTCCTATCCGGCTGAAGGCTGAGGGGTAATGGCTATGAGCGGTAGGCCTATACCATCATCTTGCCTTCCTCTGACACCGTATATTCGATGTCGTCATCGGGGAAATCCTCGGCGAGCAGCATCTGGTTATGACCGGCGCCGGAGGGGATCATCGGGAAGCAATTGGCGAGCTTGTGCACGCGGCAGTCGAAGACCACGGGCTTGGGCGTCTCGATCATCTCCTTGATCAGATCGTCGAGCTCATCCGGCCGTTCGGCACGCAGGCCGACGCAATGATAAGCCTCGGCCAGCTTGACGAAATCAGGCAGCGAATGGGTGTAGGAATGCGAGTAGCGCCCGCCATGCAGGAGTTCCTGCCACTGACGGACCATGCCCATATATTCATTGTTCAGGATGAAGATCTTGATCGGCAGATTGTGCTGAACCGCCGTCGACAGCTCCTGTATGGTCATCAGCACGGAGGCCTCGCCGGCGATGTCGATCACCAGCGAGCGCGGATGCGCAACCTGGACGCCGACAGCGGCGGGCACGCCGTAGCCCATGGTCCCGAGACCGCCCGAGGTCATCCAGCGGTTCGGCGCGTTGAACTTGTAATATTGCGCCGCCCACATCTGATGCTGACCGACCTCGGTGGTGATGTAGACGTCCTTGTCCTTGGTCAGCTCGTAAAGCCGCTGGATCGCATATTGCGGCATGATCACGTCGGAGCGCTGGCGATAGGCGAGCGAATTGCGCCCGCGCCAGCCCTCGATCTGCGCCCACCATTTTTTCTGGGCGGTTTTGTCGACCTGTGGCGCGCGGGCGCGCCAGACGCGGATCATCTCCTCCAGCACATGGGCGCAATCACCGATGATCGGCAGATCGACCTTGACCGTCTTATTGATGGACGACGGGTCGATATCGACGTGGATCTTCTTCGAGCCCGGCGAGAAGGCATCGAGCCGCCCGGTGATGCGGTCGTCGAAGCGCGCGCCGATATTGATCATCACATCGCACTCATTCATCGCCATATTGGCTTCGTAAGTGCCGTGCATGCCGAGCATGCCGAGCCATTGGCGATCGCCTGACGGGTAGGAGCCGAGCCCCATCAGCGTCGAGGTGATCGGATACCCCGTCAGCTCGACGAATTCGCGCAGAAGCTGGCTCGCGGCCGGACCGGAATTGATCACCCCGCCGCCGGTATAGAAAACCGGCCGCTTGGCGGCGGCGATCACGTCGATCGCGTCGCGGATGGCGGCGCTATTACCTTTGAGCTGCGGGCGATAGGTCTTGTGAACGACGCTGCTCGGGCCGGTATAGGTGCCCTTGGCGAACTGCACGTCTTTCGGGATGTCGACGACGACCGGGCCGGGACGGCCGCTGCGCGCGACGTAGAACGCCTCATGCAGCACGCGGGCGAGATCGTTCACGTCGCGCACGAGATAATTGTGCTTGGTGCAGGGGCGCGTGATGCCGACCGTGTCGCATTCCTGAAAGGCGTCGTTGCCGATCAGATGCGTCGCCACCTGTCCGGTGATGCAGACGATCGGGATCGAGTCCATCAGCGCGTCGGTGAGGCCGGTCACGGCATTCGTCGCGCCCGGACCGGAGGTGACCAGCAGCACGCCGACCTTGCCGGTCGAGCGCGCGAAGCCTTCCGCCGCATGCGCCGCGCCCTGCTCATGGCGTACGAGAATGTGCCGGATGCGGTTCTGCTTGAACAGCTCATCGTAGATCGGCAGCACCGCGCCGCCCGGATAGCCGAAAATGTCTTCGACGCCCTGGTCATTCAGCGCTTCCAGCACGATTTCCGCGCCGGTCATCATTCGCGCCATGGCTCAACTCCGCACAATCTCGCCAACGTCCGTCGGATATTCTGCACAGAAAAAGACCTTGCCCCATCCATTTTTCGGGCAAGGCCCTTTGACTGTCATTTAGAGATAAATGGCCCCCAGCGAAGCGTCAACCCATTTTGAGCACGAAAACGAACGTTTTTGCGCTGCTTTCTTTTCATTTATTGCGTAAAAATCGCCGTCCACGAAATCATATTACGTCTTGCCCAGGTAAGCTGCCTTTTGGCATAGCGGCGGGTTTCGGTTTTCGCCGCCGCCAGAGCTGCATCCCAATCGAGCACGCCTTCGAGATGCGCCAGGAACGGCCGCACGCCGAGCGCGCGCATGGCCGGCAGTGAAGGCGCCAGACCGAGCGCGCGCAGCCGGCTCACCTCCTCAAGCGCTCCAGCCTCGACCATGGCGTCGAGCCTTGCGTCGCAGCGCTGGTAAAGAGTTTCCCTCGGCACGGAGACGAACAGCCGCTCGGCCTCATTCGGCCGGATCAACGGCTCGCTGGCGGTCTCCTGCCAGTCGGCCAGCGAACGGCCCGTCGCATCGAGGACTTCCAGCGCCCGAACAATGCGCTGAGGATCGGACGGCGCAAGGCGCGCGGCCATCTGGGGATCGCGCCGCCGCAGCGTATCATGGAGCGCGACGCTCTCCTTCGCCGCGGCTTCGGCGCGCCAATAGCTTCGGATGTCGTCCGGAATGTCTGGAACGGGCGACAAGCCTTCCGTGAGTGCCTTGAAGTAGAGGCCGGTCCCCCCGACAATCATCAGCGGAGGCCCGCCCCCGCGGGCGGCAGCCAGCAGCGGCGCCACATCGCGGAGCCATTCGGCGACCGAATAGGGCTCGCGCGCGGCACGGAACCCATACAGCCGGTGCGGCGTTGCTGCTTCATCGACTTCGGTGGGCCGTGCGGTCAGAATGCGTAACTCCTTGTAAACCTGCATGGAATCAGCATTGACCACAAGGCCGCCACGTTCGGCCGCAAGACTTGCCGCGAGAGCGGACTTGCCGCTGGCGGTAGGGCCTGCGATAAGAACCGCGATTTTTTCCGGTTTCGAACCCGTCATCACACCCGGCAAAGTTTTGCTATGTCACATGTCCTGACGCTCATCGCCGCACCAAGCGCCCGCGACGCACTCGCTGCCATTGCCGACGATCTCTGCGCCGCGATCGGCGCCGAGCATCCCCCGCTTTGGCTCGCTCCGCACGCCTGCGACATCGCCTTCAGGCCGGCCGACGAAAGAGCGCTTGCCGATGCCCGGCAGGCGCTGGGCGGCATTCCGCAGAACGCCCCGATCGACAGCCTCATCCAGCCGGTCGAGGGGCGCAGCAAGCGTATGCTGATCGCCGACATGGATTTAACGGTCATCCAGCAGGAATGTCTGGACGAGGTGGCGCGCGCCGCCGGAATCGGCCCGAAAATCGCTGCAATCACCGAGCGTGCCATGCGCGGCGAGGTGATTTTCGAAGAGGCGCTCAAAGAGCGCATCGCGCTGCTGCATGGTTTCCCCGAGGCGAAGCTGCAAGAGGTGCTCGACCGGCAGATCGTCCTGACGCCCGGCGCGCGCGAGCTGGTCATGACCATGCGCGCCCGCGGCGCCCATACGGTGCTGGTCTCCGGCGGCTTCACCTTCTTCACCGATGCGGTCGCCAGACGCGCCGGCTTCGACGTCCATCACGCAAACAGCTTCATCTTCGAGAATGGCGCCCTTGCCGGCATCGCCGAGCCCATCCTGGGACGAAACGCAAAGCTCGAGGCGATGGAGGAGGAGGCGATTCATGCCGGGGTCGGCTTCCCCGAAATCATCGCCGTCGGCGATGGCGCAAACGATCTTTCCATGCTAAAGGCGGCGGGCCTTGGGGTCGCATTTCACGCAAAGCCGATCGTCGCCGCGGAGGCGGACGCCCGCATCGACCATGGCGACCTGACGGCTCTCTTATTCCTCCAAGGCTATAGATCTGAGGAATTCGTCACTGGCATTGTAAGAAAGGGACCGCCGTGAACATCTGCATGATCGGCGCAGGCTATGTGGGCCTGGTGTCGGCTGTCTGCTTTTCCGAATTCGGCTGGACGGTCAATTGCATCGACAAGGATCCTGAAAAGATCGATACGCCTCCGCCGCGGGCAAATCCCGATCTATGAGCCGGGCCTTGAAGAGCTGCTCGCCCGCAACGCCGAAAAGGGGCGGATCCACTTTTTCACCGATCTCGCATCGGCCGTTCGCGACTGCCGATCTGATTTTCCTCGCCGTCGGCACGCCGATGCGCCGCGGCGACGGCTATGCCGATCTGAGCTATGTCTACCAGGCCGTCGAAGAGCTGGCGCCGCACTTGAGCGCCTTCACGGTAATCACCACGAAATCGACCGTCCCCGTCGGCACCAGCCGCGAGATCGAGCGCCGCATCCGCCAGCTTCGCCCTGATGCCGATTTCGCGGTCTGCTCGAATCCGGAATTCCTGCGCGAGGGCTCGGCGATCCAGGACTTCACCCACCCCGACCGCGTGCTGGTAGGCGTCGATGATGATCGCGCGCGCAAAGTTATGGAGCGGGTTTACGAGCCGCTACGGCTGCGCAATGCGCCGATCCTGTTCGTCAACCGTGAATCCGCCGAGCTGGCGAAATACGCCGCCAACGCCTTTCTCGCCATGAAGATCAGCTTCATCAACGAGGTCGCCGATCTGTGCGACGAGCTCGGCGCCAATGTCCAGGAGGTCGCCACGGCGATCGGCAAGGACCGGCGCATCGGCGACAAATTCCTGCATCCCGGCCCCGGCTATGGCGGCTCATGCTTCCCGAAGGACGTGGCGTCGCTGATCCGCACCGCCCGCGAGGCGCGCTCGCCGATCACCCTCATCGAGCAGGTCGAGAAGGTCAACACCGAGCGCAAGATCGCCATGGCCACGCGGATCGAGCAGGCCGCCGGCGGCAGCGTTCGCGACAAGACCATCGCCGTGCTCGGCGTCACCTTCAAGCCGAATACGGACGACATGCGCGATGCGCCGAGCCTCGTGATCGTGCCGCTGCTCGCCGAGCGCGGCGCCCGCATTCGCGCTTATGATCCTCAAGGCCGCAAGCAGGCCGAGCCGCTGCTGCCGGGCGTCGACTGGTATGCGAGCGCGGTCGGAGGCCGCCAAGGGCGCCGATCTGACTGTGGTGCTGACGGAGTGGAACGAATTTCGCGCGCTCGACCTGCGGGCACTCAAGGCGCAGATGCGCGGAGATATCCTTGTCGATCTGCGCAATGTCTTCCGCGCGGACTACGCGCGCCAATGCGGCTTTACCTATGCCAGCATCGGCCGGCCGCTCCCCGAACTGAGCGACGCGCTCGCAGAATCGGGCGAGTCCTGATCCTGAGATTATGATCGTTTCATACTGAATCGATCATGATCTACACCTTTTTGTTTGCGCACGATTTTTCGGGAAAACCGGCGTCTATCCCCGTTTTCACAGCGACACGCTTTTCCCGATCGTGCTCAAAGGGAAGCCGTTCAGTGGGCCGAACCGGGCCAGCCTTCAGGCATCCAATGCTGGCTGCGCCGGCTCCAGCGGCGATCATATCGTTCCGCCCGGCGGTCATAAGACGCTCCGCAGCGTTTCGCGATCAGGCGGCGTTGCCGTCGACGCCGCGGTCGTCGTGGCACCGGCCTCGACGGCAACGGCGTCCGGTGCAGCGCTCGCCGTCTTTTCACCGCGCATCCAGGGCGGCAGATAGGCCAGGTCGCGATCCGTCGCACTGTCGGACGCAGCCTTGCCCTTCGAAGCAACGATGCATTGTCCGCCATCCACGCCATCCGCGCAGGTCTGCTTGCACACTCCGGCCGGTGCGCTCCGCAATGCCTCTATCAGTTTCCGGCTTGGCTCGTCGCTCCAGGAGCCGACGATCCGCTCATTGAACGCCGCGACAGCCGCGCGGCTCTTGCTGCCCCAGACGCCGTCGACCGCGCCGTCATAGCAGCCAAGCTTGGCCAGCTCGCCCTGAGCGACAGTGGCGAGATCGCCTTCGGAAATATCGGAGAGAACCGGATCGATTGCGTCCGCCTTGGCGGATGAAGGTGTGTGAGCCGGCGTATCAACCTCTGCTCCCGCGGCCGCTGAGGCGGGGGTGGCCCCGCTGCTTTCGATCTGTGTTGGGCGCGCGCTTGCCGCGATGCTGCCGCGCTTCCGGTTTCAGCGGAGCCTGGTTGCCGGCGGTAACAGCCGCGTTCATGACAGCGCCGGCCGGAGCGCTGGCGTCGAGCTTTGTGAGCAATTTCTCGTCGTTCGCAGTCCCGCTCGCGGACGCCGCAGCAAGCCTCCTGGTGTCATGCTCCGACCTCGGCAAGAAGATATAGCAAAGGGCGATCAGGGTAAGCATGATGAGGCTGAAGCGGCGCATGAGGGCTCTCACCGGGGCATCTGCAATGGCCGTCCTTGTTTTTAAGGACTTGCCTATCCTACCGAGATAATCACGGGGCGGAATGTTAAAAATGGGCGTTGGACGGTTTTTTTTCGTTTTTCGTGAACAAGTTATCCTACGATTTTGCACAAGATCGAGCGGCTGCCGCCCACTGTGCCAACTAGAGATGGTGGGTAAATGTTAAGTTTTTGTTTACGGTAACGAATCAGTTAGGAATCAGGGCCGAGGGGGCCCAGAATTTCGCTGCCTTCATACGCGGGGTATGGCGTCCGGCGTTCCGAGCGGCGGGACAGCAACCGGATGCCGGTCAGGTCTGCGGGGACGGATGCGGCATCCCTCGCGGTATGAGAAGCGAAATATCGGCCAGTTTGGTACTGCGATGCTGTTCAGCATTATGCGGACAGGGCGCAGTTGTGGATTCGTGCGATCGATCCTGTTCGCATCGATCCCCGCTAGGCCGTGCCGACAGCCTCCTCATCGTCTAAGAGCCGCATAAGCGGCCATGACCATGAAGGGGGCAAGTATGCGGCACGTTTTCGGCGTGTTTGGCTGCGCTGCGGCGCTTATTTTGCTGTGCGTCTCGGCGTCCATGAACTGGCGGTTCGGCTATAGCCTTGGGAAGACGGAATTCGACTCTCAGGTCTTCGGCGCTGCGAGCATCGCGGCCGACGGCTTGAAGGCGCTTCTGCCATTTTTCATCTTCGCAGGCTGGCGCCACCGGAACTGGTCGCAGGCGCTTGGGGGCACCGCGCTCTGGGCGGTCTGCATCGTTTATGCGCTCACCTCCGCACTCGGCTTTGCGGCGCTGAACCGTTCCGACATGTCGGGAACGCGCACGATCCAGGCCGAACGCTATGAGGATCTGCGCCATGAGCTTGATCGGACCACCCAGCAGCAGGGCTGGCTCGATAAGCACCGCGCGGTCGGCATGGTCGAAGCCGAACTGAAAGCGGCTGAGCAGAATTACCGCTGGACGAGCACCAAGGGCTGCAGCGACGTGACGCTCGATCTGAGCCGGGATTATTGCGAATCCTATCACAAGCTTGAGGCCGAGCTTGCTGCTGCCAGGAAGGACGAGGCGTTTCAAAAGCGGGCCGACGAGCTTCGCACGCAGCTTGGTCAGTTCACCGGGCGAGCCGCCGTCAAAGTGGCCGACCCGCAGGCGGCGATCATCTCAACATTGTCGGGGCTCGATGTCAGCCGCGTCGAGGTGGCGCTGACGATCCTGATAACGGTGCTTGTAGAGCTGGGTTCGAGCCTGGGGCTCTATGTCTCGACGAGCGTCTGGCGGGTCCATGAGCATATCAAGCGGCCCGCGCCGGAGCCTGTGAAGGTCGTCGAGATCATGCAGCCGCTGCCAAGGACGCAGCAGCCGGTGCCGCTCGCCCTGCCGAAAAGCGACATCGAGATCTATTTCGAGGATCGCATCCGCCAGGATGACGGCGCCAGCATCACCGCACTCTCCCTTTACGACAATTATTGCGAATGGTGCGAGACGACCGGGCGCGCGCCTGTCGGGCTGCCGATCTTCAGCCGGCAGCTCACCGATCTCGGCGTGCAAAAGGCCAAGATCGCCGGCAAGATCCGCTATATCGGCGTCCGGCTGATCGGCGCCGGCATGGAAGACGACGGCCCGGAACTGGTTGCTGTCTCATAGACTTGACGGCATTCCTGTCGATAAGGCTGGCTCTTGCGCCAGCCTTTTTCTTTGCCTGCTGCCGGCGGTAGTCTAGCGTAAGCGGATTCGGCTCAGGAGGATGCGGGCTTGTTCAGATCGGTGCTGATCGCCAATCGCGGCGAAATCGCGCTGCGGATCATCCGCACCGCCAAGCGCCTCGGCATGCGGACGTCGCCGTTCATTCGGCCGCCGACCGGACCGCTCTCCATGTTGCCGCTGCAGATGAAAGCATCGAGCTGGGGCCGGCGCCGAGCAGCGAAAGCTATCTGCGCCAGGACCGCATTATCGAGGCGGCGCTGGCGGCGCGCGCCGAATGCGTCCATCCCGGCTGCGGATTTCTCGCCGAGAACGCCAATTTTGCTGAAGCCTGCACACGGGCGGGCTTGGTCTTTGTCGGGCCGTCGGCAGAGGCGATCCGCGCCATGGGCCAAAAGGACGAGGCCAAGCGGCTTGCCGCGGAAGTCGGCATTCCAACCGTTCCCGGCTATTCGGGCGACGCGCAGGACGATGTCAGCTTAGTGCGGGAGGCCAAGCAGATCGGCTATCCGATCGTGATGAAGGCGGTGGCCGGCGGCGGCGGCAAGGGACTCAAGCCGGTCTTCAAGGCGAAAGATCTCGTTGAAGCCGCGGCAAGCGCGCGCCGCGAGGCGCAGGCCGCCTTCGGCGACGGCCGGCTGATGATCGAAAAGCTGATCGAGCCGGCGCGGCACATCGAGGTGCAAATTTTCGGCGATGCCCATGGCAATTGCGTTCACCTCTTCGAGCGGGAATGCTCGCTTCAGCGCCGCAGCCAGAAGGTGATCGAGGAAGCGCCGGCGATCAACATGCCGGAAGCTTTGCGCGCACGCATGACGGAGGCGGCGCTGTCGGCGGCGCGCGCGGTCAGCTATCTCGGCGCCGGGACGGTGGAATTCCTGGTGCCCGGCGGTCCGCTCGCCGGCGAAACGCCGTTCTACTTCATGGAGATGAATACGCGTCTGCAAATCGAGCATCCGGTCACGGAGCTGATCACCGGGCTCGACCTGGTCGAATGGCAGTTCCGTGTGGCGGCGGGCGAGGCGTTGCCTCTGGCCCAGAATGAGATCACCGCGCGCGGCGCCGCTGTCGAGGCCCGGCTCTATGCTGAGGACCCGGCCAGCGGATTTCTGCCGTCGCCTGGAAAAATCTGGCGCGCGCGCTTCCCGGAAGGCGACGGCATCCGCGTCGATAGCGGCGTCGAGACCGGCAGCGAGGTGCCGCCCTATTACGATGCGATGATCGCCAAGATCATCGGCTTCGGCGAGACCCGCGACGCGGCCTATGACCGCCTGCTCGCTGCGCTCGAAGCTACGGTGATGGCCGGGCCTCGAACCAATCTTGCGTTCCTTCATGCGCTGGCGGCGCACGCCAAGGCGGAAGGCGAGCGGCTCTCCACACGCTATATCGAGGGCCATCTCGATGAGCTGACGGTGGACGTGGGCGATGGTCCCGCGATCGGCCCGGCGATGGTCGCGCTGCTGGGCCTGCAGCAAGCGGACGCAGCGCGATTACGTCGGGCCATATCCGACGAACCGCACGGGCCCTGGGATATCAATGATGCCTTCGAGTTCGTCCCGCCGCGCCGGATGAGCTACGACATCGAAGCTGATGGCCTGGCGCAGACCGTCGAAGTCGAATGGACGGCTACCGGACCGTGTCTTGCCGGCAGCGGGAAGCCGGGCGCCAGACCGACGGCCGAGATCATCCCGACCGATGACGGCGTGATCGCCTGGCGCGCCATGCGCCAGAGCCTCGTTCGTTTTGCGCCGCGTGACCGGGGTACGGCGGCGAATGCGGCCGGTAATGTGCTGCGTGCACCGATGCCGGGCCGGCTCACAAAGCTGTTTGTTCGTGCCGGGGATCAAGTCTCGGCGGGAGACCGCGTCGCGGTTGTCGAGGCGATGAAGATGGAGCATGTTCTGCACGCTCCCTCGAACGGAGCGGTCAAGAGCCTGCTGGCCCGCGAAGGCGAGCAGGTCGATCTGGGGGCGGTCATCGCTGAGTTCGACACGGAAGACTCTCATGCATCTGATTAAGCTTTGCGTCGGTATCGACAGCGTCGAAGAGCTTGCAGCCTGGCAGGCGATGCGGCTGGAAAAGCTGAGACGCAGCCGGTGCACCGGCCGAGCTCATGCACCGGACGCGCCAGACGCCGCGCCGGGGCGATGCGGTCGTGAAGTCCGGCTCGATCTATTGGGTGATCAAGGGTTTCGTCAGGGCGCGCCAGAAAATTCTCGAGCTGCGCGAGATGACCGACGCCGAGGGCCGGGCGCTTTGCGGTATCGTGCTCGACCACCAGCTCATCGCCACGCGGCCGCAGCCGCGCCGGCCGTTTCAAGGCTGGCGCTATCTGAAACCGGAGGAAGCGCCGGCCGATCTGGGCGCGGTTCAGCAGCTCGCCGACAGCGACATTCCGCCGGCGATGCGCGCCGAACTCGCAGAACTAGCGCTATTATAGCGCCCGCGGGCGCCGCTTGCCTATTTGCCAGCCTTGGCGTGACGCTCGATCGCCTCGACGATGAACCGCTTGGCGGCATCAGCATCCGCCCAGCCGATGACCTTGACCCATTTTCCGGGCTCAAGATCCTTATAATGCTCGAAGAAATGCTGGATCTGCTCGGTGGTGATCTGCGGCAGATCCTGGTAGCTTTTGACGCCCTCATAGCGGCGGGTCAGCTTCGTCCCCGGCACGGCGATGATCTTTTCGTCGACCCCGCTGTCGTCCTGCATCTGAAACACCCCGATCGGGCGCACATTGATCACGGCGCCAGGCAAAATCGGGCGCGTATTCGCGATCAGGACGTCGATCGGATCGCCGTCCTCCGACAGGGTGTGCGGGACAAAACCATAATTGCCGGGATAGCGCATCGGCGTGTAGAGGAAGCGATCCACCACGAGCGTTCCGGCGGCCTTGTCCATCTCATATTTGATCGGCTCGCCCCCGATCGGCACTTCGATGATGACGTTGATATCCTCTGGCGGATTGATCCCGATGGCGATCGCGTCAATGCGCATGGGTCATCTCCCTTGGCTCGCGGCAACCAATGGCCCGCTTCGCGGGCGCCGTATGCCGCACCGCTGAAAAAACGCCTGCTAGCAGATCAAATCACCATCCGGCGAGCGGATAAACGGCGCCGCCGCGCGCTCGCAGGTTCGTTTTTCGGACGTTTTGCCCCGACCTCACAACAGTTCACAACGCCGAGGCAATGCTCTCTTAATGGTTGAGTCTTACGGTGGTCACGACACCTGGCTGTTCTTTCGAACGCCCAAAATGCGACGGTTTGAGAGATTTTCAAAACCAATCCATCGAGCGCTCTCCGCGGCGAACAGAAACCGCGCCGGTGAAGCCTCTCGCCGCCGCGCGCTTCAATGTCTGGTGATTCGATGGCGCAAAAACCGAAAGCGGAGGCGAAACATCGGGCAACGAGTGGGCTGACATTTGATCAATCGCTTGCCACGCTGGCTTTGCATCGCCGTGACGTCATTCTCGAATTGGTTGCCTTGTGCGCGAAGGAACTCTTGCGCACATCCGACGTAAAACAATCGCTTCCAAAGGTTATTGAGCAACTTGGGCATGCCACCGCGGTCGACCAAGTCCATATCATTGAAGTGCATCTCGGCGCGGTTTCCGGCCGCTGCCAAATTGGATGGCACTTTGTGTGGAGCGCCCCAGGCATCCGGCCCCCGCAAGAGTTCGCAGATCGACAGGCTCGATGGCGGATGTTGGCCTCGGATCCTGGGCGCAGCAGACTTGCGCGCGGGGAGACGATCGTCGGCCATATTAGCGATTTTGAGGAGCCGGCGCGCCAGTTCTTCAAGAACCGGGACGTTCAGTCCGTGCTCGCCGTGCCTGTTTTTGTCGAAGACCAATGGTGGGGCTTCATAGGCTTCGCTGACTGTCGAGGCGAACGGGACTGGCTCCCGGCCGAGATCGAAACCGTGAAGACTCTCGCCGAACTCGTCGGCGCGGCAGTCGGACGGACAAAAAGCCTGCAAAAGCTCGAGGACGCGAACCGCATCGTCGAGAACAGTCCGACGATCCTTTATCGTCTCAGTCCGCAGGCGCCCTATCCCTTGACCTTCCTGTCGCCGAACGTCCGGCAGTATGGCTACGATGCCGATAAGCTGTTGTCAGCGCCCACCAGCTGGACGGAGCTACTGGAAAAACAGGACGTTTTGGTAATCGAAGGGCTCATCAAGTCCATCATCGACGGCCGAGGCGATCAGCAGCACGTCGAATTGCGGCTGAAAGGGCCACAAGGCTCGTTCATCTGGTTTGACGGACACGGATACGCCCGGCGCGATGACGCTGGCCGGATCATCGCAATCGAGGGGATCCTGGCCGATATTACAAAACGCAAGCAGGTCGAAGAAAGGCTCCAATTTGCGAATGCGCTTCAGGCGGCACAGTTGGACGGCTCGCCCGATGGCGTTCTGGTGGTCGACAACGACGCGCACATTGTTTCAGTCAACCGGCGCTTCGTTGAGATGTGGCAAATCCCGCATGAGTTGATAAGTGCGCGACAGGATGGTCCGGTCTTGCTGGTGACCAACCAGGATGCACCGGTGCTGGCCACAGTCATGTCACGCATGAAGGATCCGGACGGGTTCGTGAAGCGCGTCCGCGATCTATACGCGCACCCTGAAGAGATAGCTCGCGAAGAGCTTGAGACGGCCGACGGACGATTCATCGATCGGCATACGAGACCACTTCGCGACCCCGCAGGACCGTACCTTGGCCGCGTCTGGTTTTTCCGTGATGTCACCGACTGGAAGCAGGCGCAAAAAGCGCTGCGCGACAGTGAGGAAAGATTTCGCAACATTTTCAGCTCGATCAGCGACGGCATTTTTATTTTCGATCCGGACAACGGCGGTCTCATCGATGCCAATCCCGCGGCCTGCAGAATGTTCGGCTACCCGCTGGAGGACCTTGCCGGCCGTAACATCACCACGCTTTCGAGTGGCATCGCGCCTTACACGCCGAGCAACGCATTGAATTGGATCAAGAAGGCGCAGTCCGCCGGACCGCAAACATTCGAGTGGCATTGCAAGGCGAAAGACGGGCATCTCTTCTGGATCGAAGTTTCGCTTCGCTGCGCGGCATTTGGCGGCCGCGATCTGGCGCTGGCGACACTTCGCGACATCGGCGATCGCAAACAGATCGAAGCCAAGATCTTGAAAATGGCCCGTTATGATGCGCTGACAGGCCTGGCAAATCGCGCGGTTTTTCTCGATCGGCTGAATCTCTCCCTTGCCCGTGCCCGGCGCAGCGCCATCCAGTTTGCCGTCCTCTACCTCGATCTCGACCACTTCAAGGACATCAACGACACGTTGGGACATCCGGTCGGTGACGCGTTCCTGCGCGCCGTTGCCGAACGCCTGGCGAACTGCGTGCGCGATACCGACCTGGTCGCCCGCTTCGGGGGCGACGAGTTCGCGGTGCTGCAGGACGAGATGACGGACATGGGGGGCGTCGAGCACTTGGCTACCAAGATCATGGATGCCCTGGCGGTCCCCTACTCAATCGAGGGCAATAACATACGCACGACCGTCAGCATTGGCATTGTTCCTTACAGCCGAGACATCGACGGGGCGGAGGCCATGATGATGAAAGCCGACCTTGCGCTCTATCGGGCTAAAGGCGAGGGGCGCAACCAGTTTCGCTTCCACAAGGCAGATCTCGATCGGCAAGTTCGTGAGCGCGTGACGATCAGTGAGGACTTGCGTCTGGCTCTTGAGCGCGGGGAATTCGAGCTGTTTTTCCAGCCGGAGGTGGAGCTCATTTCGGGTCGGATCGCCGGCCTGGAGGCCTTGATCCGCTGGAATCATCCGAAGCGCGGCAGATTGCTGCCGATGAGCTTCATTCCGATCGCCGAGATAACCGGGAGCATTGTGGACATTGGGAATTGGGTGATCGAGGAGGCCTGCCGGCAGATCGCTCATTGGAATGAGCTGCACGTCGCTCCCGCGAGCGTAGCGGTGAATCTGTCCGCCGCACAATTCAAGCTGGCGTCTGGCCTCGATCTGTTCATCGCCGATAGCCTGGCCAGACACCACGTCGCTCCTGACCAGCTGGAGCTGGAGCTGACCGAATCCGTGCTCATGGAAACGACGCAGAAACACAGCGAGGCATTCCAGCGGCTGCGCGGGATCGGCGTGCGGCTGGCAATTGATGATTTCGGAACGGGCTATTCCTCGCTCGACTACCTGCGGTCATTTCACGTGTCGCGCCTGAAGATCGACCGCCGGTTTGTCGAGGGTGTCACAACAAGCCCCGACGATGCGACGATCGTGCGGGCGACCATCAGCCTTGCGCACGAGCTTGGCATCGAAGTTGTGGCGGAAGGCGTGCAAACTCCGGAGCAGCGGCGCTTTCTGATTTCCGCCGGCTGTAAGCTGGCGCAGGGGAACCTTCTTGGCGAGCCCATGCCCGCGCACCGGGCGACCGAACTCCTGCGTAAGATGCTTCATGGGACAAAAGAAGCCCAACCGGAGGCGTAAGGACCATCCGGCATGCCGAATGGCAGAACCAACCGTACGCGCGGCATCTCAACGGCGATCCTCATTACTTACCGCCTGACCCTCGGCAATCGTATTGACACCTGGGTCGCAGCGTCGGCGGCATTCGCGAATGCTCCTTCCCACCACGAGTACAGATAGGGCATGCAAACGCATGTGCAGGCTTGCGATTGGGATGCGGAACGCTAATATAAAAACAAAATTGGCGCAGTAGGTTGCGGCGATGCCCACGCTAAACGCTGTTCTGAGGCGTCTCGTCCGGCAGGGTCGTCTTAGAGTCACAGATTTCGACGGCAAGGTTTCCGAGTTCGGCGAACCCGATGTGCCGCTCGACGCGGCCATTGTGCTTGGCGATCCGGACACTGCGTCGCGGATCGCGCGAAATCCGGCACTCCATATTGGCGAGGCCTACACCGATGGCACGCTCGTCATCGAGCAGGGCACCCTCCTCGATTTTCTCCGCCTCCTATTACTGAACACCCGCCGATGGAACGACAGTTTTTGGGGCCAGATGTATTACCGGCTCGACGATATCCTGCGCATGCCGGCCGTCTTCAATCCTGTCCGGAGATCGCGGAAGAACGTCAAACATCATTACGATCTGTCCGAGGAGCTGTTCTCGCTCTTTCTCGATTTCAGACCGGCAATATTCCTGTGCCTATTTCCGATCCGGCAATGAGGACATCGACACGGCGCAGCTCAACAAGAAGCAGCATATTGCCTCCAAGCTCCTGATCCAGCCGGATCAGCACGTTCTCGATATCGGCTCCGGCTGGGGCGGCCTGGCGCTTTATCTGGCCCAGCACTACCCCGTGCGCGTGACCGGGCTGACTCTGTCGGACGAGCAGTTCGCATATCGCAAATACTCGCGCGACGCAGCTCGATCTCGCCGATCGCGTGTCCTTCGAGCTGCGGGATTACCGGCGTCAAAGCGGGACCTATGACCGGATCGTCTCCGTCGGCATGTTCGAGCATGTCGGCAAGCCGCATTTCGCGACCTATTTCCGGAAAATCTGGTCGCTCCTGAAGCCGGACGGCGTCGCACTCATTCACACCATCGGCTTCCACACCCCGCCGTCACAGATCAATCCTTGGCTGCGCCGATATATCTTTCCGGGTGCCTATCTGCCGTCTTTGTCGCAGCTCGCCTCGATTTTCGAACGTCAGCGCTTCTGGCTGACAGACATGGAAAACCTCAGGCTGCATTACGCGCACACGCTTTCTGCGTGGAACGATCGCTTTCAAACCAACCGGGAACACATCGCCCGGCTCTACGATGACCGCTTCTGCCGGATGTGGGAGTTCTACCTGCAATCCTGCGAAGCGGGCTTTCGCTGGGGCGGCCTAACCGTATTCCAGCTCCAATTAGCGAAGGACATCGCCGCTGTTCCGATAACGCGCGACTATATGCTGCGCGAGGAGGAGCGCTTGCGCGACGCCGACGCGGGAATTCAGGAAGCTCCCGCCCGTTCCGTCTGGAGCGTGCAGCAGTCAGCGGACGACCGTGGCAGAATCGGCAGCCGATCGTCGCATTAACTCCCTGACGAATCAGGCAAAGTTGCGAGCGGGATCGTCAACCAACCTGGCCTCGGGCTGTGCAAAACGGGCAAGACTGGAGCTGCCAAACGGGAGGGGGATTCGCCCGGCCGGAGAATCGGCTAGCTTCGGCGTATGAGACATAAGCCCGCGACCTTGCCCCACATCGCTGCCAGCAATGACGAGCCGGCAATTCCGTTCCGCCAGGCTCCCCATAATATCGAGGCGGAGCAGGCCCTGTTAGGGGCCATCCTGATCAACAATGATGCGTTTGACCGCGTCTCGAATTTTCTGGAGCCGCATCATTTTTTCGAGCCGCTGCACGGCCGCATCTACGAGGTCGCCTCCAAGCTGATTCACGGCGGCAAGCATGCGACGCCGATCACGCTGAAGAGCTTTTTCGACAATGAGGAGCCGATCGGCGACGTGACCGTGCCGCAATATCTCGGGCGCCTCGCAGCGCACGCAACCAGCATCATCAATGCGGAGGATTATGGGCGCACGGTCCATGATCTTTCCGTCCGGCGCGATCTGATCCTGATCGGCGAGGACATGGTCAACGTCGCCTATGACTTGCCCGTCGATGCGCCGCCCGATAGACAGATCGAAGACGCGGAGCAGCGTCTTTACGGCCTTGCCGAGCGCGGCAAATACGGCTCCGGCTTCATGGCATTTTCGACCGCTCTCGGCGACGCCATCGACATGGCCTCGCGGGCTTACGAGCGGCAGGGCGGGCTTTCCGGTCTGTCGACGGGCATGCGCGATCTCGACCGCGCGCTTGGCGGCCTGCAGAAATCCGACCTGGTGATCCTTGCGGGGCGCCCGTCGATGGGAAAGACCGCGCTTGCAACGAATATCGCCTTCAACATCGCCAAGGCGTATCGCGCTGAGGTCAATGCAACCGGCGTTGAGGAAGTCGTTGACGGCGCGATTGTCGGCTTCTTCTCGCTGGAAATGTCGGCGGAACAGCTCGCCACCCGCATCATTTCCGAGCAGGGCCAGATCTCTTCGGAGAAAGTCCGGCGGGGGATGATCGACGATAAGGAGTTTCACAGGCTGGTCGAAGTGACCAAGGAGCTGCAGTCTCTGCCACTGTTCATCGACCATACCGGCGGCATCACCATCGCCCAGCTCGCCGCCCGCGCGCGCAAGCTGAAGCGCCAGCGTGGTCTTGGTCTCATCGTGGTGGACTATCTGCAGCTCTTGACCGGCTCCTCAAAGCGTTCGTCGGAAGGCCGCGTCCAGGAGGTCACGGAGATCACCACGGGGCTGAAGGCTTTGGCTAAGGAGCTAAACGTCCCCATTCTCGCGCTCTCGCAGCTCTCGCGGCAGGTGGAGAACCGCGAGGACAAGCGGCCCCTGCTCGCCGACCTGCGTGAGTCCGGCTCTATCGAGCAGGACGCGGATGTGGTTATGTTCGTTTTCCGCGAGGAATATTATGTTCAGCGCGCGGAGCCCTCGATCACCAAGGTCGAGGAGCACCAGAAATGGCAGGACGAGATGGATAAGGTCCAGGGCCTCGGCGAGGTGATCATCGGCAAGCAGCGCCATGGTCCCACCGGAACAGTGCGCTTGCAGTTCACCGCCGAATTCACGCGCTTTGCCGATCTCGTCGATGACGCGCGGCTGCCGGCGCGCCGCTTCTAGGCCAGGCGATGAAGGACGGAGACGACGGCATCGGTCAGAAGGAGGGGCTTCCAAGCGGACTGCTCGAGAGCGCGGACATTCCTGAATTGGCGACCGGCGTTCTTACCGTCGACCTCGCTGCACTCCTGCGCAATTACCGGACGCTTCGCGGCAAGGCCGGCTCGGCCGAATGTGCCGCCGTCGTCAAGGCTGACGGCTATGGGCTCGGCGCCGGGCAAGTGGCTAGAGCCTTGTTCGCGGAAGGCTGCCGGACATTCTTTGTGGCGACGTTTTCCGAAGCGGATGTCTTGCGCGCCGCGCTTCCCCAGGCCGTCATTTATGTGCTCAACGGTCTGTTTCCGGGGAGCGCGGCGGATTTCCGGCGGCTCGACGTCCGGCCGGTGCTCGGCGATATGGCCGAAATCGAGGAATGGTCGGCGTTCTGCCGGGCGGAAGGGATCAGCTTGCCCGCGGCCATTCACGTCGATACCGGGATGAACCGGCTCGGGCTCAAGGCCGACGGCCGGAGGCGTTTGCTGGAAAAGCCTGAGGTTTTGAGCACCTTCTCCATTAGCCTTCTGATGAGCCATCTCGCCTGCGCGGATACGCCCGAGCACCCGAAGAGCGCGCGCCAGCGGGATGATTTCATCGCCTTCAGCGCGCAGTTGCCGGCCGCGCCTTTGAGCCTTGCCAACTCGGCCGGCATTTTTCTTGGCTCCGCATTCTCATTCGACCTTGTCAGACCGGGCATCGCCCTTTACGGCGGCAATCCCTTCAGCGGGCTTGCCAATCCGATGGAATCTGTAGTCACTCTTCATGGCCGCATCGCCCAGATCGGCGAGGCGGATGCCGGGGAGACCGTCGGCTATGGCGCCGGTCTGACGCTGACACGCCGCACCCGCTATGCGACGGTGGCCGTCGGCTATGCGGACGGCTATTTCCGCGCGCTCGGCTCGCGCGATGGCCAGCCCGGCGCGATTGCCTTCATTGATGGCCAAGCATTGCCGATATTGGGCCGCGTCTCCATGGATCTCGTCGTTTTCGACGTGACGGACCTGCCGCATGAGCGCGCCGCGCGTGGCGGCTTCGTCGAGCTGATCGGGTCGAAATTCACGGTGGATGATGCCGCCGCTCAGGCAGGCACGATGGGATATGAAATTCTGACGAGTCTCGGGCCGCGTTATCACCGCATTTATTTCGGCGCCGATGGTGCCGCAAAATCCGCATGAGGGATCGGACATGGCTAAGGCAGCGCGCGAATATGTCTGTCAGTCCTGCGGCGCGGCGAGCCCGCGCTGGGCCGGGCGCTGCGCGGCATGCGGCGAATGGAATACGCTGGTCGAGGAAAATGGCGCCGTCTCGCCGCTGGATGCGAAGGGAAAGCAAAGGCGCGGCCGGGCATCGATTGCCGCTCTCGAGTTGCTGAGCGACGAAACCGCGCCGCTTCCGCGCCTCGAAACCGGGATCGGCGAATTCGACCGCGTCGTCGGCGGCGGCCTCGTTCCCGGCTCGGCGATCCTCCTGGCCGGCGATCCCGGCATCGGCAAGTCGACCGTGCTGCTGCAACTCGCGGCAAGACTGGCCGCCAGCGGCAAACGCGCGGTCTATTTCTCCGGCGAGGAGGCCTCGCAGCAGATCAGAATGCGCGCCAAGCGTCTCGGCGTATCGGACGCGCCGCTCCAGCTTGCCTCGGAGACCAACACCACCACCATTCTGTCGACCTTGGAGGGCGACAGCCCGCCGGATCTGACGGTGATCGACTCCATCCAGACGCTGTGGACCGACATTCTCGACGCCGCACCCGGCACCGTCAGCCAGGTTCGCGCCTCGGTCCAGGCGCTCATCGCCTATGCAAAGCGCCGCGCGTCCTCGATCATTCTGGTCGGCCATGTCACCAAAGACGGCCAGATCGCCGGACCGAAGGTCGTCGAGCACATGGTCGACACCGTGCTCTATTTCGAGGGCGACAACAGCCATCTGTTCCGGCTTCTGCGCTCGGTGAAGAACCGCTTCGGCCCGGCAAACGAAGTCGGCGTCTTTGAGATGGGCAATGCCGGGCTGAAGGAGGTGGCGAACCCATCGGAGCTTTTTCTCGGCGACCGCGACAATGCCAGCCCCGGCGCGGCCGTCTTCGCCGGCGTGGAAGGCACGCGGCCGATCCTCGTCGAGATTCAGGCGCTCGTGGCGCCCTCGCCCTTCGCCGCACCGCGCCGCGCGGTCGTCGGCTGGGACGCGAACCGCCTGTCGATGATCCTCGCCGTGCTGGACGCGCGCTGCGGCCTGAAGCTCGGCAGTCACGATATTTACCTTAATGTCGCCGGAGGCTTGCGCATCTCCGAACCGGCTGCCGATGTTGCAGTAGCCGCGGCGCTGCTTTCGGCCCATTCCGGCGTTGCCTTGGACAGCGATACCGTCTATTTCGGAGAGGCAAGTCTGTCTGGCGCAATACGGCCGGTCAGTCACGCGACAATGCGGCTCAAGGAAGCGCAAAAGCTGGGCTTCACGGCTGCCGTGGCGCCGGGCTTCGGTGAGGTGTCAGAGTTCAATTCGGGGTTGCGGGTGACGCCGCTCAAACATTTGTCTGACCTGGCGGCTCGTTTCGCCGGCGAAGATGCGTCACCGCAAAGCCGAAAGCGTGTATTGGCAGGCTGAGGGAAGGGGCATATTGCGTTCAAGCATCGACGGCTGGCGCCCAGGCCACAGCTCTGCCTGCGTGTTGAGGATGAAGTCCGATGACCATGCCCATACAGTGGCTTGATGTAATTCTGGTTGTGATCATGCTGATCTCGGCCTTTCTGGCCATGCTGCGGGGATTGACGAGAGAAATGCTGTCGATCATGTCCTGGGCGCTCGCGGCCATCGCCGCGCTATTCGTCTATCCGCTTTATCGCGACCGTATTCGCGCGCTGATCCAGCCCGACATTTTGGCCGATGGCGTGCTGATTGCGACGGTCTTCATCATCGTTCTCATCGTCGTCAGCCTGATTACCGTGCGGCTTTCCGACCGCATTCTCGACAGCCGTGTCGGCGCGCTCGACCGGACGCTCGGCTTCGTCTTCGGACTCTTCCGCGGGCTGATCCTCGTGGTGATCGCTTACGAGCTTCTGGTGGCGATCGTGCCAAAGGAGACTCTGCCGGCCTGGGTCACCGAGGCCCGCTCGCTCTCAGTCATAGAAAGCACCGGCCGGGGCATTATTTCGTTGCTCCCCGACAATCCGGCCTCAATCTTTAGTGGACAACGGGCCGAACTCGGCTGTGGACACGAAAAATTTGGTGCCAATTATGTCTTGAAACTGACATATTGCGCCCAATATCGCAGGGTGTGACGCGTCGGCATATCGCGGCCCTGCTGGCGTCTGCCCGAGAGCGATGAGGTAGGTCGATATGGACGGTCAAAGCGGCAAATCTCAGGATTGCCCCCTTCCCTCCCTCAACTGGCTCGAAGCCGACAAGCTGCGCGAGGAATGCGGCGTGTTCGGCGTTTTCGATCATCCGGACGCATCCGCACTGACGGTCCTTGGCCTGCACGCGCTTCAGCATCGTGGCCAGGAAGCCGCCGGCATCGTCACCTTCGACGGCGATCAGTTCCATTCCGAACGCCGGCTTGGCCTCGTCGGCGAGCATTTCACCAAAGCGCCCGTTCTCGAACGCCTGCCCGGCCGCAATGCGGTCGGCCATGTCCGCTATTCGACTCAAGGCGAAACCATCCTGCGCAATGTCCAGCCGCTCTTCGCCGAATTCGGTTCGGGCGGCTTTGCGCTTGGTCATAACGGCAATCTCACCAACGCGCTTACGTTGCGCGACAGCCTCGTCAAAGGCGGCGCGATCTTCCAGTCGACCTCCGATACGGAGGTCGTTTTGCATTTAATTGCCCGAAGCAGGAAGCCGCGGCTCATCGAACGCTTCATCGAGGCTTTGCTGCAGATCGAGGGCGCTTACGCGCTCGTCTGCATGTCCAACAAAAAACTGATCGGCGCGCGTGATCCGCTTGGCATTCGCCCGTTAATGCTCGGCAAGCTGGGCGATTCCTATGTGCTCGCCTCCGAGACCTGCGCTTTCGATATTATCGGCGCCGAGTTCGTCCGCGAGGTGGAGAATGGCGAGATCGTCATAATTTCCAAGGACGGCATCGAAAGCCACCGGCCGTTCCCGAAGTCTCCAGCGCGGCCGTGCATCTTCGAATACATCTATTTTTCGCGCCCTGACTCGGTGCTTGGCGGTCGGTGCGTTTATGACGTCCGCAAGGGTTTTGGGGCGCAGCTGGCGCGCGAAAACCCTGTTGAGGCGGATGTGGTCATCGCGGTGCCCGATTCGGGCGTGCCTGCCGCGATCGGCTATGCGCAGAAGTCGGGCATCCCCTATGAGCTCGGCATCATCCGCAATCACTATGTCGGGCGCACCTTCATCGAGCCGGAACAGCGCATCCGTCAGCTCGGCGTGAAGCTCAAGCATAATCCGACGCTTTGCGAGGTGGCGGGCAAGCGCATCGTTCTCATCGACGACAGCATCGTGCGCGGCACGACTTCGATGAAAATCGTGAGCATGATGTATGAGCGCGGGGCGAAAGAAGTGCATATGCGGGTCGCCTGTCCGCCGATCGCCTGGCCGGACTATTACGGCATCGACACCCCGGACCGCGAGCACCTTCTTGCCGCCAATTACACGCTGGAGGAAATGCGCCAGTCCTTGGGCTGTGACACGCTCGCCTATCTGTCGAGTCGAGGGCGTGTATGAGGTCATGGGCTATGATCGACGCGATCCCATCCATCCGCAATTCACCGACCACTGCTTCACCGGCGAATATCCGACCCGCTTGCGTGATCTCGAAGGCCCCGCCCCGGTCCGCCAGCTTTCGCTGCTTGCCGAAGCCAGCTGAGCCTCCCCGCCAGCACAGCCGAAACCACCGCGGGCCATATGCCGCTTTGATTGCATGGCGGCATCCGCTATCAAAGCGGCGTGACCGAGACTCCTGATAGCAAAAAGATTGCTCTGGTAACCGGTGCGTCCCGCGGCATTGGGCGTGCCGCAGCCGTCGCGCTCGGCAAGGCCGGATGTCATGTGATCCTTTCCGCCCGAACGACCGGCGGCCTAGAGGAAGTCGACGACGAAATCCGCGCGGCCGGCGGCTCGGCATCGATCCTCAAGCTCAACCTCCTGCATGGCGATCAGGTCGATACGCTTGGGCCAACGATTTACGCGCGCTGGCAGAAGCTCGACGTCTTCGTCGCCGCCGCGGGCATTCTCGGCCGATTGACGCCGCTCGCGCATCTCCCGACCGAGGAGTGGGATCAGGTCCTCAACATCAACCTCACCGCCAACTGGCGGCTGATCCGCTCGCTCGATCCGATTCTGCGCCTGATCGGACGCCGGGCGTGCCATCTTCATCACCTCGCGCGCCGCACGGAATATCCGTGCCTATTGGGGGCCTTATGCGGTGTCGAAGGCCGGGCTTGAGGCGCTCGTCAAGACCTATGCGGAGGAGGTCCGGACAACGCCGCTCAAGGTCAATCTCCTCGACCCCGGACCGACGCGGACGAGAATGCGCGCCCAAGCCTATCCGGGGGAGGACCCGCAGACGCTGAAAGCGCCCGAGGCGCTCGCGCCGCATATTCTTCGGCTGACCTCACCGGACTGCAATCTGAATGGCGAAATCGTCAGCATCGACGAGTGATACAAACCCAGCCGATCACGCTGTTGCCTCGATATGGCGTAGGGTGCGTTGAGCGTGAGCGAAACCCACCGTTTGTCTCGATCGTGATGGGTTTCGCTGGCGCTCAACCCATCCTACCGACCTATACCCTGCATAGTTCAGCATCGATGAGTGGCAACGGCTCGGCCGCTCAATCCGGCAGCTCGAAACGCATGCCGTCATAGGCCGGTTCCACGCCTTCCGGGAGATCGCGCTTCAGCGTTTCATAGTCCAGATCGATATGGAGATGGGTGAGGATCGCGCGTTTCGGCCGCAGCCGCTCGATCCAGCTCAGCGCGTCTTCGACCGAGAAATGGCTGGGATGCTTGGTGTAACGGAGCGCGTCGACGATCCAGATGTCGAGCCCCTGGAGATGCGGCAGGGTCGCTTCGGCGAGGTCATGCAGATCGCTGGAATAGGCAAGGCCGCCGATGCGGAAGCCGAGCGATTCGATATCGCCGTGCCGCTGAAGAAACGGCATTGCAGTGATCGGGCCGCCCGCGCCGTCGACGGTCACTGCCTCGTCTGCCTGGATCGTATGCGCTTTCACAATCGGCGGATAGTTGCTGCCTTCCGGGGTCTGAAAGCAATAATCGAAGCGGTGCTGAATGATCGCGCCGGTCGCCTCATCGAAATAGACGTCGATCCGGCGGCGGCCTCGATAAGCGAGAATGCGCAGATCGTCGATGCCATGCGCGTGATCGGCATGATCGTGGGAGTAAAGCACGCCGTCGAGCCAGTCGACGCCGCTTTCGATGATCTGTTCGCGCAGATCCGGACCAGTATCGATGAGAACCGCGGTCCGCTTGTCGCCCGCGTAACGCTCGACAAGGAGCGAGCAGCGGCGGCGCCGGTTCTTCGGATTTGTGCGATCGCACACGCCCCAATTCCCGTCGATGCGAGGCACGCCCGTAGACGACCCGCATCCAAGGATCGTAAATCGAAGCGTCATGCGGCCGTACGCGCCTCTTCGCCGACCAACCCATCGGCCTTTGAGAACAGCCGGAAAAAGTTTTCGGTGGTCGCACGGGCGATCTCGGCTTCGCTGACGCCTTTGACCTGGGCAAGAACTTTCGCGGTGTGGCGCACGAAAGACGGCTCGTTGCGCTTGCCGCGCATTGGGACGGGCGCAAGATATGGCGCGTCGGTTTCGACCAGCAGCCGGTCGAGCGGCACGTCCGCGGCGATGGCCCGCAGCTCGTCAGACTTGTTGAATGTCAGCACGCCTGAAAAGGACACGTAAAGGCCAAGTTCGAGCCCGCGCTGCGCAAGGTCCCGGCCGCCGGTAAAACAATGCAAAACGGCACTGAACGGCGCGTTCGCCATTTCCTCTTCAAGAATGCGCGCCGTGTGCTCGTCGGCGTCGCGGCTGTGAATGACCAGCGGCAGACCGGTCTCGCGCGCAGCGGCGATATGCAGGCGGAAGCCATGCTCCTGAGCCGGAATCGGGCTTTTCTCGTAGTGATAATCCAGCCCAGCTTCGCCGATGGCCACCACCTTCGGGTAGGCGGCGGCCTCAAGAATGTCCGCGAGGATCACATCCTGCTCGTCTTCGGCATAATGCGGATGCGTGCCGACCGAGCAGCAGACATTGGCGAAGCGGTCGGCGACGGCGCGGATGCGCTCGAACTGCCGGACGCGCGTGGAGATCGTCAGCATCGCCCCGACGCCCGCCGCCTCCGCGCGTGCAACAATCGCCTCGATCTCGCTTTCGAAGTCGGGAAAATCGAGATGGCAATGGCTGTCGACAAGCATTCTTGTTCTCTCAATATGCCCAACGCGTGGGTTAAAACTCGGTTTGCCTCTCCCATGGGGAGAGGCCGGAATGCGCAAGCATTCCGGGTGAGGGGATCATATCCGATCTTGTAACCCCTCACCCCAACCCTCTCCCAATGGGAGAGGGAGCATTTCCATTCCATACGCGTCACTCTGCGGCGGCGGTCTCCGGCTCTATATAGCGCGGAAAGACCGGTTTCAAAGGACCGAGCGCCGTGCCGGGCTTGAGCCGGCCGCTTTCGCCAAGCTGGGCAAAGTCGCGCGCCGCCGCACTGACCCCGAGTTCGTCGAGGAGCAGCCCAGCCGATGCCGGAATGAACGGCTGAACCAGGATGCCGAGCTGGCGCAAGACTTCCGCCGTGACGTAGAGAACCGTCGCCATCCGCTCGGGATCGGTTTTCTTCAGCGCCCAAGGCGCCGCCGCCGCGAAATAACGGTTGGCGTCGGCGACGACGGCCCAGGCCGCTTCCAGGACGCGGTGAATCGCCTGGCGCTCCATGGCCTCGCGCGCCGTGCCGATCAGCGCGTCCGCCGCAGCGAGAATCGCCTTGTCGGTCTCCGCGTAAGCGCCCGGCTCCGGGATCCTGCCGTCACAATTCTTGGCGATCATCGACAGGGAACGCTGCGCCAGATTGCCCAGATCATTGGCCAGATCCGCGTTCGTCCGATTCACGATCGCCTCATGGCTATAGCTGCCGTCCTGTCCGAACGGCACCTCGCGCAGGAAGAAATAGCGGACCTGATCGACGCCATAGCGCTCCGCCATCTCGAACGGATCGACGACATTGCCGACCGATTTCGACATCTTCTCCCCGCGATTATGCAGGAAGCCGTGCGAGAAGATCCGCTTCGGCAATTCTATGCCGGCTGACATCAGAAAAGCCGGCCAATAGACCGCGTGAAAGCGGGTAATGTCCTTGCCGATGACGTGAATGTCGGCGGGCCAATAGCGCCGATACAGTCGCGGACTGCTCATCCGGGAAGCCGACGCCGGTGATGTAATTCGTCAGCGCATCGACCCAGACATAGATGATGTGGCCGGGCGCGTCGGGCACCGGGATGCCCCAGTCGAGCGTCGTCCGCGAGACGGACAAATCCTTCAGCCCGCTTTTGACGAAGCTGACGATCTCATTGCGCCGCTCCGGCGGCAGAATGAAATCGGGATTGGCCTCGTAATGGGCGAGCAGCCGGTCCTGATAGGCCGAAAGCCGGAAGAAATAGGTCTCCTCCTCGGTCCATTCGACGGGCGTGTTTTGCGGGCCGACGCGCACGCCGTCCTCGCGGATGCTCGTCTCGTCCTCGGCGTAAAAAGCCTCGTCGCGCACCGAATACCAGCCGGCATATTTGTCGAGATAGATGTCGCCGGCATCCCTCATGCGCCGCCAGATCTCGGCAACGGAATCATAATGCCGCTTTTCGGTCGTGCGGATGAAATCGTCGGCGGAGACGTTGAACGTCTCGACCATCGCCTTGAAGCGGGGCGTATTGCGCTCCCCTAACTGAGCCGGCGTGATGCCTTCCTTGACCGCCGTCTGCTTCATTTTCAGGCCGTGCTCGTCGACGCCGGTCAGGAAATAGACGTCATAGCCGTCGAGCCGTTTGAAGCGCGCAATGGCATCGGTTGCGATCGCCTCATAGGCATGGCCGATATGGGGCGCGCCATTGGGATAGGAAATGGCCGTCGTAATGTAAAAACATGGCTTCTCGGTCATGGCCGTGCAAACCTGCTGCTAATCGCGTGAGAGGCTTACGGCCTGTCCGTCGCCGTTTTCCGGCTCAGGCGTTCGAGCCTTTCGAACACCGTCAGGGTCAAAGCCGCTTTGTCGAGGTTGAGCCGCTCTGTTTCGCCGCGTGCTTCGCGCATTGTTTCCCACAGCTCGGCCCAATCCGCAAGGCTGTCGGGCTTGATGAGCGAGGGGAAGCTGCGGAGCTGGGGAAAGGCTCGCATTGCGGCTTCGCCGGCCGCGCGGGTGCGCATCGCCTCGGCCAGAATTTCCTCGATGAGGTCGAAAGCCATGTCGTGAGCAAGGCTGTCGCGTCCCGAGGTCAGGCCGATCAGCTTATGCAAGGCCGCGCGGTCGAGGCGAGGAAGGCTTTCAAAAAGTGTCACTATCGCCTGAAACAGGGCAAGGCCCCCGCCGTCGAGCAGCTGCAATGCGCGGCGTGGGCTGCCCCGGCCAAGTCCGATGAGCGCGTCGATTTGAGTCCCGTCAGGCGCGTCTCGTTCCACGTTCCGGCAGGCGGCGAGAACCGCCGCGCGCATATCGGCCTCGCCGAGCGCCTCGAAACGGACGCTGCGGCAGCGCGAGCGGATTGTCGGCAGGAGCCGGCCGGGCGATGAGGAAATCAGCAGGAAGATGGTTCGCGCCGGCGGCTCTTCGAGCGATTTCAGGAGGGCATTGGCCGAGTTGGGATTGAGATCGTCGGCGCTGTCGACGATCACGACCCGCCAGGGTGTCACTGCCGTGCGCTGAAGGAAATGCCGCAGCGCGCGCACGTCGTCGATCGCAATGCTCTGGCGGAATTTCTTGCCCGACGCATCCCAGGCGCGCCGGATCGTCAGAAGGCCGGGATGCGATTGGCTGATGACCTGCCGGTTGGCTTTGCTGTCTTCCGGGACCGACAGCGAGGAGATGGATCGTGGAGCGTCGCCGTCCTGGGCCAGAAGGAACTTCGCGACGCGATAGGCGAAGGTCGCCTTGCCGATGCCCTCTTCGCCCGCCATCAGCCAGGCATGGTGCATGCGGCTGGAGCCGATTGCATCGGCGAACACCGCCTCGGCGTCCCCGTGCCCGACGACTTCGCGCGTCTCCCGCGGATGGGGCCAGCCGTCGAGGCGGTCCGCCTCCGGCGAGCGCCTCGATCTCGGTCTCGATGGTGCGGGCTCTCGCCATGCGCGATCATAGATCAAAGCGGTGGCTGACGGCCGACCAGATCGCGGCGGCGACCTTGTCCTGCGGCTGGCTTGCGTCGATCACAATACAGCGCCATGGCTCGGCTTCGGCGATGTCAAGAAACTCCTGGCGCAAATTCCGGTGGAACCGCAAGGACATCGCCTCGAAGCGATCGGCGGCCGGACCGTCATCTCGGGCGCGGGCTTCGGCGCGTCTCAACCCCTCTTCCGGCGGCAGGTCCAGGATCAGCGTCAGATCCGGGCGCGTCGGACCGACGACGATCCGCTCCAGCGCGTTGATCGCGGCGACCGATGCACCCCCGGCAGCGCCCTGATAGGCACGCGTGGAGTCGTGGAAGCGGTCGCAGACGACCCAGCTGCCGCGTGCAAGCGCAGGGCGGATGGTGAGTTCCAGATGGGAATCGCGGGCAACGTAGAAGAGCAGCGCCTCCGCCAGGGGCCCGAACTGCTTCGCCTTTCCGGATAGCAGCACGGCCCGGATCGCCTCGGCGCGCGGCGAGCCGCCCGGCTCGCGGGTGAGCAGCACGTCGATCCCGTAACCGGCAAGCCTGTCGCGCAGGGTCCTTGCCTGCGTGCTCTTGCCGGCTCCTTCGCCGCCCTCCAATGTAATGAACTTGCCCGCTGGCACTTAAGCGCCTCCTTCCCGGCATGGTTGCGGCCCCTCGTGTCCCGAATCCGAAGTTCGCCTGATTGTGCAGCTTGCTCGGTAGCGAACTTCGGATTCAAAGGGACACGAGCAACTCTCAGATTCTAGTGTGGTTTTGAGATCGGGAACGTCCCCTAAAGCGCCTGCTGAAACGATGTGGGGGACTTCCCGATCACCACACTAGCCGGAGATAATCGCGTGCGGCGGCGCCATCAAGCGCTCACTCTTCATCATGCGCGCCGTGGTGGATCAGCCATCCGAATGCGAGAAAGAAGGCTGAGCCAAGACCTTGCCGGATAATGCCGCCTTTTTTGACGGATTCGGCAGCATAAAGCGGCGCCGACGTTCTAATGCCGTTCTCGGCGGTCACTTGCAGCTCGCCGATCCGGTCGCCCTCCTTGACCGGAGCGATCACCGGGCCCGGATAGACGATCTTGCCGCGCAGCTTTTGCTTGGCATTTCTGGGCAGCAGGATGCGCACATCACCATTCCCGTGCAGATTCACATAGATCTTTTCCCCACCCCAGACCAGAGCCTGCCCAACCATTTCATCGGCGGGAAACACCGTATATCTGTCAAAACTCTTGAATCCCCAGCTCAGAAGCCGGACGGCATCCTCCTTACGTGCGCTTTGCGATTTCATGCCATTTTCGACCAGGATGAGCCGTCTGCCGTCCTGAATGGCCGATCCGACGACACCATAGCCAGACTCAGCGGTATAGCCGGTCTTTACGCCGTCAGCGCTAATATTGGCGTAAATAAGTGGGTTGCGATTATAGAAGATATGCTTTCGATAATGGAACTCTTTCTGTTGAAAATATGGGTAATATTTTGGATATTTCTGGATAATGTGTATTGCAAGCTGCGCCAGCTCCCGTGCCGTCATGAGTTGTTTGGGGTTCGGCAAGCCGCTTGAATTGCCGAATGTCGATTTCTTCAGACCAATGCGCCGGGCATACTCGGTCATCAACTCCACGAAGGCGTCTTCGGACCCTGCCAGGCCCTCGGCAAGAATGATGCAAGCATCGTTCCCGGACTGGATGATCGCGCCCTGAAGCAAATCCTCGACGGTGACATTGGTGTTGAGCGGCGCAAACATCGCCGCCGATCCGGATGGCGCGCCACCAGTCCGCCAGGCATGTTCGCTGACCGGAAACTCGGTTTGCAGGGTGATCTTGCCCTGCTCCAGCGCGTCGAACACCACAGCCAGCGTCATCAGCTTGCTCATGCTCGCCGGCTGCATCAATTGATCAGCATTTTTTTCGAACAGAACGGTCTGCGTGTCGGCGTCGATGAGGATTGCGTAGTCTGCTTCCGTCTCGACCTGGGCACGAAGGGGGGAGCAGAATGCCGCGGCCGAGATGAACAGGACCCATAGGATGGCAAGAGAGCGCTGCGCGGAGGTCATCGGAAATTGAATGCGTCCGGTTGTGAAACGTTGAGGGGCAGCCGCACTATCGGCGTCACGCCGGCAAAAATCAATGCTACCAGCACAGAACACCATATCTTGTCTCATGGCGTTGCAGCTTATCCGCCCTTGACAGCTTCCATGTGCGCGTTTGTCAGGCCCGCCGCCCGGATCCGCGCCAACGCGGCCTCGGCTTCATTGCTGCCTTTGAACGGCCCGAGACGAAGACGGTGCGCTTGTTGCACGCCGATGGTCACGGGCTCAACGGATGTCGGCGCGATCTCGTTCAGGATCTCGGCGAGCTGGCGCGCAAGCTCGGGCTTCGAGAACACGCCGGCGTCGACATAAATGCTCGCAAATCGCTCGACCAGCTCACGGTGGTGCGACGCCGCGGCCAAGACGGTCTTAGCTTTGGGCGATGCACGAGCGGTCGCGGCCGTCAATACTGGCCCGGCCGGCAGTCGGCGATCTTTCGTGGCAGCCGCCCGCACCATCGGTTTGGTCTGCCGGTGCCTGTCGGCGGTATTGTTCCAGAGGGTGCCGCGCGGGGCCGGAATCGGGGGCATCGGGCCAGGCCCCGACACGGACGTCGTTGCGTCCGCAAAGGCCACGCGAGGCCTGGCGGCAGATGTCCGCAGCGGGGAATAGCTCTCCGCACGCGAGGTCTGGCGGTAGCGAATCGCCTTTGCCGGTGAAGCGGCGTAGGCCACGCGCGGCCCGGCCCAGGGCTGTCTGGCGAGCACGGCGCGCTCATAGCTGTCATCGCCGCTGAGCGGCGCCGGGCCGAGATATTGGACCCGCACCGGGGCCGTGCCGGCGTCCCGCATCTGCAAAAGGCTGGCGACGGCCCAGGATAAGTCGATGACCCGGTCGCTCGCATAGGGACCGCGGTCATTGACCCGCACGACGAGCGACCGGCCGTTGCGGAGGTTGGTGACCCGGACATAGGAGGGCAGCGGCAGAGTCGGATGTGCGGCGGACAGGGCTTCCATGTCATAGATTTCGCCATTTGACGTCCGCCTGCCGTGGAACAGCTCCCCGTACCAGGATGCGATCCCGGTTTGGACGTAGCGGCCGACCTCCCGCGGCACATAGACCCTTCCGTTGGTCCGATAAGGCTCTCCGACCTTGTAGGTGCCGCCGCCTTTCGGAACCGGCTGGCCGAGTTCGACGATCCGCGGTCCGAGTCTCGGCCTGTCGCCGCCCCAGAGGCCGCCGCCCGGCCAGCGAATATCGCATGCTGCGAGGCTGGCGGCGACGCCGAACACCGCGATAAGCCGGCCATGCCGGCTGAAAATGCTGACGCCCATTCGCCGGGCGAAGCCGGATTGAGGATGAGACACGATACGAACCCAATCTGAGGCGCCCGCTTGTGACCGGCGGCCAGGCGAAAGCTGACGACAGCGGAAGCGATTGCACTTGCCGTGATCCGCAACTTTAGGGCGAGCTGCTTAGAATTGGGTTAAGAAGGGGTTTCGGCTGCGTCGCGGTGAGACGGGAGCTCGAAGTGTTGGGCAGGCGGCCGGCACCGCACGCGCCGCGCGTGCAGTGTCACCGCATCATTCACCTTTGCGCAATAGATCCACGGTCGCGCGCGCCGCGAGGAGGACTGTGGCGCCCTCGCCGCGCACGGCGTCCAGGATCAATTGCTCAACTGCGATTCCGGATCGAGGCCGGCGGCAAGAGCCATGCGCACAAGGCCGGGGAGGCTGCCGGCGCCGGTTTTCTCCATGACGCGCGCTCGATGGATCTCGACCGTCCTAGGACTGAGGCCGAGCTCGCGCGCGATGATTTTATTAGGGCGCCCGGCGAGAAGATGTTTCAGGACATCCCGTTCGCGGGGCGTGAGAACGCCGAGTTTCGCTTGAGCCTCCTCGACTTTTTCATGCACGTGAAGCTCGTATTCCCGCCGCTTGACGGCCTTGTCGACATGATGCAGCAAAATCTGCGGATCGACCGGCTTTTCTAAGAACTCCACGGCACCGCGCTTCATCGCGCCGACCGCCATCCGGATGTTGGCGTGTCCCGTGATGATGATCACCGGCACCGCCTCGCCCATGCGCGCGACCCGGTCCTGCACCTCAGATCCCGTCGCATCGGGCATTTGCATGTCGATCAGCACACAGCCGGTCTCCTGCGGCCGGTAATCGTCGAAAAAGCGTTTTGCGCAATCATGTGTGCGGACCATGAAACCCGCGCTCCGCAATAAGGTGAACAACGAATCCCGTACTGCGCCATCGTCGTCTAAAACATGAACTAACAAAGATTTACTCATCTTGGACCTTCTCACTTACACTCACTGGAACAATTCACACTCACAGGAACAATAAAGCTGAAGACCGCACCACCCTCGGGCCTGTTCTCTGCGGCAAGCCGCGCGCCATGCGCTTGAGCGATGCGCCTCGACACGGCAAGCCCGACGCCGAGCCCCTGCGGTTTGGTGGTAAGGAATGGTTCGAAAATATTCTCAAAAACGTCCGCGGCGATGCCGTGGCCGGAATCGGTGACGGACACATCGGCCAGCCCCTCAGCGCTAGTCTTGAGAGTTATCCACACCCTGCGCTCGCCTTCCGTGACGCTGAGCTCGTCGACAGCGTTGCGGATGAGATTTGCGATGAGGATCTGGATCTGCACACGGTCCATTCTCACCATGACCGGCTCTGCGGGCAGATCGACGGTCACCGTGATGCCATGCTGGGCCGCGCCGAGCGTTGCGAGCTGAATCGCATCTTCGACGGCGAGCCGCAGATCATCTTGGACGAAATCGCCGCCGCGATGCTGCAGGAGCTGACGCAGCCGGTGCATGATCAGCCACGCGCGCTTGGCCTGATCGCCTGCCTTCGCGATCAGCGCAAGACCACTTTCGATGTCCTCTGCCGGCGACTTCTTCCAGTAGCGGCTCGCGGCCTCGGTGTAATTCGTAATCGCCGTCAACGGCTGGCTGAGCTCATGGGTGATGGCCGTCGCCAGCTCGCCCAGCATGCTGTGCCGCGACAGAAACGCGACCTCTCGCTCGAGCCCGGCAATCTGCTGCTCATGCCGCACCCGATCGGAGATGTCTTTGACGCAGTAGATGAGGACCGGCTGCCCCTCGAAGACGCCATGAGTTTGCAGAATTTCAACGGCGAAAAGCTCGCCGTTCTTCTTGCGGCCTTTGATCGGACGCCGTGCCGTCAAGCATCGCCACGCGGGCTGGCCCAAGGGGCGATCGCGCATAAGCGACAGCTCATGAGCAAAATCCGGCTCGAACAATAGCGAAATAGGCTGGCCGGCGACTTCGCTCGTTTTATAGCCGAACAGGATTTCCGCCCGCTCGTTGAAGCAGTTTATACTTCCCGCGCTCGCAGTTATAACGAATGCGTCGGGTATGGTTTGGAGAAAGCTGCGTAGTAAAGTGTCTTCCGAATGCGATCGATGCCTGGGCCTCGATTTGATCGTATACTGTGTCACATCAATGACACCTGCAAATTGAGTAAGTTGACGCAAAGCATTTTTTGTCTCTTTTTCTAAAGAAAAACTTGATTCGGTTTCAATGTTGACTGTTAACGACATTAGAGTCCTTCTGACCTTTCGTAGCCTATAAGATTGAAAAATCGAGATTTAATTGCTTGGTGGATCAATTCTGAAATCGGCATATGTGTGTATAAAATATTTGGATGACACAGTTCAAGCCCCTTAAACGGCACTAACGCGCAAAATACGGATGCCTAGGCATTTTCCTTATCTGTCGCTCGTTTGCGCTTGTGCTATTCGCCACTTGGTTATCTGTTTAAGGCACTTCATGGCAAACCTTACTACTGGAATAATGCATGCAAGATTTATTTGGCTGACGCGCATTTCTTACAACCTACGCGTACCGGCTGCTGATCAAGCGCAATATCTATTGCGTGCGCCGAAGCGGGCGAACTAAGAGTTCCCCGATGACACACTCTGCCAAGGCGCGATCAGCTCTCGCCGGCCGTTTGCGCCGGGACATGGAGGGAGATGTCCATTTCGACGAATTCAGCCGTGGCCGATATGCCACGGACGCATCGCCATTCCAGACGTTCCCTTTGGCCGTCGTCCTGCCAAAAACGCAGGCCGACCTTCTCGCCATCATGCGCCTGGCCTGGGAGGCCGGCGTTCCGGTCATTGCCCGTGGCGGAGGCACCGGGCGTGCCGGGCAGGCTGTCGGCGAGGGTCTCGTTGTCGATTTCTCCAAATATCTGACGCGGCTCCTTTATTACGACGCGAGCGCCCGGACCTGCATCGTCGAACCGGGCATCACTCCCGCCGCGCTGAATGCGGCGCTGAAGCCGGAGCGCGTCTGGTTCCCCGTCGATATCGCCTCGGCCGCTCAGGCAACCATCGGTGGGATGAGCGGCAGCGATGCGATCGGCGGCAGAACTCTCCGCTATGGACGCATGCGGGATAATATCGTTGCCTGCGACGGCATTCTGGCTGACGGCTCGGAAATCAGTTTTGGCGAGATTCCGGAGGATTTCGGCGAGAGTGCCGCTGAGGGCGGCGAGGCAGGTCTCGTGCTCGACCTGCTTGAAGCCGCTGAAAATGCCGAGACCATCATTCAGGCGCTGCCGAATATCCGCGGTGGCCTCACCGGATATAATGTCCGTGCGCTGCTGGCCGGAGATGCGCCGCAGAACCTTGCTGCGTTCCTCACCGGCTCGGAGGGCACGCTGGCGATCGCGAAAAGCATCGAATTGAAGCTGACCCGCCGGCCGCGCAGCCGCGCCCTCGGCGTTTGTCATTTCCCCTCGCTTTCGGACGCACTGGGGGCGACGCCCGAGATTGTCGCGCTCGGGCCGACAGGCGTCGAGCTGACCGGCCCCAGGATCATGGACCTTGGCTCGCAAGGTCAGGATTCGGAGCCCGTCCGGCGCATCCTGCGCAGGGACGCGGAGGCGCTGCTCTTCGTCGAATTCATGGAAAACAATCGCGTCGCCAATGCGCGCAAGCTGAAAGACCTTGCCGACCTGCTGGCGCAGCTTGGCTATCCGCGCTCGGTGAGCGAGGTCATCGGCCCCGCCGCCCAGGAAGGCGTCCGGCGCGTGCATCGCAACGGGCTGGCGCGGCTTTACGGAAGGACTTCCCTGCCGGCGGCTTTCGCGCCGGTCGCCGAATTCGCGCTGCCGCTCAGCCAGATCGCGGCTGCCAGCGGGGAGATTGTTGCGGTGTTGAGCCGTCACGGCTGGGACGTCATATGGCATGGCCATGTCGGCGTCGGCGCTCTTTATATGCGTCCCTGGCTACCCGCCAACGGCCAAGCGGCGAGCGAAGCGGCAGCCGTCGCCGAGGATGTCTCGGCCGCGTTCGCGAACTTTGCCGATCATCTGGCAAGCGTGGAAGGGCAAGGCATTGCGCGCTCCTATGCCGCCGAGGCGACACGGCCCGCGAAACTGACGCGGCTTCTCGAACAGATCAAGACTCGCTTCGACCTGAAAAATCGCCTCAATCCCGGCAAGATCGTCTTTCCGGCAAGGCCGGGGCCGCAAAGTCTACGCGTGCAGCCGCCGCGCGAGGCTCCATCGGCCTTGGCGGCGCTGAACTGCGATGGCACGGCGCTTTGCCGCCGGCTCGACGCCGGGTTGATGTGCCCGTCCTTTCGCCTAACCCGGGAGGAGCGCGACAGTCCGCGCGGGCGCGCCAATACGCTTCGTCTGGCACTGGCGGGCGATCTGGGCCCCCACGCGCTCGCCTCCGATGCGATGGCTGAGACAATGGCACTTTGTGCCTCCTGCAAGGCGTGCCGATCGGAATGTCCTCGCGCCGTCGATATCGCACAGGCTCGGATTGCCGTGCAGAAAGCGAGGCTCGAACGGGTCGGGCCGTCGAAATTCGAACAGACCGCAGCTTTTCTCCCGCATCGGGCGCCGCGACTGCGCGCATGGCGGCACCTGCTCAATCTCCGCGACATCCTGCCCTGGACAGCCCGGCTCTCCGAGACTTCTGACCGGCATCAGCGCCGATCGTCCTTGGCCGCATTGGTCCGCCGCACCGTTCGCCGGTCATGCCTTCAATGGCGGCGGCAAGACCGGGGGCCCTGAAATCCTATTATTTCCCGACACCTTTAACAGCTATTTCGACCCGGTCACGCTCCGGGCCGCCGCAGACGTTCTATCCGCAAGCGGATTTCATCTGCACATACTGGTCCCGCCGCCAGGCGAGCGTCCCTATTGCTGCGGCCGGACCTTTCTCGAAATGGGGCTGGTCGAGGAAGCCCGCCGCGAGGCGCGCAGGCTGATCGCCGCAGCAAGGCCGTTTACGGAGCGTGGAATTCCGCTTGTGGGCCTCGAACCCGCCTGTGTGCTGACGATCCGGGATGAGTTCGTCACTCAGCTTGCCGTGGACGGAGCGCCCGAACTTGCGTCAGCGACCTCACTCTTTGAGGAGGTCGTGAGCGGGCCGGCGGCCGCACAGGCGCTCACGCCGCGCTTGCTCAAAATCGAGGCCGAGATACTCTTCTCCGCTCATTGCCATCAGCACGCGTTCGGAACCGCAGGGCTCGCCCGCCAAGTTGCCGCAATGGTGCCGGGGACCATCGTGATCGAAGCCGAGAAAGCGTGTTGCGGAATGGGAACCACTTTCGGCTATCGCCCGGAGGCCGTCGCATCCTCTCTCGGCATGGGCGAGCTTTCCCTGTTCCCGCAGATCCGGCGTACCGGGCGCAACACGCTTCTTGTTGCCGACGGTTTTGCCTGCCGGAAGCAGATTGCCGATGGTACGGGCCGCACGGCGCGGCACAGCGCGGTGCTGTTGAAACTTGCGCTGGCGGCAAAACAGAAATTTGGCCGCGAGTGGGATGACGCGAGCGCGAACGATGGTAAGCTCGCTCGCCGCCTCACCCGCTTGCGCAAGGATTACTTCAGATAAAGGTATGCCTCACATGGACTTAATCTCGCAGCTTTCGCTGCACGACGAGCTTCTCAGCCGCCTTAGGCAGATGATCATCGATGGGTATTTGCAACCGGGTGACAAAGTCCCGGAGCGGCAATTATGCGAACATTTCGGCGTATCCCGCACGCCCTTGCGCGAAGCGCTGAAGGTGCTTGCCGCTGAGGGGCTGATCGAACTCGCGCCCAATCGAGGCGCCATGATTGCCGCTCTCGACCCGGATGAAGCCGACGAGTGCCAGCCGATTTCCGCCGCGATCGAGGCTCTGTCAGGGGAACTCGCCTGCGAGTCGATTACGGACGCCGAGATCGAAGAGATCAAGGCGCTGAACGAGGCCATGGTCGCCGATTACGAAGCGGGCAACCTCAAGGGCTTCTTTGATAAGAACCGCCAGGTTCACCAGCACATCGTCGCCGCTGCGCACAATCCGATCCTTGCCGGAATTTATGAAACGCTGTTCTTCCGTATCGGCAGAAGCCGGGTCAAGCCTAGTCTGCCGCGCGAGGTTATCGCTCAGGCCATCGCCTATCACAAGGATATCATCAAGGCGCTTGAAGACCGGCAAGGTGCCCGTCTCGCCGATCTTCTGAGGCGCCATTTCGAGACTGTGTTTCTCGCCTATAATAGGGAATTCCGTGGACGGCGCGGACTTCGCGCCGCGCGACGCCTAGCTTCCCAGGCGGGCCGTGCCGCTTTTGCCGTCGTTGCGGGTCCACTGCACGGATTGACCGGCGACGCGCAGCTTGTAGCAATAAGCGCGGCCGTTCGACCATTTGCTCCATTGCTGGCAAAGTTCGGCGCGGCTGACCCACCACCGGCCCCGGTCGGTGTTGACCGACTCTCCAGCGAGCGCGGCAAGCCTGGTGCTGCTGACGCCAACCATTGTGCCGTTCGGCCGGTACCGTATCGGGATTTCAGCGCCAATCGCCGTTTGGACGTAGATGGTTTTTCCGCTGACCGCTTCATGCAGTTTTTTGCCGGTGAGCAGATAAAGGTCTTCGGAAGCGTACGCGGAACCACTGACCAACGCCATGACCGCTATAATCAAACTCTTGCGCATGTTCACCTGTTATGTTCATGTTGCGATGCAGCATCTCTTGCTGTGCAAAAGAGGCTGAATTCGGGCGACTGTTATGGAAAATGAATGATTCCCGCCAGCAAACAAATCCTTTTCATAAATCCATACCAGCACCATCGCTCGGCGGTGCGTGCTGATATTCTGGAAAACGAGGTGAAAATAAGGCAGCCCCTTTGCGCGCTTGATGTTATAAGTCGTGTCGCCTAGATCATGATCGCTCGATCTAGAAGCCCTCTTGATCTGCATCTCATTGTTTACGCAGGATTTTTTCTGGAACCGGTATCCCTTCCCGTTTTCAGGGGGACGTGTTGTTCCCGATCGTGCCTAAGAGGGGATGGGTGGCCGAGTGGTTGAAGGCACCGGTCTTGAAAACCGGCAGACGGGCAACCGTCTCGTGGGTTCGAATCCCACCCCATCCGCCAGGCGCCTACATGATCATAAGCAGACGAATATAGTTGTGCGTTCTCTGGCAGATCGTGCCCCACCGGTCATCGACGCTCGTCCCACCGTCAGTTACAAAGCCAAGCACATCTCGTGCTCTAGCCCATTCAGGCTTTCGCGCTCCACCAGACGTGTGATCGCCATTTAAATGCGGCTTTTTCGCTGAGACACAGGGAGGTTTAGTTGTCTCTTCTGAACACCATCGCGGCTCGCTCAATCGGAGCAATCCTTCTCGCCACTGTTGCAATCGGTCTTGCAAATACGGTCCACGCTCAAGAACCGCACGCACGTGGTTTGGCAGAACTGCCGAGCAGAAAGCCGTCGAGCCCTCCCGATGTCGGCGAGGATCAAAAGCCTTGCGATAAGGACAGCGCCTTTTGCCCCGTAAGACCGTGTAGCGCAAAAAGCGTGCTCTGTATCGACGCTTCTAACAACGTGGTTGATGACGATGAGGAGAGCTATCGGGCTTTAATAGATACAAAGAACACCGAACAAGTAAAACTTCTCTTTGATAACGCACACGACAAAGCTGAGTTTTATACCTTCGTAAACGTCAAAAACGATTTCGAGGATGGAAACATTATTGCTGCCTGCGCGAACCATAAGACCGGCTCTTTTACCATCGCAAATATTGCGATCGACTACAAAGGGCCGAAAGGATCGTCGGCCGTTTCTTTCGTACCACTGAGCACGTTATTCATTCACGCCAATAGCGTCGACGTGGGCAAGAACGCAAGGACACCGGGCTGCACGTTCAAATCCGCCAGCCATCAAGCCGGGCCCTATCTCTTATATTCAGGCCCTGCACAAGATCAGCAGGAATACACGTTGCACCTAAAGACCACGGCGGGCGTCGTGCCGTCCACAACCCACTTTGCAATGTTTGCGAAGCTCGCGAGCTCGGCAGCGGCGGTCTGGCCCGGGTTTATCGCCATTAGCCAGCCTGCCGGCGCGCTTGTGAATACGGTGGCGGCAGATTTGGATGCCCTCTCCGCCGAGGCATCCGTGACGTCCAACATCGAATACAGCGCTGTTCTGACGGCCGAGAAGCAGGAGAGGAAGGATGCGGGGCGTCGCCTGCAGATCTGGTCGCCTCGCCTCGGGGAAAAGAGAAATTCGGGATATATGGAGATTTCTCAGGGCCGAAGCGCGTCCATCGTGATGGATGCAAACGCGCAGCATGACTGGATTACCCCGGATGACGTGCTGTCAAATACGGGGCTTGGCTCACCGCATCGGTGTATCCTCGGAACCGCCTCCTGTGACAAAGAACAGTCTTTTTCAAGAGCATTGAATGCCGACTTCGAACTGTATGGCGATTTTCAGACGGCACGCGCGACGCCTCAACCAGGCGAGGTTGCGTCCAATGAGGATACGCGCTCAACGAGCAGAGCGTCGCAAAGCGGCGGAACGAGTCGGATCAAGAGCGGCTCCGAGAACTGGGAAACCGTCTTCCAGACTTGCGAAAAGATCCGAACAACCGCGGACGATCTGGGGCTGACGCCAATAGACTCTTTGCTGGTTCGATGGGCGCTGTTGCAGCGTGCGACGCTGATTGATGTCTTGCGCGACTATCAAAGCGGCAAGCTGAAGGGCGGCGTAGAGAATGGGCTAAAGGCGGCTTCGAGGGTTGGCATGGACGAGCCCTACAAGCAATGCTGGGATGCGAATGTCGATGACAAACGCATGCATGCGGTCGAGGCCTTGATGAACAAAGCGAAGTTTTCGCCAGCCATTCCCTGACGTGGTTGCGACGAAATCCTTTGGATGCCGTCGGGCGCGGCGCGGCGAGCCTTTGACAGCATTGCGAAAATCGTCAACGGACCGGCCTGGGCGACAGGCGCAATTGCCCTCCGGCGCGCGATTGGCGCTGCCTATTCCAGCCGCTTTGATCTTTAACCGGCAGGCGCTCGCGCCTATAGTGCCGCGATGACGGAAGCCCTTGCACATGACACGAAGGCTCAGGCCGCCTGTCCCGAGCCGCGCCCGGTCAAGGCGGGCGATCGTGTCTACCTGATTGATGGATCGACCTATATTTTCCGCGCCTATTTCGCCATGTTCAAAGCGGCGCAGGCGCGCGGACGCAGTTTCACGCGCTCGGACGGCACGCCGGTCGGCGCCGTGATGACCTTCTGTAACATGTTGTGGAAAATTCTCCGGGAGGGCATCGATGACGGCCGGCCCACCCATATCGCCGTCATTTTCGACCATTCCGGCGAAAGCTTCCGCAACGCGCTCTACGACCAGTACAAGGCCAATCGGGACGAGCCGCCGGAAGAGCTGGTGCCGCAATTTCCGCTGATCCGCGAGGCCGTGCGGGCCTTCGGGCTCCTGCCGATCGAGCTGGAGGGCTTCGAGGCGGACGATCTGATTGCGACCTATGCAAAGCATGCGGTCGCGGCCGGCGCGCATGTCACCATGGTGTCGGGCGACAAGGATCTGATGCAGCTCGTCGGCCCGTCGGTTTCGATGTACGACCCGATGCCCGGAAATGAGCGGCGCATCGGTCCCGATGAAGTGATGGTCAAATTCGGCGTCGGTCCTGAGCGCGTTGTTGATGTTCAGGCGCTCTCCGGCGACGCAACGGACAACGTGCCGGGCGTTCCGGGGATCGGAGTGAAAACCGCGTCCCAGCTCATCAACGAATATGGCGATCTCGACACGCTCCTCGCCAATGCCGCGAGCATCAAGCAGACCATGCGGCGCGAGCGGCTCCTGCAATATGCCGATCAGGCGCGTCTCAGCCGTGAGCTGGTGCGGCTGAAGGACGATGTGCCGGTCGAAACCCCGATCGACCACACCTGTCTCCGCGAGATCGATCCCAAGCCGCTCATCGCCTTCATGCGCGCGATGGAGTTCTCTACGCTGACGAAACGCGTTGCGGACACGTTCGGTGTCGATCTTGCCGATCTGCCCAAGCCGCCGGTCGTCGTCATGAAGCCGCCGGTCGAAGCTGCCGGCGGGACAAGCCGCGATCAGACCGCGCCAAAGCCGGAGCGGCCGTCAATGCCGGCGGCGCTCGCGGTCAAGCGCGCGGCGGATATGAGGGCGATACCGATCGATGTTTCATCCTACGAGACGGTCACCGATCTGGCGCGTCTCCAGATCTGCGTCGCCGACGCGTTCGAGCAGGGCTATGTCTGCGTCGATACGGAGACCACGTCGCTCGATGCGATGCGCGCCGAGCTGGTCGGCGTCTCGCTGTCGGTCGAGCCGGGGCAGGCCTGCTATATTCCGCTCGGCCATGCCTCGCCGAGCGGAGGACTCGATCTCGACGGGCTGGGGACCATCAAGCAGATCCCGATCGGCGATGCGATCGCCTGCCTTAAGCCGCTTCTCGAAGATGAGGGCGTGCTCAAGATCGGGCAGAACCTGAAATACGACATGCTGGTCCTGCGCCGTTATGGCATCAGGCTGGCGCCGATCGATGACACGCTGCTGATGTCCTACGCGCTGGACGGCGGGACGAGCTCTCACGGCATGGACGAGCTGTCCCAGCGCCATCTCGGCCATAAGCCGATCAGTTTCAAGGATGTCGCCGGGACCGGCAAATCGCAGGTCACCTTCGATCGCGTGAGCGTCGAAAAGGCGACCGAATATGCCGCGGAGGACGCCGATGTCACGCTGCGGCTGTGGCACGTCCTCGCCCCGCGCCTCGCCGCCGAGGGCATGGCGGCGGTCTATGAGAGGCTGGAGCGCCCGCTCGTCCAGGTCGTTGTCGAAATGGAGTATGCCGGCATCAGGATCGAGCCGGCGGTGCTGAGGCGGCTGTCCGGCCAATTTACCGAAGCGCTGGTCAGAATCGAGGCGGAAATTCACCAATTGGCCGGCGAGCGGTTCAATGTCGGCTCGACGAAGCAGCTTTCGGATATTCTGTTCGGCAAGCTCGGCTATCCCGGCGCCAAGAAGACCGGCACCGGCGCCTGGAGCACGGGGGCGACGGTGCTCGACGATCTTGCGAACAGCGAGAGCCTGACCGAGGAGCAGCGGCGCCTGCCGCTGAAGCTCCTGGAGTGGCGGCAGCTTTCGAAGCTGAAGAGTACCTATACCGACACGCTGCCGGCCCACATTGATCCGCAGACCAACCGTGTGCACACATCCTACGCCCTTGCTTCGACATCGACCGGGCGCCTCGCGTCCACCGATCCTAATTTGCAGAACATTCCGATCCGCACCGCCGAAGGCCGCCAGGTCCGGACCGCCTTCGTCGCCGAGCCGGGACACAAGCTGATCTCGGCGGATTACAGCCAGATCGAGCTGCGCGTGCTGGCCCATGTCGCCGATATCGCGGCGCTCAAACAGGCTTTCGCGGACGACCTCGATATTCACGCCATGACGGCGTCGGAGATGTTCGGCGTGCCGATCAAGGACATGCCGTCCGAGGTCCGGCGCCGCGCCAAGGCGATCAATTTCGGCATCATCTACGGCATATCGGCCTTCGGCCTGGCCGCAGAATCTCAGCATTTCCAGGAGCGAAGCCGGCGACTATATCGCGAAATATTTCGAGCGCTTCCCCGGCATCCGCGACTATATGGAGGCGACCAAGCAAAGCGCGCGCGCCAATGGATATGTCGAGACGATATTCGGGCGCAAAGTGCATTTCCCCGAGATCAACAGCGCGAACCGGGCCATGCGCGGCTTTTTCGAGCGCGCCGCGATCAACGCGCCGATCCAAGGCTCGGCCGCCGACATCATCCGCCGCGCCATGATCCGCATGCCGGACGCATTGCGGGATGCGGGCGTTTCGGCGCGGATGCTGCTGCAGGTCCATGACGAGCTGGTTTTCGAGGCGCGTGACGCCGATGTGGAAGCAACTATGAGGACGGCGAGGAAAGTGATGGAAAAGGCCGCCGAGCCTGCTGTCCTTCTCTCGGTGCCGCTGAAGGTCGACGCGAGGGCCGCGCAGAATTGGGATGAGGCGCATTAGAGCACGATCGGGAAAAGCGGACACCGGTTTTCCCGAAAAATCTTGCGCAAACAGCTTATTCAACAGAGGTCGGGCGCGGAAATATTATTGAAAATGGGGCGGCGAGGCTCATATCGATGACATGGACCAGCAGATAGCGACGATGAATTCCATCGACGAGATCGTCGAGAATTTTGCCCTCCTGGATGATTGGGAGGATCGCTATCGCTATGTCATTGAGCTGGGAAACAGCCTGGAGCCGCTGAGCGAGGCGGAGCACTCTCCCCAGTACAAGGTGCGTGGCTGCGCCAGCCAGGTCTGGCTGATCTCCAAAATCGACCGTGATGCAAAGGGGCTGCCGCGCCTCTATTTCCGGGGCGACAGCGACGCTCACATCGTTCGCGGCTTGATTGCGATCCTGCTGGCAATCTATTCGGGCAGGCGGGCCGATGAGATTGTGAACTTCAACGCCGAAAGCCTCTTCACGCAGATGGGCCTGAAAGACCATCTCACCCAGCAGCGATCGAACGGCCTTGCCTCCATGGTCGAGCGCATCCGCTCGGATGCCGCCGTTGCACTTGAGGCGGCGCCGTGGACTTCATGAGGCTGCTTCATTTCCACCGATTTTCGGCCGGTAGCCGCCTGCACCCCAATGCAGCAGCTTGTGTCTTAACCTTCCGCTCAACTGTTCATCGCTGACGAGGCCATAGTGGCGCGCCAGGCGGGTTAGCGCGATCTGCAGGATCACCTTGCCTGAACGCTGCGGCCAGCCTTCGGTTTTTTCCGCGTCCTCAAGCCCCTTGAGGTGACAGCAGACATCTACCAGAATGCCGCTCAGCTCCGGGCCGACCGCCGCCAGCGCCCTGCACTACCCGCTGACGCGCCGCCATGACATTGTCCTGCAAAGCCGCGGCCTGGCTCTGAGCACCGCCGTTCGCGTTGGCATTGGCGGCCGGGCTCCAGCTCGCGGTAACCCTTGCGGTCAGGCCGGCGAATTGATAGTCCGCGCGAAGCCTTTCCCCGGCTTCGACCTGAAACGGCGCGAGGAGCGGCACGCCGCTCTTGTCCTTGCGGCTGGCAAGCCAGGCAAGCGGGCTCTCGGCGTCGTTGACGATTGCCGGGCGTCGGATGCCCTCGATGTTGATGACGCGCGCCACTCTTGCTTGATGCTGCGCTTGAAACTCCTGGCCCGCCGAGAGTTTGCGCCTCAGCCACGCCGCTCCGGTATTCGAGAGCCGGTAGCCTTGTGCGCATCGCTCGATCAGATCCCTCGACACCCATTCGCTCACCTCGTCCGCACCGACGATGAGCCTGCCGCCTGGCGAATTGCGGCCGCTCACAACCGCATAGTTCGGGGCCTCCGTGCCGTCTTTCGACGCGCCATTGACCAGCGCAAGATGGCTCCCAGGCTTGGCCAATCGGCGAAGAAGTGGCAGAACTCTGTTATCATTCATGTTTTGACCATTATGCTTAATTCAGAATATGTTGTCGCCTACGCTCCGGTCTTCATCAGGCCGGGGAAGCGTGGTCAGTGTTGTTTCGATAACCGTGAGCGCCTTGTCCATGACCGGATCATCTCGCAACTCCTCAATGAGGCGGCAAGCATGGGCGACCGTGGTGCGATCGCGGGAGAAGAGTTCGCCGACGTCCGTGAAAGAGAGGCCAAATGCCACATGTGCCAGATACATTGCGGTTTGGCGGGCAACCGCAACTGCTGCCGTGCGGCTGCGCGACCGCAAGGCCGGCATTGTGACGCCAAAGACCGATAGCGCGCAGTGCTCGACTAGCTTATGAATGTGTATACTATATATTGATGGATTGGACGAAGCCACATACAACTGTCCAGGCGGGGCGGCGCCTTGCTTCAAAACAGGGAACGCTGGCAATTCAAAGCTCTCCTACCGACTTCCTGATGCCAAATCAGGTCTTTAGCCATGCAATCAAGCGGGCGATAAAGCCTTTACGGCGCCAATCCATAAAATTTACGCCAAAAGTTAAATGCGGGGATAAATCATTCGCAAAAAATCTCGTCTACAGTGAAAAAACAGTAAGAGTACACGAGATGCAAACAAGAATAAGGGAGTTCCGGAAGCTTCGAGGGATGACGCTGAAGGAGCTTGCCGAAAAAATCAGTACGACGCCGCAGACCGTTCAGCGGCTCGAGACGGCGAATATGACGGTCTCCACCGACTGGCTGGAGAAGATTGCGCGCGCGCTTCTGGTTGAGCCGGCCGATCTCCTCGGCGCTCGGTCGAGCCGCGAAATTCAGCTCATCGGCCGGATCGGAGAGCAGGGCCGGATCAACCGCGTGCAGGAAGGCCAGACCGCGATCATCCATTTGGAGGTCCCGGCCGACAATCCTGTCGCGGCTCGGCTCGACGCGCGGATCGGCTATTTCGATGCGGGCACCGTGCTGATCGCGAACCGGTTCCGCGAGGAGGACATCGACAATGCGCACGGCGTCGATTGCCTCGTTGCCGTTGCCGATGGTCCGATCCTGCTGCGGCGGATGATCCGCGGAAGACAGAATGGCTGGACCCTGGTGCCTCATGACAATGGCGGCGAGGTTCAATACGACCAGACCGTCGTCTGGGCCGCCAGGATTATCATGGCGATAAAGTATTTTTAAGACTATCGGCTAAAAGTCAGGGGAAACTTGTCCCCGCTGCGGAAACTCATGACAAGCTCCGTCTCGGATGATCACGGAGCATCTCATGAATTCTTTACCAACAGAGAAGAAATCTCATTCATTTCTGCGTGCGCCGAATCCTCGCGCCGCGCGGGCCGCCTACGATCGCGAAAGCCAGCTCCCGAAACTGCTCGGACTTTGGCCGTCGGAGCTGCAAGACTTTTCGCTGCCGGGCACGGCAAGGATCGTGGCGCGTCTGCGCAAGTCCATCCGCTCCGAACGCCAGCGGGCGCAAAGCGGGCATTGGAGCTATGATCTCAATCGTCACCTGGCGCTGGCGGAGGCGCTCAAAGCCGAGCGCACGCGCTTGCGCGATCTCGAGGCCGCAGAGACCACGGGTCCCTCGATCCGATCGAAAGGATTGAGCCGAAGCCGCGGACGGCTGCATTTGGCGCCGGTTTCAGCGGCCTGCGGCCGATAGGCATCAGCTGGCGGTCTTCTTCGAACTTCCCACCGAGTCCAGTTCGTAGGCGACGCTGACCGGCAAGGTCACATCATGGCAGAGGATTTTATTGACGCGGTCATCATTGTCCGAAAGCGGAAGCCGCATCCAGAACAGGACCACATGATCCCGATCGGCGACCGGGCCCTTTATGGCGCCCTGCATCGGCACTTTTTCGTCGATGACCTTGCGGTACACAGCGAGCCAGTAATTCCGCTTTTCGCCGAACTCGAGGTCGAAGACGGATTTTCCGGTCACTTCTTTCCCGAAAATCTCCCGCAATCGCGTTCCAGCGAGCCGGTAAATGACGTCTTCGGGCCGATTCCCAGCATCGAGAATGCTGATGCCAGGCAACAAAGATGGGATTGCCACCGGATTGATGCTCGCGCGCGACGGCATTCGGCCGTCTTTTGCGCAACCACGCCAATAATCGTACAACTCGCGTTGCTCACGAATGACGAGTTGCGCCCGAAAAGCGAGTTCGGACAGCATTGGCCCCCTCGATTTTTCAATTCGCGGCTACGGTCCGCCCCCGTGCCGCATATTCTCATTTTTAAAAACTATGCGTGATTTGCCGGAGGAGGCGCAAGATCAAGATTGCCTAAAAATTCCATAATTTTAGCCGCAAAACTGGTCGCAGAACACTAAGCGCGTTGATGTGACCAAAACGCCAGTGTGGCAAGAGGCGATTACGCGGCCCGCGCTGCGGCATCGACGAGCCGGATAATGCCCGCCATGATCTCATTAAGCTGAAAGTCTTTTGGCGTGTAGACCGCGGCCACACCCGCAGCCCTTAGCGCGTTCTCGTCCTCGCTCGGAATGATGCCGCCGACCACGACCGGCACATCGTCGAGCCCGGCAGCGCGCATCCGGTCCATGACCTCACGCACGAGCGGGACGTGGCTGCCCGAGAGAATGGACAGGCCGACGACATGCACGCCTTCCTCAAGCGCGGCGTTGACGATTTCCGCCGGGGTCAGGCGGATGCCTTCATAGACGACCTCCATTCCACAATCGCGCGCGCGCACGGCGATCTGCTCGGCGCCGTTTGAATGACCGTCTAGACCTGGCTTGCCGACAAGAAATTTGATCCGCCGGCCAAGCCGCGCCGAAACGCGTTCGACGTCCGCGCGCACCTCGGCAATGCCTTCGCCAGTGTCGGCGCGAACCTTGGCGACGCCGGTCGGGGCACGATATTCGCCGAAGACCTCGCGCAGCGTCCTGCCCCATTCGCCGGTGGTGACGCCGGCTTTGGCGCAGGCGATCGAGGGCTCCATGATGTTGCCGCCCTGCTGCGCAGCGGCGCGCAGCTCGCCGAGGGCTTTGGCAGCAGCGTTCGCATCGCGCGACGCGCGCCAGGCCTTGACCTGCTCGATCTGCTCGGGCTCGACCGACTCTGGCACGGTCAGAACACCGCTGTCATTGCCCGCCGAGAGCGGCGAAGGCTCGGTTGCCTGCCACCGATTCACCCCGACGACGATATGTTCGCCGGTCTCGATCGCGCGGATGCGCGCCGCATTCGAACTCGACCAGCCGCTGTTTCATGTAGCTCGAACTCGACGGCCACCACCGCTCCGCCCATGGCATCGATGCGCGCGAGCTCCTCGCGGGCCTGGCGTTTCAGCTCCTCGACCTTTGCGTCGATCGCCGTCGAGCCGTCGAAAATATCCTCAAACTCAAGCAGATCCGTCTCGTAAGCAACGATCTGCTGCATCCGCAAAGACCATTGCTGGTCCCAGGGACGCGGAAGCCCAAGAGCTTCGTTCCAGGCCGGAAGCTGGACCGCGCGGGCGCGCGCCTTTTTGGACAGCACGACCGCCAGCATTTCCAGCAGGATGCGATAGACATTGTTTTCGGGCTGCTGCTCGGTGAGCCCCAGGCTATTGACCTGGACGCCATAACGGAAGCGGCGCAGCTTCTCGTCGGTCACGCCATAGCGCTCGCGGCAGATCTCGTCCCACAGGTCGACGAAGGCGCGCATCTTGCACATCTCAGTGATGAAACGCACGCCCGCATTTACAAAGAACGAAATGCGGCCGACAACATGGGCAAAGTCTTCGCCGCCAACTTCGCCAGAGGCTTTCACCCTATCGAGAACCGCCTCAGCGATGGCGAGCGCATAGGCAAGCTCTTGGACCGGCGTCGCGCCCGCCTCCTGAAGATGATAGGAGCAGACATTCGTCGGATTCCACTTCGGCACTTCGCGATAGGTGTAGACGATGACGTCCTTGATCAGCCGCATGGACGGATCTGGCGGAAACACGTAAGTGCCGCGCGAAAGATATTCCTTGATGATGTCGTTCTGGACCGTGCCGGTCAGCGCGTTGCGCGAGGCGCCCTGCTCGTCGGCAACCGCGATATAGAGCGCAAGAAGCCACGGAGCCGTGGCATTGATGGTCATAGACGTGTTCATGCCGGCAAGCGGGATGCCCTCGAACAGCGCCCGCATGTCGCCGAGATGGGAGATCGGCACGCCGACCTTCCCGACCTCGCCGCGCGCGAGCGGGTGATCAGGATCGTAGCCGGTCTGGGTCGGCAGATCGAAAGCGACGGAAAGCCCGGTCTGGCCCTTGGCAAGGTTATTGCGGTAGAGCTCGTTGGATGCTTTCGCCGTCGAATGGCCGGCATAGGTCCGGATCAGCCAGGGATTGTCGCGCTTTACCTGCTGCTCGCTCATGAAGCATCCTCATACAGCAATCGAGCATGCCGCCTGTCAGGCAGCAGCGTCTCAATGATAGCTGAGCATTTCGCAGGTGCACAATGCCCATCCGGATTGCGCGGATGGACAACGCCGATGGCGGACTGGCGTCAACGGCGAATCTGTCCGATCAGGGCCAGCGTCGCAAAGGCGCCGGCGAGACCTTCTATCGCCACGTCGATCAGACCGCCGAAAAGCACGAGACCGACCGCATCCAACAGATAATATCCGGCAAGCGCGCCGATGATCCCAGAGAGCATATTGCCAATGAGCCCAAATCCGCTGCCTCTGGTGACAAGTCCAGCAAGCCAACCGGAGACAATGCCGCAAATAATGATGACGCCGAACCGGCCCATATCTGTTTCGTTCATGAGCGCTCCACACTCCGCGCCGCGCCTTCTGTGCTATCACCGTCAAACAATGCGGGCCTCTTTAAGGCCCGATCGATTGAACCCACCAGCGTGAGCCATAAAGATGCCCAAGCAGCGAAGCATATAAGGCGTTGGAACTCTTTCCAGATTCTCCTAGCATCGCTCGACGGATGTTACGGCCGTCGTTGAAGCACAAGAAAGAGCAAAAACCATGCGGACATTTTGGTCGTCCTTCGTCTTTGTCCTGACGCTGATTGTCGGCGCGCTCGCATTCGCAGCCACGGCCATCGAGTTTCCGGGGATCATGCGGGAGCTCATTGCGTCGGCGCAACAATTGCCGCCTTATCTCGAAAAGCTCGGCCTTTCCAACGCCTATCTGGTCTGGACTGATATTCTCCTAAGCGGGGATAAGCTTGTCCTTTTAGGCTTCGTGCTGGCAACACGGTTTATTTTTGCCCTGATCGCGATCGTCTTCGGGCCGCTATTCGGTTTCGGCTTGCCGAACCCCGGCCGCGAATTGGCGTTCAATCGCTGGGGTTAGTGGCGGCCGTGACCGTCGCTGCACGTGCTCGCCCAAATGGCGCGCATGTTCCGACACGCCGAGTCTTCAACATCCGCAAGCCCGCAGGCTGCCTGTTTCCGCTGATTTCGATTTTGGGAAGAGAGGAGGGCAGGAAGCTTCAGACCGACGCGCCGAATTTATGCAGCTCGGCGCCATTTTGCTTGAGCCAAGCTCGCGCTTTCTGCATCTCGGGCATGGTCTCGCGGACCAGTCGCCAAAATCGCGGTCCGTGATTCATTTCGCGCAAATGTGCGACTTCATGCGCCGCAACGTAGTCAAGGACAAATTCGGGCGCAAAAATCAGCCGCCAGGAATAGCTGATCGTGCCTGTCGAGGAACATGACCCCCAGCGCGTGCTCTGATCCCTGACGCTGATCCGCTTGGGCTGGCAACTCAAATTCCCCGCATGGTACAGGGTGCGTGATGTCAGGTCGACTTTTGCCTGGCCCCGAAGCCAGTCGGCCAGACGGCGGGAGCCATGCGCCTGGCCCCCAGAAACGCAAATACGCGGGAGGGCCCGCGTATCGTCACACATTGAGAGAGTGCTTTGGTCTTGGCTGCTGCAGACTTGGTCGTCGCTCCACTGCTCGACTGATTTTACCGCATCGACCTCATCGACCCATACGACGCCTTGGTATCGAACGGCGCCGACGTAGGAAATCTTGTGCGAGAGCCCGCGAAGGGGAATGACCGCTCCATCCGAAAACGGGATCGGCTCAGGAAGGCGGTCAAGCTGGCGTTTAAGCCATTCCATATGGCGGGCAAGAAAATTGCCTGCCTCCTCGATCCGAACCTCTTGCGGAAGGGTCAGAATGGCAGCACGCTCGGTATGGCTGACCTTAAGACAAAAACGGCGCGCGCGGCGCGACCGGCGCAACTCCACCGGGCAGTCGACGCCGACAAGCTGAAGCTTGAGCGGTACTTCCGTGGATTGGAGTTGCGTAAAAAACATTTCCTAGCGGCTTCCTGAAATGCTCAACGAGCCGGAATCATCCTTTACCGCTGCAAACACTAGCATGTGTGCAATCGCAACGCTGTTGCATATCAACGACAGTCCAAAAGAAACGATTAGCATACCATAAAATCCGAGCTTGGCGATATGCGTAATGTCCCAGCCTGAAACACTCGTCAGAAGATCATAAGCCAAAGATTATGGCCATCTTTAGCTAGCTAAAGAGTAAACAGCGCTGGAAGCTTATCGTTCCCGCTTCTCTTGCGAAGTCGTCGGGCTAATGGGGAATAGAGGGGCGGCGCAAATGAAATGAGAGTGGCGTGGATGCAAGTAAAAGTGGTGCCGAGCTTATATTTTTGCCACCAGGTTGTAGACTCGTGTTGACGGCGAGCCCAGTGCTGTCGCGGTAACGCGGATATAGAAGCTCGGCCGCCACTGCCTCCGCGTATTGTGAAATTGGTTGCGGCGCGATTTCGATCCGGTGCGTACCCCGGATTTGCTTGAAGAACCGCATGAATGCATTGCGGCCCCGGAGATCATGGCGCCTGACAAAAGCGCCGATTGCGGGAACGATGTCGGCCTTGAAGCGCGATCCGTTAAAGATGCCATAATGCCCAGCTTTGGGCTGCAGACGATGCCTTTTCATGCTGTGAGACAGGTTGCCGCATAATGCGTGAGCCGCCTCGCACTGGCCGATGCCGGTTATGTCGTCTTTCTCGCCTTCCACAGTCATCAGCGCGACCCGGCGCACCGCTCCGGGATCGATCAGATGGTTTCTGTAATGCATCCGCCCTGTCGGCAAAGCATGCCTGATGAATACCTGCTCGACCGTCTGAAGGTAATATTCGGCTGGCAGGTCCATGACGGCGAGATATTCATCATAAAATTCGCGATGCTTTTCCGCCGAGTCGCCGTCACCTTTCATGAGGTTGACGAAAAGCTCCTTATGGGCATTCACATGCCGGTCCAAATTCATCGAAATGAAGCCGGTCAGCTGGAGGAAGCCCGGATAGACCTGCCGCCCCCGTCCAGGATGGGGCCAGGGCACCGTGGTGATGACATGCTGCCGAAACCAGTCGATCCCCTTGTCGTTGGCAAGCTGGTTGACCGCCGTCGGGTTGATCCTTGTGTCGACCGGACCGCCAAGCAGGATCATGCTACGGGGGACTATCCGGATCATCCTGAGCCTCCAGATAGGAGACGGCCATTAAGACCGGCACGGCCGGCTGGCAGACCGCCATGACATGCACGTCTCCTTTGAAAAGCCTGATCATATCGATGACGTAATCGACGTAATCGTCGAGATCGAAGGCGCCGCGCTCGACGGGCACCATGCGCGCATCGACCCAATCGGTGAGGTAGACTTCATGGGTCGGAAGCAGGCCCTCGACCGTGCCGCGCAGCAATGTTGCGTAATGGCCGGACAGCGGCGCCACGATCAGCACGCGAGGCGAATTCGCGATGTCCGCTTCGGGAAGATCGCGGCTGAAATGAACGAGCCGGCAGAACGGCTTGTGCCAGACCACGCGCGGATGCACGGCAATGTTGCGCCCGCCGACGCACGCGGCGGCGATGCCGAATTCGGGTTTCGCGTAGCGGCGCGTCGTCCGCTCCAGAAGCTCCGCCGCCGCAGCCGTTCCTCTGCCAACGGTCGTGTGGGCGAGCGGATTGAATGGGTTGCGGAAGAGGAATTTGGCCGAACCCGCAGCCATGCGCGCCGGGTTCATGGCCGCATGAGCAAGTTCATAGAGATGATAGAGCATGCAAGCCCTCCCCGCTTGAGGCAAATCAGCCTCAACGCTAGCACGCGCCAAAATCGCATTGGCGGCGCAAATACTGCATCGCAACAAAAATGCGACGGAAACCCCGCGCGACGGGACCAGATCAACCAGAAAGTGTAAGCCACATCAGCATTTCGCCCCGGTGCGTCCGGGCAATGCCGACGAGCGCGCCCCGCGAAAATCTGTGCATAGCGTTAATTCGGGCTCCGAAAGCGTGCTCAGCCGGCCACCGCTTTTGCGATCCGCTCGGCAAGCTGATCCGCCGAAATCCCGTAGGCAAAATGGGTGACATACTCGCCGTTCGGGTCCATCAGATAGATGAAGGTCGAGTGATCCATCAGATAGGCGTCGCCAGCGGATTTGTCGGCTTTCGCGTAGTAGACGCGATAAGCGGTGGCGGCTGCCTTGATTTCCTCTGGCGTTCCGGTGAGACCGACCAGGCGCGGGGAGAAATTCGACACGTAGCTGGCCATCTGCTGGACGGTGTCGCGCTGCGGATCGATGGTAATGAAAATCGGCACGATGTTCTGCGCCTTCGCGCCGAGCTTTTTCATGGCATTCGTGATCACCTGCAGCTCGGTCGGACAGACATCCGGACAATAGGTGTAGCCAAACTCGACCAGCATATATTTGCCGCGGAAATCCTTATCCGTAACACGCTTGCCGTGTTGGTCGGTTAAGCTGAACGGCCCGCCGATCAGCGCCTTTCCGCTTTGGAGAACGTTAGTCTGCACGTTGTTGCGCAAGACGAAGGCGGCGAGCCCGCCAACGGAAAAAGCGATCACGATCATGAAGATCAAACGTGCTGGCATGGCAGTCCTCTTATCGTCCAGAGCTTCGACCGGCTATTCGCCGATCTGCATCAACGAGCCTCTGATGCGCGCCTGCCTGAGCAAATAGCGGAACAGGAAATAGGCGCCGGTGAAATAGCCGAGGTTGAGCACAAAAGCCGTCGCCATCAGGTCGGGGCGAAAGACTTTGTTGATCACCAGTGCGCGCAGGCCCTCGAACACATGCGTTGGCGGCAGTGCCGACGAAATCGGCTGCAGCCAGTGCGGCAGCGTCGAAAGTGGATAGTAGACACAGCAGAGCGGCAGAAAGAAGAACACGGCGACCCAGGTGAATGACTCGGCTCCCAATCCATAGCGGATCACGACGCCATTGGCTGCGAGACCAATCGTCCAACCGGCAAAAACCAGATTGACGAAGAAGCCGGCTAAAGGCAGGCCGAGGCCAAACAAATTGTACCCGAAAAACAGATCGGCCAACAGGATCACCGGCAACAGACTGATGCCGAGCCGGACAAAGCTGATCAGCATCAGGGAGAGGATATATTCGTTGGGCCTCAGTGGGCTTATAAGAATATTGCCGAGATTGCGCGACCACATTTCCTCGAGGAAGGACAGCGAAAAGCCGAACTGGCCGCGCAGAAGGATATCCCAGAGCAGCACCGAGCCGATCAAAAGGCCGGCGGCATTCGCGAAAAGCGATGTCGACGCCGCAAGATGCATCTGCAGGAAGCCCCACAGCAGCATTTGCACGAGAGGCCAATACATCAGCTCGATCATGCGCGGCACCGAGCCGAGCAGGAGATAGGCATAGCGCCGCACCATCGCGCGAATGCGCCGGGCCGACGCGCCGATGCCGCTAACCTCAAGGGCGACCTCAGACCGCATCATCGGCTCCACTCAGTTCGACATTGCCAGGAGGGGCGAGCGCGGGTTCCGCTCCATCCCGGTCCCGCCCTCGGGCGATATCGAGAAAGACATCCTCCAGCGTGGTCCGGCCATAGCGGCGGAGCAGTTCGGAGGGCGTGCCGTCTTCGACGATCTTCCCCTTCTCCAGCATGATGACGCGATCGGCAAGACGCTCGACCTCGGTCATATTGTGCGAAGCGAGCAGCAGCGTCGCACCGCGGCGCGTCCGGTAGTTATCGAGCGTTGCCCTTACCCAGTCGGCGGTATCGGGGTCGAGCGAGGCCGTCGGCTCGTCGAGCAGCAAAAGCTCGGGGCCGTTGATCAGCGCTTTGGCAAGCGCCGTCCGCGTCTTCTGCCCGGCAGACAAACTGCCCGCGGGCCGCTCCAGGAAGTCGTGAAGCCGCAGTTCGTCGGCGAGTTCGGCGATCCGGCGCGCCGGATCGACGACGCCATAAAGATCGGCAAAGGTCCGCAAATTTTGCCGGACGGTCAGACGCATCGGGATGTTAACATAGGGACTTTGGAAATTTATTCTGTGCATCACCGCATAACGGTTCCGCGTCATGTCGGCGCCGAAAACGCGGATCTCGCCGGCCGTCGGCAGAACGAGACCGAGCAGCATCGCAATGGTTGTGGTCTTGCCCGCGCCGTTGCCGCCGAGCAGCGCGGTGACGGAGCCGCTTTCGACGCTGAAGGTCACCGCATCCACGGCGGTGATATCGCCATATCTCTTGACGAGATCCTTGACGGCGATCGTGGCCGTCCCGCGTCCGTTACGATTTGCGCTGTCTTGCATGGGAAGCTTCTGTCACCAGGCCGGATGAGAATTTCAATGGGACTTCTGGCATCGCGTTGCCGAAATCCCTATAGTATTGCCGTAAAGATAGTCGCTCGGCCGGCCCGCTTGAACGCCCGCGGCAGATAAATTTCGCCTCGTCGATCCAACTCATGACAACCCAGGAAATTATCGATTTCGGCAAGAGCCGCTTGCGGCTGCAGACGCTGATCCGGCTCAGATGGGTCGCGGTTTTCGGCCAGACCGTGACCGTGCTCGGCGTCCATTTCGGGCCTGGCTTTGTGCTCCCGCTTGCGGCCTGCCTTGCGGTGATCAGTCTTTCAGCACTGTCCAACCTAGTCCTGCAGGCGTATTTCCCGCCGATCCAGCGCCTGAAAAGCACGCATGCGATGCTGATGCTCGGCTACGATCTGCTTCAGCTCTCGGCGCTACTTTATCTGACCGGAGGCCTCGAAAATCCCTTTTCCTTGCTGATGGTGGTGCCGGTCGCCATCTCCGCCTCGACCCAGCCGCTGCGGATCACCGTAATTCTCGGCGGGCTGGCCGTTCTCTGCGCAACGCTTCTGGTCTTGTTTCACCATCCGCTGCCATGGACCTCAGGCGACATCAAGCCGCTGCCGCTGGTCTATACGCTCGGCGTCTGGACCGCGCTGGTGTCATGCATCGTTTTCATGGCCGCCTACGCCTGGCGGACCGCGCAGGAGACGCGCCTGATGTCCGACGCCCTGACGGCCACCGAGCTGCTGCTCGCCCGCGAACAGAAGCTGTCTGCGCTCGACGGCCTCGCCGCGGCCGCAGCGCACGAGCTTGGCACTCCGCTCTCGACAATCGCGCTCGTCGCGAAGGAACTTGAGCGCGAAATCGGCACCGACAGCCCGCTGCGCGAGGATGTGCAGCTCTTGCGGAGCCAGGCGGCGCGCTGCCGCGACATTCTCGGAGCGCTCGCGCAGAACACCGGCGAAACGGACGTCGTGTATTCCCAGATGTCTCTGGGTCACCTGATCGAAGAAGTCGTCGAACCTTATCGAATTTTTGACAAAAAAATCGAAGTCACGCTTCGCCCGCCGCCGGCGAAAAACGGCAAGGCCGAGCCTGAGCCTGTTCTTTCGCGCAGCCCAGGCGTGCTCTATGCGTTAACAAATCTTGTAGAAAATGCGGTCGACTACGCGTCATCAAAAGTTCAGATCATCGCAGACTGGAATAAAGAGAACATTTACCTTCAGATCATCGATGATGGACCCGGCTTCGCGCCACACATTCTTGGACGCCTAGGTGAGCCATATGTCACGACGCGCGCGCGGTTGCCGGATGCGGAGCGTGAAGACAGGCCGGACGGCATGGGCCTCGGCTTTTTTATCGCCAAGACGCTGCTCGAAAGATCGAGCGCCGTGCTGACGCTCGAAAACCGGGAACTTCCGGATAGTGGTGCGATTGTAAGAGTGACCTTGCGACGGGACCGATTAAGTTGGGTATAGCTTGGTACAGAATTTAAAACGATTCTAACTTAAGCTCTTCCGCATATTTGGTGGCCTGCTTATATTACCGACATGCGTACAGGAGAAGAACAGGTGGTTAATCAGGTGAACTCGGCGGCCTCTCCGTCGGAGAAATCACTGCTGATAGTCGATGACGATAAAGCTTTTGCGAACCGTCTGAGCCGGGCGATGGAATTGCGTGGCTTCGATGTTCGCGTCGCAGCCACCGTCCAAGACGGGCTTTCGATGATCCGGGGGGCTGCTCCGGGGTTTGCCGTCGTCGATATGAGACTTGAAGATGGAAATGGTTTGGACGTCATCGCCCTCTTGAAATCGGTGAAACCGGAGGCGCGCGTCATCGTCCTGACCGGCTATGGCAACATCGCGACTGCGGTGACCGCCGTAAAGCTGGGCGCAATCGACTATCTGGCGAAACCCGCCGATGCGGACGACATTTTCGCGGCGCTGATGGCGCCGCCGAATCAAAAGGCGGAGCCGCCGGAAAATCCGATGTCCGCCGACCGGGTGCGATGGGAGCATATTCAGCGCGTTTACGAATTGTGCGACCGCAACGTTTCGGAAACGGCGCGGCGCCTGAACATGCACCGCCGGACGTTGCAGCGCATTCTCGCCAAGCGCGCGCCGAAATAAAGGCCGAGCCGGAATCACAGCGCGATAAATGTTGAAGCCATCCCGATCCATCATTGCCGGGTTACCCGGCAACCCATGTCGGTGACGGAAGCATTCGCCCATTCGCTTCGAGGCAACGGTATCGGTCCCCGGTCTCGCTCCGCTCGGCCGGGGATGCGGCCAGCAAAATGCGATTCCGCGGCGCTCATCGTCGTTCTTGCAATCAATTCCCGGATCTTGAGCTTGCGGGCCCATAGCCGCCGCCGGTCGGCGTGACGATGGTGATGGCGTCGCCGGCCTCAAGCACGGTCTGATCACAGCCTCCCAGCATTTCAACCCGGCCGTCCGCCCGCCGGACGACATTGCGGCCGAGCTCGCCCGGCTCGCCGACTTTCAGCCCGAAGGGCCGCACGCGGCGATGGCCTGAGAGAATGGCGCAGTCCATCTTTTCGAGAAAGCGTATGGTTCGGCTCGTCCCATCCCCGGCGTGCCACTGTCCCTTGCCGCCCGACCCCTTCCTGATGTGGAAATCTTCGAGCACGACGGGAAACCGCCATTCGAGGATTTCCGGATCGGTCAGCCGCGAATTGGTCATATGGGTGTGGATGGCGTCGACGCCGTCGAAGCCGTCGCCGGCCGGCGAGCCTGAGCAGATGGTCTCGTAATATTGGTAACGGTCGTTGCCGAAGTTCAGATTGTTCATCGTCCCCTGTGCCGCCGCCAGGGCGCCCAGCGCACCGAACAGGCAGTTGGTGACCGCCTGCGAGACCTCGACATTGCCGGCGACAACGGCCGCCGGCCATTTCGGCGACAGCATCGATCCGTCGGGGATGGTGATGCGGATCGGGCGCAGGCAGCCGGCATTCATCGGAATGCGGTCCTCGACCATGACGCGGAAGACATAGAGCACGGCCGCGCGGGCCACCGGCTCGGGGGCATTGAAATTGTCGTCGCGCTGCGGCGAGGTGCCGGTGAAATCGACGGTCGCCTCGCGCTTCTCACGATCGACACCGATTCGCACTTTGATGAAGCAGCCCTGATCCATCTCATAGCTGAAGGCGGCCGCGTCAGGGAGCCGGTCGAGCACCTTGCGCACACTTTCGGCCGCATTGTCCTGAACGTGGGTCATATAGGCCCTGACGACGTCCAGGCCGAACTGATCGACCATCCGGCGCAATTCGGCGACGCCCTTTTCGTTGGCGGCGATCTGGGCCTTGAGGTCGTTCACATTCTGGACGACGTTGCGCACCGGATATTTCGCGCCGGTCAGAAGCGCGATCGAGCGCCTGTTCGCGGAACACGCCCTGATCGACCATTTTGAAATTGTCGATATAGACGCCTTCCTCCTCGATGGTGCGGGCAAGCGGGGACATCGAGCCCGGCGCGATGCCGCCGACATCGGCGTGATGGCCTCGCGAGGCGACCCAGAACAGCAATTCGCGTGCCGATTTGTCGAAGACCGGCGTGCACACCGTAATGTCGGGAAGGTGCGTGCCGCCATTATAGGGGGCATTGATGGCGAAAACGTCGCCGGGGCAGATCACGGCGTTGTTGCGGATGATGCTCTCGACGGACCGGTCCATGGAACCGAGGTGAACCGGCATATGCGGAGCATTGGCGACGAGAGCGGCGTTCTGGTCGAAAACGGCGCAGGAAAAATCGAGGCGCTCCTTGATATTCACCGAATAGGCCGTGTTCTGCAGCGTGACGCCCATCTGTTCCGCGATCGACATGAAAAGATTGTTGAAGATCTCCAGCATGACCGGGTCGGCTTCGGTGCCGATCGCCGTCCTTTTCGGCAGGGGCACAGCGCGTTCGAGAACGAGGTGGTCGCGCGCGGTCAGCTCGGCGCGCCAGCCGGGCTCGATGACGACCGTCTGGTGGTCCTCGATGAGGAGGGCGGGTCCGTCGATCACATGCCCCGGCATGATCTGATCTCGGCTGTAGACCTTCGCTTCGTGCCATGATCCGTCGGAGAAAAACCGCGTCACGCGGCGCGCCTCGGGGAGCGGCGCATCGGTCATCGCGAGCTGTTTTTCCTCAAGATTGGCGCCGCCACCGACCGTTTCGACGGAGACCGCTTCGACAATCAGTGTCTTGGTCCGGTCGATGAAGCCGAAGCGCGCACGATGCGCCGCCTCGAAAGCGTGCTGCATGCCCTCGATGCTCATCGCGCCCGCCGCTTCGCCGATATCGCCCGCCGCGGCGATGGTGAAGGCGGGAATGTCGAGAGCCGTGTCCGTGCCCGCATAACGGATGTGCGCGGTCACATGGGTGGTGAGCGCAATCTCCGACACCTGCTGGCCGCGAATTTCGGCGCGGGTAGCCTCGCCAAGCTCCAAAGCAAGGCTGATGATTTGAGCGAGCACCGCGTCGTCGAGCGGCGCCTCCAGCGCCTTTTGCCGGACCGCCCGAATCTCAGCGAGCCCCATGCCATAAGCCGATAAGAGGCCAGAGAACGGGTGGATCAACACCTTCCCGATCGACAGCGCGTCGGCGACCAGACAGGCGTGCTGGCCGCTCGCACCGCCGAAGGCATTGAGCACATAGCGGGTCACGTCATAGCCGCGCTGGACGGAGATTTTCTTGATCGCCTCCGCCATGTTGGCGACGGCAATCTTGAGAAAGCCGTCGGCGACCTCGACCGGGCTGCGTCCATCGCCTATTTCGCGTGCGAGGCGGTCGAATTTTTCGCGCACGATTTCGGCGTCGAGCGGCTGGTTCTGCTGCGGACCGAAAATGGCGGGAAAATAGTCCGGGATCAACTTGCCAACCATGAGATTGGCGTCGGTCACGGCGAGCGGGCCGCCCTGGCGATAACAGGCGGGGCCGGGATTGGCTCCGGCCGAGTCCGGGCCGACCCGGAAGCGCGCGCCATCAAAATGCAGGATCGAGCCGCCGCCTGCCGCGACGGTGTGGATCAGCATCATCGGCGAGCGCATCCGCACACCGGCGACCTCAGTTTCGAGGGTGCGCTCATAGACGCCATCAAAATGCGCAACATCCGTCGAGGTGCCGCCCATATCGAAGCCGATGACCTTCTCAAAGCCTGCGGCCGCCCCGGTTTGCGCCATGGCGACAACGCCGCCGGCCGGACCGGAGAGGATCGCGTCCTTGCCCTGAAACAAGCTCGCTGCTGTCAAACCCCCCGACGACATCATGAATTTGACACGGGCGCCGGTGCGCCGGGCGTCAAGCGCGTCCTCGACCTGCGTTACATAGCGATTCAGAATCGGCGACAGATAGGCGTCCACCACAGTGGTGTCGCCGCGGCCGACCAGCTTGACCAGCGGGCTGACCTCGTGGCTGACCGAAACCTGCGAGAACGCCATGGCGCGCGCCATGTCGGCGACCGCGGCTTCGTGCTGCGGATAGCGGTAGGCGTGCATGAAAACGATGGCGAGCGATTTGAAGCCGTCCGCTTCGATTGCCGCGAGCGCCTTGCGCGCCGCCTCCGCATCGAGAGGGCGCTCGACCGCGCCATCCGCGAGGATGCGTTCATCGATTTCGATGACGCGGCTGTAGAGCTGATCCGGCTTGACGATCTGTTTAGCAAAAATATCCGGCCGCGCCTGATAGCCGATACGCAACGCATCGCGGAAGCCCTTGGTGGTGAGCAGCGCCGTCCGCTCGCCGCGGCGCTCCAGCAGCGCGTTGGTGGCAATGGTCGTACCCATGCGGACTTCGCCGATGCTCCCCGATGGAATCGGCTCGCCGGGCGCCAGCCCCAGCAACTGGCGGATACCGTAGACGGCCGCATCGCGATAAACGGATGTGTTCTCGGACAACAGCTTGGCGGTGCGGAGCGATCCATCGGGAGCGCGGCCGATGACGTCTGTGAAAGTTCCGCCGCGATCCACCCAGAAGTTCCATAATTGCCCGGTCATAAGCTGCTCGTCATATGCCTTTTTTTACGTCGCGTGCTGTTTGAGCGCGATAAGGGGGGTTTTCGCGAGCGCGTTCAAGAGCGAACATGCCATGATTTGACAGCTATTCGGTTTACGGGCGCAGGCTTTAAAGAGCGCTTGGCGTCCGGCCGGCAAAGCGGCAGAATCAGCGGACCCGGCATGCCGGCGCAAAACCTCAATAAGGAAGGAACGGCCATGACGGAAGACGTGCTCGTGAAACGACAGGACGCGGTCGTCGAAATCCGGCTGAACCGCCCGGCGAAAAAGAACGCGCTCACTCACGCCATGTATGGAGCGATGGCCGACGCCATAGAGAGCGCGGAGAAGGACGCTGCCGTGCGCGCGATCCTGATTGGCGCGGAGGGCGACGTCTTCTGCGCCGGCAACGATCTGGCGGACTTCGCGGCCTTTGCAAGACAGAGCGGCAGCGACGGGTTGCAGGGCTTGCAGTTTCTGCGCACCCTCATCTCGGCGGAAAAGCCGGTGATCGCCGCCGTCGCCGGCGATGGCATCGGCATCGGCCTGACCATGCTGCTGCATTGTGATCTTGTCGTCATCGCCGAGGATGCGAAGCTGATGGCGCCTTTCACTATGCTCGGCCTGACGCCGGAGGGCGCTTCGTCAATGATTTTGCCGACCCTTATCGGTCATACGCGCGCCTATGCGGTGCTCGCCCTGGGGCAAGTCGTCAGCGGCAGGGAGGCGGCGCAGATCGGTCTGGCGACGGTTACTCGTTCCGCGCGCCGAAGTCGACGCCGAGGCCAGAAAGCTGGCCGCCGAATGCTGCGCCCGACCGCCCGAGGCCATGCGCATCACCAAGCGCCTGCTGAAGGACCGGGAGGCGATCCTGGCGCGGATCGAGCAGGAAGGCGCCTATTTCCGCGAGCGGCTCGCCTCGCCCGAGGCGCGCGCGGCTTTTGAGGCGTTTTTCAAGCGGTAGTCCCATCTGATTTCAGGCAGATTGGGCCGCCACATGTCAGTTTGCATTCTTCTCAATTGCTAGACACCGCAAAGCTCCAGGTGCTAATTAGCCCGCTAAACATCGGTGAATTGATCCGCTGTGCTGAATTTCCGGCAATCTGCGAGTGCTGCTCCGGCGAGCGGGCGCTCAAAGGGGGGCTTGATGGATATTGCGCACACTCACGTGCAGTCGCTCGGCGAGGCTGAAAGCGTCTGGTTCAAGCTTGGCCTCTTATCAGGCGAGACGCATCCGATGCAGGTCCTGATGCGTCTTGCCGATCGCTATGGCGGCTGCGTGCCCATCAATCTCAAAGACGACCGCATCTTCTTCCTGAGCGATGTCGAATATTTCGAGCAGGTGATGGTGAAGAGCGTCGACAAATACGGCAAATATTTCGACGGCCTGCGTCCGATCTTCGGCAACAGCATGATCACCATCGACGGCGCGCTCTGGCAAAAAATCCGCATGCCGCAGCAGCCGGCCTTCACGCCAAAAATGTTCAACGAATATCTGCCCTATCTGTTGTCCTCGGTGCAGGACAAGGTGCGCGAATGGGAGCGGTTCGCCGAGACCGGCGAGACGGTCAATCTGCTCGAGGAGACCTGGGGCCTCGCCGCCAGCATGATCTGCAAGGCGCTGTTCGACCGCAAGGTGCCGTTCAATCCGCAAGTCATTTTCCGCGCCGTGAAGGCCTACACCGATGTCGGACAGCACCGCGCCATCCGCTTCAAGAAGGTCCATGGGGAGAGCCAGGTATCGCCCGAAGAAGCGGCTGCGGACGCCATCGTCAAATGGCTCTCGGTACCGAACCACGTGCTGGCCGCGGAAGGGATCGGCGGCCGCGAGACAACGCTGCTCAGCATGATGCGCAAGGCGGTCGCGGATCCGGCGGCGCCGGAATTCACCGAGGCTCAGATCGTCGATGAAATGAAGCAATATCTCTGGGCGGGCACCGAGACGACGGCGCTGACGCTGGCCTGGTGCTTCTATCTGCTTTATCTCAACCCACAGGTCGCCGAGCGCATCCGCCGCGAGGGCGAGGAGACTTATGGCGACCGCATGCCGACCTGGGAGGACATTCACGGGCTGGCCTACACACGGTCGGTGATCCAGGAAACGATGCGGCTTTATCCGCCGATCTGGAGCTTCATGCGCCAGGCGGTCGCCGAGGACGAGATCGGCGGCCACAAGGTCAGACCCGGCGATAAGATGGTGATGTGCGCCTATATCGTGCACCACCACCCGAAATACTGGAGCGATCCCGAGGTCTTCGATCCCGATCGCTTCTCGCCGGAAAACGCCACGAAGCGCACCAAATACAGCTATCTGCCATTCGGCGCGGGCAAGCGGTCCTGCATCGGCGGGGCGCTTTCGCTGGTCGAGAACACGCTCGCCCTGACCCAGCTTCTGCGCCGCTTCCGGCCGGAATATCTCGGCGAGGTGCCGGCCGGCATCAGCGCGACCGTGACGCTGACGCCCGAAAAGGGCCGGCTCCCGTTCCGTATCCGCGCGCTGTCCTGATCTTGCGGGATTGGGCTATGCAGCGACGACGGCCGGTCGCCTGATGCGCGTATAGGGTTTGAAGGTCTGCGATTCGATGAAGTCCATCACCTGACCGGCAATATCGGCGCCGGTCGTCTTCTCAATTCCTTCTAGACCGGGTGAGGAATTGACCTCTAGGAGCAGCGGACCCTTCGCGGATCTGAGCAAATCCACGCCGGCGAATTTCAGGCCCATGATCTTGACGGCCTTGACGGCCATCTTGCGCTCTTCCGAGGTAATCTTGACCTCATGCGCGGAGCCGCCCTTATGGAGATTGGCGCGGAAGTCGTCGGAAGGTGCCTGCCGCCGCATTGTCGCGATCACCTTGCCGTCGAGCACAACGCAGCGGATGTCCTGGCCGGCGGCGTCGGCGACGAACTGTTGCACAAGAAAGTCCGCATCGGCGTTCCGGAAGGCGTCGATCACCGACTGCGCCGCCTTCTTGTTTTCCGCCAGCACGACGCCCTTGCCTTGCGAACTGCGCAGCAGCTTCACGATCAGCGGCGGGCCGCCGACCATCGCGATCAGGTCGTCGGTGTCATGCGGCGAGGAGGCGAAAGCCGTCGTCGGCATCGGCAGACGGCTCGTGGCCATGAGCTGATGTGCAAGCAGCTTATCGCGCGAATTTGCGATTGCCGTCGCCGAATTCAGACAGAAAGCGCCGGTCATCTCGAATTGGCGAACGACGGCGGTGCCGTAAGCGGTGATCGAGGAGCCGATACGCGGAATCACCGCGTCGAAATAGGGCAGGGCCGCGCCGTCACAATGCACCGAGCTGGACAGGGACCTGATGTTCATATAGCAGCGCGCGGTGCGGATCTGCTCAATGACATGATCGCGCTCCTCGGCCGCCGCCATGAACCGGCGGTTGGAGTAGTTTTCCGGCTCCATGGTCAGCAATGCGATCCGCAGCGGCCTCTCCACGGGAGGCTGCTGCGCTGTGGTCTTGTAGAAATCGGCGCTCAGCCGGGTCTGCTTGTATTCGGACCAGGGCTCGACAACGGCCTCCTGAGCTTCAAGCGCCGTCCGGCCGAGCAGCATGCGGTGAGCCATGGTCTCGCGATTCGAGAGGGAAATCTCGATGGGCCACTCGCGGTCGCCGATCTTTATCGGGGTGTTGATGATATAGCGCAGCTCTGACTGGCCATTCGAGCTGATCACCTGACGCCGGTCGACGACCTTGGCGGTACAATAGACTTCGATATCACCCCGGTCCTCCACCGGATGAACGCCGAAGCGGACCTTGGGATGGTGATCTGGGCCGAAAGTCTCGATGGAAAACGCGTGAAGGGCCGATGTCCGCGCGCCGGTGTCGATTTTCGCCTTGATCGCGGGCAGGCCGAGCTGAGGCATCGACACCCACTCGCGCCATCCCAAAACGAAGCTGTTCGCTGAACGGCTCATCGATTCAAACCCAACCTCACGCGCAACTCTCCGCCCGACTGAAAAACACCGGGCGGAAGCCGCCCGTTATACAAACCAAGCGACTCAAAACCGGCAAAGCGGACGTTAAGTTCAACGCACGCATGCACAAACGAAAGATTTAACGCTGTCCACCGCGTTTAAGGTCGGCCTTCGCCAATAGCAACCCCGGCGCAATACGAATGGCGCTGGCCCGATTTTGCGGCTTCTTTGTATCCAACGTCTCGGCTTACGCAATAGGATAAAAGTGAGATATGACGAATTTGCGATACGCTGGCGGCCTAAACGTGAGTTGAATGAAAAAGTGCAGCCGTTCCAACACCTCCCGCTCCGGCGATCATGGCAAGGCCGGCCCGGACGTTCCCTTTATTGAGGCGGACGATTCTTGTGAATAAACGCGAGACCAGGAGAGCCCCGCTCGCGCCATAGGGATGGCCATAGGCCAAGGCCCCGCCGAAGATATTGAGGCGGTCTTCGTCGATTTCAAGCCGGTCGATGGTTGCCAGCACCTGCGCGGCAAAGGCTTCGTTGAGCTCGATGGCGCCTACATCCTGAAGCGTCATCTTGGTTTTTCCCAGCAATTTCCGTGCGGCCGGCAAAGATGCAAGGCCGAGAATCCGTGGCTCGATCCCGGCGGAGGCCGCGCCGGTGAAGATGAGGCCGGGCGGCGAACCGAGGCGCCTGTACAGATCGTGCGAGACGAGCAGCGTCAGTGCTGCTCCGTCATTGATCTGGCAGCTATTGCCGGCGGTAACCGTGCCACCTGCGCCAAGCAGCGGCGGCATTCGGGCAAGCAGCGCCATCGACAGCGAAGGGCGAGGACCTTCATCGCACAATTCAGAGTCGGCCGAGCCCACCCCTACGATCTCCAGGGCTCGCGGATGCCGGCCTGCCGCTGCCTCGACCGCGCGCTGGTGGCTCATCAGCGCAAAGCGGTCCTGCCTCTCCCGGCCGATGCCGCATTCGCGCGCGACCGCCTCCGCAGCCTCGATCATGCCCGGATCGCCGTCTTGTGCGGGGGCGAAAGCAGGCTGTGAATAAAATCGCGGTGGATCGGCATGGAGGTTGGAGGGTTTGGCGACGCGCCACGGCGCAGTAGAGTCCGAACTCCGCGCCGCCCGCGATGACGGCCTCCGCCGCTCCGGTCTCGATCATCCGCGCGCCAATCACGATGGCATCGAGGCCCGAGGCGCATTGGCGGTCGACCGTGATGGCGGGAATGGAGGCGGGCAAGCTCGCCGACAACGCGATGAGCCGCGCCGGATTTCCGCCGCCGCCAATGGCGTTGCCGAGAATCACCTCATCAACAGCGTCGGCATCCAGCTTTGAGTCGGCGAGCAACGCGGCGATGAGAGGCGCGGCCAGCTTTTCGACCGGACGATGTCGGTGCAGCCCGCCGAGCTTGCCGATCGCGGTCCGCCGCGCGGCAATGATGATCGCGTGCCGATTGCTCATCGCAGCTCCCGGAACGACGCGCCGCCCTCAATGAGCGCCTGGCGGACTACGGCGACGGCCACCTTGCCGGTCCGTGTCAGGGGCAGCTCGTCGAAAGCAAAATAGCCACGCGGACAGGCACGCAAGCCTAGAGCTGCCCGGCAATGCGCTGAGAGCCGTTTTCGCGGCAGCACCGCGCCGTTGGCGAACTCGACGGCAGCGACGGCAACCGCGCCGCGACTGGCGTCCGGCAAGCCAATGACTGCCGCGCGCCGAATTTCCGGAAGCTCCAGGAGCGCGGCTTCGATCGCTTCGGGATGAATTTTAAGGCCCCGCGATTTGATCATCCGGTTCGTGCGGCCGGCGAGGTGGAGGCAGCCAAGCTCGTCAAAATAGCCGGTATCGCCCACACTGAACCAGCTTCCGGCGGGTTCTTCGCCGACATAGCGGGAAAACAGCATCGGGCTTGAAACGAAAATTTCGCCATGTTGTCCCGGCGGCAGAAACCGCCCTCCCGCGTCGCGGATTTCGATATTGACGCCAGGAAAGGGGCGCCCGACCGACCCGTCACTTGCGGGGTTTCGCGTCGAGTGGAAGGTGATGAAGCTGGTTTCGGAGGCTCCGTAGAATTCGACAAGATCGGCATCGGGCCACGCTCGCTCCACGGCGCGGCGCGCGTCCTGCGGCAGCTTGGAGCCGCCGGAGAAGATCACGCGCAGATTGGGCGCCGGCGGGCCGGTCTTGATGATCTCCGCGAGCATGAACGGCACGGCATAGAGATGAGTTGCCTGCGACAGCGCCTCGGCAAGCCGATTTCTGCGGAACTGGCCCTGCGGCAGCAGGACGGTGTGGCCACGGCAAAGCGCATGGACCGCGCCGTAAAGAAACAGCGAGTGGTGAAGCGGGCCGGGAATGAGCACGCGCGAGCGCGCCGGAAACGCAAAGACGGCCTCCGCCGCGTCGAAGCTCGCAATCCAGGAGGCGTGAGACCGCGCGAAGAGTTTCGGCTCGCCGGTCGTGCCCGAGGTCAGCCCCCAATAGAATTCGGCGCAGCCGTCGCCCTCTGGAAGCGGCTGGTCATTGGAAATGGCGCCCGCCGTCATAACAAGGCGGCGCAGGCCCTCTAGCCGCTTCGGCAGCGCCTGCGGCGCAATAATCGGCTGCCGGCGGATGCATCCGGCGAAAAGCGAGGTTAGGCTCTCCGGCGCCTGCGCGGGATCGAGCGGCATCGCGGCACGGCCAGCCGCCGCACAGGCGAAAAAGCCAGCGAGGAATTCCACGCCGTCGTGGGTCAAAATTGCGATCGGACCTGGCCGCGTCAGCCCACTGAGCTGATGCGCCTGGGCAATGACGGCCTCATGCAGTTCCGAGAACGAGCAGACGCGGCCCGGACGCGTCAGCGCAGGCGCGTCGCCAGCGGATCTTGCCGCTTCCTGAAACAGGTCGAACAGGCTGGCGCCGGTCATGATCCTTTACCGAGGCCGTCAGCGGGCGAAATCAGCGGGTAGCCGCGCTTGACGAACATGGCAACCCAGGCGGCCAGCGCCGCTTTGACGAGGTCACCCGGAATGAAGACGCCAGAACCTATGGCCGCGTTTTGCAAGGTGAGGCCGCCAATCGCGGCAAGCGCCGGGATGCCGATCAGATAAACGGCGCCGATCCCGCCAAGGATATTGAGACCGAACGAATTAAGAAATGAAAGCCGGGACCAAAGCCTCTCTGTGCCGAAACCGATGACCGCCGCGGCGATCGGAAAGCCGACGATGAACCCGGCACTTGGCGTCGCGAACACGCCAAGCCCGCCGCGTCCGCCTGCGAGCAGTGGCAGCCCGGCCGCGACGAGCGCAAGGAAAAGCACCTGCGAAGCGCCTCCACGGCGCGCGCCGAGGATCGATCCAGCAAGCATCGGGCCGAGCGTCTGCGCGGTGATTGGAACGGGCACGATCCCCAGGTCGATCCGAGGGATCAGCCCGAGGACCGCCGTCAGCGCAGCGAAAAGCGCGATATAGACAAGATCTTGGATACGCATGGTCATAGACGCCGTTGGCAAGCGAGAGCGAAGTCAGCCCAATCGAAATCGCTATTCCCTATGAGGTCGTCCCGGAGCAGCGCAGCAATTTATCGGTGCACTGCTGATCCGGGAGCGCATGATCCCGTTCCGCGATGCACCACCTTCGGTGCTGCATCCCGCATGGGAGGATTGCTGTGCTGTTCCCATCTCTTGATTATCCCGGGCTATTTCCGGTTCTCAAAACCTCTCGCAGCGATAGCGTTTCCGAGCGCTTCTGTCATGCTGAGAATCTTCACGATCAGCGGCCCGGCTCCAAGAATGGCCGGGCCCCTCGCCTGCCGGGCAAGCCGCGCCTGCTGAATCTCGCTCAGATCGTGAAGCAGGGTGGGAATGAAACGGATCGTCAGGCTCGCGGCCAACGCGACCCTCGGCGGGCTGACGCCGAAGCGGCCAAACGGCCCTGCAGCAGCCGCTATGACCTCCAGCATGTCCGATAGCCGTGTCGTCAAGGTTACCAGCGAGGTCAGCAGCACGATGGCCAAAATACGAAAAAGCACTCTCGCCGCTTCGACCGGACCGGCCAACAATCATTTGCAGAACGAGAATGATCGCCGCCACGATCAGCACGGGTCTGAAGGCAATCGCGATCGTTTTCAGCGGCAATCGCGCTGCGGCGTAAAGGCCGCTGATGCAGAGAAGAACGATCGCCAGAAGCCAGAGCGGTTCAACGAAAAAGATCGCAGCGCTGCCTATGAGCGAGATGAAAAGCTTCAGCTCCGCCGACAGGCGGTGGATGGCAGAGTCGCGATGGATATAAAGGGGCAGCATCGCCGTCTACGTCACCGCGGCGGCATCCTGAGACGCGCGCGGCAAGGTGAGCACGGCTTTCAGCCCCGGCTGATTGTCGGAGAGGATCAGCGATCCGCCATGCAGGCGCGCGACGGCCGATACGAGACTGAGGCCGAGGCCGCTGCCGGGCTTCGACCGGCTCGCCTCCAGCCGCACGAACCGCTTGAAGGCCCGCTCGCGGTCTTGCGCGGGGATGCCGGGGCCACGGTCGGCAACGATGATCTCGGCAAGTTCACCTCGCGGAACAAGGCTCAGGACAATGTTTTCATCGCAAGAATTGGCGGCCGGGCGAGCAGGAGCGCCATATTTGATGGCGTTGTCGAGAAGATTGGCTACGGCCTGGGCGATCAGTTCGCGCTTGCCTTCGACCATTGTCCGCCCAGCTGTGGTCAGCGTCAGCGACAGGCCGCGTTCTTCCGCAACCGGCTCATAAAGCTCGAAGACGTCCGTGATGACGGTCCCGAGATCGAAGCGCTCGTCGGTGCGATGGTCTGCACCTGCCTCAAGCCGGGCGATACTCAGCAACGCATCGAAGGTTTTGATGAGCTCGTCGGCGTCTTCGATGATGGACTGCAGCGCCCCGCGAAGAACCTGCGGGTCGTCGCGATCACGCAGCGCGGCCTCCGCGCGGCTTCGCAGCCGGCTGAGCGGAGTCTTCAAATCGTGCGCAATATTGTCGGAAACCTCTCTGAAGCCCGCGATCAACTCCTCGATGCGTTGCAGCATGGCGTTGAGGCTGACGGCGAGCCTGTCGAATTCATCGCCGGCCTCGGAAACCGGAATCCGCCCAGACAGATCGCCACCCATGATCCTGCGGGTCGCCTCGGTCATCGTTTCGATTCGGCGCAACAAGCTTCGTCCGATCAGAATGCCGCCGCCGAGCCCAACAATCGCCAGGCCCGCCAGCGTCCAGAGAAAGGCTGAGCGGACCATTTCGCCGAATCGCTTCTGATCATCGATGTCGCGGCCGACGACCAGGCGATAGCCGTTTGCCAGCCGGAAGATGACCGCGAAAGCGAAGCGCTTCTCGCCGCTTTCATCCCCTGATCGCCGGTAAAAGAACGCAACCCGTCCGGTTGAATTCCAGAGATCTTCGCTGACCGCTTTAAGATTACCGCCCAGATAGTGGCCCTCGGCATCCGCGACGAGATAGAGACTATTGCCTGGCGTTTCGCTGCGCTCGACCACGGCACGTCTCAGGCCTTCAAGGCCATCCTGCTTATATCTTTGCGCGAGGCTTTGAATCTCGGCTTGAACAGTATCCTCAAGCTCGGTTGCCAGAAGAATATTGGTCTTGTAGTAAAGATAGCTGACGGCTAAGGCCGCCGTGAGGGCGAACAGCCCGAAATAGATGATCGATAGGCGAAACGCCGTCGTGCGCAAAAGTCTAGTCAGCCCCGTCACGTATCATATATCCCGCTCCCCTGACCGTGTGGAGGAGTGGTTTTTCATAGTTCTTGTCAATCTTCGCCCGCAAGCGGGAAATATGGACGTCGATCACATTGGTCTGCGGATCGAAGTGATAGTCCCAGACATTCTCCAGGAGCATCGTCCGCGTGACGACCTGGCCTGCATGTTTCATCAGATATTCAAGCAGACGGTATTCGCGCGGCTGCAGCACGATAGCTTCGCCGGCGCGTGCGACCTTATGCGCGAGCCGGTCGAGCACCAAGTCGCCGACCACATATTTCGGGCTGGTTTCCTCCGGCGATGAGCGCCGCGCGAGCGCTTCGACGCGGGCGAGCAGCTCGGAGAAGGCATAAGGTTTCGTGAGATAGTCGTCGCCGCCGGCACGCAGGCCCGTCACGCGGTCATCGACAGTGCCCAAAGCGCTGAGGATCAAGACCGGCGTATGATCGCCGTCGGCGCGGAGCGCTTCGACGATCGACAGACCGTCGCGATGGGGCAGCATCCGGTCGAGGATCAGAACATCGAACTCGTCGCTTTGAGCCAGTTCGAGGCCGGTTTCACCGTCGGTCGCCAGCTCGCAGCTATGCCCGCTCTCGCGCAATGCATTAGCGAGATAAGACGCGGCCTTGCTGTCATCTTCAACGACCAAAACGCGCATTGCGCGTCACCAACGCCCGGGATAGCGGGTCCTGTTTATAGAAGCTGCGGTGCGGCGCGGCTCTTATAAAGGCCGCGCCGCACCGTTGCAATATTCAGAAGGACTAGTGTCCCGAATCCGAAGTTCGCCTCATTCTGCCGCTCGCTCCGTAGCGAACTTCGGATTCTCAAGGGACACTTGCAATTCTATGATTCTAGTGTGGTTTGAGATCGGGAAGTCCCCTTGCGGAGATTGCTGATACAATGAAGGGGACTTCCCGATCACCACACTAGTCCTTCTTCTTATTATCGAGCTTGTCGAGCGAAAGAGCGACAAAGCGAGTTTGCCGGTCCGACTTCAGCTGCAGCAATACGGCTTTCCGGCCCTTGTTCTTAGCCTCGCGGACGCCGTCGACAACATCGCCCGCCGATACGACTTTCTTGCCGCCGACCTCAAGGATGATATCGCCGGCTTTGAGGCCCTTATCGGCTGCTTCCGAGGATTGGTCGACATCGGTCACCGCGACGCCCTCCTCGCCGGCGCCTTCGACCTCCTTGGCGGGAGCCAGGGTCAGGCCGAGATCCTTCATCTGTTCGCGGTCGGAGCCGTTATTGTCTTCATCCTCGGTCAAGGCCGCCAGTTTGTCGGAGCTCGGGAACGTACCAAGCTTGATGCTGAGCGGCTGTTCCTTGCCATCGCGCATCACCAGCAGCTTTGCATTCGTGTCAGGGTGGAGATCGGCAACCTTTCGGGCCAGATCCCGCGAGTTGTCGATCGCTTCGCCGTTCACCTGGACCACGACATCGCGGACTTTCAACTCGGAATTTGCCGACGGGCCGTCTTCCATAATCTTGGTGATGAGAGCACCTTTGGCGTCTTTCAGGCCAAGGCTGTCGGCGATGTCCTGGTTGACATCCTGAATCGTGACGCCAAGCCAGCCGCGGCTGACCTTGCCCGAATTCTTCAGCTCATCGACCACTTTCTTGGCGAGCTGCGCCGGGATGGCGAAAGCGATGCCGACATTGCCGCCGGACGGACTATAAATGGCCGTGTTGACGCCGATGACTTGACCGGTCAGATTGACGGAAGGTCCACCGGAGTTACCGCGGTTCACCGCGGCGTCGATCTGGAGGTAATCATAGGGGCCGGCACCAATACTGCGTGCGCCAGCGGAAACGATACCCGCGGTCACGGTGCCGCCGAGGCCGAACGGATTGCCGACCGCCAGAACCCAATCGCCGACCCGCGGCTCGGTGGGGGCGAATTCGAGATAATTGTCGAACTTCTTATTGCCCTGGATTTTCAGGAGCGCGATGTCGGTGCGCTGATCCGTGCCAACCACGGTGGCGGTATATTTCTCTTCGCTTTCGAACGTCACCGAGATTTCCGATGCTTTATCGACGACGTGATTATTGGTGACGACGTAGCCGTCAGGCGAAACGAGAAACCCTGAGCCCTGCGCCCGTTCGAAGCGGCGCTGCGGATGCCCGTTGGGGAAATTCTTGCGAAACTGGTCGAAAAAGTCATGGAAGGGGTGATCCGGCGGCAACTCGGGAATGGAATAATTGCGCCCGTCGGGCTCCTCAACCGCGGTCCCCTTGGTGAAGATGCTGACAACCGCCGGCCGGACCTTCTGGGCTACATCGGCGAAGCTGGCCGGAGCGCGGTTGGAATCTTGCGCGTAGGCTGGATCCGTCCGCAGAACGCCCCCACCGTTCGGTCCAAGAAACGCTAGGCCAAGGGCACCGGCGCATCCAATCACAATGAGCGCGCGCCTGCCGGTCAGCGCGCGCATATGCCGGCGTAGGGGCCGGTCATGACGAAATTTCTGGGGGATGGGCATCCCGTCACCTTTCAATTGTTGCATCTCGAGACACGGTGGTCGAAAATATAGCCGCCGCGGCGTTACGTGAAACTTTCCGGCGGGTTAAAACTTGTTAATGTCGCTTCTCACCAATTCAGGCTAAACCGGACCCATGGCAACGGGGATTTCAGCTCATACGCGCAAGCTCCTGAGACGCAACATATGCGTGCTTCTCTTGGTATTCGAATTCACCGCGTGGGCTTCACAGGCGGCCCTGGCGGAGCCCGGCCCGCTTTCGCGCCGCGAGAAGCGAAACCGGCTCGGACCAGCTTTTGAGACCCATTGCGGTTTTCGGTAACGACGACCGGCGCGACCTCCCGGACGAACTGAGCCCGCTCGAAGGCAAGATCGGGATGCTCTACGAGGAGTCGACGCAAACCCTCTGCACGGCATTCTGTGTCGCTAAGGATATTGTAGCCACCGCCGCGCATTGCCTTTTCCAGCCGAAAAGCGGACGCTTGCCGGATCTGAACGACGTCACATTCCGCTTGAGCTATGGGAAGGCCTATCAGCAGTCGGGCGTCTACAAGCGGGGCACGCCCTACACGAAACACTATATCGCCGTCGGCACGACAGCCTTCAACAATGAGCCGCCCTTGTCCGCTCCGCGAGACTGGGCGCTGGTCAAGCTTGAAAGCCCGATCTGTCGATTTGGCGCCATTCGTGTCGAAGCCATACCCGCCCCCGAGCTTGTCAAGAAATCGCTAGAAAACAAGATATTTCAAGTTGCTTACCATTGGGATTACAAGCATTGGCAGCTTGCTTATTCGACGCCTTGCCTCATTCAACAGGATTTTGAACAGATAAAATGGCGGTTCATCAAGCAACACTTCATCGATCATGATCAACTTGTTCTTCACCAATGCGATACCGGCGGCGCATCGTCCGGCTCGCCGATCCTGATGAAGACCGATGCGCCCAATGCCCCTGTCGCGGTCGCCATCAATGTCGGCACCTATACGAGGACAAGAATTCTGCTTCGTAAGGGACAGGTTGTTAAGAAACTGGCCCCCGACATTATTGCCAATACCGCAGTAAATGGCTCCGCCTTCAAATATATTATCCCGGAGCTGGACGACGAGGAGGTGATCAGCAGCCGGGACGAAATGGTCAGGCTGCAAACGGAATTGCAGACGCGGGGCCTTTATACCGGCGTTGTCGACGGTGAGCTGGGCCGCGGCACGAGGACGGCGATCAGCAACTTTGAAACGTCGATCGGCTTACCGCCGACCGGGCTGCCAACCGAGTCTTTGCTCAGACGTTTCGACGAAGCGCAGACACGCCCGATGCATACCCTCAGCAATGGTCGGGGGCTCGTGACATCGCCCGCGCACACCGCATCGCCGGCCGCGGCGCCGACTGTCGTCGTTCCGCCCCGCAACGCCGGCCTCCGCAACTGGTCCGCCCGCCATTCAATCCATTCGTTCAGTGAAACAATCGGCCGACTAGCCCGCATATCTCACCGTACCGGCTACACGGGCCCTTGCTTACCTGCTGTTCACGGCGCTGCGCCGCTTGGCTCTCTGCAGGGAACCGAACTGCAAAACGCCACCGCCGGCACCATCCGGCTGAAGCTGCTCCGCTCAAGCTCGGCGCACTGATCGCCGTCAGCGGCCGCCGAGCGGATGAGAAAGGCAAACATGGCTAAAAAATCCCGGCATCGAGACCGACGGCCATCGCGGCTCCAAGCTCGGCGCACCGACCGACAAAGTCTTCGCGAAATTCGCCGCGGCAGATAAGCGGTTCCTGCACTGCGCGCCATCTAAGGCCGGTCACGATGGTCTCAACCGCGCGGCGCGTCCCCGTGCCGTCATGGCCGGCGCGGATGACGAGCGCATAAGGGAGACCCTGTGTCTTCTCCAGGCAGGGGTAATAGATGCGGTCGAAAAAATCTTTCAGCGCGCCGCTCATATAGCCGAGATTTTCCGTGGTCGCCAGAATGATGCCCCGTGCGGCCGTCACGTCCGCCGGGCCGGTTTCGAAGGGGGACAGACATCTTACCGCGATGCCCTGAATATCGTCCGTCTGGGCTCCGGCGATGAGCGCATCCCGCAGCCTTGCCGTATTCGCGGACGGCGCGTGGGCGACGATAAGAAGGACCTTGTCCGTCAATTTCATCGCTTAAGGTGCGGCGCGAAACGCATGAGCACAAGCCAAAAACTGCGTTAGGCATCTGAAGCGGTAAGCCCCTGCCCACGTCGTTATCGCTGCCGCAGAGCACCCTCCCTTTCGCGAAGCGTCATCCTCCGAATCGCGTCCCGGTGATCCCGAACAAGATAGAGGCTGCGTCGAGGATAGTCCTCGACGCAGCTTTCAATCTCATGATTTTCGGCGCTATAGCGGCTGAGGCTCCAGCCCGCCGGTGTCGGGCTCCGGCTCGGGCGGGTTGCGGCCCTTGCCGGCCGAGGGTACCGCAGAAGACGGCCGCGTGGTCGGCTTGTCGTCTTTCGCCGTGAATTCGCGCATTGGCGGCTTGCCGTTCAGAAGGTCGATAATCTCCTGACCAGTCATCGTCTCATATTCGAGCAGTCCCTTTGCAAGGATGTGCAGCTCGTCGAGATGCTCTTCGATGATACGCCGAGCGTTCGCATAGCCAGTTTCGACGATGCTGCGGATCTCTTCATCGACAAGCTTTTGAGTTTCGTCCGACATATGCTGCGTCCGGGTCACCGAATGGCCGAGGAAAACCTCCTCCTCGTTCTCGCCATAGGAGAGCGGACCGAGTTTTTCGGACATGCCGAACTGGGTCACCATCGCGCGCCCGAGCTGGGTTGCCATCTTGATGTCCATCGACGCGCCGGACGTCACCTTTTCGTCGCCAAACACCAGCTCCTCGGCGACGCGTCCACCCATCGCCACACAGATATCGGCTTTGAGCTTTTCGCGCGTATAGGACAGTTGATCGCGCTCCGGAAGCCGCATGACCATGCCAAGTGCGCGGCCGCGCGGGATGATCGTCGCCTTATGCACCGGATCGGAGCCCTTGACCTTGAGCGCAACAAGCGCGTGGCCGCCTTCGTGATAGGCCGTCAGGCGCTTTTCTTCTTCGGTCATGGCCATGGAGCGGCGCTCCGAGCCCATCATGACCTTGTCCTTGGCGTCCTCAAACTCGTTTTGCGTCACGAGACGCTTGGACCGGCGGGCGGCGAGCAACGCCGCCTCATTGACGATATTCGCAAGGTCGGCGCCCGAGAACCCGGGCGTTCCGCGCGCGATGACACGCAGATCGACATCGGGCGCCAGCGGCACCTTGCGCACATGGACCTTCAGAATTTTTTCACGGCCGACCACATCCGGACGCGGCACGACGATCTGACGGTCGAAACGGCCTGGCCGCAGCAGCGCCGGGTCGAGAACGTCCGGCCGGTTCGTCGCCGCGACGAGAATGATGCCCTCATTGGCCTCGAAGCCGTCCATCTCGACGAGAAGCTGGTTCAGCGTCTGTTCGCGCTCATCATTGCCGCCGCCGAGACCGGCGCCGCGATGACGGCCGACCGCATCGATTTCATCGATGAAGATGATGCAGGGCGCGTTTTTCTTCGCCTGGTCGAACATATCGCGAACGCGGCTGGCACCGACGCCGACGAACATCTCGACGAAGTCCGAACCCGAGATCGTGAAGAATGGCACATTCGCCTCGCCGGCGATGGCGCGGGCGAGCAAGGTCTTGCCGGTTCCGGGCGGGCCGACCAGCAGCGCGCCGCGCGGAATGCGCCCGCCGAGACGCTGGAATTTTTGCGGGTCGCGCAGGAACTCGACAATCTCCTGCAGATCGTCCTTAGCTTCATCGACGCCGGCGACATCCTCGAAGGTGACGCGGCCCTGGCGTTCGGTGAGCAGCTTGGCCTTGGACTTGCCGAAGCCCATAGCCCTGCCGCCGCCGGACTGCATCTGGCGCATGAAGAACACCCAAACCGCGATCAGGAGCAGCATCGGAAACCAGGAGACCAGCACGCCCAGAAGCGAGGGCACATCGTCCTCGCTCGGCTTCACGGTGATGCCGACGCCGCGCGAATGCAGGCGATCGACAAGCTGGGGATCATTTGGCGCGATGGTCTGGAACGAGCGGCCGTCGTTGAACTTGCCGGAAAGCTGGTTGCCGGAAATCGTTACCGAACGAATGCTCTGACTTTCGACCTCTCCGAGGAATTGCGAATAGCTGATTTCATTTGCCCGGGCGCGCTGGCTCGGATTCTGAAACAGATTGAACAGGGCGACAAGGAGAAGGCCAATGATGATCCAGATCGCGAAATTACGGAAATTAGAGTTCATGAGGTCCTTCTACACAAATGACCCGGAGTTCTGTGCCGGAGACATCGGCATAGCTTAACTCAAGACCCGGATCTATGTCTCCCCATCTAAATAGGGGATAGCCCGGCGTTTTCCAAGGCGTCCGGGTCAGTGTCGTTAACCGTGCCGACACCATACATGCGGCTATGAAAATGTCGTTTTAAACCCAGGCCCTATTTTGATCGAATTTCGCAACCATTGCCGCTGGACGATAAAGGCGCGAACAAAAGCGGCGCATTGGCGAATTCTGCGCCGGCTTCGGTGACCCAGCCCGGAGGCTTGGCCGCCGCGAAACTGACGAACGGCACGAAGCAAAGCGCCGAATCCCGCCAGAGCGAGGGCAATGTCAGTGCGGTCGCCCGCGGCATTGGGCCGAGGCGGCCTTTGGCGGCTTTCAAGGCGCGCAGGCCGTCGGGTCCAAGCGGCAAAAGAAATGCCGGCTGCGCGGCCGTGGCGGCGAGGCTGACGGTGAAGCGCTCATCCCAAAATAGCCTTTCGCCGGGCGACAACGGGTGAGTTGAGCGGTCCATCCGGCCGAATTCGCGTGCCACGGTCAGCCGGTCCCCATGCAAGCCGATCTCGCAGCCCCCGAGTGTGACCGTTCGCGGGTGGCGCCCGAGCTTTTTGTAGGTGGCTTCGATTTTGGCGAGTTGCGGGGGAGCGGCGCGGCCGCCGAAGGCGAGCGTGATGCGCGCGAGCGCCCGGAGGGCGACGTCCTCGGGCGCCAGCAGCAATGTGTCGAGCGGCATTTCGCCGAACCCTTCGCAGTGGACGGTGAGATTGGCCGCCAGGAATTCTGCCGTCATCTGTTCAAGCGCATCACGGGCGCGTCCGAGTTGTGCAGCGGACAGAGCAAGACTGTCGCGCGCAAGCCCGAGCTTTTCGGCAGCCGCGAGCGCGCCGCGGACACGCACCCGTTCATAAGTTTTGTCGCGATTGCTTGGGTCCTCGATCCAGTCCTGACCTTCGGCCCTTAGAAAGTCGATAAGTCTAGCGCGTGTGACGCCAAGCAGCGGCCGGAGCAGGTCAATACCGCTGCGCCGCGATTTCACAGCCATGGCGGCGAGACCATCTAGTCCGCTGCCTCGTGCAAGGCGCATCACAAAGGTCTCGGCCTGATCGTCCAGCGTGTGGGCGGTGGCGATGGCCGGAATGGCGCGCCCACGGCAAAAGCTGGTCATGAGATCGTAACGTGCCGAGCGGGCAGCGGCCTGCACGCCGGTCTTGGGCTTTGCGCCCTCCCATGCGAGAATGCGGTGCGGAAATCCGAGCCGGGCTGCAAGGTGTGCGACCCAGGCGGCTTCGGCGGCGGACGTGTCTCGCAGGCGGTGATCGACCGTCAGCACCGTGATCTGCGGGGCGCTCTCGGGGGCTGCGTCAAGCCACCGGCGGGCGAGCAGCGTCAGAGCGGTGCTGTCCGGTCCGCCGGAAACCGCAAACGCAACATGCGCGTAGCCGGAAAAGCGAGTGAAAATGCGTTGAAGGTCAGCGTCCCCGAAACACGGCCCATGCGCGCCATGATCGGTGTCAGCGGATGCATTCATCGCAGGTCAGCATTGAGCGCGGCTTTTTTCAAGTTCCGCGCGCTGCAATACCGGCGTCGCGCTCGGAAACCGCCGCGCCAATTCCGCGAAAGACGAGCAGGCCGCCTTATTCTCGCCGAGCCGCTTCAGAGAGATGCCCAGCTTCAAGAGGGCCTCTGCCGCCTTTTCGTTTTGCGGATAGTTGGTCGAGCTTTTCAGGAAGCTGTCCGCGGCCCTGCGGTACTCGCCGTTCACGAAGGCAGATTCACCAAGCCAAAAATAGGCCGGCCCGGCGAGCGGATCACTTGAAAAGGCCTCAACGAACCGACCGAACTGCTCGGCCGCGCCGCGATAGTCGCGCTTCACGAGCGCATTATAGGCCCGTTCGTAGAGCGCGCGCGCCTCGGGCGATGAGCGATCCGTCGTCTGGACGGGCGCAACCGCGGACGCGCCCGCAGCGGCAGCAGGCTCGGCTGACGCGCCATTGAAATATCCATTCAGGCCACCGCTCTTTTGCGCTTTCGCGGGTGGCTGCTCGATCGTCGTGCCGAAGTTGCCGCTGGCCGGTTCATTGCCACCAACGCTGAATCCGGTCCCTTCCTCGGCCGGTTCCGCGCGGTTCCGGTCGCCCGGCAATGGCTGAGGCGAGTTGGCGTAATTTTTCTCGGCGCCGCGACTGGCTGGCTGTTGCGCGGGCGGCAGGTTGCCGGAGCGCCGCTCGATCTGGTCCAGCCGGCGCAGAATGTCGCTCATCTGGGCCGAAAGCGCGCGGACTTCGGTCTCGACCTCGCCGAGGCGGCCATCATCGGCGCCGCCTCCGCTCGGCCCGCCGCTCGGAAGCGCTTGGCTCGGAGCGCCCTGCGGCGCGGCGGCGCCGCCATTCTGAGTCAACGTCTCGATCGTGCCGAGATGGGCGCTCAAGTCAACCATCTGCTCCTCGAGACGCTGAAGGCGCTTATCCACATCGGCATTGTTGGCGGCGTTGTCGGCCTGGGTTTGTGCAACCGCTCCGGGCGAGAGCGGAATCGCTCCCAACCATAGAGCGGCAGCGAAGACGAAGAACGGCTTTCGCATCGAAGCCTCGCAGTCAAACGTGGGATCTTCAGATTGAGGGCGTTCTTAGCAAAGTTCCGCTGGATGAGCCAGTCTGGCTGTGCCATCCGCGCGGAATTGCACAACTGCTGCGAGGCATTTCGGCAATAGCCGCGACCGGCAAAGCGCCGGCGGTCAATATCCAGAGGTCGCGCCGCCTTGATTGAGCACGGTAACAGCCCGCCGGTTCTGCGACCAGCAGCTGATATTGGCACAGACCGCCACCGGACGCTCCTTGCCGTAGGAAATGGTCCTGACTCGCCGCGGATCGACGCCGCGCTGGATGAGGAACTGCTTGACGGTGGCCGCCCGCTTTGCACCGAGCGCGATGTTGTACTCCCGTGTCCCCCGCTCATCGGCGTGGCCTTCGATGGTAATGCGGTATTGCGGATAGCCGTTCAGCCATTGCGACTGCGCGACCAGCGTCTGCTGTGCTTCCGGGCTCAGCGCGGTGCTGTCGGTGCTAAAATGAACGGTATCGCCGACGCGAGCCGCGAATTCGCGGGCCGATCCCGGCGTAATCGGCCCGTTTTCGCCGTCGCCTCCGCCCGCGAGCTGCGCGGCATTGAGGCCATAATTGGGCTGATTCCTCGAACAGGCCGAAAGTGCGAGCGCGGCCGCAAGAGCCACAATCAAAGGCGAGGTGAAACGGGACATGGGACGCTCCTCAACTCAGGGTATTCCCTGGGTTGGAGCCTGCGTCCGGATTGGTTAATGATGCGTTACGGAATGAGTTGCGGGCACAACTTTTGAGTGCATCGCCGACGTGAGTTCACATCACTGCGGCTGAATTCGGCCGCGAAAATGATAAACGCCGTGAACACCAGCGAGCCGCTGGTGCACGGCGTTTAAGAAACGGAAGCCCCCGCTTCGCTGGAAACGCGAATTAGCGGACGACGGTAACGGCAACGTCAGAAGCGCCGAGCTTCAGCGGCTGGCCTTCGACTTCTTTGCGGCAAGCGCCAAGCGTAACCGCAGCAGCAAGAATTGTCGCGATGACGACAACGCCCTTTAAACCCTGCATGGTCTTCTCTCCTCTGGTTATGCGACCCACGAGCCGCTTGATCTAGCTAGCCGAGCGGAGCGATGATTATCAAGGTGACAGCCTCATCTGGGCCATCTTTTCCGTAGCGTATGATGCGAAAATGCCACGAGGAATTGGCTTGGCCGACCCTGTGGAAACCTTTGCCCGGCAAGGCAAAATCAGCCCATACCGCGCCGCCGCGATGTCTACTTCAGAAGTGGTGACCAAGCGGGGTCGGAGGCGAAGCCGGGAGTCGGCAATTGCCGCTCATTGTAGCCGGTGAGGTCGATGGTGAAGAGATGCGGACCGCCAGTCGCGCCGGGTGATTCGCGGAAGAACACAAGAACCCGCCCATTTGGAGACCAACTCGGTCCCTCATTGTGGTAGCCCTCGGTCAGGATACGCTCCCCGCGGCCATCCGGCTGGATGACGCCGATCAGAAACTGGCCGCCGATCTGTTTCGTAAACGCAATCAGATCGCCGCGCGGTGACCAGACCGGCGTCGAATACCGTCCGTCGCCGCCGGTGATCTGCCGCTGGCCGCTGCCGTCGGCATTCATGATGAAAAGCTGCTGCTGGCCGCTGCGGTCCGATTCGAAGACGATCTGGCGTCCATCCGGCGAGAAGCAGGGACCGGTGTCGATTGCCTGGGTGGACGTCAGCCGCCGAAGCTGATGCGTTTGCAGGTCCATCTCGAACAGATTGGAGACCCCTTCCTGCTGAAAGCTCATCACCACCTGCTCGCCGTCCGGTGAGAAACGCGGCGCGAAGGTCATGTTCGGAAATTTTCCGACCAGCTCCTGACGCCCTGTCGCAATGTCCATGCGCAGCACGCTCGGGCGCCCGCCGTCATACGAGGTGAAGACGATGTGGCGACTTTGTGGGCCGAACCTGGGCGTCAGTACCAAGTTCTCGCCGCGCGTCAGATAATGGAGATTCTGGCCATCCTGATCCATGATCGCCAGGCGCTTGACGCGTTTGTTCTTAGGGCCGGACTCCTCCGTGAAGACGATCTGGCTGTCGAAATAGCCTCGCTCACCGGTGAGACGCTCGTAGATCGCATCCGCAATCATATGGCCGATCCGGCGCCAATTGTCCGACGAGGTAGAATAGGCCTCGCCTCTCAGTTCGCGGCCGGTGAAAACATCCCAGAGCCGGAACTGCGCGCTAACCTGTCCGCCGCCTTCTGTGACCCGCCCGACGACCAGCGCTTCCGCGTTGATCACGCGCCAGTCGCGAAAGTTCGGCGGCACGTCGATGTTGACGATGCGCTCGATAAAGGCGGCGCGCTCGATAGGCTTGAAGAGGCCCGAACGCCCGAGGTCCGCATTGACGATGCCGGTGATCGACTCGGCAAGGCCGCCGCTTTGTGGCCCTCCGGCGAGAAAGGGCGAAATGGCGATCGGCATCGGGCGGAGATTGCCCTGGGTGATATCGATCTCCATGACCGCCATGGCTGGCGGTGTGCCGCAGACCCACGTGGCGGCAAGGGCGATGATGGCAATAAGAGCGCGCTGCAACGGTCAGCCTCCATACATCCGGCTGGGATCGAACGTCAGCAGCATGTCGCGCCACTGGCTGAATTTTTCCGCCGGCATCCGGTAGGGCTGGCACTGCACGACAGCGCGCACGGCGCTGTCGGCGGCGGGCCGGAAGAACGGCGAGCCATAGCTGTTCAGGACCTCGGGCGGCACACCGAGCGTGCCATCCTCATTGAGAACGATGCGCAGCTTGACGATGATCGGGTCGCCGCCGAGGCCGCCGACCGGCGGCGTCCAGCAGCGCGAGATCTGTGCACGGAAGGCGTCGATCTCGTTCGCGCTCATGCGCGGATCGCGGCCAGCAGGATCGCCATAGGCTTCGCGCGGCGGCGCATCGGGCGCCATGCCTTGCGCCTGGTCCTGGAGCGAGCTGGGCTTGCGCCACGGCTCGCGCGGCCCATCCTGCTCCGGGCGGGCGCCCGCGGTCGGATCGCGGTTGAGCAGCGCCGCGATCTGCTTGGGATCGAATTTGCTCTCGCCTTGGACTGGAGGCGTCGGGCGATCGAGCAAATCGGCGATGCGGTCGTCGCTCCGCGCCGGCTTCGGTTTCGGCTCGTTCTCATGGCGATCCTGCTCCTTCGCGGCGCGGGGCTGCTCATGATGCGAGATCGGCTTGCGTGGCTTCCGCACCTCGGCGTGTTTGGCCGGCGGCAGCGCGCTCGCGGCTTTTTCCTCGTGGCTCGTCTTGGCCGGAGCCTTGGGCTGTGGTTCTCGGTCCGGTTTTTCCTTCGCTTCCTGGGGCGGCAGCGCCTTCGGCTTCGGCGGCGGCAGTGCCGCCAGTTTCTGCGAGATCGTGTCGGACGGCGACGGACGCAGTTCCGCAGCGGTCTGAACGACATTGGACGTCTTGTCGGCGGGCGCAGGCCTCATTGCCGCTTCATCCTTTTTCTGGTCCGGCTTGCCGGCCTTCACGGTGCTTACCTCGCTCGGCGTGACAACTTCGACCGAGACCCGCCGCGGCGGATCGAGCTTTTCATGTGCACGAAAGCTGACCAGCGCCGCCATCAGCACCAGTCCGTGAAAAATCAGCGAAAGAACCAGACTCGTCCGCAAGCGGTCACCTCAATTGCGGTCTTCAACATCGGTCACCAGGGAAATGCGCTGAAATCCGGCAGCGCTGATCTTGCCCATGACCTGCATCAGCGTGCCGTAATTCGCGCGGCTGTCGCCCCGGATATAGATCACCTGCTGATTGCCGCCCTTAGCGATGGCGGTCAGTTTCGACACAATCTCGTCGAGAGTTATTTCCGATTCCTGAAGAAAGATGCGGCCGTCCTGCTTAACGCTGAACGTCAGCGGCTCCTTCTGGCCGGTGTTCGCCCCGGCATCCGCTTCCGTCTTCGGCAGGTCGACCGGCACTCCGACCGTCATGAGCGGGGCCGCGACCATGAAAATGATCAGCAGCACCAGCATGACGTCGACCATGGGCGTCACGTTGATTTCCGCCATGGGCCTGAGGCGCGCGCGCCGCTTGCCGTGTCCGGCCGGCCGTCCGCCATTGGGGATAATCGCGCCCATCAGGCTTAGGTCCTCAAATCGAGCTGGCGGGAGACGATGGCCAGGAACTCGTCGGAAAAGCCCTCGAAGCGCTGCGCGAAGCGGCCGGCCTCGGCCGAGAATTTGTTGTAGAAAATCACGGCCGGAATGGCCGCCAGCAGGCCGAGCGCGGTTGCGGAGAGAGCTTCGGCAATGCCCGGCGCCACAACGGCAAGGCTGGTATTTCTCGACAGGGCGATCGACTGGAAGCTGGTCATGATGCCCCAGACCGTGCCGAACAGCCCGACGAAAGGCGCGGTGGAGCCGACTGTCGCCAGAAACAGCAGCCGCCGCTCCAGCCGGTCCATTTCCCGCGTAATCGCGACGTCCATCACCCGCTCGATGCGGTGCTGAACGCCCGCAAGCGGCCGGGGCGAGTTCTCGATCGAGCGGCGCCATTCGCGCATGGCGGCCATGAACAGTGCAGCCATCGCCGAGGCGGGGCGCTGGGAAATGATGGCGTAAAGCTCGTCAAGCGATTGGCCGGACCAGAACAGCCGCTCGAAATCGTCCGTCTCGCGCCGCGTCCGGGTGAACAGAAAGAACTTTTCGATGATCACGGCCCAGCCCCAGATCGAGGCGAGAAGCAGGCCGATCATCACCAGCTTGACGACAATATGCGCCTGCAGAAAGAGCGAAAGGAACGAGAAATCAGGCGCACCGGGCCCGGGCATAGCAGCTCCTTTCGTTCCATTCGTTGCCGGCGCTCAACCCCTTGGCGCGCAAAGCCTTCCGCTCATCACACGGTCTTGTAACCGATTCGCGCGGCGCACCTGCAGATCCGAATCGGCCTTTCTCACGCAGGCTCAACACTGTGTGGGCAAGTTTGTCTAAACTTTGGCGTGTCGATATCGACATTGGACACGTTTGGCGTGTTTACGAAGTCACGCTTTTAGCCGCTCGGTGATCGCCGCAGGAAGCCGCATCGGCTTGCCGGCGAGGCTGATAAGCACGACCTTGACGATCACCCGGCAGAGCGTTGTCTCGCCGCGGCAAACCTGCTGGGCGAGCGTCAGATGCGCGCCGCCGGCTTCGGCACATTCCGTGATCACCTCGACGACATCATCGATCCGCGCGGGCCGCAGGTAGTCAGCCTCCAATCTGCGCACCACGAAAGCTGCCGGGATCGCGGCGTTCGCCAGGGGCAACCAGATCGGAATGATGCACGCCGAGCAGGCGGAGCAGGTCCGAGCGGCCCCTTTCGCACCAGCGCAGATAGCTGGTGTGATAGACGAAGCCGGAGAAATCCGTATCCTCGAAATAGACGCGGACCGGAAGGATGTGCCGCCGCCCGTCGATGCGTCCGGCCAGATCCGGCCACCCGCGTTCAGTCGTCGGAGCCATTCGCCTCTTGCCGACCTTCAAAGAGGAACAACTGGCTGGCGCCGGGACCGGCAGGGGCAACAATGCCGATATGCCGGAAGGCCTTGAGCGTCAGCACGCGCCCGCGCGGCGTGCGGCCGATGAAGCCCTGCTGCAGCAGGTATGGCTCGACCGTCTCCTCGATGGCGTCCTTCGACTCGCTAAGCGCCGCCGCAATCGTCTCGATGCCGACGGGCCCGCCGCCATAGTTCTCGGCAATGCAGCGCAAATAGCGGTGGTCCATGCCGTCGAGGCCCTTGGCATCGACTTCGAGCTGGCGGAGCGCGCGGTCGGCGACGATGGTGTCGATCTCGGCCGCACCTTCGACCGCGGCAAAGTCGCGAACCCGGCGCAGCAGCCGTCCGGCGACGCGCGGCGTCCCGCGGGAGCGTCGGGCGATCTCGGCCGCGCCATCCGCGGTCATCCGCACGCCGAGAACGCGGGCACCGCGCGTGACGATCTCGACAAGCTCTTCGTCGGTGTAAAAATTGAGGCGGATCGGAATGCCGAAACGGTCGCGCAGCGGCGTCGTCAGCAGGCCGGTTCGTGTGGTCGCGCCGACGAGGGTAAACCTGGAGAGATCGATCCGAACCGAGCGCGCCGCCGGTCCCTCGCCGATGATGAGGTCGAGCTGGAAGTCCTCCATCGCCGGGTAAAGAATTTCTTCCACCGCTGGATTGAGCCGGTGGATCTCGTCAATGAACAGGACGTCGCGCTCTTCCAGATTGGTGAGCAGGGCGGCAAGATCGCCGGCCTTGGCGATCACCGGGCCGGAGGTCATGCGGAAGCCGACGCCAAGCTCGCGCGATACGATCTGAGCGAGGGTGGTCTTGCCGAGGCCCGGCGGGCCGGCGAAGAGCACGTGGTCAAGCGGATCGCCGCGCGCGCGTGCCGCGTCGATGAACACTTTCAGATTTGCGCAGGCGCGCTCCTGGCCGATGAATTCGCTGAGACGCTGCGGGCGAAGGCTGAGTTCGCCTTCGTCTTCGTCCCGCTTCTCGCGCTCGACAACCCTGCCGTCCATGGCCGCCAATCTAAAGGATTCCCTCAGAGGCGGAAATCAGTTTCCTTCCGGCGGAAATCTAGTGCTCACGCCTGGACAGATAGAGCAGAAAGGCGAGAAGAAGGGTGACGCCGGTGATTCCGGCATAGACATAGAGAAGCTGCGTCCAGCTCATGATCCTGAACACGGCAAGGACGAGAGACGTCAGGAAAGTCAAAGCCGCAGCCGCGCTGATCCATGCCGAAAAAAGCCAGCTCGAGAGCGGCGGCGAGTCCCAACTCGATGTCCGCCAGAGGCAATATTCTCGATTTGGTCGCGATGAAATCGAATTGCAGCATGGCAAAAATGTGGAGTCCCTATTTGGCGAGTTCTTTCAAACCCTGCCTGATTAAGTCTTCCGTCTTTGCGCCGCTTCCGAGCTGCGCAGTGACCGCCGCAACAGCCGCATTGGCATCACCTGCGCTATAGCCAAGATTGACAAGCGCAGAAACCGCGTCCGCCATTGGCGATGCCCGGACTGTCCCTCGCGCGCCCGCGATCTGCGGTCCGATATCCCCGGCCGCAAGAAGCCCAGGCGCTTTGTCGCGCAACTCGCTGACGATACGCTGTGCAACTTTGGGTCCGACACCAGGCGCCCTCGCCACCTGCGCCTTGTCCTGAAGCGCGATGGCGTTGGCGAGTTCCTGCGGCTCCAATACGCCTAAAACGGACAACGCAACCTTGGTGCCAACCCCCTGCACGTTCTGCAGGAGCCGGAACCAGCTCCGCTCGGCCTCGCTGAGGAAACCGAACAGTTTGATCGCGTCCTCGCGGACATGGGTCTCGATGATGAGGGTGACCGGCTGCCCGATCGTGGGCAGGCGAGACAGCGTTCGGGCCGGACACCAGACTTCATAGCCCACCCCGCCGACATCAACGATGACCCAGTCTTTGCCGACGGCATCAACGATTCCACGAAGTTTACCTATCATTCTGTCTGCATGGCCAAGAAGTAAGAATGTGTAAATTTGTAACGCCAAATTTTACGGACAGGGAAATAACGTAGAGACTAATACGAAAGTTTGCACAAAAATTGCGCAGTCCCGAAACATGAACGACTCAAGCGTCGAGCATCTTTGCGCTTTTTTTGTGATGGACCCCGATCGGCCGTTTTCAAGGCCGCCATGCATAGGTCATTCGTTGTTCAGACGGCCGGCTGGCGCCTGGCGCGGGTGCGTCCCTGCGAAGCCAGAACAGCACGCCGGAGGGCGGTCGCCTGCCGATGATGCGCATGAGCGATCGCGATGGCTAGCGCGTCTGCTGCGTCGTCGCTGTCCGGCGCGGCCCTGGGCAGGAGATAGCCGATCATCGCCCGGATCTGCTTCTTCTCGGCATGACCCGAGCCCGTGACCGTCTTCTTCACAAGGTTTGGGGGATATTCGGCGACGGCGAGGCCTGCGCGAGCCGGCGCCAGCAGCGCGATACCGCGGGCCTGACCGAGCTTGAGCGTGGCATGTGCATCGCGATTGACGAAGGTCTCCTCAACGGCAGCCTCGTGAGGCTGCCAGTGCGCTAAAATAGCGTTAAGCCCGGCGAAAAGCGCGACGAGGCGTTCGCAAAGCGCATCATCCGCGTTGGATGTAACCGTTCCGCAGGCGATATAGGACAGGCAGGTGCCGGATGTCTCGATAACGCCCCAGCCCGTCCGTCTCAGGCCAGGATCAATTCCGATGATCCGAACAGCCATTCCCCGCCCCGCCAAATCAGCATCCGCTAGCTGATCTTCGGTAAGGATTGCCGGGCTGCGGCCCTATCCGCAAGCGATTTGTTCGCCGACTATGTGCCCCGCGGCCGAGTGCAAGGCGAGGGCGCCCGATCGGAGATCACCAGCAGACCTTATATTCGTCAAGGCCCGAGCAGGTTTTGCCGCCTTCCCTATAGACGGCCGCGCCTGACCGCGGATGGTTCTGGGACGTCTTTTTGTTCTTGACCGGCTTCTTGTGGCCGGACTCAGACGCGTCGGTAGACGATGTCTGATGCGTCGACGTCGTCGTCGTCGTATCGGTCTGGGCGACTTTCCAAGGCGTGGGCTGAGCGGTGGGCACTATCGCCATCTGAAAAGCCTGCTGGCCTTCGGAGGAGATCGATGCGGGGGTGTAAGCGAAAAGCGGCCCGCAGCCGATCATAAGAAAACCCATGCAAGATATAGCAGTAACTTTCATCATCGTCCCCGTTCCGTTCGGTGTCGCGGCTGCTGGAGCCGCGGGCTAACCGCCTAATCGCGCCATGACGTCCTCGGCGATGTCGAAATTCGCATAGACGTTCTGAACATCGTCCGAAATCTTCGAGCGCATCGAGCATCTTTAGCAATTTTTCGGCCTTCTCGTCATCAACGCCGATGATACTTTGCGGACGCCAGATCAAATTGGTGCGGCGCGGCTCGCCCAGCTTTTCCTCCAGGGCGCGGGCGACCTCGTGAAGCGCGCTCGGCTCACAATAGAAGCGATGGCCGTCCTCGTCCGACTGGCAATCATCGGCGCCGGCTTCGAGCGCGGCTTCGAGCATGTCGTCGGGCGTCCCGGCCTTCGCCGGATATTCAATCTCGCCGACGCGATCGAACATGAACGACACGGCGCCCGTTTCACCGAGATTGCCGCCATATTTGCTGAAGGTCGCTCGGATATCGCTCGCGGTTCGGTTGCGATTGTCCGTCAGCGTTTCCACGATCACGCCAACGCCGCCCGGCGCAAAACCTTCGTAGCGGATCTCTTCATAGCTTTCGCCGCCCGCCTCCTGACTCTTCTTGATCGCGCGCTCGATATTGTCTTTCGGTACATTCTGAGCGCGCGCCGCGATAATGGCCGCGCGAAGGCGCGGGTTGAATATCGGATCCGGCAGGCCCAATTTGGCGGCCACCGTAATTTCCTTGGAGAGCTTTGCGAACATCTTGGCGCGTTTTTTGTCCTGCGCGCCCTTGCGGTGCATGATGTTCTTGAATTTGGAATGGCCTGCCATGTGCAATCCGTTGCTATCAGGCTTATTTCAAGCGGCTAAAGGCGCTCGCGAAATTTCGTCGTGCAAACTTTTCGAGATGGCGACGTTATAAGCGGCGCCGTGGCGAAAATCCAGCGAGAGAGAGGCGCCAAACGCTACGAGAGGGACACGCCCGGCTCGACGCGGCTCAACACCCCCCCGATCCGCAGCGGCTCGATCCGCGTTGCCAGCCCGGTCTCCTGATCCACGTCGATGAGAACGCCACAGACCGTCGCTTCGCCCATCGCGGGCTCGAAGCGGCTGGTGGAGATTTTGCGCTGGAAGCGTTGCAGCGGTTCGTCCTTCTGCATGCCGATCACGGAAACATAGTCGCCGCACATGCCGACGTCGGTCATATAGGCGGTGCCGCCCGGCAGAATGTGCTCGTCCGCGGTCGGCACATGCGTGTGGGTACCGATCGCCGCCGAAACGCGGCCGTCCAGGAAATGGCCAAGCGCCTGCTTTTCGGAGGTGGTCTCAGCGTGAATGTCGATAATAATCGCGTCCGCTTTGGCCTTGAGGCGGCCCTCGCCGAGTTCGCGGTCGAGCGTTTGAAACGGGCAGTCGAGCGGGTCCATGAAGACGCGGCCCATCACATTGATGACCATCACTTTTGCACCGTTCCCGGTCTCGAAAACCGCAGCGCCCCGCCCGGGCGTTCCCGCCGGGAAGTTCGCCGGGCGCAGCAGGCGCGGCTGCCGCTCGATGAAGACGAGTGCCTCGCGCTGGTCCCAGACGTGATTGCCGGTGGTGATCACATCGGCGCCTGCATCGAGCAGGTCCATCGAGATCGCCTCGGTGATGCCGAAACCGCCGGCCGCGTTTTCCCCATTGACGATCACGAAATCGGGGCGGTAGCGGCTCTTGAGCCGCGGCAGCTCGCGGCAAACGCCGGCGCGGCCCGAACGCCCGACGACATCGCCGAGAAACAGAATGCGCATTCAAATCCTTTCTTTCGGGCGTATCGGCCCGGACGGCGTCAAGATCCAGTCAAGCCACTCGTCATGGGGATCAGCCGGGAGTTGTTCCACTTCCTGCGCCTCGAAGGCAAGCCCGATCGCCGTGACCGTGCCGGCGCTGCGCAGCGCGGCAAGCGTGCGGTCATAATGGCCGCCGCCATAGCCGAGCCGGACACCGCGCCTATCGAAGGCAAGCAGCGGCACGAGCAGAACGGAAGGGACAACGAACTCGCCATGAACGGGTTCGCAAACGCCGAAAAGACCGCGGGTTATCGGCGCACCGAAATGCCATTCGCGGAACTTCAGCGGCGCAGCGCCAGTAATGACCGGCAAAGCGAGCCGATATCCGGTCTGCGACAAAGCTTCCATTAGCGGCAGGCAATCGAATTCACTGCGAACTGGATAATATCCCGCAACAGTGCCGGATGGTTCCGCGACAAGAGCCGGCCCGATCCGCGCGACTTCAAGGGCGTTGCGCCTGCGGATCTCCGCTGGAATGGCATTGCGCGTGGCAGTCGCCTGCCTGCGCAAAATGATCTTCTGGTCCTTATGCTGATGATCGGAAGCCATCTAGGGCGGATGGAATGCGCGGAAGCACCTTAAAGAGAGCAGCAAGAAGGCGGAGCCGCGATGACCGTCGATTATTCGATCCGCTGGGCCCTACTTAGTAGGTGGGCGCCGAGTGCCCGGAACCACGGCTCCGGCCAGGGTCGGCTCCCTATTGGATCTCATCGGCCCCGGGATTGAAGGTGAATCTAACGCGTCCCGCAGCTCCGCTCTCATTATCTGGTGAATCGCGGTGGGAATTCCAGTGGCTTTTTGGAGGCGCAGTAAGCAGGTGGCCGCCTTTCGCCGCTCGATGTCTACCGAACGCGCAAAAGGTTTCGGACGGCCAGCAGGACCAGGACGATCAGGGTCAAGCCGAATGTATTTTCGATGACGGCGGTTGTCGATACGCTCAACGGCACGCGCACGAGCGGCTCGCTGATACCGCCGATTTTATCGAAACCATAGAGGCAGCTATAGACCCGGCGTGCCGCGTCGGGGCTTTCCCAGCCAAGAAAAAACAGCGAGTTTTTGAGGGACAGGAACAAAGCTTCGCCGGTCGCGCCGGAGTCGCCCGAGATGCAGCCGCCACCGGCAAACAGGTTGAAAATGCTCAGCACGAGCCACGATAGCGTTGACCAGATCCATTCGAGCGCCGCGCCAAAGGTCAGGTGCGCGGGCCAGGACGGAAAAATCGGCGCGCCGTCGGCGACGGGGCCTGGGGCGGTCGCAAAATCGGCGGAGCGCCGTTCCCCGAGATAGACGAGCGAGAAAATGAGGATGGACAATCCCAAAAGCACGAGAGGCCGTCCCAATGAGCGGCCGAAGTCGGAGATGCCGCCATAGAGCCAGCCGATCCAGAAACGAGCCAGCCCGTGACCCACGGGCTTGTCCTGCCAGAAGCGCCGGCAGCGCAGTTCCTGAGCGAAAAACTCCCGCTCGCGCTCAGAGTCGCCGGTCTCGGTGGCGAGCTGACGCAGCCGCCGGTACCGCGCGGCATGTTCGGGGTCACCGCAAGCCTTGATTAGGCGAAACCCGGGGGGACGCGGATCGGATTCGACGTCTCCGGCCCAGCTCGGCGAGACCGAGAGTGGGTCGGTGATGGTCATGTTGTCCAGCCGCAGCGGCTCGCGGAAGCTGGCATCGTGCAGGCTGGGCACCTGATTGAAATGGGCACCCGCCAGGACGAAGGCCGCCCGGCTTTGCACGGCGGAAAAGTCTGCCGGACCGTCGAAGCCGACATTGCGAAAGCTTGCGCGACCTCGGAAACTGGCTCGTGTGAAATTCGCGCTGGCGAGAAAATGCGCGCAGACAAAGGACGCTCGATCCTTGAACTTCGCGGACGGAAAATCCGCCGATTGCGAAAACACCGCCTTTTCGAAATTCGCGTCACCTGCGAATGCGCAGCCGAGAAAGTCGACTGCTTTGGCAAAACTCGCCGACTGAAACTCCACGCCGCCGGAAAATCTCGCCAGGCGGAAAATCAGAGTTTGGCCGAACTGCGCCTCGTTGAAACGCGCATCCTGGTGGAAGCGCGAGCCCTGAAAGGTTGCATCCCCTCCGAATTTGGTGAGCCTGAGCGTCGCCTTGCCGGCAAAAACTGCGTCCTCGAAGCTCAGTGTGCTCTGGAATTCGGCTTCGCCCAGCCGCGCCTCGCCGCGAAACTGCGTCTGGGCGAACTTTGCGGCACCCGCGAAACGTGTCTTCACCAGGCTGGCCGTAGCCTCAAACACCGCGCTTTCAAAGTTGCCTTCGGCCAGAAACTCGGCCTCATCGAACCGGGCATTTCCCCCGAAATGGGTTCGGATGAATTCGGCATTGCCGGTGAATTTGGCGCTGCGGAAATCGGCGCGCGCGGCGAATTGCGTCTTCTGAAAGCGTGCCGCCGGAACCAGTGGGCCGGTCGTCTCCCGCAGGAACTCGACTTTCTCGAATTCGGCGGTGGACACAAAGGCCGCCTCATCGAAATTGGCAAGGTCGTAGAATTTGGCCTGCTTCAGATTGGCCTCGCCATGGAAACGCGCAGCCTGGAAGCGTGCGAGCTGCGCAAAATTCACATTGGCAAAGCTGGCTTTGCCGAGAAATTGCGCGCCGTCGAAGGCGGCCGGGCCTGGGAAGACGAAATTCTCGAAGGACGCGTCGGAGGCAAACTCAACGCCGGTAAAATCGGCCTTCGCTTCGGCGAGCCAAGCCTCGGTTTCTGCGTTCTGCCCCTCTCCGAACCAGTCAACGGACCAGTTGCCGCCGTCCTCCAGCGCCTGTTTGCGCTGAAGGATTTCCAACGCCCAAGCGTTCCACGCGTCTCCGCCCTTTCCCCAAAGAGTCTGGGTTTCTTCCCAATTCATCCGCTCTGCCCCAAACAGCGCTCCCTTTCTTACTGAAAAGAACGCGCAATGACAAAGGCGTATCGTGTCTTTGGCCGGAGAAATTCTCTTGTGAGGTGCGCTTCGGTTATCACTGAGTGATCCGCAAGCATCATCTGCGGCTGCAGATCACGCGCGCAAAGGCGTATTTAGGATCTACGGCAAGATTCAGGAAGAGCGGTTATGGTGAAATTCCGCTTTTTCCGTCAACGGCGCACCGGCGTCGGCCAGGATAGGCCAAATTGCTGAGGCGCCTGATCCTGGCTGCCCAGAGCGTGCGCCAGCTTGCGATAGCGCTGCAGCGATCGATATTTGACTGCGCCCAACGGAAACCAGCTTACTCGATCAATAGGCGGCCTGTGGCGCCGCGTAGGCTACGAGCGCGTCGCGGTTGACCTCAATGCCGAGTCCCGGTCCCTCAAGAACACGGACCTCGCCGCCGCGATGCTCGATCGGCTCCTTGAGCACCTCCTGGCGGAAGGGGTTGTGGGTACGGTCGAATTCGAGCATCGGCTGGCGCGGCTCATGCCGGGGCGGGGTATCGGGAAGAGCGGCCAGATAATGCAGCGCGGCCGCAAGCGCGACGCCGGTCCCCCAAACATGCGGTATCAGACGAATGCCAAAGGCGGAGGCGAGATCAGCAACTTTCTTGGCCTCGGTGAAACCGCCGACTGCGCAAACATCGGGCTGGGCAATATCGACGGCGCCGGCGGCAAAGGCACGGTGAAAGCCCCAGCGCGTATGCCAGGTCTCCCCGCCTGCCACCGGAATTGGCTGAGAGCGGCGCACGCGAATGTATTCGTCAAGGCTCTCGGGGACGACCGGCTCTTCGAGCCAGCCGATATCATAGCGCTCGAGCGGCGCGGCCAAGGACAATGGCCTCGATGGCGTCATAGCCGTGATTGGCATCGATCATCAGCCCGGCGTTGGGGCCGATCGCCTCCCGCACTGCGCGGATCGCGGCGATGTCCTCCTCGACGCCGTAGCCGATCTTGATCTTCACGGCGCCAAAGCCCTCGCTTATATAGCCGGCCGTCTCCTCGGCGAGATAGGCAGGCCGGTCGCCGCCGAGGCGCCGGAAGGCGCCGGTGGCATAGGCCGGAACGGTTTTGCGGAATGCGCCGCCAAGCAGTGCATAGATCGGCGCGCCATAACGCTTGCCCTTTGCATCCCAGAGCGCCACGTCGATGCCGCTCAAGGCGGTGATCGTGACGCCGGCCTGGCCCTGGTCGCGGAACTGATTGTAAAGATGCATCCAGAGCGGCTCGATGTCGTCTGCGTCGCGGCCGAGCATCAAGGGGCGCATGGCGGCGACGACCGCCGCATTGAGCCGCGACGGTCCGAGACACTCGCCCCAGCCGATCGATCCGTCCTCGCAGACGACCTCGACAAGACAGGCCGTGCGCCGGTCGAACTGAGAGAACGACGATTGAAACGGCTCGGCGAGTTCGTAATCGAGACAATGGGTACGGACGTCCGCGATCTTGGTCACGCTTCAGCCCCCTCCAGATCTGAGAGCGCGGCGATCAGCGGCGCCAGCATTTTGTGCTCCTCGATAAGTTATCATATCAATATGTCAATATTCATATGACCAATTCGGGCTGTTCAGGCGCCGCCCTGCATCAGGCGCCGGTAGCGATCCTGGCTGCCGCGCAGATGCAGCCGCATCGCCGCGCTTGCCGCTTCCGGATCAGAAGCGCAGATGCCTTCCACGATCGCCCGATGTTCCCTCTGGATCTGGTGCAGATACTCCGTGGAGATCGCGCCCGCGTCGCCGATCTGACCGCGCGGGATGGTGCGCTTGCCGAGAAATTCCAGGAAATCGCGGAACAGCCTGTTGTTGGTCGCATCGGCAATGCTGAGATGAAAGGCAAAGTCAAGCGTCTCCGCGCGCTCGCCGCGATCGACAGCGGCGGTGATCTCCTCGAACGCCTCGCGAATGCGCATCTGCTGAGCCGGCGAGGAGCGGCGGGCGGCAAGCTCGGCAGCCTCGATCTCTACGGCGGCGCGCAATTCCAGAGCCTCGATGATCGAGGAAATGCGCTGAAGACCGATTTGCAGCCGTGGCAAAGAGGCTGGCGATTCAGCCGGCTGGAGGACGAAAACGCCGGCGCCCTGGCGGGCCTCGACCAGACCGTCCGCCCGCAGACCCGCGATTGCCTCGCGCACCACTGTGCGGCTGACGCCGAATTCATCGACAAGCGCGCGCTCCGTCGGCAGCCGATCGCCCGGCTGGAGCTGCCCTGCGGTAACCCGCTGGCGCAACTGCTCCGTGACGAAATGGGTCAGGCTGCGTCCAGCGGCTCTTTTCTTAAGCGCCGTTCTATTCATTGCGATCCCGACTTGGCCGCGGTAGCGAATGAAGAATTGATCATATCAATTCGGCCGGATTGACACAATAAGTTCCAAAGTCATATGATCAACATCGAAGCACACCCATCGGCGGGGACTCGTGTCGAGAAATCTGCACTGATCAATCGCTTTCTGCCGGGGGATGGGGGATGCGGCCGGCCCAGATTTTCCCGGCTGCATCCTCTGCTCGTCTGTCCCAGGCTTCGGCTCGAATGGACGGATGTGCTGATGCCCCGTCTGCTACAATAGACCGTCAAGGTTTTCGATGAGGCCATCATGAAACGAATCTTGATCACTGGCGCCGCTGGAGGATTGGGACGGCTGCTGCGCAAGGACCTCGCGGGCTATGCACCGATCCTGCGCCTGTCCGATATTGCCGACCTCGGAAAAGCAGAGACCGGCGAAGAGACCGTCGCCTGCGATCTGGCCGACGCGGCCGCCGTCCTGCGGCTCGTCGAAGGCTGCGATTTCATCGTGCATCTGGGCGGAATTTCCATCGAGGACACCTTCGAGAAGATCCTTCAGGCCAATATCCGCGGAACCTACAACATCTTCGAAGCCGCTCGCAGGCAGGGCAAGCCGCGCATTCTCTTCGCCAGCTCCAACCATGCCATCGGCTTTCACACGCGGGAAACGCGGCTCGACGCCGGCTCGGCGATGCGCCCGGACAGTATTTATGGCGTCTCCAAATGCTTCGGCGAGTCTCTGGCAAGCTATTATTACGACAAGTTCGGCGTCGAGAATGTCTGCGTTCGGATCGGCTCCTGCTTCCCGGAGCCGAAGGATCGCCGGATGTTGGCGACCTGGCTGAGCGGGGCGGATTTCGTGCGGCTGATCAAATGCGTCGCGGAGGCCCCGCGGATCGGCCATACGATCGTTTACGGAGCCTCCGCCAATCGCGAGCAATGGTGGGACAACCGTCACGCCGCGTTTCTAGGATGGGTGCCGCAGGACAGCTCGGAACAGTTTCGCGAGAAGGTGGAAGCGGCAACACCGCGTCCGCTGCCGGACGACCCCGCCGTTCGCTTTCAGGGCGGCAGTTTCGCGGCGGCCGGGCATTTCGAGGACTGATAGCAATCCCACCACCATCATCTGTCCTCACGCTACTTGCGTCATCACCGGGCGAGCAAAGCGAGACCCGGTGATCTATTCCGTTACCTTGATGCAACCAGGTGGGTAATGGGATAGGTTGCCGGGTCAAGCCCGGCAACGACGGAAATGGCAATATGCACCAGCGCTGGCTCCGCCGAACTCGCAGTATGCTTTGGCGGCGTGGTTTACTCTTCGAGGCTTGCGTCTCTCATATGATGCTTTTCGCATACAGGTCGGGGCGCCGATCGCGGAAGAAGCCCCAATCGGCGCGGTAGGACTCGATCTCCGACAGATCGAATCGATGGATGAGCACGCCTTCGTCGGTCTCGCCGAAGCTCTCAACCAGCGCGCCGCGGTGATCGGCGATGAAGGAATGGCCGTAGAATTTCTGCCTCGCGCCGTCGTTTTCCTCGATGCCGATCCGGTTCGCGGCAACGACAGGCACGGCATTGGCGACCGCGTGGCCCTGCATGACTCGCTGCCACTGCTCGTGCGTGTCCAGCGCCGGGTCATAGGGCTCTGAGCCGATCGCCGTTGGGTAGAGCAGCAGCTCGGCGCCGGCGAGCGTCATGGCGCGAGCCGCTTCGGGGAACCATTGGTCCCAGCAGATGCCGACGCCGATGGTGCAATATTTCGTTTTCCACGCCTTGAAGCCGGTGTCGCCGGGGCGAAAATAATATTTCTCCTGATAGCCCGGACCGTCGGGGATGTGGCTCTTGCGATAGACGCCGAGGATTTCGCCATCGGCATCGGCGATCGCCACGCTGTTGTAATAGCCCGTTCCGTCCCGTTCGAAGAAGGAGATCGGGACGACGACCTTGAGCTCCTGCGCCAGCTTTTGAAATGCCAAGACGCAAGGGTGCGCGCGCACGGAGTAAGCCGTCGCAAACCACTTCGGGTCTTGCCGGGTGCAGAAATAGATGCCCTGGAACAGCTCGGACGGCAGAATCACCTGCGCGCCGCGCGCCGCCGCGTCGCGGACAAACCGCTCGGTCTTCGCGATATTGGCGTCGATGTCGGGGCCGTAGGCAGTTTGAATGGCCGCGACGGTGATCGTGCGCATGGTCATCACAGAGGTTCCTGCTGCGTAATGCAATGAAAAGAGCCGCCGCCGGCCGAGCCGCAGCCGAGCAGGCCGCGCGAGGGCAGGCCCACGACCTTGCGATCGGCAAAGACTTCCTGCAAGGCGGCTATGGCGGCGTCCTGCGTCGGCGTCCCGTAGACGGGCACGACGACCACGTCGTTGCTAATGATGAAATTCATATGCGATGCGGGCGCGACTTCGCCAAGGGCGTTTCGATAGCAGCCGGCGCCGGGGATCCGCATGACCTCCAGCTTGCGGCCTGCCGCATCCATTGACTGTTCAAGCGTGCGCGCGATCACATTTAAAGTCTCCGCATTTGGATCATCATCCCCTGCTGGGGACTGGCAGACGACGCAGCCCGGCCCGACAAACCGGGCGATATTGTCGATATGCCCATCGGTGTGATCGTTCTTGAGCCCCTCGCCGATCCAGATGATCGTCTTTGCGCCGAGCGCCTGCCCAAGCGCCGCCTCGGCGTCCGCTTTGGTCCAGCCATTGCGGTTCGGGTTCAAAAGCGTCTGACGCGTGGTCAGGATGGTGCCCTCACCGTCATGGTCGATCGCGCCGCCTTCCAGCACGAAGTCGAAGCGCCGGACGGGCTTGTCAGCGAGGCGGGCGATGTCGTCGCCGACCGTTGCGTCGCCGGGCAGATCGAACTTGCCGCCCCAGCTATTGGTCGCGAAGCGAAGCGCGACGTAACCTTCGGGCGTGCGCGCAAAGATGGGACCCGTGTCGCGCAGCCAGATGTCGCCGTACTTCGCAGGGATGATCTCGGCGCCGCCGCCGACGGCCGCGCGCGCAGAGGCTTCGGCTTCGCTCCCATTGGCCAAAAGCCGGACCCTGGTGCCTTCACTCAGGACACGCACCATCGCGGCCACATCGCGGCGCGGCGTCTCCAGATCGCCGTTCCACTCGCCCGGATCGGCGGGCCACGCCGTCCACACCGCATTTTGCGGCGCCCATTCCGCTGGGATCGAGATCGCTTCTTCCGTCACGCAAAACCCTCAAATCCTTGCACCGAAGCGCGCTGCTCCGGACGCCCATAAAATGTTGCGGACATTGCCACAGATCAATGCGGAGATCGGCTTCGCCGCTTAGTTTTGGCATTCGTCGTGCATATTTTATGAGCCCATGCTGGCGGCGCAGTGTCGCGGCTTTGCCGGAAACAAACCAACTGGTTCTATCTGTCGCATTATAGTATCATTCCTGGCGCGTTCCGGATCGTCTCCGGCTGGATTCCGGGCCAGCATATTTGGATAGTGAATGACGCCTTTCGAGTTTCCGCGGCAAGTCGAAGACGCCGGCATCAGACGGCGGGTTGTTTCACTGCTGCGAAACAAGCGCATCATTCTTCCAACTTTCGCTCAGATAGCCGATCCGGCGAAATTCCCCGAGTTTATCCGGACCCGCTTGAAGGACGTGCCGTCTGACGCGCCGGATCCCGCCAATCTGTTCCGGGTCAACTGGTTCAACGACGAAACGCGAACGCGCAGCCGGGATATCCCCGCGCATGTCGTGCTGCCCGAGGCGCTGACCGGCGTTCCGGCTAAAATCGCGGTTGCGCTCGGCGCGTTCTTCCCGATGATCGCGGCGCACAAGGTGCTGGCGGCCTATGCCTGCCTGGTGCCCCGTCTCGTTTCCGGGCGCTTCGATCCGGAAAAGCAGCTCGCCATCTGGCCATCGACCGGAAATTACTGCCGCGGCGGCGTTGCCATCTCCCGCATTCTGGGCTGCCGCGGCGTGGCGGTGCTGCCGGAAGGCATGAGCCGCGAGCGGTTTGCCTGGCTTTCCCAATGGGTCAGCGATCCGGCCGACATCATCAGGACGCCGGGCACCGAAAGCAACGTCCGGGAGATCTACGAGGCCTGCGACGAGCTGGCCCGCGACCCGGCCAATGAAATCGTCAATCAGTTCAGCGAGTTTGCCAACTATCTCGGCCATTATGCCTGCACCGGCCCGGCGCTCGAAGCGGTATTCGAAAGCCTCGCCGGATCGGACCAGAACTTGCAGCCCTTCGCCTTTGTTGCGGCAAGCGGATCGTCAGGGACATTGGGCGCCGGCGATTATCTCAAGGACCGGCTTGGCGCAAAGATCGCGGTGGTCGAGCCGGTCGAATGCCCGACGCTTCTCTATAACGGCTATGGCGAGCATAATATCCAGGGCATCGGCGACAAGCATGTGCCGCTGATCCACAATGTGATGAACACGGATTTCATCATCGCGGTGAGCGACAAGGCGACGGACGGGCTGAACGCCGTGTTCAATAGCGGCGAAGGCAAGACGTGTCTTGCGAGGCGAAATCTGTCTCGGGATCTCGTCGGTGCGCTCGCGCTATTTCGGCCTTTCCAGCATTGCCAATATCCTGGCGGCGATCAAGCTCGCCAAATATCATGGTCTCGGCGAGAATGATGTCGTCCTCACCGTGGCAACGGATGGCGCCGCGCTCTATCAGAGCGAGCTGCAAAGCTATCTCTCCGAAAATTATCCGGACGGCATGACCGCGGCGGGCGCGGCTACACTCCTTGGCCCGGCATCTCGACGCTGCCGGCAACCGATCATCTGCTCGAACTCAGCGCAGAGGATCGTCATCGTGTCTTCAATCTCGGATACTATACCTGGGTCGAGCAGCGCGGCATTGCCCTCGCCGATTTCGAAAAGCGACGTAGCCAGAGCTTCTGGCGCGATCTTCGCGACCTTGTTCCTGTCTGGGACGAGATGATTGAGAGCGCCAACAGAGATGCCGGCGTCCTGAGCGCCTGAGAGGATGCTGTATGGCCCAAGAAACGGATAGTGACGAGCGCCCCAAACCCTACCTGACGCTCAGGGAGGAAACGCAGGCGCGCGACCGCTCCTTGCGCGAAAAGGTGATGTCGCTAGAGGAAGCCGCTTCGCTTGTCAACGACGGCGAGCATGTTGCGCTTGGCGGCTGCACCGTGTCGCGGACGCCGATGGCCATGATCTGGGCGCTGATCCGGGCCGGACGCCGCAATCTGACGGTCTCGCGCAGCATCGTTTCCAGCGAAGGCGACCTCCTCTTCGCCTCCGGCGCGTCGTCGCCACATCATCACGAGCTGGTTCAGCCAGGGGATCGTCTGGGGCGTGTCGAAAGTGATGCGCCATTACACCGAGACGAAGGCCGCGCAGTTCACTGAGTGGAGCCATATGAGCCTCGGTCTCCGCTACCGCGCGGGCGCCATGGGCGTCCCCTTCATGCCGATACGGTCGATGATCGGATCGCAGATTGCCGAGCGGCTTGGGGACGCCGTGAAGGAGATGATTTGCCCGTTCACTGGGGAGAAGCTGCTGCTGGTGCCCGCGCTCAATCCGGACGTTGCCCTCATCCACGTCCAGCGCGCCGATGCCTATGGCAATGCGCAGATCGACGGGCTGCAATTCATGGATATCGACATCGCGATGGCAGCGAGGCGCGTGATCCTGACCACCGAGCGCATCATCTCGAATGATCAGATCCGCCGCGCGCCCGACCAGACGCGTATCCCATTCTTCACCGTCGATGCCGTGGTCGAGGTCCCCTTCGGCAGCGCGCCCCATGAATGTTACGGGCTTTACGAGCCGTTTTTCGGTCACATGGACGCCTATGCGCGCCAAGTGAACGGAGACCCTGTCGACGGAATGCAGGCCTACCTCCAGGCCTATGTGCGCGAGCCAAAGAGCTGGACCGGCTATCTCGAAAAGCTCGGGGTCGACGCGATGCTCGACGCGGCGCGGCGTGGGCGGAGCATCACCAATGACTAAGCGGGCGGATTACACGGCCTCCGAGCTTCTCGCGGTCATGAGCGCGCGCCTCCTGAAAGAGGGGCAGATCGTCTTCGCCGGCGTCGGTATTCCGCTGCTCGCCGCGACGCTGGCGCAGCGGCTCCACGCGCCGGGCCTGACCATTCTTTTCGAGGGCGGCGTCATCGGCCCGTTCATCGTTCCGGGGGAACTGCCGCCGTCGACCAATGAGCAGCGCTGCACGCGGCGCGCCAATATGGTCATGCCGATCACCGATGTGCTATTGCTCCTGCAGCGCGGCTATGTCGATGTCGGCTTCATGGGCGGTGCCCAGATCGACCGCCATGGCAATCTCAACAGCTCCTTCATCGGCGATCCGGCCAATCCGAAAATCCGCCTGCCGGGCACGGGCGGCGGCAACGATATTGCCAGTCTCACGCAAATGATCGTGGCGATGAAACATGAGAAGCGCCGCTTCGTTGAGAAGGTCGATTATATTACCAGCCCAGGATTCCTCTCCGGTGGCCGGAGCCGCGCGGAGTCCGGGCTGATCGCGGGCGGCATGTTCCGGGTCGTGACGGATCTCGCTATACTTGGCTTCGATGCAAAGAGCCGGGAGATGACGGTTCTCGCGCTGCACCCCGGTATCGAATTGTCTCGGGTGCAAGAGAACACCGGCTTCGAGTTGCGTGTCGACGGCCATGTCGGCCACACCGAGCCGCCGCGCATCGAAGAACTGAAAGTCCTGCGCGAAGTCGATCCGGACCGGCTCTACACAGCCTGACGATCCGCATACGGAAAGGAGAACGCTATGGCCAAAACTGTCTTTGGTATCGCCATGCGCAATTTCACGCGCTATCCGGAAATGCCGGACGCGAATGCCTTGATCGACTATGGCGTGCGCATGGAGGAACTCGGCTACGAGTTCGTCTGGGCGTGGGATCACACGCTGCTCGGCGTCGAGCCGCCTTTCCCGATTCATGAGGCGCTGACGATCCTAACGGCGGTGGCGGCGCGGACCTCGAAGATCAGGCTCGGCACCGGCGTTCTCGTCATGCCGATGCGCAATCCGGTGCTGCTCGCCAAGGCGCTCGCGACGATCGACCATATCTCCAATGGTCGGCTGATCCTTGGCACCGCCGTCGGTTGGTACAAGCGCGAATTCGACTCGCTCGGCGCCGATTTTCACACGCGTGGCAAGATCATGGAGCAGAGCCTGGAGATCATCCATCGGCTCTGGACCGAGGACAAGGTCGACGGCGATTATCCGCCCTATCATCTGCGCGGCGCGGTGATGTTGCCGAAGCCGATGCAGAAGCCGCGCCCGCCGATCCTGATCGGCGGCTATGTCGATGCGGTGCTGAAACGCGCCGCGACCAAGGGCGACGGCTGGATCACCTATTACTATACGGCTGAAAGCTTCGCCCGGACCTGGGAGAAGGTTCTCGGCTTCGCCAAGGAGGCAGGACGCAATCCCGACGAGCTGATCTCGACCAATCAACTTCCGATCGTCGTCGGGCCGCGTGACAAGGTCGAGGCGCCGATGCGCGAATGGCTGCAGACGGAGTGGGATTATGCCTCCTGGTCGGAGTTGACCATGGACAGCGCGATCATCGGCACGGTCGATGAATGCGTCGAGCAGCTCAAGGCGCATCTCGCGACCGGCATCAACCGCATCATTTTCGTGCCCTATCGCTATGAGCCGGAGCAGGTCGAGATCGTGGCGAAGGAGATTATTCCGCGGCTGTCCTGAGCGCGCGAGAAAGAGCCGGATCGGTGACGGGCCGATAAAGCGTCGTGCGCTGTCGGCGATGCGTCCCGCTCTCGCGATGAGCGCAGTCATGTCGGCGACCGAGAATTCCTGGCCGAACGCCGCGCCGGCCGCACGGGTGATCGATTCATTCATGAGCACGCCGCCGAGGTCGTTTGCACCGGCATCGAGACAGGCGGCTGCGCCGTCCGGCCCCATCTTCACCCATGATGTCTGGATGTTCGTAATCAGCGGATGCAGCACGATGCGCGCGACAGCGTGCATTAGCACCGCCTCACGGAAGGTCGGGCCGGGTCGGGCCATGCCTTTCAGATAGATCGGCGCTTCCATGGCGACGAAGGGCAGGGGCACGAATTCGGTGAAGCCGCCGGTTTCCTCCTGCAGCGCACGGATGCGCATGAAGATGCCGCGCCCAATGGACGGGACGGTCGATGTGGCCGAACATGATGGTCGCCGTCGACGGCAGGCCGACCTGATGCGCCGCGCGCATCACCTCTAGCCATTGCTGCGTGGTGATCTTGTCGGGGCAAAGGACCGCACGCACCTCGTCATCGAGGATTTCGGCAGCCGTGCCTGGCAGGCTACCAAGCCCCTCGGATTTCAGCATATGCAGATAATCGGCGAGCGGCAGATTGAGCGTTTGCGCGCCGTTCCAGATTTCGAGCGGCGAAAAGGCGTGAACATGAATTCCGGGCGCGGCGCGTTTCACCGCGCGCAGAATATCGAGATAGGTGCGGCCTGTGTAGCCAGGTGCGATGCCGCCCTGGAGGCAAACCTCGGTCGCGCCGCGCGCCTCGGCTTCGCGCGTGCGCTCGGCAATCTCCTCCAGAGGCAGATCGTAAGGCGCGTCACGATGGCCAGCGCTGAGCCGGCCCTTGGAGAAGGCGCAGAACCGGCAGCCATAGGTGCAGATATTGGTGTAGTTGATGTTGCGGTTGATGACGTAAGTGACGGTGTCGCCGACGGCTTCGCGGCGAAGATCGTTGGCGAAGGCGCAGACCGCGTGATAGTCGTCGCCGCGCGCGGCAAACAGGGCGATGATGTTCTCCTCGCGCAGCGGCTGTTGGCGCATGGCTTTGTCGAGGATGTGGCGACATTGATCGTCCGCCGTATTCATCCCTCTCCCGTGGGGAGAGCGAAGCGCCGGGTGAGGGGTCAGCTTATCGAGGTTTGTACCCCTCCCCAGCCTCTCCCGGGGAGAGGGCTTTGGGCCGAGTTTTTGGCTGCTTTCGAGGCCGGAGATTTTGCGGCGGCGCGGTTAGCGGACTTCCGCTCGTCCAATCATCCGGGCGCGCCAGTCCAAAAGAATCCTGCAATTTGAGGACGTAAGGCAAGACGTGCCCGTCCACCCACTCCGAGGCATCCTGGAGCTGGCGCGGATAGATCGCCAGCCGCTCGGCGAGGACGCGTCCCTGCCGCTCGCACGCTGAGGCGAGCGCCTCGATCTGCGGCCAGGGCGCTTCGGGATTCACATGGTCGATCGTGACCGGCGAAATCCCGCCCCAATCGTTGATCCCCGATTGGACCAGCGGCCCGATCTCGCCCGCGCGCAGATTGGGCGGCGCCTGCAGGCTGATGTCGGGCGGCAGCAGAATGCGCGCGACGGCGATCGTCCAGAGATGATCGGCGAGGTCCGGCTCCGGCGCGTGGGCCATTTTCGTGCCTGGCTTGGCGCGGAAATTCTGGATGATGACTTCCTGGATATGCCCAAACTCGGCATGAAGCGCGCGGATCGCCAGCAGCGCGTCGATCCGCTCACGCCGCGTTTCCCCGATGCCGATCAGCAGCCCCGTCGTCATCGGAACACGGGCGCGGCCGGCGGCTTGCAAAGCTTCGAGCCGCGCATTGACAGGTGTTTTGTCCGGCGAGCCGTGATGTGGACCGCCTTTTGCGCAGAGCCGCTCCGACAGCGACTCCAGCATCAACCCTTGCGAGACAGATCACGCGGCGCAGCCTTACCGCCATCGGTTCGTCCATCACGCCGGCATTGAGATGCGGCAGGAGACCCGTCGTTCGAAGCACGGCTTCGGCGCAACGCTCCAGATAATCGAATGTTGTCTCGCAGCCGAATTCGGTAAGCGCTCAGCGCGCCGCACCATAGCGCAGCTCCGGCTTGTCGCCGAGTGTGAACAGAGCCTCCTTACAGCCGGCGTCGCGCCCTGCCTCGGCAATGGCGAGCACCTCGTCGAGCGTCATATAGGCGGGTTCGCCGGCGCGCGGCGGCTTGGCGAAAGTGCAGTAATGGCAGACGTCGCGGCACAGCTTGGTCAGCGGGATAAAAACCTTCTTCGAGAAGGTCATCACGCGCCCGTATTCGCCGATGCAGAGTTCTTCAGCGAGGCCGGTCAGGCGCGGCGCATCATCAAAAGCAGCAAGCGCATCGACTGCTTCCGGTAAGATCTCCATTGACCCGCGGCTCGCGGCGAATGCCTCAATGTCGCGCAGCGTCAGTTTTGCCGGCATGGCGCCTCTCCGCGTTCGACGGGCTGGGCCGCCTGAGGATCCGCGAATTGCCAAATGCTGGCCGCTCTCGCTCGAAATGCATCCAGATCGGCCGGTTCGTCGATGTCTGCTGCGATCCCCGCGAGATGCAGAATCCGCGGACGAAGACCGAGCGCTGCAAGCTGACGGAGGTGCCGCCGGAAGCTGTTCTCACCGAATTGTGGCTTGAAGCCGGCGCACGCTGGAATCAGAAGGGCATTGGTGCCGCTGCCCTTGTGACAGGGCACGATGACGCTGCAACTATCGCCGGGCGCGGCGTCCAGAATGTGCCGCAGCTCGGATTGATCGATGAGCGGAATATCGGCAGGCAGAATCAGGACCCGCTCGGCGCCCAAAGACCGCGCCGCATCCAGCCCCGCCGAGACGCCGCCATTCAAACCCGCATCTTCGTGTTCGGCGATAACGGTCGAGCCTCGCGCGTGAGCTATGGCGGTGATTTCAGCATCCGTCGTCACCACGCAGATTCGATCGATCCTATCGCAGGCGCCACACTCGCTGATCACCCGTTCGAACATGGCGATGACGAGCGTGCGGCGCTCGTGCGCATCGAGCACAGCCGCAAGACGGGACTTGGCCGTTGCAAGAGATTTTACCGGGATGAGGGCAAACACCATGCGTCACGCCCTCGCCGAGCGGGCTTTGGGACCGGCCGAGAGCGCCTCGCATAAATCGATCGCTGCCTGCGCCAAGGTGATTTTGCTGGCGAGGTCGGTCATCAGGGTTTGTTCGACGCCGACCGGGACCGGAATCCCGTCAGCCTCTGCTCTCATCCGCTTCATCAAGAATGAAGCCGTCGATCAGCGCGCCGTAATGCCCGGCGACCGCACGCGGCAAGATTTCCGCGCCAAGCTCGCGCATCAGCTTTGCGGTCGGCCCTTTCACGGCCTTGCCGCCGATCAGCGGCGTTACCGCGACCACGGGCGCGGCGCAGTCGCCAACCGCCTGACGCAGCGCCGGCAAGCTCAGGATCGGATCGACGCTGAGATAGGGATTAGACGGACAGATGATCACGCCAGCGAGCTGCGAGGCGCGGAGCGCATCGAGCGCCGCACCAAGCGGCCGCGCCGCCTCCGCTCCCTCATAACGGATCGAGGTGACGGGCGGCTCGCATTTGCGCGCAACGAAATAGTCCTGAAACGCCAATTCACCATCAGTCCGTGGTCACGCGGGTCCGCACCGGCATCGTCGCTCATCGGCAGGATCGCCGGCGCAATGCCGAGCCGCCGGCGAATGTGCTCGCAAAAGGCCGACAGCGCCTTGCCCTCCGCAAGCCAGCGTGTCCGCTCGACGTGCATGGCGAGGTCCTTATCGCCGAGCTTGAACCAGGTCGGGCCGCCGAGCCCCGCGAGCGCTTCCATGAACGACCAGGTCTCACCTGCGCGCCCCCACCCGGTTTCCAGGTTGGCAAGACCGGCGAGCGTATAAATCACCGTGTCGATGTCGGGCGAAATGGCGAGGCCAAGATGCTCGAAATCGTCGCCGGTGTTGACGATGATCGTCAAACGGTCGCCGAGCAGCTCGGCGAGGCCGAGTGCCAGCTTCGCGCCACCGACGCCACCACACAAAGCTACATAGCTCGACCGCTCGACGCTCAACGCCATTCACCGGAACATATCGTCTTCGATGGGCCGGAGCAGCGCCTTCGCGGGGAGCACGGGCGCCGCCCATTTCAAGCCCCGGACCAGCACAACCGGCCGTCCCTCGTCGCCCTCGCCCATCAGCAGCACCCCGGCGGCTGCAACCGCATCCGCGAAACCGATCATCGTGACTTCCAATGGCCGGCCATTGAGATCGGCCGTCCCGCGCCTGTCGATGATCGAGGGGATGCCCGCGGCGCCGATGGCGTGACCGACCGTTCCGAGCCGCCAGGCGCGCCCCAGGCTGTCGGAGATGATGACGCCGATCTCGGCGCCATAATGCGCGGCCAGGCGCTTGCGGATGGCCTCGGCGCTGGCGTCGGCGTCATTCGGCAGCAGGACCACCGTTCCGTCACCCGATCCATCGGTATTCGAGTGATCGATCCCGGCATTGGCCATCACATGCCCACTGCGATGCTCGCATATCACGACGCCATGCTTCGCGCGCAGGATTGCATTCGACTCCCCGAGGATCGCCTCACATAGCGCCGGCGCCTTGCCGGTGCGCTCTGCCAGCTCGATGGCCTCCGGCGACGGATCGATCTGGGCAAGATCCGACAGACGGCCTTCGGCTTTCGAGACGATCTTCTGCGCGATCACCAGAATGTCGAAATCCCGCAGCGCCAGCCCCATCCGCGCCACCGCATCGACGATGATCGCGGCAACGTCGCCGCCCGGCCGGACGATCGGAAAACCATCCAGGGCGATCAATTCGCACCGTTCGCTATGTGCTGCGCTGCCGCCTATTTCAGCCTCCGCCTTGCGGAATGCCGGTAATGGTAAGGCCTGCGCCGTCCGCGCCATAGCGTTTATTGATGGAAATCAGCACTGAGGTTAGCGCTTCGGCGGCGGCGGAATTTGCGAGCGGGCCGCCGTGAATGCCGCGCAGGCCCGCCTTTTCCGCAAGACCGATACCGATTTCGCGCGCCTCCACATCGTCGCCAAAGATCAGCACGTCGCAGGCGATCGGCTCGGCCTTCGGCAATTTATGCGCCGCGATATTGTGGAAGCCCGATATCACCCGGACACCCTCGCCGGCGATCGTTTGAGCGCGGACCGCCGCCGATCCCTCCGGCGGCAATTGCACGCGCGCGACTTTCGGCGGGACGAGCGGCACGGTCGTGTCCAGAAGGATCTTGCTGGCAAGGTGCGGTCTGATGGCCACCAGAATGGTGGCCTGCGTGGCAAACGGCACCGTCAGCACGATAATGTTGGCCCGCTCTGCGGCTTCTTGATTGGACAAGCCTGCGGCGGGCCTGCCCTCGGCCTGCTGGGGAAGGCTTCGGGCAAAGTCTGCGGCCTTTTCGGCATCGCGTGAACCGATCGATAGGCGAAGACCGGCAGCCGACCAGCGCCGAGCAAGACCGCTGCCTAGCGCTCCCGTGCCGCCGATGACCGCGATCTCCTGCGTGTCGAGTGTCATAAAATCATCCCGCCGGCCCGAATCACAGATCGAGCTCGGTCAGCGGAACGTTGTCGATCCCCGCCTCCTTGAGGCCGCGAACGATTTCCTGGCCGACCGCAACCGCCGTCGGCTCGTCGCCATGCAGGCAAATCGTGTCGGTCTCGACGGGAATCACTTTACCGCTGATCGTCACCACCTCTCGCGCCTGAACCATGCGCAGAACTTGCTCCCGCGCCTTGGCGGGATCTTTGAGTACGGTGCCGGGAATCGAGCGCGAGGCGAGATTGCCGTCATCGGCGTAGACGCGGTCGGCAAAGCCTTCGCGCGCCAGCCGCAGCCCGAGCCGCTCCGCCGCGCGCTCCATCTGCGAGCCGGTCAAAGCGACATAGATCAGCGCCGGATCGACCGCCTTGATCGCCCGCCCGATCGCCATGGCGAAACCCTCGTCTTCGGCCGCCATGTTGTTCAGCGCGCCATGCACCTTGACGTGGGTCACGCGGATGCCCGAATAGAGCGCCAAGGCTTGCAAAGCGCCGATCTGATAGGCAACCATGTATTCGACGTCCTGGGCCGGCATCGTGATTTGTCTGCGCCCGAAACCCCAAAGATCATTGAAGCCGGGATGCGCGCCGATGCTGACACCCATTTCGGCGGCACGCTTAGCGAGACGATGCATCGTGCGGAAGTCGCCGCCATGAAAGCCGCAGGCAACGCTCGCCGACTTCACGATGCTTAGAAGGGCGTCGTCGGCGCCGATGTCGTAGACGCCATGACCTTCGCCCATATCGGCATTTAAATTCACCCTGGTCGTCATCTCAATCCGGCGATATGGGTGGGTTGCAAGATAGGTCCTATTTGTAGGATGTTAGCACAAGCGGATTTGTCCTACTAGCCTTTGCGAGCGCCGCAGCCGATGACGTTGGATCATAACAGCATTCGCTTTCTGCCCTGTGGCGATACCGCCTTCTCAATGGAGTTCGGCAAGGAGATCGACCGGGCCGTCACTGCTCGGGTCATCGCGCTATACAAGAAGGTCGGCGAGGAAGCTGTCGAGGGCGTCCTCGAAATGATCCCGGCATTTCGCTCGCTGCTGGTGCTATTTGATCCGGAGCGCATTCACCCGCAGGATCTTCAGGATCGGCTAATGCGGCTGCTCGATGAGACCGAATGCGACCATCTCACCGGCCGTCGCTGGAGGCTGCCCGTCTCATATGGCGGCGAATGCGGACCGGACCTCGCGGAAGTCGCCAGGGACACTGGCCTTTCCGAAGACGAGGTCTGGCAGCTGCATGCCGGGCAAAACTATTTCGTCTACATGATCGGTTTCCTGCCGGGCTACCCCTATATGGGCGACATCGTCGAGCCGATCCGCGTTCCGCGCAGGCCTAACCCCCGGATCCGCGTGCCGCGCGGCTCGGTCGCCATTGCACAGGCCATGACCGCCATCTATTCGCTTGAAAGCCCCGGCGGCTGGCAGCTCATCGGCCGGACGCCCGTCCCGCTGTTTGACCCGAAGGCCGAACGCGCCGTGCTGCTATCGCCGGGCGACACGGTCACGTTCGAGCCGATATCGGCGCGCGACTTCGTGGCGATCGAACGCGAATTCGCCGCTGGCACGCGCGTCATTGAAGCGGAAGACGCGGCATGAGCGTGCTTCGCGTGTTGTCGCCCGGTCTGCATACGACCGTGCAGGATCTCGGCCGTCCCGGCGCGCAATATCTCGGGGTTCCGGTCTCGGGCGCCATTGACGCCGTAAACCTGCGGCTCGCCAACCTGCTTGCGGGCAATGGGGAAGCCGCGGGCGCGCTCGAAATCCTCATGCACGGCCCCAGCTTCGAGGTCGCCGCCGAAAGCGCAAGACTTGCGGTTGCAGGTCCTGGCGCCGGGATCGAACTCTTGCAAAGTGGCCATCTGGCAGGCGCAAAATCCTTTGAAAGCACGACCCTGACGCGGGGCGATCAGTTTCGCGTCACTTTGGGCGAGGCATCATCCATTTGCTATCTGGCCGTTGAGGGAGGCTTCGCAATTCCCCCGGTCATGGGCAGCCAATCGACCCTCGTCCGCGGCGGCCTTGGCGGATTTATGGGCCGTCCGCTCAAGAAAGGGGATGAGGTGCCGCTTAATCGTACCGAGGCATCGAGCCGCGCCGAATACGCGATCTCAGGCATCGCGTTTCCAAGCCAGACCCGCTTCCGTATCATGCTCGGCCCGCAGGACGACTATTTCACACCCGAAGCAATCGAGGCGTTCCTGGCCGCGACCTTCACCGTCTCGCACCAGGCAGACCGGATGGGCTTTCGCCTTTCGGGCTTCACGCTGCAGCATTCGGGCGATTTCAACATCGTCTCCGATGGCATCGCGCCGGGCGCCATCCAGATTCCAGGCTCGGGCGAGCCGATCGTTCTCCTCGCCGACCGGCAGACAACGGGCGGTTACCCGAAGATCGGCGTCGTGATCAGCGCCGATCTCCCCGCGCTCGGACGGCTGCGTCCGGGGCGCCAGCTTTCCTTTCGCGCGGTCGACTATGATGAAGCGCGAAATGCCGCAGGCGAGCTTAACGCTTGGTTTTCCAAGGTAAAATCCTCGATTCGGGAAACAACTGCGAGCACCCGCGGTCGATATCGGCGCCTTATTCGAGCAAAACCTCATCGACGGCGTTGTCGACGCCAAGGTTCCGCTTGTCGATTGAATGTGGGCATGATGTAGACTGCTGCCGACGCCACGCGAGCAGGATCGCGTGATGCAAGCAGGGCGATATGGATCAAACCTCAAGACCGAAGAAGACCCAGAAGAAGGACGCGCTCAGCCGCATTCCGCGCTACTTGCAGGTCGCGACGGCCCTGCGCCAGCGTATCAATAGCGGCCAATGGACCGTCGGCGGCAAGATCGCAACGCTTGAACAGCTTGAGAACGAGTTCCAGGTTGCTCGGGTAACGATCCGGCAGGCGGTGGACCTGCTGCAGCAGGAAGGTCTGCTGAAATCCGAGCAGGGGCGTGGGACCTTTGTCATCAAATCACAGGGGCCCGGCCGCTGGCTTCAGCTCGCCACAGATTGGCACTCGCTGATGGAACCGATCAAGCACAATACGCTGAAGCTCCTGCCGGTCGAGACCGCCTATCCACCGCGCATCGAAGCTGCTGAAGGCATTCCAGCAGCCGCCTACGCGCACATCTATAGTCTTCAGCTTCGCGGCGAGCAGCCCTATGCGCTCGTGCGGGTGCATGTCGCCAAGGACATTTACGACCGGGCACCCGAGACCTTTCAGAAGCAGGTTGCGCTTGGCGTCCTCGCAGATATGAAAGATGTGAGGATTGCGCGCGCACATCAGACCTTGCTGGTCGGCTCCGCGGATGTCCATGCGGCCGTGGATTTGCGCCTGCCGTTCGGTGCGCCTGTCGTCGAAGCGCGCTGCGTCGTTAGCGATGTGGATGAGCGCGTCATCTATGTCGGCGAGATCGTCTATCGCGGCGATGTCGTGAAAATCAATATCGAGCTGTTGAACGGCGAGCGTTGAGGCCGGCGGCCGAACTTATCCCATCATTAGGAACACAGCACCATAGACAGTGCGCCGAGCGCTAGTTTAGAGTTTCGCGCAAAAAAGGAGGCTGATGAACGCATGTCCGGCGAAGGCGTGGGCGCACGGCTGAGGCGGAAAGAGGACGACCGCTTTCTGCGCGGGCGCGGCGAATATGTCGGCGACATCAAGCTTCCGGGGATGCAGGATGTGGCCTTTTTCCGGAGCCCGGTCGCGCATGGGATCATCCGGAACTTATCCATACCCGCTGAAATCAGGGACCGCGTGTTCATCGCGGCGGACCTTCAGGGCGTGGCGCCGATCCGAGCCGTGTCCGGGCTGACGGGCTTCAAAGTCTCCGAGCAATTTCCGCTTGCGCGCGGCAAGGTCCGCCATGTCGGCGAGCTTCTCGCCATGTGCGTCGCGCCGACGCGCGCCGAGGCGGAAGATCTTGCTGCGCGGCTTGACGCCGAAATCGAGCCGCTGCCGGCGGTCTCGGACATGCTCGCGGCGCGCAAACCCGGCTCGGCGCTGGTGCATGAGCCCTGGGGCGACAATCTCTTTCTCGAAACCTTTGTCGACGACGATATTGAGTCGATCGCCGCGCGCGCCTCCGTCAAGGTGACCCGGCAATTCCGCACCGCCCGGCAGTGTATGAGCCCGATCGAGGGGCGAGGCAGCGTCGCCGACTGGAACGCGCGTCTCGGAACAGCTCGTCATCCATACCTCCACACAGATGCCACATATCGTGCGCTCCGGCCTTAGCGAATGCCTCGGCCTCGATGAGGGCCGCATTCGCGTCATCGCTCCCGATGTCGGCGGCGGTTTCGGCTATAAGGGCATCCTGCTGCCAGAAGAGGTCTGCCTCGCCTGGGCGACGCGCAAGCTGGGTTTTCCGTTGCGCTGGCTGGAGGACCGGCGCGAAAATCTCACCGCCTCGGCAAATTGCCGCGAGCACCATTATCAGATCACGGCCTATGCCGATGCCGACGGCCGGCTGCTCGCCATCGACGCGGAGGCGAGCGTCGATTCCGGCGCCTATTCGTCCTATCCGTTTTCGGCCTGCCTCGAAGCGGCGCAGATTGCGAGCATCCTGCCCGGCGTCTACGATTTTCCGGCCTATCGCTGCCGCACCTATTCCGTTGCCACCAACAAGCCGCCGATCCTGCCCTATCGCGGCGTGGCGCGGACGGGCGTCTGCTTCGCGATGGAGCTGATGATCGACGCGCGTGGCGCGCGAACTCGGCATGGAGCCGACCGACGTTCGATTCCGCAATCTCGTCCGGCCCGAGCAGATGCCGTTCGACAACATCACCAAGAAGCATTTCGACAGCGGCGATTATCCGGAATCCTTGCGCCGGGCGATCGAGCGGATCGGGCTTGCCGAACTGCGCGAGAGGCAGAAGCGCGGCGAGCCGGACGGCCGGCTGATCGGCGTCGGCTTTGCCATGTATGCCGAGCAGGCCGCGCACGGAACCTCGCGTCTACGCCGGATGGGGCATCCCGATGGTGCCCGGCCATGAGCAGGCTTATGTGCGGTTTACGCCGGATGGCGGCCTTGAAATCCGCGTCGGCGTGCACTCGCATGGCCAGGGCCTGGAGACGACGCTGTCGCAGGTCGCGCATGACATCCTCGGCTTGCCGCACGACCGGATCAAGGTGGTGCATGGCGACACCGCGCTGACGCCCTACTCGACCGGGACCTGGGGCTCGCGCTGCATGGTGATGGCCGGCGGCGCCGTTGCGGAGGCTTGCGATCAGCTTGCGCTGCGCTTGCGGAAGATCGCGGCGAAGCTGCTGCAATGCGATGTGGACGAGGTCCGGCTGGAGGCCGGCGAGCTTCGCGGACCGGCCGGCAGCATCGGTATCCGTGAGGTCGCCCGCGTCTGGTATCGCCGCCCGCAGGATCTGCCGCCGGATGTCGATCCGGCCGGGCTTGAGGTCACCTCGGGCTATAAGCCGGTTCGCGACAGCGGCACCTTCAGCTATGCCACTCATGCCGCGCTTCTCGCCGTCGATCCGTACACGGGAGAGGTCGAAATCCTAAACTACGTCGTCGTCGAGGATGGCGGTGTCCTCGTGAATCCGATGATCGTCGACGGCCAGATTTATGGCGGCGCGGCGCAAGGCATTGGCACGGCGCTTTATGAAGAAATGCCCTTCGACACGCGATGCCCAGCCACTCGCCTCGACACTTGCCGACTATATGCTGCCGGGCCCCGGCGAGGTGCCTGCGATCGAGATCGAGCATATGGAGACGCCCTCGCCCTATACGCGTTTCGGCGTCAAGGGCATCGGCGAGGGCGGCGCCATCGCCCCGCCGGCCGCGATCACGAATGCCATCAACGATGCGCTGCGCCCGCTCGGCGCCGAGCTTGGCGTCAGCCCGGTCACGCCGCGCCGGATCGTCGACGCCATCGCGGCCGCCGGGAAATCCGGCGCGGCCCAATCGCGACAGTCGGCGTTCGCCTCATGAAACCCGCCGCTTTCGAATATGAGCGTCCACGGACGGTTGGCGACGCCGTTGCGCTTCTTGCGCAGACGGAAAACGCCAAGCTTCTTGCCGGCGGGCAGACGCTCGGCCCGATGCTCAATCTGCGCCTCGCTCAGCCCGATCTGATCATCGACATCACCCAAATCCCCGAACTGGTGCAGGCCGAAACCGGCGGCGACGCCGTCACGCTCGGTGCCTGCATCACGCATGCAGCGGTCGAGGACGGCCGCTTGCCCGATTTTACCGAGGGGCTTGCTGCCCAGAGTCGCGCGCGGCATCGCCTATCGCGCTGTCCGCAATCGCGGAACTCTGGGCGGCAGCATCGCTCATGCCGATCCCTCCGCCGACTGGCTCGCCTGCTTCATGGCATTGGGCGGGACGGTCCACATTGCCGGGCCGGGCGGCCATCGCGAGGTTACGATTGACGCCTTCGTTCGTGGTGCGCTCGATTGCGACCTCGCGACCGGCGAGATGATCACCGGCATTCATTTGCCGAAGCTGTCGGCCAAGACGCGCTGCGGTTATGCCAAGATCTGCCGCAAGGAAGGCGAGTTTGCCGACGCAATTGGGGTTTATGTCTCGGACCCGGCGCGCGGATGGCAGCGTCTCGTCGCGGGCGCGGTCGGAGGGCGACCGGTCATAATGGACGGCGCGGAGATCGATCCCCGCGCCGATCACGAGACGATGGCGGACCTTCTTGCGCGAGGCGGGATATGCGGCTGACGCCTATGAGATGCAGATCCACGCGGCGGCGCTTCTGCGCGCGGTGCGGGAGGCATTCGCGGCATGACGCGGATCGCGCTCACCGTGAACGGACGAGCGGTCGAGGCCGAGGCATTGCCGCGCACGCACCTTGCCGATTTCCTCCGTGAGCATCTCGATCTGACCGGCACCCATATCGGCTGCGAGCACGGCATCTGCGGGGCCTGCACCGTGGTCGTGAACGGCGCGATCGTCCGCTCGTGCATCACCTTTGCGGTCACTTGCGACGGTGCGCAGATCGACACCATCGAAAGCTTCGATGACGACCCGCTGATGGCGCGCCTGCGCGAAGCATTTTCGCGCGAGCACGCGCTGCAATGCGGCTATTGCACGCCCGGAATGCTGATCACCGCGCGCGACCTGCTGCTGCGCAAAACCGGCCTCGGCGAAAACGACATCCGCCGCGAAATGAGCGGAAATCTCTGCCGCTGCACCGGCTATATGGGGATCGTGCGCGCCATTCAGTCGGTGATGGCGGACGGCGTCGAGCTAGCCCCTACGGTCCCGGCGAACGGTCATCTCGGCCCTGCACCTAGTCCCGGCGCACCGACGGCTGCACCGCACAAGTTGCGCGCGGCACAGACCCCGGCGAGACCACAGCTCCGGCCCGCTCAGCCGTCTGAGCAACGGCCATCGGCGGGCGCGCCGATCGAAATTGTCGTCGGAAAGATGTCGGACCGGGACGGCTTCACCGAAATCCCGCAGCACTTCGTTCTACCCCATCCGCCGGAAGAGGTCTGGGCGCTGATGTCGGATCTGCGCGCGGTCGCGGACGCCATGCCGGGCGCCGAGCTGGACGAAAGCGCCACCGATGAGCACGTCACCGGCCGGATGTCGGTCAGGGTCGGCCCGATGCGGCCGTCCTTCGCCGGCGAGGCGACGGTTCGGAAAGACGCCGCCAAGCGGCGCGTCGAAATCGAGGGCTCTGGCCGCGACAGGAAAAGCGCCTCCGCCGCGCAGGGCCGCATCGTCTACAGCCTCAGCCCGGCGGACGCAGGCGCGGCGACACGGGTCGACGTCGCCATCAGCTACAAGCTTTCGGGAATGCTGGCGCAATTCGGGCGCGCCGAACTCGTGCGCGATGTCGTGCAGCGGCTCGGCGCGGCCTTCGCGCAGAATATCGACGCCCGGCTTTCCGGCGAGTTCGGCCAAACCGCCGCGCCGCAGCACGGACGGCGTCAATATCCTCGCTTTGCTCTGGTCGGTCCTGGCGGCGCAGACCGCCGCATTCTTCCGCAGGCTGTTCGGCGTCGCTCAGCCGCCCAGATAGGACGCGCGGACCTTCGGATCATCCAGCAGCGCCCGCCCCGTTCCGTGGAGGGCAACGGTCCCCGTCTCAAGCACATAGGCGCGGTCGCAAAGTTCGAGCGCGGCATAGGCGTTCTGCTCGACCATCACCACCGTGACGCCGCTGGTCCGCACATCGGCAACGATCTCGAAAATCTGCTCGACAATCTTGGGCGCAAGGCCGAGCGAGGGCTCGTCGAACAGAATAAGCTTCGGACGCGACATCAGCGCCCGGCTGATCGCCAGCATTTGCTGCTCGCCGCCCGACAGCGTTCCGGCGATCTGCGCACGGCGCTCGGCAAGGATCGGAAACCGCTCCAGCAGCCGGTCCATATCCTCGGCCACCGCGTCGGGATCGTCACGCAGATAGGCGCCGAGCTCCAGATTTTCGCGCACTGTCAGATGCGGAAAGATGCGGCGTCCTTCGGGGCAATGCGCGATGCCTGCCGCAAGGATTGCGCGAGGCGAGCGCTGGGTGATCTCGGCGTCACGGAAACGGATCTGACCAGCAAACGCCTTGACGATGCCGGAGATGGCCTTCAGCAGCGTGGTCTTGCCCGCTCCGTTCGCGCCGATCAGTGCGACCAACTCGCCCTCCTTGACGTCGAGCGAGACGCCGCGCAGCGCGCTCACCTTGCCGTAGCGCAAATGCAGATTGCTAACCGTCAGCACCTTTGTAGCCCGATCCCAGATAGGCCCGGATCACCTCCGGGTTGCGCTGAATCTTCGCCGGCGGCCCTTCGGCGATAAGCTGGCCTTGATTGAGCACGACGATGCGGTCCGACACGCCCATAACCATGCGCATATCGTGCTCGACCAGCAGGACCGTGATGCCGAGATCCCGAATGCGCCCGAGGATGCGCACGAAATTCGCCGTCTCGGCCGGGTTCATGCCGGATACCGGCTCATCGAGCAGGAGAAGTTTCGGCTCGGCGGCAAGGGCGATCGCGACTTCCAGGAGCCGCTGGTCGCCATAAGGCAGCGCCGATCCTAGATCGCCGATCCGGCCGCCGAGGCCAAGAAACGCGATGATCTCGCGGGCCTTTTCGCGCAGCGCCAGCTCTTCCGCCGCGACTGAGGGCAGGCCGAGCAAGGTCGCCAGGATCGATTGCTTCGCCCGGCGATGGAGCGCGGTCAGCACATTGTCGAGAACGCTGAGGCCGCCGAAAACGCTGGTCTTCTGGAAGGTGCGCACGACGCCGAGATCGGCGATCTGATAGGGCTTGAGCGCATGAAGGGACGCGCCGCCATAGGTGACCGCGCCGGCAGTCGGCACGAGATAGCCGGTGATTGCATTGAAGGCCGTGGTCTTGCCCGCGCCGTTGGGGCCGATGAGGCTAAGGACTTCGCCCGGATGCACGTCGAAGCTCAAGTCGCCGACGGCCTGCAAGCCGCCGAAGCGAACCTCCAGATTGCGCACGCTGAGTGTTGCGGCATCATGGGCGGATTGGGCCCCGGTCATGCGCGAGATTCCCGTTTTGGCTCGGCCTCATGCGCGTCTAGAGCTTCCTGGCTTCCGGCTCGAATGCGCTGCAAGGCACTTTCGACGGCGGGCACGATGCCCTGTGGCAGCCAGTAGACGACGAGAATCATCAGGGCGCCGTAGATGATCCATTGGATCTCGGGCGCTGCGTAATCCCGGAGCGCCTCGGGCAAAATGCCGAAGATGAAGCCGCCGACGACCGGGCCGGCGAGCGTGCCCTTGCCGCCGGTCACGACCATGATGACCATCGTTACCGTGTAGATGAACAGGAAGATGTCCGGATCGATGATGCGGATGTAATGGGCGTAGAGAACGCCCGCCGCGCCGGCCATCGCCGCCGAAATCACCGTCGCCAGCACCAGATATTTCGTGACGTCGATGCCGACCGACATGGCGAGCGCCTCATTCTCGCGCAGCGCGATCATGGCCCGCCCGGCGCGCGACTGCACGATGCGGCGGACGAGAATGAACGAGATCACGGCGACCGCAAGCACGAGGTAATAGTTCGACAGCTTGCTCCAGAAGGTGAAATCGACAAAGCCGGGGATCGTGATCGAGAACGGCGGAATGCTGTTCAGCGCCATCGGGCCCTCTGTCAGATCGACCCAGTTCAGCGAGACAAGTCGGACGACTTCGGCAAAGCTGATGGTGACGATGACGAAATAGGCGCCACGCACCCTGAAGGCGACCTTGCCTATCAGCCAGCCGCAGAGACCGGCGGCAAAGACGCCGCAAAGCGCCGCGAACCACACCGGCTTGGGCGCGAACACATAGGTGTAGTCGTCAGTCAGATGCAGATCGAAGCCGAGCGAGATGAGCGCGCTGGTATAGGCGCCGATGCCGAAAAAGGCGACGTGGCCGAGGCTGAGCTGGCCGGTATAGCCGAGCAGCAGATTGAGGCTCATCGCGGCGATGATGAAGATGCCGGTCGTGATCAGAATATGGAGATAATATTGATTGTCGAGCCACAGGGGCACCGAGGCCAGGACAAGGACCAGCAGGGCGGCCGGCACGCGCTTCACCCGATCCGCTCCTTCTGCGCGAATAGACCCTGCGGCCGCAAGAGCAGGATCAGGATGATCATCAGGAAGCCCATGGCATCGCGATAGCCCGAGGAGATATAGCCGGCGCCAAGTTCCTCGACGAAGGCCAGCACGAAGCCGCCGATCGTTGCGCCCACGAGATTGCCGAGCCCGCCGAGGATGACGATGGCGAACGCTTTGAGCGCTGCCAGATTGCCCATGGTCGGCGTGACGACGAAGATCGGGCCGAGCAGCGCGCCGGCTGCGGCGGCAAGGCCGGAGCCGAGCGCGAAAGTGATGGTGTAGATCCAATCGACGCGTATGCCCATCAGCGCCGCTGTCTCCGGGTCCTGAAAGGTCGCGCGCATGGCCACGCCGAGACGCGTGCGGTTGATGAGCAGGTAAGTCCCCGCGATCAGAGCCAGAGCGGAGAAGAAGACGAAGACCCGGTCCCATCCGATCGAGACCGGGCCAATGACGAGCGGGTCATAGGGAAAGGGCGTTTCGACCGACTTTGCGATCCCGCTCCAGACGAACTGCTCCCCATTCTGGAGCATGATCCAGGCGCCGATCATCACCAGCATCGTCGTGTCGATGTCGGCCCCGCGCAGCGGGCGCAGCAGCGTCAGTTCGATGAGCGCGCCCAAAATGACGCCGAGCACGATGGCCACCGGGATCGCCACAAAGAAGTTGAGGCCCAGCAGCATGACGAAGGCGTACATCATATAGGCGCCGAAGGCGTAAAGCTCGCCATGCGTGAAGTTCACCACACGCATGATACCGAAGATCATCGTCAGCCCGATGCCGAGCAAGGCGTAGGTGCCGCCAAGGAACAAGGCATTGACGACGTGCTGGGCAAGCTGGTCCATCGGCTGCTATCGAGCTCCTTCGTCGATGAGCGCGGGCGGGTGGCGGAGACACGCAGAGGCGTCTCCGCCATGGTCGTCAGCCGATCAGATTTTGGCGACTTTTCCGTCCTTGATCGTCACCACAAAGACGTTCGGTTCGCTCTGGCCGCTTTCCTTGCCTGCCGGCCCCTGTTTGATGAAGGAGATATCGCCGTTGACACCCTTCACCTTCACATGCCAGAGCGCCTGCTGAATGGCTTTCGGGTCGGCCTTGCCGGCGCCCTTGATGCCGGCAGCGATGGTCATGATGCCGTCATAGCCGCGGAAACCCTCGGTCAGACCGGCGAAATTGTAGCCGCGCTTCTTCCATTCATCGACGAATTTGGTCGCAACGTCCGCATTCGGCGCGATTTCCGGGAACCACGGCGCGAAGAAGAGAATGTGGTAGCTGCCGTTCGCGGCCGCGCCGGCCTGCTCGATGAGCTGGTCGGGCGCTGACGATCCGCCGGCCGTGATGATCCGTTGCGGAAGCTGCAATTCCTTCGCCTGCTTGAGCACGAGGGTGATCTGCCCGACATCGGTCGTCAGGAACAGCGTGTCGCCGCCGGACGCCTTGATCTTGGAGAGCTGGGCGCTCAAGTCGGTCGCGTTGGCGTCCATGGTCTCGGTCGCACCGATTGCAACCCCCTTGGACTTCAGCATCTCGGAGAATTCCTTCATCGAGCCGAGGCCCCAGTCATTGTTGACCGACAGGAAATCCGCCTTCTTGATGCCGAAAGAGGCAACCTTGCTGGCAAAAGCCTTGGCCTCCATTTCCGAGGTCGGGCTGATGCGGAAGATCCAGGGATTGCCGGATGTCGTGATCTTGCCGGACGATGACGTCTCGACGACCATCGGCACGCCATATTCCATGAGCTTCGGCATCACGGCGAGCGTATAGGTCGAGCTCCAGGCGCCCATCATCACCGGCACCTTGTCGCCGACGATCAGCTTTTCGGCGGTGGCGACCGCCTCTTTGGGATTGCTCTTATTGTCCTCTATGACGAGTTCGATTTTTTTGCCAAGGACGCCGCCCGACGCATTGATTTCATCTGCGGCGATCTTTGCGCCCTGCGTCACATAATTGCCGGAAGCGGCGACGGCGCCGGTCAACGGCTGGCTGACGCCGATCTTGATCGTGTCCTGAGCCGAGGCGGTGCCGTAGCTCAACACGGAAGCCGCCAAAATGCCGAATATGCTGAATGTCCGTTTGGTCATGTCTCTAAACTCCTGGGTGCTGAATTCCCACCTAGATCCGCGCCTTCTTAAGAGCCGGATTGGTATTATCATTAGAAAAACCGAACCATTGCAATCGCGAAAGAGTCCGATCTTTCGCTCTTGCGAATTTGACTATGACGCCACGCTCCGCAGGATGTCGAGTCAGCGCACCTTCCACGCCAGCAACTCCGTCGTCTATAGCACCCCACCGGCGCCGAGCGATCCCTGAATGCCGGCAAGCCATTCGCTGACGAGGCTCAGGTCGGCTTGGCTCAGGCCATGCGAAGCCGGCAACGTCTGGCGCGTTACCTTCGCGCCGCGCTCGTCGAAGATCGTCTCCAGCCGGGCAGCGTGACCCGGCGGCGCGATTGGGTCGAACTGCCCGCTTACGATCAGCACGAATTTGCCGCCGAGGTCGGCCCGAATGTCAGGCTTGAATGTGACCATGGGCCGCAACAGCGCCGCGGCGGCGAGGCTTTCGGGCCGCACCAGCATCACGGCGCTGGCGATATTGGCTCCGTTAGAATAGCCGAGCGCGATGACCCTCCTGCTATCGAAGCCGTAATGATCCGCGGCTGCTGCGACGAAGTCCGCAAGCTCGGCCGCGCGTGCTTTCACATCGGCTTCGTCGAAAACGCCTTCGGCGAGACGGCGGAAGAAGCGCGGCATCCCCTGCTCCAGCACCTTGCCGCGCGGCGAGAGTAGAGCCCATCCCGGCGCGACTGCCTGGCCGAGAGGGATCAAATCATGTTCATTGCCGCCTGTGCCGTGCAGAAGCAACAGCGTGTTTCCGGTTCCGCCCGGCTCGAAGCGGTGGATGAAACTCAAATCAGAACTCATGCCTTCGTTTCCCGTAACGTCTGCGTGGCGCATCAGGGCACCAGGACCGCTGCACCGGTCAGCGTTCCGTTGCGCAGAGCCGCAAGGGCATCGTTAGCCGCTTCGAGCGGGAAGATTTGAACGGTGGTCCTCACCGGAACTTGAGGGGCGATCTTGAGGAACTCGACCGCGTCGGCTCTCGTCAGATTGGCGACCGAGCGCAGCACGCGCTCGCCCCAGAGATCGCTGTAAGGAAAGCTCGGAATATCCGACATATGGATGCCGCCGCAGACCACGACGCCGGCTTTGCGAACCGCCTTGAGGGCCTCGGGAACGAGAGCACCGACGGGGGCGAAGATGATCGCGGCATCAAGCTCGACCGGCGGCGGCGCACCGGAACCGCCGGCCCAATGGCAGCCGAGCGACTTGGCGAAAGCCTGGGCGACCGCATCGCCTGGGCGAGTGAAGGCATAAAGCTCGCGGCCCTGGTGGAGCGCGACCTGTGCAACGATATGCGCCGCCGCACCAAAGCCGTAAATGCCAAGGCGCGATGCATCGCCGGTCATTTTCAGGGCTCGGTAGCCGATCAGGCCAGCGCAGAGGAGCGGCGCGGCGTCCACGTCACCGTATAGACTCCGGGAGATGGAAGCAGAAGCCGGCATTCGCGACCGTGTGGTCAGCAAAGCCGCCATCGATCTGATAGCCGGTGAATTTCGCCTGATCGCAGAGATTCTCCTCGCCCGCCCGGCAATAGCGGCATTTGCCGCAGCTGAAGCCGAGCCAGGGCACGCCCACACGGTCGCCGAGGCGGAAACCCTCAGTCCCCGGCCCGATGGCAATCACTTCGCTGACGATCTCATGACCGGGAACGATAGTTTTGCAGCATGGCGGCAGATCGCCTTCGACGACATGCAAATCGGTCCGGCAGACCGCGCAGGCCCGGACCTTCAGCAGCAACTGGCCGAGCCCCGGCTCCGGTAGGGCTCGGCGCACCAAACGCAGCGGCTCGCCGACCCGCTCGAAGATCATCGCCCGCATGGTCTTTGCCGTTTCCGCCATTCCGGTCGGTTCTTGCACCATCAGTGGGCCGCATTGAGCGCCGTTTGCAGACAGGCGACCGTCCGAGTCATCGAAGCCGACGAGCTTGACCTGAATGCCCCTCGCCGCGGACTCCTCGCGGCAGACATCGACGGCCTCACGGCACGCCTCATCGAGCGGGTAGCCATAAATGCCGGTGCTGATGGCGGGAAATGCGATGCTTCGGCAGCCATGCTCTTCCGCAAGCTGGATCGCGCTGCGGTACGCCGATCTCAGCCGCTCGCGCGCTTCGTCGGGCGCGTAACGGGCATAGACTGGCCCAACGGCATGGATGATGAACTTGGCGCCGGCAATGCCGAAGGCCGGCGTGATGGCCGCCGACCCAGTCGGGCAATGCCCAATCTCCCTGCAGGCACGGGTCAGTTCATCGACGCCTGCCGCACGGAAAATCGCGCCGCACACACCGCCGCCCATCGCGAGTTCGCTGTTTGCTGCGTTGACGATTGCGTCGGCCGCAATGCGCGTAATGTCGCCTTGGACGACCTCAATATGCGCGGAGCCGGATGGAACCACGGTGTCGGTCCTCGCTTGACCAGTCATGAATGCGCGGTCGGCTTCAGCTTATGCCAACCGCGTATATTTTCAACCGGCCGTTGAAAACCGCCTCGATTCACAAGAATAGTGCGCGATGCCGCTGTGGTCAGTGTCCGCGCGCACCGTCTATGGAGAACCGCCCAGGCCCGGCGGTAGAGCACGCCGCCGGCAGCGGCAGACCTTTGGTGGCAAGCGGGAGCCGGCCGATAAAAAGCGCGAGATCATTCATGACGGAAATGAAAATTGGCAACCAAAAAATAAGACTCCAATACGTAATTTTTTGTGCGTTTAAACGCTCACTTTAATTGACAATGAGCATCCAAATCGCTATCTAAAACAGATATCCGTTACGCCCGAGGCGGGAGTATATCTTGGCCCCCAGGCATATTCGCTTCCGGGGGCTTTATTATTTCCTGAGCATGATGAAAACCGCTGTTTTTATCGATGGCGGTCATGTGGGAGTTTTGGCTAGGCAAGCCAGCCACGTATATGACCCTGATTACATTGAGAAAATTGCCAGCCGCGTCAATGCCGACGAAACTTTGCTTGGCGGACTCTATTACGATTGTGGCCATACCGGAAAGACCAAGAAGCCTGTTTCCGGAATCACGAATTTAAGGGAAGCGATCAGTGGTTAAGAATTTTAGCGCAAAAAAACCTATTTGCAGTAAGGCGCGGCGTTTTAAAGTTCAGGGGCTTTAAACCCGAGAAAATACCCCTGGCTAAAAAGCTTACCGATGACGATTTTAAGCCCGACTTCGAACAGAAGGGCGTTGATATGCGAATAGGATTGGATATCGCCACCTATTCGACAAACAGAGCAATAGATCGAATAATTTTATTATCAAATGACACTGATTGCATTCCAGCCATGAAGCACGGCCGCAAGGCTGGTATTCAAATTGTGCTCGTAACGTTTCCAAACTGCAAAGCGGCGCCCGAACTGCTGGAACATTGTGACTATGAGCGCAAAGTCGCTTGGCCCGCCTAATTTCAAACTGAGACACTACCAGGCGTTTTGACGGCGCAGCCCCGTTTCCACATGCGCCATCAGTGCTCCCACTTCACGAGGCATCGTACACCTCGATCGACCCGTGCACCGGTAATCAGCTCTCCTTCATGTTACGAGTCCATCATGATCGCAGTTTAGGGTATGGTTACCATAATGCATTCAAGGGCGAACCGAATGCGGCAGGAGGGCGGCTTCGATGCCGAATTCGACAATAACAGACAATGTCACCGGTCTTGCCTCGCTGCAAGTCCAGCTCGGATCATCCTCATCGGTGATCATCTTCTGCATCGTCTTGACCTTTATCTGGGGCTACCTCTGGAGCGGGGTGATCCGCGATGAGGAACGGCAGCCCTTGCCGTCGAGCTTTGCGGCGAGAACGTTTTTCGCCCTGAGTCTCTGCACGCTCTACGTCGGCCTGGTCATCGTTGGCTTTCTGGCGCCTGAATTCCTCGAGAGGCTGAGCCTGCCCGGCATCGGCAACATCGTGCAGACCGTCCGCACGCAGATCCCACTCTTCGCGCTCGTGGTCATGGGCGCGATGTATACGGTTCCGCAGTTCAAGGAGGTCGCCGAGCGCTACGCCATCCTTCTGCATAGCGCCCAATACCGCAAGAACGACGAATTCGTTCTGCAGCGGCATCTGCAGGCCTGCGACTTCGCTCCCTCCGATGCCGAGGTCAGCCTGAATTTCGACTATATCCGGCAATTTGACGTCTACGTCACCGACCGGGACAAGACCGCGCTCAATATCGAAGCGGTTGGTGCATGGCGCAAAGTCAGCACGTTGTTGCGGCTCCTCGAGGACGAGGCCCGCAGGAGCAACGCCGTTCTGTCGTCGATTGAACGCGAACAGGTCGCGCGGCTGGTCGAGGCGCACCGGCGCAAAACTCAGCTCGCGATGAACATCATCCGGATGATCGAGCAGATCGACATGAACGCCAATGTCGATCAGAAGCTGACCCGGATTGCCTCGCAGCTCAGCGATGTGCCCCACGGCGATCGCGACAGGGTCGTGTCAACGGAAGAACTCGCGCGGCGGATCGTGTCGCAGCTTGACACGAAAGCGGCGAACAATGGCCCGGAGCGGCCGTTGCGCCTGAGCATGAGGCAGATGAACGAATATCTGACCCAAATCGAGCGTTATTTCATGACTGAATATCAGCTCATCCTGCGAGACATTGCGGCGCTCGCGGCAAGGGTGATCGTTCGCTCGGGCGACCGTGCGAGCGACCGTCTGGAAGCCGTCAAGGCCGCAGGTTTCGCCGGTCTCGGGCGTATTGAGCGCGTGAGCTTCGACAATGTTCTATGGGTGGTCCTGAGCAGCTTTGCCATCGCGTTTGGCGGCCTCACGCTCCTCGTGACCATCATGGGGCGTAACTTCAACTCATCCAACATCGCTGCGATCGCACTCACGCTTTCGGTTGCCGCGCTCATTGGCGCCATGTGGGGATCACGGCGCAGCCTCGCCGAATGTCGGGCCACCCCTTGGTCATCCTATATGGCGGCAGGTCTGATGGCGGTTGTCGGATTTTGCATGATCTACAGCGTCCGATTTTTCGTCGGCGGACAGGCCATATTGGAGCGAACGGCGGCGTCGTTCGAAAGGAACCTGCCGAACTACGTCAATCTGAAGCTGCTCACGCCGGAGCAGGCGAAATATTACGCGCCCGAGAACGTGCTGCAGTGGAACGTCGCCGATTTCCTCTGGCAGACCATTCCCTGGTCAGTCGGCGTATTTTTCATGACCGTCGGCATCTGCTGGCTTGCGCGCCTGCCGCATTGGCCCTGGCAAAAGGAAAGCCCGATCATTGAACGCATCAGCGACGGCCTGGCGACCGGCCTGATATATTCGATCGGCGGGCTGGGCTCGGTGATCGCGCATATGGCGCTGAGGACCGGCTCGGGCCTCAGGTCCCTCGAAAAACTCCACGCCTCCGGCGCGTTCCAGGTTTTCTTCGGGGAATTCCGCCTCGTAGGCTTTTTGATCGGCTTTGCCATCGGTGCGATCATCATCCGCGAGGTGCGGCGCATCGCCCACGCCCAGCTGATCGCTCCGGTCAGTGCCCACGCACAGCAAATGCCCGCACCGAAAGACCGCGTCGCCATTCCGCTGGATATGCGGCAGGCGTCGTGACGGCAAGGCGGCTCGCGCAGAGCGTATTGGCTGCGCCGGCGTTCCCATCGGGGCCGCGTCTCGTCACGCGCGGCCAGCGCCCGGCCCACCACCGAGCTTTGCCGCCAGGCGGTCGAGCAGCGGCGCCTGACCGGCAATAATCTTCTCCCGCGCCTCGGCGAGCGTGAGCCAGGCCGCGCGGTCGACCTCCGGAAAGGAACAGAGGCGCCCGCTGCGTGGCGGCCATTCCATCTCGAACTGGTTGCTGCGGATCGCCGTGGTATCGAGATCGCCTTCGAGCGTGAAGGCGGTCACCAGCTTGCCGCCTTGCTGGCGAACCTCCCCGAGCGGCTCGAGCCTGCCGGCCGCCTCGATCCCCAGTTCCTCTGCGAATTCCCTGCGCGCGGCGGCCTCGGCATCCTCATCGGGGCCATATTCGCCCTTCGGGATCGACCATGCGCCCGCATCCTTGTTGCCCCAGTAGGGACCGCCGGGATGAACGAGCAGCACCTCAATGCCGCTTCCCGCACGCCGGTACATCAGGATGCCCGCGCTTGCTGTCGCCATGGACGCCTCATTATCTCCGATTGCTGGTCCAGTTTCAGGCGCAGCTCATATCAATGCCGCGCCGATGGACACTGTGACCGCCAGTGTTGACTTTACGCTCGCCAGCGCCAGCCGGCCATGCTAATGGCTCGCCCATGCCGTCCCACGCGATTAAGCTTTGGCTCCTCGCTCTCCTTGGTCTCGAAGCCGGGGCGGTTTCCTCATTGTGAGAATCCTGCAACCGGCTCGCGGCGCAAGCGAGACGGTTGATCATCCGACAGTCTCGCCTCCGCCGCCAGCCATGAATTCGGATTGATCATGGCTCACGACGCGACTTTGGCTTCGCGCGCATCGAATGAGACGAGCGGCTACGTGCTCGCCGCCGTGGGCGCGATACTGTTCTCGATGAAGGCGATTTTCGTGAAGCTCGCCTATGGCGGGATCGGGGCCCCGGAGGTCGGGGCGATCACGCTCCTTGCCCTGCGCATGGCCTTCTCGGTTCCGGTCTATCTTGCCGTCGGCGCCGTCGCCTGGCGCGGTCGCTTGCGCGAAGGACGCCCGCTGCCGACGGCGTATCAAGCGGTCGCCGCCGTGCTTGTCGGTATCCTCGGATATTATGGCGCCAGCTATCTCGATTTCGAGGGCCTCGTCTATCTGACCGCGCAGTTTGAGCGGCTGATTCTCTTCACCTATCCGTTCTTCGTCATGTTGCTCGGCGCCTTGTTTTTCGCCGGCCAAGTCACGGGGTGGGGCGCCCTTTCGCTGCTGCTCGCCTATGCGGGGATCAGCGTCATCTTTCTTGAAGGCGCAATCGCAAAAGGGGACCATGCCGTGCTCGGCGCGGTCTTCGTGCTCGGGGCGGCTTTCTGTTTCGCGCTCTATCAGCTGCTCGCCAAGTCGCTCATCACCCGCATGGGCAGCCGGATCTTCACCTGCATCGCGATGACCGGCGCGAGCGCGGCGGTGCTGCTGCATTTCATGGCCGAGAGCAGCGTCTCGGTGCTGTTCGATGTGCCGGCGCGGATTGTCGGTCTTGCGGCGCTGCTGGCGATCATTTCGACCGTGCTGCCCTCATTCATGCTCAACGCCGCACTCGACCGGGTCGGCCCGCAGGCGGTGTCCGTTCTCGGGACATTGAGTCCGGCGGCGACAATCGTCATGGCGATCATCTTCCTTGGCGAGCCGTTCACGCCCGCCGACGCGGCCGGCACGCTGCTGGTCATGGCGGGCGTCGGGCTGTTCACCTGGCGCGATGCACTGCAGAAGGAAAAGGCGCGGCAGGCAGCCGGATTGGCAAGCCGCGAGGTCGTCTGAAGGACGGCGGATGGTCTCCGCTATCGGGCGGGGGTCATGGTCCCGTTCGGAATGCAGGTCGGCGAAGAGATCTTCGTGGACATCGAAGCCGGCAAGACACGGTCGGCGGGGTCTGCTGCTGGATCTAGATGCGTGCGCGCGCTTTGACAGATCCAGGCACGCTGACGCCGTCAAGTAGTCTTGAATCGGCCTCTGGAGCGCCTGCCTCGGTCCGCAGCGGAATGACGCCCGCCCAGATGGGCAGCGCATAGTCCGCATCCTCGTCGATCGGGGGACCGGAGCGCTTCTTGAGCGAGGCGGCCTCGATCTCGACGCGCAGCACCGCCGTCGAACGGATTTCCTTCTCGGTCACCGGCCGCGACTCGGCCCAGCGTCCCGGCAGCAGATGATCGGTGACGGCGGCGACCGCTTGTTCCGCCTCCTCGGGGTCCGTCACCAGCCGGGCATGGCCGTGGATCACGGCGGAGCGGTAATTCATCGAGCAGTGAAAAGCCGAGCGGCCGACGACGATGCCGTCGGTCAGCGTCACCGTGATGCAGATCGGCACGCCCGGCCCCATGGTCTTGGCAAAGCGCGCTGCCTTGGCACCGTGGAGATAAAGCTGGTCGCCGCGACGGCCATAGACCATCGGCACGACGACCGGCCGGTCGTCGATCATGAAGCCGACATGCGCAACCAGACCCTCATCGAGCACGGCATAGACACCGGCCCGGTCATAATGGCCGCGATCCGCCCGGCGTACCTTGTTCAGCGGACCGACTGCGAAGCTGTCCATGGCACGTCTCCGTAATCAAAGCTCCTCATCGGCGCTAATTGCCGCTAAACTGGCTCTCAAGAAAAGCACCAGTTTGGGAATTTTGAGAGGACCAGTTGCAGGACGCCCTTTCCGGACTCATCGATCTCGCGCGCGGCGGCCCGGAGCCGCTTCACGTCCAGATGACGGCGCAGATCAAGGCGGCGGTGCTGGCGGGCAGGCTGCCGGAGGGAACGCGGATGCCGTCGAGCCGTGCCCTATCCGCAAGACTCGGCATCAGCCGCAATACGGTGCTGGCGGCGATCGATCAGCTCAAATCGGAGGGTATTCTCGAAACCGTCCAAGGCTCCGGCACGCTGGTCGCCGGACTGATGCGGCCGGATTTCGAACGCGGACGGCCCGTAAATCATGCTCAACCCAGAATTGCCCATCGCCTGGCGCCGCGCTGGAACGAGCCGCTGGTAAGATTTCAGCCTTCATCGCTCGACAAGCCGCACCCGTTTCAGCCGGGCATTCCCGATCTCAGCGCCTTTCCGGGTGAGATTTGGGGCACCTGTCTGCGCCGCGCCGCACGGCTCGCAGACGAGGACACCGCCGGCTATGCGGAAATGTCCGGCCATCCGCGGTTTCGCCGCGTCCTCGCCCAGCATCTCGCCGAGACGCGCGGCGTCGTCGCCGAGCCGGAGCAAATCATCGTCACCTCGTCGGCGCGGGGCGGCCTCGGCCTGATCGTCAGCGCTCTGCTCGCGCCAGGCGAAGAGACGGCGGTCGAAGAGCCGGGCTTTCGCAGTGCCAAGGCCATCTTCAGCGCCGGCGGCGGCAGGCTGGTTCCGATCCCCGTTGACGCGCAGGGGATCGACCCTTCGCGCGCGCCGCTGGCAATCCGTCCGCGGCTGATCTATACGACGCCCTCGCACCAATACCCGACCGGCGCGCTGATGGCGCTGTCGCGCCGCCTCGCTCTGATCGAGCTGGCGAGCCGCTCGGGCGGCTATATTATCGAGGATGACTATGACAGCGAGTTCCAATATCGCGGCCGTCCGATCGCCGCGCTGCAGGGGCTCGACCGCGCTGGATGCGTGCTTTATCTCGGCACCTTCGCCAAGAGCCTGCTGCCGGCCCTGCGCATCGGTTTCGTCGTCGCGCCGCTGGGGCTCGTGGACGGCTTCACCAAAGTCCATCGCCATACCGGGCAGTTCGTCTCGCCGGTCATGCAGCTTGCACTCGCCGATTTCATCGAGCGCGGGCATTACCGCGCCCATGTCCGGCGGATGAAGTCGATCTATGCGCGGCGGCTCGCGCTTTTCGCCGAGGGAATCGCCAAACATTCACGCGGCGCTCTTGACGCAGCGATCCCGGATGGCGGTCTGCAGACGGTGGTCAGATCGCGCGATGGCTCCGGCGATGCCGCGCTCATTGCGCAGCTGACAAAGGCGGGCATCGCCAGTCAGCCTTTGAGCGAGTTTCATCTCGATCCGCAAAAGGCAACCCATCACGGCGCTCTGATGGGCTTTGCGGCCTGGCGGAAAGCGAAGCGGCGACAGCGCTAGCGCGGCTCAGGCGCTGAGGCCGACCCCGCCATAGGCGACGCCCGACAACCTCGCCATATCCTCCTTCCAGGTCACCAGATCCTCGCGCGAGAATTGATTGAGATGCCGGTGTCCGCAGGCGCGGGCAAGGATCTGCATCAGCTCGGTCGCAGCCCTGAAGAAATTCGCCAGCCGCTCGGCGGATTTATCGACGATCTGCCGGGCGACCAGATGCGGCTTCTGCGTGGCGATGCCGACCGGGCAGTTGTTGGTGTGACAGGCGCGCATGCCGAGACAGCCGATCGCCTGGATGGCGGCGTTCGACACCGCGACGGCATTGGCGCCAAGCGCAAGCGCCTTGGCGAAATCGGCGGGCGTGCGCAGGCCGCCGGTGATGATCAGGGTCACATCGCTTCGGCCCGACTTGTCGAGATGCCGCCGCGCACGGGCGAGCGCGGGAATGGTCGGCACCGAAATATTGTCGCGGAAGATGATCGGAGCAGCGCCCGTCGCGCCGCCCCGCCCGTCGATGATGATATAATCGACGCCGACTGCGAGCGCCGCGTCGATATCCTTTTCGATGTGCTGAGCCGAAAGCTTATAACCGATCGGAATGCCGCCCGTCCGCGCGCGCACCTCATTGGCAAAATCGCGGATCTGGGAAATTTCGGTCCAATCCGGGAAGCGTGCCGGCGAAATGGCCGGCTCCCCTTCCTTGAGGCCGCGGACCTCGGCAATCTTGCCCGTCACCTTCTTACCCGGCAAATGACCTCCGGTCCCAGTCTTGGCGCCCTGGCCGCCTTTGAAATGGAATGCCTGCACTTTCTCGACCTTGTCCCAGCCGAAACCGAAGCGTGCCGAGGCCAGCTCATAGAAATAGCGGGAATTGGCCGCCTGCTCGGAGGGGAGCATTCCGCCTTCACCGGAACAGATCCCGGTTCCCGCCATCTCCGCGCCCTTGGCGAGCGCGACCTTTGCCGGCTCGGAGAGCGCACCGAAACTCATATCCGAGACGATCAGCGGAATTTCGAGGCGCAAAGGTTTCTGTGCATTCGGCCCGACGATCACCTCGGTGCCGACCGGCTCGTCGTCGAGCAGCGGCATTTTGTGGAGCTGGCCGACGACAAACTGAATGTCGTCCCACAAGGGCAGCTCGCCGCGCGGCACGCCCATCGCCTCGATCAAGCCGTGATGGCCGGTCTTGGTCAGGCCGTCCTTGGCGTAGGTCTGGATGCTCTTGACGTGCGGCTCGACCGGGTCGCCGTGAATGTCCGCGTAAAGGCCGAGATAAGCATTGCGGTCGTAAGGCTGCGGGTGCTTCGCTTCCCAGGCCGCGATCTCGTCGGCATCGACATGGACCGAACCGTTCTCCACCCAGGCGCCGAATTTTGCCAGCGCCTCCTCATTGTTATATTCGCTGATGCCGCTGTCGATCCGGTAGTCCCAATGATGCACGCCGCAAATCAGATTTATTGCCGTCGACGAAACCGTCGGCGAGCAGGGCGCCGCGATGCAAGCAGCGGCCATAGAGGACCGAGGCCCGATCGTCATGGCGGATGACGACCAGATCGACGCCCCCCACCAGCGCATAAGCGGGCTTGCGGTCCGCAAGGTCGGCCCAGATCGCGACTGAGATTGGCTTCATGGCGGGTGGCACTCCTGAAAATTGCTTGCGGTGTCAATAACTACTCGACAGGGCCTACGGCGATCGCGACCGGCGTGCCCGGCGGCAGCGGCGCTGGATTGACCTCAACGATGCCGTCGCGCAGGCGAAGGCGGTAGGTCGCCAGCCGTTCGGTGAAGGGCGGCGGAGCACAGCCATCCTCCAGGCGGTATTCGTAGCCGTGCCAGGGACAAATGATGCAGCCATTGACGACGCGGCCTTCGCCGATCGGGCCGTTTTGATGCGCGCAGAGATTGGTCACGGCACTGACGAGATTGCCGTCGCGGAACACCGCGATCCGCTCGCCGGCCGGCGCGGAGACGATCCGGGCGCGCTTATCGGGGATGAGCTCCGGCGGGCCGACCGTCAGCCAGCCCCCACCGACGAGCGCCGTGCCTCTGTCGCCCGCCGCCTCGCGCCAGCCGGCCGCCAGATGCAGGGCGCCGACTGTGCCCACCCCGGTGATCAGCATCAGCGGGATCAGCGGGTTGCGGTCATCTTGCAGGATGCCGAGCGCGACATGCATGATCACCAGCGCATAGGCGGCATAGACGGCCATATGCATCGCCTTCCAGGCGCGCGGTCCCAGAAATTCGAGCCAGAAATCATGGCTCGTGACCGCCATGACCATGAGGATGAGCAGCGCGCCGAGGCCAAGCACCTTGAACGGGAAGCCGATGAATTTGCCATAGTCCTCGGCCTTCGACAGCTCGGCAAGCAGGCTCGGCAGCGCGTTCTGCGCGATATACCAGTCAATCATGAACCAGGCATGGGCAAGCGCGACGAGGAAGGTGAGCACGCCGAAATGGCGGCGGTTGTAGAGAAGCGGGCGAAGGCTCGGAAACAGCCTGACGAGTGGCCCGATCGCCAGAATCACCGTCAGCATCAGGAAGGCGCAGGAGCCGCAGGCGCGGATATAGGTGTCGATGACCTCAAGATGGTTCTGATCGGGATAGAGCCGGAAACTGGTAAAGATGAAGCCGCCGATATAAGTGGCGACCGCCGCAATGAGGATCGCGTCATAGACGATCTTGGGGCGGTTCCACTGAACCGCTTTGAAACCGGTGCTCATTTGGCGGCCTCTGTTGGCGTTTCCGGAGGTGGGGGCGGCGGCCTGAGCGCCAGGGCCATCGTCAGGCCGATGAGCAAGAGAGGCAGCAGAATGAGCCAGATCACGCGATGCGTCCGCCGGTGTCCGCGTCTCATGACGCTCTCCGGCCGCGGATCAGGCGGACAAGCACATACGGCCAGAGCACCGTTGCGCCGGGCACAAACAGCAGGCGGGCGCCGATGCTTGCGGGACGCCGCTCCGAAAGCACCCGCGCAATGCCGAACGTCACCAAAGACAAGGCCACCAACAGGCCGGCCGCGAGATAGATCGCCACGCCATAAAGCACCTGCATAGCGTTTACACTCCGATGATCGGGCCGCTACGTAACAGTCGAGTGGGAAGAAAAATTCGCTGAATGATGCCCCTTAGGGACGATATCTACCGCGCGCTTGCGGCGGCATAAAGGGGATTTTGGTGCGTGAGATGACGTGGGGCGAGCGGCGCCGTGTGACGGGATCATTCCGAGCGCAGGAAAGCGGCAATCTGCGGATCGGCTTCAAGCGCTGCGAGATCGTCGGCGCCGGGAAGCTGCGGGCGATCGCGCTCACGATTGACCATGCAGAGAAAGCCGAGCGGTTCCCCCGGCCCGGCACGGAACTGGTGCCAGGTCATGGGCGGGATGTTTACCAGATCGAGCGTCGAGACGTCCCGGACCTGGTCGCCGACGAGACAGCGGCCATGACCGCGCAGAATCATCACCGCATGGACATGCTCGTGTCGTTCGAGCGTCGAGTGCCCGCCGGGGGAGATTTCGAAATAGCGCAGCTCACCGGCCAGATGCTCGGCGTTGAACAGCGTCTGACGGGTGACGTCCTTGAAGGGACCCTCGCCCTCGGTCTTATAGACGTGGAGTTCGACCTCCGCCCACCGGAAGCCGCCCTTATGGCGACGGAAGTGTTTCGTATTCTCCATGGTCACTCCCCTTCGCTCAGCGCGGCCACCCGCCGGACGAAAATCGCGCTCTCCTCGGTCAGGCGCTTGCGTGCCTTGAGGAGCCCGCCGCCTATCAGAATCATCGTGTCAGGGCCGTAAAAATCAAGAATCTCGCCAAGCCGGTCTAAGGTCATGCCGCCGGCGGGGACCGGCACGGCGCGATCGAGCCGCCCCCACGGCTTGCGCGCGGCATCGGCGATCGCGCGGCAGGTGTCGATCGAATAACCGAACCGTCCGCCATGATGCGGGAAGATGACGGCGTCTGCGCCGAAGAGGCGGAACAGCTTGCCGAACAGCAGCGGCGGCGCGATCCGCGCGGCGCCACCCAATGCCGGATGGGCAAGAAACGCCATCTCGCGGTTTTCATCAGCGATCGCGTGAAAAGCGGGAAGGCCGGTGACCATCGGCGTGATCAGCAGCGTGTCGAGACCCTCAGCCCGCGCAATCCTCACCTGATCGCGAAGCTGGTCGAGATTGCCGGACAGGCTCGGCACGTAGCGTGTTGAATGGCCGGTTTCCGATGCGGCTTTGCGCGCCGCCGCCGCGCAGGCTTTCACCCGGACCGCGAATGGGCTGTAGCGTTGGTCGGCGAGGGTGTGATCGTCCTTGATAAAGTCGATGCCGCCGAGCGCAAAACGATAGGCCAGATCGGCAAGCGCCTCGGGCGAGAGTCCCTGTGGCTTGATCGCCGTGCAGGTCATGGCGCGCGCGACCGCGCCGGCGCGCTCCCGCAGCCCGGCGATGCCTGCATTCGGCCCGGAGAAAGCCGCGATCATTTCGGGCGGCAGCTGGACATCCTCCAGCGCAATGTCCTCATGCAGCGAGCTATTGCCGAACAGGATGTTCATGAGCTGGCCGGGCTCGTTGCCGGTCGTGCTCGCGGCGAGCGATATGCGCACACGGAACGAGCCGTCGCTGCAGTCCTCGATCTCGCTGACCCGCCCGACGATGTCGTCCAGCACGAGACGGTCATCGATAGCGTCGAGCGGCAGCTCGACACTCTGCTCGATCGCGAGTGCCTCGGCTTTCCGGGCGATTTCGGCGGCGGCGCAGCGGATTCGATAGGTGGCAGTTAGGCGCATGAAACCTCAGACACGCTCCGTTGCACGGTCGGTCGGTGACCGGTCGGCAACAGCGCTATTTGCACGCCGTTACGCCTTTCTGGCAAGTCCTCGCCCGGCCCCGAATCTCCTAGATCAGCGCCCGGGCGACGGCTTCTCGTAGCCGTTCCATGCCAATCTTCTTCTCCGCCGACGTAACGATCAGCTCGGGATAGGCGGCCGGATGCTTGCCGATCTCGCCGAGCGTTGCCGCCGAAACCTGCTCAAGCTCGTTCGGCTTCAGCTTGTCGGTCTTGGTCAGCACGAGTTGATATGAAACCGCGGATTTATCCATCAGCGTCATCGCCTCGAGGTCGTTCGACTTCACCCCATGGCGGCTGTCAATCAGCAGGAAGACGCGCTTGAGCTGCGATCGTCCCGCAAGATAGTCGAAGACGAGGCGCTGCCAGCTTTTGACGAGGCTCTTGGACGCGCGGGCATAGCCGTAGCCCGGCATATCGACGATGTGCAGAGCGTCCCCGAGGCGGAAATAGTTCACCTCGCGGGTACGGCCCGGCGTGTTGGAGGTCCGGGCGAGCTGACCCTGGCCGATCATCGCATTGAGCAGGCTGGACTTGCCGACATTGGAGCGGCCCGCGAAGGCGACCTCCGGGAGCAGCTCGCCAGGCAGACCGGCACGGTCCACGACGCCCTTCACGAAAACGCATGGCTGGCGGAACAATTGCTCCGCATGGCGTGCGAGCAGCGCTGCTTCCTCTTTCGAAGCGTTCATATGGTCCCTTTACCAAGTCCGGAACATCACGCCAATCGTGCGCATCGAAGCCGGGGAGAAACGCCATCGAAGCGTTCTCGGCAACAAAGTGCCGCCGAAGAGTCCAATTGCGCGATCAGTTCGCCCAAAAAAATTACAATTCGCCGCGAGGGAGTCTGGAGATGCTGTCCGTATAGCGTCTTGCCAATCCATAGGCGCAACTGCGGGAGCGCACAAACTCATGCTGAAACTTTCATCAAAAGTGACGGGTGTTTTGGGCGGTAAGAGCCGCCTGGCGGCATTTGCCGTCGCATATCGCCGATGCAGGCTGCCGCAACTTTTGTGCCCCAGGCGGACTGACCGTTTTGCGCGCGCTCATGAAAATACAGTATAATAAGAACAAAATAAAACATTGCGACATGCGCGGACGATTGCCCATTACGCATACACTAAATCCAAAATTGTCATCAGTTACAATTACGATATCGCTTATTTTCCGATCTTTCTGCGACGGATATTCAAACCAAGTCCGTACAATTGGCGTCGACGGAAAGATTTATTGAGGAGCATATCGCAATGTCTAAAGCTGTTCGTATCACGATGGCGCTCTGCGGCGCCCTGCTTGCCGGCTCCGTGGCCCTCAGTTCCGACGCTCATGCCGACTCCGGCAGTGCAACCTGGGTTGGCCCGAATGGCGGCACGGTTCATTGGCATGGCTATGGCGTGCCGGGCTATTATCAGCGGCGCGGTCACCGTGACCACACCGGACGGGCGCGTCTACCGCCGGGTCACCAGGGCGGGACGCGGCCCTTACGGCGGCGCCTATTATAGCCGGAGATGGGTTGGCCCCAATGGCGGCGTCGTTTATCGCCGCGGCTGGGCATACTGAGGAACTCTCTGCCCAGAACGATCAAACCCGCCGCGGCGCGCCCTCCCGTGGCGGGTTTTTTGTTTCCTAGCGCATAATCCGCAAAAGCATGTCCCCGTGAAAACGGGGGCGGACCGCTTTTACGAAACGATCATGCTCAAAACGGAAAAGGCTCCGGCGAAAGCCGTCAGCCCTTCCGCGCGGTTCCGGGACTTTTTCGGCTGAGGCCAAGGTTTTCAAGCAAGTTCACCTCGACGCCCTGCCGGCGCATGATCACCCATTGCTGAAGGATCGACAGCGAGTTGTTCCAGGTCCAGTAGATCACGAGACCGGCCGGGAAGGACGCCAGCAGAAAGGTGAAGATCAAGGGCATCCAGGTGAAGATCTGCTGCTGCACGGGGTCGGGCGGCGTCGGGTTCAGCTTCATCTGAACGAACATCGATATGCCCATCAGAAGCGGCCAGATCCCCAGCATCAGGAAATGCGGCGGCGTCCACGGGATGAGCCCGAACAGATTGAAAATCGTCGTCGGATCCGGCGCGGACAGATCCTGGATCCAGCCGAAGAATGGCGCGTGACGGGTTTCGATCGTCACATAAAGGACCTTATAGAGCGAGAAGAACACCGGGATCTGTATCAGGATCGGCAGACAACCCGACATCGGATTGACCTTTTCCTTCTTGTACAGAGCCATCAGCGCCTGCTGCTGCTTCACCTTGTCGTCTTTATAGCGCTCGCGAAGGCGCGTCATCTCCGGCTGCAGCTTCTTCATCTTGCTCATCGATTCATAAGATTTGTTCGCGAGCGGGAAGAAAGCCAGCTTGAGCAGTACCGTGACGATCAGAATCGCGATGCCGAAATTGCCCACCAGGTGGTAGAAGAAGTCGAGCGCGTAGAACATCGGCTTGGTGATGAAGCGGAACCAGCCCCAGTCGATCATCAGCTCGAATTTATTGATCCCGTATCTCTCCTCGTAGCCGACGACGACGTTCACCTGCTTGGCACCGGCGAACACCCTGGTGGAAACGGACTGCTTGGCTCCCGGCGCGACGGTCTCCGCACCCAGCAGGAAATCGGTCTGAAAGGTCTCGACATTGTTGGCCTTCCGTCCCTGAAAATGTGCCTCATAGGGCGTTGTCTGGTCCGGAATTAGCGCCGCCGCCCAATATTTGTCTGTAATACCGAGCCAGCCTGACGTCTCCTTGAACGTCGTCGTCCCCGCGTCCATGGCTTGCTGATATTTGATCTCCTGCAGACCTTTATCGCCCATCACGCCGATCAAGGCCTTCATGAAGGATGCGAAAATTGGCCGTCTCGGGCCGACCATGCCGGGCAATCAGCGAATAGGGATAGAGCGTCACCGGCCGGGCCGATTTGTTTTCCACCTCCTGGCTCACTGTAAACATGTAATCCTGGTCGACTGAGATCGTGCGGCGGAAGGTTAGGCCCTCGCCATTATCGTAGACGAGCGTGACCGGATGGTCGGGCGCAAGCGGTCCCGGTGTTTCCGCCTTCCACAACGTATCGGACGTTGGAAGCTTGACGCGCTCATTCCCCGTCATGGTCCAGCCTTGCTCGACGTAATAGGGCGAGGGGCTGCCGGACGGCGACAGCAATGTGACATTGTCGCTGTTCGGATCGACCGTAACTCTGAATTGCTTCAGCACCAGATCGTCGATCCGCGCGCCCTTCAGCGAAATTGAGCCGCGCAAGCTGGGCGTATCGATTTCCACGCGCGGCGAGGCGGCAAGCGCGGCTTCGCGCGTTTCGGTCGCAGGCGCGGTGCCCGGCATCGCGGGCACGGCCGAACCCGGCGCGGGCGGCGCATTCACGCCCGGCTGAGGCACGGCGCCTGGCGGACTCGCCGGAGCCTGCTGCTCCTGCTGGGTGGCCTGCTGCTGCTGTTGCTGCTGTGTGCAAACGGTCGGCGTCCGTCGGTGCAAACAGAAGCTGCCAGCTAATGAGCACCAGGACCGATAGCGCCAGGGCCAAAAGGAAATTGCGGTTGTTTTCATCCATCATACAGGATCGCTTCTTGAGCAAGATGCTGGCTAGTGTGGCGTCTCGCAATTGCCTTCATTTTCGCCGCCGCCTCAATAAGGCAATTGCGAGACATAAGCCACACTAGAACGTTCAGTCTACTAGTGTCCCTTGGTCTCCGAATTGCCTTGGCGAACTTGCGGCAAGGGTGAAGGCAATTCGGAGACCGGACCCTAGCCGGCCAATCTAACGATTTCCGGTTTCCCGCTGAGGTTCTCCGGCTGACGACTTACGCCCATTTCCGGGTTGATCCGTCCCGGCGCGTGGCGGACGGTGCACTTTGCCGAATGCGAGCTGGAAGTCTTCTAGCAGATCAGCGAAGCGTTGGTGAAGCGCTTCGCGACGGCCGATGATCACATAATCATAGTTTGATCTGGCGTGCTCAGGCGCAAGAAGCCGCACCGCCTCTTTCAGACGGCGCCTGGCACGATTGCGCAACACGGCCCTTGCCCGCTTCGCCGTGACGCCGGGCGTCTTTTCCGTCAGCGCCTTGCTGCCGACAACAAATCCGAACCGTGCAGCGCCCGGCACCTTCTCGTCCCGCGGCATCGCCTGCAAAATGAACCCCTTGGCAGCCCACTTCTGGCCATGACGCACGCGGTCGAAATCCGCACGTCGCTTGAGTGTTTTAAATCGCAACGGGCGCTCCCTTCGCGCCGCGCCGCTAAACGGTCAGCCGCTTACGGCCCCTGGCGCGGCGACGGGCCAAGATGCGCTGACCCTGCTTCGTCGACATACGCGCACGAAATCCGTGGCGCCGCTTACGCTTCAGCACGCTGGGACGATAGGTGCGTTTCGTCATCGCTTCCTCCGGCTCGCCGGTTCCGCCATTCAGTGCATCGCCGAGGTTTGAGCCCGATGCAGCCAATATGTTTGCTGAATCTCCGTGCATATAGGGGCTGGGGGGCAGCGAAGTCAAATGTGCCGCCCGCTTTTTCAGGTGCCTCAGCACCGAAATATTCATCCCTCTGTTTGGCCCACCCGGGCACCGGCCTCTTCGAGGACCTTTCTTGCTCCTTTGAGTTCTGTGTCGTAAGGCCGGACCCAAGGTCCGGCTCAAGAAGACAGACCGACCGCCCGGTTGCCGCACGCCTCGCAACGGCCCAGGTTCCGGAATGCAATCGGCACATCACCAGGATATTCGCTCACCGCCGACCGATCCGCCTCTATTCGCGAGACTTCAATTCGTTTGACGATCCTTCACTTTGGATTGATGCCCCCCTACCGTGTGCGACAAGACATCGTATTGTCTAGGCGCGGGAGTCGCTCGACGACCCTGAAAGAGGGCATTGATGACCGAGGATGCGCAGATTTCCGACCGCTGCGGCCAAACCAAGCCGTTGGGCCTCCGGCTGCTGCCGCTCCTTCTTCTGGTTCTCGCAGCGGCGCTGGTCTGGTGGTCGGGCGCGCTCGACTATCTATCGCTGCAAAAACTCGCCGAACACCGGCAGACACTGCGGGGCTGGGTTTCGGGTAATTTCCTTCTCGCCATCCTTGTCTATGCCGGACTCTATGCGTTGGTCGTGGCCCTGTCGCTTCCGGCGGCAACCCCGCTGACGCTGGCGGGGGGATTTCTGTTCGGCTGGCTCGCCGGCGGCATTGCCACGGTGATTGCGGCGACGCTGGGCGCCGTCGCCGTCTTTTTGCTTGCCCAGACCACCCTTGCGGAGCCGCTGGCCCGCCGCGCCGGACCTTGGCTCAACAAACTTCGCGCCGGCTTTCAAAGCGATGCCATCAGCTACCTTCTCTTCCTGCGCCTCGTGCCGGCCTTTCCCTTTTGGCTCGTTAACCTTGCACCGGCGCTTCTTGGCGTCAGTCTGCGAGACTTTGTCATCGCAACCTTCCTCGGCATCATCCCCGCGAGCTTCGCCTTTTCGCTGACCGGCTCCGGCCTCGACAGCGTTCTCCTCGCTCACCAGCAGGCTTATGAACGGTGTCTTGCGCAAAATCCCACTCACGGCGCCTGCTCCTTCGATCTCGACCCCGCAAGACTGTTGACGCCCGAGCCATTGATTGCGTTGGTGGCCCTCGGGGTCGTTGCGCTGATCCCCGCGATCGTTAAAAGGATTGGGCGAAACAAAGCAGGCGCGGCTTGATCCGCAGCGGCGGCAGAACGGGGGATTGCGATGTCAGAGCAGCTCAGGCCGGATATTTGCGTAATCGGCGCCGGATCGGGCGGGTTGTCGGTTGCGGCCGGAGCGGCCGGCCTCGGCGCCGATGTCGTGCTGATCGAACGCCATAAGATGGGCGGCGACTGTCTGAATTATGGCTGTGTCCCCTCCAAGGCACTCCTCGCCGCCGGCAAGCGGGCTCAGGCCATGCGGACCGCTGCGCCATTCGGCATTCGCCCGGTCGACCCGCAGATCGACCACCGCGCCGTGCTCACCCATGTCCACGAGGTCATCGCCGCCATCGAACCGAATGACTCCGTCGAGCGCTTTACCGGCCTCGGCGTCAAGGTCATTCTGGCGCAGGCCGGCTTCAAGGACCGCGCAACCGTAATCGCCGGCGGCTATGAGATCCGGGCCCGCCGCTTTGTGATCGCGACGGGCTCGTCGCCGGCGGTGCCGCCCGTTCCGGGCCTCGATTCCGTCCCGTTCCTCACCAATGAAACGATCTTCGATGCCCCCGGCTTCCTGCCGCATCTCATCGTCATCGGCGCCGGACCCATCGGACTCGAAATGGCCCAGGCCCACCGGCGCCTTGGCAGCGAGGTTTCGGTGATCGAGGCATTGACGCCCCTGCCTCGTGACGATGAAGAGGTCCGGGGCCTGGTCCTGCGGCGGCTCGACGATGAGGGCGTGCGCATCCTCGACAAGGCACGAGTTCGAGCGGGTCGAAAGCTTCGGCGACGGCGTCCGCGTGACCTTCGCGAAGGACGGCCAGTCCTATTCGCTCGACAGCACGCATCTGCTGCTTGCCGCCGGGCGCAGCCCGGCAACGGACGGTCTCAATCTCGATGCCGCCGGGATCAAATATGATCGGAATGGCATCAAGGTGAATTCCGGGCTCAAAACCTCCAATCGGCGCGTCTATGCCATCGGCGACGTCGCCGGAGGTCCGCAATTCACGCATGTGGCCAACTACCATGCTTCGATCGTCATCAAAAATGCGCTGTTCCGCCTGCCGTCGAAGGCCAATCATTCGACAATCCCGTGGATCACCTTCACCGATCCCGAGCTCGCGCATGTCGGTTTGACGGAGGCGGCCGCGCGAGAAAAATATGGCAGCCGCATCAATGTTTTGCGCTGGCCTTATCACGAGAACGACCGCGCCCAGACCGAACGCGAGACCGAGGGCTTTCTGAAGGTGATCACCAGCCGCTCCGGCAAGATTCTGGGAGCAAGCATGGTCGGCGCTCATGCCGGCGAGTTGATCCAGATGTGGAGCCTCGCCATGCAGAAGAAGATCGACATCAAGGCGATGGCCAGCTTCATTTCGCCCTATCCGACGCTGGCCGAGATTAACAAGCGCGCCGCGACCGCCTATTTTCTGCCGAAGCTGACAAGCCCGCTGCTCAAGCGAGTTGTTGGTTGGCTGAGAAAATTGGGGTAAAACTGATTGAAGACAATGTTGAGTTGACGATTATTGGCTTTGACTCCATCCAATCCCAATGAAGACAACGCGGTCTCCAGCGACCCTTAAGGTTGCAAATCGCGAGCCTGCGCGGCGCGCTTTCCGCTTCGGGCTGTCCGCGCGCCTGCTCTGGCTGACGATCGGCTTCGTAATGCTGGCCGAAATCCTCATTTTCGTGCCCTCGGTCGCCAATTTCCGCAAGAACTGGCTGATGGAGCGGCTCGCGGCCGCACAGATCGCCTCGCTCGCCGCGCAGGCGGCCGCGACCGACAAGGTCCCCGAGCGTCTGCGCGAGCAGCTGCTTAAGAAAGCCATGGTTCACAGCCTCGCTATCCGGCGTCACGACGGGGCGCGCGTGCTGGTGCTCCAATCGCCGGTGCCGGGCATGGTTTCCGCCCATTACGATATGCGCGAGGATGGCTGGCTTACCCTTATCGGAGACGCGCTTTATGCCTTCATTTCCCCGAACGACAGGCTGATCCATGTCATCGGTCACGCCGACTTGTCCGACGATACCGTCGAAATCGTGCTGACCGAGACGCCGCTGAAAGACGCCATCTACGGGTTTGCGCTCAACATTCTGCTGCTGTCGATCATCATCTCGCTGTTCACCGCGACGCTCGTCTATCTCACGCTGAACTGGTTCCTGATCCGGCCCGTCTCGCGGCTGACCTGGAACATGGTGCACTTTCGCGACAATCCGGAAGATGCGAGCCGCGTGATCGAGCCGTCCGGCCGCGCGGATGAAATCGGCATGGCGGAGGACGAGCTGGCGGCGATGCAGAATGAGCTCGTCGCCATGCTGCGGCAAAAGAGCCGTCTTGCTTCGCTTGGCCTGGCCGTCAGCAAGATCAACCATGATCTGCGCAACATGCTGTCGAGCGCCCAGCTCATCTCCGATCGGCTCAGCGCCAGCTCCGACCCGATGGTGCAGAAATTCGTGCCCAAGCTGATTTCCTCGCTCGACCGGGCGATTTCTCTCTGCGCCGAGACGTTGCACTATGGCCGCGCCGAGGAAGCGCCGCCGCAGCGCCACCGCTTCCTGCTAAAACCGCTGCTTTCGGAAGTCGGGGAGAGCCTCGGCCTTCCCTGGCACGAGCGGATCAGATGGGCGGTCGAGGCCGACGACTCGCTCGAAATCGACGCCGACCGCAGTCAGCTTTACCGGATCCTGGCCAATCTCGTCCGCAACGCGGTGCAGGTTCTCGAGTTCGGCAAACGATCTGCCCATGCCCGACGTCAGGATTTCGGCGCTGCCGGGAGACGGCCACATTCTGATCAGCGTCAGCGATAATGGACCGGGGGTTCCGCCGCGCGCCAAGGCCAATCTGTTCAAGGCCTTCCAGGGCTCGGTCCGCTCCGGCGGCACGGGGCTAGGCCTTGCCATTTCTGCCGAGCTGGCCCGTGCCCATGGCGGCGAGATCTGGCTCGATGACAATGTGCCGGGCGCGACATTCCGCCTCAGATTGCCACACGCTCAGCGGCCATTTGGCGACAACGGCAGCCAGGGCGGGCAACAGGCGCGCGGGATACTTGCGTTTGGCCGCTCGAAACATTAGAAGAAAGGAACGACGGCAGCTCTCGCCGATCGCCGCCACCGAGGCGGCTTTATTTTTTGGGCGCCCGTAGCTCAGCTGGATAGAGCACCAGACTACGAATCTGGGGGTCAGGAGTTCGAAATCTTCTCGGGCGCGCCAATTAAACCCTTACAGCAACGATTTCCCACGCATCAGAGACGCCGCAACATTCCGCAGAAATTCCCCGCGTACCGCTGGCGGAACGACGGAGGTCAGCTCCGTCTCGGCCATAAGTACCTGAAAACCGAGGCTGATGGCGAAGCCGAAAACAATCTTCTCAGTCTCCCGGAATGCCCGTGATCTGGCGCGAGCCGAGTTAGACCAAAAGGAGTTCCACCAGCATTCTCGGCGGGACTCGATCTCCTCCTATTATGCGTCTGCCAGTTCGGGCTTGGCCTGCATGTAAGTCTCAACCTGCGTCCATCGGTTTTCCCACAATTCCGGGTCGAAGGCACGCGAATGGAGTTTCGCAGAGCTTGACGCAATCTAATACAATGTATATGCAGATAATTGAGCGCTATATGCCAAACAGCAATTCCATGGGCGGAACAATGGTGAAAGACATCGACGTTCGCGAAGTCGCGCAATGCACTTGCCTGCGATTGCGACGAATAACGCGCCGCATAACGCAAATCTATGACGGCGCGCTCGAACCAGCGGGACTGACGGTCAACCAGTTTGGCATGTTGGCCCGCCTTTACGGCGCAAGCCTTCGGAGCGAGATCCTCCCGATCGGTGCATTGGCCGATCGCTTGGGAATGGACCCAACGACCTTAAATCGGAGCCTTAAGCCATTGGAAAAAGAAGGTTTTATTGCCGATACGTCAGACCCGGCCGACAAGCGGGTGCGAGCCGTGTTGATCACGGACACCGGCGTTGAGAAGCTGCGCCGGGCGGTACCCCTATGGCGCGAGGCCCAGGCGCGTATCGACGCAGCGCTCGGCATCGATACCAGCGTCGCCTTGAACGGCTTGCTCGAATTATCCTACGCAAAAATGTCAACCAGCCGGGCTGGCGGGGTCTGATGATCTGATCCTGGCTTTGAGCATTGAAACAATGCTCCGAGAATTGCTCTAGCCGTCGCCAATTACATTGTATATACATCTAATTGGTCGCAGGCATCGAAGCGGGGTGAGCTTTGAAGCCGCCGGCGGCCGGCCTGTGAATGAAAGGCACCGCGGCGGTTCGGCTTTAGCGAAGGATGCGCGCGCGGCTCGAGCGAGCGACTGTGAAGGAGTTTGTGATGCCTTCCCAAGCCCTTTTCGGAATCAGTGTCGGTTTCAGCTTCATTGCCTGGGCTATCGTCACGCTCCGCTATGTCTGGCCAGCGCTGCGCGGCCAGTCACGCATCGAGGCCCTCCGCCCGCTCCTCACTCTGCATGGCTTCCGGTTTATGGGCTTGGCGTTCCTGATTCCGGGCGTGGTCTCCCCGGACTTGCCGGCCGCGTTTGCCCGCCCTGCCGCATACGGGGATCTCGCTGCCGCGACCCTAGCTTTGCTTGCGCTTGCGAGCCTGTCGGGCAGGTTGGGGATCGTTTTAACGTGGGCATTCAATCTTTGGGGCAGCGCGGATCTGCTCTACGCATTCTACCAGGGCAATCATGTCGGGCTCATGCCCGGCCAGCTGGGTGCGGCGTTCTTCATTATCACCGTCGCCGTCCCGCTACTGCTGATCACACACGCGCTTGTATTCCGGCTCCTGCTTCAGCGCGACGCTGTCGCTGTCTCGCAGGATAGAAGACACGCGATCTAGGGGCCGCGCGAATAAATGCGGACAAAGCGACGGCCACGTCGCTTAAGAGAGGCTTGAATGCTCGATTTCGCAGGGGAGGGTCAAATGCTTGATTTCATTGGCACGGTCGTGACGGCAGCGCTGATGGTGTTCGTCGTCGCAGCCCTGGTCATCTATATGGAGATTTCGCGCGCTGCGAAGCTGACACTTGCGGCCATTGCCGGGCTCTGGATCGGACTGGCCGCCGCAGCATCGGCCGCAGGCTGGCTCGCGATCTCGACACCGTTTCCGGTGGTGGGCGTGTTCGTTGCAACGCCGCTGATCGCCGCGGCGATCGCCACAGCCTGGCCTGCCGCCCGCGCGGCTCTGCTGGCTTTGCCAACGGCGCTCCTGATCGGCCTCAATATCGGCCGCGTGTTCGCGGTGCTGTTTTTGCTGCTTGGAATGCGAGGCCAGCTGGCGGGGCCGTTCCCCCTCTTCGCCGGTTGGGGCGACATCATCACCGGCGTCTTTGCCGTGCCGCTGTTGTTTGTTGCGGCCGACGCGAGATATTCGGCCATCATTGCCGCGTGGAACCTCTTTGGCATCGCTGATCTTGTGCACGGCGATTTTTCTGGGTGTGACGTCAGCCGAGGGCTCGCCGCTGCAGCTCTTTTATTCGCCGCCCGGCTCGGCGGCGATGCAGCATCTGCCGTGGTCGTTCGTTCCCGCGGCCTTGGTTCCATTTTGGCTGATCGTTCATGCGACCATCTGGGCGCAACTGCGCGAGCGAAGAGGCCGCGCGCACGGCGCAGTCCGCGCGACCTCGTAAATCAAGGATGCCGGGCCTCGATCGCGTGCCTCGCCGCCTGGAGCATGATCGCTTCAAATTGAAACGATCATGCGCTTAGATCTTTTGTTTGCGCACGATTTTTCGGTAAAACCGGTGTCCGTCCTCGTCTGCACGGGGACAGGCTTTTTCCCGATCGTGCTCTAGCCGCTCCCCTCGACGTCACGCAGCTTCGCAGTCTCGGCGATCATCATGCGACCGGCGCGGGTGAAGAAATCGAGCAGCAAGGCGAGCTGCTTGTCGGTGTAACCGGCGAGTTCAGCAGCGGCGGCCTGCTGCAAAGAGCGATAGAGCGGCGCGATGTGCTGCTCGACAGCCGGTAGCGCGCGCACAAAAATTTTGCGGCGGTCGCTCGGATCGCGCTCGCGCTGGGCGAACCCCGCTTTCTCCAGCCGGTCGATAACGCCAGTAATGGCGCCGGTGGTCAATCCGGTTGCGGCGGCAAGCTCGCCTGCGGTCACGCGGGCGTTAAGGAGGATAATGTCGAGGCACTCGAGGTCGCTGCTGGTGATCCCGAGGCGTGCCGCGACCGTCTGGCTGAACAGCACGCCCTGGGCGCTGGATTTGCGCATCGCCTGCTCAAGCGCCGTGAGCAGTGCTTCGCGCGCAGGCCGCTCTCTTGACACCGTCATAAGCATCCCTTAGTGTCATGATATCTTATTAACTGAGATATATAAGTCCGAGGTAAACTCTCCACTAAGATATCTTGCAACCGCGCAACGTTCAATACGGCCGCGCTCGCGCGCAATTGCGGGCAATGGTCCCGTCACATGCAGGAGGTCCTATGCAGGCAAGCCAGTCAAAGCCCTATCGGGGCATCGGAATGGAAGGCTTCATCGCCAATTGGTACGCCAAGAATACCGCAGGCGATATCGAGGATTTCCGCCGCACTGCGCGGGTGATCGCAGATCGCCTGCCCGCAGGCGCGCAGATCCTTGAGATTGCCCCCGGGCCCGGATTTCTGGCGATCGAACTCGCCAAGCTCGGCGCCTACCAGATCACCGGGCTTGACGTCAGCAAGTCCATTCGTCAGGATCGCCACCGAGAATGCACGCATGGCCGGCCTGAATATCGACTTCCGGCAGGGCGACGCTCATGCCCTCCCATTCGCACCCGGCTCATTCGACTTCATCGTCTGCCGCGCGGCGTTCAAGAACTTCAGCGACCCGGTGAAGGCACTCGGCGAAATGCGACGCGTGCTGAAGCCCGAAGGCACCGCCCTGATCATCGACATGCGCAGCGACGTGTCCGATGCCACGATCGATGAATTCGTGAAATCGCGCGCCGGGGGTCGGATCAATGCCCTGATCACTGGCTTGACCTTCAAGCATATGCTCAGGAGCCGCGCCTATCGCCCGGCCGCGTGCCTATGGCGACGAAGGCGGGCTTCAGCCGATGCGACATCGATGAGGCGTCGATCGGAATGGATGTTTGGCCTGCGGCCCTGAAACGACAGGGCATCTGGCCAGCGGCTCGGTCGGCAGGACAAGCGACGACATGCCCGAACAGCCCGCTCGACGGGGCGCCGAAAGCCTATGACGTTCATCGGCCGTTCCGAATTGCCGCACTAGTGAACGCATTGACATTGTCCGCCTCCGCGATCGGCCGTTCCGGATTGCCGCACTCATAAAGTTGCTATGATCATTTTTCTGCATCGATTTGCCAAACTCCGGCTGAAGCCTCGGTTTGGACCGCTGCACGAGCGAATGGCCTGGTTAAGCAACAGCGTGTAAAGATGCGCATGAAATGTCCGGTGTGCCTAAATGACTGAAGTCTGCGTTGCCTAGAATCCCGCCAACCGGGCATCCATACACGCCAACACGAGGGGCGATCTCGATGCATTCGACATCAACTGTTATAGCCTTGCGACGCACCAGCCGGTTCATCATGGTGCTCGCGGTTCTGGCGCTCACCGGCTGCGGGATCAACACGATCCCGACCTATGAACAGAACGCCAAGGCCGCCTGGGCCGAGGTGCTCAATCAATATAAGCGTCGTGCCGATCTCGTCCCCAATCTGGTCGAGAGCGTGAAGGGCTTTGCCGAACAGGAAAAGAGCGTCCTGACGCAAGTCACGGAAGCGCGCGCGAAAGCCACGAGCGTCCAGGTTCCACCCGACATCCTCACCAACCCTGATGCCATGAAACGCTTCCAGGACGCTCAGAACAATCTCGGCGGCGCGCTGCGCCAGTTGCTGGTCGTGTCGGAGCGCTATCCCGACATCAAATCCGGCCAGAATTTCCTGGCCCTCCAGAGCCAGCTCGAGGGCACTGAGAACCGCATTGCCATCGCCCGGCGCGACTACATTACTGCCGTCCGCGCCTACAACACCGAGATCAGCACCTTCCCGGGGCGGATCTGGAGGTCGATCCTGTATTCGGGCGCCAAGGAGATGGCCACATTCGACATCCCCGCCGAGGAGACCAAGCCGCCGCGTGTGGATTTCGGCACCAAGAAGTAGCGTCATGCCGCGCGGCCTTGCCATGTTGACCGCCCGCCCCGGCGTTCTGCGACTGGCGCTTGCGACGGTCATCGTGCTGTTGTGCTCCGCTCTCGCGCAGGCCCAGCCGCGTTTTCCCCAATTGGCGGGCAGGGTGGTCGATGAGGCCGGCCTCCTATCGTCCGCCGATATTGCTCAGCTGACCGCCGATCTCGAAGCGCTCGAGAAAAAATCGTCCGACCAGCTTGTGGTTGTCACGCTGAAGTCGCTGCAAGGCTACGCGATCGAGGATTACGGCTACCAGCTCGGCCGCGCCTGGGGGATCGGACAAGCGAAGGTCAATAACGGCGTGCTGCTGATCGTGGCGCCGAACGAGCATAAGGTTCGCATCGAGGTCGGGCGCGGCCTCGAGCCGCAACTGACCGATGCGATGTCGTCCCTGATTATCCAGAACGCCATATTGCCGGCGTTTCGGCGGGGCGACTGGGGGGGCGGAATCAAGGCCGCGGTGCGTGATATCACCGATGTGATCCTCGGCGACGCCGATGCCGTCAAACAGCGGCGCGCGAGCAGAGTGAAACCGACGCCCGGCGTCGACTGGGACAGCATGCTGACCTTGCTATTCTGGGCCCTCGTCATCTCGTTCGCGCTGTATTCGCACTATCAGCAATCGAGGCACCTGCCAGCCGGCCAGCGGCGGCGCGGCGGCTATGGCGGCGCATATCCGATCATCGTCCCAGGGGGGTGGGGTGGCTCCGGCCACTGGGGCGGATCGGGTGGCGGAAATGGCGGTGGCGGGTTCGGCGGCGGGGGCGGAGACTTCGGCGGCGGCGGATCGTCCGGAAGCTGGTAGCGTGAAAATGAAACCTCGTCGGCGCGGGATCAAAAAGTCATGAGCCTCATCACCGAGGACGATCAGCAACGCATTTCGGCCGCCATCACGGACGCCGAGAAGCGCACCAGCGGGGAGATCGTGGCGGTCATCACCCCCGATAGCGCCAGCTATCTTTCGATACCGTTTCTGATCGCTGCCGCGGTTGCGCTCTTCGTGCCCTGGCCGCTGATCTACTTCACCTGGATGACGGTGCAATGGATCTATGCACTGCAGCTTGGCGTGTTCCTGCTGCTGGCGCTAGCGCTCATGCCGCGCAGCATCCGGTTCCGCATCGTGCCGCGCGCCATACTGCGCAGCCGTGCCCATCGCCGGGCGGTCGAACAGTTCCTCGCGCTGGACCTGGATACGACGGCAGGCCGGACTGGGGTGCTCGTGTTCGTCTCGGTCGCCGAGCGCTATGCGGAGATCATTGCCGATACGGGGCTCCACGAAAAGGTCGAGCAATCCGCCTGGCAGGAGATCGTCGATGGGTTGACGACCGAGATCGGCGCCGGGCATGCAAACAGTGCGCTGATCAAAGCGATCGAGCGGGTCGGAGCCCTGCTGGCAAAGCATTTCCCGGCCAGCGCAGGAGATGTCCGCCACCTGCCGGATCACCTGATCGTGCTGGGATAGCCGTCAGGGGCAGCGCTGCTGCTCCGGTGTGCATGAAATTCAGCAAAATCACTCGAAGCATAGGGCGGTCGTGGCAGGCTAGTGATGGTCATGACCCGTCAGATTGTAGGCGGGTATACCACGTAGAGTGTTCTCACAGGGTCAAACCGATCCGATCCGCTCATTTGGCATCAATGTGAGCGGTGCTCGTCACCTAATCTTCGATACGCGGCAGTCCAATCGCAGTACACTAAGCTTCGATCTGTATCGCCTGAAGTGTTCACGAGGCTGGCGGGCGTCCATGCCAGTCCCATTGGACAGCTGCCTGGATCGAGGTGCGAACCGCGGAGCGCCCCATGATAAGTAAGCCAATCGAGAAAACGCCATCGGCCTATGACTATCCGCTGCTGATCAAGAGCCTTCTCGAAGCCGGGTTGACAGCGGCTCCCGATCAAACGATCGTCTACGCCGACAAGAGGCGTTTCAGCTACCGTGACCTACGGCAGAGGATCGGCCGGCTGGCTTCCGGCCTGGCGAGCCTCGGCGTCCGTGCCGGCGACACGGTTGCCGTGATGGACTGGGATAGTCACCGCTATCTCGAATGCTTCTTTGCCGTGCCGATGATGGGCGCGGTGCTGCGGCATATCAACCCGCGCCTGTCGCCCGAACAGATCCTGTACACCATCAACCATGCCGAAGACGACGTAATTCTGGTCAACACCGACTTCCTGCCTTGTATTCGGGATATTTGGAGCCGTGTCTCGCCTGGCAAGACGGTCGTGCTGCTGAGCGACGGCGCGCAGGCGCCCGACAGCAATCTTCCGATCGTAGCGGAATACGAAGCGCTCCTGGCGCAGTCGGACCCGGGCTACACTTTCCCGGATTTCGACGAGAACACGCGGGCAACGACGTTCTACACCACAGGCACTACGGGACTGCCAAAGGGCGTCTACTACAGTCACCGGCAGCTCGTGCTGCACACGATGGCGATGCGGGCGGCGCTTGCCGACGCTCCGCACGGTCAATTCACCAAAAACGACGTGTACATGCCTATCACGCCGATGTTCCATGTCCACGCCTGGGGCCTGCCCTATGTCGCGACCATGCTCGGAGTGAAACAAATCTATCCGGGGCGCTACATGCCCGAGCTGGTCGTGGACCTCCTTGCGCGCGAGCAGGTCAGTTTTTCACATTGCGTGCCCACCATACTGCAGATGGTCCTGGCCGCGGCCAAAGCAAAATCCGTGAGCCTGTCCGGCTGGAAACTGGTGGTCGGTGGAGCAGCATTGCCATGTGCGCTTGCCAAGCAAGCCTTGGAGCAAGGCATCGATCTCTTCACCGGCTATGGCATGTCCGAGACGGGTCCGCTTTTGACCTTCTCGCGCCTGAAGCCGGAGATGCTTGAATGGGACATCGACCGGCAGGCCACAATACGCTGCCTCACGGGACGGCCGGTCGATTTCGTGCAGCTGCGGGTCGTGGACGGGGCGATGAAAGACGTCCCGCATGACGGCAAGGCGCAAGGCGAGATCGTGGCGAGGGCACCTTGGCTGACGCAGGGATATCTGAAGGACCCCGTCAGTTCCGCCAAACTGTGGGAGGGGGGCTGGCTGCATACGGGCGATATCGCCGTCATCGATGCCGACGGCTATCTCAAGATCACTGACCGTATCAAGGATGTGATCAAGTCAGGCGGCGAATGGATTTCGTCATTGGCGCTGGAGGATCTGATTCTGAGGCATCCGGGAGTGGCCGAGGCGGCTGTGATCGGGGTACCGGATGCGAAATGGACCGAGCGTCCGTTCGCCATCGTCGTCGCCAGAGAGGGGCAAGAGGTGAGCGAGGTTGAGATCAAGACCTTGCTCGCAAGTTACGCCGAACAAGGCGTGATCTCGAAATATGGCGTGCCGGACCGCATCGTGATCACCGCCGCATTGCCGAAAACCAGCGTCGGCAAGCTCGACAAGAAGGTTCTGCGAGAGCAATACGCGAAATAGAACCGCGGTTACTCGCCCGCATCGCCCGCGGCAAAGGGCTGGTGAACGATCCTCGGAGAACCGCGGAGGATCTAGGAGAGCTCGGCTCAAGCTAAGCGCTGGCACGGACCTGGGCGAACGGCAGGGGAACGGTCTTGGCGTCCAGCTCAACACCGCCAGGATCGCGCTCAACAAAAAGCGGCAGCTCGCGCTGCCGCTTCGCAGTTTTGACAGCAAGCCAAGGGGTGGCTTTACTTCAAAGGAGCGGTTGGAAGGAAGAATTTCGTAAAGCGAACCTCGCCGGTAAAGTCCTCCTTGAACCCGCCTTCTCTCTCGAAATCATGCGTGAAATCCGTGTCGACATGGAAATCGGCGGCTAGCGGAAAGGCGAATTGAACATGCCCCTTCAGGAAGTCATCCTTGCCCAATGAGGTCGGGCCAAAGGCGAGTCCAAGCCCGCCGCCAGAAGCGATTTGATCGCCGCCCCAGCTTTTCTCGACGCCGACGGCGAGAAAGTTGGCCGGTCCGAAGACGTAACGCAGAAATGCCTTGATATCGTAAGAATTGTCCTGGCTGAGGTTATCAAATTGAGCCGGACCGAATATCGTTTCAACCGCCAACGGGGCGCCACCATCGCTATGGATCGAAGCGTTAGCAATGATGTCGAGCCAGAGATTCTGGAGGCCGAATTTTCCGAGTCCCTCGGCATAGGCGACTTGCGGAACCCAGGTGGTCTGGTTCGGAGTCGTGACGTTGATGCCTTCGAATTTCTGATAGCTCCGTCCCCCAGGCAGGTAGACATAGTTCGTCAGGGCAAGGAAGCGCTCCTCTTTGGGAGCATTGATCAGGCCGTAGCTAATAAAGAGCACAGGATCGGTAAGCCCATCGGCGCTGGTCAGCGGCTCCGGACCCACATTGGCATCCCCCTCGACTTTGGCGACGGTAAACGCCGCTTCCAAGACCAAAGGATGGTCCCAAAGCCGGGTGAAATAGGAGAACCGGGTTATCGACGTTAAGAGATCAAGGTTGCCGTCGACGTCTTTTTTGCCGCCGCTCACCCCTGTCTTGGTAAATATGTTGTTTCCCGTCGTGACATAAGTGTTGCTGTCGCGCCAACCGAGATATTCGATGGCGAGGAAGGTGCCGGCCGGCAGGGCGATGCCGTTCACATCGCCGGCATAGGTATCGCTGCTATTGTCGGACCCGGCAAATGCCGTGCTCGCGCAGCCGATGACCGATCCCGCAACTGCCGCGCCCATTGCCAAGGCCCGCCATCTTTCGGGCTTTTTTCTGGTTGCTAATGAGGTGTCACTTTCCCCCGGCCTCGTCCCATACATAGCTCGTCTCCCCCAACCAATGTCATTTCTGACAAATTTGTCAGACGCGATGATAGCCGGTGGCGGCACGGCCTCAAGTGCTTTCTGGCCCAAGCCGAAATTTGAAGACTTCGCCGTTGCCGAATAGCAACGAAAGAATTCGGACAGATCATCTCGGGATCGTGTCTATACGTATATATCCTCGATAACGATCGCCAATGAGAGATGGAACGCGAAGATTGGCGCGAAAATGGCTTAAGCTCGCTCAAAAGGACGTCACAATGCCATCGGCGAGCGCCGCGCTGGCCGCCGCGCGGATCAGCTCCGGCGCTGGCTGTCGCCATCCCTGCCCATGGCGCCACCAATCCTTCGCAATTACGGCCACCGTTGAAGACCTTGGCGATGCCGCTCTCAGGCAACGCGCGCGCGGACAGCTAAGCTGAGTGATGAGGCAATTAAACCTGTTACCCGTCGTCGACGCGATTTATTGTGCGTTTCAGATCGGCTCCAGGCCTGAAGGCCGCGCTTGCATGACGGCTCCTGTTCTCGACGATTGTGCGTCCACGCATCAACTGGCTCTGTGGACATTGGAGCGGTTTCCGACCCTCGCTGTGCAGAACGCTCGGATTTCGTCTTGTTTGCCAAGGCCTTGTCTGCGACACAGCGCATTGTCGAAAAAAGCTCATTGTTGAGCCAACTGTCCCGGATCGCCGGATCTTATCTGTGGCTTTTTGCGCGCAGGTGATGACGTTACGGGAGGCTGGTATAAAGTATGTCAGTCGGCAGGATGATGGCCGACCGTGGTGACGGAAACCGAAGCTGGACTAGCGACGAGGTTTACATGGGCAAGGAAAGCATGGCTTCCTCCCCGGCTCCCAAAAGCCGATCGGAGCGGCGCCGGGAAGATACCAGACGCCAACTCATGAAAGCCACCTATGAGATCATCGCCACGCGAGGCCTGGAGGGGCTCGTCATCCAGGACATCACCGAAGCCGCGGATGTGGGCTACGGCTCATTTTACAATCACTTCTCTTCAAAAGAGGCGATCGTCGCCGCCGTCATCGACGCGGCGCTTGCTCGCAGTTCCGCTCTCTATGAGAACCTCGGCACGAAGGCGTCGGACCGGGTAGAAGCCTTTGCTATGGAGTTGCGGACCTGCCTGAGGCAAAGCCAGTGCGATCCGGTTTGGGGCTGGTTCATCCTCAGGACCATGCTATCCGGTCAGCATCTCCGCTTTACCATGGCCGAACGGCTCAAGCGCAGCATCGAGGACGGCATCGCTGCCGGTGTGTTCACGGCCGACGATCCGGAAATGGCGCGGCACGCCGTGGGCGGGCTTCTTCTGCTCGGCACACTCAAGATCGTAAGCGGCGAAGTGGACGAGAATTATCCTGAGCGGCTGGCTGGAACAGCGCTCAAGTCCTTGGGTGTACCGGCGCGGAAAATCCAAAGCGTGCTCGCCAAGCCTTTACCGGATCTGGCCTCGACGGCATTCCTGGCGGCCGCTTGAGACGCTGCCTGAGCACGCAGTCAGATGCCCATGCTGCTTTCGAGCTTCCTGCATAGGCTGATCAGCCGCGGACGCACTTTCTCAAGCAGAAAATCCGGGCTCACGATCATCGACGGCGCGCCGCAATTGACGGCCATCGGCGGAAGCCCGCCGCCGGGCCGAAAGCCAACCGCTATGCCGTTCACGGTTTCATGCCATTCACCGAAAGAGCGGGTGCAACCGAGCATGCGGTGATCGGAAATCGCCTTGGCGATCGCATCGCGCGTTTTCGGCCAATTCACATTATCGAGTGCGCGGATATCTTCCAGAATGGGTGCGCGTTCTTCTTCGGTGCAGGCCGCAAGGAATGCCCGCCCGATGGCGCTGGTAGAAATCGAAAGACGCGAGCCGACATCCACCGTGAGCGATATGGTCGTGTGGCCGCGCACGCATTCCAAATACACCACGCTGAGGCGGTCGCGCGCTCCCAGAGCTACCGAGGCACGTGAAAACTGCGCCAATTCCTCCATGAGAGGCTTAGCGACATTCCTGATATCCAGCCGCGCAAGCATGCTGGTGCCCAGAGCCAGAACAGCCGTTCCGAGGCGGTATTTCGCGACCGACTCGACATAGTGCAAATAGCCGAGCTTGGTCAGCGTGTAGGTGAGGCGCGATACGGTCGATTTGGGGAGTTTGCAGCGGGCCGCAATGTCCTGATTGCCGAGTAGGGTTTCGCCCTTGCGGAAGCAGGCGAGGACCTCAAGGCCGCGGGCCAAAGCGCCGACAAAATGCCGATCCTCTGATGTGCCGCGCGCCGACCCCGATATGGTGTCGTCGTAAGCGAAATTGACCCGTTTTCTTGCCATTTAAGCCGGTATTGCCTTTCTGGCTTCTATCCCGCCCTTTAGTTGAGCCGGTATGCGTGCATAGTTCCAAAGCTCGTCGGCGGCGGCTCCTTCTCGCTCTTGCAGAGCAGAAACGCCGCGACGGCTACCACAATCCCAGCTTCCGCACACGAAAATTATTCCGCTGTGCAGTATTTAATTCTGCAACATTGCCTGGCTGAGCCCAAAGCCCTAGCTCGGACCGGTAGGCGCTTAGGTTAAGCCAAGCTCCCCGGGATCCTCGGCGGTTCTCCAAGGATCGCTCAGCCCGCCTCTGCCGCGGGCGACGCGGGTGAGATGATAGTCCGTGTCACCGAAGAGGTTTTCGATCGCGGTCAGCCGCTTGAAATAGTGCCCGGCCTTATATTCCATGGTCATGCCGATGCCGCCGTGAAGCTGGACGGCCTGCTGGCCGACAAGCCGTGCCGAGCGGTTGATCTGCACCTTCACCGCCGACAGCGCCTGGCGGCGCTCCTGCGGGCTTTTCTCCAGCATCATCGCGCCGAACATCGCCATGGAGCGGGCTTGCTCCAGCGCAACCAGCATATCGACCGCTCGATGCTGCAGACTTTGAAATTTGCCGATCGGAACGCCGAATTGCTGGCGCGTTTTTAGATAGTCGACCGTGAGCGCATGAAGACTGTCCATCGCACCGACCGCCTCCGCCGCGACCGCCGCAATGCCATGATCGATCACCGCTTCGAGGATTTCCAAACCCCGGTCCGGCGCACCAAGACGGGCGTCATCAGGCGCTGCGACGCCCGTCAGTGTAAGCTCGGCGACGCGCTGGCCGTCTTGCGCCTGATAGCCATGGATTTCCACACCAGCAGCATCGGCATCGAGAATGAACAGGGTAATCCCGTCGCGATCGCGGCGCTCGCCAGAGGTTCTGGCGCTGACGATCAGCTTGTCGGCGCTGTCGCCATGCAGCACGACGCTTTTCTGCCCGTCGAGAACGTAGCCGCTGCCATTCCGCCTGGCTATCGTCGCCACATCGAAAAGATCATAGCGGCCTTGACGTTCGCCATAGCCTAAGGAAAGTATGAGTTCGCCCGCTATGACCGGCGGGATTAAGGCATCTTTCTGCGCCTGACTGGCTGCGAATTGCAGGGCCGTTCCGCCGAGCACGACCGTCGAAAGAAAGGGCTCAAGGCATAGCCCGCGGCCGATCTCCTCCATGACGATCATGGTTTCGACCGGCCCGCCGCCGACGCCGCCCAGGCCTTCATCGAAAGGAAGCGCGGTCAGACCCATGGCCGCATAGTCCTGCCACATGGCCTCGCTCCAGCCACCCGGCTTCTGCTGATAGAGCTTGCGGCGTTCGAAATCGCCGTAGCGGTCGCCGATCAGGCGCTCGACCGAGCTTTTCAGCAGCCGTTGTTCTTCGGTGAGGTCAAAATCCATGGGACGCCCTCTAAAGACCTAAGACCGCCTTGGCGATGATGTTGCGCTGGATTTCGTTGGAGCCGCCATAGATGGAGACCTTGCGGTAGTTGAAGTAGTTGTCCGCGGCGAGGCTCGCCCATTCAAGATCGGCAAGCGGATCATTGCTGCCTTCCTCGCCGGGCCGCTCCATGTGCACCAGCGCATAAGGGCCCGCTGCCTCGAGAAGCAACTCCGTCGCCGTCTGCTGCAGCTCCGAGCCTTTGATCTTCAGGATCGAAGCCGCGGCATTGCTGTCCTTGCCGGCCTCGCCGTGCCGCTGCTGCGATACGATGCGCATCTGCGTGATCTCCAGCGCCTTCAGCTCGATCTCGGCAAGCGCAAACCGCGCCTGGAACGCGGGATTGTCCCACACCGTGCCCTCGCCGGCCGGTGTCTGCTCGGCGATGCGCCGGATGCGCCGGAGCCGCTGCTTGGTGGTGCCCACGCGGGCAATGCCGGTGCGCTCATGGCCAAGCAGGAACTTGGCATAGTCCCAGCCTTTGTTCTCTTCACCGATCAGATTGGCGACCGGCACCCTCACGTCGTCGAAGAACACCTCGTTCACCTCATGCCGCCCGTCGATGGTGATGATCGGGCGAACGGTAATGCCGGGCGTTTTCATGTCGATAAGCAGAAAGGAAATGCCCTCCTGCTTCTTGGCGGCGGGGTCGGTGCGGACCAGGCAGAAGATCCAGTCCGCATATTGGGCAAGCGTCGTCCAGGTCTTTTGTCCGTTGACGACGTAATGATCGCCATGGCGCACCGCACGCGTTTTGAGCGAAGCCAGATCCGAGCCAGCGCCCGGCTCGGAGAATCCCTGACACCACCAGTCGTCGAGATTGGCGATGCGCGGCAGAAAGCGGCGCTTCTGTTCCTCGGTGCCGAAATGGGCAATGACCGGCCCCACCATATCGCAGTTGAATTGCAGCGGCTGAGGCACGCTGTTCTGGTGCATCTCTTCGAGAAAGATATAGTGCTCGACCGGCGTCCAGGGCTGGCCGCCCCATTCGATCGGCCAGCGCGGCACGGCCCAGCCCTTCGCATTCAGAATGCGCTGGCAGCGCACCAGATCGTCCCGCCTGGTCTCGTGGCCTTCGCTGACCTTCCGGCGAATTTCCACCGGAATTTCCTTCTGCATGAAGGTACGAATCTCATCGCGGAACGCGTTCTCTTCATCTGTGAAACGCAGATCCATTGCGCTCCAGCCTTTCTCTGCGCCGTGGTCTTTCACGCCGGGAGCACCGCGAGAGGCCCGCCTCGGTCAGGCCGGCGTTCGCGAGGGTGCTCCCGGATCTCGGGAAGGCTTGCGCCTTCGCAATTTTCGCATCGCAGACTATTTTTTCTGCAACGTGCTCAAACGAACTCCCGATTTCGGGAGCTGCTAGCCAATCCCGCCCTCCATGACCGGGCCGAAAAATTTCCAGCCCTTTCCGTCGAAGCGCATCAGCTGCATTTGCTCAAGCGGGTAATAGTCCTTTGGCCCGGTATTGACGGTAATGCCGGGCAGAAGCAGTTCCGGCGTGAAATTCTTCAGATTAGCCGCCTGCTTCATGACGTTTTCACGGGTCAGATCGTTTCCGCATTGCTTGAGCACCTGAACCATGACCTGGGCCGCCGAATAGCCGTAGGGCGGAAAGGACGAGTTCAAGTCGCCGTCGGGATAATATTTCGCCATGAATTCCCGCCAGTGCTTCATCCCTTCATCGTCTTTCCAGGCGGGGTCGGTGTTATCCTTGATGTAGCCGGTCGAGATGATGTTCACGGCATTCTCAAGCCCCGCGGGTTTGAGAACGGCGCCGACCGAGACGGAAACGTTGTTGAGGATCTGGAGCGGTTTCCAGCCGAGTTCGGCGACCTTGCGGATCGCTTGAGCGGCAAATTTCGGCGTGGCGATATTGACGAAAATGTCCGCGCCCGATGCCTTGAGCTTCACGATTTCGGAGTCGACCGTCGGGGAGGAGGTTTCATACGCAGCCTCGGCGACAATCATGCCCGCCTTGCCGCCCAGGCCGTCCTTGAGGCCCTTGAGAAGATCCTTGCCGTAATCGTCGTTCTGGTAAAGGACGGCGATCTTTCCGTTGGCATTGTTCTTCAGAATGTACTGAGCATAGATCCGGCCCTCGCTCTGATAGGGCGGGTTCCAGCCCATCGTCCAAGGGAACTTCTCGTAGTCGCCCCACTTCGTCGCGCCGGTCGCGACGAAAAGCTGCGGCACCTTCTTGGCGTTCATATATTTCTCGATGGCCGAGTTCGACGGCGTGCCGAGCGATTGAAAGATCAGCAGCACCTCATCGCTTTCGACCAGCTTTCTCGCCTGCTCCACAGCCTTGGGCGGGCTGTAGCTGTCGTCATAGCTGATGAAGTTGATCTTGCGGCCGTTAATGCCCCCCTCGTCGTTTACCATTTTGAAATAGGCGGCGATGGTTTTCCCGATCGTGCCATAGGCCGAAGCCGGGCCGCTATAGGGATTGATGTTGCCGATCTTGATCTCGGTGTCGGTTGCACCCGGATCATATTTCTGTGCGGCCACATGGGCTTGCAGCAAATGCGATGGCCAGGGCCACTAGGGCCGGATAGCGAAAGCTCGAAAACGTCATGGGCTTATTTCCTCCTTCGACTAAAATACTCCTGGGCGGCGCGCCATATTGCTCCGGCGCCTGAAGGCATGAGATAGACGACGAGAAGCAGGATCACGCCGTAGACCGCGCCGGACAGTCCTTTCGAGACGTCTTCCGCGATATTCGGCACGAAGAGCACGAACGCCCCGCCGATGAACGCGCCCGGCAGCCAGCCGACGCCGCCGATGACGAGACCGACAAGCAGAGCCACAGAGAGCGAAACGGTGAAGCTGTCCGGGGCGACAAACTGCACCACCACCGCTGAAAGCGCGCCGGCGACGCCCGTATAGAGCGCGCTGACGCCGAACGTCAGCGTCTTATAATAGGCAGTGTTGATGCCCATCGTCCTCGCCGCGATCGGATTGTCCCGGATCGCCATGATCGCCCGTCCGCTCCGGCTCATCACGATGTTGCGGGCAAGCACATACATCAGCACCGCGATCGCCAAGGTGAAGAAATAGAGCCATTGGTCCTGGTTCAGCGGCAGGCCGAAAGGCGCATCCGGTTTGATGAGCGAGATGCCCTGAACGCCGCCGGTCCAATGTTCAAGCGGGGTCAGTTTCAGAAGCTGCGGCATGACAGCGGCAAGCGCGAAGGTGGCGAGCGCGAGATAGATGTTCTCGAGCCGCAAGGCGGGCAGACCGAACAGCACCCCGAAGGCGAATGAGACAATCGCCGCCGCCGGCAGAGTCCAGAAGAAGCTGACGGCGTATTGATCCATCAGGATGGCGGCGGTATAGGCGCCGATGGCGAAGAAGGCGCCGTGGCCCAGCGAAAACTGGCCATTGAAGCCGGTGAGCAGATTGAGACCCATGATGGCGATGGCATAGATCATCACTATGGTGAGCTGGAAAATCACGAAATTCTTGAGCAGGAAGGGCAGGACGAGCGCCACGGCAAGCAGGAGGGCAATGAGGAGCGAATTGGGACGCCAGACGCTGAGTGGCGCCGACTCGCGCACCTTCGCGACCGCCCCGACATTGACCTCCTGTCCAAGGCTCATCTTTACACCCGCTGCACGGTTCTGCGGCCGAAAACGCCGCTCGGTTTCACGACGAGCACAAGAACGATCAAGAAAAGCGCGATAGGCTGCTTGATCTCCGAGCCGATCACCGGGATGTAAGTGCCGGCCAGAACTCTCTACGACGCCAACGACAAGGCCGCCGAGAACAGCACCGCCGGGGCTCGTGAGCCCGCCCAGCACGGCGCCAGCGAAACCGTAGAGGAGAATAGCGAGCATCATGTTGGGCTCAAGAAAGACAACCGGCGCGATGAGCATTCCTGCCACCGCGCCGATCGCTGCTGCCATGCCCCACCCTAAAGCTGTCATCCAGCCAACCCTGATCCCAACAAGCCGAGCCGATGCGGGATTTTCCGCCACCGCCCGCATTGCAAGGCCGAGCCGCGTATAGCGGAAGAATCCATAAAGCAGACACACCAATAGAGCCGTCACGCCGATCATGCCGGCCTGATGCACACTGAGAATTCCGCTTGCCAGAAGTGGCGCCTGGCCGAAAGGCGTCGGGAATGGCTTGATCGTGAAATCCCAGATGAAGCCCGCCAGGCTGTTGAAGATGGCAAACAGCGCGATGAAGACGACAATGTGGGTCAACTCGGGCGCGTTGCGAATTGGCTTGAAAACGATCCGCTCGATCAGCGCGCCCCCGAGGAACGAAACCGCGATCGTCAGTATAAAGGCGATCCAGTAAGGCGCGCCCCACGCCATCAATTGCCAGGCGATGAAGGTTGAGAACATCGCCATCTCGCCCTGAGCGAAATTCAGATATTGGATGGTCTGGTAGATCATGACCACAGCAAGCGCCATCAGCGCATAGATGGCGCCGGAAGCGAGCCCGCTCAGAACCTGTTGAATGAAAAGCTCCATGACCTCGTCCCGCTAATAACCAAGATAGGAACGCCGGACGCTCTCGTCGGCGCCAATCCGGCTCGACGGACCGGAAAGCACGAGACGTCCCGTCTCCAACAGATAGGCCTCGCTGGCGAGGTCGAGGGCGAGCCCAGTGTTCTGCTCCACGATCAGCATGCTCACCCGTTCCGCGCGATTGATCCGACGCAGAATGTCGAACAGATCGCGCACGACCATCGGCGCAAGCCCGAAAGACGGCTCGTCCAGCAGCATGAGACGCGGCCGCAGCATCAGCGCGCGCGCCACGGCAAGCATTTGCTGCTCACCGCCCGACAGCGTGCCCGCCTGTTGGTGGTAGCGCGTCTGTAAGATCGGAAAATAGCCGAAGCAGCGCTCGATATCGCTCGCTATGGCTTTCGGATCGGAGCGGGTTATGGCGCCGAGTCGCAGATTTTCCCCGACCGTCAGTCCACTGAAGGTGCCGCGCCCTTCAGGGACATGCGCAACGCCCAGACGGGCGATGGTCTCCGGCTGACAGCCAATGACGGAACGGCCATCGATGCGAATGCTTCCGGTGGCACGGATGATTCCGGAAATTGCGCGCAGCGTCGTGGTTTTCCCGGCACCGTTCGCGCCGAGCAGGGCGGCGACACCGCCTTCCGGAATCGAGAAGTCGATGCCATGAAGCGCCGGCACCGGTCCATAGAAGGCGCGCAGATCTTCGACTTCGAGAATGTCGGTCATCACGCGGCCACTCCAAGATAGGCTTGGATAACCTCGGGATGGCGCTGCACCTCAGCCGGGCTGCCCTGGGCGATCTTGCGGCCGAAATTCAGGACGACAACCGCGTCCGACACCGACATGACCAGTCCCATATGGTGCTCGACGATCAGCACGGTGATGCCGCGGCTGTCGCGGATATCGCGAATGAGCCGGGCAAGCCCGCCGACCTCGTCGTGATTGAGTCCACCGGCAGGTTCATCCAATAAAATGAGCTTCGGCTTACTGGCGAGGGCCCTCGCCATCTCGACACGTTTCAGCACGCCCAAGGGCAGGCCGGCGGCAGGCCGGTGCGCAACGTCCTCAAGGTCGAGATCGGCGATGATCTCCATCGCGTCGCCGCAGAGTGCGCTCTCCTCGCGCCTCGTCGCGCGGCAGCGTCAAGGCATCGCTCGAGAACGCCGCTGTGGCCGCGCGCATGTGCGCCGATCAGCACATTGTCGAGAACCGTGAGCTGGCTGAAGAGCGCGACATTCTGAAAGGTACGCCCGATGCCGAGTCTCCGCGATGCGGTGGGCCGGCCGCCTGAGAAGGGAACTGCCTTCGAAAAGGATGTCGCCGGATGTCGGCTGGTAGAGCCGCGACAGGCAGTTGAACAGCGTTGTCTTGCCCGCGCCGTTGGGACCGATCAGTCCGAGGATCTGGCCGCGCTGAAGCCGAAAGGATACTTCGTCAAGCGCGACAATGCCTCCGAAGCGCACGGAAAGATCGCGCACTTCAAGCAAGGGCTGTGCCGCCTCGTTGAGCGCCCTCGACATCTTCGTGCCGCTATCGAGCGAGGGCGTCGGTTGCAGCCTGTAACCACAAAGCCTTGAATTGGGCCGATATTGCGCTTCTTACACGCATTATTTCTCCTCCCCATCCCCGACAATACAATACAATCGGAAACTCATGCCATTCGACAGTGTTTTACATGAATAAGCTGTCCCATCTCATCTCACTGAAACGGATCTTCTTCATGCAGTTCGTTGACAACGAGTGCACCACATCATAAGCTTCATGTCAATTCTGCGGAATAATATTCCGCGGTGCAGAATTAACTTTGCGGTCGCATTCCATCTGGCTCGGCATTCGATAGTAGAAGGACGAAGCTTTGACAGCTCCGGTACAGCTCAGCACAGACGGCGCCATTGCCATCATCCGGATCGACAATCCGCCCGTAAACGCTCTCAATCACGTGGTACGGACGGCTCTTCACGACGCACTCGAAAAAGCGCGGGACGATGCTGCCGTTCAGGCAATCGTCGTCGGCAGCAATGGCTCAACCTTCAGTGGCGGCGCCGACATCACCGAATTCGGCAAGCCGCCCTTATCGCCGACATTGCTCGACCTGATCGATCTGGTTGAGGCAATCGAAAAGCCGACCGTTGTTGCGGTCCAGGGTGTCGCATTCGGCGGCGGCCTGGAAATGGCGCTCGCCTTTCACTTCCGCGTTGCAGGCCCGGAAGCGCAATTCGGCCTGCCCGAGGTGAAGATCGGCCTACTGCCCGGCGCGGGCGGTACCCAGCGGCTGCCGCGTGCCATCGGCATGATGGAAGCGCTGAAAATGATCGTCACCGGCGATCCAATCGGGGCGGAAAAGGCCCGCGATCTCGGGCTGGTGGATGTCCTTGCCGAAGGTGACCCGATTGCCGAAGCGGTCGCGCTGGCGCGTCAAGCGGTCTCCGAAAAGCGCCCGCTCGGACGTGTGCGCGACCGCCAGGATAAGCTGGATTTCGATCGCAGGCGCGTTCGATTCGCTTGCCGGCTCCCTGATGAAGCGCGCGCGGGGCCTCGACGCGCCGCTTGCCTGCGTCCGCTCCGTCCGCAATGCCGCGATGCTAACCTTCGAGGCAGGCGCTAAAGCAGGAGCGCGAACTCTTCATTCAGCTCCTGAACAGCGAACAGTCGAAAGCGCAGCGGCATGTCTTCTTCGCCGAACGGGCGGCGCGCAAGGTACCGGATATGCCAGCCTGGCTGAGCCGCGCAAGATCGAGCGCGTCGCCGTTATCGGCGGCGGCACGATGGGCCGCGGCATCGCCATGTCGCTCGCCAATGCCAGTATTCCAGTGACCATCATTGAAACGTCCGAAGCAGCGCTTGAATGGGTCGCGCCGCGATCAAGCAATACCTTCCGCAGCAGCGCCGCCCGCGGGCGCATGACCGATGCCGAGGCCAGAAAAGCGCGCCGGCCTGATCAGCGGCGCGACGCGCTCGATGCCGTTCGCAACGCCGACCTTGATCATTGAGGCCGTCTTTGAAGAAATGGCGCTGAAGAAGTCGATCTTCCGCGAATTCGACCGGCTCGCCAAGCCGGGCGCGGTTCTCGCGACGAACACCTCGACGCTGGACGTCGACGCGATCGCCGCCGAAACGCAGCGTCCTGGCGATGTCGTGGGCATGCATTTCTTCTCGCCCGCCAACATCATGAAGCTGCTCGAAATCGTGCGCGGCAAGGCGACCGCCTTGACACGCTGAAAACCGCCATGGCGGTCGGGCAGCGCATCGGCAAGGTTGGCGTCATCAGCGGCGTCTGCGACGGCTTCATTGGCAACCGGATGCTGCACAAACGCTTCGCCCAAGTCGAGCGGCTGCTGATCGAAGGCGCGCTGCCGCAGGAGATCGACGCGGCGCTCACCGAATTCGGCTTTGCCATGGGACCGTGCGCGGTCGGCGACCTCGCCGGCCTCGATGTGGGCTGGCGCATCCGCAAGGAACGCGGGACCAAGGCGCCGATCAGCGACGCGCTCTGCGAGGCGGGCCGCTTCGGCCAGAAGACCGGCAAGGGCTACTATCTCTATGAGCCGGGCTCGCGCGTGCCGCGCCCCGATCCGGAGGTCGAACGCCTGATCCTGGAAACCTCAAAACGCCTCGGCGTCGAGCGCCGCCCGATCTCGAAAGAGGAGATCGTGGAGCGAACAATCTATCCGATGATCAACGAGGGCGCCCGTATCCTCGAAGAGGGCATCGCCATGCGGCTCCGGCGATATCGATGTCGTCTGGATCTATGGCTATGGCTGGCCGGTCGCACGCGGCGGGCCGATGTATTACGCCGACCAGGTCGGGCTCGGCGTGATCGCGGACCGGCTCGGCCATTATGCCGATGAGCTTGCCGATAAGACCCTGGCGCCGGCACCGCTTCTCGCCCGGCTTGCGGCCGAGGGGAAAGGTTTCGGCTCCCTATCAGCAAAAGCATAAGCCATGAGCAAACGCCCTTTCGCCTGGGAAAAATCCTATCCGCCGACCATCGCCTGGGACAAGCCTCTGGATATCACGACATTGCCGGCGATGTTCGACAAAGCCGTGAGCACGCACAGCTTGCTTCCTGCCATCGAGTTTCGCGGCAAAATTATTCATTACCGCGAACTGGGAGCCAAAGCTGTGGCCGCAGCCGCGGCTTTCCTGTCTCTCGGCCATGATAGAGAGAGGCCGATCGCGCTTTATCTCCCGAACGTGCCTTATCATCCGATCGCGTTTTTCGGCGGCGTCAAGATGGGCGCACCCGTTGTACATCTGAGCCCGCTCGACGCCGAGCGCGAGCTGGAGCATAAGCTTCGTGACAGCGGCGCAAGGACCATCGTCACGACGAATTTTGCCAATCTTCTGCCGAATGCCGTCAAAATGCTCGATCGGGGGCTTATCGATCACCTCATCGTCGGCGATGACGCGGAATGGGGGCCATCGCCGATCCCCTTGCTGCCGATCCCGGAGCGGCCAGGCGTTTCGCGCTTCAGTCGGCTGATCGCTGAAGCACCCAAGATAGAGCGCTGGCCGGAGATCGTCCCCGAGGACATTGCTGTGCTGCAATATACTGGCGGCACGACCGGCAAGCCGCGCGCGGCGATCCTTACCCACGCCAATTTGACGGCCGCCGTCGATATTTACGAGATCTGGTTCAAGGCGCGGCCATCATCGCCCACGGGCCACGAGACCATCATCGCCGTGCTGCCCTTCTTCCATATCTATGCTCTGACGACGATCCTTCTTCGTCATATCCGCAATGGCGATTTAATGCTTTTGCGCGTCAAATTCGATCTCGATCAGACCCTCCACGACATCGAAGTGTTGCGCGCGACGGCGTTTCCAGGGGTCCCGACGATGTGGATCGCGCTGGTAAACCGTCCCGACATCGGCAAACGCGACCTCTCCTCGCTCATCTATTGCGGCTCCGGCGGCGCGCCGCTGCCGGTCGAAGTGGAGACGCGCTTTCAGCGCCTTACCGGCCACCGCCTCGGCGGCGGCTGGGGCATGACGGAAACATCGCCCGCCGGCACCAATGTGCCCGCATACGGCGATCCACCGCCCGGCACCATCGGCCTGCCTTTGCCGAACGTCGAAATGGACGTGGCCGCGCTCGACGATCCTCGCCGCGTCTTGGCGCCGGGCGAAGTCGGCGAAATCCGCGTGCGCGGGCCGAATGTCACGCAAGGTTATTGGCGGCGGCCGCAGGAAACGGCGGGCGCCTTCGCCGATGGCTATTTCCTCACTGGCGATATCGGCTATATGGACGAGAACGGCTTCTTTTTCATCGTCGACCGCAAGAAAGACATGATCATCTCCGGCGGCTTTAACGTCTACCCGCAGACGATCGAACAGGCGATCTACGAGCACCCTTCGGTCGAGGAAGTCATTGTCATCGGTGTGGCCGACGCCTTATCGCGGCGAGGCGGCCAAGGCCTTCATCAAGCTCAAGCCCGGGGCGCAAGGCTTCACGCTTGAGGAGCTGAATGATTTTCTCGCCGATAAGATCGGCCGTCACGAAATGCCGGCCCAGCTTGAATTCCGCGATGCGCTGCCGCGTACCGCCGTCGGCAAATTGTCGAAGCTCGAGCTGAGGCAAGCAGGAGAAGGCGAAGGCTGAACTGCGCCGCGAAGGCGGTTCCGCGAAAGCCGCGGCCAATGGCTGGCTCAAGCGGGCACGCAAATGGCGCATTCCCTCGTTTCTGTCCGCCGATCGCTCGGGCTAGGAACGGAACACGCCGATCATGGCCTGCCTTATTCAAGCATCGCATTATCGCTGAGGGACGCTCAATGAAAGATCCATTTCGCCTGGATGGCAAAGTCGCCGTCATCACCGGGTCCAGCCGAGGCATCGGCCGCGAAACCGCCATGCTCATGGCGCGACTCGGTGCCAAGGTCGTGGTGTCCAGCCGCAAAGCGGCCGCCTGCGAAGAAGTCGCCAAAGCGATCCTTGCCGAAGGCGGTGAAGCGGTCGTCATTCCCTGCAATGTCTCGGTGAAATCCGAGGTCGAGGCGCTTGTCGGGGGCGCGGTTGAGCGCTGGGGCAAGATCGACATCCTGGTCTGCAACGCAGCGGCCAATCCGGCTTTTGGGCCGATGTCGGAGCTTTCCGACGAGGCGTTCGACAAGATCATGGCCACCAATGTCAGAGCCAATGTCTGGCTCTGTAACATGGTCATTCCCGGCATGGCGGAGCGGGGCGGCGGGGCGGTCGTGATCATCTCCTCGATCGCCGGCATCATCGCTTCGCCGATGATTGGCGCCTATGGCATGTCCAAGGCTGCCGATTTCGCGCTCGCGCGCAATCTCGCGGTGGAGTGGTCGGGCAAGAATATCCGTGTCAACTGCGTCGCGCCCGGATTGATCAAGACCGACTTCGCTCGCGCGCTCTGGGAAGACAAGGAGCGGCTTGCCAAACGCGAAGCCGCCACGCCGCTGCGCCGCATCGGCGAGCCGGAGGAGATCGCGGGCGTTGCCGCCTTTCTTGCCTCACCGGCCGCCAGTTTCATCACCGGGCAGACCATCGTCGCGGATGGCGGGGCGACAGTGGTGTAAAGCTACGCGTTTCGGGCTGCTTCGACGATCCGGGGCCGCATCTGCGGCCGGGTGGCCGCTTGCCGCAAGCACGGCATTTTAGCGGGCTCGGACAAGGAATCTTTAGAACTGGACGCCTATCCTACGCATTTCAATGCGCCCTTACCCGACCGTAAAGGAAAGGCTCCATGTTCGGCCAGTCGTCAGCTTGCCGATGCTTGAGGCCTACATGGCCGCCAAGCCGGCAGAGCGCGTCTTCCCGCCCGCCATCGAGGCGCTTTACGGCGAGGAGATGCACTCCGTTCGTCTCGCGGTTCTGCGCAAACGGATGTACAGGGCCGTGCTCATCTACAATTCCTTTCTGCTTACGGACTTCCTGCTGTTGCCAAACACATTTCTATTGGCTGCGATCCTGCATCTCGGCGTGGTGACGCCGATCATTTTCTTCATCGGCTTCCTTTATCCAAGGCTTCAGAGCCAGCGGTTGCGCGAAGTAACGGCAGCCGCCATCCCGTTTATGATGGTGGCGCAGATCATGTTCATCTATGCGCTGAATCGCGGCCAAGGCGCCGATCACTACCAATATCTGGCGACAATGATCGTGATCTATATGAATCTGCACCAGCGCTTCGCTTTTCCGCTTGCCGCTGTCTCAACATGTCTGCTGATGGCGATCTATCTCGCAGTGCTGCTGCCCGGTCATTCGGCATTTGCCGTCAAATACATCGGCACCGCGCTCATGCTTGCGACCGCCTATCTCAGCCTCTTGGCCAATCGCCGCATGGAAGGCGACGTGCGGCATGCGTTTCTGATGCGGCTGCGGGACCAGTTGCGGCGCGAAGGCGCGGAGGAGGTGGCCAAGCACGATCCCCTCACCGGCCTTGGTAACCGCCGCTATCTCGGCGAGCGGGTGGAGACGCTGTGGGCGCTGGGTGATGAGGCGGTTTCCCCGGTTGCGATCATCATGATCGACATCGATCACTTCAAGTCGTTCAACGACCGTTATGGGCATGGCGCCGGTGACACCTGCCTCAAGCGCGTGGCGGGCGCCATTGCCGCCGAGCTGCGCGGCAAGGACGACGTCGCGGCGCGGCTGGGCGGGGAAGAATTTCTCATGCTGCTGCCGCGCACGGATCTGAGCGGGGCGGTGCGTATTGCGGAGCGTGTTCGCCGTCAGATCGAAAATCTCGCAATCCCGCATGAGGATCCCGGCGGGCGCGGCGTCGTGACGGTGAGTTTGGGTGTGATGGCCGACCCGGTTTCCGTGCGCGCTTTCGGCGAAGCGGCGGCTGGGGCCGATGCGGCGCTCTACGCGGCCAAGCATAACGGCCGGAATCAGGTCTGGCCGCCTTTCGTCGCCACGGATAATCCAGTCGTTTCCCTTTATTCGGACGAGGCGGCCGGCGGGCTGCAACAGCAAGCGCAGGCCGATGCGCAGGCCCACTTGCGTCGGCCAAAACGGTCCTGATGCCCGCCCGGCCGGAGCGAGGGACAATCCCAGCGGCACCAGATCGCGCGACCAGCGCCTGAAGTCGCACCGCGTTAACCGCAATGATTGTAATGGCCGCAAGCGGCCCGCCGAAAAAGGCCGTCAAGAACGTCGTCCGAATCGAGTAAGGCGCCTTCGCGATGGCCGCGTCGCCAAGCGATGGCTGCAGCAGCGCGTCCCTGGAAAGACTCATTGTCGTGCGCCCCCCTTCGCGCCCGAGGCCATGATAGCGGCATGAGCCGACGTTGAGAATGGCAACGGTTTTCGTCCTCATTGAGCGGCTTAATTGTCCGTGAGCCCGAACTATTTCCATTCGAGGTCGCTGGGATTTGCCTATTTCGGGCTGCGCATTCTCGATGGCGGCGGCTTTCAAAGACGCCCGGACTGTGGCCGTAAACGAACCAACCACGGGGTCTGGCGATTTGGGCGCTGTCGGCGCCGAACGACTAGGTCTCCAGGATATTCTCGATCCTTATCGGCAGGTCGCGCAGTCTCTTGCCGGTCGCATGGAAGACGGCATTGGCGATGGCCGGCGCGATGCCGATCAGCGCGATCTCCCCGAGTCCCTTGACGCCAAGCGGGTTCACATGCGGATCGTCCTCCGCGACGAAATACGCCTCAAGCTCGGGGATATCGAGGTTTACTGGCATCAGATAGCCGGCCAACTGCGCGTTTACCGGCCGCCCATCGTGCGGATCGAGCACGGTGCGCTCCATCAGCGCCATGCCGATGCCGCCGACCATCCCGCCCGTGCACTGGCTGGCGGCCAGCCGGGGATTGACGATCCGGCCCGCAGCATAGGCGCCGACGGCGCGCCGCACCCGGACGATGCCGACATCCGGATCGACAGCAACCTCGACGAACACCGCGCCATAGGCATGCATCGAGTATTGCCGCGCTGCTTCGGCGTTGCGTGAGGCAGACGCATCTGCTTCGATCGGCGCGCCGCCTCCGCTGGTGATGATCTCGGCATAAGTCTGGCCGGGCGAGGCATCGCCCTTTCGGCGCAATCGTCCGGCATTCCATTCGAGGGCATCGAGCTCCGCGCCGAAAACCTGCGAACGCTGATCGGTGACGGCCTTCTTCGCCGCCTCGCTCTGCGCGGCCAGGCAGGCGGCGCGGACCGCCGAGCCCACGGAGGCCATGGTCTGTGAGCCGCCATGCGGCGGCGCCGGGGGAAGATCCGAACGTCCGAGACTGAAGCGGACCTGTTCCGCCGGCAGGCCGAGAAAGTCAGCAGCGACCTGCGTCATCGACGTGTAAGTGCCCGGTCCCATGTCACTGGCGGCCACCTCAACCTCCGCCGTACCGTCGGCATGCAAACGGACGCGCGCGCTCGCCTGGTTGAACAGCGCCGGATATGTCGCCGAGGCCATGCCCCAGCCGATCAGCAGACGACCGTCGCGCATGGAGCGCGGCTCGGGATTACGCTGCGCCCAGCCGAAGCGTTCGGTAGCGACGTCGAAGCATTTGATCAGCGAGCGGCTGGAGAACGGCCGGTTCTCGCCCTCATCGATCGCTGGCTCGTTGCGCCGCCGCAACTCGACCGGGTCCATGCCTAGGGCGATGGCCAGTTCGTCCATGGCGCATTCGAAGGCATAGACGCCGCTTGCCTCGCCGGGACCGCGCATAAAAGTGGGAGTGCTGATGTCGAGCGGCAGGAGGCGATAGCGCGAGCGGACATTCGGGCAGGAATACATGAAGCTGGAGAGCGATGTCAGCGCTTCGACGAACTGCTCATAGCGGCTGGTCTCGCCGGTGCCTTCGTGAATGATGCTAGTGAGCCGGCCATCCGAGCCCGCGCCAAGCGCCACCCGCTGGATCGTGCGCGGGCGGTGACCCGTCGTGTAGAACATCTGCCGCCGCGTCAGCACCAGCTTCACGGGCCGGTCGACATGCCAGGCGGCGAGGGCCGCCAGCGTCACATGCGGCCATGTCCTGAGCGAGGCGCCGAAGGCGCCGCCGATGAACGGGCAGATGACCTGCACATTCTCCTTCGGCAGGCCGAAAATGGCGGCGATCTCGGCCCGCTCGTTCACCACCCACTGGCTTTTGCTCCATAAGGTCAGCCGGTCGCGGACGGCCGGTGTTTGCAACCAGCCTGCTGGCGGCAGCGAAGTCTGTTGCGGATAAGGCCGCAGCGATTAAGCCCAGCCCGATGCCGGCCGCACCGCCCGCAGCCGGGTTTATAGGACGGGCGTTCGTCGCCTGTTGCTGCTACGCGGCCGCGCCGACCGGGGCGGCGACATCTTCCAGCGCGCGATTGCGCGGTTCCACGCCCCAGACGTAAACGACGATAATCTGCACCACCAGCAGTGCGATCATCAACCCGACCACGCCGGGAAGCTGATAATGCACCAGCGCCAGCCGACCATGAATGGCGAGATCACCGTGGCGCACCGGCCGAGCGTGTTGCAGATCCCGTTCGCTCGCAACCTGATTTCGGTGGGGAACAATTCGGGCGTATAGACGCCGAATAAGAGCGCGGTCTGCACATAGATCGCAACGATAAGCACGAAACCGATGGTCAGCACGATCGCCGGATCGGATGCCGCGTTGAAATCGCGCATAGATATAGCCGAACACGATGGTCATCACCGAGGCTCCGATGATGCTCCAGCGGCGCCCGATCGCGTCCGAGCTCCAGGCGCCGACGGCGCAGCCGACCAGCGAGGCGGCGGCGAGCACGACTGTGTAGCCGAGCGAATTGGTGATGGTGAGCCCCTGACGCAGGAAGAATTGCGGCAGGAAGATCACGAAGCCGAAAATCAGCGTGTTGATGGTGATGAGCACCCAGGAGCCGACGATCATGCGCTGAAGCAGCGGCGGGCGCAGCATGTCGGCAGCGCTGACCTGCGCCACCGGTATGGTCGCGGCGGGTGCCGGCAGCGGGCCGGCGCTGGCGGCGACCTCCGTTTCGATCGCCGTCATCAGGCTTCCGCTTCCGCAGTGCGTCCTTTCGATTCCAGCCAGCGCGGCGACTCCGGCAAATTCTTGCGCAGATACCACACGATCAGCGAACCGATGCCGGCGATGACGAACATCGGCCGCCAGCCGAAAGTCGGGATGATCAGATAGCCGAGGATGGCCGTGGCGGGAAAGCCGGCAACGACGATGAATGCCATGAAGGCGAGCCAGCGGCCGCGCGTCTTTGGCGGCACGAATTCCGTCATGGTCGAATAACCGACGACGATCTCGGCACCGAGGCCGAGCCCTTGCACGAAGCGGCAGATGATGAGCTGGTCCATAGTCTGGGCGAAAGCGGCGGCGAGCGAGGCCAGACCGAAAACCAGAAGATTGATCTGATAGGTGAAGCGGCGTCCGAACTGGTCGCCGACAAAACCGGTGATCAGAGAGCCGAGCGTCATGCCGACGAAGGTGAACGAGAGGAATTGCAAATTCTGCGGCAATGTCGAGAATTTGGTCTGCAATCGTCGACGCCAGCACGCCGCCGGCGACATAAAGGTCATAGCCGTCGAAGAACATTCCGGCCCCGACCAGCCAGAAGATGCGATAATGGAATGATGAGATCGGAAGCCGATCGAGACGTGCGCCGGCATTCACTGCTGTTGGCATGGTTACCCCCCTCCCCGGAAACGGCATGTTTGGCAGGACCGGTCTTGCAGGCCGGTTGCCGGCACAATGTTAGTCGAGATAGGAGCCCGGCGCCATGGCCTTACAGCGGCGCGCGGTCTTACATTCATCGGGAGAGAGTTGTCATGCGGACGCTGACACGAACCGACATTCCCCTCGACGACCGGTGCTCGCGACGCGCGCCTTTACAAGCCTTGTCTCATTTCGGCATCGCGGAAATCAGCTCTTCGGTCCCGAGAAAGCCGGAAATCGCCTTAAGGAAAGCTCCCGGATCCTGGACCATCGGCGCGTGACCCAGCCCCTCAAGTCTCAATGAACTGAGCCTGCGGAATCATCTTGGCCAGCTCCCGAGCCATGAACGGCGGCGTGGCCGCATCCCGGCTGCCGACGAGCACCAGTGTCGGATTTCGAATCTGTCCGATTTCCCCGCGCAGGTCCAAATCCGCAAGCGCCTCGCAAACCTTAGCAAAGGTCGTTGGCTCCATCCTGAGCAGGGCGGATCGGCGTTCGGCCGCAATGGCTGGGTTAGTGGCGATGAAGTCGTCCGGAAACAATCGCTTGATCGCGATATCGACGACGGCCTCCATCCCGCTCTCCCTCACGCGGCTTGCCATCGTCCGAAAAGCGGCCTTGCCCTGGTCAGCGAAGACGACGCCTGTGTCCGCCAGGACGAGCCGGTCGATCCGCCCGCCATGGCGGATCGCTAGAGAGCTCGCCACGAAGCCGCCAAAGCCGTTGCCGAGGACATCGGCGTCGGACGCGAGGTCCATGGCATCGAAAAGCCCGGCGATGCGGTCGGCGATATCTCCGGCGGTAGCGCCGGCCGGGGACGATCCACCGAAGCCGGGCAGGTCGGGAACGATCACACGCCGTGTATGCGCCAGCACCGGGACGATGCGATCGAAGACATTTCGGTCAGCCAGCAGCGAATGCAGAAGCAGAAGCGGCTTTCCCGTTCCGGCCTCGACCACATCGATGCTCCCCCCGTTCACCTCGATCAAAGACATCTTGCCTCCTCTACAGCACTCCTCGCCGGCGTTGTCTGGCCGGTCGAGCCGATCCTCTCAATTCGCGCGGCGGGATGCGAGAGGAGTTGTGGTCAGCTCCCCGATTTTCCGGCGAGGGGCGCGACAGAGAGGCCACGGACCCCGTGTCGTTCGATGAGGCGCGCGACGAGCCCGGATGCCTTCGCCTCCTCGACAAAATGCGCCGAGAAATACCGCGCCTGCCGCGTTTTCACGCGCTGTCCCGACCGCCTGCTGCACGGCGCTGAACCGCCCGTCGATGATCCGCGCGCCCGGAAGCTTTTCCACGTCCAACAACAGCCGGGGCTTCAGGCCGGCTAGAGCATCGAGCTTGTCGCTCGATGAATTGCTGTAAGCGCGATCCAGCGTCTCCGAGACGCATCAGCTTGGCATGCTTGAGGTTACGCTCCAGCCAGAGGCCATAAGCTGTCCGGCCGGTGACCGCGATGTGCATACCGGGCTGATCGACGTCAGTAATCGTTTTCAATGGCGAGTTCGCGGGCACGAGATAAGTCGCTTCGATCTCGACATAGGCGGGCGTAAAGACGATTTTCTCGGCGCGTTGCGGCTCCGCGCCGATCAGGCCGATGTCCCAGATGCCGCTTCCTCCTGCGTCGGCCAGCTCGCCGGGCGTGTTGAACAGCACATACTTTACCGGCACGCCCAGGCGCGTGGCGATTTCGCGGGCCATGTCGGGCGCGACGCCCTCGGGATCACCCGCGGGTGTTTTCCCCGTCACCAGAAGAAAGTTGGAAAGGTTAATTCCAGCCCGCAGGACGCCGGTCGGCGCGAGATCGGCGATGATATCTGGTGACATGAGGGGCCCACTCTCCAATCGCAGGAATGCTTATTCTACGATTCTGCGCCGGGCTGTCCAAATCTTTGCCAAACTCAAAGCCCAGCTGCGCCGATCGACCGAACGCTATGTCCGGTCTTTCTTATACGGATGGGGTTTTGAGGTGACGGGTCACGTGTCAGAGGGGATCTCGCATGAATTCGCATCCTTTGTATGCCTGGCAACGACCTACTCTCCCGCCGTAGCAGTACCATCGGCGCTGGAGCGTTTCACGGCCGAGTTCGAGATGGGATCGGGTGGGGGCGCTCCGCTATAATCACCAGGCAAACAAAGGATGCCAATCTGATCTGGTCAAGTTCTTGCCCAATGCGGGCATTGATAAATGAGAGCAATCAAGCCTATCGAGCTATTAGTACTGGTTAGCTTCATGCGTTGCCGCACTTCCACACCCAGCCTATCAACGTGGTCGTCTTCCACGGCTCTCGAGGGAGAACTTGTTTTGAGGGGGGCTTCCCGCTTAGATGCCTTCAGCGGTTATCCCGTCCGTACGTAGCTACCCTGCACTGCTGCTGGCGCAACAACAGGTCCACCAGAGGTACGTCCATCCCGGTCCTCTCGTACTAAGGACAGCTCCTCTCAATTCTCCTACACCCACGGCAGATAGGGACCGAACTGTCTCACGACGTTCTGAACCCAGCTCACGTACCGCTTTAATTGGCGAACAGCCAAACCCTTGGGACCTGCTCCAGCCCCAGGATGCGATGAGCCGACATCGAGGTGCCAAACAACGCCGTCGATATGGACTCTTGGGCGTCATCAGCCTGTTATCCCCGGCGTACCTTTTATCCGTTGAGCGATGGCCCTTCCACGCGGGACCACCGGATCACTAAGGCCGACTTTCGTCTCTGCTCGACGTGTCAGTCTCGCAGTCAGGCTGGCTTATGCCTTTGCACTCGACAGCTGATTTCCGACCAGCTTGAGCCAACCTTCGCGCGCCTCCGTTACTCTTTGGGAGGCGACCGCCCCAGTCAAACTACCCACCACACACGGTCCCGGATCCGGATAACGGACCGCGGTTAGACATCCATAACTGTAAGGGTGGTATTTCAAGGGTGACTCCACGCCAACTGGCGCCAGCGCTTCATAGTCTCCCACCTATCCTACACATGCAGTCACGAATGCCAATGTGAAGCTATAGTAAAGGTGCACGGGGTCTTTCCGTCTAACCGCAGGTACCCCGCATCTTCACGGGGAATTCAATTTCACTGAGTCTGCGTTGGAGACAGCGGGGAAGTCGTTACGCCATTCGTGCAGGTCGGAACTTACCCGACAAGGAATTTCGCTACCTTAGGACCGTTATAGTTACGGCCGCCGTTTACCGGGGCTTCAATTCGGAGCTTGCACCCCTCCTCTTAACCTTCCGGCACCGGGCAGGCGTCAGACCCTATACGTCGCCTTGCGGCTTCGCAGAGCCCTGTGTTTTTGGTAAACAGTCGCCACCCCCTGGTCTGTGCCACCCCCATCTGCTTGCGCAAATGGAGGTCTCCCTTCTCGCGAACTTACGGGAGTAATTTGCCGAGTTCCTTCAACGCAGTTCTCTCAAGCGCCTTGGTATGCTCTACCAGTCCACCTGTGTCGGTTTAGGGTACGGTCTGATGGGGGGCTATTTCCTGGGACTTCTTCACCGCCAGCTCAATCCGATAAGAGCTGACGACTTACGAAATCCGTCACCATCCCCTGGCCTGGGAGTATTAACCCAGTTCCCATCGTCTACGGCTTTCGCCCTCGACTT
>CAVZCK010000004.1:0-97500 GCA_963773735.1 uncultured Alphaproteobacteria bacterium | reverse complement strand
TGCCGCCCAGCTCAGACCTGCAATTCTCTCCGATGAAGGTGGCGCCGAGCCGTCAAGTCCCGCCGTCGCCGAAAACAATGACAAGCCCCAGAAGCTGGCTCACACAACAATTCTGGAGAAGATCTCGGACGAGGACGACGCCGCCGATGATAATGAGGTGCAGTCGATCATCGTCAAGCCGGGTGATACGCTCTTGGGCATTCTGAAGACTGCCGGCGCGGAAGCCTGGCAGGCTCAGGAGATCAACGACGCGTTTACCGGCAGGCCCGGCGGATTCAAATTGCGGGCTGGCCAGGAGGTTCGGTTGAAGTTGGCGCCGGCCGCGAGTGATCCGTCCCTCAAAGAGCCCGTCAAGGTAAGCGTTTTCAGCGGCGTCAGAGCCGAGGGTACGGCGATGCGCAACGACGACGGCGAATATGCGCTGACCGATGATCACGTCGAAGTTCCCCTCGCATCGGATGCAGATGACGACGCCGGCGAGCGTGCGACGCTCTACAACAGCATCTACAGCGCCGCGCTTACTCAGGATCTCGATCCGAAAACGATTTCGACCGTGCTGCGGATTCTGTCCTACGATGTCGACTATAAGCAAAAGGTCCGCCCCGGCGACGGATTCGAGCTGTTCTTCGACGTCAAGCCGGGCGAAGACGGCACGGAGAAACCGGGCGAATTGCTTTATGTCGCCATGACCGTCGGCGGCGAAGGCTATAAGTATTATCGATTCCGCACGCCCGACGGCGAAATCGACTTCTATAATCCCAAGGGCTCGAACTCCCGGAAGTTCCTCATGCAATCGCCGATCCGCGGGGGCCGGTTCACCTCAGGTTTCGGCCCCCGCCGGCACCCGCTGCTCGGCATTATGAAAATGCACACCGGCGTTGACTGGGCGGCACCGAGCGGGACGCCTATCATGGCGGCAGGCACCGGCACGATCGAGGAGGCAGGCCGTCATGGAGGCAACGGAAATTACGTCCGCATCCGCCATGGCAACGGCTATAAGACGGCCTACAGCCATATGAGCCGCATTGCTCCCAGCATTAAGAAAGGCGTCAAAGTGCGCCAGGGCGAGATCATCGGCTATGTCGGCACAACGGGTCTCTCGACTGGGCCGCATCTGCATTACGAGGTGCTGATCAACAACCGTTTCACGAACCCACTTAAGGTCCATGTTCCACGGAGCCGTCAGCTTAACGGCCGGCTGCTTGCCGAATTCCGGAAAGAATCGCAACGGATCGACGAGCTGATGCACCGTGCACCCGTTAAGACAAGGATCGCAACGGCAGCGGATAATTGATCGACACACCGCCATCTCACCAATGGCCGCAAGCTCCGCGGCTGGCTCCCTTTGGCCACGATACGCCTTGCGGAGCGCGGGCGGCGAAGTCAGCTCTGAGCGACTGATTTGCGAATGGTCTCCAGATAATGGTCTGAGAAATCGACCTTCAGCGCAACCCAAAGCGGGACGTGGTCGGAGACTTGCCAGGTGCGCCACTGGTTCACGTAATAGCCGCGAGGGCCGCCATTCCATAGGTCGCTCGCTTTCTCCGGCGGCATCAGCTCGGAATAAGCCGCGAAGTCGTCATCATGATCGCGGAACACGGCATCGAACGGGCGGAACGTGCCGCTGCCGGTCAGTTCCACGCGGTCTTCGACGACGCGGAAGGCGATCTGATCGTAATAATGCTGGGCATCGAGACTTGCCCGCCGCCGGGTCAGCGCTTCAGGAATGCTGAAGTCCGTTCCGCTCCAGCACACGCGCAAGGATATCCGACGGCGCGCCCACACCGAAATCACCGAGGAGGAAGTAGTGCTCGCGATCCCGGTCCTGGCGCTCACGCAAAAACCGCGCGATCGCCTCGATCTGTGCGAGATGCCGCTCGAGATGCTGCGCCCGCAGGCCGTCATAGCGGATATGCAGCGTGCACAGATTGAAGGCGAAACCGTCGGCCGCCTGAAATCCGGCAAGAAAGGGCGAACGATTGAAAGCCAGCTCCGCCGCTTCGCTGTCTTCGCTCATGCTGCCGCGCGGAGCAACGCGCTGGCCGGCGGGTAGCACGATCTCGCCGGCAACCTTGCGAAACATCAGCTTCGACTGCCGAAAAACAAAGGCCATGCGCTCTTCGGCGCCGCTTGGATTCTCGATCGTGTCGGTGACGATATAGTCCCATTCGGCGCCGAGAATTTCCAGGACGGTTTCCAGTGCATCGAGATTTCGGCCGACTTCCTGGAGCACGACGAGATCGAAAGCGGAGATGACCTCCGCGACATAGTAGAACGCCTCCCGGAGGCGATGACCATGTCCGAAGCGGTTCGAATCGAAATCGCGGAGGTTCCAGGTGGCAATCAGCAAAGCGTCGCGCCCGGCGCGCTCCTTGACTTCCGACCGCAATTTCTGCCGCAGGGCGAGCAGCCTTTCGGCAGTCCGCACCTTCTCCGTGGGGTCCATCCAGCGCCTGATCGGAAGATATGAGGGCATGAGCGGGTCCGCTGGGTCACCGATTCGTGTCGCCGCGTCCATGGCACCGGTTCGCCGCCCCTTTGTCAAGCAAGGCAGACGAAGCCGCCGCCCGTTAGCCACAGCCACGCAGACGCACCCGCCAAGTCCCGCGGGCGGAACTTGCGCGCCATCCGCCGGTTTATTGCCGTGAGTTTTGGACCGCGGGGCGAGGCCTGCCGGTAGGGCCCAAATCTGAAAGGGAGGAAAGGATGAAAGGATTTCTGATCGGTGCGCTGGTGGTCGCCGTCGCGGTCCTCGGTTACCTGTACTATCAAGAGACCCGGAACGACGTCAGCATCAAACTCGAGGTGCCGAAGATCGAAACACCAAGCACAAAGTGATGCTCACAAAAGATAAACGGCGGCATGGAAGCCGCCGTTTCATCTGCACGGCGCCTCAGGCGGCCGCGCGCTTGATTGTCTCGCCATTGATGACAAGACCGGAGTCGTTCGCCGAGACGCGCACCCGGTCGCCGTCCTTGATCTTTCCTTCAAGAATGAGCTCCGACAGCGGGTCCTGAACATTCTTCTGGATCACGCGCTTGAGCGGCCGTGCACCATAGGCCGGCTCATAGCCTTCCGCCGCGAGCCAGTTGCGAGCGGCATCGTCCAGCTCAAGCGCAATGTGCCGTTCGTCCAGCAGTTTCTGCAGGCGGGCGATCTGAATGTCGACGATGCTGGCCATTTGCTCCCGCTTCAGCCGGTGGAAGACCAAAATCTCGTCCACGCGGTTGAGGAACTCGGGCCGGAAATGCTCGCGCACCGTCGCCATGACGCGCGCCCTGACCATCTCCTGGTCTTCGTTCTCCGCCTGCTGGACGAGATATTCCGCCCCCAGATTGGAGGTCATAATAATCAGCGTGTTGCGGAAGTCGACGGTCCGGCCCTGGCCATCCGTCAGGCGCCCGTCGTCAAGCACCTGCAGCAGCACATTGAACACGTCCGGATGCGCCTTCTCGATCTCATCGAACAGCACGACCTGATAGGGCCGCCGCCGCACCGCTTCGGTCAGCGCACCGCCCTCTTCATAGCCGACATAGCCGGGAGGCGCGCCGATCAGCCGGGAGACCGAATGCTTCTCCATATATTCGGACATGTCGATGCGGACCATCGCCTGCTCGTCATTGAACAGAAACGCGGCGAGCGCCCGGCTGAGCTCCGTCTTGCCGACGCCGGTCGGCCCCAGGAACATGAACGAGCCGAGCGGGCGGTTCGGATCCTGAAGGCCGGCGCGCGACCGTCGCACCGCGGTGGCCACCGCGCGGACCGCGTCTTCCTGGCCAATGACACGCTTGGCGAGCGCCTCCTCCATATGGAGCAGTTTTTCCTTTTCGCCTTCGAGCATCTTTTCGACGGGCACGCCCGTCCAGCGGGAGACAACCGCCGCGATGTGGCTCGGCGTCACCGCCTCCTCCACCATCTGCGCCGGCGCGCCACTATCACTCCCCTCCATTGCCTTCAGCTTCTTTTCAAGATCAGGGACAATGCCATAGGCGAGTTCACCGGCCCGGGCGAGATCGCCCTTGCGCTGGGCTTGCTCCAGCTCGATCCGGCGCGCATCCAGCTCCTCCTTGATCTTCTGAGCCGAGGAGAGCTTGTTCTTTTCGTCCTGCCAGCGCCGGGCGAGGGTGCCGGATTTCTCCTCAAGCTCGGCAATCTCCTTCTGCAAGCGGCTCAGACGGTCTTTCGAGGCGGCATCGCTCTCCTTCTTGAGCGCCTCGCGCTCGATCTTGAGCTGGATCAGACGGCGATCGAGTTCGTCCAGTTCCTCCGGCTTGGAGTTCGACCTGCATGCGCAGACGGCTCGCGGCCTCATCCATGAGGTCGATCGCCTTATCCGGAAGGAAGCGGTCGGTGATGTAGCGATTCGAGAGCGTGGCCGCGGCCACAAGCGCGCTGTCGGTGATCCGCACGCCGTGATGCAGCTCATATTTCTCCTTGAGGCCGCGAAGGATCGAAATCGTGTCCTCGACGGTCGGCTCGGAGATGAAGACCGGCTGAAACCGGCGGGCGAGCGCGGCATCCTTCTCGATGTGCTTGCGATATTCGTCGAGCGTGGTCGCGCCGACGCAGTGCAATTCGCCGCGCGCAAGAGCGGGCTTCAGAAGGTTAGAGGCGTCCATCGCGCCTTCCGCCTTGCCCGCGCCCACCAGCGTATGCAATTCGTCGATGAAGAGGATAATACCGCCCTGGGCCGCGGTAACCTCTTGGAGCACCGCTTTCAGGCGCTCCTCGAATTCGCCGCGATATTTCGCCCCGGCGATCACCGCGCCCATGTCGAGCGCCAATAGCTTCTTGTCCCGCAGGCTTTCCGGCACATCGCCATTGATGATACGCTGCGCGAGCCCCTCGGCAATCGCCGTCTTGCCGACGCCGGGCTCGCCGATCAGAACCGGATTGTTCTTCGTGCGCCGTGAAAGCACTTGGATGGTGCGCCGGATCTCCTCATCGCGGCCGATCACCGGGTCGAGCTTGCCTTTGGCGGCTTCTTCGGTCAGATCGCGCGCATAGCGCTTCAGAGCATCATAGGCTTGTTCGGCGGACGGGCTGTCAGCCGTGCGCCCCTTGCGGATGTCGTTGATCGCCGCGTTCAGCCCGACGGGCGTCACGCCGGCATCGGCGAGGATGCGGCTCGTCTCGGCATCCTTCTCCATCGCCAGTGCCAGCAGCAGGCGCTCCACGGTGACGTAGCTGTCGCCTGCCTTCTCGGCGATTTTTTCAGCCTGATCGAAGATCTTGGCGAGAGCGGGCGCCATATAAAGCTGACCAGCGCCGCTACCCGAAATCTTCGGCAGCTTTGCCAAGGTTTGCTCGGTCTTTGCAAGCGCGTCTTCCGGGCGGCCACCGGCGCGCGAAATCAGGCCGGCCGCCAGCCCCTCCGGGTCATCGAGCAGAACTTTCAGAAGGTGTTCTGGAGCAAGGCGTTGATGGCCCTCGCGAATGGCCAGCCCCTGTGCGGATTGCAGGAACCCTCGCGACCGGTCTGTCAATTTTTCAAGGTTCATGATTGTCCTCCGTGGCACGCGAATGGCGCCTTAATAGCGCGACCAAACACGCCTGAAATTGTGCAAGATCAAAGGCCCGAAAGCGGCGTCTTCGGAGCTAATATAGGATTGCGGCAAAGACGCAAAAGAGGGCATCATCCGGCTCCGGCAGATCAGGGCGGGTTTCATGACTCAATCCCAGATTATCGAAGTCATTTCAATTTACCGATACCCAATAAAAGGGCTCAGCCCGCAACCATTGGAACAGGTGTCTCTCGATCCGGGTCAGACGGTCCCCTGGGACCGCGCCTACGCCATCGAGAACGGTCCGGGCCGCTTCGATCCCGACAACCCGAAATATCTGCCCAAGGCCAACTTTCTCATGCTGATGCGGAATGAGCGGCTCGCGGCGCTTCAGACGCATTTCAATGAAGAGACGCGAATGCTCACCATCCACCGGGGCGGCAAGCAGGTCACACAAGGTGCTCTCGACACCAAGCTCGGCCGGCAGATCATCGAGCAATTCATGGCTGGCTATATGCAGGGTGAGTTGAAGGGGCGGCCGCGGATCGTTTCGTCGCCCGGTCATAGTTTCTCAGATGTCGCTGCGAAATGCCTGCATCTGGTCAATCTGGCGACGGTGCGAGATTTGGAAAAGGCCGCCGGACGCGACCTCAACCCGCTGCGTTTCCGTGCCAATCTTTATTTCGATGGCGCCGAACCCTGGGCCGAGAAGAAATGGATTGGGCGCAAGATCGGGGCCGGCGGCGTTCATCTGAAGATCTTTGCGGAAACGGTGCGTTGCGAGGCAACCAACGTCAATCCGGAGACGGCAGAGCGCGACGCCGCAATCCCGCCAACGCTGCAGCGAACCTTCGGCGATATAAATCTCGGGATTTATGGCGAGGTGACTGAAGCCGGTGTCATCCGCCGTGGAGATCCGATGATCGTCGAGGCGTGAGGCTCACCTCACCGGAGCGCGCACCCAGGCAGCGTCTTAAAGCGCAATCGGGAAAAGTGGGCACCGGTTGCTGGGAAAAATTGCGCGCAAACATAAAGATATAGACCATGCGCAATTCAGCATGAAGCGATCTAGGCCAGGGCCTCATCCGATGGCCGGCCGTCGCCCGAAATTTCAGCCGCTGCGCCATTGCCGCCATTTTCTTCCGACGGCGCGGCACGATTGGCGCCGTTCGCGCTGCCGGGATAACGCCGCCTGCGGCGACGATTCTGGTCGCCTCCCGCCGCCCCCTCGTCCTTCCCGTCCGGCTTTCCACTCTGTGGCTCCGTCCGCTCAGACTTTCCGTCGATCAGCTCCGGCTGCGCGGCCTCTGAGCCATCCTCGGCTGCGGACTGGCTCTCATAGGGCTGGGGCGCCGCCGGATTGACATGGGGTTGCGGCGCGGACTGCGGATGAACCTGCGGCTGGGGCTGGTCGCGCATCGCCCCGTTCGCTTCCTGGGGAGGCCGGTGCGATCCGTTAAGCCCGTGACCACCCTCACCGCCATGATAGCCCGCGGATACAGCGGCCTGCGCCTGTGCTGCCATGATGATACGATTGTAATGCTCGGCGTGCTGAAGATAGTTTTCGGCGGTCACGGTGTCGCCCGATGACGACGCATCGCGCGCCAAAGTCATATATTTCTCGGCGATTTGCGCGGCCGTCCCTCGGATCTTGACGTCCGGCCCGCTCAACTCGTAAGTGCGCGAAAGAGGATTCTGCGGCTTCCGGTTCGTATTGGCGTTATTGCTGCTATTGTTATTGTTCCGGCCTCTACGCCTGTTCTGTTGTCCTTGCCTCATGGGCTCCCGTCTATCGTTTTGATCGTCATGCGCCGCCGGCAACCGAACTCAAAGCCGAGGCGATTCCGCTTTGCTAAATGGGGTTTGACCACGGTCCTCGATCAGCTTCCCCGCATCAGACCTCCGAGAAACTTTTCTCCACCGCCACCCCGTTTGCCGTGGTCCCGGCCGCGGAGTAAATCGGTTTTTCTCAAAGAAGGCTGTTCATATTGCGATAGATCTTCGCCAAATATGAAGCGGTTGAGCCAAATCCTTTATTTCAGAAAATAAGCCAACTCGCGGCGAGTAATGCCGACTTATGCGTCGTGCGATGCGTCCTCAAAAGCACACTTCCGCGAACTACCGTCCGTCGTGAACTGCACGAATCCGTGCCTCAAAGCTAGCGTGATCACGCAGAATTTCCAACTGTTTTTTTGTCAAAAGCGTTATCACAACGCAAGATGTCGCTTTATCGCCACCACCCGGTTAATGCCCGCCAGATCACGGTCAATGCGAACGTCGTCTACTTGACGACCACCATCCAGCGTCATGAAAAATCTGAATGATATCTTCGGCCTGGCCCTGACCGGCTTCCAGCAATATCCAACTCTGGGATGACGCACAATCGAGACTGGCTCTTAGCGATCCGTCTATAGGCTTCAAGCCCGTCCGCACCACCATCAAGGGCTGACGCAGGATCATAGCGCCGAACGTCCTCGGCGAGCCCAGCAATCTCTTCACTCTTTATATAGGGCGGATTGGACAGAATCAAATCGAACGGCCCACAGAAAGGCTCCGCCCAGTCGGCCAGAACGAACGCACTTCGGCCGTCGACGCCCAGTTTTCGCGCATTTTCTCTCGCGATTTCAATGGCTCCGAGCGATCGATCGACGCCAATGCCCCAGGCCTGCGGCAATTCGGCAAGGAGCGTCAACAGAATGCAACCAGAGCCCGTGCCAAGATCGAGGAGACTTACCGGTTCGGCAAGCCGGCCCTGTTGCCGCAGAACATCCAGCGCTGTTTCGATCAGGGTTTCCGTCTCCGGCCGGGGGTCGAGTACGTCCGGCCCAATAAGAAAGTCACGGCCCCAGAATTCACGAGATCCGACGATGCGCGATACCGGTTCCCGTGCCAGCCGGCGCCTACGGTAACTGGCGATCAGCGCCGCCTGCTCGCGACTTACGGCCCGTTTCGGGTCGAGTAGGAGGGCCTTCACGAGACACTCCGACACGCATGAAGCACAATCAGCCTCGCATCAAGCTCAGGTGTCGGCAAACCCGCAGTCCCGAATTCTGCGGCGAGCAGCGCAATTATTGCCTGAAGGGTCGCATCACCGGCGGAACCCACGCTCCACGATCGGTCGGCGAGATCAGGCATTGGCGAGATTTTCGATCGCCGCAAGCTGACTTGCCTGGAAGTCGGTCGTCAATGCGTCGATCAACTCGTCGAGCGCCTCGCCCTGAAGGACCTGGGGGAGATTGTAGAGCGTCAGATTGATGCGGTGGTCGGTGACCCGCCCCTGCGGAAAATTGTAGGTGCGGATCCGCTGCGAGCGGTCGCCGCTGCCGACCTGGCCCTTTCGCTCAGCGGCCCGCGTCTCCGCGATTTTCGTGCGCTCCATATCGTAAAGCCGCGCTCTGAGCACCTGCATCGCCCGCGCGCGGTTCTGATGTTGGGACTTCTCGCTCGACGTCACGACGATGCCGCTCGGAAGATGCGTGATGCGCACCGCGCTATCGGTGGTATTGACATGCTGCCCGCCGGCGCCAGACGAGCGCATTGTGTCGATGCGGAGATCTTCCGGACGAATATCGATGTCGATGTCCTCAGCCTCGGGCAACACCGCGACTGTCGCCGCCGATGTGTGAATGCGGCCGCTCGCTTCGGTTTCCGGCACGCGCTGAACACGGTGCACACCCGACTCGAATTTGAGGCGCGCAAAGACGCCTTTGCCGGTCACATTGGCGACCACTTCGCGATAGCCGCCCTTGCCGGTCTCATTTTCGGAAATGATCTGGAGCTTCCAGCCTTTCAATGCCGCATAGCGCTGATACATGCGGAACAGATCGCCGGCAAACAGAGCAGCCTCTTCGCCGCCTGTTCCCGCGCGCACTTCGATAATCGCGCTTCTCGCGTCCGCCGCATCCTTGGGCAGCAGAGCGACGCGAATCTGATCGATGAGGACATCGACGCGCTCCTCCACCTCCGGCATTTCGGTGTAGGCGAGATCGATCATCTCACGGTCGGAAGCCGGATCGTCGACAATCGAGCGAAGTCCGGACAGCTCCGCCTCGGCGGCGCGAAGGTCGCGAACGATCGCAACAATCGGGTCGAGTTCAGCGAACTCCTTGGACAGCCGGACGAAGGTTTCCTGGTCCGGGCCGTCGGCAAGCTGCTTCTGGATCGCCTTCCAGCGCGCCACAAACCTGTCTAGCGTCTCTTTCGGAACTTTATTCATTTCTGTCCTGGTGGGATCGTGTCGGAAGACCAGCCGGCAAGCCGACCTGGCAGCGGCTTCAGATGGAATCCCCGCCGCTGTCCTCAATCGAGAAGCCTTAAGCCTGGCTAAAGCGGAATATCGTGCGCGCGCGCGAAATCTACGAGGCGATCGCGGATGTCTTCCCTGCCATGCTCGATCAAGTCAAGCACATAGCGCTGAATTTCGGCAGAACTAGTTGCGAGGATCATCGCCTTGATCGGTCCGACCGAGGCCGGCGCCATAGAAATCGAGCGATAGCCCAGCCCGACCAAAGCCAGCGCCTCGATCGGCCTTCCGGCCATCTCTCCGCAAAGCGTCACCGGCACATTGTGCTTGTCGGCCCGAACGACGATGTCACGCAGCACGCGCAGCGCCGCCGGGCATAGCACGTCGAAGCGATTACTCACGCGATTGTTGCCTCGATCGGCTGCAAACAAGAACTGCAACAGATCGTTGCTGCCGACCGAGACGAAATCGACCCGACAGAGCAGTTCGTCAAGCTGCCAGAGCATTGCCGGCACCTCGATCATCGCGCCAAGAGCGATCTTCGACGGCCCTGGCCGATGATGCCGGCGCAGATGCGCAAGGTCTTTTTCGATCAGCTTACGGGATTCGACGAATTCCGAAACCTGGGTCAGAAAAGGCAGCATCAGCCGCAGTTCCCGTCCCGCCGAAGCGGCAAGCAACGCCCGGATCTGGGTTCGGAACAATCCCGGCCGATCTAGCGCTATACGGATCGCGCGCCAGCCGAGCGCTGGATTTTCCTCCGGCATCGGATGCAGATAGGGCAGGATCTTGTCGCCGCCGACATCCAGCGACCGGAATACCACCGGCTTCTCCTCCGCGGCGTTGACGACCTTCCGATACATCTCAGTCTGTTGCTGGATGCGCGGAAATGTTGAGGCGACCATGAATTCCAGCTCGGTCCGGTAAAGACCGATGCCGTCAGCGCCGGCTTGCGCAAGATGTGGAAGATCGACCAGGAGGCCGGCATTGATGTTCATGAGCACGCGCTGACCGTCCCGCGTGACCGCCGGTGTGTCGCGCAGCTTCTCGTATTGAGCCTGGCGCCTCGCCCGAAAGCGCGCCTTGTCGGCATAGGCCCGGATGACTTCGAGCGAAGGCCGCACGTGAAAAACGCCGGAGTCCGCATCGAGCACGGCCGGATCGCCTGGATCGACTTCTTCCAGCACATCAACGGCATAGCCAATTGCAGGAATGCCAAGCGCCTTGGCGACGATAGCGACATGGCTCATGGCGCCGCCATCGGCAAGCACCAGGCCGCGGACGCGCTTGCGATCGTAATCGAGAAGCTCGGCCGGCCCCATATTGCGGGCGACGAGGATCGTATCGCGCGGCAGATCGCTGTCCGCCGCGGTGTTCGCGCGTCCCGTCAGCAGACGCAGCAGCCGGTTCGACAGGTCATCGAGATCGTGCAACCTTTCGCGCCAGAATGGATCACCCTGGCGCATGGTGCGCGCGCGCTGATTGCTCTGCACTTTTTCGACTGCCGCTTCCGCCGTCAGCCCCGCCGCGATCGCCTCGTGCAAGCGGCGCACCCAACCTGCGTCGTGGGCGAACATGCGATAGGCTTCGAGAACGTCGCGGTGCTCGCCTGCACGCGCAATCTCATTGTCGGAGAGCATTGTGTCGACTGTTTCGCGCAGCTTTGTCAGCGCGGCATCGAGCCGGGCCTGCTCCTCCTGTATGTCCTCCGCGAAGAGCTTGTTGACGGTCACGCGAGGCTCGTGCAAGACGATATGCCCGAGAGCGATGCCGTCGGACATCGTGATGCCTTTGACCGTCTGGCTCTGCGTGCGGCGGGCCTCCGCAGTCGCAACGTTGAAGCTCTCCAGAAGATTGGCCATCATCTCCGCCATCACCATGGCGATGGTCTGGAGAACCTCCACTTCCTCTTCCGAATAGGTCCGCGCAATCGCATTCTGCACTGTCAGGACGCCAACGGTGCGCCCGCCGCGGACGATCGGCATTCCGAGGAACGACTGGTAGATTTCTTCGCCCGTCTCCGGCCGATAGGAGAAGGCGGAATGAGACATGGCATCAGGCAGGTTGACGTGCTCACCGGTGCGCGCAACGAGGCCGACGAGGCCCTCGCCCTGTTTCAAATGGGTCCTGTGGACAGCTTCTTTCCGCAACCCTTCCGTTGCGAACAATTCGAAGGAACCGTCGGTCAAACGCACATAGATCGAGCACACCTCCGCCACCATGTTGGCGGCGATCAGGCGCACGATGCGGTCCAGCCGCGCTTGAATGTCTTCCTGCTTGGCCTGGACGGTGCCAGGCCGTGCCATCACTTCGCGCAGCTGCCTCAACAGCACTCGCGGTGCGCTCGATGTCCAGGGCATCCGCCTGGTCCCTCCCGCGTCTGCATCTCGCAGGCTGATTTCTTGATGCGTAGGTTTATTGTTAGCCATCGCGGATCTCGCGCCTGTCAGGCCGCGTCCAGACCGTAAAGTGAATGGAGCGTGCGAACCGCAAGCTCCGCATAGGCGGCATCTATCACAACACTGATTTTAATCTCGGAGGTCGAAATCGCCTCGATATTTATACCTTTTTCCGCAAGCGCCTTAAACATCTCGGCCGCGACGCCTGCATGACTTCGCATGCCCACGCCGATAACGGAGACTTTTACTATATCTGTCGCTCCCCGTAAATCGTAGTACCCGATTTGCTCTTTTGCTTTTTCGAGCACTTGCATGGCGCGGCCCAGATCGGCCGCCGGCACGGTAAAGGTCATGTCGGTGAATTGGCCATCATGCGAGACGTTCTGCACGATCATATCAACGTTGATATTCGCGTCCGCGAGAGGGCCGAAGACGCGTGCAGCGACTCCGGGCTTGTCCGCAACGCGAAGGAGCGTGACTTTTGCCTCGTCTTTGGCATAGGCAATCCCGCTTACGACACGCTGTTCCAAGATATCTTCCTCGTCACAAACCAATGTGCCCGGCGCCGGGGCATTATCGTTATACGCAGGGCAGGCATCAGGGGCATCGAAGCTGGAGCGCACCTGAACCGGCACCCTGTGAACCATGGCCAGCTCGACCGAGCGCGTTTGCAGAACTTTAGCACCAAGCGAGGCCATCTCGAGCATCTCCTCATAGGAAATCTTATCGAGACGCTTGGCCTTAGGGACGATTCGCGGGTCGGTCGTATAGATGCCGTCGACGTCCGTATAAATATCACAGCGGTCGGCCCGTAACGCGGCTGCGACCGCGACCGCACTGGTATCGGAGCCGCCGCGGCCAAGCGTGGTGATCCGTCCGTTGGGGCTGATGCCCTGGAAGCCTGCGATCACCGCAACCTCACCGCGCCCGAGGCGCTCCCTGAGCTCACCGGCGGGGATATCGACGATCCGCGCAACTCCATGGGCATTGTCCGTCTTAATCGGAATCTGCCACCCCAGCCACGAGCGCGCTTGAATGCCGATCGCCTGTAGCACGATCGCCAGGAGCCCGCAGGTCACCTGCTCGCCCGACGCGACCACGCTGTCATATTCGCGGGCGTCATGCATGGTCGACGCATCCTTTGTCCATTCGACAAGCTGATTGGTATGACCCGCCATGGCGGAGACAACGACAGCGCATTGGTGACCGGCATCGACCTCACGTTTGACGTGGCGTGCGACATTCCGAATCCGGCCAAGGTCCGCCACTGACGTCCCACCGAACTTCATCACCAAAATCGCCATGCGATCGTTTGTCCTGAAACCGGCCCGCGTAACCCTGTGGAGCGATGCAGAGTGCCGTGTCTCACATCTCCCTTGAGAAAGCCTGACTTTGGCCGAGCGAATTGGTAAAGACCCCGTAACATGCTTATAAAGCTTTGAGAGCGTTTCGGCAAACGGAACGGCGCAGCCGCAGATGCGAATACCCTCTTAAATCGCAAAAGTCAGGAGCCTCTGTGGATAAAGTATCTATGACAAAGATTGTGGATGATGATGAGGTCAAACGCTTCGGAGCCCTCGCAAAAGAATGGTGGGATCCGCATGGCAAATTCCGGCCACTTCACCAGATAAACCCGGCGCGGATCTTCTACGTCAAAGAAAAAATTCTCGCCCACACAGGCAAAAATCCGCGCGCGGCAAAGCCGCTTTCGGGCCTGCGCTTGCTCGACGTCGGCTGTGGCGGCGGCCTCACCACCGAACCGCTGGTCCGGCTCGGGGCTGCCGTCACAGGTCTCGATCCATCGCCCGAGACCATCGAAGCGGCCCGCGACCACGCCGCAAGTCAGGCACTGCCCATCGACTATATTGTCGGGACGACAGATATCCTCGGCGCGAGCGGTCGCCGCTTTGATTGCGTCGTCGCGCTTGAGGTCGTCGAGCATGTTCCTAACGTCACGGCATTTCTGAGAAGCTGCGCAGCATTGATCGAGCCCGGCGGGCTCCTCATTCTCTCCACGCTCAATCGAACGGCAAAATCCTACGCGCTCGGCATCGTCGCGGCAGAGTACCTTCTAGGCTGGCTGCCCAAGGGTACGCATCAATGGAGCCGCTTCGTCACGCCGGAGGAGCTGCGCACGGCACTGGTGGACGCTGGCCTCGACCCGCTCGATGAACGCGGCTTGAGCCTCGATCCGATCCAGGGCGTCTGGCGGCTGAACGATGATCTTGCCGTAAATTATCTGGCTTCTGCGATAAAGCCTATGGCCTGATAGGCTCAACATCGAGCGCCAGCCGCCGGCAAAGAGCCGGGTCGACTCAATTTTGATCCTCGGGCAGCGTAGGCAGTGGGTAAAACTCAACGCCTTCTTCGCGAAGATGGTTGATCTCGCGCTGGGAGGCTTCGCCATAGATACTGCGCGCGTCCTGCTCTTCGTGATGGATCTTGAGAGCCTCCTGGGCAAAGCGCGGGCCGACATATTCCGAGTTCTGCTCGACCAAATCCCGCAGCTTGCGCATCAGCGTTAGGATCTCGCCCTTGCCGCCATCTTCCGCCGACGGCTTAGCGACCAACTGCGAATTCTGGCCCGACAGAATGTTGGGCGCCATCAAAGCCTTCTCGACGCGGTCGATGCCGCAGACCGGGCAGAATAATTGCCGGGCCTTGGCCTGGCTGTCGAAAGCCGAGGAGTTGGCGAACCAGGCCTCGAACTCATGGCGCTCGGCGCATATGAGCGAAAATTTGATCATGCGGCGCCCTCGGCGGCCTTGACCGCATCCGTTCGCCCGAGGATGCGGACATCGAATGGACGGACATGAGAAAGCGTCGGGATGCGCACCCGCGCCGCGGCGACGGCAGCGAGGTCGATTTCGGCGGAGACCACCCCCGGCTCCTCTCCGGCGTCGGCGAGCACCTCGCCCCAGGGCGACACGATCAGGCTGTGGCCGTAAGTCCTGCGGCCGTTCTCATGCTCTCCGCACTGCGCAGCAGCCAGCACAAAGCAGCCGTTTTCGATGGCGCGGGCACGCAGGAGTACGTGCCAATGCGCCTCGCCAGTCTGTTTGGTGAAAGCTGACGGCACTGTCAGGAAATCAGCCCCTGCCTCCGCCAGAGCGCGATAGTGCTCCGGAAAGCGCAAGTCATAGCAGGTCGTTATGCCAAGAACGCCCCAGGGCAGGCGCAGCGCCACGGCAGTCGAACCCGGCGCATAGTTCTTCGACTCGCGATAGCTTTCACCGCTCGGCAGGTTTACATCGAACATGTGGATCTTGTCGTAGCGCGCGGCGACGGAGCCGTCCGGTGCGAACACGAAGGCGCGGTTGGCAGCCTTGCGCTCGCCGACACGGACCGCGATCGAGCCGATATGCAGCCAGATCCTTAGATCGCACGCCAGCCCCGCGAATTCGGCTAGGATTTCCGTCTCGGCCTCCGGCCTGATGCGCTCGAACAGCCGTTCGGTGCTGAGCTCCATAAGCGCAGTATTCTCGGGGGTCTGAACATAATTCGCGCCGTCCGCGGCCGCGGCGCGGATGAGGTCTGTCGCGGCCGCCATATTCGGTCCGATCTCCCGCCCCGAGCGGAGCTGGACCAAAGCGGCACGGAATTTAGGCACCAGCGTCATGGCACGATTTCGGCTTTGCAACCGTTCATTCTCTCATCCCGCAAGCAGAGCGTCCAGCTCGCCATTCGCCTCGAGCGCGTGAAGCTCGTCGCTTCCGCCGACATGGCGCGATCCGATAAAAATCTGCGGGACCGTCCACCGGCCGCCCGCTCGCTGCGTCATCTCCTGACGCCTCGCCGGGTCCATGGTTACATCGATTTCGGTGAATGTGACGCCCTTTTTGGCAAGAAGCCGCTTCGCCGAAGTGCAATACGAACAGAACATCGTCGTATAAATCGTGACCGGGGGCATGACGTCCGCTCGTTGATGGCTTTCGATCCGTCAGATGGCGCACGCGCGGCATTTGTGCAACGGGCGGCGGGAACGCGCATTGAACTGTCGCGTTTCATTTTGACGTGATCTTAAGCATTTCGGACCATTGTCAAGAATGTCGCATCAGCTTGAGGCCGGGCGGCGTCACCTATCTGCAGCCGGGCGTCCGGGGGGCTCAGATCGCCTCGCCAGCCGGCAGACACAACAGGGCACATGGGGAGTTGCGCATATGCGTTTGTCTTCGCGATTTTGGATCATCGCCGCCGTAGGCGCGCTGTCCGCTTTTCTGCCGATCGGCATGTCACAGGCCGGCGAGTCCGGCTGCAAGGGCCAGTGCTATGAGGAGGCCCCGGCGCCGGCCATCCATAGAGTCTTCAAGCGGCGCGTCGTCGACTATCCCGGCAGCTATGAGATTGCCCGCGAACCTGCGCTTTACGGCTGGGCGACACGCCGTGTGGTGCTGAACAGCGGCGTCGAATGGCGCGAGACGCCCGCCGTTTACAAGACGGTGAGGGTCCGCCAGCACATCCGCGGTCACGTCATCTGGGAAAAGCGCTGGATCAACGACCGCTATGTGATGTGTAAGGTGAAGGTCCCGGCGGAAGCCGTCTGGGTCGACAAGCAGGTCATGGTCTCGCCCGCGAAGCGCTGGAATGTGCGATCGGCGCCGGTATACGGCTATGTCCAGAAGCGCATCCTGATCCATCAATATAAGAACATCGCCATCTACCACCGGGCGCAGACCAGATATGTCCATGAGCACGTGATCATCCAGCCGGAAAGCACGGTCTGGGTGCCGGTGCGGGACTGAGCGGCCGCCGCGCTGCGAACGCTCCGATAAAGCCGATGCGACGAGCCTATATTGCACTGCAAAATTGTATTGCAGTGCAATATACAGCCTGATATAGAATTATCCGATCGGATAATTCGGAAAATTGGCGGCAATGGCAAATTCGGCGATCGGGGCGAATCTCGTCTGGGGGTACGGCGTCATCAATCCTTTTGCGTCGGCGGAGCCCGGTAATTGGCAGCCCGACGAGGAGCCGCTGCCGGACGATCTTCCCGCTTTCCTGGTCTACATGACCAGAAACGCCTTGTTTGCCGGCACGGACGCGCTGTCCCGCGCCTGGACCGAGATTTATAAATATTTTCTGCAGCTCAGGCTGCTGCTGGCGCTCGAGCGGATGATGCGCGAGATGCTGGCCTGGCAAGCGGCAAATCCGATGATGCAATTCTGGTCGGGAGGCCGGCAATGGGCGCTGCCTCTCCCATGGCCGCTGCCGGTGCCGCAGGCAAGGCCGCTACCCTCATTCTGGGGACAGGTTGCAGTTCCTGCCCTGCCGAAGCCGCAAGCGGCCACCGCCGCTGGGCCGACTGACGCATTCGGCGCGCTGTCTCCGACCTGGGCGACCTATGCGGCAACGATGGCCTTGCCGGCGACGCTCCTCGCCATGGCTCCCATGTTCATGGATAGCTGGCGGCTCGCGGGCTAGCCCCAACCGCCAAGCCGCAAACGAATATGGCGTCGGCGATCGTCTGCCTGGCTCCATTCAGCCAGTCGGGCAAAGCTCAGCCTTTCGGCGCTGCGACGGCGGCCTCATTTGCCTTCTTCCGCTCCGGCTTCTTCCGGCAAAACGCCGCGACGTCCTTGCCTTTCGCCGTCTTGTGGGATTTCACCCAGGAGCAGCGGGTCTGACCGTCGCAGCCGGACTTATCCAAGCCCTTACAAATTGAGGCTGCCGCAAATGCCGGTTCGGTCATCGCGACCCCGGCAAGCGCCAGGACGACAATCATTCTCGCCGAAAAACGCATCACTCGCTCCACTCACCATCCCTTCCCTTGCCTAGCATGGCGACGCGAGAGCGAGCATCGCGGCCATCGCTTATGCGTAGTTACGCGGGGACCATCGGCTGAGTCAGCCGAGCGGCCCAATCAAGCGCCTGCTCAAGCCGATCGTCGCCCCAGAATAATTCGCGGTCCTCGGTAATGAAGGCCGGCGCGCCGAAAATGCCGAGCGCCTGGGCCTCGGCCGTCTGCGTTCTGAGCGCGTCCTTCGCCGCCTGATTCTGTGCCCGCTCCATCTGCGTGGCCGCATCCTGGCCCACCGCCATCAGCGCCTTGGCGAGAACCTCCTTGTCGGCAATATCGGCGCCGTCGCGGAATTGGCTGAGATAGATCTCGCGCGTAAAGGCCGGCGCCCAGCCCTCCTCGACGCCGATCATGGCGAGCCGGGCCGCATAGACGCTGTTCTGTGGGAACTTGGAACCGAGCTTGAAGACCAGCCCGCGCGCTGCAGCGATCCGCTCAAGGTCGCGCATCATATAGCGCCCCTTCGCAGGAAAGAGGCGAGCCGGCGCATCGTTCCAGCCCTGCGCCTGAAAGATCGGCCCGAGCAGAAACGGCCGCCACGCGAGCGTCACGCCGCACGCATTGGCGAGGTCCTCGATCCGCATCGCGGCGAGATAGGAATAGGTCGAGGCGAAATCGTACCAAAATTCCAGCTTGGGCATCGGCGGCCTCCATGATCGGACTGTCATGATAAGGGCCGATGCGGTCGGCGTGAAGACGGCACGGCATGATATGCGCCGATGGGCAAGACCCTTGCGGGCGGCATTGTCCGGCTCCTATAAACGGCGCGGCAGAGAACAGGAGCAATCGCGTCCATGACCGACATCCGCAAAGTCGTGCTCGCCTATTCCGGTGGCCTCGACACCTCGATCATCCTGAAATGGCTGCAGGTCAGCTATGGCTGCGAGGTGGTGACCTTCACCGCCGATCTCGGCCAGGGCGAAGAATTGGAGCCCGCGCGCCGGAAGGCCGAGATGCTGGGCATCAAGCAGATCTATATCGAGGATTTACGCGAGGAATTCGTTCGCGACTATGTCTTTCCGATGTTCCGGGCCAACGCAGCCTATGAGGGAGTCTATCTTCTCGGCACGTCGATCGCCCGGCCGTTGATCGCAAAGCGTCAGATCGAGATCGCGCGCGAGACCGGCGCCGACGCTGTCTGTCACGGCGCCACCGGCAAGGGCAACGATCAGGTGCGCTTCGAGCTGAGCTATTACGCTCTGGAGCCGAATATCCGCGTCATCGCGCCCTGGCGCGAATGGGAGTTCAAGAGCCGGCAGGCGCTCATCGACTTTGCCGAAAAGCATCAGATCCCGGTGCCGAAGGACAAGCATGGCGAGGCACCGTTCTCGGTCGATGCCAATCTGCTCCACACATCGTCAGAGGGAAAGCTGCTGGAAGACCCCGCAAAGGAATGCCCGGAATTCGTCTATCAGCGCACGGTGAGCCCGGAGCAGGCGCCGGACAAGCCGCAATATGTCGAGATCGAATTCGAGCGTGGCGACGCGGTGAGCGTCGATGGACAGAAGCTCTCGCCGGCCGCGCTGCTGACCAGGCTAAATGAGCTGGGCCGAACCCATGGCGTCGGCCGCCTCGATCTGGTCGAGAACCGCTTTGTCGGGATGAAATCGCGCGGCGTCTATGAAACGCCGGGCGGCACCATTCTGCTGGCCGCTCATAGGGGTATGGAGAGCGTCACCCTCGATCGCGGCGCCGCGCATCTGAAGGATGAATTGATGCCGCGCTATGCCGAGCTGATCTATAATGGCTTCTGGTTCTCGCCGGAGCGTGAAATGCTGCAGGCGTTGATCGACAAATCGCAGGACTTCGTAACCGGCAAGGTCCGGCTGAAGCTGTATAAAGGATCGGCCTCGGTGGTTTCACGTGAATCCCAGAATTCCCTTTACAGCCAGGATCTTGTGACCTTCGAGGAAGGTGCCGTGGCCTATGATCAGCGCGACGCCGAGGGCTTCATCAAGCTGAACGCTCTGAGGCTTCGGCTCATCGGAGCGCGAGCGAAAAAGCGCGCGCTGAAATAGCGTTTCGTGGGGAACCGGCCCAAGCTCTGGCCGTTAACGCGGCTTCCGGGCGCAAGGCCAGATCGAAATTGCCGGGGATTTCATGCGAGTCTTTTCATGCGGAAATTGTGGCCAAGCCGTCTATTTCGAGAACGTCATTTGCGAGAATTGTGATACGGCGCTCGGATTTGATCCGGCGGGCCTGACGATGAAGCCGCTTTACCCTGCGGGCGACGGCAAGCTCGCTACGAAAGCGGGACGCGGCGGTCGCCAAGTCTATTGCGCCAATTACAGCCATGATGTCTGCAACTGGCTGGTCGCGGAGAAGGAGAGCGGATCGCTCTGTCTCAGCTGCGGTCTCAGCCGAACGATCCCCGATCTTAGCGTCCCGGGCAATCCGGAGCGCTGGTTCGAATTCGAAAAGGCAAAAAGACGGCTGATCTACGAGCTCCTGAAACTCGGCCTTCCGGTTAAGCAGGCCGGGGAGAATAACGGAGTTCCCTCGCTCGCCTTCGACATTCTCGCCGACACAAAAACCGGTCATGAAAATGGCGTCATCACGCTCAATGTCGCGGAAGCCGATCCGGCCGTGCGCGAGCGCACGCGCGAACAATTCGGCGAGCCCTACCGGACACTCCTCGGCCATTTCCGCCACGAGAGCGGCCACTATTACTGGCTGGCGCTGATCGCCAACGGTCCCGCCCTCAAGCGCTTCCGTGAATTGTTCGGCGATGAAAGCGCCGACTACGCCAAGGCTCTTGCGGCCTATCACCAGCGAGGGCCGAAATCCGATTGGGCGCAGAATTTCATCTCGGCCTATGCGACGGCGCATCCCTGGGAGGACTGGGCCGAGAGTTGGGCGCACTATCTGCACATGGTCGACACGCTTGAGACCGCGGCGGACTATCGTCTGGACCCGCGCCTGCCCTATGGCAAGAGCGCAAGCCGCGCCTGGTTCGAATCGCCGAACGGCGATCCTTATCGGGCATCCAGCGCTATGAAGCTAGTCGACCGCTGGATCCCGCTCGCGCTTGCCATCAACAGCCTCAATCGAAGCATGGGCTTGTCAGATTTTTATCCCTTCATCGTCTCGCCGCGCGCGGCCGAAAAGCTCGACTTCGTCCACCAGGTCATACGTTCCGCGCGCGGCGTCTAACGAAGTTGCCAAATATAATCACCGACGAAACTTGCTACTCGCAATAGCCAAAATCCATGCTTATACTTTTTGCATGAGCGGTGAGGGTGTGCAAATTCGTGAGGCGACGCGTAACGATGCTGCGGACGTAGCGCGAGTTCACGAAGAGGCATGGCGGTCTACCTATCAAGGCATCATTCCGCACCTGCCTCTGGAGAAGATGATTGCGCATCGCGGCCCGGCCTGGTGGGCGAGGTCCCTGCGGCGGCCGGGCACGAAGGTGTTGCTGTTGACCTTCGGCGGCACCGTTCAGGGATATACGTCGTTCGGCGCCGCAAGAGCCTTGTCGAGCCCCCGGACCGGCGAGATTTTCGAGCTCTATCTCGCGCCCACATTCCAGGGCCTGGGCTTCGGGAAAAAGCTCTTCTATGCAGCGCGCCGCGCATTGGAGCTGAAGGGGCGGCGCAGCCTCATCGTCTGGGCTCTCGCGGACAACGAATCCGCCTGCGCCTTTTATCAGCGGCTCGGAGGCAAGCAGAGTGCGACCGCCGCCGAGCATTATGGCGATGTGACGCTGAGCCGGGTCGCGTTTTTCTGGGAGCCGGTCAGCCGCCGTGCGGCTAAATCGTAACCGATTCTGTGCGCGTCCTGATCTTCGCCGAAAGCGCCGGCTCGGGCCCCTCAACGACGGAAATCCCGCTAAATCCGCACGCGCAAAGTGCTTTGAGCGCGTCTTTGAGCGAAGCCGGGTCGGGATAAGCAAGCGTCAACTCTTCCAGCTCGCAGCCGAGGTCAGCCATCGCCTCCCATGGATGTGCGCCGCCATCCCATTCGATCAGGTGCGGAACGACGCCGCCCGCCGGCAAATGACCGTCCTCGGGCACCGTCAACCGCCAACTTAGCGCGCCCCGGCTCACCGACGTAACGGTGCCGAGCGGAATAGCAGCCGATTGCACCGTGGCTACGATATCGGAGGTCCGGGCCACCCAGGTGATGAGCCGCGGCCCTTGGCCAAGACGCATCCGCATTGCCGGATCGTCGAGGGCATACCAGCGCGGCCGCCTCGGCGCGGGCGCAGACGGATCGATTGCGATCACCTCAAGAAAACTGCGCTGTCCGAGCCGCATCAGCAAATTATGCGTGCCCATCAGCTCATGGCGCCCTCCTGCCGGAATATCGACGCCAAGTCGATCGCGGATAAAGAGGGCGCCCTCCTCAAGCGAGGCGGCTGCCACGACGATATGATCAAGTTCGCAGGCAGGCACTCGTGCCTCCTATCGTGCCGGTGGAACACGTGAGGCGCGCAATGCGGAAAGCAACTCACCCGCATTTGTGACGGGCGGCGAACATTGCGGCCCGATGCAGACATAAGCCGTCGCCTTGCCTTCGACGGCACGCTTTCCGAAGGCCGGCGAGCTTTGCGCCGGTGACGCTTGCTCCGATAACCACTCAACGACCGCACCTGGCATCGAGATCTGCGCAAGAGCATGCCGCATGGCATCCTCACCCACCCCATGCATGAGCACGACGTGCTGCGGCTGAAAATGATCGGCAAGAGCGCTGAAGAAGCCCGTGTGCAGACTCGCATTGCGGAACGCTTCGCCGGAAATACTCTTTCGCATCGCCTCGGCGGTGTCACGATAGCGCGGCTCGCCTGTCATCACGTAAAGCGCTACCAGATTGCCGAGCATTACTGCATTTGCATTGGGCGTGGCATCATCGCGTGCCGAGAGCGTGCGGATGATGATGTCATTTGTATCGGCGGCGGAGAGGTAATAGCCGCCTTGCGGCTCGGCCCAATATTGTGCCTGCATGATCTTCGTCCAGTGCTGGGCGTCATGCAGTTTGACCTTATCCCCCATCGCCAAATAGAGCGTGATTGCCGCCCTGATCATATTGGCATAATCGCTGGCGACGGCGGGCGTGTTGGCTTGGCCGGCGCGGTAACTATGAAGGAGGCGTCCATCGCGGCTCATACGATCGCCGATGAAACCGTAGGCGCGAGACGCCGCATCAATCCAGGACGGCTGGTTAAAAGCTTGTCCCGCGTTCGTCAGTGCGGAAATCGCCAGACCATTCCAATCGGCCAATACTTTGTCGTCCCAGCCGGGCCGTACGCGGGAGCGTCGCGCCTCGAACAGCTTCGCACGTAGCTCTGCCAGCTTTTCTTCCTCGGACGGCGACAACAGCTCCAGGCTGTTAAGGCGGTTGAGGATATTTGTCCCCTCCCAATTGCCGCGCTCGGTAACATCATAGACCTCGCAAAAGAAGGCCGCGTCGTCGGCGCCAAGCACGCCCTCGATCTCGTTCCGCCCCCAGACATAGAACCGGCCCTCCTCGCCTTCGGAGTCCGCATCATAGGACGAGGCAAACCCTCCATCCGGCGCGGCCATCTCCCGGAGCAGCCAGGCGACAGTCTCCGCCACACGGATTTGCAGCAGTGGATGCCGCCGCTCCTTCCAGACCTCGGTCATCAGATCGACGAGCAGCGCATTGTCGTAGAGCATCTTCTCAAAATGCGGGACCAGCCAGCGCTCATCGACCGAATAGCGCGCATAACCGCCGCCGAGGTGATCATAAATGCCGCCCTGCGAGATGTGGATCAGCGCCTTTTCGACGCCTCCGATGCATGGCTCGATGCCGCGGCGCAGACCGAGCTTCCAGAGAAAGTCCAGGATCACGCAATTGGGGAATTTCGGCGCGCCCATCAGTCCGCCGTGATCGGGGTCTAGCGCGCGCGCTAACCGCGTGGCAATGTCAGCCAGCGTGTTCTCATTGAGATTATCCTCGCTCTCCGGTGCCGGCCGCGGCTGAACGGCTGTCCTAAGAGCGTCAGCATTCTGCCGGACCTTATCGCGTTCCTCGCGATAGATGCGGCTGATTTCGCGGAGCACATGCGTAAAGGCCGGCCGGCCGTAAATCGGCTCTCGCGGAAAATAGGTGCCGCCCCAGAAAGGCCCGCCATCCGGCGTCAGAAACATCGTCAGCGGCCAGCCACCATGCTCACCGAGCTGATGCAGCGCATTCATATACAGCGCGTCGACATCCGGGCGCTCCTCGCGGTCAACCTTGATGTTGACGAACAGCTCGTTCATCACGGCCGCCGTCCCCGCATCCTCGAAGCTTTCATGCGCCATAACATGGCACCAGTGGCAGGCCGCATAGCCTACGGATAGCAGCACCGGCTTATCGAGCCGCCGCGCCTCGGCGAATGCCTCCTCGCCCCAGGGCCACCAATGCACCAGATTGTCCTGGTGCTGCAGAAGATAGGGGCTGGTTTCCTGGCCGAGCCGGTTGTAGGACAAAACGCATTCCTTTCAGATTGTCGCTTCTACCGGAGATCTGACGTTGACCACGATTTACGCCCTCTCGAGCGGTCACGGAAAGGCGGGCATCGCGGTTATTCGCATCTCGGGGCCGGGGGCGGGCCGTTCGCTCCGCCGCCTTGCTGGGACAGTTCCGCCGCCTCGCACCGCTGTTCTGAAAGCGCTGCGCCATCCCGGCACGGACGAGATCCTAGACCATAGCCTAGTTCTGTGGTTTCCGGCACCCGCAAGTTTCACCGGCGAGGACGTCGCAGAGCTTCATGTGCATGGCGGGCGCGCCGTGATTGAGCGGATCTTCCGGACGCTTGGGGCGCTGGACGGCCTTCGCCCCGCCGAGCCGGGCGAGTTTACGCGCCGGGCTTTCGAGAACGGCAAGCTCGATCTGACCGAGGCTGAGGGGCTCGTCGATCTGATCGACGCCGAAACCGAGGCGCAGCGGCGGCAGGCGCTGCGGCAGTCGTCCGGCGCGCTGGGTGCGCTTTACGACGGTTGGCGGACGAAGCTCGTCGACGCGCTGGCGAGTATCGAGGCGGAGCTCGATTTCTCCGATGAGGCCGATGTACCGGACGCAGTCGCCGGGCGGGCGCGAATCATTGTCACCGGCTTGTGCACGGAAATTGTTGCGCATCTCGCGGACCGCCGTGGCGGCGAGATTTTGCGCGACGGCTTGAGGGTCGTCATCGCCGGACTGCCCAATGCCGGCAAGTCCAGCCTGATGAACGCGCTTGCCCGCCGCGACGTGGCGATCGTTTCGGCGGAAGCCGGAACCACGCGCGATATTATCGAGGTCCGCCTCGATCTCGGCGGTTTTCCGGTAATCCTGACCGACACCGCCGGCATTCGCGAAGCCGGGGGTGAGATCGAGCAGGAAGGCATTCGGCGCGCCTTGCAGCGGGCGAGGGAAGCGGACCTGGTGCTTTGGATTGGCGACGCAACTGAGCCGGAAAGTGTCGATCCGGCCGGCATCGATACCGCACCCGGCACGCCCGTCATTCGCGTCGTCAATAAGATCGACCTTGCCTCTCCGCCGCTACCAGGTGACGCCGTGCCGATATCAGTCAAGACCGGCCAGGGACTCGATCGCTTGATTGGACAGCTTGCGGACGAGGTACGCCAGGCCGCGGACATTGGCGAAAGCCCAGCCATCACCCGCGCGCGCCATCGCCGCGAGCTCGAGCGCTGCATCGCCGCGCTGGAGCGCTTTCTTGACGGCGATTTCTCCGACCCGGAATTGCGGGCCGAAGACCTCCGCGATGCGGCGACAGCGCTTGGCCGGCTCACTGGCCGCGTCGACGTTGAAGACATCCTCGACAAGATCTTTGCCGATTTCTGCATCGGGAAGTAAGGGCTGCAACGCCGGCCGTTTCACGTGAAACGCCAACCCTTGAGCCGCGACCTGCTCTCCTCTAATCATCTTCCTACCGAACCCAAGCAAAAGGACAGGCGCGCCGCTGATGCTCACTGTCCGCTTCATCCGTCATGGAGAAAGCCTGGCCAATGCCGGCGGGATAACAAGCGAAACCCATAGCATTCCACTGACGGATCGGGGATGGGCGCAGGCATTGGAGGTGAGCGAGAGCTTTACCGCGGCCCCTGCCCTGCTTGTCGCCTCGCCCTATCTGCGCGCTCATGACACGGCGAAGCCCACGGTCGCGCGTTTCCCGCTTGTGCCGTTCGAGATTTGGCCGGTCCAGGAATTCACCTATCTGGCGGCAGAGCGCTGCCTCGATACGACGACCGCGCACCGTCTGCCCTGGGCGACGGCGTTTTGGACCGCCGCCGATCCACATTATGTCGATGGAGGCGGGGCGGAAATCTTACCGGGATCTCGTCGGCCGCGTGCGAGCGCTGCTCGACCGCCTTGCGCGGCTCACCGTGCCAACTGCCACGATCTTCTCGCACGGCATGTTCATGAAAGCGGTGCATTGGGAGATTGAGAATTGCAGCGGCGCGATCAGTCCGGAGACCATGCGTGCCTTTCGCGCTTTCCACCTCGCCGCGCCGATCGCCAACGCCGAGGGGTTCATCGCCTGTTGGGACGGCGCGAAGTGGCGCATCGAAGGCTGATGCCATCCGCGCTTCGCCACGCGCATCTCATATGCGCGCACGGGCTCGACTTTGACGCCGCGCCAAGATGGCGCTACTGTCCCCACAGATTTCCTGACTTGGTGAGTTTTCGAGCCGCGGCTTCATGCGGAACACGGCCTATGATGTGATCGTGATTGGCGGCGGACACGCCGGCTGCGAGGCCGCGGCCGCGGCCGCGCGCATGGGCGCGCGCACGGCGCTGATCACGCACAAGGTCGAGACCATCGGCGAGATGTCCTGCAATCCGGCCATTGGCGGGCTCGGCAAGGGTCATCTCGTGCGCGAGATCGACGCGCTGGACGGGCTGATGGGCCGCGTCGCCGACCAGTCCGGCATTCAGTTCCGCATGCTGAACCGCTCGAAGGGGCCCGCGGTTCAGGGGCCGCGCGCCCAGACCGACCGCAAGCTCTATCGCCAAGGCGATGCGCGCCGCTATCGAGGCAACGGCAAATCTCGATGTGATCGCCGCGCCGGTCGAGGATCTTATCGTCAAGGACGGCCGCGTGGCGGGCATCGTAACGGCGAGCGGCGCGGAATATGGTACGGCAGCCGTCGTCGTCACGACCGGGACGTTCCTCAAGGGCCTGATCCATATCGGCGAGAGGCGCGTGCCCGCCGGCCGTGTCGGCGAGGCGCCAGCTATTGGCCTGTCCGACCGGCTCTATGCGCTCGGCCTGCGCATGGGCCGCCTGAAGACCGGCACGCCTGCCCGCCTCGATGGCCGCACGATCGATTACGCCGGCCTCGCCGCGCAGCCGGGCGACGAGCCGCCCGTGCCGTTCTCCTTTCTGACCGCGCGGATCACCACGCCGCAGACCGTTTGCCACATCACGCACACCAACGATGAGACGCACCGGATCATCGGGGCGAACCTTTCCCGCGCGCCGATCTATTCTGGCCAGATCCGCGGCACTGGCCCGCGCTATTGTCCCTCGATCGAGGACAAGGTCGTTCGCTTCCGCGAGCGGCAGAGCCACCAGATCTTTCTGGAGCCGGAGGGGCTCGACGACGACACCGTCTATCCGAATGGCATTTCGACCTCGCTGCCGGAGGAGGTGCAGGACGCCTTCATCCGCACCATTCCGGGGCTGGCGAAGGTGCGCATCATCCGGCCCGGCTACGCCATCGAATATGACTATGTCGATCCGCGCGAGCTTCTGCCGACGCTTGAGGTGAAGCGCCTGCCGGGCCTGTTTCTCGCCGGCCAGATCAACGGCACGACCGGCTATGAGGAGGCGGCCGGCCAAGGCCTCGTCGCCGGCATCAATGCCGCGCTGACCGCAGGCGGCGGCACGCGCGTAATTTCGTGCTGTCGCGGACGGACGCCTATATCGGCGTGATGATCGATGACCTCGTCACGCGCGGTGTCGTCGAGCCCTACCGCATGTTCACCTCGCGCGCGGAATATCGGCTGCGGCTGCGCGCCGACAATGCCGATGCGCGGCTGACGCCACTCGGCGAGGCGATCGGCTGTGTCGGTGCAGAGCGCTCCGACCGCTTATGCGGCAAAGGCCGCAGCGATCGACGAAGGCCGGGCAGTTGCTCCACGCGCTCAGCGCGACGCCGGACGAGGCAGACGCCAGGGGCTTCGCCATCAACCGCGACGGCCGCCGCCGCACGGCGTTCGAGATGCTTGCCTTCCCGGATATGACGATGCCGCGCCTTGCCGCCATCTGGCCGGAGCTGGCGCAAATTCCCACGGGCGTCGCCGCGCAGCTCGAAATCGACGCGCGCTACGACATCTATCTGCGGCGCCAGGACGCCGATATCGCCGCTTACCGCAAGGACGAGGCGATCGCGATCCCGCCGGCGATCGACTATCGCGCCATCGCCGGCCTCTCGACCGAGCTGCGGCAGAAGCTGGAGCGCGACCGCCCGGTTTCGCTCGCGCAGGCGAGCCGCATCGACGGCATGACCCCGGCGGCGCTGATGCTGATCCTCGCCCAGGCGAAAAAAGCGCCGCTCCGGCGGTCGGCCTGACATGACCGCAATGGCGCCGGGCGGTGGCAGGGCGACATCGCTTCCCCGTATCCGAGGCGCCAGACGACTTCGCCGCCGCATTCGGCGTTCCACGTGAAACTGTGGATAAGCTTCAGCGTTATGCTGAGCTGCTGGCGCGCTGGCAGAGTGCCGTCAATCTTGTTTCGCCGTCGACGCTTAGTGATATCTGGCACCGCCACTTCGCCGACAGCGCCCAGCTTTTGCGTTTCGCGCCGGATGCGAGATGCTGGGTCGATCTTGGCAGTGGCGGGGGATTCCCCGGACTTGTGATTGCCATTCTTCTTGCGAATCATGAGAATCGCATCGTTAACCTCATCGAGTCGAATGGCCGCAAATGTGCGTTCTTGTCGGACGTCGCCCGGGCGACGGGGGTTTCCGTCAAGGTTCACGAAGGGCGGATCGAAGATATCGCCCGAGGGGGGCGGCTTGGCCCGGCCGATGTGGTGACCAGCAGGGCGCTTGCGTCGCTTGGTCGTCTGCTTGGCTTGGCATGTGGCTTTTTCGGGGAACACACAGTCGGTCTGTTTCTCAAGGGCCGCGAGGCTGAGACGGAGATCAAAGAGGCTGAAAGGCACTGGAAATTTGACGGCAGGTCGATACCGAGCCGCTCAAGCGCAGATGGCTGGATCGTCGAGGTCAGAAATTTGATCTCACAGGGGGATTATTCGCGGTGAAACGACAATCATACGGACGGTCCGAATTGCGTGTTCTCGCAGTGGCTAATCAGAAGGGCGGCGTGGGCAAGACCACGACAGCGATCAATCTCGGCACCGCCCTGGCGGCGGCCGGCGAGAAGACGCTCGTCGTCGATCTCGACCCTCAAGGCAATGCCAGCACCGGGCTCGGCATCAGCGAAGATCAGCGCCATGTCTCGACTTATGATGTGCTCGCCGGCGCCGCCGCGCTCGAGCAGGCGATGGTCGAGACGCTCATGGTTCCGGGCCTGTTCGTCGCGCCCTCGACTCGCGATCTCGCCGGCCTGGAGCCTGAAATTTCATCGGCGCCAAACCGTGCCTATTTCCTGCGCGATGCCATCGTTTCCCTGCGCGCTTCCGAACATGAGCGCGCTGAGAAGGAGCGCATTCATTATGTGCTGATCGACTGTCCGCCCTCGCTGAACATCCTGACGCTGAATGCCATGGCCGCGGCCGACGCCGTGCTCGTGCCGGTTCAATGCGAGTTTTTCGCGCTGGAAGGCATCACCCAGCTCAAGGAGACCATCGACTTCGTCCGCGCAAGCCTCAATCCGTCGCTGGAAATCCATGGTGTCGTGCTCACCATGCACGATAGCCGGACCAAGCTTGCCGACGAAGTCTCGACGGAGGTTCGCAGCTTCTTTGGCGAAAAAGTCTACGCGACCGTCATCCCGCGCAATGTGCGCGTCGCCGAAGCGCCGTCTCACGGCAAGCCGATCCTTCTCTACGATTACAAGAGCCCGGGCAGCAAAGCCTATGTCGACCTTGCGGCCGAAATCATCGACCGGGAAAGCCGCGCCACGGCGGCATGATTCGCATCGACGGGCAACGAGGAACCAAGCAAATGAGTGCTCCACAACCCGCGCATAAGAGCCGCCTCGGCCGGGGCCTCGCCTCGCTCATCGGCGAAACCAATGCGCAGACCGGCAGCCCGAGCGGCGCGACGACAGTCAAGCCCTTGCCGAGCCATGGCGAGCAGCGGATGATCCCGATCGACCGGATCACGCCGAGCCCGTTCAATCCGCGCAAGAGCTTCGACAACGCTGAGCTCGACGAGCTGGCGAGTTCCATTCGCGAGAAAGGTCTGGTGCAGCCGATCATCCTGCGGCCGATCGGCGCCGCCGGCCACCGCTACGAGATCGTCGCCGGCGAGCGGCGCTGGCGGGCGGCGCAGAAGGCCTCGCTGCATCTTGTCCCGGCGATCGTCCGTGCGCTGACCGATCAGGAAGCGCTTGAGCTGGCGATCATCGAGAACGTCCAGCGCGCCGATCTCAACGCCATCGAGGAGGCGAGCGGCTATCGGGAGCTGATCGACCGTTTCGGCTATACGCAGGAGGAGCTGGGCCAGATCATCGGCAAAAGCCGCAGCCATCTGGCCAACACGCTGCGCCTCCTGAAGCTGCCGGACAGCGTTCAGGCCATGGTCCGCAATGGCACGCTGAGCGCAGGGCATGCGCGCGCCTTGGTGGGCCGCGAGGATGCCGAGAAAATCGCCAGCGATATTGTCAGCAAGGGATTGAACGTTCGCGACGTCGAGGCGCTTGTTCAAGACAAGAGGGACGGCAAGAGCGGCAAGGATGGTGCGCCGCGGCCGGTGACGCCCGGCCTACAGAAGGACGCTGACACGCGGGCTGCCGAACGTGAGATTGCCGACGCGCTCGGTCTCACGGTCGAGGTCGCGCCGGGCAAGGGCGAGGCCGGCGAGATCATCATCCGCTATCGGACCCTTGAGCAGTTCGAGACGGTGCGGAAGAAGCTGGTGGCCTGAAGGCCGCGGATCGGACCGCCTTCGCTTACGCGCTACTGGGTTGGTCGGGTTCGAGGCCGCGGTTGTCGCGCCGCCAGCCTGATTACGACATCCGAGACCAGCTCGTGCTCAAGATGCGGCTTGAGCCGGGTTTGCCGTACTGTTTCATGCAAGGCGGCGATGGCGGCGACGACGTCATTGAGCCGCCATTTGGATATCTGAGCTTTTATCGTGTCCTTTTGCCGGAAATGCAATGGTGGACGCAATCGGCCCGACGCCACATCGAAGCTTTCGCCGCGATCCATCGCCCCCAGGATCGCGTGAAGCTTCTGCAAATGCCCCGATAGCAGATTGAGGAAGACGACGCCCGGCGTTCCGGCGGCGGCAAGCCCATCGACATGGCTCGAGCGCCGCACCGACATTGCCGGTCATGGCCGCGGTGATCGCCGCGTCGAAGGCGTGCGCCGAGGTGTCGCCGACCACGGCTTCGATATGCTCGACGGTAATTCTCCCCTCGCCGGCCGCATAAAGCATGAGCTTGGCGATTTCCGAGCGCGAAACCGCCCAATCGGCGCCGAGATGCTGTGTCAGGTGCTGCAGCGCTTCGGCGTCGATCCTCAGACCTGCCACCTGCAGCTCCTCGCGAATGAGGTGCTGCAAGCTTCGACTGTCGGGGGCGTAGCAGACGATGGCAGCCGCATTCTTGGCCTTCTCGAAGATCTGCCGGATCTTGGCATCTTTCTTCAGATTTCCGGCTTCGACAACGAGATAGGCAGCAAGCGACGGGCCATCGAACAGATCTTCGAACAATGCAGGTGTGAGTTGCAGCCCCTGCTTGACGAGGATCACCGGGCGGCCGCCGAACATCGGCAGGCTGCGCACCTCGCTGGCGAGCCGGCCGGGTGTCTGCGCCAGATCCTGCTCGCTGAGGCGGAGGATCTCGCCAGGCGGAGCCGCGATCGCGCTCAAGCTGCGTGCGATCGATGATGCCATGTCGGCGACCTGGCCGGCATCGGCGCCATGGACGAGAAAGGCGTCAAGCGTTTGGCCCTTGGATTTCAGGGCGCTCGGCAGCTCCGTCGATTTGATTGCAACCATGATGGGAGTATGCGCGGCGGGCGCAACCGTTCAAGGCCAATCGGCGATTCTCATGCCCAGGGGCCGCGCGCCGAAAATTCGGTCCGTCAGGCGTTCGATGAAAAATAGGTCGCAAGGCGCGTCCGGATCTCGTCCGAGATCGTGCGCGCGGCGCGGTCTTCGGCATCCCGCTTCGCCCGGATATCGGCGAACACCGAGTCGACCTTATTGTAAGCTGCCCGGGCGTTGCTGCGGCCTTCCATCACGACCTGATTATCCGCGAGGCGAATCAGCTTGAATTGGGTGTAAAGCTGATAGACCTGCGAATTCGGATCGCCTGTAATGTCGACGAGCGTATTGAGCACGGACTCGCGCAGAGCGATGTCCAGCCGGTATTTGAATTCATCGGCCCGTTCGCCGCCGCCAGTTTGATCGAAAATCAGCTCATTGCGCACACGCTGACCGACGCGCCCCGGCACCGTCGAAATGTTGACCGTGCGCATGACGTCGCCGAGCTTGGCGCCGCTCGCCGTCGGGCCGTAAAGCGGCTGCCAGCCGCAGCCGCCAAGAGAAGCAAGCGCCGCGAATATCACGGCCGCGCCGGTGAGCTTGATTGTCTTCGACAGTGCCCCCACGCTCTTCCCCTCAAGCGCAACCACGTTGACGATCCGCTGCGGCACCACGATCACCTTTTTGATCGCACGCCCTTCGATCGCGCGCTTGACGCCGTCCAAGCTCAACGCCGCAGCTTCGACGTCAGCCTTAGAGGCGTCGCGCGAAATCAACAACTCGTCCCGACGTTTACCATTCACCTGTACGGCAATGGTAATCTTATCGTCAACGAGCAGCGCCCTTTCGGCCTCCGGCCATGGCTGTTTTGCGACCAGACTGTTGTAGCCGAGCCGCGCCCAGCACTCTTCCGCAAGATGCGGCATGAATGGCGCGAACATTTGCGTCATCAGCTCCGCTGCCTCGCGAATCGCCCAATCAAGACCTGAGTCTTTGGCGGATTTTTGGCCTTGGAGCGCCGACGCCGAATTTATTGGCGAGATCGTAGATTGCCGCAATGGCGGTGTTGAAACGCAGCCCCTCGATATTGCGGCTCGACCGTTTCCAAGGCGCGATGCGCGGCCCGGCGCAGCTCATCGGCCTCGGGACTGAACGCCGTCGGCCGCTTTGCGCCTTTCGCCGCGCCATGGGCTACGGCCTCGTCCACGAGACGCCACAGCCGCTGGACGAGCCGCCAAGCGCCCTGCACGCCTTCATCTGTCCAAAGCACGTCGCGTTCGGGCGGCGAGTTTGACAGCATGAACCAGCGCGCCGTGTCGGCACCGTAATGGAGCTATAAAGTCCATCCGGATCGACGGTGTTCGTCTTCGATTTCGACATCTTCTCCGCCGGGCCGATTTCGATCGGCTCGCCAGTTCGGCGGCCACGACGGCCCGCCGCTCGCCGCCGCCATTATCGACGAAATCGCACCTCGTCCGGGCTCAGCCATTTGCCGGCCTTGATCGCGATAGGTCTCGTGGATCACCATGCCCTGCGTGAACAAGCCGGCAAATGGCTCGTCAGATGTCGAGATGGCCGGTGTCGGTCATGGCGCGCATGAAGAAGCGCGAATAGAGCAGATGCAGGATCGCGTGCTCGATGCCGCCGATATATTGGTCGACCGGCAGCCAATATTCGACTGCCTCGCGGTTCACTGGCGTCTGGGCATGCGGCGAGCAGAAGCGGGCGAAATACCAGGACGAGTTCGACGAATGTGTCCATCGTGTCGGTTTCGCGCGTCGCCTCGCCGCCGCATTGCGGGCAAGTCGACGTGCTTCCAGGTCGGGTGCCGCTCCAGCGGATTGCCGGGCTTGTCGAAGGTCACATCATCCGGCAGCAGCACCGGCAGCTTGTCCGGCGGAACCGCGCCGCATGCCTTGCAATGCATGATCGGGATCGGGCAGCCCCAATAGCGCTGGCGCGAAATGCCCCAGTCGCGCAGGCGGTAATTGATCTTGCGCTCGCCCTCGCCGCGTTTCTCCAGCCGCTTTGCGACCTCATTTTCGGCCTCCTCGACGGTCATGCCGTCGAGGAAGCTGGAATTGGCGATCTTGCCGGGGCCGGTATAGGCGTCATTGCCGACCTTGAAAGTCTTCGGGTCCTCACCTTCCGGCATGACGACGGGCTTGACCTTCAGCTTGTATTTGCGCGCGAAATCCAGGTCGCGCTGGTCATGCGCCGGGCAGCCGAAGATCGCGCCGGTGCCGTACTCCATCAGGATGAAATTGGCGATATAGACCGGCACCTTCGCGCTCTTGCGGAAGGGATGCACCGCCTTCAGGCCGGTGTCATAGCCCTTCTTCTCGGCCCGTTCGATCTCCTCGGTCGCGGTGCCCATGCGGTGGCACTCGTCGATGAACGCCTTTACGGCTCTTGTCCCTTTTCGCCAGCGCCTTGGCCAGCGGATGGTCCGGCGAGACCGCGCAGAACGACATGCCGAAAATCGTGTCCGGCCGAGTTGTGAATACCTCCAGCGTCTCATGCCCCTTGGCAGCGCCTCGCCCTCCAGCGCAAAGCGCATCAGCAGACCTTCGGACCGCCCGATCCAATTGCGCTGCATCAGCCGCACCTTGTCCGGCCAGCGGTCCAGCCGGTCCAGCGCCATCAGCAGATCATCCGCATAATGGGTGATCTTCAAGAACCATTGCGCTCAGCTCGCGCTGCTCAACCAGCGCGCCAGACCGCCAGCCGCGGCCGTCGATCACCTGCTCGTTCGCCAGCACGGTGTGCTCGACCGGGTCCCAATTGACCTTGCTCTTCTTGCGATAGACCAGTCCGTTGTTGAAGAAGTCGATGAACAGGCGCTGCTGCTGCTCGTAATATTCGGATCGCAGGTCGCCAGCTCACGGCTCCAGTCGTAGCGACAGCCCCATCGCCTTGAACTGGCCACGCATTGCGGCAATGTTCCGTAGGTCCATTGCTTTCGGATGGGTGCCCTTTTGCCAATGGCGGCATTTTCAGCCGGCAGACCGAATGCGTCCCAGCCCATCGGGTGAAGCACGTTATAGCCCTTGGCGCGCTTATAGCGCGCCACCACGTCGCCCATAGAGTAATTGCGGACATGGCCCATATGGATGCGCCCTGACGGGTAGGGGAACATTTCCAGAACATAGTATTTAGGTCGCGATTTGTTCTCCTCGGCGCGATAGACTTGGGCATCGTCCCAAACCTTGCGCCAATGCTTTTCGCGATCCGGTGCGTTATATCTTTCGGAAGCCATTGCGGTGTCTTATCTGATCGTGGCGTAGCTCTGCGATGTGAGGTGCCGTATCCAGCCGAAAAACATGGGTGCGGTCAAGTCGCCCTTCGAGCTGGGGCACAAATATCTTTGGCTATTTTGCGAGACGACGATGAATGGCGCCAACATCGCTGCCGCAAGACTGGGGCAAATCCAACAGCGCATCGCCGCTGCCGCACGGCAGGCGGGGCGTAATCCGGAGGATGTCGAGCTCATCGCGGTGTCGAAGACATTCAGCGCGGAGAGCATTGTCCCGGTCATCGAGGCCGGCCAGCTTCGCTTCGGCGAGAACCGCATCCAGGAGGCGAAGGCGAAATGGCCCGCCTTGCGTGACGTTCATCCCGGCATCGAGCTGCATCTGATCGGACCGCTGCAATCCAACAAGGCCAAGGATGCGGTTGCGCTTTTCGACGCTATCCATACCGTCGACCGGCCGAAAATCGCCCGGCTCATCGCTGAAGAAATGGCGATTTAAAACCGTGAACTCAAGCTGTTCATCGAGGTGAATACCGGGAACGAGCCGCAAAAATCGGGCGTGACAGCTGGTGAATTGGCGAGTTTTCTACCGACAATGTCGAGATGAATTCAACCTCGCGATTGAGGGGCTCATGTGCATCCCGCCTTTCGATGACGCGCCCGAGCCCCATTTCGAGCTTCTGGCCAGGCTGGCAAGCGAGCTCGGCCTGCCCTCACTCAGCATGGGCATGAGCGCCGACTTCGAGGCGGCAATCCAGCGCGGCGCCACCCATGTGCGCATCGGCTCGGCGATCTTCGGCGCGCGCGGTTGAGCCATTTCTCAAGCAAATCAACGGGGAACAAACCATTGTCTGGGTGATTTCCCGCGGAAGTTCAGCTAAGCATGGCGCCAAAGCGCTGAATATGAGCAGGCCCCTCATGGCCGATGACATTCTCTTATCACTCGCGGCAACGATCGCCGCCCGCCGGCACGCCAGCAATGACACATCCTACACCCGCCAGCTTCTTGATGGCGGCGTGCCGAAATGCGCACGCAAGTTCGGAGAGGAAGCCGTCGAGACCATCATTGCCGCGCTCGGCGGTGATGACGGGGCGCTGACAGGCGAGGCGGCCGACCTCATATATCATCTGCTTGTGCTGCTTGAAGCGCGGCAGGTTCCGCTTGCCGATGTGCTGAAGCGCCTCGAAGCGCGGATGGGCCAGTCGGGCCTCCAGGAAAAGGCATCTCGAGCCCAGACCAAGGGATGATCGATGCTCGATAAATTACCGCAACGCCTACGGCTCGAATTCTCCCCCTATCGCATCTTCACCCGCGAGGAATGGGCAAAGCTGCGCGCGGACACGCCGATGACGCTCTCCGACGAGGAGGTCGAACAGCTTTCGGGCATCATCGACCGGATCTCGCCAGACGAGGTGAAGGAGATCTATCTGCCGCTGTCGCGGCTTCTGAATCTCTATGTCGCCGCGGCGCAAGCGCTGCATTCGCAAACCAACGCTTTCCTCGGCAAGCGCGACGGCAAGATGCCCTTCATCATCGGCATCGCCGGCAGCGTCGCTGTCGGCAAGAGCACGACCGCCCGCGCGCTGCGTGCCCTGCTCGCGCGCTGGAAGCATCATCCGCGCGTCGATCTGGTGCCGACGGACGGCTTTCTGCTCCCCAACGAGGTGCTCGAAGAGCGCGGCCTGATGAACCGCAAGGGCTTCCCGGAGAGTTTTGACCAACAGGGGCTCCTGCAATTCATGGCCGATGTGAAGGCCGGACGGCCCCATGTGAAGGCGCCGGTCTATTCGCATTTCGACTATGATATCCGCCCCGGCGAAGCCATTGTCGTTGACCGGCCGGACGTGCTTATCGTCGAGGGCCTCAATGTGCTGCAGCCGGCAACGCTGCCCAAACAGGGCGAGGCGATCCCGTTCGTGTCGGATTTCTTCGATTTCTCGATCTATATCCATGCCGAGCCGAAGGTGATCGAGGAGTGGTATGTGACGCGCTTTGAGCGGCTGCGCGGCACCGCCTTTCAGCATCCCGCCGCTTATTTCCACCGCTTCGCCAGCCTGAGCGGCAGGGACGCCCGCGCCACCGCCCTTGACATCTGGCGGCAGATCAATCTGAAGAACCTTGAGGAGAACATCCTCCCGACCCGGCAACGGGCGGCGCTGATCCTGAACAAGGGGCCGGATCATTCGACGGAGACGGTTTGGCTGAGGAAGCTTTAGGCGGCCATCTTTTTAGGGGCCAGGCATGTTCCGGGATCGCGCTTCACGAATGTAGTCAGCACCGGCCGCCGATCGATTTATTGCCCACAAATATAGCATCCTTGCATCGCCTGCCGAATTGTGGAGCGAAGCATTGACCACGGCGTGGTCATAATGAGACGCCACCATCCCCGGTTGCCAAGTTTCCGCCACATATATTGCATTGATTATTTTCTCCAATTATGGGGCGGAGGTGGAGGGCGCATGTTGAGGGTCTTAGGGTGCGGCTTACTGCTCACGCTTGCCTTGATTGGGCCCATCCGTGCCGAGACGGTGCCAACCAAGCTCAGGCTCACCATCCAAGTCGCCGCGAATGAGCCATTTCTCGGCGCGCCTGTAGTCCAATTCAAAAACGACGTCGAGCGGGAGACGGCGAATGCCGTGAGCATCGAGATCTTCGATAAGGGCAAGCTCTATATCGACAATCAAGTTGTTGACGCCGTCAAGTCGGGGGCGATCGAGATGGGCGTCGCCGGCATAAATCAGATTACCAAAATCGTGCCGGCAGCGAGCATTATGGAGCAGCCCTTTGTCTTTAACTTTGATGCTTTGGTGCGCGCCGCGACAAGCCCCGACAGCGAAATCAGGCAACTGATCGATAACGCCGTTGTTCAGGCGCTCGGTCTGCACGTACTGTGGTGGGAGACGATCGGCCGACAGGTTTTTCTCACGAAAAGCGGAGATATCCGGCTCCCTGACCAGATCAAGGGCATGAAAATACGTGCCTTCAGCGAGACGATGGCAAAATTCGTGAAGGATTGTGGAGGTGTGCCTCTCAATATGTCCATCTCAGATGTTCATCGAGCGCTAGAGAATGGTACGCTTGATATGACGATGACCAGCGTTGCTGCCGTGCAAACACGCGATCTCTGGCAGGTGACCAGGGCAATAACACGGACAGACCATGCCACGATCGAGTTTCTCGTCGTCATCAACGAGAAGGTCTGGCAATCGCTCAGCGACGAGCTGAAGCGCATCATTATGAAGGCAGCGAGAAAGGTGGAACACGAGGCTCGCGCGAGAGCATCCCTGCTCGAAGCCGCGGCATATGACTTCGCACGCAGCAAGGGCATGAAGATCTACGACCTGACGCCGGGCGAGGTCGCCGAATGGCGGGCGTGCAGCACGGACGTCACCACTGCCTACGTCGACAACGGCGGAGAGCTGACGCAGCGGCTGATGAAAGCCTACGCCAAACTGCGTACACAGCCCTGCTGCAGCGCTGGACCATCGACGAACGCGCTCAACGGCCAATGATCGCATGGCCCGCGGCCAACATCGGTGACGCAAGAACAATGTCCCTATGTTCCCAACCCTATGATTTAACCTTGACCAGCGGCCAAATCTCAAACCGCCAAGCCTCACCGCGCAAGTGACGCCAAAATGCCCATCAAATGGCGATGGCTGCGCGGACCAGCGCAGCCATCGTCCTGCCATGTGGCGCTTTGAGTACGCGCCTATTTTGTCGGCAGTTTTCGTCGAGGGGAAGCGGCGCGTGCGCCTTAAACGTCGATTACGTCGACGATTTCCCTGGTTTCGGGATCGATCACGAGAATCACATCGCCCACGACGATGTAATCATACCCCTGATACTCCGGGACGATTTCCGCGAATTCCGGGGACACAGGGTAAATGGCGAAGTTGCTCGGGATTGCGGTGCCGATCGAAAGGCTGAAGTGCACGTCGTTTCGCCCGTACCGTCTCGGCGCATGGCTGAAGACGCGTTCGCGGATGACCGTCTTCTTTTGCGGTGTGATGTTCACACGAACATGGGTCTTCTTGCGGCCCTCGACCCGTGTTCCATCGCGCTTGTCGCCCTGACCTTGTTCGGCCTGTTTCGGACCTTCCGAACGACCTTCAGTGCGTTGGTCTTTACCGTCGGAACGTTCAGCACCCTTCGACCGATGATCGTCACGGCCGTCCTGCTTGTCGCGCGATTTATCGGACTGGCTCATCCGCTCTTTATGCTCGCCCTGGCTTTGCCCCTGCTTCTGCCCGTCCGAGCTGCCGCGCTTCTTCTGCTCGACGTTCGGACCGTGATCGCCGGAGCCTGCGTCATCGCGCTGTGTCTGAGCCGAGCCAGGGGACTGGCCTTGCTGCTTGTCCATATTCTGGGCATCAGCCGCACCAATCCCAACCGCCAGTGCGAGGACAGAGACCCCGTATTTCAGCAGGTTAGACATGATTTTCTCCTTGTACATTGTCGAACATACAACGCGTAAGCAGATATAATGTTCCAATTATTTCTCGCTTCGCCGTGATCAGCCGAACCCAAGGGATCTTTCCACTCTCAATGAATATGAATTCTGGTTCAATATTCCGGCAGAGATACCAGAGGCACCCGCATGAACGACATCGTCATGCTGAGACGATCCTCGCGAATACACGAAGAATAGCAACGGTGGCCTCCGTGAGATCGTCGCGAAGCGGCAGCTCCGGATCGAAGCCGGATCGCTGTCGGCCGACGCCATGGCGACCGCCAGTGGGGACTTCAACGGCCGGAAAATATCGAGCGGCAAGAGGGATCAGCAAAGCGACGGCGCGATTCTAATCCGAGCGAACCTCGCTTTAGGACCCGAGCCGCGAAATCTGGCATCCGGACAGGCCTCGGATCAAGAACCCGATCAGCAGCATCAGGATGCGCGGCGCGTCGCAAGCAGGATCGCCGCCAGCACGCAGGCAAGTCCGAACCCGTGGGCCCATTGCGGCTGTTCGCCGAGAAATGCGATCGACACCGCCAGCGCCGAAATCGGGAAGGTGCTGGTGAAGATCGCTGCCTCAGAAGCCGGGACAACGGCAAGCCCGCGATACCAGAGGATCAGAGCGAGCACGCTCGATGTGAGCGCATAGAAAATCGGCAAAAGCCAGATTGCCCAAGGAACCGTGCCAAGCGAAAAGCTCGCAAGGTCGATCGCGGCGAAAGGGGCGACGAGCACAAGTCCGATCAGATTGATGACAAAAGCCATGCGATAGGGCGCAAGAACCATTGCTGTCCGCTTGGCAAAGATGACGAACAGGCTTTCGGCAATCACCGCACCAGCCATCAAAAAATTGCCGAGCAGCGGCCGGGGTGCGATATCGGCGCGCGGGGCGGCGGTATTCACCGCGAGGATGCCGAGAACCGCGAAAGCCAGCGCCGTCGCCGTGCGGCCGCTGAGCCTTTCGCCGAGCAGCAGGACCGCAAGCAAGGCGACGCAGATCGGCACGGTGCTGGTGATGATCCCGGCGCTCATGGCGCTGGTGTAGCGGAGCCCGTAAAGCATCAACACCATGTAGAGCAGGCCGCCGCACAGCGCCTGGAGGAAGAGGTAGAGCCAATCAGTTCGGCTCAGATCGCGAAGCCGCGCGCCAGGCTCTCCGAAAAGGAAAGGCGCAAGCGCAACGATGGAGACGCCATAGCGGACCAGTGAGAAGATGAAGACGGGGATAAACGGCACCGCCGCCTTGGCGACTGCAATATTGGCACCGACCAGGGCCATCGCACCTGCCAGCTGGAGATGCGCGAGCCGCATCAAATAAGGTTCTGCGCCCTGGCTAGCGCGGCCAGCGAGGTTTGCGGGCGCGGCCCGATATGGGAGATGATCTCGGCGGCCGCAATGCTGGCAAGACGCCCGCATTTGGCCAGATCGAAGCGGCGGGCAAAGCCGAACAGGAAGCCTGATGCGTAGAGGTCGCCGGCGCCGGTCGTGTCGACCACGCGCGCGACGGGCTCGGCTGTGACCTCAACGGTCTCCTCCGGCGTAAGGATCAGCGAGCCCTTTTCGCTTCGCGTTACGGCCGCGAGCGCGCAGTCCCGGCGCAGCCTTTCGCAAGCGTCCATGAGATCGCCGGTCTGATAGAGTGACAGCAGCTCGCGCTGATTCGCGAACAGGAGATCGACACCGCTTCTGATGAAATTCAGGAACGAGTTGCGGTGGCGCTCGACGCAAAATGGGTCAGAAAGCGTCAGGGCCACCGCGGTTCCGGCGCCGCGCGCGATTTTCGCGCCTTCATAAAAGGCCTCCTTTGCCTTCGGGCCGTCGAAAGAATAGCCCTCCAGATACAAGACCTTAGAACTGCGAATCAGCTCCGGATCGAGTTCCGCCGTGCTCAGCTCGGTATTCGCGCCGAGCGAGGTGTTCATCGTACGCTCGCCATCGGGGGTGACGAGAATCAGACAGCGGCCGGTCGGCGGGCTGCCCTCGGAGGGGGTCGCCTCAAAAGTCACGCCGATCGCGCGCAGATCGTGGGCGAAAATCTCGCCGAACTGATCTTTGCCGACCTTGCCCATGAACGCCGCCTTGCCGCCGAAGGAGGCAAGGCCGACGCAGCTATTCGGAACGGTGCCGCCGCTCACCTCCACCGCCGGCCCCATTACGGCATAAAGCCGCGCCGCTTCTTCGGGGTTGATCAGCCGCATGATGCCCTTCTCAAGGCCCTGTTCGACGAGGAAGCCGTCTTCACAGCGCGCGATGATGTCAACGATCGCGCTTCCGAGCCCGACGACGTCATAAAGCGGCTGCACCATTAAGCTGTCCTCGCGGATTTGAAGTCTTCGGCGGTGGTCTTGGCGGGATAGAGGCACAAATCGGCAATCAAACAGCGCGGGCACTCCGGCTTGCGCGCCTTGCAGACATAGCGCCCGTGGAGGATCAGCCAATGATGGGCGTGATGAAGAAATTTCTTGGGGACCACGCGTTCGAGGTCGAGCTCGACGGCGAGAGGCGTCTTGCCGTCGGATAGGCCGATGCGGTTGGCGACGCGGAAGAGATGCGTATCGACGGCGATCGTCGGCTGATCGAATGCAACATTCAGCACCACGTTCGCCGTCTTGCGGCCGACACCGGGCAGCGACTTTAGCGCCTCCCGGGTCTGAGGGACCCGGCCGCCAAAATCCTCGACCAGCTTGCGCGAAAGGGCTACGACATTTTTCGCCTTGTTGCGGAAAAGGCCGATGGTTTTGATTGCCTCGCGGACGCGTTCTTCCCCGAGCGCAAGCATCTTCTCCGGCGTGTCAGCAGCCGCAAACAGTGCGCGCGTCGCCTTGTTGACACCCGCGTCCGTCGCCTGCGCCGACAGCACCACTGCGACCAGTAGCGTGAAGGGGTTCACAAATTCCAATTCGCTTTTGGGCTCAGGATTTGCCGCTTGAAAACGGGCAAAAATTTCTCGAACCTCGACCGGACCGAGGCGCTTTTTCCGCGCCCCGTTTTTTGCGCCCGAGCCCTTCGAGTTTGAGCCTTTCGTTCTTATGTCTACCACGAACTAAATATTTCCCGATTGTGCGCGCGTCCGCTATGTTTGCCCGCTATGAGTGACAGTGAAGTGTCTTTAGTGGCCTCCACACATTTCAGCGCTGTCTTGCTGCCCCATCGATCGCTCGGGCGCAAGGGCTTTGTCATTCTGATGAGTGTGATCAGCGGCTTGAGTTTCCTGACCGGCCTTGCCTTCTATCTGCGTGGTGCTTGGCCGGTCATGGGCTTTTTCGCGCTCGACGTCCTGCTCATCTACGGCGCCTTCCGCATGAACTATCGCGCGGCCCTGCTCTATGAAACGGTCGAATTGACGGAACGCGAGTTGAAGGTCACACGCGTTCACCCCTCGGGGCAGACCGAGAGCTGGACCTTCAACCCCTATTGGGTACAGCTTCAGCTTGAAGAAAGCGAAACGACCGCAAACCGCCTCAGCCTTCGCTCGCATGGCCGCGCCTTGGCGCTCGGCCGATTCTTGAGCGACGACGAAAAGCGCGGTTTCGCCGATGCTCTTGGCGCGGCCCTTTACGACCTCCGCGGCTCCCGCATTTGAGCGCGCCGTCAGCTCATGAACGGCACCGTTACAATCAGCGTGAACGCATTGAGCATCGACAGCGCGCCGAGCACCCCAAGCCCCCGGCTGATCCACAATAAAGACGTACCGCCGACGATCAGCGAGGCGGACGCCAGCACGATTGCAATCTGCAATAGGCCCTGGCCCATGTCGAAATAGGGGTCGCGCTGGAGCGCCAGATCGCGCTGAGCCACAAGTGCGGCCGCCTTGGCGAGCAGCTCCTTTTTGCCCTCGCCGGTTTTGGGATCGCTTTCGTATTGCGCAACCTTTGCACGGTAGGCCGCGAGCTTAGCCTGGGCATGCTTTTTTGCTTCCTCCGAAAGGCCCGGCTCCAGGAGCCGCAACTCCAAACCATCGGCCGCCAGCTCGTAATCGGTCTGCCGGATATTCTTCGCCTGGAAGAACGCGTAGGTGTCGGCCGCGCCGATATTCGCGCTCATGGCGTCTTTGCTGGCGTTGTCACCGCCGACCGAGCAGATTGCGAGCAAGACCGCCAAAACCGCGATATAGATCGCCGTAAACCTGTTGCCCCCCTCCTCGACAGCCTTTTCGAGCGCATCCGGTAAACTCATGACACTCTCCCTTCGCAAGGAATGCGCCGCTGCTTTATCGGCTGCCGAGGCTTTACGCAAGCCGCCCGGAATGCGATGAAGATTACGTCATGAGTTCGCGTTTCTCGGCCTTCGAGCCGTCCGGGTTGAGCCGGTAGACCAACGGCAGCGCCGGTCGCCAGATTGAGCTGCAGCACCTCTTCGCGGCTGAGCTGGTCCAGCTTCATCACCAGCGCGCGCAGCGAATTGCCATGGGCGGAAACGATGACGGTCTTGCCAGCCTTGAGTTCCGGCCAGATGCGCGATTCATAAAAGGGCAAAACCCGGTCGGCGGTATCCTTGAGGCTCTCGCCGCCGGGTGGCGGCACATCATAGGATCGGCGCCAGATGTGGACTTGCTCCTCTCCCCAGCGCTTGCGCGCATCGTCCTTGTTGAGACCGGAAAGATCGCCGTAGTCACGCTCATTGAGCGCCTCGTCCTTGACGGTTTCGAGCCCTGTCTGGCCGAGTTCTTCCAGAATGATATCGAGCGTCCGCTGCGCGCGTTTCAGAGCACTGGTGAAGGCGATATCGAAGCGGATGCCGGCCTCCCTAATCAGCCGGCCCGCGCGCCGGGCTTCTTCCACCCCGGTCTCCGACAGGTCGACATCGCGCCAGCCCGTAAAAAGATTGAGCTTGTTCCACTCGCTCTCGCCATGGCGAACCAACACCAGAAGATTGTCCATGTCCGTCTTTCTGCCAGTTCAGAGCCCGAGCACGTCCTGCATCGAATAGAGGCCGGGCGGCTTGCCTTTGCCCCAAAGCGCGGCCTTGACCGCGCCGCGCGCGAAAAGCTGCCGGTCGCCGGCGCGGTGAATGAGTTCGAGCCGCTCGCCGGGACCTGCGAAGATGACCGAGTGATCGCCGATGACGTCGCCACCCCTGAGCGTGGCAAACCCGATATCGCCACGCTTGCGCACGCCCACCTGGCCGTCGCGAACACGGACGGAATGGTCCTCAAGTCCGATCCGGCGGCCTTCGGCGGTGGCCTTGCCGAGCATCAGCGCGGTCCCGGAAGGCGCATCGACCTTCAGGCGATGGTGCATCTCGACGATCTCGACATCGTAGTCGGGGCCGAGAGCCTCAGCCGCCTTTTTCGCAAGCGCCGCGAGCAGATTGACGCCGAGGCTCATATTGCCGGATTTGACGATGACGGCGTGGCGCGAGGCGGCCAAAACGGCATCCTCCTCGTGCAGCGAGAGACCGGTCGTGCCGATCACATGTACGATGCGCGCCTGAGCGGCGAGGCCGGCATGTTCGGCCGTCGCGGCCGGCGTCGTGAAGTCGATGACGCCCTCCGAGCGGATGAATAGTTCGAGCGGGTCGGTCGTCACCGGAATGCCAAGCTTGCCGACGCCGGCAAGTTCGCCAATATCGGCGCCGACCAGCCCCGAGCCGTCGGGCTCCGTGCCGCCGCTGATCGAGCACTCGGGCATTTCGTGCAGAACCCGGACAACGGCCCGCCCCATCCGGCCGCCCGCTCCCACAATTGCAAGTTTCATGACCTTACAGATCTGATAGCCGTGCCAAAGCTGCCCTAATAGCAGCGATCACGGCAGACTCAAAGCGTTCGCCTGATATTCCGGTATGTCATGTCGCTTTTTTCACCGGCAAGCAACCTTGCGGCAATTGCGCGGTTCGCACTGAAGGGGCAGCGCGCAGGCGCACCGTCGGCTGTCGATCTTACGAGTGGCCGATCCCCGCCTGAAATGGTTCAGACACCAGAGGAAATCCTCAAATCCTCGAGGTCGTTCTTGTAGCCGAACGTTCGAAAATCGTCGGCATAGAGCCGGCCGACTATTTCGACCTCCCGATCTGAATAGTGTTGATGAAGCTTATCGCTGGCATGAGTTTTCGAGGGGCCGGAACTCCGTATGCTCACGACCTGAACCGGAAAAATACGCTTCAGAACCGTCTGGAGATCGGTATCGAGACGCTCGAACCGGCCGACAAAATCGAATTCCGAAACCGGGATCAGGAGACAATCAAGCTGAGGCGCCCAATGCGCATCTTCATATAAACCGCCATCGTCGAGATAGCTGCAGAAATCGGCGAAGGAAGGCGTCTTTGAAGCCCCTTTTTTTGCTGCCCATTGGCCATAGCGGCGATAGTGGCGACGACTGCCTACGCGCACGATCTTATCCAAATAGGCGGATAGAACGCGCGTAAACGGGTTTCGCACAAATGTAAATTTAAAGTATTTGTCTCTAATGTCGCATGCGATTCTCGCGCCAACAAAGGCCGGTCTCGAAAAGAAATTTTTTCCGTCCACGTCTGGATGAATTCCCCTAAGTGTCGCGGAACAACAAGCAAGCGTATTGACTATGGTCGAATTCGCTACTTTTGGAATTCTGTTATAAAAAAACTCGTCGTGCTCAGATATTGCGCCCCGAGCGTCGGCTCTCGTGATTTTGATATTCCTTTCATAGCGGTAGACGCTATAGAAAGGCCAAACATATGGCGCAATAAACCTGTGAACATTTTCGGTTAATTTTTCCAAGATCGTGCCTTTTATTTCTTCTGAAACGCGCTTGGATCGCGCAATCCCCCGGGCACAAATATCCCAGCGATGTCAGACTATGACAGCCGGCACCATCAGGCAACCGGCCTAAGCACATGACCCCCTATTCAAATTCCTTGCGTGGCAGATCTGCACAATGGGCAGGCTGACGGCCTTCAATTCGGCGATCTGTGTGTGACCTTGGGCGCGCCATTACCAATCAAGGCGTAGGCCGATGGTCAGGCGGCCAGCCGCTCGAACATCGACCGATAGCCGAGCGCCTGCTCGTCGAAAATGATGTCGGACCGGCGGATCTGTCGGGCGAGCGCAAGTCCGTCCAGCGAGCGCGCCCGGCTGAGCGCGACATAAGCCTGTCCATGCGCGAAGGTGCCGCGGCCAAAATCGATATAAACCTTGTCGAGCGTCATGCCCTGGCTCTTGTGGATCGTCAGCGCCCAGGCGAGCCGGATCGGGAATTGGCGAAACGATCCGGCGACGGTCTCGACCATCTTGTCGGTGTCGGCATCATATTCGTAGCGAATGTTTTCCCAGGTCACCGGCTCCAGCTCATGCTCCTCGCCCGCAACCTCGATCCAGACCGTCCGGCCGTCGATCCGCGAAATGCGCGCTTGCGTGCCGTTGACCCAGCGCTTATCGGGGTCGTTGCGCAGAAGCACAACCTTCGAGCCTTCCTTCAGCACCAGCATCGCATCGGTCGGGTGGGCCGAGGCCTCGAATTTGCCCGTCACGACCGCGTCGAACTGTTCGGCCCGACCCTTGAGCCGTTCGAGGAAAGCCCGGTTGGTATTGTCCGCCGCCTGATTGATCGGGGTCAGCACGATATAGTCGTCGCAATTCGGCAGCGAGCGGAACGCGGCAACGCGGTCGTTGAAAATATCGAGATGGTCGCTCGAGGGATCGCCGTTGCGAACGCCATTCAGCGCTTCGATGTAGCTGGCATCCTGCTGGCGGTAAACCTTGCTCAGCTCGACAAGGCCAAGTGGCGCATCCTGGAAAACCGGCGCGTTGAAGAAATAAATGCCGCCCATGGCATCGTAGAAATAGCGCTTCGTCTCCTGATCGCGGATGACCGGAGGAAGCTGATGCAGGTCGCCGAGCGCAATGATCTGAAGTCCGCCGAACGGCTTGGCGGGCTGCTTTCGCGTCATGCGCAAGGCCATATCGATGCCCTGCATCAGGTCCGCGCGAACCATCGACACCTCATCGATGATGAGCGTATCGAGATTGCGGAACATCGCCGCACGCCGGCACCGTTTGACGATATCGGCGGTGATAAGCTGCGGCGGGAAGCCGAAAAAGGAATGGATGGTCTGGCCGTGAACATTGACCGCGGCGAGGCCCGTCGGCGCGAGCACGGCCGTCTTTTGCGGCAGATTGCTCCTGAGACAGCGCAGCAGCGTCGATTTCCCCGTACCGGCCCGGCCGGTGACGAACAGGCTTTGGCGGTTCTCGCCGGCGCGCCGGATCACGGCGATGAATTCATCCGATGGCTGAACACCCACGGGCCAGCGGATCGGCGATTGGGCGGCTGAAATCGGCGCCGAGGCCATATTGCGAACGTCCCCCATGAATCAAAGCTGCGGCCGCGAGGATAGACCGTGGCGCGTTGTCCGTAACGACTTTCAACGGGAACCATTCACAGCTTTCGGTTCGGTTGCAAACAAAAATAGAACGAAATACGGACAAAACACGATTTCTGCTGAAAAAGTCCGCCTAGGCCCCCGCGACCTCTTACGAATGCGAGCCTCTCCGCCTTCTTGCGTTCGTTCAGGCCGAGGAGGCGCTCGCGCAACCGGATTGCCAACTCTTAACGCATGCGTTCCCCAACAGCGCCGCAGTCGATAGTTCCACCGCCGGCCCATTTCAGCCATTCAAATCGGAATGCAGCTGCTACTCGCGGTCTCGCTCAGTGGCGAACGGGTATCATGCGAGTCGCGTGGAACACGCGTTGGTGCGTCCGCCCGACAGTCAAAGCGTCTCAATGCAGAGAGGAGGGTGTCGCGGCTGAACCGACCGCAGTACGCCGCCAGCAAATGCCAACTTGTCTATCCGGCATTATCAGGCCAGATCGAGCCGCATGATGTGCCGGCGCGTGCCCGCGCGCCCGATTTTTTTGAAGCCGAATTTTTGGAACAGGTCGACAAAGCCCATGAAACGGTAGCTCGGGGAGTCCGGATCGACCGGATAGGCCTCAATGATCCTCGCACCTTTGCTGCGCGCATACGCGATAGCGGCCTTCAGGAGTTCATCGCTCAGCCTTTGTCCCCGAAACGCGCGCTTGATGAAAAAGCAGACGAGAGACCAGACCGCGTTCGGATCGTCGGCGAAGTCTTCCGGCCCGCCAAGACGGCGATAGCTCGACCGAGGAGCGATCGAACACCAAGCAACGGGCGTCTCCTCATGATAGCCGAGGATGCCGACCGGAACGCCATTCGCCACACGTGAATGAAGCGCCGCTTTGCGGCTGCGGCCATCGCTGTGCTTCGCTTCGGCTGGCGTTGCTCTCCAGACCATGCACCAGCAGCTTTTCGGGCTTCCGCGCGACTCGAACAGCGCCTCAAGGTCATCCCATCGGTCGTGACCGACCTCCCGGAAGCTAAACGATTTCCCGGTCATGGCGACTTCAGCCGACCGCCAGCCTTTCCGCCTTCTTGCGCTCATTCGGGTCGAGGATGCGCTTGCGCAGGCGGATCGACTCCGGCGTGATCTCCACAAGCTCATCGTCCTCGATGTAAGCCAGCGCCTTTTCGAGCGTCAGCTTCATCGGCGGCGTCAGCAGCACGTTGTCGTCACGGCCGGCCGCGCGGACGTTGGTGAGCTTCTTGCCTTTCAGCACATTGACCTCGAGATCGTTGGCGCGGCTGTGCTCGCCGACGATCATGCCCTGATAGACCCTTGTCTGCGGGGCGATCATCATCGGGCCGCGATCTTCCAAGTTCCACAGCGCGTAGGCGACGGCCTCGCCTTGACCGTTCGAGAGCAGCACGCCGGTGCGGCGGCCCGGAATCTCGCCCTTATGTGGCGCATAGGCGTGGAACAGCCGGTTCATCACCGCGGTGCCGCGCGTGTCTGACAGGAGCTCGCTCTGATAGCCGATCAGCCCCCGCGTCGGCACGTGAAGAACGAGCCGCTGCCGGCCGCCGCCCGACGGCCGCATGTCGATCAGCTCGCCGCGCCGTTCGCCAAGCTTCTGCACGATGGCGCCGGAATACGCCTCATCCACGTCGATGATGACTTCTTCGATCGGCTCAAGCCGCTGGCCGGTTACAGGATCGGACTGCATCACGACGCGCGGGCGCGAAACCGTCAGCTCGAAGCCTTCGCGGCGCATCGTCTCGATTAGAATCGCGAGCTGCAGCTCGCCGCGCCCGGCGACCTCAAGCGCATCCACGTCGGATGTTTCGGTGATGCGAAGCGCGACATTGCCCTCCGCCTCGCGCAGCAGCCGGTCCCGAATTACGCGGCTCTGAACCTTGCCGCCCTCCTGGCCGGCAAACGGTCCGTCATTGATTCGGAAGGTCATCGACAGCGTCGGCGGATCGATCGGCTGCGCGGGAATCGCCTCGGTAACCTCCGGCGCGCAAATCGTGTCTGCGACTGTCGCCTGGCTCAGTCCGGCGAGCGCAACGATCTCGCCCGCGCTTGCCTCATCGACCGGAACCCGCTCTAGCCCGCGGAACGCCAGCACTTTGGAAATGCGGCCTTGCTCGATGACCTTGCCATCGCGCGACAGCGCCTTGACGGTCAGGCCAGGCATGACGCGCCCGGCGCTGATCCGCCCGGTCAAAACGCGGCCGAGATAGGGATCGGCCTCAAGCGTCGTCGCCAGCATCCGAAACGCGCCATCCGCTGTCTTCGGCGGCGCAACGTGGCTGAGCACGAGATCGAACAGCGGCGCCATATTCTCCTTCGGTCCGTCAGGCGACAGCGCCATCCAGCCTTCCTTCGCCGAACCGTAAAGGATCGGGAAATCAAGCTGATCCTGATTGGCGTCGAGAGCGGCAAAAAGATCGAAGACCTCGTTAACGACAGCGTCATGCCGCTCATCCGGCCGGTCGATCTTGTTGATCGCCACGATCGGGCGCAAGCCCACCTTGAGGGCCTTCGACACCACGAATTTGGTCTGCGGCATCGGTCCTTCGGAGGCGTCGACCAGCACGATGGCGCCGTCGACCATATTCAGAATGCGCTCGACCTCGCCGCCAAAATCGGCGTGACCGGGCGTATCGACGATGTTGATGCGCGTGTCGCGCCAGACCAGCGAGGTGACTTTCGCGAGGATGGTAATGCCGCGTTCGCGTTCCAGCTCGTTGGAGTCCATGGCGCGCTCGGCCACACGCTGATTCTCGCGGAAGGAACCGGACTGGCGCAGCAAAACGTCGATCAGGGTGGTCTTGCCGTGATCGACGTGGGCAATGATCGCAATATTTCTAAGCTTCATCGATCTTGGTTTTGTTGGGCGGCCAACTGCTTCTTGGCGAGTTTGAGGGCGTCAGGAGAGGCACCGTCTCGTCTCTTACGTTTCATTTGATGGATCACGATCGGCCGCGTCGGTTCTTCAATATCAAATTCATCCAGGAAGTGCTCGCGGATTGCATTGAACGCATCCCAGATTTCGCCCCGCGCCGCAAATCGCTGCTCCGCTGTCGGAGCGCCTTTGCGCGGATCAAGGCTTTCCAGGACGATCCTCATATGGTGAAGCGGCGAGTAAGGATAAAGCCCGATCAGCTTATCTGTCTCACCGACATTTGCATAAACGATGCGCATGGTGTCGATACATTCCGAAAGTTCGCGCGCCGCGATCAGATAGTCCTCCAGCTCAGGCTTCTCCATATGGCAGTAATAGATCAGCTCCGCCTTCGTCCTGACGATGTCGTGCCACTGTTCACGCAGACTCTGCAGGAACGAGGCCCGCATTTGATAGATATGCGCCATATAGGCAGCGATCACGGTGACAATCAGCAGCGAAGTGTCGCGGATGAACTCATAAAAATTCAGCGCCCAAGGAATACCCGACAGCTTCGCGGCAAGGGCAAGCCCGATGAGCAAGGTTAGGCCCACGACAACGACAGTCAGGATCCGGTTCTGCGTCTTTCGCGTCATCGCGGCCGCCCCCTTAGCACACGCACCGACACGGCTTTATGTCAGAGCGTGCCGCGGCTCAAGCGATTTGAGGGGCACGGCTCACGCAAGAGTGATCGCAAGAGCCGTCAACGCGGTCGATGCGTCGCTCATAATTCGTTCTCTAGCGGAACCGGAAAGGCGTTCAAATGCCGCAGAACATCAATGACGACGGTCTGTCATGGCCCGAGCTCGCATACACCGCTTGGAAGGATACTTACGCCACCTTGCATCTTTGGACCCAAATCGTCGGCAAGATCCGTCTGGCGCAGACCCCGTGGGTCAATCATTCATGGCATGTCACGCTCTACGTTTCGGAACGGGGCCTGACGACATCGCTGATCCCGTATCGGCATCGGACCTTTCAGCTTGAATTCGATTTTTTAAAGCATGTTCTTAGGGCATCGGCTGATGACGGGTCATCGCGAGAAATCGGCCTCTTCGCGCGTTCGGTGGCCTCCTTTTACGCCGATGTGATGCAGGCATTGTCCGACCTCGGCATCGAGGTTTCGATCATCGACATGCCAAATGAAATCGCCGCGCCGGTTCGTTTCAGCGAGGACCGGGTCCATGCATCTTATGACCCTGAATATGCCTGGCGCTTATGGCAAATCCTGACACGGGTCGAGCGGGTGCTCTATCAATTCCGTTCGTCCTTTATCGGGAAATGCAGCCCGGTTCACTTCTTCTGGGGCAGCTTTGACCTGGCGGTGACGCGCTTTTCCGGCCGGCGCGCGCCTTTGCATCCAGGTGGCGTGCCGCATCTGCCCGACGCCGTTACGCGCGAGGCATATTCCCATGAAGTGAGCAGCGCCGGATTCTGGCCGGGCGGCGAGGGGCTCGAATTTCCCGTCTTCTACTCTTACGCCTATCCGGAACCTCCGGGCTTTGCCTCAGCGCCTGTGAGGCCAGACCAGGCGCATTACAATGAAGATCTCCACGAATTTATTCTGCCTTACGATGCGGTGCGTACCGCCGGCGATCCCGATCGCGTGCTGATGGAGTTCCTGACCAGCAGCTACGAAGCGGCGGCCTCGCTCGGCAAATGGGACCGGGCGGCGCTCGAATGCGCGACCGGCGTGCCGGGAACCCCGCGCCCCATTTGACGACGGCAGACGATCCGGCTCATAAAGAGCGCGGCAACATAGCTTGATCAGCTTCTGCCGAGACAGGGGCGAAAATGCAAACGACTCAGGCTTATCGACGGGCCGCGGCCATCGCGGATGCCATTGTCCTGGGCACTGCCCTTTGGATGGTGGCAGGGCAGGCTCAGGCACACGTCATCCAAGAGGGTGCGGGCGGCTTCGGAAGCGGGTTCGAGCATCCTCTGACGGGACCGGACCACTTTCTAGCCATGTTCGCGGTCGGCCTGTGGGGCGCTCAGATGGGAGGCCGGCAGATCTGGACGCTTCCGGTGACGTTTCCGCTGATCATGGTGCTCGGCGGCATTGCGGGGATCGTCGGCATACCGCTTTTCGGCATCGAGACCGGGATCGCCCTGTCGATCATGACGCTTGGCCTAGCCATCGCGTTGATGTGGCGTCCGGCGGAATGGGTCGCGCTTCTGCTGATATCGGTATTTGCCATCTGCCACGGCTATGCCCATGGCGCGGAATTGCCCAACGCGGCCGATCCGGCCGACTTTGCCATCGGCTTCGTCCTGGCAACGGGAATGATCCATCTTCTCGGCATCGGCGTCGGATTAGTGCTGAGCAGGCCATTTGACGGGCGCCTCGTCCGCACGCTCGGTGCCGCTGTCGCCGTGGCAGGGATCTATTTCCTTGGAGCGTGATCAGACCAGGGACCCACGCCGATGCGGCTAGCTCGATGGGCCGGGCCGGCGCTGATCGTGCTGGGTTTGGCCGCAATCCTTGCGCTTGCCCTTGAGCCCCCGCATGAACGAAGCACACTCGCCTGGTGGATCCTGACCAACGCCTTCGCCTATGAGCGCATCCTGCCCCTTGTCGGGCTTGGCGTACTGCTCGCCCTCGGCGACATCCGGCAATGTCTTACGGGGCTTGCCGCGTTCACATTGGGCATCGTGCTGGGATTCTCCTTTGTCGATTCATTCACTTCGGCACTCGCCGGCCTCCCCGGCGCCAAAACGCATCTCTTTCTCACCGGGCCGATATTGAGCATCGCGGTCGGCGTTGCACTGGGCGCGCCAAAGCGGATCGGCCCTGTGGTTCTGCCGGTCGCGGCCATCATTGCCGGTGCCATGGTCGCCATCGCGCTCCGCCTGACAAATCAGAGTTTCCATGACCCTGCCGCGGCGGCAGCGGGAATCGCATTTGCATTCTGGATCCCGGCGGCGGTGTGCATGACCGTATGGGCTTTCCGGCAAGCCTGGTTCCAGACGGCGGGCCGGATTCTCGGAAGCTGGCTGATCGCCATCGGCGTCCTCTATGGCGGCGCGTCGCTCATCTCGCCGCGCAAGCCGGCTCCCCGAGCCTGCCGCAAGCACCACAGCTTGCCCCGGAAAAACCGGAGATCCCCGGCGTCGAGCCAAAGCTTCCCGATCTCGACCAACCGATCCGGCGGCCGTTTTCAGGAGGCTTCGATCCGTCCCGGCAACCTTACGTGCGAAGGAGGTGGGGACGCGAGGCGTCGCTGGTGCGAGCCGGAGCGCATTGGCGAGATGGCTGTTATTTCCCGCCGCGGAGCGATCCTGCTGGCAGGTCTAAGCGCAGCCTTGGGGTTGGTGATATTGCTCGTCCCGCGGGTGCTAGAGCGTCCACCCGATGTTTGCGGATGTCGATAGACTTGCGGCGTTTAAGCTTGCGCGGCCCGGAACCGACCGGCGCCGATCTTGAGGCCAAGCGAGCGTTCTGCGGGGTGCGAGCCCCGCTTCAGGTATTCATCGAGTCGAAGAAATCGCTATTGTTCTTGGTCTGGCGGAGCTTATCCAAGAGAAACTCGATTGCGTCCATTGTCCCCATCGGATTGAGGATGCGCCGCAGCACGAACATTTTCTTGAGCTGAGCGGAAGGAACCAGCAGCTCTTCCTTACGGGTGCCGGAGCGAGAGATGTCGATCGCCGGGAAGACGCGCTTATCGGCGACCTTGCGGTCGAGAATGATTTCCGAATTGCCGGTGCCTTTGAACTCTTCAAAGATTACCTCATCCATGCGGCTGCCGGTCTCGATGAGCGCCGTTGCGATGATGGTGAGCGAGCCGCCTTCCTCGATATTGCGCGCCGCGCCGAAGAAGCGCTTGGGCCTTTGCAGGGCGTTGGCGTCGACACCGCCAGTCAGCACCTTACCCGACGACGGAACGACCGTATTGTAGGCTCGGCCGAGACGTGTGATCGAGTCGAGCAGAATCACCACATCTTTCTTGTGCTCGACGAGACGCTTGGCCTTTTCGATCACCATTTCGGCGACCTGCACATGGCGCGCCGCCGGCTCGTCGAAGGTCGATGAGATGACCTCACCCTTGACCGAGCGCTGCATGTCCGTCACCTCTTCCGGCCGCTCATCGATGAGAAGCACGATCAGATAGCATTCCGGATGATTGCTGGTGATGGAGTGCGCAATGTTCTGCAGGAGCACCGTCTTGCCGGTTCGCGGCGGAGCGACGATCAACCCGCGCTGCCCTTTGCCGAGCGGCGCGACGATATCGATGACGCGGCCACTCAAATCCTTGAGTTCTGGGTTTGGGATCTCCATCCCCATCCATTCGTTCGGATAGAGCGGCGTCAGATTGTCGAAATGCACCTTATGGCGCATCGCATCCGGATCGTCGAAATTGATCTTGTTGACTTTCAGAAGCGCGAAATACCGCTCGCCGTCCTTGGGAGAGCGGATCTGACCTTCGACAGTGTCGCCCGTGCGCAGGCTGAAGCGGCGAATCTGGCTCGGGCTGACATAGATGTCGTCAGGACCAGGCAGATAGTTGGCGTCCGGGGACCGCAGAAAGCCGAAGCCGTCCTGGAGCACCTCGACAACGCCGACGCCGGTAATATCGATGTCTTTCGCCGCGAGCTGCTTGAGGATGGCAAACATCAGCTCCTGCTTACGCATCGTGCTGGCGTTCTCAACTTCCACATTCTCAGCAAAGCTGAGTAGCTCGGTCGGCGATTTCGTTTTTAATTCCTGGAGTTTTAAGTCTTGCATTCGGGATAACTCCGAACTTTCTATAACATGGGTGGGATAGGCGCGCTCTGGATCAAAGCGCGACTTGAGGGTTGGAGGGCATTTCGAAGTGCCGCTTCCGCTCAGAGTGGCATGCCACGCGAAACCGCTGCTCGCAGGCTGCTCAGATCACAGGCGGACTGAGGGAAATCAGATGTCTCGGCCAATTGAAGATTACGATTCGCACTATACCAAACAATTCAAAGCCGCGAAAGCGGCAGATTTCCGGCTCTTCGCTGCCCGTGCTCTAAAACGGCTTCACGACCACCAGAATGACTATGAAAATCAACAACACGGTCGGAACTTCGTTGGCGATGCGGTAAAATCGCGCGCTCCTTCTATTGCGATCCGCCGCAAAATCCCTTCGCCATCTCGATAACATAATGTGGAAAACGGTTAGGAGAATAACAAGAGCAATTTTCGCGTGAAGCCAGCCTGAATTCGCCAGATCGATGACACCGAAGCCGAAAATCAGGATGAGTCCCAAAACCCAAGTTGCGATCATTGCCGGATTGATGATGAGCCTGAGAAGCCGGTGCTCCATCACCTTCAACGTCTCCGAGAGCTCTGATCCCGGCTCGGCGTCAACATGATAGACGTAGAGGCGGGGCAGATAGAACATTCCGGCCATCCAGGCGACCATGGCGATCACGTGAAACGCTTTGATGTAGAGATAGGCCACCATGCCCTCGCTTCTGCTCTAACCACGGACCAGCTCGACCAGCCGCTCAACATGCGCGATCGGCGTCGTCTGCAAGATCCCGTGACCGAGATTGAAAATATGCGGAACCCCCTGAAGCGCCGCAATGATGTCCTGAGTCCGCGATTCGAGCAAGGCCCCGCCGGCAACAAGCAGCAGCGGATCGAGATTGCCCTGGACCGGCACCTCCACCGCCAAGGCTCGCATCTGGCTGAGCGGCATGGCCGTATCGCAGCCGATCGCATCGACGCCGGTTTCTCGAATGAACCGCTCGGAAAGCGCACCCGCGCCACGGGGAAAACCGATGATCGGCACGCCGGAATGCAACGCTTTCAGGCTCTGGACCATTTTGGCCGTCGGGCCGATCACCCAGCGGCCGAATTCGTCGTCGGGTAATACACCGGCCCAGCTATCGAAAATCTGCACAGCCTGCGCGCCGGCCTTGATCTGACCCGAGAGATATTCGGTTGAGACGTCGGCCAGCAGGTCGAGCAGCCGTGCGAAATTCACCGGATCGCGATAGGCGGCCAGCCGCGCCGGCGCCTGGTCGGGCGTGCCATGTCCGGCGATCATGTAGGTCGCAACCGTCCAGGGCGCGCCGCAAAAACCAATGAGAGCCTTGCCGGCGGCAAGGCCGGCGCGGACACGCTCGACCGTTTCGAAGATCCGGCTGAATTTCTCGCCGGTTGTATCCGGTCTCAGGCGGCTCAAAAGCGCCTTCGGTTCCATTGCCTCAAGCTTTGGACCGACGCCTTCATCGAACGTCACGCCCTGCCCGAGCGCATCGGGGACGACCAGAATATCTGAAAACAAGATTGCCGCGTCAAAATCGAACCGGCGGATCGGCTGCAGGGTGATCTCGGTTGCCCATTCCGGCCGATAGCAAAGATCGAGGAAACCCTCGGCCTTCGCCCGCAGCTGGCGATATTCCGGCAGATAGCGGCCGGCTTGGCGCATCAGCCAGACGGGAGGCCTGCCGAGCACCTGCCTTTGCAAGACCTGAACGAGTTTAGGAGCTGATTGGGTTTCCAGCGGTTCAGTGCGCATCACTTGGCTTTTCAATAATTAGAATCTTCTCTTTCTGATTAGTTATTATTTAAGGTGGGGATTGCGGATATTCCTAAGCTGTCCACACGCTATCTACATATTTTGGCAAATCTCGCATGATCGGTCTGGATTGGCCACGAGATTTGAACCACGTCGCCGTGCAGCCCCGATATTTTGCGAAAGACACCAACCATTTGCGGTATACGGCTCATTGAACATCATGATCAAAATCGGCGCATAATGCCGCCGGTAGCCGGTGGGCAAAAATCTTGCTTCCAAAAATCTCCCTGCTGCGCGAAGTTTCGTTGTCCCCAGAAGACATGCTGTGGGTGCTTTTTGAATTAGGGTTTGGGACTCGGTTAGAGATTTTTCCATAATTCTAGGTGCGATCCGAAAGGTGACAACTTATCAACAGACCACCAAAGAGGTTCCGAAGTTTTTCCATCTGCATATGGTGTCGGACGCCTCTGGAGAAACGCTCGCCGCGATCGCGAAGGCGGCGGCCGTGCAATATTCGAGCATCCGCGCCATCAAGCACTCCCATCCCTTCGTGAGAAACCGGCGCCATCTGGACAGGGTGATCCAGCAGATCGAGGGCGCGCCCGGCATCGTGCTCTACACCATCGTCGATCGCGAGCTCGGCCATTATCTCGAACATCGCTGCGAAGAGCTGCACATTCCGTGCATTGCGGTTCTCGACCCACTGCTCAAGGTCTTCGAGGCCTATCTCGGCACGCCCTCCACCCCGATCGTGGGCGGACAGCATGTCCTCAATACCGACTATTTCCGCCGCATCGAGGCGATGAATTTCACCATCGCTCACGATGACGGCCAGCGCACGATCGACCTGGACGACGCCGACCTTATTCTAATCGGCGCAAGCCGGACCTCGAAGACTCCGACGAGCCTTTATCTGGCTAATCGCGGCTTCAAGACCGCGAACGTCTCACTGGTGCCGGACATTCCGCCGCCGGCGGAACTGGAGGCCGTGCGGAAATCCGTGGTGGTGGGCCTGGTGGCCAGCCCGCAGCGCTTGGCCGAGATCCGCCGCCACCGGCTGCTCGGCATGAACGATGCCAAGAACAAAGACTATGTCGACATCGATATGATCAACAAGGAGCTGGCCTATACGCGGCGGCTGTGCGCAGCGCCACCACTGGCCGGTGATCGATGTGACGCGCCGTTCGATCGAGGAAACGGCCGCTGCCATCACCAAGATTTCTCGAAGATCGGAGTGACGGTGCCTGATCGGCCGTTCAGCGTATCCGCGCAGCTCATTCTCGCCTCCGCGAGTTCCGGCCGCGCGGACGATCTTGCGCGGTGCGGCAATGGCTTTTATCCAACGTCCCGCCGCGATCGATGAACGGGCGCTTGAGGCCGATTTGGTGCGCCGCGAAGGCGGGATAGATGCGGGCCGGCTTGCCCTGGCGCTTGCCGCGGCCAAGGCGGAAGCGGTCAGCGCGGACGAGCCGGATTTCCTCGTCATCGGCGCGGATCAGGTGATGGAATGCGCGGGCGTGCTCTATCAGAAGCCGCCGGATGTTGAGGCCGCGCGCGACCAGCTTCTGCAGCTCCGCGGCCGGACGCACCGGCTCAATTCTGGAATTTGCGCGGCGCCGGAGCGGCCGGGTGGAATGGCGGCACCTTGCTGTCGCCGAATTGACCATGCGCGCATTTTCCGAGCGTTTTCTCGACGACTATTGCCGGGCGGAGGGGCCAGCGATGCTGCTATCGGTGGGCAGCTATCGGATCGAAGGCCGCGGCATCCAGCTCTTCTCGAAGATCGAGGGCGATTACTTCACCATAATCGGATTGCCCCTCCTGCCCCTTCTCGGCTATCTCCGCGACATCGGATGGCTCGCCAGCTAAGCCGGCCATCGAAAGGAGACCTTGCCATGAGACGTGTCTGCATTGCCGGCTGGCCGGTCGCCCATTCGCGCTCGCCGCTCATTCATGATTATTGGCTGAGGCGCTACGGCATCGACGGCGAGTACACCAGGCAGCCGGTCAGGCCGGAAGATGCGGAGGCGTTCTTCCGCGATCTGAAATTGCATGGCTTTGTCGGCTGTAACGTCACGGTTCCACTAAAGGAGATCGCCTTCCGGGCCGCCGGGCGGACCGACGCGGCCGCCAAAAGCGTCGGCGCCGCCAATACGCTCTGGCTCGATGACGGCGTTCTCTGCGCCTCGAACACCGACATTTACGGCTTCATCCGCAATCTCGACGATCAGGCGCCCGGCTGGGATAGGATCGGCTTGCCGGCCGCGATTCTCGGTGCCGGCGGCGCGGCACGCGGTGTCATTCGTGGGCTCCTCGATCGCGGCATTCCGCGCATCCGCCTTGCCAATCGTAGCCGCGAACGCGCCGAGGCGCTCGCCGCATCCTTCGGCGTTACAGTCATGGTGTTTGACTGGGAGAGCCGCGCCGAAATGTTGACAGGCTGTGGATTACTTGTGAATACCACCAGCCTCGGCATGGCGGCACATCCCGCCGCTCGACATTGATCTGTCTAGGTTTTCCGTATCCGGGCGTCGTCTGCGATATCGTCTATACGCCGCTGGAAACCGGGTTGCTGCGCCGGGCGCGGAGTGCCGGATTGCACACCGCCGACGGGCTAGGGATGCTGCTGCAACAGGCGGTGCCGGGCTTCGAGACCTGGTTCGGCATCCGGCCGGAGATCACGCCGGAGCTTAAGGAGCTGCTGATCGCCGATCTCGGCGCGCATTAGGTGGACAATGCTGATCATCGGACTGACCGGCTCCATCGGCATGGGCAAGACCACGGTTGCGGGCTACATGGCTTCGCGCGGCGTGCCCGTGCTCGATTCCGACGCGATCGTGCATCGCCTCTATGAGGGCGAGGCCGTCCCACTCATCGAAGCCGCCTTTCCTGGCACGACGGCATCCGGCAAGGTCGACCGTGCGTGTCTCGCGGCGGCGGCTACGCAGGCGCCGGACGGCTTTGCCAGGTTGGAGGCCCTGGTGCACCCACTCGTCCGGCACGCGCAATGGCGGTTCATTCGCGACCAGGCGGCGGCTGGCGCGCCATATTGCGTGCTCGATATTCCACTGCTTTTCGAGACCGGCGGCGACCAGCTTGTCGATGTGACGGTCGTTGCCAGCACGCATGAGCATGTCCAGGCCGCGCGCGTCCTGGCCCGGCCCGGCATGACGCCCGACAAGCTCGCCATGATCCGGGGCCGCCAGATGCCGGATGCGGAGAAGCGGGCGCGCGCCGATTTCGTCATAGACACCGGACTTCCTCTGGATGAGACCAAAGCGCAGATCGATCATCTGCTCGAATCACTCAAAGATCGCCAAGGGGAAAAATTCGGCCTTTGGCGCGGGCTTTATGGCGAAGGCGCTGAGGCCGGTTGAGCGGGGGATATCGGCAATGCGCGAATTCGTCTTGGATACGGAGACGACCGGCCTCGATCCGAATAGCGGTCACCGGCTGGTCGAGATCGCCTGCATCGAGCTGTCGAACTACATTCCGACCGGCCGGGTCTGGCATCAATATATCAATCCGCAGCGCGACATGCCGCGAGGAAGCCTTCCGCGTCCACGGCCTATCCGCCCAGTTCCTGTTCGACAAGCCGCTGTTTTGCCGACATCGCCCAGCCGTTCCTGGAATTCGTCGAAGGCGGTAAGCTGGTCTTTCACAATGCCAGCTTCGACATGGGTTTCATCAATGCCGAGCTGACGCGCATCGAGGTCGCCATCATTCCGCCAGACCGCATCATCGACACGCTGGCGCTGGCGCGCCGCAAGCATCCGGCCGGTCCGAACAGCCTCGATGCACTCTGCAAGCGCTACAATGTCGACAACTCCGCCCGGACCAGGCACGGCGCATTGCTCGACGCCGAGCTGCTCGCCGAGGTCTATCTGCAGCTCATCGGCGGCCAGCAACCGGTCTCGATCTCGCCGCGCGGCGCAGCGGCTTCGAGAATGGCGGGACGGGAGCGCGTGCCGCGCGCGAAACGGGCCCGGCCGCTGCCGGCCAATCTGGAAGATGCCGAAAAGGCGGCGCATGCCGCATTCATCGAGGAAATGGGAGCGGAAGCCTTGTGGCGGCTCTATCGTTAGAGCCTGCGCCCTACTGAATCGTGGTTTTCTCGGCCGACGCCTGATCCTCCATGACCCGCTGGCGGTAAAGCGAGGCGAAATCGATCGGATCGAGGAGCAATGGCGGAAAGCCGCCTTCGCGGGTCAGATCGCCGACGAGGCGCCGCGCGAAGGGGAATAACAGGGCCGGGGCACTCGATGAAGAGAACCGGGCGCAACGCCTGCTGAGGCAGATCTTTGAGCCGGAAGCCGCCCGCATAGACAAGCTCCAATGCGTAAAGATTACCGTCCTCGTTCTTCGCGGAGGCTTCGATCGTCAGCGCGACCTCATAAGCGTCCCCGCCGATCGCCTGCGCCTGAACGTTGAAATTGACCTGAATATTCGGGTTTTTGCCCGGACCGCGCAGGCTGACCGGCGCGCGCGGATTTTCGAAGGACAGATCCTTGATATATTGCCCAAGCACATTGATCTGCGGCTGCCCCGCTGCATCGCCGCCGGTCTCCGCCCCACCATCATCATTTTGTTCGTCAGCCATCGCTCTCAAACCCTGGGTGCCGCTGTCGGGTCTGTCACATTCGGCGTGCGACGGCCTCAGGCGCGCTTTCATCGCAGTCGCTAGCACGCCGGGAAAAGCCGGGCAACCGCCTTCCGCATCCGGCGTGCTATTCGCGCCGGAGCCGCCATGGCGAGCCGTTTCGCCGATGTCCGGCGTCTTCCTCCGGCTTTGGCGGCTCCGCCTTGCTGCGATCATCAGGGTCAATGGTCTCGAAATCCGCGTCGATGACGTCGTCGGCCTTGCGAAAGGTCGGGCCGCGCGGCGGTGAGGTGCCTGATGAGGCGCGGCCGCTAGGTCTTTGTCCGAAGGTGCGGATATGGATACCGCCGCTCTTCAGCGCCTTGTTGAACAGCCATCTCGCCAAGGCGCGCCTGAACGGCGGTATGAAGAGCAGGAACCCAATGGCATCGGTCAACAGCCCTGGCGTGATCAGCAAGAGCCCGGCCACCAGAATGCCCATTCCGTCGATCACCGGCGTCACCGGCATCTCGCCCCTCTCCAAAGCTTGGGCGAACCGGTTGAGCGTGGCAAATCCCTGCATCCGCATCAGAATGCTGCCGGCGATCGCGGTGCCGATTGTGATGGCTATGGTCGGCAGGACGCCGATCAGCCGGCCAGCCTCGATGAACACCGCAACCTCGGCGATCGGCACGACAATGAAGATTAGGAACAAAATAAGTGCCATACTGTTAAGGCCCGGGGTCGGAAAGGGGACCGTCAACACCAAATAGGAAATTGTTGCCGGTTGGCTTAACCGTTTCGATCGCGTAATTTGCTATAGGATGCACGGCACGTTCTCTTCCGCCCGTTAATCGCTGGCGGTCGCCACGGCCGAGCCCTATATGATAGTGGACGGCCTTCAACGCGCACATATGTATCCATAGAAGCTGCGGCAAGATGAACGGCACATTCGACATTGTAACTTTGCTTTTTCTGGTCATAGCAGTTGTGATTTTCCTACGGCTTCGCAGCGTGCTAGGACGCCGGACGGGGAACGAACGGCCCCGCTATGATCCGTATTCGACCCAGGACGCCAATAGTAAGCCATTGCGCGACAATGTTGTGACGTTGCCGCGCGGCGAGCCGCCGCGTATGGCAACGGAACTCGACGAAGACGCATTTGCAAAGAGGCTGAAGGACGTGGCCCCGGAGGGTAGTGAGGTGGCCGGTAAACTTCAAGCGCTCGCGAAGGCGGATCCAAGCTTCGACCCGAAGCACTTCATGCAGGGCGCCAAAGCCGCCTATGAAATGATCGTCACCGCCTTTGCCGAGGGCGATCGGAAGGCGCTGAAGCAGCTTTTGAGCCGAGAGGTGTTCGACAGCTTTTCGACGGCGATCGGCGAACGCGAGCGGAACGGCGAGACCGTCGACTTCAAATTCGTCGGCATTTCCAGCTCGGAAATTATCGACGCCGAACTCGCGGGAAAGATGGCGAATGTCACCGTCAAATTCGTGAGCGATCTGATTACGGCCACGCGGAATCGCGCCGGCGAGGTGATCGACGGCAGTCCGACGCAGATCCGCGACGTTACCGACGTCTGGACGTTTTCGCGCGATGTGACCTCCCGCGATCCGAATTGGCGGCTCGTCGCGACAAGCGCGGCGAGCTAATGCATCAATCCAAACGGAGGCGACAGCCGAAGTTTGGCAAAATTGATGCACGAACAAAGCGCTGGTGCATGGACGCATGAAGGATGTGAATGTGTCGGTGCACGAATGTCCCGAACCCGAACTTTGCCTTATTCCGCCGCTAGGTGCGTAGCGAACGTCCGATTGGAAGGGACACCGGCAAGGATCGATTTCTCGTCTGGTTTTAGATCGGAAAATCTCCTCTCAAGCGGTTACCAGAACAATTTAGGGGACGTCCCGATCACCACAGAGGCGATCGGAATTTTCTCGGGGGGACAGGCGGTCGATGCGTGCGCTTCGATGCGCGTTGGTGGTCACGGGGATCATGGCCGGCGCAAATCTGTGGCAGTGGCAGTTCAGTGACGCCGAGGCCGGGCAGCGCCTGGCGCTCGACAAGACTCCCGTCGACTATGCACAGATCAAGGGCTGGCCCGAGGACGATCAGGCCGCGGCTTTCGCCACGTTCTATAAGTCCTGCGGCCGGCTGACCGAGCTAGCCGAAGCCGATCAGGCGGTCAAGGCCGTGTGCGATCTGGCGCAGATGCTGGGCGGCAAGCTTTCGCGCGCCGATGCCCGGCGTTTCTTCGAAGCCAACTTCAAGCCCTATCTCGTCAAGCGGCCGGCCCAGGGCGCGCTGCTGACCGGCTATTTCGAGCCGGAGATCGAGGGCTCGCTCAAGCCTATGGGCAGGTTTCAGATCCCGATCTATGCGATGCCGAACGATCTCACCCTGATCAAAAGCCCGGCGGAGCGGGGGCATCTGGCCGCCGATCTGACCGCCGCGCGCCTCACCCCGGCCGGCCCCGTCCCCTATTACACGCGCCAGGAGATCGAACAGGGCGCGCTGCGCGGCAAGGGCCTGGAGATCGCCTATCTGGCCGACCCTACGACACTTTCGTCATGCAGATCCAGGGCTCAGGCCTGATCCGCCTCCCGGACGGCAAGGGCCTGCGCATCGGCTTCGCCGGCAAGAACGGCCATCCCTATACGTCGATCGGCAAGATTCTCATCGAGCGGGGCATTCTGCAGGCGGCCGGCGCCTCGCTGCAAACCGTGCTCGACTGGATGCGCGCTGATCCCGAACGCGGCCGCAAGCTGATGTGGGAGAACAAGTCTTATCCATTTTTCCAGGTTCTGGAGAAAACCGAGCATGGCGAAGGGCCGCATGGCGCGCTAGGCCTGCCGCTGACGCCCGGCCGGAGCCTCGCCGTCGACCCGCGCTATCATCAGCTCGGCCTGCCGATCTGGATTTCCGCACCGGAGCTGAAAGACAGCAAGGGCGCATCGCGTCGAGCGGCTGATGATCGCGCAGGATACGGGCTCGGCCATACGCGGCCCAGTCCGCGGCGACATTTTCTGGGGCAGCGGCGCCAAGGCCGGGCGCATCGCCGGCGAAACCAAACACCCCTGTGATTTTTACGTGCTCATCCCAAATTAACGGACATTGTATACATAACAGTGCTCGTAAGGGATGCGCATGACGTCGGAGCCACGATCGCGAACAAGGCCGCTCACCGCCGAAGAGGCGGAGCTGTGGTCGTTTGTCACCCGCGAGGCCAAGGCTCTGCGAAGGGGCCGCGGCGTGGTGCGGCATCCGAGCCGAGCGCTGACGAAACCGCCCTCCCCGCGGTAAAGCCGACGAATTCCACGCCGCAAACCTCCTCGCCAGCCGAATCTCCACGGAGCCTGCCAAAAACCGGCAAACATCCTGCTGCCCATGCCAGCGGGCCGGCTCCGCTTGCCCGGTTCGACGAGCGCCAGCGCCGCCGATTGGCGCGGGAGGCGCATGCGATCGAAGCGCGCATCGACCTGCATGGCATGCGGCAGCGTGAGGCCCATAACGCGTTGCGCGCCTTCCTGCTCGGCTGCGCCACGCGCGGCTATAGGCATGTGCTCGTCATCACCGGCAAGGGAAGCCGCGGCGAGATCGAGCGCAGCCGCGATCATTTCATGGACGAGCGGGGTGTCTTGCGCCGCCTCGTTCCGCAATGGCTTTCGGACCCGGAATTCCAGGGGATGGTGTTGAGCTATACCACCGCAAGCCTGCGTCACGGCGGCGAGGGCGCACTCTATGTCAGGCTCCGCAAGTCTCACCGCTCCTAAAGCGGAGTCGAATTTGACGCAATCGATAGCCGCGAATGAGCGCCCGCATAGGCTCTTCCTCAATAACGATGATCGCGTATGAGAGGCTGGGTGCGATGGTCGCGGACGGCGGGGGACGACAAGTCCACGCGCTTCTTGTTTGCGGAAGAATTCTGGCCGGCGTTGGCCTTGGCTTTGTCTGTCTCATGCTTGCAGCCGGGGGATTTAGCGCACCGACGAGGCCGCCTTTGCCACGTGAGCGTAGGTCTATCGTGTCGTGTCACGCTTTTTTTGTGGTAAGGAACCGCATAAGGAGGCCAGGCGTCCCGGTGACCGGCTGGTCTGCCCGCGGGACAGATTTTCCAGTTTCACCGTCTGTCGTCCGTTTCCAGGCGGGTGAGCCGATATGGAATGCACGCATTGCAAACGCCGCTTTACGGACAGCGCGACGAGCTGCCCTGAATGCGGCACGCCGGTGCGCGGCGGTAGCATCATGTCCGCAAGCTCTAGTCTCGGCGAGCATGCCGGCTGAGCGGAGGCTGCTCACCATATTATTCTGCGACCTCGTTGGATCGACGGCACTTGCCGCCCGCCTCGACGCCGAAGACCTGCATGAGGTGCTCGCGGCCTATCAGCGGCGGGCGACCGAGATTATCGAGGCCACCGGCGGCATCGTCGCGCGCTACGCTGGCGACGGCATCCTTGCCTATTTCGGCTTCCCAGCGGCGAATGAGGACGACGCCGAGCGGGCAGTGAGGGCTGGGCTCGACCTGACGACACGCATCAATGACGGCAATAATCTCGCGGAAAAATTCACCGTTCGCGTAGGCATTGCGACCGGCATCGTGATTGTCGGTGACCTTCTCAATTCGGCTGGCGCCGACAGGCCGGCCGTGGTGGGAGAGACGCCCAATCTGGCCGCCCGGCTTCAGAGCCTCGCCGAGCCAGGGACGGTGGTGATTGCTTTCGATACCCAGCGGCTGGTCGGCGGGCTTTTCGAATATCGGCCCTTGCAATTGCGTCACGTCAAGGGTTTCGCCGAGCCTATCACTGCGTGGCAAGTGATCGGCCAGAGCGAGCTTGCCTATCGCTTCGAAGCGCTGCGATCAAAGCGCCCAATCGTTGGACGCGAAGCGGAAAGAAAGCGGTTGCTCGAGCTCTGGGAGAAGGCGTCAAGCGGTCAGGGACAGGTCGCAATCATCTCAGGCGAAGCTGGCATCGGCAAATCACGGCTCGCCGTCGATTTCATCCGCCGTATAAGGCGGCAATTCCCCATCATCCGCCGCTATGACTGTTCGCCCCATCACAGTCGCAGCATGCTGCACCCGCTGTTGGCGCAGTTGCGGCAGACCGCTCAGCTCGAACCCGCCGATTCGGTCGAGACTAAGTTGGACAAGCTCGATGCGCATTTGGCCAGCACCGGCGATCGGTCCCGCGAGGTGACCGCACTGATTGGCGACCTGATGGCGTTGCCGGTTTCGGACCACTTCAAGCCGCCGCAGCTCGATGCGCGCCGGAAACTGGAGTTCCTGTTCCAAGCGTTGCTGAGGAGCTTGGAGACCGTCGCCCGGCAGCGGCCGATGATTATCCTTGTCGAAGACGTCCACTGGATGGACGCAACCAGCCGGGAATTGCTTGACATGCTCATTCAGCATGTCCGGGGACTGCCCGTTCTCGTTATGCTGACAATTCGCAGCGAAAGCGGGGACACCTGGCCTGATGGCACACACATCGCCACTATCCCTCTCGGGGCGATCGACGCTCAGAACGCCGAAATTATCGTTAGAAGGATTGCCGACGCCGACCAGCTTTCAGGCGCCGCGGTGCAGAGCATCGTGGCGCGCGCGGAGGGAATTCCACTCTTCCTGGAAGAGCTAACGAGATCGACGCTGGAAAGCGGTGCCAGCGAAGCCGTTTCAGGCCGTGCGCCACCACCTTCCGTGGACCGACCGATAACCATCCCCGCTGCCTTGCAGGCTTCGCTGATGTCACGGCTCGACCGGCTGGGACAGGCGCGACAGGTGGCGATGGTCGCCGCAGCACTTGGGCGGGAGTTCAAGCTTGAATTGCTGCGGCCGCTGCTGCCGGATCGCAGCGAGCAGGATCTGCACACCTGTCTCGAGCAGCTCATCAATGCCGAATTGATCCTCTCGACCGGACCTCGCCCGGAGCCGACATACGCTTTCCGCCATGCATTGATTCAGGATGTGGCCTACGGCACGCTATTGCGCAGTGACCGACGGGCCCTGCATGGGCAAATCGCGCGCGTTCTGCAACAGCAATTTCCGGAGACGGTCGCCATGCAGCCGGAGATCATCGCCGGCCATTTCGCGAACGCCGCGATGCCGGAACTGGCAATCGACTATTGGCTCATGGCCGGCGAACGTGCCGCCAGCCGTTCGGCTCTTGTCGAAGCGGTACAGCATTTCTCTGAGGGTATTAAGCTTGCCGACACATTACCGGCGTCGGCCGAACGCACGCGCAGGCAGATCGATCTCCATATTGCACTCGGCCCCGCCATGATGGCGACGAAAGGCTATGCAGCCTCTGAAAGCCGTGAGGTTTTCCAGCGCGCCGAACAGCTCGTCAGCGAAGCCGGAAACGTTTCGGAGCACATGGAGGTGCTGCTTGGCCTGTTCAACGTTCATTACGGCCGCGCCGAAATCGATAAGGCGCTGACGATCGCTGAGCGGCATATGGCGCTGGCGCAGGAACATGAGACGAGGCTCGGGCGCGCTCACACGCTGCTTGGGCAAACTCGAGCCTCGATGGGGGCATTCGTCGAAGCGAGGCGGCATTTCGAGCAGGCCGTCGAGATTTTCGATCGGGAGCCGGAAAACATTGCCGAGCTGGGGATTTTCAGCAGCCATCATGTCGTGGCCCTCGCCTTTCTCGCAGGCGTCTATTTCGTTCTCGGAGAGGCGGAACTGGCGCGGCATGCCACAGCGCGGTCGATCGAGCACGCGAATGCGAGCGAGCATCCCATGTCGATCGCCCTGTCGCTGGTCACGGATCTGTTGACGCCTATCCCCGGCGGCCTCAATCCAGATGTTGACCAGGCCTCGGAGGTTGTTCGTTTTTGCGAGCAGCACGGTCTGAAGAATTTCGAGATGTGGGCGCGCTTTGCGCTCGGTGCGACTGTCGTGCGCCGCGGCGATTGCCGGCAAGGCATCGACATGATACGCGCGGCCATTGATGCGGCCGATGCAATGAGTTCGCGGTTGTTTCGGCCGGTCCAGCTTGCCACCCTTGCCGGGGCCCACGCCAAGCTCGGCGAGATGGAAGAAGCCTTCAGCCTCCTCGACAAGGCGATTAAGCTCGCCGAGCGAACCGGCGAACGGCAGGCCGCCGCCGCACTCTATCGAGCGCAGGGTGAACTGCTGTGTGCGGCTGGCAAAGTCGGTGATGGCGAACAGCGATTTGCGGTAGCGCTTGGCATTGCTCGCATGCAGCAGGCAAAGGCGGAAGAGGTGCGCATCGAAAAAAGCATGGCGGCGCTCCTCCACCGATAGCCGGTCCACCTGACGACAGCTCGTCGCCGGCACGATGACGTCGGCGTTCTGCAAATACCAGCCACACCTGGATCGAGATGGGCCTGGTTTGGATTCGTCAGAGAGCGGAGAAGCTCGACCAACGGGAAGTCCCGGCATCACCGCAAATAACCCGAAATGCCGTCCCACAGCAGCTTGAGCGCGGTGACAATCAGTAAGCCGTAGCACGTGCGGTAGAGCTGCCGCTGATCGAGCCGCGCGTGCAATTTCCAGCCGGCCCAGATGCCGAGTGGAACGGCCGGCAGGACAAGCGCCATGAGCGCCCACACCGTCTGGGTCGGCTTCACCAGCAATAGCCATGGCACCGCCTTGACGGCATTGCCGACGGTGAAGAAGAAGCTCGTCGTGCCGGCGTAGACCTCTTTCGCCATGCCGAGCGGCAGGAGATACATGGCGAGCGCCGGTCCGCCCGAATGGGCAACCATCGTGGTGATGCCCGAACTCAATCCCGCGGCGGCGGCTTTGAAAGCGGATCGCGGGCGAACCTGAATTTTGCCGCCTCCGCCGAACCATATGAGGCTGAACGTCAAGGTGATCAGGGCAATCGCGATGGCGATGGCGCGCTCATCAAGCAGGCGCAGCGTGATGGTGCCGAAACCGATACCGACAATCAGGCAGGGCAGGAGGACAATGAGATCCGGTTTCGACCAGGTGGATGGGCGCCAATAGCGAAGGGCAAAAATATCCATCGAGATGAAGAGCGGCGCGAGCAGCCCGCCGGCGGTCAACGGATCCATGACCAGCGACAGAAGCGGGATGCCGATGATGGCGAAGCCGCCGCCGAAGGCTCCCCTCATGAAGGAGATGAGGAAGACGCCCGTAAGGGTGACAAGGATGGTGGCAGGATCAATCAGCACTGTGTGGCCCCCGGTCGCAGCGCGCCACGATGCCACAAGGGCGGTGGGCGGCGCCACGGCGATCCCGCGTTTGCGGCGCTGCTAGTGGTCCAATTCCGGCATTTGCATCCGCTTGCAGCACGTTCGAGAGCAAATGCCGGAATCGAAAGGACCACTAGCAACGTTATGATTCGAGTGGAGCTTTTGAATTTGACATTTGAGCGCGAGCTCGCGACAGGCGGACTCAAATGTCAAATTCGCTCCACTAGCGTTTTTCCCGGCCCGGCGTCAGAATGCCGGGTGAGAGGCTTGGACGGCTCGTTCCTTCGAGCCCGCACTATGGATGGATTTCAAACCATGCCCAGCGAGCAGCAGACGTCGTTTCTCTTCGATCTCGACGGGACGCTCGTCGATAGCGTTTATCAACACGTGCTGGCCTGGCAAGAAGCCCTCGATGCGGAGGGGATCGCGCTGTCGGTCTGGCGCATCCACCGCAAGATCGGCATGAGCGGCGGCCTGTTCACCAATATGTTGCTGCGCGAGACGGGCGAGACGATCGATCCCGACCGCGTCGAACGCCTGCGGCGGCTCCATGCCGCTGCCTATAGGCGGAACTCGGCGGCGATCGAACCGCTCCCTGGCGCCCGCGACTTGCTCGCTTATTTGAAGCATGCCGGCATCCTATGGGGAATCGCGACCAGCGGCCGGATGGAGACGGCCGGGCCGATCCTGGAGAAACTCGGCATTGATTTTAATCGCATTCCGGTCGTTACACGCGATCAGGTGAAGCACGCCAAACCCGATCCGGACCTTTTTCTCGCTGTTGCCGAGCGGCTAGGCATCGCCGTCGAGACAGCCACCGTGGTCGGCGACAGCGTCTGGGACATGCTGGCGTCCCGCCGCGCGCGTGCTCTCGGAATTGGCCTCCTCTCCGGCGGTTACGGCCAGGATGAGCTGGAACGGGCCGGAGCGTATCGCGTCTACGAGGATCCGGCCGATCTGCTGCGACATATCGATGAGGTCGGCGGCCGGCAATAAATGAAGGAATGGCCGCTTAGGGAACAGATCTCACCACCAGGGGGTGTCAGGATCGCAACCGTTGGCCGGAATGGCACGCATATTGAAAGTCGGTGATGATGCGCCGATTGCATTTAAGGGCGCAGAATGACCTTTGGCGCTGCGATCTCGCCATTGCGCAATGCTGCAAACACCGTGTCCGCATGCTCGAGCGGATATTGGTCGAACCAATCCAATGGCCCAAGCCGGTTGTCCGTCATCGCCGCGAAGGTTTCGCGGAAATCCTCTGCTGTATAGGTGTAGGATCCGATGAATGTAATTTCCTGCAGGGTCATCCGCCTTGCATCAAGGCCGCCCTCACGGCCCGCAAGACCGAGGTGTACGATGATGCCGGACGGCGCGGCGAGACGCGAAGCCGCGGCACGGCTGAGAGCGTCTCCGTGGGCATCCACGATCAGTTGAAAGCCTGGCTCGGTTTCGTCCGTTGATTTGATCAAGTCGAAGGCGCAGCTCTTCCGCAGCGCAAGTCGGCGCTTCTCATTCCGCTCAGCGATGGTGATTTGGCCGAAGCCCTGGGCGCTCAGCGCCAGCGCCGCACCAAAACCGATGGCGCCCCCGCCGATGACGAGACACGTCGTGGACGACGGTACCGTCTCAACCAGCTTTCGCGCTCGCTTGGCGGCGTGCCAGCCACAAGCGAGCGGCTCCGTCATCGCGGCTTTCTCGAACGCAAAGCCGGCAGGCAGCTCGAGCAAATTGCGCTCCGGAATGACGATCAGTTCGGCAAATGCGCCCTGGCGCGGCGGCATCGAGATGATCTGGCGGTCGGGGCATAGATTCTCGCGTCCCGCCACGCAGTAGCTGCAGAGCCCGCATGTCACCAGCGGGTTTACGGCAACAAAGGTGCCCTCGCGCGGGCCGGAAACGATCACACCGGAGGCTTCGTGGCCCAAGATGAGCGGCGGGGGACGGCGTTCGTCGTGCCCGAGATAGGCATGCATATCCGATCCGCAAATACCCGCAGCCTCGACCCGCACCACGACCTCGTTCTGGGCCGGCTCAGGTGCTGGGACGTCGCGCAGCTCCACCGTCGCGGCCGAGCTGTAAATGAGCGCCTTCATTGGTCACCTGCTTTGCCGTGTAGCCGCCATCCACGGGCAGCCCTTGCCCGGTGGCGTAGGACGGATTCGCTTGCCATCGCTGTCACTCCGTGGCCGCCAAGTCGAAGTCGCTTTCGGGAAACCACTTCGCCAGCCGGACCTCGGCCGTCCGCGCGTGTGCTTCCATTCCCTCCAGCCGCGAGATGCGCGCAGTCACGCTGCCTATGGTCCGGCTAGCGTCGCGTGTCATGCGCTGCCAGGTTACTGTCTTGATGAACGTGTTAACCGAGAGCCCGCCCGTATATCGCGCTGCTCCCTTGGTCGGAAGAATGTGGTTTGGCCCGGACGCTTTATCACCGAAAGCAACCGTTGTTTCTTCGCCCAGAAAAAGTGACCCGTAGTTGCGCAAGGCGCCGAGCCACCAATCGAGGTCCGCGCAATGGACTTCCAAATGCTCAGGTGCGCGGAAATCCGATTGCGCAGCTGCTTCCTCGCGAGATCCGGCGAGAACGACTTCCCCATAATTGGCCCAGGCGGATGTGGCGTTCTCCGCATTCATTTTGGGCAGGGTCTGGATGAGCTGTGGGACCAGCTCAAGAACCTTTTCGCCCAGTCTGCGCGAAAGGGTTATGAGCCATGCTGGAGAATTGTAGCCGTGCTCGGCCTGACCGACGAGGTCCCACGCCACGAGCTCTGGATCGGCGGCTTCGTCAGCGATGATGAGAATCTCCGATGGGCCGGCGAACATGTCGATGCCGACACGGCCGTAGAGAATGCGCTTGGCTTCCGCCACGTACTGGTTGCCCGGACCGACCAGAATGTCCGCGGCCTGCCCGGTGAACAGCCCGAATGCCAATGCAGCGACGGCCTGCACCCCGCCAATGCTGAGGATGGTATCAACGCCGCACAGATCGAGCGTGTACAGAATGGCTGGATGGACGCCGACGCCCGGCTTCGGGGGTGAAGCGGCGATAATATGGGCAACGCCTGCCACCTTGGCCGGCGTTATCGACATGATCGCCGACGCCACATGGGCGTAGCGGCCCCCAGGCACATAGCAACCCGCCACCTCTAAGGGGATGTTCTTGTGGCCCGCAACGAGGCCGGGAATCAGCTCGACTTGCGCGTCCTTAAAGGCAGCCCGCTGAACTTCGGCGAAGCGCTGCACCTGGTCATGGGCGAACTGGATGTCCCGCTTCAGCTTTTCGCTTAATGAGTCGCTAGCAGCTGCACGGGCGTCGGGAGGCACGATGATGTCGCCATCCCAATTATCCAGACGCCTGGCATGTTCTCTTGCCACCGCCTCGCCGCCCGCCTCGATCTCCTTCAAGATCTGCGCAACGGCGGCCGTGACATGCGCTTCGTCGCTGCTGCTGGTTCGCACCGCCTTCTTGAGGTATTCCATAGCTGGTTTTCGCTCTCTTCGACGATCCGCGAGGGCGCTCTGAGGCGCAACGCCCTCGCCCAAGGCAATCGGCGGTGAGTGATCCAAGGAAAACCCGGATCATCACCGTTTCACATCGGCTTGTTATCGGCAAACGCCCTCAGCTTCGGGTCGTCAGCCACCATTTGCATATATTTCGGCTCGATGAAGCTTTGTGGGGCCGGAGCCTCCTGGAGCGTACCGGTCGACTTAAGATAGGCTCCCAGCTCGGTGTACCATTTGTCCGCAGTCGAAGCTCCTCCGGCTCGCTTCAGGATCTGAAGCTGCTCATCGAGTGTGAATGTCGGCCGGGTGTCGATCTCCTCGGCCAGATATTTCCGCGGCAGAGTCACGCCGCTCTTTTTGTAGAACTCAGCCATCAGATCGATTGTCTGGTCGCGGTTCTCCTTCATCCACTTTATGGCGCGAAGGTAGACCGCGAGATATTTCGCCACTAGTTCGGGATTTTTCTCGGCGAAGTCGCGGCGGGCGACCAGCGTGCCTGGAACCGTTGCGCCCGCGTCTTTGCCGGAGCAGATCACAACCGCGCCGGCCTTTTCTTCAAGCGTGTAGATGTTAGGCGCCCAGAGCCCCGCCAGGGTGCCGGTGCCTGTGGCAAAGGCCGATATGATGTCCTGCTGGTTCAGATTGACGACCTTCAAATCGGTCTTATAGTCCAGGCCCCATTTGCTGGCGCATGCCACGGCGGCGTACTCGCCGGTGGAGTTCGTTGTCAGCAGGACCTGCTTGCCTTTCAGCGATTTCGGATCTTTCTTGATCGCTTCCAGCTCGTCTTTTCGCACTAGCAGTGCGTTGCCCGCAGACTCGTCATTGGTGATGCCGAGAGTGACGATGTTGAAGCGGCTGGCTCCCAAAACGGCCGGCGCTGAACCGGTGCCGCCGACATCCCATGACTTCGAGGCGACCGCAGCGACCTGCGGTGCGCCTGACGCAAAAGTTGAGAACTCCGGCTCGAGGCCGATATCCTTCCACCAGCCTTTCTCGCTGGCGATGAAATAGGGCAGCGACCAATACAGCGCCGGCTGATAGCTGACCTTGATCGCCTCGGCCCGCGCGGAACCGGCGGGTGCTGCGGCACTTGCGCCGAAAGCGCTTGCAACCGCGCAGATGACTGTAGCTATACGTCGCATCGTACTTCCTCCCTGTCATTTTCTCCTTGGTTTATTCGCCTGCTCCGGCCAATTGCTCGCGGAGCAACTTCCACACCAGCGCGCGCAGATGCGTGAAGCTCGGTAATTCCATGACTGATTCGATAGCGCCCTCCGCCCATCCTTCGCGTTTCCGCATCCCGCTCACGTCGATGATCTCGCGCACGCGCCCTGGGCTCCGGGTCAAGACCACGACGCGGTCGGCCAGGTACACCGCTTCCTCGACACTATGGGTGATGAAAAGCACCGTGCGCGGATTTTTGCTGGTTAGCCGAATGAGTTCTTCCTGCATGATCGTGCGCGTCTGCGCGTCGAGCGCTCCAAACGGCTCGTCCATAAGCAGCACTTCCGGTTCGATGGCGTAGGAGCGTGCGATAGCCACGCGCTGTTGCATGCCGCCGGACAGCTGATGGGGGTAGCTTTCCGCTGTTCCCTCCAAATTCATCAGCCGTAGATAGTAGGCGACCGCTTGGTCCTGTTCCCGCCGTGACGCGCCCTTCGACTTAAGGCCAAAGGCAATGTTCTGCCGGACCGTCTTCCAGGGAAACAGAGCGAATTGCTGAAACACGACGGCTCGATCGGGACCGGGGCCTCGCACCGGCTTGTTCTTTACGAGCACCCTGCCGGAGGTGGGAGCCTCGAGTCCGGCGACCATCCGCATCAGCGTTGTCTTGCCGCAGCCGGAGGGGCCGACGATGGCGACGAACTCTTTATCGGCCACCTCCAAATTGATGCCTTCGACCGCGGTGACCATCGCGTCGGCTCGCGCGAAGACCTTGACCACCTCTTCAAAGCAGATGCCACTCACGACCACCCCCAGCGAGCCGATATCCGGCGCTCCGCGGTGCGCAGCGCCACATCGATGATGAGGCCGATGACGCCGATCACCAGCATCGCGGACATGACGATGGTCGGCGACAGATTGCTCTGGCCCTGAACCATGACGTAACCGATGCCGGAGGAGACGACGATCAGCTCGGCGCCGATCAGCGATTGCCATGCCAGGCCCGCACCGACCCTGAGGCCGGCAACAATCGAAGGCAGCGCGCCTGGCAGCAGCACCTCGCCTAAGATGCGCAAATTGCTGGCGCCGAGCGTTTGCGCGGCCTCGATCAGATGCTTTTCGACGAACTGGGCGCCGCGATAGGCGTTGACGACGCACGGCGCGAAGGCCCCTGTGAAGATGACCATCACCGATCCGCCGATGCCCGTGCCAAACCAGAGCGCTGCGAACGGAACCCACGCCAGCGGCGCGATATACCGATAGGCTTCGAATATCGGCGTGACGATCTCGTCCGCCAGCCGGTAGCGTCCCATGATCAGGCCGAGCGGAATGCCGATCGCGGCCGCCAGCAGAAAGCCAAGCAGGAATCGGTATAAGCTCGTCAGAACATGCTGATACAGCAAATATCCGGCAAACGGGTCGACGGACATGATGTAAATGCGTTCGAGCACCGCGGTGGGGGAAGGCAGGACGTGTTCCGAGACGAGGCCGCTGATCGCAACCAGCTGCCAGGTGCCGAAAAACATTACGGCTCCAGCGATCGACAGCACCTTCAGCTCCTTCGATGAGGGCGCTGAATCGCTCTGCGCGCTTATGGTTGGTCCTATATCTGCCGCCACCGTAGAACACCACGCTCGACTTGAGCCAGGACCAGCATTGTCAGGGCGCCGGCAATTGCGATGGTCATCATGGCGACCGCGATCATGGCTGGATAAATGTCACGGTAGGCGATATCGAGCACCCGGCCCAGCCCAAGGAAGGCTCCCACCAGTTCGGCCGCGACGAGAAGTCGTCCAGCACGCCTGCAGCGATAGCCGCAAGCCGGTAAAGATCATCGGCATAGCGCCGGGCAAGATAACTTCGCGGGCCACCCGCCAATTAGAGGCACCGTGAACACGGGCCGCTTCCACCAAGACGGGATCGACCTGGCGCACGCCGGTATAAGTGTTAATGACAGATGGCACGAAGGCCGCAAACCAGATCACCATGATCTTGGCGGCGTCGCCAAGCCCAAGCCAGACAATCGCGAGCGGAATCCAGGCCAAGGGCGGAATTGGCCGGATCAGCAGGAACACCGGGTTGAGGAAGGCTTCGATCCGCCGGCTCCAGCCCATCAGAAATCCGAGCGGTGTGCCGAGAACACAGGCGACCAGAAATCCTTCTACGATCAGCTTTAGACTTTGTAGCGTCTGCTGCAACAGCGTTCCGCCGGCATAGCCGGTCGTGGCAATGTGGATGAACGCGGCGTAAAACTCGCCCGGCGAGGGAAACCTGTAGCTGCTGACGATCCCCGTCACGCTGGTTAGCAACCACCAAAGGACCAAGGCACCAGCGATCGAAAGTGCGCCGACGAGGAACCGCCTGTTCGCGCGCGGATGCCGAGGCATCGAGATCGCTCGGCTGGCTTGCGGCAACCCCGTTGCATCAATAAGGCGGCCTTGATCCAATCCGCGATTCCTCCCGATTTCGTTAGGCGCTGAACTCTCGCCTGGCTTTTGTAAGCGCTTACAATGTAAGATCGCCCAGAAATGCGAAGCGTGTCAAGAGCAGGAAAGGACAGCGGTGCGACGAAGGGACGACAGAAAGCGATTGCCGACTCTGGCCGATATCGCGTCTGCCGCGAAGGTATCGACAGCCACGGTATCGCGGGTCTTGAACCGCTCGAATCTGGTTCGGCCCGACCTTAGAATCCGCGTGGAGAAGGCGATCGACGGCCTCGGATATTTTCCGCATGGTGCGGCGCGTGCGCTCGCCTCGAATTGGTCGTTCACGATCGGTGCGGTCATCCCGACCCTCAACAACGCCATCTTTGCGTCTGGGATCAATGCATTCAGCGCGGCGCTGACCGCTCGCGACTACACGCTGCTGCTGGCCGTCTCCGACTATTCATTGGCGATCGAGGCCGACGAGGTGCGCCGGCTGCTCGAACGCGGCATCGATGGGCTCTTGCTTGTCGGCAACGCCCACTCTCTCACGACGTATGAGGCCCTGCAAAGGGCAGGAACCGTCTACATCAACACCTGGACCTACGAGCCCGATTGTGATCACCCGAATGTCGGGTTCTCCAACCGCAGGGCCATTGCTCAGATTGCCGACCATCTCGTAAATCTGGGACATCGGTACATCGGAATGCTGGCCGGGGTTACGGCTGGAAACGACCGGGCCAGGGATCGGCTTTTCGGTCTTCAGGAGGCGCTCGCCGGCCATGGCCTCGCGCTTGCCGAACGGGCGACACGGGAAGTCGCATATTCCGTTCGCGATGCGCGGGATGCTCTGGCCGACCTGGTTCAAAGCGATTGTCTGCCGACAGCCCTCGTTTGCGGCAACGATGTCATCGCGCTGGGCGTGCTGTTCGAAGCACTCGAACGCAACATTCGAGTGCCCGAGGATCTGTCGATTACCGGGTTCGACAATCTTCCCATTGTGGAGCATATCCGCCCCAGGCTGACCACGGTTCATGTTCCAGCGGAGCAAATGGGCACGCTGGCAGCCGAGGCGCTGCTGAGCGCATTGGATGCACGTACCGCCGTCGGGAGCAGGGAAGTCGAAGGCAGCCTCCTCGTGGGCGAGACGACCGGTCCTCCCGCAAGGCCGTAAGCTCTCCTTTGGGTTATCGCCTCATCGCTGATGGACCGGGATGAATGTTGTTGCGTGACCTGAGAATGCGCAACGCTTATCGTAAGCGGTCGAGCTCGGCTTGTCCCGAAGACGCAGCGGCTTGAAGGTGAACTGTTCGGAGTCAGCAATGATGGAAAACCCAGTGAGTGCGCCCGATTGGTCTCGAATTCCAGCGCCGGTCGATGACGGAGCGGCCACGCATCTCGTGGGCCTGACGCTGCCATCACTTCCGCTAAAGGCGACGAACGGCTCGATGGTCGATTTGGCGGCCCTCAGCGGCCTGACGGTCGTCTATGTCTACCCCCGGACCGGCCGGCCCGACGTCGAAAACCCCGACGGCTGGGATTTGATCCCCGGCGCACGGGGCTGCACGCCGCAATCCTGCGCGTTTCGCGACCATTTCGCGGAGCTCAAGGTTCTTGGCGTCGATCATCTGTTCGGGCTTTCGACCCAGGACACCGCCTATCAATCCGAGGCGGCCGAGCGGCTTCATCTGCCGTTCCCTCTGCTGTCCGATGAGCCGCTTCAACTGACCAAGGCGCTGGATCTGCCCAGCTTTACCACCGCCGGAATGACGCTGCTGAAGCGCATTACGCTCATCATCTCGAACGGCATGATCGAGCATGTGTTTTACCCGGTGTTCCCGCCTGATCGAAACGCGGCGGAGGTCGTTGAGTGGCTTGCGAAGCGCACACGCTAGAGCCCGTTCCGATAGAATTGGAACGGGAAAGGCTCTAGCCGATCATTCAGTGGCCTCAACGGGGCCCAGCTTTGCCGCACGAACGGCCTCGATTGCAAGCGCTTGAATGAGCTTGCAAGCCTGCCCGCCCGTGCGTCCGCGTCCTGCAAGCTGCGCAAAAAATGCCAGGCTCGTAAGCGCGAACAGCACATCTACGAGGTCCTTCCGGGCTTTGGAGCGCGGCTTGGCGCGTCCGGACATGCGCTCGACCAGGCCCAAGAGCAGATGACGCCGGCGCTCATTGCGCCCGCTGACGCTTGCCTCGAACTCCGGATCGCTCGCGCCCGCAGCATGAAGGCGGGAAAGGCCCGGTATATCGGAGCTCCAGAAGTCGCAAAATATCGCGACGACACGGCGGAGCCCGCTTAGCGGATCGGGGTCCGCCATCGCCTCGATCAATCGATGCAGACCGCCGCTGACGGCCCTTTCGTCGAAGACGGCTTCGAGCAAAGCGCGGCGTGAGCCGAATTGATTGTAGACCGTCAGGCGCGTAACGCCGGCTTTTTGAGCCACCGCCTCCAGCGAAAAGCCGCCGATCTCTTCCGTGCCGGCAAGGAGCTCCCCCGCGGCCGCGACAATGCGTTGGCGTGTCTGCTTTGCCGCGGCGGCACGGCGAGGGCTTCGATAAGGACGGCGGTTCATGGTCCTTGACATCTCGAATTGGCTATACATATTGCATATCTGATTTGAGCAACCTCGTGCAAACGGAGTTTTCCATGCAAGTCACAGTGATTCTTGCGGTTGCCCTGCATGTCTTGACCGGAGTGTTTTGGGCTGGCTCCACCTTCACTTTAGCGCGAACGGACGGCGTCCTCGCCGAGCGCCTGTTCAAGCCGCAAATGGGCGCCGCCGTCGTCGCCATCGCGGCAGGGATCGTGCTTTGGTATCTCCTGCATCGCGGGGATCCAGGGCCTATGGAATATGTCCTCGCGTTCGGTGCGGGCTCTGCTCTCCTCGCTGCCGGCGTTCAGGGTGTGTCCTGCGGGCCGGCGATACGAAAGCTTGCCTCGGCCGATCAGGCGCATGCGTTGCAGTTACGTAAACGGATGGCGATGGGCCAGCGCATCGCCGCCGGGCTGCTCGCGATAACCGTGGTCTGCATGGCGGCGGCGCGCTACGTTTGACGGTTATGCCGCTGTCGGGTGCCGATGCGCTCTCGCGTGGCGGCGCGGTCTGTGCGCAATATCCCATTCAGGATATGAGCACGGCCTGCCGCGAGCGTTGAGGGACCAATTGTTGACAGTCGACAATCTTCCTTCCTATCACTATGCCCGGGTTCTGACTTTGTATCGCTGCGTTCCAAGCGGCGCGACAGCGTCGTCATTGACGCTCGAATCCGACAAAACCGATCACGATCTTGCCGGAGGGCTACGAACATGGACGCGGCGCCTAACCCTGCAATTCGAAGCGAAGCCGGAGCGGACGGCGAGGCCCTGACCCATTACGTGGCCGACTTCGTGCAGCGAACGAATCTCGCCGATCTGCCCCCCGCTGTTATCGAAAGCGGCAAGAAATCCATCCTCGACGGGCTCGGCCTTGCGCTTTCCGGGTCAGTTGCCAAGTCGGGCGAGCTGGTCCGTCGTCATCTTGCCGAGCTTAATCTTGACGCCGGCTCAGCGACCACAATCGGCTCGTCCTATTCCGTGTCGGTCGACAAATCGGGCGGGCTGGTGCGCGGCTATATCACCGAGCTTAATCTTAGCGTTGGCCCGGCGACAGTAATCGGCTCGTCCTTAAAGGTCGCGCCGCGTTTTGCCGCTTTCGCCAACGGCGTTGGCATTCACGCGGATGATTACGACGACACCCAGCTCGCCGTCGCCAAGGACCGCGTCTACGGATTGCTGACGCACCCGACCGCCCCAGCACTGCCCGCGGCGCTTGGCCGTCGGCGAGGCAAAGGGGGCGTCCGGCAGCGAGGTCATGCTCGCCTACCATCTCGGCGTCGAGGTTGAGTGCAAGATCGCCGAAGCCATCAATCCGCGCCATTACCAGACCGGCTTTCATTCGACGGCGACCTGCGGCACCTTCGCGGCCGCGGCGGCGGCGGGGCGGCTGATGGGCCTCAACCAAGAGGCGCTGCAGCGCGCTCTGTCGATCGCCGGCAGCCAGTCAGCAGGCTTGCGCGAAAATTTCGGCACCATGACCAAGCCGTTCCACGCCGGGCGTTCCTCGGAAAGCGGCGTGGTCGCGGCGCAGTTCGCTTCCTATGGCTGGACCGCAACCGATAAGATTCTGGAGGCGCCGCGCGGCTTTTTCAGCGCGGCGGGCGGCGGTTATGACGTCAACGCCATCGCTGGCAAGCTTGGGGCGCCCTGGACTTTTGAGATGCCTGGCATCTCAATCAAGCCCCATCCATCGGGCTCCCTCACCCATCCCGGCATGACCGAAATGCTGCGGCTGATCCGTGAGCACGGCATTAAAGCCGAGAACGTGGCGCATGTCCGCGTCGGCACCAACTCCAACATGCCGAACGCGCTGATTCACCACCGGCCGGTCAACGAGCTGCAGGCGAAGTTCTCGATGGAATTCTGCATGGCGATCCTGCTGTTGGAGGGGCGCGCCGGGCTGAACGAGTTCGTGGATGAGGTGGTCAACCGGCCGGACGTGAAAGCCATGATCGAAAAGGTCGACTTCGTGGTCGACGAGCGCGCCGAGGCGGCGGGCTATCATAAGATGACCACTTACATCGATGTCGATTTGAAGGACGGCCGGACAATTTCCGGCATGGCCGATTTCGGCAAGGGTAGCCCCGCCAATCCCATGAGTTTCGAGGAGGTCGCGGCCAAGTTCCACGAATGCGCCGAATTCGCTCGCTGGGACCGGAGCAAGGCGGAAAGCGTCGTCACCATGGTGAGGGATTTCGAGTCGCTGTCCTCCCTTGAGCCGCTGCTCGCGGCGCTGCGCCGCGAATAAGACGCCGAAAGCGCATCGCTTGGGGCAAGCTTGGAAAGGAATTGACCATGACCGCGCCCAAAGTGACCGCGGAGCTTGCCGACTGGATCGTCGGGTTTGAGCCTTCCGCGATCCCCGCCGACGGTCCGTCAGGAAGGCGTGAGGACCTTCGTCAATTGGGTCGGCTGCGCGGTCGGCGGCGCCCGGCATGAGACGGCCGACCGGGCGCTCGCGGCGGTGTCGCCCTTCTCCGGCCCGCGCAACGCGACGGTGCTCGGCCGGTCGGAGCGGCTCGACGCTCTGCATGCGGCGCTTCTGAACGGCATCACCTCGCATGTGCTCGACTATGACGACACGCATCTGAAGACGATCATCCATCCGGCCGGACCGGTTGCCTCGGCCCTGCTCGCCCTTGCGGAGATCCGGCCGCTTTCGGGCCGCGATCTGCTGACGGCCATGATCATCGGCGTCGAGGTCGAATGCCGCATCGGCAACGCCGTCTATCCCGATCATTACGAACGCGGCTGGCACATCACCGGCACCGCGGGCGTGTTCGGGTCGGCGGCGGCGGTCGGGCGGGCGATCGGACTTGACGCGCAGAAGATGCGGTGGGCGCTTGGCCTCGCCGCAACGCAGTCTTCCGGCCTGCGCGAAATGTTCGGCACGATGACCAAGATCGTTCCATCCCGGCCGGGCGGCGCAGAACGGTATGCTCGCCGCGTTCCTCGCCGAGGCGCGGTTTCACTCAGCTCCGAGCGCGGCATCGAGGCGCCGAGCGGCTTTGCCAATGTCATGTCCGACAAGCAGGATTACAGTGAAATCCTGGAGGGCCTCGGCATGACGCTGGGAAGCGGCGCTCAACAGCTATAAGCCCTTTGCCTGCGGCATTGTCATCCACCCCACCATCGACGGCTGTCTGCAGATCCGCGAGGAAATTGGTGAGCGCGTGCGCGATATCGAGGCGGTCGCGCTGACCACTCATCCGCTCGTCTTGGAGCTGACCGGCAAAACCGCGCCGAAGACGGGCCTCGAAGGCAAATTCAGCGTCTATCACGCCGCCGCCTGCGCTCTGCTGCGCGGCGACGGCGCGCCGACCGCCTTCACCGACGAGGTCGTGAATCTGCCGGAGATCATCGCGCTGCGCGACAAGGTAACGGCGAAGGCTGATCCCGACTGTCACGCGGCCTCTGTGACCATCGAGGTCACCTTCAAGGATGGGCCGAAACTGACGAAACATGTCGAGCGCGCGATCGGCAGCCGCGAAAAGCCGCTGACCGACGCGCAGCTCGACACGAAATTCGTCAATCAGGCAAAGCTGGTTATCGGCGAGGCTCAGACCCGCGATCTGCTGGCGCTTGCCTGGCGGATCGACGAGCTGGATCAGGCCGCCGTGGTGGCGCGCGCCTCGGTGCCGCATTGAGGCGCCCTTTGGTGCCTGAGACAGCGACACGCGGCCAATGATGGGAGACAACATCATGCGCAAGCATAAGATCGCGGTCATTCCCGGCGACGGCATCGGACCGGAAGTGATCGGCGCGGGGCTGGAGGTGCTAAAGGCTGCGGCCGAGATGGATGGCAGCTTCAGCTTAGAGACCGAGAGCTTCGATTGGGGCTCGGACCGCTACCGCCGCACCGGCCGCATGATGCCGGAAGACGGCGTCGAGCGGTTGCGCGGCTTTCATTCCATCTATTTCGGCGCCGTCGGCGACCCGAAGATCCCGGACCATATTACGCTCTGGGAGCTGCGCCTTGCCATCTGCCAGGGCCTCGACCAGTTCGCCAATGTCCGCCCGACACGGCTTATGCCCGGCATGCAGGGGCCGCTGCGGCCGGAGCTTGCCAAACAGATCGACTGGGTGATCGTGCGTGAGAACTCCGAGGGCGAATATGCCGGCGTCGGCGGCCGGGTGCATACCGGGCTGCCGCTGGAAACGGGCATCGACGTGTCGGTCTTCACCCGCACCGGCGTCGAGCGCATCTGCCGCTTTGCCTGCGAGCTGGCGATGAAGCGTCCCCGCAAGCGCCTGACTGTGGTCACCAAATCCAACGCGCAGCGGCATGGCATGGTGTTCTGGGACGCGATCTGCCGCGAGGTGCTGGGCGATTTTCCGGAGCTCAACGCGGATTTCAAGCTGGTCGATGCCATGGCGGCGCTGATGGTCACGCGGCCGGCCGACATCGATACCGTCGTGGCGACCAATCTGCACGCCGACATCCTCTCCGATCTGGCCTCGGCCCTGACCGGCAGCCTCGGCAATGGTGCGACGGCCAATATCAATCCGTCGGGTGAGGCGCCCTCCATGTTCGAGCCGATCCACGGCTCCGCCTTCGACCTCGTCGGCAAGGGCCAAGCCAATCCGATCGGCGCCTTCTGGACCGGCGCCATGATGCTGGAGCATCTGGGCGAGGCTGCTTCGGCTAAGCGGCTCATGGCGGCGATCGAAACGGTGACGGCGAACGGCCCGCGGACGCCCGACCTCGGCGGCCAGGCCGGCAGCGCGGACGTGACGGAGGCGGTGCTCTCCGCGTTGCGCGGGTGAAAGCAGCGAAGCCGGGAAGGCAGCCGATCACAGCTCTCCAAGGAGATTGCCGAGGTCGAGACGCAATTCTTCCTCGGCCAGGCCGAATTGCGCTTTCAGTTCCGCCATCCGCTCTTCGAGGCGCATGAGCGTGAGGCCCATTTGTTCGATCTGCTGCGGGGAGAGCCGGCCGCCCTCCACGCGGCGCAGGGCTTGCCGCTCCAGGAGTTGACGGACGGTCTCAACCAGACTCAGCACCAGCTTGGCGAGGTCATGCTGCACGGTGTCCGGATCGAGCGTAATACGTTGCCCCGCAGGGCCGGCGGCTGGCCTGCCCGCCGCGTCCGGCGTGTCCGTGGCCTCAATATGCGATACGGCTTGCGAGTTGCGGCATGGGCGGCCCCTTCGGCGAACGTCCTGGCCGCCATTACCGACGAAAGTGAATGGCGGCCATGGACCGGTGCAGAGAATATCCAGATCGGGCTCGGCGCGGCGGAGCCGGGCGACCGCGAATTGGAATGCGGCGAAACGCTCGCGACGCACCAGAAAAGCCGCCGAAATACCCCGACCGGCAGAGGAAGGCAGAGCATGCCAGACCTGTTCCGACGCAATTATGGCGAACGGCGCGCACACCCGCTCGGCTAAAGCCTCTTTCGCGCGCATCTCACGCAAGCGCTCATCGTGCTCTCGGCGCTTGCCGGCGATATAGCGGAAGCCCGGCCCCGGCACGAAATTGGACGCCTGGTCGGCGTCCACGCCATTCGGCGCTGCCGTCGGGAGCGGCGGGGTGCCGCGCGCCGTCACACAGACGCCGAGTTCCGCCTGGCCCTGTAGACGCAACAGATCCGCAAGCAGTCCGCTGCGCATGTCGGAAACGGATCGGCTGAGGTCGTCAAATGCGGGGAACACCGTGCCGAAACGGACCGGCAAGACAGTACATTGCGGCATCAGCGCGTTGAGCACGTTCATGTGAGACCGGATGGCGGCATTGTCGCGCTGCGGCGCGTTGGCTAGCGAACTGACCACCACGCTGAAATCATCGAACGCCAGAATCTCCGGCGTGGCATCCTCGACACCGCGCGGTAGGGCAATCTGTGCCCTTCGGCCGATCAATGATCGCGTAGAGGTAGAGCAAGGCTCGCTCCATCTGGCGCCAGATCAGAAATCGGTCTCAGCCGCTCGGCGGTTTCCACCGAGCTCAACAGCACTTTCAGGCCGACATAGATCAAATCGACATCTGCAATCGAAATGGTCAGGTCACCGACGACGACGACACCGCGATTCAGAATCCGGTCGAGCAATTCCGACAGAGCCAGACCGGTGCCCAGGGGCTCAACATCATCCATCCGCAGAGCCTTCCGTATCGACAGCCGCGAAGCTGTAGGGTGGCCATGGCCCGGTCAGCTTGAGCGCGAGGCCCTCGGCAGCCAGTATCCCGCCGAGATCCGCCAGCGTCTGGTGAAATTCGGCTTCACGGTCTCTGTCGACGAGATAAGCAGAATCCATGATCAGCCATGACACCTTGCCGTTCAGGGACGCGGCCGAACGCCTGATCGGGTTTGGTGCCGCTTCCCTGGCCTGCGCGGCGAGATGGCGATGAATGCTTTGGGCCTGGATATCGAGCCTGGCACGAATCTCCTGATCGATCGCTGCGCGTAGCTTCTTGGCGAGAAAAAACGCCTTACCCTGAGACGCCGCCGCGATCTCTGTCTTTAGCGCCGCCACGGCAGGTGCGCTCCGCCGCGGCAATCCGGCAAGCCTCCACGTCGGCGCAGAGCTTGATGCCCCATTCCTGTGCCCTGTCCACACGGTCTAATGCACGCTCGAATGTGGCCGCGGATCGGGCGACCAGCGTCAGTACATCGTTCACGTCACTGCAAAGCGCGCCGAATTTCACCGGTGCGACGGTGCAGACCAGCGCCAGACTTGCGAGGACCCGGTGATGCGCCAACGCCCTCTCGGTAACCAAGGCTGCGTCGCCGGCCGCCCCCGCATCGGTTGGGCCAAAGACCTCCCTCGATGCCCGATTCATGACAAGCGCCAGATTTCCCACGCGCAACAATTCGACCGGCGTCCCAGGAATGATCCCCTCGACAAGAGGCGCCGTGTGGTCCGCCAAAGCGTTACCGCGCGCAATGCCGTAGACATAGACAACGGCATCGGAAGATTGGGCGGCCGGCCTCATGCGGCACATTCCTGCGCGGCGCCGGAACCTGCGGCGGTGCGAAGATCCTGGCGGACGATCTCGATCAGCACGATGCCGTCGGCTGCGTCGGCGTCGAACAGCGACCTGCCATCCTTAGCCTCCGACATTCGCGCCTTGGCGCAAGTCATCAGAAAACGATAGGCTTGCGAAAGCTCGCTCATCCGCGCGTCCTGGCCATCGTGGCCGGCGGAATTGGGGTGGTGCGCGCGTGCCAGGCGATGATAGGCGGATTTGATGTCGCCTTGGCTGGCCTGCGGTCCAAGCTCCAATATCCGCCGTGCCCGGTCGATTGCTTCGCGTGGCGGGAATTCTATCGCCGACGGTCGCGAAGTTCGCCGGCGGCAATGGACCGATGCAACGGAAAATCAGCTGGCCGTCATTCTCGGCGTCTAGCCGCTCCAGTACGGTTTCGAGATGGCACAGATCGCCTTTGTTGATGAGCAGCGCGACATTGGCGACAATACGATCGTCCATGATCGGGTTCACGGCCATATCGATCGCCGCACCGCGCAGGACGCTGCATATCTCCTCGGACAGGCTGGCGCGGCGTTGGTCCAGCGCAGCCTTCACAGCCTCGCCGAGCTGAGTTTTCATCGCCGCATCGCTGCTTGCTTGGGCGCGCGAGCGCAAATCTGCGATTTTGGCATCGGCGGCGATTTCGGCGAAAATCTTATCGAGCGGCCAGAGCACGACGATTTCCATTTGCAGGCGGCCGGCGAAATCCGCGAGCTGTGTGCCGAGCAGCGGGTTGCCCTGGATCAGCATGCGGCGTACCGCCTGTTCGTCGGGCGCCGAGGTTCCGAACTTCGCTGGCAGCACCGTCGTTTGCGCCATGGCTGCCTCCAGCACCTGCTGATGGCGGAGCAAAAGGCTCGCCGCCTGTTCGCGCGGGAGTTGGTGAAAACCGCATTCCGGCGCGGCGGCGACAATGGCGGCAATTCCGCCTTCGGCGCACAAACGTAACCCGCCAGCAATGTCGTTCGCTTCAAACGTCAGAGGTGTTTCCGCGCTGACGAAGCCGTGAATGCATAGACTGCTCATCGCGCTCTTTTCCGTTTAATCATGCCTTCCAGAGCCTCGCGGAAATGGCGCATGGTTACTTTCGGTTTCACCGAAGACGCTGCAATCGCCTCGCGGATCGCCGCGAAGGCGGCCTCGCGGCAGAGCGCCTCGAGGTCAGCCCCCACAAGACCATGATCCCCGATTGCAATTGCAGGCAGATCGACGTCGCCAGCCAGCGGCATACGCCTCGTATGGACCTGAAGGATGGCTAACCGTTCTTCCTTGCCCGGAGCTTTCAGCTCGACAAGCGAGTCAAATCGTCCTGGCCGCAGCAGCGCGGGATCGAGAAGATCAAGCCGGTTGGTGGCGGCGAGGACAAACACACCCTTGAGTTCCTCGATGCCGTCCAGCTCGGTGAGGAGTTGCGCCGCCACGCGCTCGCCGACCTGACTGACCCCGCTGCTGCGTATCGGGGCCAGCGCGTCAATCTCGTCGAAGAAGATGATCGCCGGCGCCACTTGCCGCGCCTTGCGGAATATCTCACGGATCGCCCGTTCGCTTTCGCCCGCCCACATTGAGACCAGTTGCGGGCCTTTTACGGAGATGAAATTGGCTTCGCTTTCGCCGGCGAGGGCTTTGGCGAGCAACGTCTTGCCGGTGCCTGGAGGTCCGTAAAGCACTGCCCCTCGCGACGGACGGACACCCGCGGAACTGAATAGCTCCCGATGCATGAGCGGCCAGATCACCGCCTCCGACAAAAGCGCCTTCACCTGATCCAGCCCGCCGACGTCGCTCCATCGGACCTCCGGTATTTCGACCGCGATCTCGCGTAGCGCCGAGGGTTGGATTTCGGCCAGGCAGTCGTCGAAATCGGCGCGTTGCACCTGCAGCGCCGCGAGCTTGTCGCTGGGGATTTCCGCCTGGTCGAAATCGATCTCGGGCAGCAGGCGGCGAAGTGCGCTCATGGCCGCCTCGCGGCAAAGCGCGGCAAGATCGGCGCCGACATAGCCGTGGGTGAAGCGCGCCAGCTCGGTCAAGCTGACATCCTCGGCAAGCGGCATGCCGCGGCTGTGGATTTCCAAAATCTCCTGGCGCGAGCCGGCATCTGGAACGCCGATGCGGATTTCCCGGTCGAATCGGCCAGGGCGGCGCAATGCGGGGTCCAATTGGTCCGGCATGTTCGTAGCTGCGATCACGGTGATCTGACCGCGCGATTGAAGGCCGTCCATCAGCGCCAGAAGCTGCGCCACCACGCGCCGCTCAAGCTGGCGCTCGCCGGAAAGCGCGCCGCGATTCTGGGCGATGGCGTCGATTTCGTCGATGAAGATGATCGCGGGAGCAGCGCGCTCAGCTTCCTTGAACATATTGCGCAGATGGGCTTCGCTGGCGCCGTACATCTTGTCAATGATTTCGGGGCCGTTCACGTGGAAAAACTGCACACCCACCTCATGGGCGACAGCTCGCGCGATCAGTGTCTTGCCGGTACCGGGCGGCCCGTAGAGCAGCACCCCCTTAGGCGCTTCAATCCCCAGATGCAGGAACACTTCAGGGTATTTCAGCGGCAGCTCGATCATTTCCCGCACGCGGCGCACTTCGCGGTGCAGGCCGCCAATATCCTCGTAGGTAATGGCGCTTTCGCCGGCACTCGTGCCTTCGATGCGGACGATGGTTGCCGCGTCGACAAGCACCGGACCGGCGGGCTCGGTCTTGGTCACGGCGTAACCATAGGACTGGGAGCCGATAGGATTGACGCGAATAAGGTCCTTCTCGACGACTGGCAGTCCCTGCATCAGCCGGATAAGATGGCGGCGGTAATGCCGCGCCGCATTCGCCGCCGCGCGATCGGGCGCTAGCACGACGCTGCGGGCCGGCTTCGCCGTGGTTGCGCGAAGGCCGACGTGCTGATCAAGGCTGATCCCGGCATTGGCGCGCAAGATGCCGTCCATCTGGATGAGACCCTGCTCGCGTTCGGCAGCGTAGGCCGGCATCACCCGCGCGACGGTCTCGCGCTTGCCGGACACGGCAACGATGTCGCCGGTCTCGACGCCGAGTGCCGCCATGTCTTTCGGATCGAGTCTCACAAGGCCGCGGCCGACATCGCGCGATGGAGCCTCGACAACGCGAAAGCTCTCCCTCGATCGGACCGCCGCGCGCGGCTTCGGCGCAGCCGACGCGCCGCGTATTCTGGTCTTGGCGGTCACGCTACGATCCCAAGACGTTCTTCGAGATGTCCCAATCTTTCGAGGAGAACGCGGTTTTCATCTTCCAATGCGCGGGCGCGGGTGGAGAGCATCGGGTCGGCCTCCCACCAGTTGATACCGAGCTCCTTGGCCTTGTCGACCGAGGCAATCAACAGGCGCAGCTTGATGCTCAGCAGCTCGATGTCGACGAGCGAGATGGTGATGTCGCCGGCAATGACGATCCCCTTATCGAGAACCCGCTCCAGGATGTCGGCAAGGTTCGTTGCCTGGAGCGACTGCTGCATATGCGTACCCATGGCTTGTTCTCTCTTGTTATCTTTGGCGCACGCCTTCGCGGTTTATTTTGCGCCGCGTTTGCCGGTGGTGGCAGCCATCTTGAGGATCAGCGTCGCGGTCTGGCGCCGAAGGTTGGAGACATCGCGGCACATGCGGCAATTCATGTTGCCGTCGTCGAAGCTTTCGCATTCGAGAAGCCGCTCCACCTTGGCGAGCAGGCCGCGCGCATATTCAGCCTTTTCGCCAGGCGCCGGCGCCTGATTCATCCGGGCGGCGATGGTTTGGATTTCCGGCTCGATGCGCTCGAACAGCCCGATGGGGCAATTCAGTTGCGCATGGCCCTGCGCAGGAGGCATGGAGCTCGGACGTGTAGCTCGAGGCCTCATAGGCCCTCGCCGGTCTGACCACGCGTATACCGGGTGCCGCGACTGTAGCTTTGCAGGGTTCCTTCTGCGTCGAGGGTAACGTGATACGCCGCGATCATATCCGTCGAAGGCGGGATGCGCGCCAGCTCGATCACGTCGACGACGACCTCCCAGCCGGCTTCCGAGCGGTTCACCGCCGAAACGCTGTCGACCTTCATGCGGACCAGCGCCTCGATCTGCCGGCCTGCTTCGCCCGCCGCATCGGCTGCTGAAAAGGCGTGGCCGGCCGCCGGCGCGGGGCGCGGCTTCACCGGCTTGTCATCGGGGACGATCTCGCCTGGCGCGGGCAGGGCGACGCCTTCGGCGAAGGCCAGCAGCTTGTCGGCATTCGGTAAGCCTGCCAGCGCCTCCCGCGCACCCAGCTTCTGTTCCTCGAGGCGCTGTTTCGGTGTCCGGGCGATCTTGGCCATGATTTACGTCCTTGCTCTTTTGCGGCTCTCACGCAGCCGCGCCATTAGGTTTTCTTCGCGACTCTCGTAATCGTCTTCGGTGATTTCGCCGAGGTCGGAGCGCATTTCCAGCTCGGCAATCTCCCGCCGGATCTTGCCTTCATCGTAAAGTTCCGCCTCCGCCCGTTCGGCGATGGTGCGCGCCAGCCACAAGGTCAGGCTGATTGGTCCGGTCACGGGAAATGAGAGGAGCCTGCCTATCATCATCAATACCTATCGCAACTCGGTTTACTTGCCATTTCGAAAGCTGAGACAATAGACTTATCTATGTTAATCTGACTTTAATCTTCGTCAGCCCAGGGTGATTTCGACGAAATTATAAGGCGGCACCGGCCCCACGCATTTGAAGGTCATGCGTCCGCTCTGTTCGACGTCGAGCGCGTTGAGGCTTTGTTCGAGCTTCGCCTGATCTGAGGCCTTGAGCAGGAGCGCGGCATTGAGCGCCATGCGCTCGGTGATCGGGTCGCGCACCACGACATCCTCGGCAAAGGGACAGAGCTGCGCGAGCATTGCATCGCTTTCCCGCGCGCGCTTGGCGATCGAGCGCCTTCTCGACCATCTCCCCGAGCCGCAGGCGTTCACGATAGGTCGCCTCAGGCGGACGGCCGGCGATGCGGTCGCGCAGACGGCGGATATCGTCGTTCGCGGCGACGATCTCGTTATACAGAACCTCTTCACGCCAGAACGCCTTGATGCCCATCTCGATATGGCCATCGATCTTCGCGAGCCGCTCCGTCAGGGTATCTATACCCGGCGCAAGAACCTGATCCCGTACCGCTTCGGCATTCGGCGACACGCTGTTGAAGCGGATGGGCAGGATAGCGTGTGAACGCATCACCTCTTCCAGCACTTTCATATGCGCCGTCATATTGCGCTTGGTGCTCTCATAGCCTGTTGCGGGCGATCGCGCTGACCACCGCCGCGATACCGCGATGATTGATCGTGTGAACCGGATGCTCCGTTCCCGCTACGCCCGGCGCGGCAAAGCTCAGCGGCTCGTCAGCGTGGATAATGCAGTATAGATATCGCCGGGCGGTGGCCTGATCCTCGGTCGCGAGGTCGGCGCATTTCAGTTCCATTGCCTTCATCTCTCAAAAATGGAATGACGCGCCAAAATGGGCGCCGTAGCGTGCGATTGCGTTTATGATCGGCGCAAACGCTGCCGCGGCCCATTCGCGGACCAAGGAATCGCTCATGTCCGGTTGTAGCGCCAGATAGCTGATGTAAAGCTGACGGTAGATGCTGCCGACCTCGGGCTCGACATCGCCGAGCGCTTCCCGCCACAGCAACGCCTCAAGGTCCTGCGCGTCATCGAGGTGTCCCGCGCGGGCGAAAGCAGCGGTCTCCAGCGCCACACGCAGATGCGCTTCAAACGAGGCCAGAAGCAGAAGCAAGGCCGCGCCGTTTTCGCTCAGGCGGCCATGTGCGACTTCGCCCTGCATGTGCGCGGCCAGGGCCGCACGCGCTGCAAGTCCGGCGCGCCCCTCGGTGAGGCTGACGCGATTCAGCGCGAGAAGCGCGCCGCCAAAACCCGCGCGCACCGTCAACTCATTGGCGAACACCTCATGCGGCGCGTGCAGACAAAGCTCATGCGCCAGGTGCTGGAGCGCCTGCACGACCGGCTCTCCGCCTGGGAGACGCGCGGTCCGGTCTTCGGATGGAGCTTCCTCAATTGTGACCTTCATCCTGCGAGCGGCCCGCGTTGTGGCATTCTCCGCGAGGGGATGGGCATGTTCATGCGCCAGCAGCCCTTCGATAACCCGGCAGTCATCCCACATGCCAAGGCGGATCATCAGCGTACGGTTGACGAAGATGCTGCATTCGCTGAGATCGGCGAGGTTGTAGAGATGAACCATCGGCTTGTCGTGGAGGCTATGGACCGAGGCTGCAGCAGCGTCCTCGCCCTCGCCAAGCGTTCGAGAGGCGCGCTGCAGCCGCTCGATCAGCGGCTGCAGAGTCTCGAACACGAACAGGTTGACGCGCCGGTGCGGCCATCCGCAATGGGCGGCAAAACCGCGCGCGACGCGTTGCTCCGCCGCGACCAGACGATCGACGCCGCCTTCTTCGTCCGCGATAGACGATCAACTCGCCGCCGCCGTCGAGCGGATGCCGCGATATGTGGGCGGCCGCTCCGGCCATAACGTATCCTCCCCCCGCGCTCCAGCGCGCTCAGGCCTTGGCGAAGCGCAGCTCCAGGAGGCCATTCCGATATGTCTTGCGCAGCGGCTTCGGCTTGACGTTCGCGGGCAGGTCGACCTCCTTGGCGTAATGGAACTCGCCCTTGGTGTTGATCTTCAGTGAACTGCCGGAAGCCTTCACCGTGATATCCGTCTCCGCGACGCCGGGCATCTCGGCGACCACCAGAACGTCCTTGCCCTCGTCGAAGATATCGACGAGTGGTTCGCGGACATCGGAGACTTCCGGCCCCTTCTTCGTGGGCCGGATATTACCGAAAGTCTGGACCGCCGGCTCGCCGCCAAGCCCCATCTTGACGCTTACGCCGTAGATGCCGCGCCCCTTTTCACCAAGGCCCTCCACTTTGAATTCGCCCTGCCTGTCGAACGCGCCCTTCTCGGCTTTGTCGGCGACGTCGTTCAACTTCTCGACCACGCCGCCAAGCCAGGAGAACAGGTTGTCGAGCCCGAACGGCGTGCCGGCCGAACCCGCGCGGAAATTACCGCCAACGGAAATTCTGGGGTCTGTCGAGACGTTCTTCGGCCTCGCGCCTGCGAACCCACCGCCAGCCGCTCCAGCGGAATGCTTTGGCGCCGAAGGACGTTTCGGCGCTGCCCGTTTCTTTCCGACGGCCATGGCTGCTTCCTTTCGAATTAGAAGGTGAAATCCAGCGTATGAGCACGCTTCGGAGCGGTCGCAATCTCGCTCCGGCCGGCCGATCGCCGGGTGACGGCCGCGGGGGCGGACCGGGGCACCTTCAGCGCATTCTGTACGGCCCGGATCTGCGCGCCGATGGTGCGCAGACGCTCCTCCGTAACCGCCTTCTGCTTCGCCCAGACGTGCAGCTGCTTTTCGAGCAGCGACTTCTGCTGCTCTAAGCGCGCGAGAAGTGTTGCACTCCGCGACCGGCCACTGTTGCCGCGCGAGAGGCTCATCCGGCTCGGAATGTCGTTCACGCCTCTGGTATGATTTTTCGCCACTTCGTGCCCCTTAAGAGTTCAAACTGCCAACATGGACGCAAGCCGTCTTGGCGCCGTTGGCCCGCGCCTTGGCGTTGGCTTGAAGCGGCACGGCCTTGCCCCCGGGAACGCGCACCTTGCCGCTGGCTGGACGGGGCACTCGGCAATGTTCATTGATGAGGGTCAGCAAGGTCTGCCGATGCTCGGGTGCCTGCCCCGAGGCGTGGCCATCGCGCATGCACTTGCCTTCGAGCACATCGAAGCAGAGCTGGACGAAGTCCTTGTTGTCAGCCGAAGGCCTCAGTTTGTGCAGGGCGACCATTCTGGCGATCACGATGGTGGCGCGCGGCGTCGGGCTCTGCTCATATTCACCCGAAGCCCGATAGGCGCGCACAAGCCGGACGATCGGCACGGTAAGATCGGAAGAGAGTTTCGCGCGCGATGAAGCGATTGCAATCTCGGTGGCTTCGTCGACATAGTCGACATCCATGGTGATCACGCGATCGTTCAGCGCGTCCTGGGAACCGTGCACACCCGCATATTCCCTCGGATTGCTGGTGAAAATGATGCGGAAATCGGGATGCACGCGCAAATATTCGCCGGCGCCGTTATCGACAGGAAGTGCCAGAAGCCGCTCTTCCAGCACGCCGAGCAGGACGTTGTTGGCCTCGGGGCGCGAACGGGTGAATTCGTCATAGATCAGCGTGAAGCCTTCGCGGCAAGCCACGGTAAGCTTGGCGTCCGTCCAATGCTGCTCGATATTTTCTTCGTATTTGAGGACGGAGTGGATGAAGCGGTCGACGACCTTGCGATGCTGAAAGCGCGTCTGCTTGCCGATCAGGTCGCTGGTGGTCAGGGCTTCGTCGCCCACCAGAAGCATCGCCGGGCGGCCGCGTTCGGCCGCGAGCCGGAAGGCAAGCGTGGTCTTTCCGCATCCGGCCGGTCCGCGCAGGTGCAATGGGAAGCCGGCATCAAGATAGGAGCGTGCGCGCTTGCTCAGGGCGTGCACCGCGGGTGTATCCACATAGTCTTCACGGGCACGCAAGGAAAGCGTAGTGGCGACATCGCCGCCGGAGTCGAAGTCTTTCATCATTATTATTACCCTTGTTAATCGCCACCGTGGCTTTGCCTGACGTGCTGACGCCCCGCAATGTCCTCTGGATAGGTTTTATTTCAGCATCATCGCCTCGATCGGCCGGGCTTGCGGGGTTGACTTCGCAAGTCTCGGCCGTGTTGCCGCGTTTGAAGGGCATGTGCGGCTCCTTGCCGGGCAGCAACCGCTGCCTCGGATTCGGAATTTGCCGGTGATGTCCACCTGTAGCGCTGTCTCCGGCCTTCTATTTTCCAGTCTTGACCGCACGCAATTTGGCCTTGGCGGACTTTGCCGATGCCTTGGCGGCGGGTGCAGCTTTGCCCTTTGCCGTTGCAGCGGGCTTCGCGCCTCGTGCAGACCCTGAGCTGCCTGCCGCCTTTCTTGCGGTCGACGCAGCGGATTTGCTCGCCAAATTTTTGCGCGGCTGCTTTTGGTCTGTGCCCAGCTCTTCGCGTAGATTTCGGCGAAACCTATCGACGTTGCTGTGCAGAGCTTTAGCAAAGCGCTTTAGATCATCCTGAACGTCGTGGGTCGCATGTTCGCGCGCGGCAGCGAGATCCTGCATGACCTCGTTCCGGGTGCGGGCATCGCATTCATGCGTCTTGGCAAGAAACCGCGCCTGGGCCGCGGCGAATTTTCGACGTTTCGAGGCTATCTGTCTCAGATTGGCATCAACGTCCTGTTTTGCCTCCATCACGGATTGGTGCAGCGCCTTCATATAGCGCCGCGACGTTTCCTCGCGCGTCTGACGGAAAGCTTCCATCATCGTCTGTATGGCGTTCCTGCGGGCGATGTCGCCAGCGCGCAATTCTTTGCGATGATTCCGCGCTTGGTGCTGCCTCGCCTTCAAAAAGGCATTTAGGACCTCGTCCGTGGAGTGCCGGATTTCATCGACGGCTGAACGGGTGGACATTTTTGCGCCGCGTCCTGCTGGAGTGCGAGGAACGGCGGATCTCTGCCGTGTAGGCATTTGCAATCCCTTCCCTGACGCATTTTGGAAGCGGCAAGGCGGGCCCACTGTGGCGACAGGACCCGCCTTACTCCGCAGACAGTCAGGCCTGTTGAGCCTGGACCGTCAGACCCACCGCCTCAGCATATTTCAGATAGGTGTCGACGCCGGCGACCACGATGCGCGCTTCGATGGCGAGCAGCTCAATGCCGACGAGGGAAACACGGACCCAAGCGTCAATCACGATGCCCTTGTCGAGAATCCGATCGACGACCTCGGCGAGGCTGGCCGAGGCCATAGTTTTTTCAACAGCCATAAAGCTCTCCTTATACATTGGCTATTTATGTACCCTACGTGTGAAGTATGATACACATATTCGTTTTCACAAATATAGTACAGTCATATCTAGATTATATGGAAACCCCTAGTGTAAGCATTTTTATAATATAAATAATTGACGGTAATATGGTTTAATATGGTGTTATTGTAGATTTTTATTCATATACGCGTAGGTATCGCGAATATTGTTGCACGCATGGTCAGCGTCACGCTGGTTTTCCTATCCATGCCGAAACGTGTCGATCCGACGGCAGTTCATATCGACCGCGGCATGGGCACGTCTTGCTCACCGAGCTGCACAACGTCTCGCGAACAAGCGCGGCCAGCGATGGGGCGGCCATTTTCATCATCAGCTTGCCGCGATAAAGCTCGATCGCCTTTGGACTTACGCCTAACTCGCGAGCCATTTCCTTGTTGGACAGGCCATTCAGCACGCCCTGCAGGACGTCCCGCTCCCTGGGCGAGAGTTTTGCAAGCTTCTCCTCCATCTCGGCGCGCTTCCTGATCTCGTCCAGTTCGGCGAGATTGACGCCAATCCAGTACTGGACATATTCCAGCAGCAGCTCTTCGTTGACCGGCTTTTCCAGGAACTCCACCGCGCCAAGCTTCATCGCCCGGACGGCACTGGTCACTTCCGCGTAGGCCGTGGCGATGATGGCTGGTACGCGCGACCCATGCTGCTTCAGACGCGTCAGCAGCTCCAAACCGCTGAGTTTTGGCATGCGCATCTCAAGCACCAGGCAGCAGGGGCTGTCAGGGGAAAATGTCTCCAGAAATTC
>CAVZCK010000003.1:0-12326 GCA_963773735.1 uncultured Alphaproteobacteria bacterium | reverse complement strand
TCTCTGACCATTGCCAACCGCCCGCTGGCTGGCGCGATCTCGATTGCGTCACATTTCGGCCCGTGACTTCACGGCTGAATTGTGGAAAATTTGCGCTTTTTCTTGGACGCGGACCCGCATCAGACCTATCGCGTAAAGATGGGACTTGAAGATCGGGTTTCGCCGTGACGCCAAGCGACGGACATTATCGGGGCTATTGGGCGTCCCGGATCATCATTCCGGCCATCATGGTGCTGGTCGCCGGTCGGGCTATTTATCTGTCATCTCAATATCATCTCTCGACCTGGAAAGGCGGCGGCATGGGAATGTTCGCGTCCGCCGACTCCGTTGCCACTCGATATGCGCAAATCTACATCGAAGCGCCTGACGGCGCGCGCTATCCGATCTTCAGGCTGACGCCAGAGCATGCGCGGCTTCTGGACCATGCGCTTTGGTATCCGAAGCGGGAGAATTTCATTCCATTCGCCAATGCGATCCGTGCGACGCAATGGGCCAGCGCCGGCGAAAAGGAAATGGTCGGCCATTTCAGCCGCAAAGGCGACCTCATCCGGAAGGGGCCTGAGTCCTACGAACTGCTTTCGCCGCTGGGTCTGCGCCCTGAGGGAGCGAAAACGCCGTTCGCCGTGCTCATCGATTACAGGACGATGTCCTATGACGTAGCCGATCATACGCTGCGCTCGCAGCGCGTGAGCAGCTTCAGATTCGAAAGGACGGAATAGCCGATCATGTCCCTGGCATCGGTCCCGGCGAGAATCCGTGATCATGTGGCATTTGCCTCGCTGCGCGATCTCGACCTGCTCCAGTCAGCGTCTGCCCTGACGCTGTTTCTGGTCGTCATCTTCGGCTTCGACCACTGGCTTGCCAAGATCGGAACGGACGCACTCTTCGTTGCCGCTCTCGTCTTTCCTAAAGCGATCCGCAATCAACTGTTCTGGTTAGCGCTCGCCGGCATTTCTACGATCGTTTTGCTCGCTGACTGGTATTCCGCGGACAATCATAAATATCTGCTGGTCTATTGGCTATGGGCGATGTGGGTCGCGCATCTGCAACCCAGCCAATCGGAAGCCGAAAGCGTGCTTCGCTGGAACGCAAGATTTTTCATCATCTTCATTTTCCTGACGGCAGCGGCACAGAAGTTCTGTTCACCGACCTATATGTCCGGCGCGATGTTCGAGCTCAATCTGCTGCTCGACGAACGGTTCAAGGCTTTTGCGCATCTGATAGGCATCAACCGCAGCATCAGCGACGAGGCGGCAAGGCTGTCCCTTCTATTCCGCAGCCCACTTTCGCAATTTGAAGGCGATACCCTGATCCTCAACAGCACGGACTGGACTCAGCGTGTGGCGAGGCTCATTACCTTGTATGATCTGAGTATTCAGATCGCGATCGGCTTACTGTTCATTCCCAGACGCTATTACACCGATCTGGCGGGACATGTTCTGCTGCTCTTTTTCATCTTTACCGCCTATATTCCGGCGCCGGTCTTCGGCTTCGGATGGACCCTGGCAATCCTCGGCTTCATCACAGCCTTCAATCGCATTCAGGCGCTGGTCTATTGGTACTTCGCCGCATTCTTCGCGGTCCTGCTCTATCAACTGCCGTGGCGCGACTGGGTGCTCGGCTGAGGCGCCGGCGCTCCGGTTTGCTTAGCGGTACACTTGATCCCGCTGGTGCGCAGACGCATGAACGAAGTGAATGCGTCAATGCACTAGCGTCGCTGTCTGCAAGGCCAGCAGAGCGCTCGGTCAAAATCTCCGATCAAGAGCCGCTATCGCCGGTTCCGAACCATTTCTTGTACAAACTGTCATACGTGCCGTTCTCGATCAGCTTGAGCAGGGCTTGATCGACCGCGTGGCGCAGCTGGCTCCGGAGCGGAAAGACGATGCCGTAGCTTTCGGATCGGAACTGAGCCCCGGCGACCTGCGCCCGCGGCTCGTTCTTCACATAGTAAAGAATGACGGGCGTGTCATAGATTGCGGCCTGCGCTTTGCCTTGCAGCACCGCCTGCGCAGCCTTTTCGAAATTGGCGTAATCCCTGACGTCGGCCTTTAACTCCTTGGCATATTTTGCCGAGGTGCTTCCCTCCACCACCGCAATGCGCTTGCCGCGCAGATCGTCCGGTCCATTGATCTCGCCGCGCAGGCTCTGCATGGTCATGGAGGTGGTTGCGAACGCCGTGAAATAGGCGATAAGAACGATACCGGCATAGATCCAGATGATGGCGGCGATCCGCGCGAAAATCCGGTGCGGCTGGTGCTGCGCAGCACCGCCCATTGACTCCGCGCACCAGAAAATAGCGTCAAAAATGCCGGGAATGTAGCTTTCCGCAATCGGCAGGCCTTCATCGCGTCCGCGCGCCAGAAACCAGATCACATGCGCGGGAAGAACCAGCACCAACAGGAAGATGCCGACCGCCTTGAGCATCCCGCTCGACAGCATGACGCCGAGCACATCCAAGCCCTGACCACCCGCAGGCACCATGATCGACATGCCGGAGCGGAACATTGGCTGCGAGAACTCAAGCGTCTTCTCACGCTCCGAAGTGATCGAAATCGCGGCGATGCCGACGGGATCGCGGCCGTTTCGCACGGCATCGAGCAGCAGCGGCAGCTTGTCATAGGTGACGAAGCGGCTCTTGATGCCCAGCTCGACGGCGATGGCCTGCCAGAGATCGACGCTGAAGCCTTTGAGCTGGTCGCCATCGCTCATCACGAAGGGTGAAAGCTCGCGCGTGGCCACGGTGATCTCCGCGCCGGGCGGCAATGGCGGCGCATCCGTCCGGACGGCAGGCGCGGCGGCGGTTTCGGCGTGGGCCGCCGCGCCGGCCAAAGCCGATAAGACCAGGATCAGCGACAGGACGCGGCGCATGACACAAGCGAAGGGCACAGGTGCAGAAATTGAAGCGGACATTGACGAAAACCACGCAAGCCAAGGACGCATCATTTCAAGATTGGCCATCCTCGAAGAGATCGGCGAATATGATCGGGCGGCCCGCTCATCACGTTGGCCCTGTTTCGTCAACCCAATCACATAGACGTTCATGAATTTGTTCTCTCTCCTGCAGCAATCCGAGCTCTCTGGCAAGCCCGTTCGCGCCGGTCTCATCGGCGCGGGCAAATTCGGCTCGATGTTTCTGGCCCAGGCGGCATTTACCCGAGGTCTCCGGGTCAGCGCCATTGCCGATCTCGACCCCGGCCGGGCAAGGACCGCCTGCCGCGTCGTCGGCTGGGACGACCACCGGATCGCGGCGACTGCCTTCGTCGAGGACGGTGCTGAGCTGGCGCGGCGCGACGATGTGGACGTGGTCATCGAGGCGACCGGCAGTCCCGCGGCCGGCATCAAGCACGCCCGCGCCGCCATGGCTGCCGGCAAGCATATCGTCATGGTCAATGTCGAGGCCGATGTGCTGGCCGGACCGCTGCTGGCCGCCGAAGCGCGCGCGGCCGGCGTCGTCTACAGCCTCGCTTATGGAGACCAGCCTGCCCTCGTCGCCGAAATGGTCGACTGGGCGCGCGCCTGCGGCTTCCTCGTTGCGGCGGCGGGCAAGGGCACGAAATATCTGCCCGCCTATCATCACGTCACGCCCGCCGAAGTCTGGAGCCATTACGGCCTCAAGCCGGAGGAGGCAAAGGCGGCGGGCATGAACCCGCAAATGTTCAACTCCTTTCTCGACGGCACGAAATCGGCCATCGAAATGGCGGCGATTGCCAATGCCTGCGGGCTCGACGCGCCGGAGGACGGCCTGTTGTTTCCGCCCTGCGGCGTCGATGATCTGCCGCATGTGCTGCGGCCGCGCGAGGCTGGCGGGGTGCTGGAGCGCTCCGGCATGGTGGAGGTGGTGTCCTCGCTCGAACGCGACGGGCGGCCGGTGTTCCGCGATCTTCGCTGGGGCGTCTACGTCGTCCTCGAGGCGCCCAGCGACTACACCGCCGCCTGCTTCAGGCAATATGGGCTGAAGACCGACGAAAGCGGGCGCTATGCCGCCATGTACAAGCCCTATCATCTGATCGGGCTGGAGCTGAACATCTCGGTGCTGTCGGCAGCGCTCAGGCGCGAGCCGACCGGCGCGCCCCGTGAATTCGGGGCGGATGCGGTGGCGGTCGCCAAGCGCGCGCTGAAAGCGGGCGAGATGCTCGACGGCGAAGGCGGCTTCACGGTGTGGGGCAAGCTGCTTCCAGCAGCCAAGAGCCTCGCGGCCGGCGCGCTGCCGATCGGGCTTGCCCATGGCGTCAGGCTGAAGCGCGAGATCGGCGTCGATCAGCTCGTCACCTGGGCCGATGTCGAGATCGACGAAACCCTCGAAACCGTCCGCGCCCGCAAGGACATGGAAGCAAAGTTCGGCTGAAGCTCCATGATTCCATTTCCTGAGCGTCGCACTCGGCCGGAAGCCCGAGGGCTGTCGGCCTCACCGCCGGCTGAGCTTGCGCCTCGCGCTTGACCCCGGACAACGCCGATGGCGTTTCCGGGGTGACGCCCGGGCGGTCAAGCGGTACGACAGGCGGCGCTATTTCGGCTGCACGAGATCGAGCCACTCGTCTTCCGTGAGCACTTTGACGCCGAGTTCGGTGGCGTTTTTCAGCTTCGAGCCCGCCCCCGGCCCGGCGACCACATAATCGGTCTTCTTCGACACCGAGCCGGCGACCTTGGCGCCGACCCGCTCCGCCATGGCCTTGGCCTCCTGGCGGGTCAGCTTTTCCAGCGTGCCGGTAAAGACCACGGTCTTGCCGGCTACGGCCGAGCCGGTCGTATCAGTGCGCTCGAAGGGCTGCACCTCGACCTCGGCGGTGAGCGCGTCGATCGCGGCGATGTTGTGCGGCTCGTCGAAAAAATCGACCAGCGCATCGGCGGCGACCTCGCCGATGCCGTCGATGCTGTCGAGGTCGCGATAGGCGTCGCCCTCCTTGTCATGCGCCGCGATCATCGCTTCGCGAAAACCCGCGAATGTCCCATAGCTGCGCGCCAGCAGCTTCGCCGTGACCTCGCCGACATGGCGGATCCCGAGCGCGTAGATGAAGCGGTCGAGGCCAATCTTGCGCCGGTCCTCGATCGCCTTGAACAAATTGCCTGCCGACTTTTCGCCCCAGCCGTCTTTCTCTTTGAGCGGGGGAAAATTGCGCCCGTCGCGCTCGGCCAGCCGGAAAATATCGGCCGGCGCCTTGATCCGGCCCTCGCCGTAAAATGCCTCGATCTGCTTGGCGCCGAGCCCTTCGATGTCGAAAGCGTTGCGCGAGACGAAATGCTTCAGCCGCTCGACGATCTGCGCCGCGCAGATCAGGCCGCCGGTGCAACGGCGCACCGCATCGAGCTTGCCGGTCTTCTCGTTCAGCTCGCGCACCGCATGGGAGTTGCAGACGGGGCAGCGCGTCGGGAACTGATAGGGGACGGCATCGGCGGGGCGCTTTTCCGGAATGAAGCCGAGAATCTGCGGAATGACATCGCCGGCGCGCTGCACGATCACCCAGTCGCCGACCCGGATGTCCTTGCGCGCGATCTCGTCCTCATTGTGCAGCGTGGCGTTCTGCACCACGACGCCGCCGACCGTCACCGGCTCAAGCTTGGCGACCGGCGTCAAGGCGCCCGTGCGGCCGACCTGAATCTCGATGCCCTCAAGCCTCGTCGTCGCCTTTTGCGCCGGGAATTTATGCGCCACCGCCCAGCGCGGCGAGCGCGAGACGAAGCCGAGCCGGTCCTGCAGCTTGAGGCTGTTCACCTTGTAGACGACGCCGTCGATGTCGTAATCGAGCGTCGCGCGCTCGGCCTCGGTCTCGTGATAGACCGCCAGCAGCTCTTCCGCCGAGCGGCAAAGCTTCATCAGCGGATTGACGGGAAAGCCCCAACGCTTGAAAGCCTCGATCACGCCCGAGCTGCGTATCGGCCGGCAGCCGCGCGACATCGCCCCAGGCATAGCCGAAGAATTTCAGCGGCCGGCTGGCGGTGATGGACGGGTCGAGCTGGCGCAGCGAGCCGGCCGCGGCGTTACGCGGATTGGCAAACACCTTGCCGCCCGTCTGCTGCTGGCGCTCATTCATCACCAGGAAGGCGGCGCGGCTCATGAAAATCTCGCCGCGCACCTCGAACACCTCGGGGAAATCCTTCGCCGTCACGCGGTTCGGGATGCTCTTGATCGTCAGCACATTGGCGGTGACGTTCTCGCCTTCGGTGCCGTCGCCGCGCGTCGCCGCGCTCACCAGCCGGCCATTCTCATAGCGCAGCGAGATGCCGAGCCCGTCGATCTTCGGCTCGGCCGTCACCTCCAGCGGATCGTCCGCTCCCAGCCCCAGGAAGCGGCGCACCCGGTCGAGAAAATCCCGCACCTCCTCCTCGTCGAACACATTGCCGAGCGACAGCATCGGCACCTTGTGGATGACCTTGGCGAATTTCTCCGCCGGCGCCGCCCCGACCCGCTGCGTCGGGCTTTCGACCGTCGCCAGTTCCGGATATTCGTCCTCGATCTCCTGGAGCCGCGCGCGCAGCGCGTCATAGGCGGCGTCCGAGATCGACGGCGCGTCCTCCTGATAATAGAGCCGGTCGTGCTTTTCCACCTCGTCCGCGAGGCGTTGATGTTCTGCGACCGCTTCATCCGCGGTCAGCGCGGCGGCCGGTTTTTGGCCCTTCTCTTTGTTCTAGCTGCCATCTACGCCTGTCTTCCGCTTCCGTACAGATCTTCCCCCGATGCACTATCCCCCTCACCCGACCGCCTTTGGCGGACGCCCTCTCCCGCGAGGGGAGAGGGCAAATCAGCGTTCATGGTTAGCCGTGCCTTTGCATCTTGCTCAGTAAAGCCCTCTCCTTAGCGGGAGAGGGCGGCGCGAAGCGCCGGGTGAGGGTGGGGCTACAAACGTGATGTACCAATATGCAATCGCCATTACACGTCGAATGGCACGCTGACTTCCGGCACCACGACATTGTGCCCCTCCATCTCCGCGAGGAATTTCGACGGATCGGGATCGATGATCGGGAAGGTGCCGTAGTGAATGGGGATGATAGTCTTGAATTTGAAGTAGCGTTTGCAGGCCATCGCCGCCTGTTTCGCGCCCATGGTGAAGCGGTCGCCGATCGGCACGCAGCCGACATCCGGCTGGAACACCTCCTGGATGATCGCCATGTCGCCGAAAATCTCGGTGTCGCCCATGTGATAGACGGTCTTGCCGTCCGAGCGGATGATGACGCCGCAGGGATTGCCGAGATAGAGCGGCTTGCCGTCGATGATGATCGAGGAGGAATGAAAGGCCTTGGTGTAGGTGACGTCGAAGCCCTGATGGGTCATGGTGCCGCCCGGATTGCAGGGGTCGACATTGGCGACGCCCTGGGCGTTCAGATACATCGCCAGCTCGAACACGGCGGTCACGGTGGCGCCGGTGCGCTTGGCGATCTCGACCGTGTCGCCGAGATGGTCGCTATGGCCATGCGTCAGGATGATATTGGTGCAGCCTTCGCTGGCGTTCTCGACGCTGCCCTGGAAACGCGGATTGCCGGTGAGAAACGGGTCGATCAGCAAAACCTTGCCGCCGGTCTCGATACGAAAGGCCGAATGGCCGAACCAGGTCATCTTCATGGCCGCCTCCTTGCGCGATTGTTTCGTCCTGCCTAACGGCGCAGTATAAAAGCCCATTATCGTGCCACAAGATCGATTCGCCAGCCCCAAAGAGATCGCGGTGCCGAGCGCTCGCCCCGAAAGCCACCCCGATTTCCGCCTCGAAGCCTTGGCCGGCGCCCTGCCGCGCCAGGCCGCGGTGATGGGGCTCGATGTCGGCACGAAAACCATCGGCGTGGCGATTTCCGACGTCACCCGCACGGTGGCGACGGCGCTGAAAACCATCCGCCGAAGGAAATTTTCGGCGGACGCCGCTGAATTGCTCGCCCTCGCCGAGGAGCGCGGCGCGGCCGGCTTCGTCATCGGCCTGCCGGTGAATTTCAACGGCACCGAAGGCCCGCGCGCCCAATCCTGCCGGGCCTTCGCCCGCAACCTCGCGGCGCTGACCGCTGCCCCGATCGCGCTGTGGGACGAGCGCCTGTCGACCGCCGCCGCCGAGCGCGCGCTGATCGAGGCCGATACCAGCCGCAAGCGCCGCGCAGAGGTCATCGACGCCGTTGCCGCCGCCTATATCCTGCAGGGCGCGCTCGACCGGATGAAGAGCCTTAGCTAACGCATCGCGGCCGACCTTGAGTGGCCGCCATTGGCCAGGTGGCCGGCAGATCGCCTATGAATATCGGCCCCCAAGGTCATCCCCCAGCGTCGTCCCGGAAATGCCGAAGGCATTATCCGGGATCCACTCGCATTTCCACGAGCGTCATGCCTGCATGTAAGGCTATCGGGTCCGGCTCTGACGGCCGGGACGACACCGGATATTGCGTTGCGTCTCCCAATGATTGCCATCGATGCTCCGGCATGGTGAATAAAGACACTCCCTGGCAGAATGCGCTATGCTGCCGTTCCGTTCCGCTGCGATCTAAGGGGAGGAAACCAGCCATGACGGACGTCAGCGACGCCTCTAAGACCGACAATGCCGGCGTCATCGCGCCGCCGCCCATCATCTTCGGCGGCACGCTGATCGTGGGGCTCATCATCGATTGGCTGATCGACGGTCCGGGCGTCGGTCCGGACTATGCGCTGCTGGTGGTGCCCGGCTTCGTTCTCACCGTTGCCGGACTGGCGCTGGTTTTCATCGGGGCCGTGCAATTCCGGCGCGCCGAGACCCATATCCAGACCCGGAAGGCCACAACCACCCTCGTCACCACCGGCCTTTATCGCTTCTCGCGCAACCCGATCTATCTCGGCATGACGCTCGCCTATCTCGGCGTGACCCTGCTGGCGGACAGTCTGGTGGCGCTGGTGGTTCTGCCCCTGGTGCTGATCTTCGTCCGCTTCGGCGTGATCGAGCGCGAGGAACGCTATTTGGAGGCCAAGTTCGGGGCCGCCTATCGGGAGTATAAGGGGCGGGTGAGACGGTGGATTTAGCCCGCTTTCTCGAAGAGCGATAGCCTTACCTAGTGTCCCGATTCCGAAGTTCGCCTCATTCTGCAGCTAGCTCCTTAGCGAACTTCGGACTTCTCAAGGGACACTAGCAACCCTATGATTTTAGTGTGGTTTGAGATCGAGAAATCCCCTTTCTGAGCAAGCTGAGACAATGAAGGGGATTTCTCGATCACCACACTAGCAGCCTGTGATCGTGACACGCTCATGCCTTGATGCTGGAGGGCAGCAATACGGCGAACTGTATGCTTCTTGTCACAATCACCCGATCGCGCCCCTGCGATCGGCATGGTTACCTTCGATATATTTTATTAGAGCGCTGAGAATTCGACCCGCTCTTGCCTTTTTCGCCCGATAGTGTCGCGGGTAGGGCATCTTCGTGGCGCGATTGGGCTTTGCCGATCGGTATAAACCGGTTGGGCCCGCCGCGATCATTTGGTACGGGGTGGGGCTATGAACAAATCGAACGCTGTTTTTGTAATAGGCGGCGTGATTGGCATCATTTTTGGAGTGTCGGTATCGGTATTGTCGTTCCCTCTCTTGTTGCGCGCTGTAGCCCCGGAGATTGCCGAAACTCCCGCGCAAATGCAGAAGCCGCCGTCCAGGGTTTCGGAGGCTGTGAATACGGACGGCTCCGATATTATCAAGGAACTGGAGACCGATTTTCCGTCGCAGAAGGCGATCAGGGTTCAGTCGGCCTATACGCCCGGACCGGAGCGAAGCATCGCCACCCCCGAATTGGCGCATGCGGAAGCGCCGGCCCCCGTCGGACCCAAGATCGTCATCGAGGCCGATGCACGCCCGCAACCCCTGAGGGAGGAGCTTTCCGGGAAACTCCGCAAAGCTGGGCTCGCTGACATTGACTCCGCGAAGCCGTCTCCGCCGGCTTCCACCAACGCCGCTCTCGCTCCAGCTCAGGTGACGAAAGATCCGGTGACGGAGCAAGTGGCGGTCAATGTGCCAGAGCTTCCCGTGCGGCATCCGCTCCGTCAGGCCATTTATGAGCACCCGCCTTTGGTCACGGAAGTGCAATTCGCCCCCGCTTCCGCGGCGCCGCAGCCGGCCGGGCCGTTCCTCGCCAGCCTCCCGCAAAATCGCAATCCTGCCGATGCGGCCGGCCCTGCTCCCGGAAAGGTCAGCCCCAACGCAGCTTCGTCGGCGCAGCAGCCGGCGGGGCCGTTCCTCGCCAGCCTCCGGCAAAATCGCAATCCTGCCGATGCGGCCGGCCCTGCTCCCGGATTGGCCAGCCCCGGCGCAGCTTCGTCGGCGCTGGTCAGCCAAAGCCCAGTGACATCCACACAGGAGGGCTATGCGCCTGGGACAAAATGGACGCCCGAACTCGTGTGACAACAGAGCCGGGTTCTGGTAGTGATGCCGCTGCCCGAGCCATTGATGACGGGCAGATGATGGTTGAGGTCACGCCCTGCTTGCAAAGCAGGGCATGATCGTTTCGCATGGGCGTTTTGATCCCTGGCGCTGGTGTTCGCCGGGACGGTGCAGGTCCGCCGCGCCGGGATCGATATTCAGACGCGCAAGCCCACGCCCCCCTTGTCACCACCGGCCTGTACCGCTTCTCCCGCAACCCGATCGATCTCGGCATGACGCTCGCCTATCTCGGTGTGACGCTGCTGGCGGACAGTCTGCTGGCGCCGGTGCTGCTGTCCCTGGTGCTGATCTTCGTCCGCTTCGGCGTGATCGAGCGCGAGGAACGCTATTTGGAGCGCAAGTTCGGGCAGGCCTAGGGAGTATAGGGGGCGGGTGAGGCGGTGGATCTGATCCGCTCGGGCACAAATAAATATCACAATCGCAACACTACACCCCTCAAGCGCCGCGCCGTTCAGCAGGTGCCTTGATCTCGGTCGCGGGTTGGTATTCATTGTTCTTTTTGAATTCAGCCTATCTTGTTCGATATGGTCATGGTGACTCGCCGTGCGGTCCTGCGAGGTTTTGGCGCGCTCTGTTTGACCTGTTGTCAGTACCGCAGAGCGCGGGCCGCATACCTGTTCAGAAACGTGCTCTGCGCGACCCAATCATCGGCTGGTCTGGAGACAGGGGAATTCCTGAAGACCTCGGGAAATCCCGATCTGGACAAAGCCCTGATTTCCGAAATGACGAAACAATCGGCCTTCTTCGGCTACCGGCCGGCGTTTGTTCTTTATTCCGGCGGGGAAAAGAACGCGGCCGCAACCACCGAAAAATTACCCCAATATCCGCAAACCGACGGCACCATCCTCTACAATATCGATATGCTGAAGGAGCAGTTGGCGATCAGCAAATGGGGCGGATCCATTCTGGCCGGCGTGATCGCGCATGAATTCGGCCACATCTACCAATTCTACTCAGGCTACGATGAACGCCTGAAGGTCTTGCATTCTACTGTTGAATTTATCGAGCTCCATGCTGATTTCCTATCGGGATTCTATATGGGCGGGAAATATGGGGCGATAGACATCAAGGATTATGCCGACGCGTTTTATAAGATTGGCGACTACGGCTTCACACGGGCTTCACACCATGGAACCCCTGCCGAGCGTTATCTGGCGCTAAAGGCTGGCTTCAACTTCCGGATCAGAAACAACTCCGAGAGCCTGGCGTCTGCGGCTCAGGAAGGCGAAGGATTCCTGAAAGAATACATCCATCGCTGATCGTCAGAGGGCGTGCCCAGATGCGGGTTAAAAAACAGATGACTCGATATTTTACCTATCTTTTCTGTGTGTCCTGGTGCTTTTCGACCGGATCGGCATTTGCCCAGTGCTATCCGGGCTTGGGCGATTGTGCGACCAGTCCCGCTCCTCCTGCATCTCAAGCGCCGCCGGCTCAATCGAACGCTCCGCCCCCCGCAACCCTCAACAACAGCGGACGCAGCCTTTGGACCCACAACGGATCGCTCGTTTACCTGACCGCCGAAGGCGACACGCGGCGCTTCTATTACAAGCAGCCGCGGGAGGGGATGCGCGCGGTCGGCGCGCGGCCGGGGACAATTCTCTTCGAGGGCCGCCGAGACGGGACGAGCTACGCAGGCACGGCTTACATTTTCACCACCCAATGTGGGGCGATTCCCTATCAAGTCCGCGGCGTCGTCTCCCATGATGAGCGGCAGGTGACGCTCCGAGGTGCCGCGCCCAGCCAGGTCGAAGGGGGATGCCGGGTACTGGGTTACCGCGACGATGTCCTCGTATTCGATTTCGTACGCTCGGAGTAGCGTTCGCCAGAGACCGTCTTCTGAGCCAATCTCCCCAAATCCTCAATGTTTGCTGCACGCGCAACACGATCCATCGCGCCCTGAAGCCTGGATATCCTGAGGGCGTATCGGAAGTCCAAAGCCGGCAGTCGAAGGTGGGTTTAATCAGCA
>CAVZCK010000002.1:0-179134 GCA_963773735.1 uncultured Alphaproteobacteria bacterium | reverse complement strand
GCCCAGAAGAGGACTCGAACCTCCACACCTTGCGGCACACGGACCTGAACCGTGCGCGTCTACCAATTCCGCCATCTGGGCAATAGGTCGTTGAACTAAGATGCGCCCGGCGCTTTGTCAATCGAAGTTGCGGGCAGCCGGTAGGCTGATCCCGCACTTTGCGATAAAGTGCAGGGACGACAAAGTCAGGGCGCAGCACCGCTTATATGGAACAACGTCTCTCGCCGCCATTCTTCGATCCCGCCGCAGCGCGGGACGCGCTCTCCGCCATCTGGCGCCGTCATGGCGAATCGAGCCCGGCCCTGCGGGAGGAGCTGCTCGGCGTGCTGAAAGCGCTGGTCCGCGAGGCGCGCGAGGCCGCCAGGGCGCAGCTCGAAGCCGACGGCAATGGCCGCCGCTGCGCGCGCGCTCTCTCGATCTTTCAGGATGAGCTGATCCGGCTGATCTATGATTTTGCCACCACCTATGTGCAGCGGGTGAATAATCCGTCTTCGGCCGAGCGGATGGCGATTTTGGCGACCGGCGGCTATGGACGGGGGCTGATGGCGCCCTATTCCGACGTCGATCTGCTCATGCTCCTGCCCTATAAGCAGACGCCCTGGGGCGAGAACGTCGCCGAATACATCCTCTATCTGCTCTGGGATCTGGGCTTCAAAGTCGGGCACGCCACGCGCACCGTCGAGCAGACCATCCGCTTTGCCAGGTCCGACATCCTGACCCGCACGGCGCTCCTGGATGCGCGCTTCATCCTCGGCGATGAGTCGCTGTGGCGGAGATTCGAGACGCAGTTTCGCGACAATGTGCTCTCAAGCGGGCATCGGGAGTTCATCGCCGCCAAGCTCGCCGAGCGCGACGAGCGGCATCAGCGCACCGGCACCTCGCGCTACCGGGTCGAGCCGAATATCAAGGACGGCAAAGGCGGCTTGCGCGATCTGCATACGCTGTACTGGATCGCCAAACATCTGCATCCGGAGCTGACCGGCGAGAATTTTGTCGAGGCGGGTGTCTACACCAAGTCCGAATATAGCCTTTACCGGCGCTGCGAGGACTTTCTCTGGACCATCCGCTGCCATCTGCATTTTCTCTCCGGAAAGGCCGAGGAGCGGCTCACTTTCGACGTCCAGCAACAGATGGCGGAGCGGCTGCATTACCGCGACCGCGGCGGCATGATGGCCGTCGAGCGCTTCATGAAGCATTATTTTCTGATCGCCAAGGAGGTCGGCGATCTGACGCGCATCCTGTGCTCCAGTCTCGAGGTGCAGCAGCTGAAAGGCGTCAGGCGGCTGAACCATCTGCTGCTGCCGCTGAGCTGGAGCGCCCGTGCCCGCCTCAGCGCCACCACCGACTTTCGCATCGAGAACGCGCGCATCCTGATGAAGAGCCGGGACGTGTTCAAGAACGACCCGGTCAACCTCATCCGGATCTTCGTTCTGGCCGACCAATATGGTGTCCAGTTCCACCCCGAAGCGCTCCGCCTGGTGCGCCATTCGCTTCGGCTCATCGACGACAGGCTGCGCAATAACCCGGAGGCGAATGGGCTGTTTCTCGACATCCTCACATCCCGCCACCAGCCGGAGCTGACGCTGCGGCGCATGAACGAGGCCGGCGTGCTCGGACGGTTCATCCCCGATTTCGGCCGCGTCGTGTCGATGATGCAGTTCAACATGTATCACCACTATACGGTAGACGAGCACCTCATCCACGCCATCGGCGTGCTCTCGGCCATCGAACGCGGCGCGCTTGGGGATGAGCTGCCGCTCTCGACCAAGATCATCAGCACTATCCAAAACCGCCGGGCGCTCTATGTCGCGCTCTTCCTGCATGACATCGCCAAGGGCCGCGACGAGGACCATTCCGCCGCCGGCGCGCGGATCGCGCGCGAGCTTGGTCCGCGTCTCGGGCTCCGTCCGGACGAAACCGCCACCGTTGCCTGGCTCGTCGAGCACCACCTGGTGATGAGCCAATTCGCGCAGAGCCGCGATCTTTACGACCCCAAGACCATCCGCGATTTCGCCGACATCATTCAGAGCCGCGAAATGCTGATGCTGCTGGTGATCCTGACGGCGGCCGATATCCGCGCCGTCGGCCCGGGCGTGTGGACCGGGTGGAAGGGCCAGCTCCTGCGCCAGCTCTATTACGAGACCGAGCCGCTGCTCACCGGCGGCCATACGAGAGCCCCGCGCGAATTGCGCATCAAAGAGGCAGTCGATGCATTCCGAACGGCGATGGGCGGCAGGAGCGCGGCGGAAATCGACGCATTCGTCGCGCGGCAGAGCCCTGCCTATTGGCTGCGCATGGATCTCGATCATCAACTCCTGCACGCCCGGCTGATCAGGCGTGCGGAGGAGGAAAAGCTGCCTTTTGCCTATGAGATCGCCACCGACAGCTTCACCGCACTGACGGAGCTGACGCTTTGGACCGCCGACCGCCCCGGCCTGGTTGCGGCCATCGCCGGGTCATGCACCGCAGTCAAGGCGAATATCGTCGGCGCAAATCTCTCAACGACGCGCGACGGCATGGCGCTCAACACCTTCATGTTGCAGCGTCAATTCCCCGACGACCGCGAGGAGCTGGAATTCACCGGGCGCATTGCCGCAAATATCGATCTGGCGCTCAAAGGCAAGCGGGATCTGCACGAGATCATCTCACAGAAAATGCGTCCGCGGCCGCGGCTTGAAGCCTTCACCGTCGCGCCGCGCGTCAGTATCGACAATTCCCTGTCCGACGAGCTGACCGTCATCGAAGTCAACGGGCGGGATCGTACCGGCCTGCTCTACGATCTCGCACGGATTCTGGCCAGCATGAACATCGACATCTCCTCGGCCCATATCGCCACCTTCGGCGAGAGGGCGGTGGATGTGTTCTATGTCACGGACTCCTCGCGCAGGAAGATCACCCGTGAGGCGATTCAGAAAAAGCTGCGCGAAAACCTGCTGAAAGCGTTCGAGACGGATGGCGAGCTGATTTCCGAAGAACTTGAGGCATAGTGCGCGACTGCCTTGCTCTGGCACCAAAGGCCGGCTATTGGCGATCGCATGAAACTTTATCGCTCCATCGCCACCGTCAGCGGGTTCACCGCCGTCAGCCGGCTGCTCGGCTTCGTTCGCGACATGCTCATCGCCGCCGTGCTTGGCGCCGGCACGGTCGCCGACGCCTTTTTCGTCGCATTCCGGCTGCCGAACCTGTTCCGCTCGCTTTTCGCCGAAGGCGCATTCAACTCGGCATTTGTCCCCCTGTTCACGAAAAGACTGCAGGATGGCGGCATGGACGGCGCCCGGCAATTCGCCGAGGAAGCGCTCGCGGTGCTGATGGCGGCGCTGCTCATCGTCTCGATCATGGCGGAAATCGCCATGCCCTGGCTGGTGCGGCTGATCGCGCCGGGCTTTATCGACAATCCGGAGAAATTCGGCCTCGCGGTGCTGCTGACGCGGATCACCTTTCCCTACCTCTTCTGCATGTCGCTCACCGCGCTTTCGGCGGGCCTCCTGAACGCGATGGGCCGTTTTGCCGCGGCGGCCGCGGCTCCCATCGTGCTGAACGCTGTCACCATCGGGGCGATGATCATCGCCGCCTCCTTTCGCCTCTATGACCGGCCGGAAGCTGCCATGATCCTCGCCTGGGCCGTCACCGTGTCGGGCTTTGCGCAACTCACGCTGCTGACTATCGCGGCGCGGCGCCAAGGCATGGATCTCGGCTTCCGCGTTCCGCTGCTGACCACCGGCGTCCGGCGGCTTTTCGTGCTCGCCGGGCCTAGCGTCGTCACGGCCGGGATCACCCAGATCAATCTGTTCGTCGGCACCATGATCGCCTCGCTCGCCGAAGGCGCGGTGTCCTTTCTCTACTATGCCGACCGGATCAATCAGCTGCCGCTCGGTATCGTCGGCATCGCCATCGGCGTCGTGCTGCTGCCGGAGCTGTCGCAAAAGCTTGCCGCCGGCAATCACGGGTCCGCCATGTACAGCCACAACCGCGCGCTGGAATTCGCGCTCCTCCTGACCCTGCCCGCCGCGGCGGCGCTCTGCGTGGTGCCTGGATCCGATCATTCAGGTTCTGTTCCAGCGTGGAGCCTTCGACGCCTCCGACACGCATGCGGTGGCTCTGGCGCTCGCGGCATTCGCCGTCGGCCTGCCGGCCTCCGTGCTGATCCGCGTCTTTCTGCCCGGCTTTTTCGCGCGCGAGGACACGCGGACGCCGATGATCTATGCCGGCATCAGCGCCGGGGTGAACATCGCCGGCTCACTCAGCCTGTTCTTCATCATCGGTCATGTCGGCATCGCCATCGCCACGAGCCTTGCCGCATGGACCAATGCGACGCTGCTCGGCGTGACGCTGCTGCGCCGCAAGAACTTCGAGCCGGACATCTCGCTGAAACGCCGCGGCTCGCTGATCGCACTGGCGAGCCTCGTCATGGCCTTGGCGCTTTGGGGCGTGTCGCTTCCGCTCGGCCGGTTTTTCGCGCCCGGCAAACGGCCTCCTGATTCAGACGCTCGCCCTTGGAGCGCTGATTGCCGGCGGCGCGATCGTCTATCTCGGCGTTGCCCAGGCCACCGGCGCCGCCAATTATAAATCGCTCTGGCGCTCGGTGGTGCGGGGTTAGCCGCAAACCGGCTGCCGATGCCCATGTCAGACGGCGATCGTCAGCTTGCGGATCATTGCGGCCGTGGTCCGCGCTCGCTTTGGCTCATTTGACCCGTAGCGATCATCGGATATGACGACTTCAAGTCTTTGCAACACCCTTTATTGTCGTCTAGCTGCAGCGCTAACGTCAGGTTTTCCGAAACAAAAAGAGCGGTGCCGTATAACGGCCCTCCGCGTTTTTGCCTTTCAATCTGTAGTATGTGTTATCCGGAATGCTGTCGAAAGCCAGATATTCAATACCAAATTCCAAATCATCTCGGATCATAACCGCAAGCTTGCCAAGATCAATGCAGTATTGAAAAAACAAAAATATGCCATTTTTCTTTAAAATGCGCGACACGTTCTGCAGGAACGGAATTATGGGCGGCATGATCGTATCGAAATAGATGCCGTCGAACGGTTTCAACGACGCCAGCGCGTTCTGCCAGGTCGACGGAATAATGGTCACCGCATTTTTGTCCCGGGCCCATTCCTCGGCCCGGCGCACGACCTGCGGGTGTGCCTCGATAATGGTGTGGCTGGTTGCGCCACAGCGCTGGATCGCGCTATCGATAATCGCCATGCCGAAGCCTACGTTCAAGACGTCGCCCTGGTTATGGCAGACGATTTCCGCAGAGCGCTCCATGATCGGGCGCTCCCACTCCATCATCACCTCCAGCCCCTCGGGCGTCAGGATCTTGTCCTCGGTGAAGGTCAGGTCGCTGCTCAGGTACTGCTGCTCCGTTATATTCCATTTGTCGGGTGTGTCGGCCATCGAGCGGCGATACAGCGCGAGCGCCCCGTGAAGGTCGCCGGGGCGGGCCATGGTGGCGCTGAGATCGAGCATCGCGTCCGGAAGGTCAGTTGCGTACAAGCCGGACACCATTCGCGCCACCTGGGCCTCGGCCAGCCGGCCGGCCAGCTGCAGGATCTCGGCGAGCGACCTGTGACAGGAGTGCAGCATGGGAACCGAGTTGATCGCGGCAATGTAGGCATCGAGCGGTGCGCGCAGGCTGGCAATCGGCTTAAGTTCGATGCCCGGCTCGAACCGGTCGATCCGATGGGTTTCGAGCGCGGCAGCAAGAGCGGCATGCGCTGCCGCGATATCCGGCCGCGCAGCGATGACGGCGCGAAACCCACTGACCGCCTCGTCGAATTTGCCAAGCTGTGCGTTCGCCACCGCCAGATTGTAGCGGGCTTCCTCATTTTCCGGTGCCTCGGCGAGGATCTGCGCATAGGCCGCCGCCGCGTCGAAGACGTTTCCCCTCTCCATCAGCACGCCTGCCCTTTTAAGCCGCCGCGCCAGGGCCCTATTCGCCTTCGCCATGGACAATCCTTCCAAGCCTGCGCCTGATCCGCAAAGTGATTCCAAAATTCGATCCGTAACATAGAGCAGTGGCGGTTGCGCATGGCAGTCTTCCGTAAGACTGTCGCGCAGCTCACACAGCATCCGGATCCTTAGACGAAACTGAAAAGATGCACCACAGCATTCGTGGTCAAACGCAAGTCCGCAAACCGGCTGCCGATGCCCATGTCAGACAGCGATAGTCGGCTTGCGGATCATTGCGGTCGTGGTCCGCACGTGCTTTGGCTCATTTTGACCCCGAGCTGCCAAAGGCGCTTGCGTCGATCCCAGCAGGCAAATATTGGTCAGAGCTGGAGCTGCCATTGTCAGTGACAAGGAGGCGAACGATGCCAGCGCAAACGGATGTTTCTCGTCACTACGCGCATGGCGGCCTCACCGAGGCAATTCGAGCCGGCCTCGCCTCGCTTGGCAAGACGCCGGATACTGTCACGGTCGATGATCTTGCCCCGGTCGACGAGTTCCATATCGGTGGGCGTAAGGCGTTCAGAGAATTTTCTCGATCAGCTCGGGCTTGTCGCTGAGAAACATGTTCTCGACGTTGGTTGTGGCCTTGGCGGCACTGCGCGCTTCGTTGCCAGTCGATACGGGAGCCGGGTCACGGGAATAGATCTTACGAGTGAATTCGTCGAAACGGGCAATGCGCTGTGCACGTGGGTTGGTCTCGATAAACGCACATTGCTGCATCTTGGCAGTGCCCTCGCGATGCCGTTCGCCGACGGCAGTTTTGATGGCGCCTACATGCTGCATGTCGGGATGAACATCGAGGACAAAGAAAAGCTGGCCTCGGAGGTCGCGCGCATCTTGCGACCCGGCTGCCTATTTGGGATCTATGACGTGATGCGAACCGGGCCTGGCGATCTCGCTTACCCGGTGCCGTGGGCAACAAATCCCGACTTGAGCGCGGTGGCCGAGCCGGAACGGTACAAGAAAGCACTCCAGGCTGCCGGATTTGCAGTCACCGCCGAGCGCAACCGGCGCGAATTCGCCATGGCCTTTTTCGCGGAGCTGCGAGCAAAGACCGCTGCTGCCGGCGGCCCGGCGCCACTCGGACTGCATCTTCTGATGGGAAAAAGCGCGCCGGAAAAAGTGGCGAACATGGTCGACAACATTTCCAAAGGCCGCATCGCACCGGTCGAGCTGATTGCGCGCAAGACTTGATATCGTCCGAGGTCGGTTCCTGGCCCATCACGTCGGGCGTTGGACGCCGGCTTTTTGAGTGAAGCAGCGCCAAAGTGCTCATGTGGCATTCCCTCAGAACAAACAACCGATCAAGACAACGATTTTGTACAACTACCCTCTTCTGCGACTGGCAATGATGTTTGGCCGGACAATGGATGGGGGAGAACCAGATTGCATCGCAAAAAGGCGAAACCGATCGCCAGCGTAGATCAATTTCAGGGCATTCGGGTCCGGCGAAGCAAACTGTTTATCTGTAAAAAGAACGTATAGATAGTCGTAACGTACAGGCCAGTGATGCCAATAGACTCTGGGGTTTGGCCCATTTTGCTTTTTGAATTTCTTGAGCATATCGATGTCCGGCGGTGCCACGTCATATTGATCTACAAGATCCTTATACGCGTCTTTCACTTGCAATATCTGCTTGCCAGAAACTGCAAATGTTCGTGTCGTCAACGCCGACCGCGAAACGCTTGCTAGCGATACGGCGTGGACAAGCCCAAAATCTCCTGCAGTATAACCCCGAGTTGGGTCCGCTGTTGCGACCAATACTTTGGCGCCGCGGCGGAGCCGCGTGAATGATTTCTGCACATCGGCAATTTCGTTCGCCTCTGTACGCCAATGGGAATTTATCTCGACAACGCGAATCCCCAGGAAAACGGCAGCGATCCCGATCACGGCTCCCCAAGCCTGCTTTGGTAGCCTGAGGTCAATAGTGGCCAACAGCATGAACAGCAGGGCGATCGGCATTCTCTGATCGGTCATGCAAGTGTCGAACAGCTCCCGAGGCATCAGAAAATAGATTGTGATGCCGGTGAACAGTAGAAACGGGGTGACGGGGTGCGCAGAGAGCAATCCTAGCCATACCGCCAAGAATGCCGCGACGACGAGTGCTGCAAACAAAACCGCGCCAATCCATCCCGAGTAGGTGACAAGCGCCAGGGTAAATCCTGAAGACTTGTCGTGCATGTCCCAGATAATATTTCCTGAGAGATCCGCCGTCGGACTTGCGAGAAGCAGCGGCAAGACGGGGAGGAATGCGATGGCTGGCACGAAAAATTCGCGAGCGCGGCGAGCCCATGTCCATCGCCTCGCATTGGACTGCTTTAGAAGCTCGAACGCCAGAAGACCGACACCGAAGAGACCAACAGAATAGAGATGACAGAAGAATAGCGGGATGACCATTGCGCCCGCTAGTCCGAGTTTGATCCAGAGAGACTTCGTTTCGAGAGCCACCCAAGCTGCGAGAGCACAAAGAGCTAGGCCAACGCCCAACAGATAGTTCAGGCAGCCGATCAGGAGCATGCCATTATAGAGGAATGGTAACCCGAATAATGGCGCTGCGGACCAGCGGCCGAACAAAGAGCGGCCGAGCAACATCATTCCAATCGCGATCGTTCCAAATATCGCCGTCAGAAAAACTTGACCCGCCGCGTTAAGGCCGATCAGCGTGGAAAGCGGCGGTACTATAAGGTCCATGGCCAGATTGGGAATGACCTGCCAATCTACCCTATAGTAGCGGGCGAGATCCGGATCGCTGGGCAGCGACGCCACGATGTGCATTCGAGTGAGATGATTGGCGTAGTCGCCGAGTGGCGGAATGGGGTAGGCCCAAATGGGCCATGTAGCGATCATCATCAGGCCGATAAGCGCCAAGCCCAAAACGTATCTGTTGCAGTGCCGGTTGAGAAGTTCCCTGCCGTGACTCACTCTATTACAACCCTGGGATTGCTGCGAAGATACCTCGCCGTCTGAGGTCGATCGAGATTGCTCATAGAGTCAAGTTAACGCGATCGGCTTGTGACCGAGATGGGCATTGGACTGATCCACTAGCCCATGGATCCGCACTTCTGCAAGTGGCCCATCAGGTCAGGCGTTGGACGCCGGCGTTTTAAGTGAAGCAGCGCCAACGTCTCATGCGGTATGCCCTCAGAACCAACAACCGACCAAATCGGTACCCGGTTCATCCATCCGCTCGTTCGGCTGCATAGGTTTCGATAAGGCTTTCGCGCCGGCCAGCGCCGCCAATTATAAATCGCTCTGGCGCTCGGTGGTGCGGGGATAAGGCTGGGGCCAGGAGAGACCCAAGAGGGAGGGGATTCGGAAGGGGCGAGGAGTTCCGCCGGTCTGGCGAAGATCGAGCGCACCACGCCACAATGCATATACGGGATAACGGCGGTGGCTCAGCCGGAGCGACCGCCGTCAGCGCATTAGAATTGGATCCAAATACCATTGCGCCAATAGCCGCGCCCTTCGTGCTCGCGCCAGTGGTATCTGTGGTCCGCGTGTTCACGCCACCGCCAATTGTCGGGATGAATCTCAAGCCTGAACTCAGGACGGTAGTGATACCGTTTCTTTACGTGCCAGCAATCGCCCTCGTCGTTGCAAACGATCGCCGCCGATGCAGCGGTTGCTGTCAGAGCGAGCGCACACGCAGCCCCGCATATTGCTGCGGTCAGACTTCTCATAACCGTATCTCCATTGTAGATAGTCGTCCGTTCGAAAACGTTTCATGGACGGAATGGTTTCCTTCCTCGTGCAGGGTCGGGCGGATTTGGCACCCTCGTTTGAGACCGTTTTTTTCCGCCGAGGGCGAGGCAGGCGGTTCAGGCCACGAGGGTTTTCGATCGGACTTGCACAACAGGCGAAGCCGCGCGATAAGCCCCGCTTGGAGGCTATCTCGCATGAAACTCGAAAAGCGCGTCTTCTCCGGCGTCCAGCCGACCGGAAATCTGCATCTCGGCAACTATCTCGGCGCCATTGTCAAATTCGTGGAGCTGCAGAAGCAGGCGCCCTGCCTGTTCTGCGTGGTCGATATGCACGCGATCACCGTCTGGCAGGACCCCGATGAGCTCCGCGACAGCACGCGCGAAGTCACGGCCGCATTCATTGCCGCCGGCATCGACCCCGAGAAGCATATTATTTTCAACCAGAGCCGCGTTTCCGGCCACGCCGAGCTTGCCTGGATTCTGAGCTGTATCGCCCGGATCGGCTGGCTGAATCGGATGACCCAGTTCAAGGAGAAAGCCGGCAAGGACCGCGAGCACGCCTCGGTTGGCCTGTTCGCCTATCCTTGTCTGATGGCCGCCGACATCCTGCTCTATCGCGCCACGCATGTCCCGGTCGGCGACGACCAGAAACAGCATCTCGAGCTGGCCCGCGACGTCGCCCAGAAATTCAACAACGACTATGCCGAATATTGCGCGCGCAAGGGCTTTCCGGAGGGCTATTTCCCGCTGCCCGAACCGCTGATTTCAGGTCCGGCGACCCGCGTCATGTCCCTGCGCGACGGCACCAAGAAGATGAGCAAATCCGACCCCTCGGATATGAGCCGCATCAATCTGACCGACGGCGCCGAGGACATCGCGAAGAAAATCAAGAAGGCCAAGACCGACCCGGAGCCGCTGCCCTCGGAGGTCGACGGGCTCAAGGACCGGCCGGAAGCAGACAATCTCGTCGGCATCTTTGCCGCGCTGGCGAAATCGGATCGGGAGGAGGTGCTGAGAGAGTTCGGCGGGGCGCCATTCTCCAAGTTCAAAACGGCGCTCGTCGAGCTTGCCGTCGAGACGCTCGGCCCGGTCGGAGCGAAGATGAAACGCCTCTCCGACGACCGCGCCTATATCGACCATGTGCTCAAGAATGGTGCAGACCGCGCCCGCGACCTCGCGTCAGGGCACTTGCGGGACATTAAAGACATAGTAGGCTTCCTTCAGGGTTGAATGATTCCCTTGCAACCGTGAGAGCCATATCATGTCAGAACGCCAGAAACGCCAAGCCTTCGAAGAGGGTCATCGGCGAAAATTCCTTGTCGTCGTGGACGAGGCGCCAGAAGTCGAAACCGCGCTTGCCTATTCCGCGCGCAGAGCCAGACGCACCGGCGGCGCGCTCGCTCTGGTTTACATCGTCGAGCCGGCCGACTTTACGCAATGGCTTGGCGTTCAGGATGCCTATCGCGAGGAAGCCCAGGCCAAGGCGAAGGCGGTTTTCCGCCTGCATGTGCGCAAATTGAAGATCTGGGGCTTCGAAGACATCCCGACCGAGGAAATCATTCGCGAAGGCGCCAAGGCGGATGAGATCAGGGCGCTGATCGAGGAGGACCCCGATATCGGCATTCTCGTGCTGGGGGCGTCGGTGGACCCTTCCGGGCCCGGCCCTCTCGTCTCCTCGCTGGCGAGCGGCAAGAATGCCGGCTCGTTTTCGGTGCCGATCACGGTGGTGCCGGGCTGTCTGACCCTGGAAGAGCTCGAGGCGCTTGCCTAGATTTACTCTGGCCCTGCCGCGCCGCGTAAGCCTTGAACTTACGCGGCTCGCGACCCTACTATGATGCAGGGGCTCCGAAACTGCCGTTCAAATCCGCAGAGCGAAGCCAATTCGCTCAAGGAGACGTAGCCATGTTCATCCAAACCGAAGCGACGCCCAATCCGGCAACGCTCAAGTTCATCCCCGGACAGCAGGTGCTGCCGAGCGGCACGCGCGATTTCCGCGACAAGCAGTCGGCTCAGGCAGCCTCTCCGCTCGCGGCACGCCTGTTCGAGGTCGACGGGGTCTCAGGCGTATTTCTCGGCGGCGATTTCATCTCCGTCACCAAGAGCGGCGGCGAATGGCAGCATCTGAAGCCGCCCCTGCTCGGCGCGATCATGGAACACTACCTCTCCGGCGCCCCGATCGTGACCGATATGCCCGAGGGCGACGGCCATAGCGAAGGCCAGCACAGCGGGGAAGACGGCGAGATCGTGCAGACGATCAAGGAGCTGCTCGATACCCGCGTCCGCCCCGCGGTCGCTCAGGATGGCGGCGATATCGTCTTTCATGGCTATGAGAACGGCATCGTCTATCTGCATATGCGCGGCGCCTGCTCCGGCTGCCCGTCATCGACGGCAACGCTCAGGCACGGCATCGAGAATCTGCTGCGCCATTTCATTCCGGAAGTGCAGGAAGTCCGCGCCGTTTGACGGGACGATGCGTCCCGAGAGGCCATCATGGGAGACCCGATTTCCGCCGAGGCGCTCGACCAGATTTTCACGAATGCGCGGAGCCATAATCGCTGGCTCGACAAGCCCGTCGAGGACGATCAGCTTCGGCGCCTCGTCGAAATCATGGAGATGGGGCCGACCACTGCCAACTCGCTTCCGGCGCGGATCGTCTTTGTCCGCTCGGCCGAGGCGAAGCGGCGTCTCGAGCCGCTGCTCGATGAAGGCAACCGGGTGAAGACGATGACGGCGCCGGTCTGCGCGATCATCGGCTACGATCTGCAATTCTACGAAAAGCTGGCGAAGACCTTTCCGCACAAGGCCGAGGCGAGAGGCTGGTTTGCAGGCAAGGCGGCCAAGATCGAATCAAACGCGTTCCGCAACAGCTCGCTTCAAGGCGCTTATCTCATCATTGCCGCGCGCGCTCTGGGCCTCGACGCCGGTCCGATGTCGGGCTTCGACAATGCCGGCGTGGACCTGGAATTCTTTCCCGGCGGCCAGATCCGATCCAACTTCCTTTGCGCGCTCGGCTATGGCGACGCATCTGTGCTCCTCCCGCGCTCGCCGCGCCTCGGTTTCGACGAGGTTGCCACGATCATTTAGCGTTTCGTGCCGAATATCGGAATCAACCGACTCGTCTTCGGAGATGCCGAGGCGTCGTCCGACCATTGGCATCACCGCAGTTCGTGCCGACGGTCAGCGAACGCCCGGCTCTGCCGGCCGGTGCGAGGCGGAGCTGCCGTTGCCGACAGGCCGAGCCGGGAGCCGCTGAATCGATTAGCGCCGCTTCATGTCGCGCGACCAGGTCGGCACGAGTAGGCTGGGCGACCGATTGACCCTGCGCTAGATTTGCACCATGACGATACTCGCCATCGATACCAGCATGGCCGCCTGCTCCGCTGCGGTTCTGCTGCCCGGCGACCGGCAGGCCGTGCGGCGTTTCGAGCCGATGGATCGCGGCCATGCCGAAGCGTTGTTTCCGATGATCGAGGCGGTGATGGCCGAAGCAGGCTGCAGCTTCCGTGATCTGAGCGAAGATTGCCGTCACGCTCGGGCCCGGCAGCTTTACCGGCGTTCGCGTCGGCGTGGCGGCGGCGCGCGGCATCGCGCTCGCGGCGCGTCTGCCGGTCGTGGGAGCGACGAGCCTGGAGGTGATGGCGCGCGGCTGCGTCCGCCGTCTCGGCGCCGATGACAGGCGAGGCGGGTTCGCGGTCCTTCACGATGCGCGCCGCGATGAGCTTTACGTGCAATGCTTTGCCGAGGACGGCGAGGCAACGGGCGAGCCCCAGCTCCTGCGCGTCGCCGACGCAGCCACGCTGCCGCCCGAAATCGCGCTCGCCGTCGGCAGCGGTGCCATGCCTGCCGCGCGGGATGCCGAGCGCCAGGGCCGACATCTGCGCACCGCCCTGCCCGATCTCCTGCCCGAGGCAGGCGATCTGGCGCTCATCGCCAAGCATCGGCCCGCCGCCGATCATCCGCCTGCGCCGCTTTATCTCCGCCCGCCCGACGCCAAGCCCCAATCGGATAAAACCCTTGCCCGAGCGCACTGACCCCGAGCAATTGCGTCTTGCCTCTCTCTCGGCGCGCGATGCGGACGCGGCCTCGGCGCTCCATGCGCGCTGTTTCGAACGGGCCTGGAGCCCGGCCGAGTTCCGCACATTTGCCGGCGCCTTCGTTTATTCCGGTCTGCTTGCCTGGCAGGGCGAAAGGCTCGCAGGGCTGCTGATCGTCATGACCATCGGCAGCGAGAGCTGAAATTCTCACCCTCGCCGTCGATCCCGAGCTGCGCCGGCAGGGCGTCGGCGAGGCGATCCTCAAGCGCTTTCTCGCTGAGGCTGCGGGCATCGGCGTCAACGCCGTGTTCCTCGAAGTCGGCTACCGCAACGGCGCGGCACGCGCGCTTTACGAGGCTTGCGGCTTCGAGGTCGTCGGCGAGCGTCCCGGCTATTATCAGACGCCGGACGGTGCCGAGGACGCGGTGATCATGAAAGCCACGCTGCCGGTGGCGATCGCTGCGGCCGCGCCCGATTAGCTGGCGGCGTGCTCCGGCTTGAACCAGGCGAGCTGGTCCCGCAGCGTAACGACCGTGCCGATGATGATGATCGCCGGGCCGCCCAGCTGAGCCTCAGCCGTTTTCGCTGCGACATCCGCGGCGGTGCCGGTGACGACGCGCTGGGCGCGGCGGGTGCCGTTGTCGATCACCGCGACCGGCATGTCCGGCGCGAGGCCATGCGCAATGAAGGCAGCCATCAGCGGGCCGATCATCGCCAGGCCCATATAGATCGCAACCGTCTGGTTCGGCTGGATCAGCGCCTCCCAGTTCAGATCGACCGCGCCGTCCTTGCCATGGCCGGTGACGAAAATGCAGGCCTGGGCGTGGTCGCGATGGGTCAGCGGGATGCCCGCATAGGCGGCGCAGCCGGCGGCGGCCGTCACGCCCGGCACCACCTGGAACGGGATGCCGTGTGCGGCGATCGCCTCGATCTCCTCGCCGCCGCGGCCGAAGATGAACGGGTCTCCGCCTTTCAAACGCAAGACGCGCCTGCCTTCGAGCGCCAGGCGCACGAGCAGCTGGCTGATCTCCTCCTGGCTCATCGTATGCTCGTTGGGCCGCTTGCCGACATAGATCCGCTCGGCGTCGCGGCGCACAAGCGTCATGATGCGCGGGCCGATCAGCCGGTCATAGAGCACGACGTCGGCACGCTGCATCAGGCGCAGGGCACGAAAAGTGAGGAGGTCCGGATCGCCGGGGCCGGTGCCGACCAGATAGACCTCGCCCATGGCCTTGCCGCTGCCCGCATCGTCGAAGGCGGCGAGCTTGTCGCGGAGCGCTGTTTCCGCGCCGCCAAGGTCGCCGGCCATGACGCGCTCGGCGACCGCGCTGTCAACGACATCTTCCCAGAAGCGGCGGCGGCGGACGGCGTCGGTGATGCGCCCCGCGACCTCGTCGCGATAGCGCCCGAGAAAGCCTGAAAGCTCGCCGAATGTCGCCGGGATGGCGCTTTCGAGCTCGGCCTTGATGATGCGGGCAAGGATGGGCGAGGCCCCGGACGAGGAGATCGCGGCAACGAGCGGCGAGCGGTCGAGAATAGCCGGGCTGATGAAGTCGCAGAGTTCCATGGTGTCGGCGACATTGACGAGCACGCCGGCCGCTCTCGCCAGATCGTGCAGGCGCTTGTTGCGCGCAAAATCCTCCTCCGCGCCATAGGCGAGGACCGCGCCTTTGAGATCGTCCGGCCCGGGCGCGCGGGAGAAGACTTCCAGCGCCCCGTGATCGCGAAACGGCCGGAATTCGTCCGACAGCTCGGCGGCGAACAGTTTGACGCGCGCCCCGGCGCTAAGCGCCCGCTCGACACGCCGCGCCGCGAGCGTGCTGCCGCCGGTGATGACGACGGTCTTGCCGCGAATATCGAGGAAGATTGGCAGATGGTCCAAGAGAGGAGGGCTCCCGATTGATGCAAGGGGCAGCGGCGATCAGTGTTAGCGCAGGCGCCGCGAAACAGCTTGCCATAGACATAGGGTGTCGATGAACGCGGTCAAAGCAGGTGTTACGCTAAGATTTCGCGCCGCCCGGCGCCGGATAAGGGTGGAGCGCCACACTCGACCGGGTGATGTTGGAATTCGTTGGCTTTGCAATCATAACCTGCTTAGGTTTTTTCGAGTGCGGTGAGTTGGTTGGCATCGATATGTTTAATGGCTTTACGAGATTCGATATTGAGGGTGAGGGTGCCGTCATCCACGGCGTAACAGGCGGCTCCGGCCCGCCGCTGCTGCTCCTTCACGGCTATCCGCAGACACATGCCATGTGGCACAAGATAGCACCGGAGCTGGCCCGCCGCTTCACGGTCGTCGCCACCGATCTGCGCGGCTATGGCCGCTCATCGAAGCCGGAGACGACTGCCGATCATGCACCCTACTCGAAACGCGCCATGGCCGCCGATATGGTCCGCGTCATGGAACGCCTCGGCCATAGCCGCTTCGTGGTCGGCGCGCATGACCGGGGCGCGCGCGTCGCCCACCGGATGGCGCTCGACTGGCCGGACCGGATCGGGCGGATCGCGCTTCTCGACATCGCGCCGACGCGCGAAATGTATGCGAGCACCACGGACGGCTTTGCGCGCACCTACTGGCACTGGTTTTTTCTGATCCTGCCGGCGCCGTTTCCCGAGCGCCTGATCGGCGCCGATCCGGAATTTTGCTGGCGGGCAAAATGCGGCGCCGGACGCGCGGGGCTGACGCCGTTCACGAATGAGGCGCTCGCCGACTATCTCACCGCGTTTCGCGACCCCGCCACCATCCATGCAAGCTGCGAGGATTACCGCGCGGCCGCTTCGATCGACATCGAGCACGACAATGCCGATGGCGACCGCAAGGTCGACTGCCCGCTCCTGGCGCTCTGGGGCAAGGATGGCGCCATCGAGGCGCATTTCGATTGCCTCGAGCTCTGGCGCCGCCGCGCGGCGAACGTCCAGGGCGAAGCGCTGCCGGGCGGCCACTATCTGGCGGAAGAACTCCCCGATTTGATCACCGCGCGTTTCATCGCGTTTTTCTCGGAAGGGCCGAAGGCGTGACCCGCAGGACCTATCGCATCGCAACCATCCCAGGCGACGGCATCGGCAAGGAGGTCATTCCCGCCGGGCAGGCGGCCGCCGATGCCGCAGCCCGCCGTCATGGCTTTGCCGTCGAATGGACCGCGTTCGACTGGTCTTGCGAGCGATTCAAGGCGACCGGACGGATGATGCCCGAGGACGGCATCGCGCAGATCAAGGGGTTCGACGCGATCTATCTCGGCGCGGTCGGCTGGCCGGGCGTGCCCGATCACGTCTCGCTCTGGGGACTGCTCATCCCGCTGCGCCGCGAGCTCGATCTCTACGCCAATGTCCGCCCGGTGCGGCTGCTCAAGGGCATCACCTCGCCGCTCGCCGGCCGGGGACAGAAGGACATCGACTTCATCGTCGTGCGCGAGAATGTCGAGGGCGAATATTCCGAGGTCGGCGGCCGGGTCTATCGGGGCACGCCGCAGGAAATGGCGGTGCAGGAGGCGGTGTTCACGCGCCGGGGCGTCGACCGCATTCTCGACTACGCCTTCAAGCTCGCAGAGGCGCGCGAGCGCAAGCATGTGACCTCGGCAACCAAATCCAACGGCATCGTGCACACCATGCCCTTCTGGGACGAGCGTTTCGCCGAGATGGCCAAGCGTTATCCCGGCGTCAAGACGGCGCAGTTCCACATCGACATTCTCACCGCCCATTTCGTCCAGCACCCCGACTGGTTCGATGTGGTCGTCGGCTCGAACCTGTTCGGCGACATCCTCTCCGATCTCGGTCCGGCGGTCGCGGGCTCGATCGGCATCGCCCCGGCCGGCAATCTCAATCCGGAGCGGCAATATCCTTCCATGTTCGAGCCGGTGCACGGCTCGGCGCCCGATATTGCCGGCAAGGCGATCGCCAATCCGGTCGCGGCCTTCTGGACCGCCGCGATGATGTTCGAGCATCTCGGCGAGAAGGAAGCCGCAATGACGCTGGAGGCGGCGATCGAGGAGACGCTGCAACAGCCCGGCGCCCGCACGCGCGACCTCGGCGGGCAGGCATCGACGGCGGATTGCACCAAGGCGCTGCTTGCGCAAATCGCCTAGCTCCTTGCCGTCCCCAATGGTTGCACGGCAGATCAAACCACTCCGGCCTTTTCGGCAGCTGCCGTCCGCCCGCACTCATGGTAAAATATCAGCAAGACTCGCGGGACTGGGCGGCGCCTCCAGGGCCGATCCTGACGTTCGATACGGTCTGGCAGATTAATCGCGACTGACGCGTCCGCCGCTCATTAACGTATAGCGGGGTTCATGACGAGCGGTTCCTTCAATGTAAAGGCGCAGCACGAGATCGGCGACATCCTCGAACCGAGGGAACGACTGATCTGGACCGGCGTGCCGAAACACGGGCTGCAGCTTCGGATCTCCGATGCTTTCTTCATCCCGTTCAGCATCTTCTGGGGCGGCTTCGCGATCTTTTGGGAGATGTCGGCCATCCGGAGCGGCGCGCCGACTTTCATTGTCCTGTTCGGGGTCCCTTTCGTACTGATCGGCCTTTATCTCATCGTCGGCCGTTTTTTCTGGGACGCCAGGGCCCGCGCAAATACGGTCTATGGTCTGACCAATCTGCGCGCGATCATTATTTCAGGCGTCGTCACCAAGACCACAAGCTCAGTGCTCCTCCAAAATCTCACGGATATTTCCATCAGGACGCGTGCCAATGGCGAAGGCACGATCGTGCTGGGGCGCCCCAATCCGTTCTATGGGTGGTGGGGGCGGCCATCATGGCCAGGCGCAGACGGTTATTCGCCGCCGAGCTTTGAGCTGATCGCCGACGCCAGGCGCGTCTATGAACTGATTCTGAAGACACAGCGGGAGGCTGCGGGAGACAGGTCTCAGCCGAGCGGCTTGCGATAGACCCAGATGCACGCCGGCGGCAGGTTGATCCAGACGCGGCCTGTTGCGCCTGTTCGACGGGGGCGCTTCCGAGACAGGGACTGGCCGGAAAAAGACTGTAGATCTGCCGAGAGTTTTGTAGAGACCGGCCCCACAACAGCAGCGGACCTTCCGCCCGCGCAGCCAGCTCTGCGAGCTGATGGTTCCTAGACATTCACTTATTCTCTGAAAGGGGAGGTTCGTGTTGGCCGGCAGTCATTTCGCAATGCGTAGCAGCTTGTTGCGACAGTTCTGTAACAGAAAGGGGTCGACGCTAACGGAAAATTTGGCGTGGATGCAATTGCTTGGCCGGGCGCGTTTTTTCGCCGGCCGTTATGATAGGCTGGAGTCTCCGGGTTGCCACAAAGGGATGGCCGCCGGGACAGCCGGGTACGCCGGTTCCCGCCCGGCTCGACGCATTCCGCAGCTCATGTCAACTGTGACCAGAAGTCATACAGTTCGGGCTTCCAAAGCAGCATATGACTTTAGTAGTATAAATTTCGATCCGCTTGGCTTTACGCAAACGTTCTTCGCATTCTCCCACGGCGGTTCTGCAGCAAGCGCCGATAATTTAGGAACCAAACAGCATTGGACGGCAGGAATGGCGACGATCATTTCCAATGGACGCTACAAAGGTATCGATCAGGTCGATGTGAATGGCCTGCGGGTCATTGTCCGGGCTGATCTCAACGTGCCCCTGGCCAAGGGTCAGGTCAGCGACGCGACCCGGATCGAGCGGCTCATTCCGACGCTGGACGATCTTTCGAAGCGGGGCGCGAAGGTCATCGTGCTGTCGCATCTCGGCCGGCCGGATGGTCAGAAAAAGCCGGAATTTTCGCTGCGGCCGGTCGCCGAGAAGCTGCAGGCGTTGATGGGTGACAGCCGGGTGCGTTTCGTTGCGGACAGTGTCGGCCCCGAAGCCAAAGCCGCGGTTAAAGCACTGCGGCCGGGGGAAATCCTCGTGCTGGAAAATCTGCGTTTTTATCCAGGGGAGGAAAACAGTGACGCGGATTTCGTCGCCGAGCTTGCCAGTCTCGGCGATATTTTTGTGAACGATGCCTTCTCCGTCTCGCACCGCGCCCACGCCTCGGTTTTCGGCATCGCGCATAAGCTCCCCGCCTTCGCCGGACCGCAAATGCTGGCCGAGCTCGAAGCCTTCAAATTGGTTCTCGAATTGCCCAAGCGCCCCGTTGCGGCGATCGTCGGCGGCGCCAAAGTGTCGACCAAGATCGAGCTTCTGACCAATCTTGCGCCGAAGGTCGATATGCTTCTGATCGGCGGCGGCATGGCCAACACCTTTCTGCACGCCCAAGGCTATGCGGTCGGCAAGTCGCTCTACGAGCCCCATTTCGCCGACACCGTCGAGGAGATCATGTCGCGCGCCGCCGAGACCGGTTGCCGGATCGTGCTGCCCACGGACGCTGTCGTCGCCAAGACTTTCGAAGCGAACGCGCCGCACAGCGTTCACCTTGTGAACGATATCCCCGCCGATGGTATGATCCTCGATATCGGCCCACAATCGCTTAAGGATTTCAGCGATAGGATACGAAGCGCGAAAACGCTTCTCTGGAATGGCCCGGTGGGTGCTTTTGAAACGCCGCCCTTTGGCGCAGGAACCTTCGCCCTGGCCAAGCTTGCCGCCCAGCGCACCCAGCAAGGCGAACTCGTCTCGGTGGCCGGCGGCGGCGACACCGTTGCCGCATTGAACGCAGCCGGCGTGACGGATAGCTTCACTTATGTCTCGACAGCCGGAGGCGCGTTTTTGGAATGGCTCGAAGGGCGAGAGCTGCCAGGCGTCGTCGCACTGGCGCAGTCCCGAGCCACTGCCTGACAGGGAGAAACAACTATGGCACGAATTACATTGCGGCAGCTTCTGGACCATGCCGCCGAACATGGCTACGGCGTGCCCGCCTTCAACATCAACAATATGGAACAGGGCCTGGCGATCATGGAGGCCGCCAAGCAGACCGATAGCCCGGTGATCATCCAGGCGAGCCGCGGCGCCCGCGCCTATGCGCACGACCTGATGCTGGCCAAGATGATGGAGGCGCTTGAGGCCATTTACCCGAATATCCCGCTCTGCCTGCATCAGGACCACGGCAACAACGTCGCCACCTGCCTGTCGGCGATCCAGCATGGCTTCACCTCGGTGATGATGGACGGCTCGCTGAAGGAGGACGCCAAGACGCCCGGCGATTACGACTATAATGCCGGCGTGACGAAGCGCGTCTCGGAGCTGGCTCATATGGTCGGCGTGTCGGTGGAGGGAGAACTCGGCGTGCTCGGCTCGCTGGAGACCGGCATGGGCGATAAGGAGGACGGCCATGGCTTCGAGGGCAAGCTCTCCCACGACATGCTCGTCACCGATCCGGACGAAGCGGCCAAATTCGTCGCCGAAACCAAGGTGGACGCGCTTGCCGTCGCCATCGGCACCTCGCATGGCGCTTATAAGTTCACCCGCAAGCCGACCGGCGAAGTGCTCGCGATGGATGTGATCGAGAAGATCCACGCCAAGCTCCCCAACACCCATATCGTCATGCATGGCTCCTCCTCGGTGCCGCAGGACCTGCTCGAAATGATCAACGCGATATGGCGGCGAGATCCGCGAGACCTATGGCGTGCCGGTGGAGGAGATCGTGCGCGGCATCAAGCACGGCGTGCGCAAGGTGAATATCGACACCGATCTGCGCCTCGCCGCCACCGCGGCGATCCGCAAGGTGCTGGCAACCGACAAGGGCGAGTTCGATCCGCGCAAATATCTGAAGCCCGCCATCGCCGCCATGCGGCGCATCTGCAAGGAGCGTTTCGAGCAGTTCGGCACGGCCGGCAACGCCGGGAAGATCGAAGTCATCCCGCTCGCCGAGATGGCCAAGCGCTACGCAAAGGGCGAACTCGACCCGCGCATCGGCACGGCGAAGGCGGCGTAAGACGGCCATGCAGCAGCGCCCGATCGTTATCGCTCCGTCGATCCTGTCAGCCGATTTCGCGCGCCTCGGCGAGGAGGTGCGCGCCATCGACGAGGCCGGATGCGACTGGGTCCATGTCGACGTGATGGACGGGCATTTCGTGCCCAACATCACCATCGGCCCCGATGTGGTGAAGGCGCTGCGCCCGCATAGTCGCAAAATCTTCGACGTCCATCTGATGATCGAGCCCTGCGATCCGTTTATCGAGGCCTTCGCCAAAGCGGGCTCCGACATCATCACGGTGCACGCCGAAGCGGGGCCGCATCTCGACCGTTCGCTTCAGGCGATCCGGGCGCTCGGCAAAAGGGCGGGCGTGTCGCTGACGCCGTCGACGCCCGAAAGCGCCGTCGAATATGTGCTCGACAAGCTCGATCTGATCCTGGTCATGACGGTCAATCCGGGCTTCGGCGGCCAGGCCTTCATTCCGGCGCAATGCGAAAAGATCCGTCGGCTGAAGGTCATGATCGGCGACCGTCCGATCGACCTTGAGGTCGATGGCGGCGTCAACGCCGAAACCGTCGATCAGGTGGCGCGCGCTGGCGCGAATGCGATCGTCGCCGGATCGGGCGTGTTCAAAGGCGGCGATTATGCGGGCGATATCGCCGCCATCCGCCGCAACGCCGAAGACGCCTTTGGCATCCTGGTCTGATCGGGACCGATTCCTCCTCGCCACCCCGAAGCGGTGGCCGAGGCAAAGTGAGCGTTTGGGCGCCGCGCGGCCGGCCGGATCGATCGCAAACCCCGCAGCCGGCCGCTCAAGGCAGGCTTGGTTTCTCAGAGTCTGTGCCGACGTGCTCAACCACACTGACGATGATCATTGCGATCGGTACGGCCAGAAAAGCGCCGATCGGTCCCCAAAGCCAAGTCCAGAACACCACGGAAAGAAACAAGAAAAACGGGTTGACCGCAAGGCTATAGGCCAGAATGCTCGGCGTGACGAACTCGCCTTCAAGCACATGCACGATGGTATAAATGATCGGTGGCAAAGTCGGCCTGACCAAGCGTCGGGAAAGCCAGAAGGGAGGCGATGACCAGCGCGATTGTGACGATCGCCGGCCCGAGATAGGGCAGGTAGTTCAGGACTGCCGCCAATACGCCCCATAGGAGAGGGTTCGGCATGCCGACCATCCACATGGCGAGCGTGGTGATCGCACCCAAGGCAGCGTTGATCGCCGTGAATGTGGCGAAATATCGCGCAAGCTTTGTTTCGGTATCGTTGAAAACGCGGATCGCAATGAGCCTCGTCTCCCGCATCGAGAAGATGAGGACGGCGGAGCCTTTAAAATCGTTCTTGAAGATCAGATAGAATGTGGTTGAGACGAAGACGATCAGAAGCTGGCTTAAGGCCGGCGTCAGGATCGAGATTGCCGTCTGCACGATACTGGCGTCCGGCGATGCCTCGATCCTGATCGCGTTTCCCGTCTCGCCCGAGGCGCCGCCAATGGATTGCAGGGAGCGATAAAGCTCTTGAAGCGCCTTGATTGGCTCGCCGAAATCCTGCAATCTGCTGCGCAGAAGCGAGCCGAGCTGAGAGGCTTTGCCGATCCACTCCGTCAGCGGCGCCGTCAGTGCGGCTGTGAGAATGACGAACACGCCCAGCAGCAGGAGCACAATGACGATCGTGCTGGCGACGCGCGGGATACCATAGCGCTCAAGACGCGAAACCATCGGCCCCAGGATTGTTCCCAAGATGACCGCGAGGACGACGGGAACAGCGACCGGGCGCGCCAGATAGAGCGCCGCCACGATGGCAAGTGCAAAAAGGCCGACGATGGAGACATTGGCTGCGAGCGCCCAGCGCGAGGCTTTGGAACTCCTGGCGGCATCGTCGTCGTTTGTCATCTCTTTCAGCACGTTACGGACCTGCAGCCTGACGGCTGGCATTGTGCAACGTTTTTCGGACCCCAGGGTTCCACTCGGACGAGACCTCGCGTCGGCCCCGCGCGTTCAGCGCAAGCCACCGGCATGATGCGGGCGGCGCTCAGCGGACGCCCATGCCGGCCAAGCACACGCTCTTGCGGCGGCCCGATCGAGGCGTTAGATAGAGACGACTTGGAGAGGTGCCGGAGCGGTCGATCGGGGCGGTCTCGAAAACCGTTGTACGCGCGAGCGTACCGAGGGTTCGAATCCCTCCCTCTCCGCCAGAAGTCATTGCTCAGCAACGATAATTCGCCACGATTTCGTTGCAGCCCATGTTTCAAACCATGTTCGTCGTTGCGCTCGGCCCCGCTTGAAACCCCATATCTGCTTCGGCTGGCGGTATGTTGCCGATCGATGAGAGCAGGCGGCGGTTGTTGAACCAATCGACCCATTCGAGGGTGGCGAACTCCACGGCTTCGAGCGAGCGCCAAGGTCCACGCCGTCACCTCGGCCTTATAGGGGCCGTTGATCGTCTCGGCATACTGTTCGGCAGCATTTTCGCGACATGCATTCAGAGGAGGTGGTGGCCGCTTCAGAGACAGCTCCACATCTGGATCGGCGCGGTCAATTCATTGTCGCCTGGCAGGTCGCGCAAGGCGGGCTGCCGCTGCCGCCGGCTATGTGACCCGCGGCCCCTATTGGGCGGCTACCGCCGCCTTCCGCTGCGCTGGCGGCCTCTCGCCGGCATTAACTTCACGTAATCGGGAACCCGCGCCGGGGGCGTGCCGTTAGCCACATACACGCAAAGATCGAAGGAGCCGCGGCAGAAAGTACCGCCTGCCGCCCAGGTTAGGGTCTCCTCCGCGCTCTTCCTCTCTCTCTCTTCCGGAGCGCAGTCAATGGCAACACAGACCGCAGGCGACGTTCTCGTCGACACTCTCATCGACTGGGGCGTGGACACCGTCTTCGGCATTCCCGGCGACGGCATCAACGGCATCATGGAGTCGCTTGCGCAAGCGGCAGGACGAGATCCGCTTCATCCAGGTGCGCCACGAGGAGGCGGCCGCCTTCATGGCCTGCGCCTACGCCAAATGGACCGGCAGGCTCGGCGTGTGCCTCGCGACCTCCGGGCCCGGCGGCATCCACCTGCTCAACGGCCTTTACGACGCCAAGCTCGACGGCCAGCCGGTGCTCGCGATCACCGGCCTGCAGTTCCACGACCTGCTCCACACGTTCACGCAGCAGGACGTCGAGCTCGACAAGCTGTTCATGGACGTGGCGTCTACAACGCGCGCGTCATGGGGCCGGCGCATGTCGAGAACGTGGTCGAGCTGGCCTGCCGCACCGCGCTCGCCTATCGCGGCGTCGCGCACGTCACGATCCCGGTCGACATGCAGGATCGAAGCGTGTCGACGAGGCACGCGCTCCGAGCGCAACATCCCGCATCACGTCTCCGACGTGCATGGCGCGCTCGGCGCGCGCTGCCGAGCGAGGCGCAGCTGGCGCGCGGCCGCCGAGATCCTGAACGCCGGCAAGAAGACCGCGATCCTCGCCGGCCGCGGCGCGCTCGGCGCGGCGCGACGAGCTGGCGGCGGTCGCCGAGCGGCTCGGCGCGCCGATCGTCAAGCCGCTGCTCGGCAAGGCCGCGTGCCCGACGACAGCCCCTATACGACCGGCGGCATCGGCCTGCTCGGCACCGGCCGTCGCAGGAGGCGCTGGAGGACTGCGACACGCTGCTGATCGTCGGCAGCTCGTTCCCCTACATCGAATTCTATCCCAAGCCGGGCCAGGCGCGCGCCGTGCAGATCGACATCGACCCGCAGCGCATCGGCCTGCGCTATCCGGTCGAGGCCGGCCTGGTCGGCGACACGCGCGCACGTGCTGCGACGCGCTGCTGCCGCAGCTCGACATGCGCGAGGACCGCGGCTTCCTCGAGAAGGCGCAGGACGGCATGAAGGAGTGGAACGAGCTGATGGAGGAGCGCGGCACGCGCAGCGACACGCCGATGAAGCCGCAGGTGGTGGCGCACGAGCTGAACAAGCTGCTCGCACGACGACGCCATCGTCGCCACCGACTCCGGCACGATCACCACCTGGGTCGCGCGCCACCTGACGATCCGCGGCGACATGATGTTCTCCTGCTCCGGCAATCTCGCGACCATGGCCTGCGGCCTGCCCTACGCGATCGCCGCCGCGGTCGCCTATCCCGAGCGGCAGGTGGTCGCGCTTCGTCGGCGATGGCGGCCTCACCATGCTGATGGGCGAGTTCGCGACCTGCGTGAAATACAAGCTCAACGTGAAGATCGTCGTCATCAAGAACAACGTGCTCGGCCAGATCAAATGGGAGCAGATGGTCTTCCTGGGCAATCCGGAATATGTCTGCGAGCTGCAGCCGATCGACTTCGCGGCGGTCGCGCGAGGGCTTCGGCGTCGCCGGCTTCACGCATCGACGATCCGGCAAGCTGCGCCGAGACGCTGCGCGAGGCGCTGGCCACGCCCGGGCCCGGCGCTGATCGAGGCGGTGGTCGACCCGCACGAGCCGCCGATGCCGCCGAAGGTCGACGCTGAAGCAGGCGCTGCATTTCGCCGAGGCGCTCGCGCGAGGGCACGCCGGCCGCGGGCAAGATCGCGCTGACGGTCGCGTCGCGACAAAGTGCGCGAACTGGTCTGAGCGACGGCGACGCCGTGCAGGCCGCGAGCGCAGCCGATCGACGCGGATCGCGGCCAGCGCGTCTTCACGCATCCCGACCGACGCGCCGGAGGCGGACGGCACGATCGCCTGGGACGCGACGACGATGGTCCTGGTCGAGATCGCGGCGGGCGGCGAGACCGGGCTTCGGCTACACCTATGCCGACGCCGCGGCGGCCGGCGTCGATCGACGGACGTGCTGGCCGACGCGGTCGTGCGGGCAGCGACGCGTTCGATATCCGCGCGCTCTGGGCCGCGATGGTCGCGCGCGGTGCGCAATCTCGGCCGGCCGGGCATCTGCCGCCTGCGCGATCTCCGCGGTCGACGTCGCGCTGTGGGACCTGAAGGCGCAAGCTGCTCGGACGTGCCGCTGGTCGCGCTGCTCGGCGCGGCGCGCGACGGCGGTGCCGGTCTACGGCAGCGGCGGCTTCACCTCCTACGACGACGACGCGGCTGCGCGAGCAGCTTGCGCGGCTGGGTCGACGCGAGGGCTGCCGCGCGGTGAAGATGAAGGTCGGCACGCGAGCCCGAGCGCGATCTCGAGCGCGTGCGCGGCGGCGCGCGAGCCATCGGCGACGCGCGAGCTGTTCGTCGATGCCAACGGCGCCTACGCCCGCAAGCAGGCGCTGGCGCTTCGCCGAGCGTTTCGCCGAGCTCGGCGTCGGCTGGTTCGAGGAGCCGGTCTCGAGCGACGATCTCGACGGGCTTGCGGCTGCTGCGCGACCGCGCGCCGGCCGGCATGGAGATCGCGGCCGGCGAATACGGCTACGACCCGTTCTATTTCCGCCGCATGCTGGAGGCCGGCGCCGTCGACGTGCTGCAGGCCGACGCCACGCGCTGCGGCGGCATCACCGGCTTCCTGCGCGCCGCCGCGCTGTGCCGACGCGCTTCGGCTGCCGCTCTCGGCCCACTACGGCGCCCGCGCTTCATCTGCCGCGTCGCTGCGCCGCGCCGCGGCTCGCGCAACATCGAATGGTTTCACGACCATGTGCGCATCGAGCACATGCTGTTCGACGGCGCGCCGCAGCCGCAGGACGGCTGCATCGCGCCCGGACCTTGTCGCGGCCCGGACATCGGCCTGAGCTTCAAGCAGGCGGACGCCGAACGCTCGCCGCTTGATGCGCGCGGATGACGAGAGCCATGAGCCATGTCGATCGACGATCACCGCATGCGCGAGCGCATCGGCCGCGACGCGTCAGCGCGCGCCGAGCGGGCGCATCGCGACGCGAGCGTCGCAGCCGATCGCCGAGAATGCCGCACGAGCTCGCGCGCGCGATCTGCAAGGCGCCATCGACGGCGAAGTGCGCTTCGATCGACGGCAGCCGCGCGCTCTACGCGACCGACGCCTCGAACTACCGCCAGGTGCCGATCGGCGTCGTCGTTCCGCGCAGTCGTCGACGACGTGGTCGACGACGGTGCGCGCTCTGCCGCGAGTACGACGCGCCGCATCGTCGCTGCGCGGCGGCGGCACGAGCCTTGCCGGCCAGGGCTGCAACGTCGCCGTGCTCATCGACTTCTCGAAATACCTGCACCGCGTGCTGTCGCTCGATGCCGGAGCGGCGGCTCGCCGACGGTCGAGCCGGGCTGCATGCTCGACGATCTGCGCGAGGCCGCCGAGAAGCACGACCTGACCTTCGGCCCCGATCCCGCGACGCACGACCACAACACGCTCGGCGGCATGATCGGCAACAATTCCTGCGGCGTGCATTCGGTCATGGCCGGGCCGCACCTCCGACAATGTCGAAGCGCTCGACATCCTCACCTATGACGGGCTGCGGATGACCGTCGGCCGCAACGAGCGACGAGCGAGTTCGGCGACATTCTCGCAGACGGCGGCCGGCGCGCGGAGATCTATCGCGCCCTCGACGCATTCCGCGACCGCTACGGCGACCTGATCCGCGCGCGCTATCCCAAGATCCCGCGCCGCGTCTCCGGCTACGAAAATCTCGATGAGCTGCTGCCGGAGAAGGGCTTCAACGTCGCGCGCGCGCTGGTCGGAACCGAAGCGACCTGCGTCACGGTCCTCGAGCGCCACGCTCAACCTGGTCGCCGAGCCCGCCAGCAGCGCGTGCTCGCCATCATCGGCTTCGACGATGTCTTCGCGCGCGGCCGACGCGGTGCCCGAGGTGCTGACGCTACGAGCCGATCGGCGCTCGAAGGCATCGACGACCTGCTGATCGAATTCATGCGCGAAGAAGCATCTGCATCCCGACGACATCAAGCTGCTGCCCGACGGCAACGGCTGGCTGGTCGCGGAATTCGGCGCCGATACCGCCGACGAAGCGCGCCGAGACGGCTGCGAAGCTGATCGAGACGCTTCAGCGAAAGGGCCATGCGCCGCCACTCGTGCAGCGACAAGCCCAAGCAGCAGGAAGATCTGGGAGCGTGCGCGAGGCCGCGCTTGCCGCGACCGCCCATGTGCCCGGACATGCCCGAAACCTGGCCGGGCTGGGAGGACAGCGCCGTGCCGCCGCGAGGACGCTCGGCGACTATCTGCGCGATCTGAAGGCGCTGTTCCAGCAAGCTACGGCTACGAGGCGTCGGTCTACGGACATTTTGGCGACGGGCTCGTCCATTGCCGCATCCAGTTCGATCTGCGCACGGAAGCGGGCGTGGCGGCACTGGCGGCGCTTCCTCGACGAGGCCGCCGATCTCGTGGTGCGCTACGGCGGCTCGCTTTCGGGCGAGCATGGCGACGGCCAGGCGCGCGGCGCGCTGCTCGAGAAGATGTACGGCCCCGAGCTGATCCAGGCGTTCCGCGAGTTCAAGGCGATCTGGGATCCGGACGGCCGCATGAATCCGGGCAAGGTCGTCGATCCCTTCCCGATCACCGCCAACCTGCGCGTCGGCCCGCTCTACCAGCCGCCGGAGGTCGCAGCATTATTTCGCCTATCGCGAAGATGGCGGCAGCTTCGCCAAGGCCACGCGGCGCTGCGTCGGCGTCGGCACGTGCCGCCGCGACGGACAGCGAGAAGAGCGTGATGTGCCCGAGCTACATGGCGACGCGCGAGGAGAAGCATTCGACGCGCGGCCGCGCCCGGCTGCTGTTCGAGATGCTGCACGGCGGGCCGCTCGACGGACGGCTGGCGCAGCCGAGCGGTCGAGGAGGCGCTCGATCTCTGCCTCGCCTGCAAGGGCTGCAAGAGCGACTGCCCGGTCCATGTCGACATGGCGACCTACAAGGCCGAGTTCCGCGCGCATTATTACGCTGGCCGGCTGCGCCCGCGCGCCGCCTATTCCATGGGCCTGATCCACCGCTGGGCGCGGATCGCAAGCCATGTGCCGTGCGCTCGCCAATGCGTGTGCTCCAGGCGCCTGGGCTCGGCGACCGCAGCAAAATGGGTCGGCGGCATCGCTCCGCGGCGCAGCATGCCCCGCTTTGCCGACGTCAGCTTTACCGACTGGTTCCGCAACCAGCCGCGCCAGGCCGGCAAGAGAGGCCGCGTCATGCTGTGGCCGGATACGTTCAACAATTACTTCCGCCCCGGACGGCGAACGCCGCGACGCATGTGCTGCGAGAAGCTCGGCTATCGAGGTGGTCGATCCCCGACCGCCCGCTGTGCTGCGGGCGCCCGCTCTATGACTGGGGCATGCTCGATGCCGCAAAGGTCTCTGGCAGACCGACGCTCGCCACTCTCGAGGCGGAAATCGAGGCCGGCACGCCGGTCATCGGCCTCGAGCCGGCCTGTGTCAGCGCCTTCCGCGACGAGCTTGCCCGGCCTTTTTCCCGACGACCGGAGGCGCGCCGTCTCAGCGGCCAGACTTTGTTCCTGAGCGAATTTCTTGACCGCCATTGCGATGAGATCGGCAACGACAGGCTCGGCGGCGCCGCGCTCGTGCAGACTTCATTGCCATCATCACGCGGTCCTCAACGCCGGTGCCGAGCGGCGCGTGCTCGATGCGCTCGGCGTCGATTACGAGGTGATGGCCTCCGGCTGCTGCGGCATGGCCGGCTCATTCGGCTTCGAGGTCGGCAAATATGAGCTGTCGCTCGCCAGTGCCGAACGGGTGCTGTTGCCGCGCCTGCGGGCCGCGCCGCAAGACGATGCGTGATCGCCAACGGCTTCAGCTGCCGCGAGCAGATCGAGCAGGGAACGGGGCGAAGCACAATGCATGTCGCCGAGATGCTGGCGGGTGCCCTGGTGCCGGGCTGGCGGAACGCAAAGGAGTGATGCGGCTCGCGCCGCGAGATCGATGACGGACCAGACCGCGAGGATCGAAGACTACGCTCTGATAGGCGACTGCCACACCGCGGCTCTCGTCAAGCGCGATGGCTCGATCGACTGGCTATGCCTGCCGCGCTTCGATCGCCTGCCTGTTTTGCGGCGATACTCGGCACCAGCGAAAACGGGCGCTGGCAGATAGCGCCGAGCGGCGCCGTCATCGGCACACAGCGACGATATCGAGACGATACCCTGATTCTCGAAACGGAGTTTCAGACAGCGGATGGAAAAGTCCGGCTGATCGACTTCATGCCGTCCAACAGCGGCACGTCGGACATCATCCGACTGGTCGAGGGGCTCGAGGGCGAGGTCGGCATGGCCATGGAGCTTGCGGTGCGTTTCGATTATGGCCGGCTGGTGCCATGGGTCACCCGCGGCGACCATGGCCTGATGACCGCCGTTGCCGGTCCGCACCGGCTTGCGCTTCGAACGCCGGTCGACCATCGCGGCGAGGGTTGGAAGACGGTTGCCGACTTCACGGTGAAAGCCGGCGAGCGCATCCCCTTCACGTTGACTTACAGCGCGTCTTTTCGCGACCTTCCTCCATCCTTCGACCCCGAAAACGCCCTGAAGCATACTCAGGATCAATGGCAGGCCTGGGCATCGCGCTGCCGCTATGACGGCCCATGGCGGGATGCGGTCCTGCGCTCGCTCATTACCCTGAAGGCGCTCACCTATGCGCCGACCGGCGGCATCGTTGCCGCTCCGACCAGCTCGCTTCCCGAAATCAAGCGGGGGCGCGCGCAACTGGGACTATCGCTATTGCTGGCTTCGTGATGCGACTTTTACCCTCTTGTCCCTGCTGCGGGCCGGCTATGTCGAGGAAGCCGACGCGTGGCGGGCGTGGCTCGTCAGGGCGGTCGCCGGTCATCCTTCGCAGCTTCAGCCGCTTTATGGCATCCTCGGCGATCCGAGCATCAACGAATGGCAGGTGCCATGGCTGCGTGGTTTCAACGGAGCAAGCCCGGTCAGGGTCGGGAACGCCGCTTTCACGCAGCTCCAGCTCGACAGTTTCGGCGAGGTGCTGGATGCACTTCACCAAGCGCGCCGAACCGAGCTCGCGCCCACGGATACGAGTTGGAGCCTCCAGCGCACCCTGCTCGATTATCTCGGCGAGCTGTGCGATCAGCCCGACCGCGGCATCTGGGAGATGCGCGGTCCGAAGCAGTTTTTTACGCATTCGCGGGTAATGAGCTGGGTCGCATTCGATCGCGGCGTCGCGGCGATCGAAAATTTCGGTCTCGAGGGGTCGTTGGAGGATTGGCGCCTAAGGCGCACGCAGCTGCATGAGGATATCTGCCGCCACTATTTCGACGAGGCGCTCGGGGCGTTTGTTCAGGCCAGAGGCTCGAAGAACCTGGACGCCGCGACACTGCTGATCCCGCTTGTCGGTTTCCTGCCGGCGGATGATCCGCGCATGATCGGGACAGTCAAAGCGATCCAGGAGCACCTGATGGATAATGGGTTTGTCCGCCGGTACGACACATCGGTAATCGATGATGGTCTGCCTCCCGGCGAAGGGGTGTTCCTGCCCTGCAGCTTCTGGCTCGCCGAGAATCTCATCCTGCAGGGCCGACGCGAGGAAGGCCAAGAATTGTTCGAGCGGCTGCTCGGCCTGCGAAACGATGTCGGCCTGCTATCGGAGGAATATGATGTCACCGCGCGAACACTCGTGGGCAATTTTCCGCAGGCATTGTCGCATATCGCGCTGATTGGCATAGCCTATAGTCTCTTCGAACGCGAAGGTCCGGCGACCGAGCGTCAGAAGCGCGAGTAGAATTGCATGACGAGCAAGCAGCGTTCGCGCGTGCGGCGTTTTCGCCTCGCCAATGATGGAACGCAGACACTCTCAGGCCCGTTAACCGTGGAGAAGCCAGACGGGAGCAGGATGAATTGCAAGATGGTTGAACGATGACGATCGGCGCCAAAATCTGGGCAATCCCGGAAGGGTACATTCCCGCGGAGAGCGTCAGTTCGGACCGCCCGCTGGTCTCGCATGAGACGGCCTGCATCCTGAACGCAGGGGAGCGGGATGCCGAGTTGGCGATCATCATCTATTTCGCGGATCGCGAGCCGGCAGGCCCCTATCGGGTCACGGTGAAGGCGAAGCGCACCTTGCATCTGCGCTTCAATGATCTCTACGACCCAGCGCCGATCCCCCGCGCCACTGATTATGCCTCGGTCATCACATCGAGTGAGCCCGTCATCGTGCAGCATACGCGGCTCGACTCCCGCAACCCAAATATCGCGCTGCTCTCAACCATGGCATTTTCCGATGGCTAACAGTCTCTACACTCTGCCGGCTCGCCGGCATCATGGTCGGCTGGCCAATGGCTTGGCCGGCAAGGTCGTTGTCATCACAGGCGCGTCAGCCGGCGTGGGGCGCGCAACGGCGCGCGAATTTGCCAAGGCCGGAGCCAGACTGGCGCTCGTCGCCCGCGACGCGGAAAGCCTGGAGCGCGTGAGAGGTGAGATCGGCGCACTCGGCGCGGATGCGCTGATGTTGCCGCTGGACGTGGCGGACGCCAATGCGGTGTTTGCTGCCGCTGATAGGGTCGAGCGCGAACTCGGCCCGATCGATGTCTGGATCAACGACGCCATGCTCACCGTGTTCTCGCCGCTGTCTCAGATGACGCCGGAGGAATTCGCGCGCGTCACCAACGTCACCTATCTCGGCTATGTCTACGGGACGATGGCCGCTCTGCACTATATGCGCCGGCGCAATAAAGGCACCATCATCCAGGTCGGCTCGGCGCTGGCTTATCGCGGTATTCCCCTGCAGACGGCCTATTGCGGCGCCAAACACGCCATACGCGGCTTCACCGACTCGCTTCGCTCCGAACTCCTGCATGAAGGCAGCGAGATCGGCCTTACGATGATCCAGCTTCCCGCGGTCAACACGCCCCAATTCGACTGGGCGCGCACGCATCTCTCTCACAAGCCCAGGCCGGTGCCGCCCGTGGTTCAGCCGGAGGCCATTGCGCGCGTTATCCTGAAAGCGGTGCGCAAGCCTCGGCGCGAATATTGGCTTGGCTTCAGCACGATCAAGGTCATTCTCGCGAGCATGGCCGTGCCGACGTTCTTGGACCATTATCTGGCTCGGAATGGCTACGATGCCCAGGAGCAGAAGGCGCTGACCTCGCCGGACCGCCGCGACAATCTGCTATCGCCGGTCACCAATCTGCATCGCACGCGTGGCTCGTTCGGCAGCGAGGCACGTAACAATGTGACGGCCGTTTCCGGTCAGACCGTCCGGCTGACTCTCGCCGCGATGGTTGCGGGACTGCTGCTATGGACTGGTTTTGCTGCCTCGCGCTACAGCGACCGGCATTCGCGGTGAGGCTATCCGGTCTGTTTGAAACTGGCGGACCGCTCATCGCTTCCCTGAACGCTTCAAGGGGGTATGGGCCCGGCGATGATCACCCCGACATCCATATAAGATTGCGTCCGATCTCCACCACGACGACGGACGACCTCGGCCGAAGCGACGCGCAGAGCTGTCAAGCGATGCGCTCCAGCACATCCTTCAGTACCAATGCCTCATTGTGTTCCGTGTCCTTAGCAGCAAAAAGCAGCGTCATGGGCCGGTCGCCGAATTTGCCCAAGAGCTCGCGGAGCGCGGCGGATTTTTCTTCCAGCTCGTGACGATATTTCTCCTGGAAACCTTCCCACTTCGCCGGGTCGTGGTTGAACCACTTCCGAAGCCCGGTTGAAGGTGCCAAGTCCTTCGCCCAATGATCGATGGCAGCATCCGTCTTCGACACGCCGCGAGGCCAGAGACGATCGACCAGAATACGGAAGCCATCTCCTGGAGAGGGCGGATCGTAGATACGCTTGATCGAAATCTTCGGCATGGCCTCCTCTCCCGGCCTTCACGCCGCCGCGGGCGGCACCTTTTCCCCTGGCCGCCATACACAGTCTGCAAGCGCGGTGCGGTCGAGTTCGCGCAGGAAGGCCTCGCGTGCGGCGTAGAGCCAGGTCTTGAAACGGCACCCGGGCAGGCGTCAGCACGCAAAAGCCGCCATCGGGGCGGAAGCATTCGACCATCGCCCAGCGGGCCTCAAGCAGCCGAACAACCTCGCCAAGAGCTATGGCGTGTGCCGGCAACCGCCAACTCGCGGATTACCTGGTCAGGTGATTGCGGGATTATTGCATGCCAAACTGGTGTTTGGAATGCCAATTTGAGACACAATGACACTGGCCGAATGACGGGCAGCGCGTTGCCGTCGGAGTCGCGGAAGGCGTTCGGATCTTTCGCGCCGACATTCTGCATGCTGACGGCGTGTAAACCCGCCTTGGTAAGATTGCGGCGAGCATCAAGGCGGCGGCGCGTGCTGAGCGAAGCGCCGGAATGACCCGGCCTCGATACCAGCACGCGCCCAGCAAACCATTCCGGTTTTCCCGCACCGGCCTCACGGCAGGGCGGTCGGTTCCGGCAGTGGCCGACTAGAGGGCTCTACCAGCAGCGCCGCACATGCCAGCAGCTCCACCGATCGCAAACGCGGCGGACCCGGCAACGCGCCGGCCAGCAGCGCCGCACGTGCCAGCAGTTCCACCGATTGCAAACGCGGCGCACCCGGCAACGCGCTTCGTCGACGAGCGAATTCGCTTTTGCCGCCTCGGCAATCGCGGTGCTATTGACGGATGTGGCTGCGGCGCTGGGCAATGTGATCAGCCCGATGCTCAGGGCGAACAGCACCGCGACCGCGGTTTCTCCGATTTTGAACTTGGCAATTGGTTTCGTGTTCATGGCGTGTCCACTCCTTTCGCTGGCATCCATGGGGTCTTTCAGGGTTTACGCTCTCCTCGCATGGTGACGCGCGAGACGGTTGCTGTAGTGCGGCACCTGTGTTCTTCGGCGCAGTATGTCCGCGCCGCGATGTGGCGGCGGCGAGCAAGCCACCCCATCCGAAAGGATTGTGGCTCACGCATTCGCCGGCGATCCATCTCGACGGCCTTCAGTGGCGGTTCTCATGTGAATCCAAAGACATTTTCAGATCATCGCATTTTTATGAAGATGTTAATTTGATTTTTACAATAGTGATAAAACTATTTAACGATTTATTATGTGTTTAACTTCGGCACAACGACGTCTCTTGAGAGCAATAATTGTAACTTCTCTTGAGAAATAGCACGCGATCCCCGATTAAGATGTCGCCTTCCCGACAAATTACAAAAGAATTCCGCGATTTTGGCTATTCCAAAAATTGCCTGGGCCATGACGCCGGCGGGACTGCCGGCGTGCGCTCGCCGCCTAAGCGGGTCGTCACCAAGGTGACCTCCTCGCCGCGATTGCATCCTTCGTCGAAATGGATCTACGACAGCTGCAATAGGAAATCTGAATATGACCGCAGGCCAGCGGAATCTACGCCGACATCGGCGGTTACTGGGGCCTGGGTTAGACCCGCGTCAACTTGACAACCTCGCAGTTCAAGCTGCACGGTGACCGAGTTCTGCTCGACTTGGCGGCAGTACAGGCAAAAGAGCTTCCGAAGGTCCAGGGTTAATCGTAAAGCGGCTTGAGGCGCAGCTCCGCTTTCGGGCTTGCGCCCCATTACGCCCATCGCCGCGTGAGATAGGGCAATTAACGTTCGAGGTACTCATGCCAAGCCGGACTGAACCTCCGCGACACGCTGAACGGGCGCTTGATCCTCAGCACAAAACGGCGGAGTCGCCCACCTCCCCGGCCAGCGTCGGTTGGCCAGTTGCCCTGACCGTTATCGCTATTCTCGCAGTGTTCTTTACCCTCCACGCAGCCTCATCCCTGTTTGTCCCGATCGCCGCCGCTGTGCTCCTCAGCATGCTGCTGGCTCCCCCCGTTCAGCTCCTTGAGAGGCTGCATGTGCCGCGCTTGGCGGCGTCGGCTATCGTCGTTGCGGCGACGGTCGCTCTTATTGGCGCTGGGCTCGCCGCATTGGCGGGGCCAGCCCAGAGCTGGATCGAAAAGGGACCGGAGAGTCTGCAGAAAATGGAGCACAGGCTGTTTGCACTCAGGAAGCCGCACGAGGACGCAACGGACAACCGCAGGAGGCCACCGACGCGAAGACCCGTGGGGACGGACCTCAAGAGGTTCGTGTGGTGCAACCGGCATTGAGAGATATCGTGTTGTCCGCAACGCCTCAGGCCGCCGCCTCGATTATCTCCGTGACCATATTGGTGTACTTCCTGCTCGCATCTGGTGACGTTTTCCTGCGCAAGCTTGTCACCGTGATCCCCACCCTTGGCGATAAGAAGCGCGCTGTTGAGATCACCCGCCAGATCGAGACCGATATTTCTTTCTATCTGCTCAGTTTCACGCTGGTCAATGTCGGGCTGGGCGTTGCAATGGCCGTGGTGACTGCCGTTTTGGGGATGCCAAATCCGCTTCTGTGGGGCGCGCTGGTCGCTGTGCTCAATTTCGTTCCGTATGTCGGCGCGCTCGCCAGCATGGCTATCCTTGCGATCGTGGGTATTCAGACCTTCGACAGTCTGCCGCAGGCGCTGGCTGCGCCAGCCATTCTGCTCATTCTCGTGGGCATTGCCGGCGAGGTCATTACGCCTTTCGTTCTTGGGCGTAGGCTGCAGCTCAATCCAGTCGCCATTTTCATTGCCATCCTGTTGTGGGGCTGGCTGTGGGGGATCGTCGGAGTGCTGCTGGCGGTGCCGCTGTTGGCGAGTTTCAAGATCATCTGCGAGCGTGTCGAGCCGCTGCACCCGATTGCCGAATTTCTGACGATCTGATGCTCACCGGATGTGCCGCACGGGCGGCAAGTATGTCCAGGACGGCAATCGGTACGGAGTCGTTCCCGATTGTATTGCTGCCGCTGTAATCATAACGATTAACAAGCATACGATCAGAAAGCCGGCTCCGGTGCTCACCTCTTTCGGAAATGGCTTTTTGTTCGATCGCTTCGCCGCTCGAGGACGCTTTACGCAGTGTGGTCCGGCTTCACGGAGATCAGCTTTTCTATCGCCTGAATCTTGCGGTCGACGAAAATGACGTTAGGAATCTCGATCGTTGAGCCACCCCCGCTGGACACTGTCGCCATGAGGTCGCCGGCGCCGAGCCCCAGCGTCGTCCGGAAGAAATCGGAGCTATGCTTCTGGAATCGCAATCCGTTGGTGTCAAAACTCTCCGCACCGCCACCGATAAGGCGCTCTTCGGTCATCTGCCCTGGCCGTATGCGCCAATAGGTCAGCCGGTCGAACAGAAAGAACATCATCAGCCAAATGATCAGCAGACCCGTGGAAAACACCAGATAGAAGCCGGTGTTCATATGCACCGACAGATAGGGGATCAGCTTGGCGATATTGTCCCACCAACCGAACCAGGCCAGCAGCACGGTGATAAATGCGAGAGTGAGCAATGCCACGACCGAATTGATGCCGCGCAGCCGGACATTTGTGAAGACAATCAACAGCAAAAGCACCGACAGGTAAGTGAGTCCAAGCGCGGAGCTCGGCGCGGCGCCTTCAGCGGTAGCAAGAAGCTTTTCCTGTCCGGCGTTGAGAACGGCGATAACAAAGCCGAACGCCCAAGCCGGCCACCAGTAGAGAAGGGTCGAGTGGCTGTAGATTTTAATCTCTTGTAAATCTGCCGGACGAGACAACGCCGATACGGTCTCGACGGCAGTTTGGTCGGCGGTGAGTTGTTCAGTCATGGCTTTGTCTGCTTTGCGGTTGAGGCGGGGCTGGCCAACTCAGAATCCCATTTCGAGGACATGCTCGTTCGCTGCCTTTGATCCCATTGGGGTTCAAGGCATGTTTATTACAAGCGCTGCGATTGGGGATGTTAGCACGGACTCTGGATCGGGCGTAGCCCCGTGAGGAGAACGCGCCATCGACATGGAGACCGAGCATGGGATCGGCGGGAGGACCATCATTCGGGCTTACCCTGAGGTGCGCCCGAAATGAGTGGTCAGCCCCGATTGGCGGGCAACCGCGTCGGCCGTCGTCGGCGCGGCTTATTTCGATCTGCATTGCAGCTTGATTTCGCGCAAACCGCGCGGACGGGCGATGGGTTATTATTTAGCGTGTCGCAGGAGTCCGAATATGAAACCTGCACGCGGCCCGCAGGCCCGGGGCCTAAGCAAAAGGGTGCAGAACGCCGCTTCGGCAATGCCGTGTTCGGAACATGGCGCCGGGGCGCCGCGTAATTCGCTCAGCAATCCGTTCGCATCATTGAACTTTGTCAATGGGGGAAAATGAGATGCACCGCAAAATCGCAATGACAATTATGGCGCTGTCGTTGGGCGGGGTCTTTATGCTGAACTCGCCGCCCGCCGCGGCGCAACAAGATCAACAGCAAGATCAGAAAAAGGATCAAGGAAAGTCTCGCGGCGGCTCTCAAAACGCCACGCCCCGTACCACCCGGCGTACGGTCACGCAGCACAAGGCCCCGACCACCGACCAGGGCGCAATCACGAAGCGTAAAGCCTATACCGCTAAGCCGCGCGCCAGCACCCGGCGCAAGGTCCATACGGCTACGCCGAAATACGTCGCGCCAAAAGGGGCTCTAAAGAGTGGCTCGCAGGGCGACGGCAAGCGCATTGCGACCGCGGGGAGGCTACGCGGCGCCGCTTCCGCCAAAATTCGTGGCCATAATTTCTCAGTCTGGCGCAGCAAACATCGCGTCCGTCATGGGAACGGCTTCAGGACCTTCGTGGCGCTCAGCACATTGGGCGCCATCATGTATGGCTCCGACGATTACTACCCGTATGCCTACCTTTCGGCCACCGAGCCATATTGCGAAGGTCTGACCGACGATGGTTGTGTGCTCAGATGGCGGGAGGTCGAGACGCTCGAAGGCGATTCGCTCTATCAATGCGTAGCCTATTGTCCCTGGCAATAGCCAAGCATCATTCCAAAAGCCATGTTCCCGCGCAGGCGCGGGAATGACATTATCAAAGAGGCTAGGCGGGCTTTTGTTGGTTCCAACGGGAACCTGCGTAGCATGAATGAGGGCGCTGCTCGGAGTAAGCCGCATCCTGGCCTGTTTCGAGCAGTAAGCCGCATCCTGGCCTGTTTCGAGCAGCGTTGCGTTTGGTATGTGCGTCCATCCTGAGGCGGATTACGATCTCTGCCTCGATACGCCCAACCTCGATGTCGTAAGCCAATTGTTCATTCGTGAATTGACGTGACGTGCCGCTGCGGCGGCGGTCGCGATTACCTCTTGGCATGGGTTCTCTTTCCGAAAACCTGGAAGGCTGGTCAATTCATCAATCCCAATTCGTCCACCAGTAGGGGCGCACTCCATTGAACGAACAGAATTGGCCCGCCGGATTGAGTTGTGCCGCAAATCTGAGTAGATTCCGCCGAGCCGCCTCGTCTTGCGCTATTCAGGGCGTGCTGGGACAATGGTCAAAGCCGCGCAACGTGCGCGGCTAGGGAAAAGGGAGGTACCATGTCCATATCGAATGAAGATCTTGTCATCATATTGCTCGTCGGCGCCATTGCTGGCTGGCTCGCCGGACAACTCGTGCAAGGGACGGGTTTCGGGCTTATCGGCGACATCATCGTCGGGATCATCGGCGCGTTCATCGGTGCTTGGTTGCTGCCTCAGCTAGGCGTCCATTTTGGAGCTGGGATTGTCAGCGCGATTGTCTCCGCCACCATCGGGGCTGTGGTGCTTCTGCTCATCCTCAGACTTATCCGAAGCAGCGGCCGTTGGTGACGCGACTAGAAATCATTGCCATCACGCCGGCGCAGCGTGCCAAATGGATCGAAGCGGTCGCCCCGGTCTGGAAGGAGTATGGCGAAAAGCTGGTCGGCGCCGAGGTGATGGCCAGGCTGCGCGAGGTTGCGGCGGCTAACCCATGAGCTAAGCGAAGCCATAGAGCCGCGCCGGATTGTCGACCAGGATCTGTCGCAATTGGCGCGGCTCGAACCAATCTTGCAGCCGGTAGAGGAGCCCTTTGGTATCGATGTCCCGATACGGAGCCTCCTGATGAGCGTCCGCGGGATGGTCTTGATGCGGCGGCGTGTGCGGCCAGTCGCTGGCCCAGACGACCTGCTCCGGATTGGCGTCCGCGAAACGGCGGGCGAGTGCCTTGATGGCGGGATCGAACGGCTTGGCTCTCGATCCGCTCGGGGCGCACCATGCCGAAATGATCGAACACGATGGGGACGGGGAGGTGCGAAAGCGTTGGCGCCATGGCTTCGATGATAGCGGGCAGGGCGAAGATTTGCAGATGCCAGCCTTGGCGTGCGCACTGTGCCGCCGCCCGCTTCAAAACGCTGCGAAGCTTATCGGGCGGCGGCGTACCGACGCTAACCGTATTCAGCCGAATTCCGCGCACGCCCAGCGCATGCATGGCGTCCAGTTCGCTCGCGCTTGCGTCATCGGCCGGAAAGGCCACGCCGCGGAGGGCTTACGCCGTCTCGCCAAGCGCATCCAGGAGACAGGAATTGTCGGTCCCGAAAATGCTCGTCTGTATGAGAACGGCGCGGTCGACGCCTATGCGCGCCATCATCGCCCGAAGCGCATCGATGGGCGCATCCACTGGAGTGTAGCTGCGGATTTCAGCAAGCAGATAACGCGCCTTCCGCCCGATGACATGGACGTGGCAGTCGCAGCTGCCGGCGGGCGGGAAGCCGTTGCGGGTCTGGCCGGGCGGGTTTTCAATCATGCTTTGCTCCATCGCTCACGATGAAAGGTTCGCACGATCATGGCGGGCCACGATGAAACGATCGGCGAAGCCGAGCTGACAGCGCTCACCATTGGTATATTTCGCCGGCTCGGGCTCAGCCAGGCCGATGCCGACTACGCCGCGTCAATTCTGATTCTCGGCGACCTGTTCGGGATCCCGACCCATGGCGTCGTCCGGGTTCCCTCCTACGCGGAGCGGTTGAGGCTCGGCGGCATGAAGGCGCAGCCGAACATCACCGTCCAGAAAGTGGCGCCGCCTTTACTGAGAGTGGACGGCGACAATGGCGTCGGACCGCTGGTTGGCCGCCGCGCCCTGGACAGCGCCATCGAGGCGGCGGCTGAGGCGGGGATGGCGCTCGCGGTCGTGCGCGGCAGCAATCATTTCGGCGCAATCGGACCCTATTGCTATCTTGCCGCCGAGGCCGGCTTTGCCAGCATCATCGGCAGCAATGCTTCGATGACGATCGCACCCTGGGGCGGAAGCGAGGCGCGGCTCGGCAACAATCCGATCGGTTTCGGAATGCCCCATCCGCAAGGCGACCCCTTCATCCTGGACATGGCGATGAGCGTGGCGGCGCGCGGCAAGATCCGCAGTGCAATGGCGGAAGGAAAAACCATCCCGGAAGGCTGGGCGACAGATGCCGCTGGCCGGCCGACGACCGATCCGGCCGAAGCATTGAAGGGCTTCCTGCTGCCGATCGGCGGCCACAAAGGTTACGGCCTCGCCCTCACGGTCGATCTCTTCGCCGGGCTGCTTTCGGGGGCGGCGTATCTCAGCCATGTCCGCTCCTGGCTTGACGAGCCGGGCGAGCCGCAAAATCTCGGTCACTTCTTCCTGCTCATCGACGTGAAGCGGCTGATGCCGGAGGTAGAACTCGGCCGGCGAATGACAGATTTCGCCGGCATTCTTCATGCGACGCCTCCAGCCGATCCGGAACGGCCCGTCAAGCTGCCGGGCGAAATCGAGATGACCAGGTTTCGCAGACGGCGAGCCGAAGGCATCCGAATAAGCGCCGAGCTACGCCGGCAATTGGAAGACTTGGCCTCCTTGGATTGACTCCCCGTTTGCTGACAATTCGGCGATCTGTCGAGCCTTCGGTCAGCCGTCAAGGCTCTCTGTCTTCCTTGCAACGGGAGCCGGCATGATGGGCGGCCGCACCTCGGCAGGGATCGGGCAGACGTACGGCGTGCGCGCGGTCCTCGCCGCCAGATCGGCCTTGCAGCGCTCGATCAGCGCTGAGTCTCCAAGCGTATCGACTGCGGTGCCGGCCATCGCCTTGGCGGCATAGACCAGCCCCTTATGCGCGGAGCCCGACTTGCCCTGGGCAGTGATCTGCCAGCTATGGCCCGGCGTGCCGATGGCGTGGGTGGCGACGCGCGCCTGGACGGTCGGCACCACCCAGCTCACATCGCCGACGTCGGTCGAGCCGATCATCGGCTCGCCTCTCACATCGAGCGGCACGACGAAATCGCAAAGCGGCTTCTCGCCGTTCCGCTCAGCCCCGGCGCGGCGGTAAGAGGCATCAATATCCTCCTCGGAGAGCGTCGCCTGGATTTTGGCGGCGAATTCGCGATCCGCCGCGTCGAAGGGCACCGGGCCGAGACGCTGCAGGTTCTTATACATCGCCCCTTCGAGCGGCGTATTGCCGAGCAGGTTCGAAACGGCGCTGATCACGCGGATCTCCACCTGAGTCTCGGTCATCATCGCCGCGCCTTGCGCGACCTTCTTCACCCGCTCATTCAGCGCGCGCATCCCGGCCACATCGCGCGAGCGCACGGCATAACGCACGGTCGCCTTGGCCTGCACGACATTCGGCGCAACACCGCCGGCGTCGGTCAGCGCATAGTGAATGCGGCTGTCCGCCGGAACGTGCTCGCGCAGATAATTGACGCCGACATTCATCAGCTCGACGGCATCGAGCGCGCTGCGGCCGAGATGCGGCGCGGCGGCGGCATGGGAGGCGCGGCCGGTGAAGGTGAAGTCCATCCGCGTATTGGCGAGGGAGAGCGCTTCATCCACCTTGGTCATGGCCGAGGGGTGCCAGGTGATGGCGATGTCGACATCCTTGAAGGCGCCCGCCCGCACCATGAAAGCCTTTGCCGCACCGCCTTCCTCGGCCGGGCAGCCGTAATAGCGCACGCGCCCCGGCTTGCCCGTCGCGGCGAGATAGTCCTTGATGGCGGTGGCCGCAAGCAGCGCCGCCGAGCCGAGCATGTTATGCCCGCAGCCATGGCCGTTGCCATTGCCGGGAAGCGGGCGGTATTCGGCGATGATTCGCTTCCTGGCTGAGGCCGGGCAGCGCGTCATATTCGCCGAGGATGGCGATCACCGGGCCGCCTTCGCCGGCCTCGCCCATAACGGCGGTCGGGATGCCGCAATAATTCTCCGTCACCTGGAAACCTTGGGCCTTCAGCATGGCGGTATGCTCGGCCACCGACTTGAACTCCGTATAGGCGATTTCCGGGATTGCCCAGACGCGGTCGCTTAAGGCGAGGAAGTCTTCGCGCTTGGCGTCGACGAGATCCCAGATGACTTCGGTGTTCTTCATGGATAGCCTCTTCAATGCTGACAGTTGTTACGCCGCGTCATCCAGTGGCACGGCCCACTCGCCTCCTCCCCCATGGGAGAGGTAGAGTGCAGTGCCACAACTTATGACGTGTCATTCAAATGGCAGGCGGAGCGGCGGCCGGCGCGATCTGTTTCAGCGCGGGGCGCTCGACGCGGCAGCGCTCGAAGGCTTGCGGACAGCGCGGATGGAAATGGCAGCCCGGCGGCGGTTTGAGCGGCGAGGGGATTTCGCCCTTGATCGTCGAAAACTTGCGCTTGCCCGGCGCGATCACGGGACGCTCGGCAAGCAGAGCCTGCGTGTAAGGATGGTTCGCCGCAGGCGAAGATCGCCTCCGTCGGCCCCTCCTCGACGATGCGGCCGAGATACATGATGGCGATGCGGTCTGAGATGTGCTGGACGACGCCGAGATCATGGCTGATGAACAAATAGGTGAGGTCGAAGGCCTGGCGCAGCCGCATGAACAGGTTCAGCACCTGCGCCTGGATCGAGACATCGAGCGCGGCGATGGCCTCGTCGCAAACCAGGAAATCCGGCCTGACCGCGAGCGCTCGGGCGATGCCGATACGCTGGCGCTGGCCACCGGAGAACTGATGCGGATAGCGGCGGTGCATCGCGGCGTCCAGCCCGACGTGGCGCAGCATCTCCTCGACATAGGGGCGGCGCTCCTGGCGCGTGACGATGCCATGCACCTGGGGCGCCTCGCCGACGATCGCCTCGACGCGCATCCGCGGATTGAGTGAGGACATCGGGTCCTGAAAGATCATCTGCACCTTGAGCGCGGCCTCGCGCGCCGGCTTGCCCTTGAGGCCCGCGACATCGGCGCCGCGAAAGCGGATCGCCCCCTCGCTCGGCGTCATCAGTCCGGCGACCATGCGGCCTAGGGTCGACTTTCCACAGCCGGACTCCCCGACCAGACCGAGCACTTCGCGCGGCGCGACCGCCAGATCGACATCATCGACGGCATGCACGGTCTGCTCCTCGATCGGCGCGCCCATAGCCCGTGCCACGCGCTGGGCGGTGTCGAGTTCGCGGACGAAGCGCTTGGAGACGCCGGCTATCTCGATGATCGGCGTCATGCAACGGCCTCCGCTTTCGCTTCGGCGAGATGCGGGTGGAAACAACGCGCCCAGCGGCCGGGACGGTGCTCCACTTCGGGCGGGGGATGCAGGCAGGCGCTGTTGCCGCGCGGACAGCGGGGCCGGAAGGCGCAGCCCCGCGGCAGGTCGAGGATCGGCGGCGCCATGCCGGGGATCTGATGCAGCGGCTCGCCGCGCCTGTTGCGGCTCGGCACCGACTGAATCAGCCCACGCGTATAGGGGTGGAGCGGCGCTGTCGATGATTTCGGCGGCCTTGCCCTGCTCGACGATGCGCCCGGCATACATCACCGCAATGCGGTCGGCGAGCGCGGAGACAACGGCAAGGTCGTGGCTGATCCAGATCAGCGCCGTGCCGGTCTCGGCGCAAAGCTTCTGCATCTCGGCCAGGATCTGACCCTGAATGGTGACGTCGAGCGCCGTGGTCGGCTCGTCGGCGATGATCAGGTCGGGCTCGTGGAGCAGCGCGATGGCGATGGCGACGCGCTGGCGCATGCCGCCGGAGAAATGATGCGGATAGCTTTTCAGCCTTTCGCCCGGCGCGGCGATGCCGACCATCGTCAGCACCTGCCGGCAGCGGTCGAGCGCGGCCTTGTGCGACATTGGCGAATGGGCGAGCACCGCTTCGACCATCTGCGTGTCGATGCGCAGGACCGGATTGAGCGTCATCATCGGGTCCTGGAAGATCATGGCGATGCGCTTGCCGCGGATGGCACGCAGCCGCTCCTCGTCGAGTGATGCGAGATCCTCGCCGTCGAACATGATCCGTCCAGAGACGATCCGGCCCGGCGGATCGACAAGCCGCAGGATGGAGAAGCCGGTGACCGATTTGCCTGAGCCGGACTCGCCGACGAGGCCAAGGATCTCGCCCTTCCCGAGTGAAAGGCTGACGCCGTCCACTGCCTTAGCCACGCCGTCGCGGGTAAAGAAATGCGTACACAGATCGTCGATCTGGAGGAGCGGCGCCGTCATCGCTGCAGCCGCGGATTGAGCACGTCGCGCAAACGGTCGCCGACGAGGTTGACGCCGACGATGATCAGCACCAGTGCGACGCCGGGAAACACCGCCACCCAATAGCGGCCGGACAGCAGATAGTCGTAGCCATTGGCGATCAGCAGCCCGAGCGAGGGCCTGGTGATCGGCACGCCGACGCCGAGGAACGACAGCGTCGCCTCCAGCGAGATGGCATGGGCGATCTGCACCGTGGCGACCACGATCAGCGGCGGCAGGCAGTTCGGCAGCAGATGCCGGACCATGATCCGCGTAGGCGACAGCGCCAGGCAGCGCGCCGCCTCGACATAGTCCTTGCGGCTTTCGACCAGCGCCGAGCTGCGCACCACGCGCGCATAATAGGCCCATTGGGCGAGCACCAGCGCGAGGATTACCTTGTCGACGCCGCGGCCGAGCACCGCCAGCAGAATGAGCGCGATGAGGATCGAGGGAAAGCCGAGCTGCAGATCGACGATGCGCATGATCAGCGTATCGACGAAGCGGCCGAAATAGGCGGCGGTGACGCCCATGGCCATGCCGATCGCCAGCGCGATGAGCGTGGCGAGCCCCGCCACATAGAGACTGGTGCGCAGGCCATAGAGGATGGCCGAGAGCATGTCGCGGCCCTGCTCGTCCGTTCCAAGCCAGTAGATCTTGCCGGACATGCTCGCCGAGCCAGGCGCAAGCCCGCCATCCATGATGTCGAGAGTGGCGAGATCGTAGGGGTTCTGCGGCGCGATCCAGGGCGCGGCAAGCGCAGCGAAAGCGGTCAGCAGCACGAGCACTGCGCCGAGCACAGCCAGCCGGTCCTCGAAGACGGCGGCCAGCACGCGGCGGAGCGAGCCGCGCGGGGCCGTTCCGCTAGCCGCCTCATCGAGCGTCAGATTTTCGAGAGCCGCGTCGCTCATGCCTTCACGTCCTTGAGGCTGAGGCGCGGATCGAGCACCGCATAGAGGATGTCGACGATCAGATTGATGATCACGATGAGGAAGACGGTGAGCATGAGATAGGCGACGATCACCGGCCGGTCGAGCAGGTTGATCGAGTTGATCAGGAGCTTGCCCATGCCCGGCCAGGCGAACACCGTCTCGGTGACGATGCCGAAGGCGATCATCGAGCCGAGCTCGAGGCCGAGCACCGTGGTGATCGGGATCATGATGGTCTTGAGGATATGCACCAGCACGATGCGGCTCGGCGACAGGCCTTTGGCGCGGGCGAATTTCACATAGTCCTGCAGCACGACCTCGCGCGTCGTGGCGCGCGCCAGCCGGATCACCAAGGACAGCTTGAACAGAGCGAGATTGAGCGCGGGCAGGATCAGATGCGAAAGGCCGCTCGCGGTGAAGATGCTGAGCTGCAGGCCGAGCACATCGACCGTGGCTCCGCGTCCGCCGGCCGGCAGCCAGCCCAGCAGCACGGCGAAGACCAGGATCAGCATCATCCCCTGCCAGAAATTCGGCAGCGAGAAGCCGAGGATCGAGCCGGCCATGATCGAGCGGCCACTGATCGAGTTCGGTCTCAGCCCGGCGATGACGCCGAGCGGGATGCCGGCCAGTACCGAGATCGTCAGCGCGACCAGCGCCAGCTCCATGGTCGCGGGCAGGCGCTGCAGGATTAGCCCGAAGGCCGGGGTGCCGGAGACGAAGGATTTGCCGAGATCACCGTGCAGCACATTGCCGAGATAGATGAAGAACTGCTCCCAGAGCGGCTTGTCGAGGCCGAAGCGGGCGACGGCGGCGTCCATATCGGCCGGGGTGGCTTCCGGGCTGATCAGAATGTCGACGGGATTGCCGATCGCATAGACGCCGACGAAGACCAGGAGCGCCATCACGCTGATGGCGATGAGGCTCTGTCCCAGCCGGCGGATCAGATAGACCAGCATCGCGCGCCTCCCGCAGCTAGAAACGCATGGCTAAGCTACCGGGCATGAACACACCAACGAGCTACGGGATTCCCACAGGGAAACCGACTGCTGTGACGCAAAAATCCCCCTCACCCGGCTCGGTCCTTGAGGCCCTCGCCGCCCTCTCCCGCGAGGGGAGAGGGCTTTCCCGAGCGAGACGCAGGGCACAGCATATCTACGAGTGCTGAATTGCCCTCTCCCCTCAGCGGGAGAGGGCGGACGCCGAAGGCGGCCGGGTGAGGGGGCTTTAAGCACTACAACAATCGCGGCCATTTGTGTGAATCTCGTGCCCTTATGGGAGGGAGTCTGCCTTGCGCTGGGCCACCATTTCGAAGCCAAATGCCAATTGAGTTCTATTTCGCCGCCGCGCGCCCGCCAGCTTCACGTCATAGGCAAGGGTCATTTGATCGACGCGCGGCTTGTAGTCGAGATCCGGCTTGAAGGCCCAGGCCGTCACCTCGAAATGCAAAGGCAGAATGCCGTGCTCATCGAGCACGATGGTCTGCGCCTGGCGCAGCAGCTCCGCGCGCTTCTTATCATCGAGTGTGCGCATCGCCTCGATCAGGAGTGCGTCCATCTTGGGATTCGAATAACGCCCGGCATTCGTCGTGCCACGGCCATTGGCCTTGTCATAGGTCGCAACCAGCGAGAGGAGCGGCGATGAGACATCGCCCGTCCCTGAGGCCCAGCCGGCCAGATAGAACGGAAATTCCAGCTTGTTGCGGCGGGAGAAGAACTGGCTGGCGGTCACGGCGTCGACCCGCACCTTGATATTGATGCGGGCGAGCATCTGCGCGACGGCCTGAGCGATCTTCTCGTCATTGATATAGCGGTCATTCGGGGTGCCGAGCACGATCTCGAAACCATCGGGATAGCCAGCCTCGACCATCAGCTTTTTGGCGCCTTCCGGATCATAGGCTTCCGGCTCGCGCCCCAGCGTGCCGAACATCGGCGCGGGAAGCAGTTCGCCGGCTGCCCGCGCCATGCCGCCCATGATGTGCTCGACAATCGCCTTGCGGTTGATGGCCTTGGACATGGCGGCGCGAACGCGAGGATCGAGCAGCGGATTCTTGCCGGTCGGGGAGGTGATGCCCGGCGCCTCGCCGTCCTGGCGCATATGCAGATAGACGATGCGGTTGGAGAGGCCCGACGCGACCTTGAAGCCGGCCTTCTTGATGCGGCTGAGGTCCTGCTCGGGCGGATTCTCGATCATATCGACATCGCCCGCGAGCAAAGCGGCGACGCGCGGAGCATCCGAGGTGATCGGACGCAGGATGACTTTGTCCCAGACCGGCTTATCGCCCCAATAGCTGTCATTGCGCTCCAGCACGATGCGGTCGCCGCGCGTATAGCTGACCAGCTTGTAGGGCCCCGTGCCGACGGCGATCTCCGGCTTGTTGAAGTCCGCCGATTGCGGCGGCGTGCCGATGCCCTGACACGCCTGGCGGCCGAAAGTGATCGGGCCGGTCACCCCATAGACGCTCGCCGATAATACCGCCCAGTTCGAGACTTCCACCGGCAGAAGCGGATCGGGCGCCGTGGTCTTGATGATCAGCGTATGGTCATCCTCCGCCTTCATCTCGGCGATGGTCTTGGTGTAGATCGTAAAGGGCGAGGGGCTGTCCTTGACCAGCGGAACACGGCAGACGGAATAGATCGCGTCTTGCGCGGTGAATGGGGCGCCGTTCGAGAATTTGACGCCCTGGCGGAGATGAAACCGCCATGTCGTGTCGTCGATCGGCTCCCATTTGGTCGCCAGGCTCGGTTTCACCGCCTGCTGCTCATCCTGCTCGGTCAGCGATTGGAAGATGTTCCAGCGCATCTGGATATTCGGCGTGAGCGCGTGGAAATCCGGATCGATCGATGAGGCCTCGGCGGACAGGCCGATGGTCAGATCCCGCGCTGAAGCGCTCCAGGTAAAGGCGGTGAAGGCGGCGGCTGCGAGTGCGATTGTCCTGACGTAAGCGGTGATCATCGGTCCTCCCCCAACTCGAAGGCCTGTTACAAATATCCACATGCGGTCGCGGCTCAGCAAAGGCTACTATGCGCTAGGCGAAGTTCAAAGTAGATATTTTATGCATTTTGCGCATAGAATCGCCCAATAACGGATCAGGATCAGCTCTTGAATCGCCGCCCCGCATTCGACCTCAGACATCTGGAAATTCTGCGCGCTTTGATTGAAACAGGCAAGACGACAGTCGCCGCGCAGCGACTTGGTACATCGCAATCTGCGATCAGCCGGGGGATCGCACAGCTTGAAGCCCAGCTCGGCCGTCTTCTGTTCGAGCGGCAGGGAGGTAGACTCGTGCCGACAGTCGAAGCGTTCGCGATTCACGAACAGGTCCAGCCCGTCTTCGAGGTTTTGGCGCGGATCGGCGAAGAGAGCTCGCCGCGATCGTCGGGTGGCATCCTAAGGCTTGCCGCGCCTCCCACCCTGGCGCATTGCTTCCTGCCAGCCCGCATTGCCAGCTTCATCCGCCAGAACCCGGATGTCGAGGTCAGCTTCGACATCACCTCAAGCGACAGCCTGATCACCAATGTCGCCGAGGATCGGGTCGATCTGGGCCTCACCGACACCATCCCGACTCATGCGGGCGTGCGGTCCGAGTTGCTACTGGAGACCGACGCCGTCTGCGTTCTGCCGGCAGGGCATCCGCTCGCCGCGCGCGGCTGCATCGAGCCGCAAGACCTTGCCGGCGAGAGCTTCATCGCACTCACCCGCCGCCATTCCGGCCGCTTCGCCATCGATCAGGTGCTCGAGCAGGCGGGCATCGCGCCGCGCACCATCATCGAGACGGCGACCTCGGTCTCGGCCGGCGAATTCGTGCGCGAAGGGCTGGGCGTGGCGCTTCTCAACCCCTTTCCGGTTGCCAGTCAGCTCGGCTCCTCCGTCGCAGTCCGGCCATTCCGGCCGCGCATCCCCTACCGCACGTCTTTCCTGATGGCGGCGCGCGCGCCCGTTCCAGCCGCCGCTGCCGCGTTCATCGAGCACATCCGCGCCAGCATCGACGCGGAATGCGCAATCCCGACCGGCGGGATCGAGCCACATAGCTTTTCATTCCTCGATTAAAACCGCACAGCCCGGGAGTTCTCCCGCAATCGGATTTGGAGCCGCCCTGCAATCTTCTGGCGTTCGGGGACCTGGCAATATGTGCGGCTGCCCGATCCGACATTGCGGGGAAAGACCACCTCGTGAATGCAATGTGGTAACATGGGTTAGCACTTCGGGAGTCGCAGTTGATGGACGGCATCAGTTTCGAGGCGGCCCTGAGCGGTCGCGTTAGCGACATGCTCGACGCCTGCACAAAATGCGGCAGATGCGTCGAAGTCTGTCCCAGCGTGCAACCCGCCGGCATCACAGGCGTCAGTCCGGACGCCGTCATTGCCGGTGTGCTCGATATCGTGCGCACGGGCCATGGTCCGGAAGCGTCCCGCAAATGGGCGCTCTCCTGCATGCTCAGCGGCGAGTGTATCAAGGCGTGCGACGACGGCGTCAATCCGCGCTTTCTGCTGGCCATGGCGCGCGTTGCGATGCTGAAGGAAAAGAGCGAACTCGCCGAGCGGCGCCGCGACGGCGTGATGAAATTCCGCGATACGAGCCGCGATGTCGGCGTGCTGTCGCGGCTGCAGCTCGATGGCGCTCTGCTGGAGCGGCTGGGACAAGGGTCGGCATCTGCGGCAACGCCAAACGAGGCAGCGGATTTCGTGTTCTACACCGGGTGCAACGTCCTCAAGACCCCCCACATCGCCCTTCTCGCTCTCGATATCATGGACAGGCTGGGTGTCAGTTATCAGGTGATGGGCGGACCGAGCCATTGCTGCGGCGTCATGCAGCTGCGGGCTGGTGACGTGGAGATCTCGGGGCGCATGGGGTCGAGCTCGATCGAGAAAATGTCGCACAGCAAATCTGGCCAAGTGCTCTCCTGGTGTCCGAGCTGCTATGTCCAGTTCACCGAGACGACGCTGCCGACCATCGAGAAGCAGCGCGGTTCGCGGCCGTTCGAGATCACGCCGTTCATGCGCTTCTTAGCGGCGCAGCTCGACCGGCTGAAGCCGCTTTTGCTCGAACGGGTGGAACTGCGGGTGGCATTGCACAAACACCCGGGCGTTGCCGGGATCATGCAAGCGGCTGCCGAAATCTTGCAGGCAGTTCCCGGTGTGGAGCTCATGGATCTGAACCAGCCTGCGGTCGGCCTGCAGAGCGTCAACCTCGGTGTGCTCCCGGCCTACAGGCGCGAATTGCAGCTCGGCGAGCTTGAGGCCGCGCGTGATGCGGGCGTCGATGCGCTGGTTGCGGTGTATCACTCCGATCACCGCGAGCTATGCGCGCATGAGCGCGACTGGCCCTTCCGCATCGTCAACATTCTTGAAATTCTCGGCCAGAGCATGGGGCTTCACCGGCATGACCGATTTAAGGAACTGAAAATCATGCAGGATGCCGATCTGATCATTGCAGAGTGCCGCGACTTGCTGGCCGAACATGCGCTCGATCCCAAAACGGCCCGCGACGTGGTCGCCAAAGCGATGCTTGCCGACCAACCTCTTCCCCTGAAAGCCGGCCTTACCGCCGCAGCTCATGCGCCCCCAAAGATGCTCTTCCCCTGAAAGCCAGCCTGACTGCCGCAGCTCATGCGCCCCCAACGATGGCTGTCTCGACGGCCGTTCACATCGTCGCGAGCACATCTGCCCTAGACGCAACCAATTGATTATACTGGCGCGGCGCACTATCCTGATCAATTCGGGCATCCTATGAGAATATTCAATTTAGCAGGCGCTTTGGCGCTTCCCCTGTTTGCGGCGTTTGTGCTGGCGGCCTGCGATGGCAGCCAGCCGAGCGCCAAGGGAGCGGAACCGCCTCCCCCGCAGGTGACTGTCGCCAAGCCGACAAAAAAGCTGGTCACCGACTTCGACGAATATGTCGGGCGCTTTGTGGCTGTGGATGCCGTCGAGGTGCGCGCGCGCGTCTCCGGCTATCTCGACGCCATCCACTTCAAAGACGGGCAAATGGTCAAAAGTGGCGACCTTCTATTCACCATCGACCGGCGTCCCTTCGAGATCGCGTTGGCTCAGGCCAAGGCCAACCTCGCGCAGGCGCAGGCCAATCTGGCCTATGCGCAAAGCGATCTGGCGCGCGGCAGCAATCTTGTCCGCGACACCACGATCTCTCAGCAGACTTACGATCAGAGGATCCAGGCGAAGGCGGTGGCCGAGGCATCGGTCGCCGCGCAGGATGCCGCCGTGCGTCAGGCCATGCTGGATCTGCGAATTCACCGAATTGCGCGCGCCGGTTTCCGGGCGCATTGGCGACCGGCGCGTGTCGATCGGCAATCTGGTCACTGGCGGCACGAGCGGCAATACGACGCTGCTTGCGACCATCGTGTCCACCGACCCGATCCGCTTGAGTTCACCGTCGATGAGGCGTCCTATCTGCGCTACACCCATACGCTGAATGTCGGCGAGGCCGACCGATCGCGCCATCACCGTGCCGGTCATGCTCAAGCTCCTCGACGAGACGACGTTTTCGCATGAGGGTAAGACGGACTTTATCGACAACGCCATCGACCGCGCCTCGGGCACGATCCGGGCGCGCGCCGAGTTCGCCAATCCCGATGGCAAGTTCACGCCCGGCATGTTCGGCCGCATCCAGGTGCCGTCCGGTCCGCCCGCCGAGGCGCTGCTGGTCCCGGACGTCGCCATCGGCACCGAGCAGGTGCGCAAATTCGTGCTGGTGGTTGATCCCGACAATGTCGCACGTCAGAAATATGTCACGCTGGGTCCGGTGATCGACGGCCTGCGGGTCATCACGGCGGGGCTGGCGCCGGATGACCGCGTCATCGTCAACGGTCTGATGCGGGTGCGTGCCGGCGTTAAGGTCGCGCCGCAGGAAGCACCCGGCGCGTCCACGATCGGTAAGCAGCGCCCGAGCCGCGACCAACTAGCGGCAGGGGCGGAGCGGCCACAATGCGCATCTCGCATTTCTTCATCGACCGGCCGATCTTCGCCGCGGTCATTTCCATCGTTTTCGTGATCCTTGGCGCCGTGTCCTTCAGCCGGCTGCCGATCGCCCAATATCCGGAGATCGCGCCGCCGGTGATCAATGTGACCGGCCAATATCGCCGGAGCGAGCGCCGCCGTGATCGCCGCGACGGTCGTTACGCCGATCGAGCAGCAGATCAACGGCGTTGAGGACATGCTCTACATCTCGTCCAACGCCACGGGCGACGGCCGCTTCTCGATTGCCGTGACCTTCGAACTCGGCACCAATCTCGATATTGCCCAGGTGCAGGTGCAGAACCGCGTGGCGGTCGCCCAGCCGCGCCTGCCCGCCGATGTGCGCAATATCGGCGTGACGGTGGCGAAGGCATCGCCCGATCTGATGATGGTCGTGCATCTCTACTCGCCCGACAAATCCCGCGACACGCTGTTCATCTCCAATTACGCCAACACCCAGGTCATCGACGTGGTGAACCGCATCGACGGCGTCGGATCGATCATCGTGTTCGGCAGCCGCGACTATTCCATGCGCGTGTGGCTCGATCCCGACCGGCTGCAGTCGCTCGGCCTCACGGCGGGCGATATCGTCACGGCCCTGCAAAGCCAGAATGTGCAGGTTGCCTCGGGCGTGCTCAATCAGCCGCCGGTCGATCAGCCCGCGCGCCTTCCAGGTCGCGGTGCAGACGCTTGGCCGTCTCGCCGATCCGAGCGAGTTCGGCAATATTCGTCGTCAAACAGACCGGCAACGCGGTCGTCCGTCTCAGGGACGTCGCCCGCGTGGAGCTCGCCGCGCAGGACTATACGACCATCTCGTATCTCGATCGCGATCCGGCGATCGCGCTCGGCATTTTCCAGCGACCCGGCTCCAATGCGATCGCGACCGCCAAGGCGATCCAGACGGCAATGGATCAGCTCGCCAAGGATTTTCCGCAAGGGCTGAAATATACGATCGTCTACAACCCAACGGAATTCGTCCAGCAATCGGTGGACGCAGTTAAGACAACCATTCGGCGAGGCCATCATCCTTGTGGTGCTGGTCGTGATCCTGTTTCTGCAGACCTGGCGCGCCGCGGTCATCCCCATCGTTGCCATTCCGGTATCGCTGATCGGCACGTTTTTCTTCATGGCGATGTTCGGCTTTTCGCTGAACACATCTGTCGCTGTTCGGTCTGGTGCTCGCGATCGGCATCGTCGTCGATGACGCAATCGTCGTGGTGGAGAATGTCGAGCGCGGCATCGAGGCCGGTCTCTCCCCCCGCGACGCCGCCCGGCGCAGCATGGACGAGGTCGGGTGCGGCGCTGATTGCCATTGCCCTGGTGCTTTGCGCGGTGTTCGTGCCGGCGGCGTTCATAACCGGCATCTCTGGTCAATTCTACCGGCAGTTCGCGCTCACCATCGCCGGCGCCACGATCATCTCGCTGATTGTCTCGCTGACCCTCTCGCCCGCCATGTGCGCGCTGCTCCTGAAACCCCACGGCGAGCGCCGCAAGATCAGTTTGTGGCAGCGCCCGCTCAAGGGCCTTTTCGCCGGCTTTAATTGGGGCTTCGAAAGGCTGGTGCGGGGATATGGCTGGCTCGCCGGACGCATCGTGCGCGTCGCGGCGCTGATGCTGATCGTCTACGCGGTCGTTATCGGTTTCGGGCTCAATGAGTTCCGCAAGGCGCCGAGCGGCTTCATTCCGCAGCTCGACGCCGGCTATCTGATCATCGTGACCCAACTGCCCGGAGGCGCTTCGCTGGCCCGCACCGACGACGTCAACCGGCGCGTCGTGGAAACGGCGCTCAGCGTGCCGGGAATTGCGCATGCCGTCAACATCGTCGGCTTCTCCGGCGCGACCTTCACCAATGCGCCGAATGCAGGCGCGATCTTCGTCGTGCTCGATCCGTTCGAGGCGCGCGCAGGCGATCCCCAGAAATCCGCCGCGGCCATCCAGGGCGCGCTGTTCCAGCGCCTCGCTTCGATCCAGGAGGGCCTCATCGTCGTCGTCGCGGCCGCCGCCGGTGCGCGGCATCGGCAATGCCGGCGGCTTCCGCATGATGGTCGAGGATCGCAGCGGCGCGGGACCGGAGGCTCTGCAGGGCGCCGTCTACGCCATGATGGGCCGCGCCGCCCAGACGCCCGGCGTCGTTCAGGTCTTCTCGCTGTTCGAGACCTCGACGCCGCAGCTCTATCTCGATATCGACCGCACCAAGGTAGAGATGCTGGGCGTGAATATCAGCGATGTGTTCGGTGCCTTGCAGACCTATCTCGGCTCGACCTATGTGAATGATTTCAACATCCTGGGGCGGACCTTCCGGGTGACCGCGCAAGCCGATGCCGCCTACCGGCTCGACCCCAAGGACGTGCTTAAGATCCGTGTGCGGAACGCCAGCGGCGATACCGTGCCGCTCGGCTCCTTCACGACGATTAGCGACATATCGGGCTCGTACCGGGTGCCGCGCTACGATCTCTATCCCGCCGCCGAGCTCGACGGCGCGGCGGCGCCCGGCTATTCGGCGGGACAGGCGATCGCAGATCATGCAGAAGCTCGCCGCCGAGACGCTGCCGCAGGGCTTCAGCTATGAATGGACGACGCTCGCCTTTCAGCAGATCCGCGCCGGCAACACCGCAACCTTTGCCTTCCTGCTGGCGGTGGTGTTCGTGTTCCTGGTGCTCGCGGCCCAGTATGAAAGCCTCACCCTTCCGCTGGCTGTCATCCTGATCGTGCCGATGTGCCTGATCGCCTCGATCACCGGCGTGCTGATCCGCGGGCAGGACAACAACATCCTGACCCAGGTCGGGTTCATCGTGCTCATCGGCCTTGCGGCGAAAAACGCCATTCTGATCGTGGAGTTCGCCAAGCAGCTTGAGGATCAGGGCCGCGACCGCATGGCCGCCGCCGTCGAAGCGGCCCGGCTGCGCCTGCGGCCGATCCTGATGACCTCGCTCGCCTTCATCTTCGGCGTGACGCCGCTGGTCTGGGCGATCGGCGCGGGCGCGGAACTCCGGCAGACGCTCGGAACCGCGGTGATGTCCGGCATGATCGGCGTGACCGCCTTCGGGTTGATTTTCACGCCGGCCTTCTATGTGATCTGCCGCTGGCTCGCCAGTAGGGGACGCAAACCCGCAGAGCGAGTCCTCTTATCGCCAGGCGAATAGTCTTGCGCCGGGAAATGCCGACTGACGCGCAGCTTACCGACCGGCCGATTTTACGGTCGACGATGTAACGCGGGCTCAAAAATCGTCAGCCGCGTAAGTTCTCTGCGTGCCGATTTTATCTTAGCCGCGTGGCCAAAAAGCGCTCGGCAAGCCACGCGTCATGCGTCAGTTGATGGCTTCAATGATGAGTGCGTGGTCCGTCAGCGCAAGGGGAACCGAGCTGACATTGCTGAGGGTTTGCAACGGCGAAGTACCGACGGTGACGTCATAGACTTTGACCGTGGCGTGATCGCCGCCAAGGTTGACAACCACATTGTCGGTTCCGGAGACCCTCTCGCCCCAGACGATAAGTTCAAATGCACCATCGCTTTTTTGCAGTAATAGATCGTGAACGGTAGCGGGTTGGTTGGCGATCGAATAGTTGAGCCGCCGTGGGTTGGCGATTGGCGTTCGATCAGCCAGAATTGTCGTCAGGTTGTGAATGTCCGTGGCGGCGGCTTTTGGGCTTGAATCACGATTGAACACACCGAAGCTGTCGTTGCCACCTTCGCCATCACGCATTTGGTAGACAAACGTATAGCGGAAACCACGTTTAAATTGAGCAAGATAAGTATTCACCAAAATTGTCCCTTGTACGCGGTCTCCGCCAGGACTGCGGGCGCTGCCCCAGCCTGTTTCTGTTGTCACTCGCGGCAAGGTAAGCAGGTCTGCATTGCTATAGCCGGAAAATTTCTTTCGCCACGTCACGCCGTTATTTCCATAGAGGCCGTCCCATCGGCCATTCAGAGTTGGATCAGCGGCATTCCACGCCTGATTGTCGGTGTACCGATTGCCATTGCCGATGACGTAATTATGAAGATTGGCGAAGTCCGCGAATTTGGTTCCATCTGGCATTAGCGCGCCAGCACCTGCGGGTATGGTCAGAAACTGCAAACCCACGTTGTCAGTTTCGGCTCCTGTTTCAGAAGGGCTAAAGATCGGAAAATTTTTTAGCGCGGCATCGGCTTTTACAGCCGCGTAGACGTCGCGTTGAAATTGCGCCACCGGAAGCCAGGTTCCCGATCCGCCGCCTTTTTGCCCGTTGTAGGTCAATGGAAAATTGTTTGGCTCATTCGGGCCTTCGAACGACAGCAAGGCATGAGCCGCGGCTAGAGTTCTTCCCGCAACAATAAAGTCGCTCACCGGGCCACCGTTGGCGAAAATATCGACGAGCACGCCGGTTTGTTGGGAGACGTAAACCGAATTCTGCACCCGTCCAGCCCCCGTGCGCACAACTCGCACGCCCAGATATTTTAACGGAGCGACATAGGACTGCGCCGAGTAACCTTGATCAATGTGGATATTCATGCCGAGCGAACGAAGAAAAGTTTCCGCACTGTAACTGGCGACACCTACCGGCACAGCAATGGGCGAGGGGGACGGGGAAAGTAAGCCTGCTGAACTTCCCGGCGCGTCTTGTCCGACCGGGCCATTGCGCGAACGGTTATTCGAAATCGCCCCAATTGACGAAAAGGAGGCAAATCGTGGCCAAGGCGACGAGCTTTGCGCAACCAGAAATTTTCATGTGATCCACTTTCGACCTGTGTCCCAAAGACGGGGAAACCCGTCACACGCAGCAGTGACAATGCTATTTGCCATCGACGTCAAAAATAGCGTCGTCGCCCCGCGGGTGTGGCCTATGAACTGACTTGCCTGAGCGACCGCATGCTCACCGCGAATCCCGTTGCGATGAAGCCCAATGGCGCCGCGTTCGCCGGTGTTCTCGATGCCTGGATCGGCCCCGAGCAAGGTTAGGCCAACTCTCTGTATTGCCCTTCAGGAAACAGCGCGATGCAATTCATAGGTGCGCGCGCCGCTTGGCTGAGAGAGCCGATGTTGGCGGATTCAAGCGTCGACGGTCCGACCATTCTCGGGCGCCGGCTGAGCGCAACTTTCGACAACATGCACACAGGTCTTATCTTCCTCGCCACAGCCAGAGCACAATGGCGGCACCGACCACCGCTGAGAGGTAGAGCATGATCGGAGAAGGGAGCAGCCCCAAAATGACACCCAGGTGGAAGCCCATGAAAGCGCCGGCGATGCCGATCAGCGCGCTGGTCACGTCGCTGTGTGTCGTGGTCCCCAGGCGCGCAAGCCAACTGCCGGCGTAGCGGTTGAAAGCAAGACCAACAACGATGCCGATGATGAGAATGATGAGGAAGTTTGCAAGCGCCGTGCTGACAATGGCCATATGAGTCTCCTGGTTGCTGCCTTCTCCTGCGTATTCCGACAACGATCATTGGCCGATTGCGACGCGCCCTCCCTTCAGCATAGGGTGTCTGCCGCCGCGAAGAAAGCTTCGGCTTCGGCACGCCTGCCTCAGTGTGAGGGGCCACAGCGCGCTGGCTCGCGGGCTTTTGAACAGACGATTCCAGCGCCGTTTAATCAAGATCGCCTACCCATCCCGAAAGCCGCAATTGCATCGATGTGGTCGGGCGACGTCTTCTTCTGCTGGGGGGCGAGCGGGTCTGCAATCCTCGTTAAACGGTGCCGATCACCCTGCCGATACCGCTGGGCGGGTCTCGTCAGGCACGGGGCTATAGGTCACCGTGAAGTGCGTTTCCTCGACGAAGCCGTGGCGTGCGCATCATTTTTTTCCAAAACCGGGAAGGCCATGCTCGCCTGCATGAGGACATGCTTTTCGAAATGATGCTCGGGATATTGGATCCGATCGCAAGGGCGAAGCGCAACGATCTGCCCGACACGCCTTCAGTTGTCGTCGTCTTTCGCCAAGGGCCGCATGCAGCAGGACACCCCGTCCCTCACCGTCGCCGCTTGCGACGAGCTTTCATCTCCCTCTCGACATGCGCGAGGTCATCGTCGACCAGAGGTGCATATTTATCGCGCAGGCGCGTGAATTCCTTCTGAACGATTTCCAGCTCCTCATCCGACATGCTGTCCAAGCTGACGAAGCCTGTGCGGGCACCTTCGACGCCGCGCAATAGTTCGTCGAGTTTCAAAGCCATGACGCGCGTCTCGCGGTTTTGGGTATTCTGGATGAGGAACACGATGAGGAAGGTCACGATCGTCGTGCCGGTATTGATGAATAGCTGCCAAGTATCCGAATATGCGAAGTAAGGTCCGGTAATCGCCCAAATAGCGACGACTGCGAGCGCGATCAAGAACGCCCAGTATGTGCCCACGGCATTGGCCGTTCGCTCGGCGAACATTCGAAATACATCTCTCATGGCTGGATACCTTGCTCGATTTCGTGATTCCTGGTGATTGCGCTTCATGGCGTCGCCGTTCTCCAGCATGGCCTCTGCGAAATATGTCTCATACACCCGGTCGGAGGGCGTGCAGTTCAATGCGCTGGTTGCAACGAGCCGCGACGCTGGGCGAAGACCCGGGTAAGCTCCGCGCCGAACAGAACGATCTGCGCCGAATAATAGACCCAGATCAGCAGCACTACGATGGAGCCGGCCGCTCCATAAGTGGATTGCAGACCCTGCGTGCCGATGTACCAGGAAATCGCCAGCTTCCCGGCGTTGAACAGCAACGAGGTCGCGATCGCTCCGAGCCACACGTCGCGCCAGGCGACCTCGGCATCAGGAAAAAACTTGAAAAGCATGGCGAACAGCGTTGAGAGCACGGCAAATGAGATCAGGAAGGTGACCGCGTGTGAGGCGATGCTCTCAGTCACCGACCCTCCAATCCACGCCGAAAAGGCGGCAAGGCCAGTGCTGATAACCAAGGAGACCGTGAGCAGAAAACCGAGAGCAAGGATTCCCACAAGCGAGATGAGATAGGTGCGTAGATACCACCACCAGCCCGTGCCAGCAGGCTCCTCTGTTTCCCAGATCGTATTGAGGGCGTCCTTGAGCTGCACCACCACGCCCAAGGCTGCGACGAGCAGCAGAATAACGCCGATCCCTGCGGTCACCCGAGCCGATTGTTGCGACGCCGCGCCTTTGAGCATCGCTTCCACGGCCTGGCCGCCGGTGTTGCCCAACAATGTGCGGAATTGCTCGATCAGCGATCCGCGAACGGCGTCTTCGCCAAAGAACAGGCCGGCGACACTGGTGACGATCAGCAGCAGCGGGCCGAGGGAAAACACAGAATAGAAGGCCAGCGCCGCACCGAGGCGGGAGGTGCGGTGCCGGATCCACTGGTTGACGGTCGTGCTGATGATGATCCACATCACAGACCACGTTTTTGGTTGCATCGGATCTCCGTGTTCGCCTGCAAAAAATGATGCGTGCCGCAAGTAACCGATTCAGGTGGCCTTTGTTCCGCGCGTGGGTCACAGGAACCACTGCCGGCGGGCGCACGTTGTTTCGCCGCCGCTTCGCCTCCGGACGTGCCAGCCCGAATGTCGGCAGTGAAAGCGATGAAGAGGGCAAGAAGAGACCAAGCGTCGAGAGGCCCGGGCAAGCAATTCGCACCGACGCTGAAGGTCTGATCGCATGTGCAAAGCAGCTATGATGGCGGCACTGCGATTGGCCAGAGCGTGTCGGGAAGAAAGTGTTGGATCACGCAGTTGCCTACCGCGTCGCCGAGCTGACCCACCTACAAGTGGGTCGTCTATCTTCGTGAGCATCGCGCCATGCGGAAGAGACGAAACGCGCGGTGGAGAAAGGGGGCCTACACCGCATTTTGCTCGCGGGTAATATGTCCGATTCCGAGTTCCGCCAGGGGGGCCCGTCGACCAGACCGCTGCCGAGTTCGGACGGCTCGACATTCTCGTCAACAATGCCGCCTTTCATCCCGGCCAGCAGTTCGCCGCTTCAGCCGCACTCTCTGGCGAAATCTGCTCGGTTTTGACCATCTTCAGGTCCGATGCAAAGGGGCGGGCGATCGGTCGGATCACGCGCGCCCGAACGCCTTGCGCAGCTCGACCTTTGCCTGCTCCAAGACTCCTTTTTGAGCGTCCGGCAACTTCGTGCCGGCGCGATTGATGTAGAACGTCAGCATCGACAAGGCCGAGCGGTAGGCACCGGCCTTGCGGCGCTTACTGGTTTCCGCTGAGCGTTTGAGGGAATCTGCAATGCGGGCAGGGTCTTTCCAGGCAAAGACGCCCTCGTCGAGATCGAGTGCATCGCTGTGCTTGGTTACGTCGCCTGTCCAGCGGTTGCGCGCCCGCTTTGCTGTGGATTGGCTGGCTCGTTTCTTTCTCTCCGCCATCCGCATACCTGCAATGGAACGAACAGCCGAGCCAGCGCCCCCCGCGCCGTTGAGCAATCCCGGCGCGGGTACTTCGCTGAGTGGGTCGCTAATGCCGTTCCCGTTCCCTGCGCTCGATGATCACATGGTCATCGTCGTCGTGGTACCGTTTTCTACAAACCACGAGCTGGCGTTCAGCGTCATCACGCGTCGTGAATGCGAGCGGTCCGAGCTGAAGAATCGTGGTGTCGGTCGGCCGTGACGCCACGATTTCGCATTTATGGTCGGGGCGGCGGATGACGTAATAGTCGGCAAGCGCCGGCGTGCTTACCGTCGCGATCGCCGCCAGAGCGAAGAGATACTTCTTCATCTGGTGCTCCTTCCCAGTTTTGCATTCATAGGCAACGACACAACGATGGAGAATGTTCCGGCCATAGCGAATTCTGGCTTGACAATGCAGCCTAAGGTCTGACCTGGCGCCAAGCGCCGAGACGCGCACCGGCATATCCGGCAGGAAATTCGACGAGTATGAGGATGGCGCCGAGTGTCATCCCGCAGGTTTCAACCGTAAATTCACTGTCGCTAAGCATTTCGCGTCGCCTGATTAGAGCGTGGTGGCGGAACGGCTGGAATGGCGATGTGGATATGAGGTCGCCATGGAACCACGACGATCGTCGCGACGTTTTTCCGATCACCTGGTAGATCGTTTGGGCGGGAACCGATATGAAGCGCGTCTTACGGGCCGGGCTTGTAATCTGCATTGCGCCGGCTTCGGTCTGGGCACAGGGCACCTGTCGGACTATGGCGCAAATGGAGCGCGATCAATGCATTCGCCAGGCGGCAGGAGACAATTTCGCGCGCCGCGGCTGTACTGAGGCGTCTATCACCGCAATCAATAGTTGCGATGCCGTTGGGGTAGCCCTGTCAGGCGAGCCCTGGGAGTTCTACTTCTCCGACGCCGAGCCATGTTGACCCGCTGAATCCACCCCCGGTTCGGTCAGAGCCCGTCCAGCCCCAAGTCAATCCCGTTCATCCTCGTACGGAACCGGTCCGGCCCGGAGTCGTACGATAGGTCTGACGAGCAGTGTCCCGTGGTGCCTGAAGAGGCCTATCGTCAAATCCGGTTCGCGTAATAGCCGGGCGGATCGCTGGCGGGAAAGGATTCGTCCGAAGCTTGGTCGACCTTGTCCCAGTTCGGCGGAGGATCCTTCATGGACTCCGGCCCCGCCGGCCGCTCGCGAGTGCCGGCGCCCGAAAGCTGCCGGTCCGGTCCGCGGCGCAGACGAGATGCGCTCCGAGCCGAGTGGCGGCGCTGCTTATCCGAACGAGAGATCGCGCACCAGGCCAACGAGGCGAGGCCGATCAGGATCAATGGAAATCGCCTTCTCATCTTGCAGCCCTTTCTGGGCCGCCGGACGGCTCAGGCGGCCCCACCGACCACGGACCCATCCGCAACCGATCATATAGAACGGATTTGACGGCAACGGGTTCACCGGATCGGCGATCTCCCTGCGAGGGATGAACATAGACGGCTCTATTCACGAAGTCGTTTGGCGGTGGAACCCATCCTGAACGAAGCAACTTCTCAGAAGAAAGGCGAGCCTGATCCTGCGACGGCAGACCGGCATAGCCGCCTTCATGCCCCGCTAAAGCGATCGAGCCCGTCATCTGAGAGTGAAAGGGCAGCCCATGAAGACCTGGAAATCGAATACTGTCCACCGCGGCTGCGGCCCTGCTAATCGGGACCATCGGCTTCGGCTCCGCCAATGCGGCACCGACGATCGCCGCGAACGGATTTGCCAATGCGGCCACAAGCTCGGCGCCACTGATCGTGCCCGTCAGATATCACGGCCACCGCCACGGCCGTTTTGGCTATTATCGTCATCGCAACCGCTTCGGCTACAATGGCCGTCACCGCTTTTACGGACGTCACCATCATCATCGCTTTGATGATGAGTTTGACAACGGATGGCCTCTCGCGCTGGCTCTTGCCGCACCGTTCTTTGCAGAAGGTTTTGGCTATGGGCCGTATGGGGACCGCTGCTGCTGGTAGCTGTCGCCACACCGGGAAAAAAGTCGCGGAACGCTGGCGCGTTCCGCGACTCGACTTGCGCTTCATCGGCAACGCAATAGCGCACGTCAACTGCCGAATCTGCTGCCTTGCGGCGTTCCGGTCGAAACGCGCCAGCGGCGGTCAATGGCGCCACTTTTTGGGAGCGGTGGTTGGCAGCATCTCGTCGTCTGTGGCGTCCACATGGACGATGTCGGTTGCCGGACGCAGCTCCTTGTCGGAGAATTTGAGATCGAAGACCCGGCCGTCATCGGTGAGCAGTTGAACGGCCTTGTGGCCGAATACGCTCTTCAGCGCGTCAGCGGAAACCCGAAGCTCTCCGGACCTCGTGACGCCAGCTGACTCCGTGTAGAAGCCATCCAATTCGTAGAACGCACGAGCGATCTCTTCACCGTCGCGCTTGAGTACGCCCTTTCCTGATATGCCGCCAAGATAACGCACGATTGACCTCCTTTGAGCCATGATCGATCAGGCTAAGCTTGCTCATCCGCCTCCAAGGCAGCGGCAAGTTCTGCGGAACCGACGAAGAAAACCTGTTCGAGATGGCCAGAAATCGAGATGGCCGGGATGTGCAGCATCGTTGCCGTGCGGCGGTAAGCGAGGAAGGTGAGGCCGGGGATATCCTCCTCTTCGATTACGAGGCGGTAGGTTCCTGCCGGTTGGGGGCTGTCGAAAGTCCCCAACATAAAAGGACGCCTGAACGTAACCGTCGTCTCGGTGGTCCGGACAGCCATGGGCCGCGCCTCAGTCTTTCTTACCGGGGATGCTGGGCGCGGCGGCTGTTCCTTTGGCCGGCAGGCGCGGCGACACAGCCGCAGCGACTGGCGGCTTTTTCGGCTCTTGCTTTCGGAGTTTCCGATTACTGAATTTCTGCCATTTGGACATTTAGGGCTCGTGAGATGGTCGGTAAATAATTGAAGCCCCGCAACCGTCAGGATCTGCTGGAACAGCGCAGCCTTTCAAGCTCAGAAGTCGGAGGCTGTAAGTTCGCAGTAGCGATTGGAGGCCTTTTGGTACAAGCGGCGCGCCGCATTTCTGATGTGAGTCCGGTTGGTATCGAAGACCGCGAGAGCGGCGGCTTCATCAAACTCTTGGAGCCCGGCGAGGCGGTGCAGCGCCGATTCATCCAGCCGAAATGCCACCTCGAACATGACGTCGTGACCCCAAAAGCTAACGGTCTTTCGCTTTAAATCGAAGCTGCGGCAGTTATTAAGGAAATCGAGGGCCATGATGTTTCCTCGCTGATCGGTGAGTACGAACGACGCCGCGATAACCACCGGTGAACCGAGACCAGTGGATATTCTGGCGCCTCATGATTTGAAAATAAGCTCCGAGGCCGTGGGCTCGATCCGCGTCAGCGTGAATTCGGGCACAGCCCGGTCGAAGGCTTCGGCACTATCGCGGATGCGGTAGTTGCGAACGGTATGGGCATGCTCCACCGGCATGACCTTGACGACTTTGCATTGGAGCGGTTTTCCGACGAGCTTGCCGGTGTAGGTGACCATATCGCCGACTGAAAAGATTTCGCTCATTGCATGGCTCCTGAGAGTAGCTAGGTTGTCCCGGTCCAAGATTTGGCGCGTCTCAGCTTCGGCCGAGGCGCTCTGCGGCAAGGCGACGGAATCGGTTTGAAAGATTTATTTCCCCACGCCGAGCATATTTGGATATATGATGTCGTAAATAAAAATAAGAAGTGCGTGTCAAAAATATTTTCTGATAGCGCATATATCGAACAATATACTTGGCTTGAAAGATAATAGTTTCGACGATAAAAATTCAAAGGTAATGATCGATTTTTTGAGAATGTTTTGCCAGTGGCGCCTTCGCTTCAATGTACATTATCAATGAATTCTGGCATCGTGCGCAGACCTCTGGACGACAGCAATAACAGGCTAGGTCAGCCGCGGTCAGCGGAATAAAATCGGAAGGCGCATTCAGCTTATGGCCAGCAGAACCACGCAGCATCGATGATCCAAACCTCTCGCCGCTCGATGCCCCATGTCCGGCTTGACCGCGACATTGATCCAGGCAACAGGCGACACATGAACAACGGCGCTCGGCGGCGGCCTCCCGGTCATGTCGGTGCCGAGGCGGAGGGCTATTAAGAACGCATATCAGCGCATTAAGGACTTCTCAAATGACAGAACCATCGATCGACCGCGCCGCCATGGGGCGCTTGGCGAAAGCGCTCACCTTCATTTGCGGGGCGGATCATCCGGTTGCCGTCGCTCTCAAGACAGCGGCAGAAGCAGGAACTGAACGCGACATCAAGACGCCCGCACGCTGTTTCTCAGATTGAGGCACGGAGACCGCCAGGCCGCGCTGAAGATGATCGAAGATTGACCTTGTGGGGTCGAGACCCGCTTGCTGGATCGCCTTCGCTCCGACGAACCGCAGCGCCGGCGGCCGGTCGTTTCATTGGAGCGAGTGACGCCTTCGGCGGGATGTCGGTAGAGGTGCTCATTACCTCGTAGGCCGGCTTCGCGGCATGTTGCGAACGATTTTCCGGTTGTTTCACCGCGCGCATGATCACGGTAAAGCATTCCCAGCCGCCGGCTCCAGCCAGCGGCTGGGATCGAGAAACGGTCCCAACTTCGTTGCTTCACCCGGTGCGGCTGACGCGGTCGTTTTCGCAATGCAAACGCATCCGCTGTCGCATCGTCAGATCAGATGCGCCCCAGCAGCAATAGAACGACCACCACGATCAGCAGGGCGCCGATGATTCCGACACCGCCATGACCATATCCGTAACCGTAGCCGCCGAAACGGCCACTGAAGCCGCCGAGCAGGAAGATGATAAGGACGATAACAAGGATGACCCCAAGCGACATAGCGTGTTCTCCTCAGCCAAGGACTTAGTGCACTGACACATGCACCCGGTGCATGTGTCAGTGCACTAGCTCTTTGTTTTTGCATCGATTTTACCAAACTCCGACTGAAGCCTCCATTTGGATCGATGCATTACCTAACATTTCGGCGGCTTGGAACCCCGGCCTCAACGCTCTGATGGGCTCTGCGCCGGCGGGCCCTTTCGAAACTTTGTCGATGTCAGTACGCGGCCGTAACCACTCTCGCGCATGGAGATCGGGGGCCGCCTCCGCGCGAACGAAAAACTGCAAGCACGGCGCCGCTTCTCAGCTCTGTTCACCGTCACCGCCCCTCACTGAGCGGAGCGATGGTGTTGACGTACAGGTGCTCAGACTCGAACGCCTCGATATCGGCTAATCTATAGTGAACTCCCCCCAATCTTCAGATCGCGCAGCCGCCCCCTCCCACGCGCTACTGTTCAAAAGTGCGCGGCGAATCGGCCAGCGCCAGAATAGCACGGTCTCATCGAAATGCTGCATAAAGACTTTTGCCTTGTTCTGTCGAGGACGCAATAGCCGGAGGGGTCGGTGAAATTGACTTGGCTGTTGCCGACATTTCGACGGAATCGGGCGTGACGTCGAGCGTCACCTCGAGCCCTTCGCGGGCAAACAGGCCATTCGCCTCCGCCGCCCAATAGGGCCAGTTCGACGCGCCGGCAAATGCCACCACTTTGAACGGGCCGCCAGTCGCTGCTTCCGTCACGGGACCTCGCAATCATCAACGAGCCGTCAACCCGCCAGACGCTCGGCCATCCAGTCGGCCGACTGAAGCCGCCAGCGATAGCCGCGATTATTGGCGACATGATTGCCGTCCTCGATCAGCAGCAGCTCGACAGGACCGCTTGCCTCGCGCGCGAGCCGCTCGGCGTCCTGCCAGGGCACGATGCGGTCGAGCTTGCCGGCAACAATGAACAAGGGACAGCGGATCTTGTCGGTGACGCCCTTGAGCGACAGCGTTGCCGCCACCTCGCGCGCCGCCTCCATCGTCGCGCTCTTCGAGCGGACGCGGAATGCCTCGCGGGTCAGCTCGGGCAGCGCTTCCCAAGCTTCACCCCAGTCATAGGGGCCGGACAGCGCGATGCAGCCTTTGAAGCCGGAGACGAAAGCCGCACCGCGCGGGGCGTAGTAGCCGCCGAGGCTGACGCCCCACAGGCCCATGCGGCCGGCATCGATGTCGGCGCGCGTTCGGGCGTAGGCCGCCACCGCCTCGACCGCCGTCTCGTAATTGCCGCGGATCGGCCAGTCATATTCGCCCTCACCCTGGCCCGGCCCGTCGAAGACGAGCGTCGCCATGCCGCGCGCGAGGAAGGGCTGCTCATAGGCGTCCGTCTCTTCCTTGCAGGAGTCGAGGCCGCAGCACATGATGACGACGGGGGGCCGTGCGACGCCGACCGGCTTTCGCAAAATGCCGTAGAGATGGCGCCCTTCGAAGGGGATCTCGATGCGCTCGCCGGGCGGGGCGATATGCGGCAGGGCAAGCGTCCGGCAGGCGACCGCCTTGCGGTGCGCCGCCTGCATCTGCGCGAGGTCGTGGACGAACAGGAATTTGGCAAAGTGGTAATAGAGGCCGGCTCGCTGCAAATGCTCGCCCGCCGAAAGCAGCTTGCCGCGCGCCAGCGCCTCGCGCCCCATCGCTTCGTGAACGCCGGCACGTTCCGACCAGGCCCGGCACCAGTCGTTCCAGGACCCAAGGCCGCGCGTGATCTCCTCGAAATCGGTGAGCGCGACGCCATTGGCGACAAAGCGCGGCCCCCAATGGGCAATCGCGGATGAGATCAGCGCATCGGACATGGTGCTTTCTCTGGACAAAGTCTCAGCTCCCTTGCCCATCGCGGCGATACCAGGGCAGGAACCGGCGCGTGGCCCAGGCGACGATCAGCTCGAAGCCGACGCCGAAGCCAGCCAGCAGCAGCACCCCGACGAAAGCCTCGCTATGCCGGAAGGTGCGCGAGTTGAACAGGATGAAATAGCCGAGGCCGCCGATCGCGAGGAAGAACTCGGCGACGACCGCGGCGATCAGCGCACGTCCCGCGGCCAGCCTGACACCCGACAGCAAATAGGGCGTGGCGGATGGCAGCACGACATCGAGGAGCGACCGGAACGGACCGGAACGAAACGATCCGGCCACCTCTAAATATTCGCGCGGCACGGACCTGGCGCCGTCGGCCACATTCAAGATGATCGAGAAGATCGACGCAAAGACAATGGTCGCCAACCGCGCCGCGCTCGTATAGCCGAACCACAGCGAGAACAGCGGCAGCGCGACGACCATCGGCACGGCATAGAACCCGCTGACATAATGGCGCAGGACCGCCTCGGCTAGGCGGAGCCGGCCAAGGCAGAGCCCGATCACCGTTCCCAGCAGGATGGCGACCGCAAGCCCCTGCGCCACGGCGGTGAGCGTTTCGGTCCGTCGCCGACCAGAATTTGGGATCTGCAAGCACGCTGGGCAACGCCATCACGACCGTCGATGGCTTGGCCACATAGGCAGGCGCCAGTGCGCGGACCAGCAGCCTCCCACAGGCCGAGCAAAGCGAGGCCGACGGTCAGGCGCGCCCATGCGGGGCTCGCGGCGCGGACCGCGCGGCCTGCCGGGGAGATTGCGGGTGGGGTGAAACTGACGTCTGACACCGCCATGGCTCAACTCCGCCAGCGCGCGAAGTGGTCCTCGATCCGTCGTCCGACATTCATCAGAGCAACGCCGATAAGGGCAATCACCAGGATGGCGGCGAACACGCCCGCCGTGTCGAAATTCTGGGACGCGGCCATGATGAGCTGGCCAACGCCGGTCGAGCTCAGGAAGAATTCTGCCGCCACAGTGCCGACGAGAGCACGGCCGATCGCAAGCCGGACGCCGGTCATGGTGAAAGGCAGCGTGTAGGGGACCATGACCTCCCGCCAGAGCGCCCATTCGCCGGACCGGAAGGATTGCGCGACCTCGATCAGCTCCGGTTTCAGGCTGCGCGCGCCTTCCACCGTGTTGTAGAGGATCGGGAAACACCGCGAACAGAAAGACGACGAGAACCTTCGGCACGAAGCCGAAGCCCATGATCGAGAGGATGAACGGGATGAGCGCCACCATCGGCGTGGCATAGAGCACCATGAGATAGGGCTCGAACCCGACCCGCACCCAGGGCACGCGCGCGAGCAGCAGGCCAAGCGGCATGCCTACCAGGAAGGCGATCGCAAGGCCGGTAACGAACAGGGCGGCGGAGTTTGCGAGTTGGGCCAGCAGCGGTCCGCACGGTCACAAGCTCCCATAGGCGGACCAGCGTCGCCGAGAGCGGCACCATGAAGGCCGTCGGCATAGCATGGCCGACCGCTTCCCACAGTACCGCCCCGGCCACGAGGCTCAGCCAGAACATTGCGCGTCGCGACAGGGCCGAATGCAGCATGGATTCTCCGGCTCAAGCTCTGGACAGGCGGCAATCCCGACGGCTTGCCACGCTTATTTCACCATCGCATTGGCATCCTTCCAGATGCTCTTGTCGACGAGGCGCTCATATTTGGCAGGCTCCTTGCCAGCGGTGATGCCGCCCGTCTTCGCCATGACGGCCGTGACGGCGGCGATCTTCTTGGCATCCATGCCGTCGTCCTCGGTCGCCCAGAAGCCGATAGCCAGGAATTCCTTCAGCGCCTGCTTCGTGATCTCCTTGGAATGCCCGATGGGTGTGGCGGCATCGGCGACGCGGTCGGCATTCTTCGGATCCTGCATGAACCGGCCCGCCGCAATGAGCGCGGCGGTGAACCTGACGAAGCTGTCGCGATTGGCGGCCAGATTGTCCCGGCGCGCCACGACGAGCAGATAATGGCTCGTCGGGTTGGTCTTCTTCATCTCGAAGTATGACATATGGCTTCTTGCCCTGCGCCTCGAGCACGGCCACGTCATCGAGATGCAGCACGCCGAAGGTGAGCTGTCCGGCGACCAAGGCCGGCGCCGTATTGGAGCTCAAAGGCACCTGCTGCACCTGATCGAGCTTCACCTCCTTGCAGCCTCCCGCCAGCATCGTGCGCAGCGCGATCGCGCGGGCACCGCCGACGGCATCGACGCCGACCGGCTGGCCGACGAGATCGGTGCATTTGACCTTGGCAGGATCTGTCGAGGCCACCAGCCAATCGGGGTTGGGGAAACCGAAAAAGCCAATAATATTGGCATCAGCGTTGGATACCTGGTTGATGACGAGCGGCGTCGGCCCGACTGCAGCATCGATGTCGCCGGACAGCACCGCCCGGGATGCGGCCGTGCCGGTATCGAAGTCACGCAACTGAACGTCGGCGCCGTATTTCTTGAAGAAGCCTTCCTGCTCGGCGACGTAGAGGACCAGATTGGCGAAGATCGGCGGGATGCCGGGCGTGCCGATGACGAGTTTCTTGCCCTCCGCATTTGCGGCGTCGGGGCCGGCAATCAGAGCCAGCACGGCGAGCGCAGCAAGTGCGCGAAAGCGATTGCGACGAATCATGCTTTTTTCTCCCTAGACATGGACCGTTGTAACCGCATGGTCATGTGCGCATGGCGATGTCGAACTCGGCCTTGCGAGCCTCGCTCATCAGCGTGCCCCAGACGCACTCGCGCAGCTCGGTGAAACGCGGCAGACGCAGTGTCTCGCGGGTGCGTGGATGAGGCAGATCGATCGGTATGGTCTCGGCGATATTGCTCGGCCTGCCCTTGAGCACGAAAACCCTGTCACCCAGCAGGACGGCTTCCTCGATGGAATGGGTGACGAACACCATGGCCGTCGGCCGCGCTTCCCAGATCCGCAACAGCTCGAATTGGAGGATCTCGCGCGTCTGAGCGTCCACTGCAGCGAACGGCTCGTCCATCAGAAGTACGTTGGGTTCGATGGCGAGAGCGCGCGCCAGGCCGCAACGCTGCTGCATGCCGCCGGAGATCTGGTAGGGATAGGCCGTCTCGAATCCCGCCAATCCCACCATCGTGATGAAATGCGGAACCTTCTGCGCGATCTCCGCGCGTGACGCCCCCGCCATCCGCAAGCCATAGGCGACATTGTCGTAAACCGTCTTCCAAGGAAACAGACCGAAATGCTGGAAGACCATCGCCATGCCGGCAGTGGGCTTCGTGACCACGGTGTCGCCGCAGACGATCTCGCCTTCATCATGCGGGATCAGCCCGTTGATGCAGCGCAATAGCGTGGTCTTGCCGCAGCCGGACGGGCCGACAACGGCCACGATCTCGCGCTGACCGACCTCGAATGAGACGTTGCGGAAGACCTCGAGGGCGCCGTAGCGCTTCGCCAGCCCGCGGACGCGAATACGGGGCGCCGTCGATGCCACCTCATTCGGAGCGGGCGATTTGGCTAACGGTTGCGCCGGCGCGTTCATCGATCGGCCGCCTATTCCGCGGCCTGCTTATTGGCAGAGGCGTCTCGCGACAAGGTGACGTCCTTGTTAATCCAATAATCCTCTGCCGCTTTTGATGTTTGCAGCGCCTCTGCGGTCTCGAAGCCAGGCGCCATCGAGCCGGCGGTGCCGGGAAGAATTCTGATGATGCTCGATGTCGAGCGTGCGCAGCCAGCGCTGCTGCCCCATGGTCAGCGCAATGAAGTAACCGATCTCGACCAGCTCGGGCTCAGCTGAAATGCCGGTGGAGGCGCGCCCAGAATGCGTCATCGACGGGCAAGTCCCAAGTGATCGCCTCGGCATATGAGAGCGCCGCCTTCTGGCGGTCGTCGAAACGCTCGGACCTTTCGAAATTGAGCAGATCCCGCACGTCCTCCTCGATCACGCCGGAGCTTGCGGCCTTGATCGAGCGCTGGTTCCCGCAGAACTCGCATTTGACGGAGCGGGAGACGTAAAGCCGGCATAGCTCTTTGATCGCATGATCGGCTACGCCCCGGTGGAAGACGTCGCGCCAGGAATTGGCGAACGACCAGAACACCGCCGGCACATGCGCACGCACGGCCTGGCTCTCGGGACGCGGCGTTCCTTCCTGCCTGCAGCGGTCGAGTTCGGCCAGCATCGCCGGGTCGTCAAGGGTCGATGGATCGACATAGCTGATGCGCGGCTTGTTCATCGGCGTCCTCTCCCCAATGCCCTCGCAACCCGTCAGGCCAAGACATGCTTTTTGGACCGCGCCGGCATACGGCCCCGGCGCAAAACCGGCGAGTCTGCTGGATAATATCGCTCGGCAGCCGCTGAATGCGCAAGCGCTGAATGCTGCGAGATGACGGCGACGCCCACGGACAGGCCGCCGGCCTGGTGCGTCGCTTGACCTGGCTTGACCGCGGCATGGTAAAGTCGCCCCAGAAACCTGCCGGCGCCTCGGGAGTCTCGCACAATGACGCAAATCACGCTTTACAACGCCCCGCAGTCGACCTGCAGTCAGCGTGTGCGGTTCGTGCTCCACGCGAAAGGACTGCCGTTCGAGGACGTCAGGCTGGACCTGTTTTCCGGCGATCAGCTCAAGCCTGAGTATCTCGCCATCAATCCTAACGGCGTTGTCCCCTCGATCATCCATGATGGCGCGACGATCATCGATTCTTCGGTGATTATGGAATATCTCGACGAGGTGTTTCCGGAGCCGGCGCCGCTGCGCCCCAGCACGGCCGTCGCTATTGCCCATATGAGGGCCATGATGCGCTATATCGACGAGATCCCGGCAGCAGCGATCCGCGTCCCATCCTACAACCTCGCCTTCCTGCCGCATTTCCAAAAGATGGACGATGACGCGTTCGTGGCGCTCGCCAACTCAAAACCGATGCGCAAGGAGTTCCTTCTTCGGATGGGGCGCACCGGCTTTCCGAGGGAGGAGATGGATCAGGCGCTCGACAAGCTCGCCCGCACCATCCGGCGGATGGACGATTGGATCGCACAGAGCGGGGGACCCTATCTGATGGGCCGGCAGCTCACCCTTGCCGATATCGCGGTAATGCCGGTCATCGTGCGCATGGACGATGTGAACCTCGACAGCGCCTGGTCCACGCGTCCGGCGATCGCGCGCTGGCTCGAGTGCATCCGCGCCGAGCCCGCCTTTGGCCCAACCTACTATACCGGCACGCAGCTCACCGAGAAATATCCCCATCTGGCCGAGCTGCGCCGCGCCCGTCGTACTCGGTCGGCAGTTGAGATTGATCGATAATCGCGCATGAGCAGACTGCGGCGGGAGCGATTGCGAATTGGTGGTTACGGCCGGTCGACGTCATCGACAGTCACGGGGCGCTGAAAAGCTTCCTCGCTCAAGCGGGCCTAGCTGGCAACCCGATCCGAACCGCTATTTTCGCTCGTGAGCTTGCGCGACGGCTTGGGCTCCATCTCATCTTCGATCAGCCCCTGCTTGAAGCTCTTGATGCCTTTCGCGAAATCGCCCATCAGCTCGGAAATCTTGCCGCGGCCGAACAGCAATACGACCACGAGCAGCACGATCATGATATGCGCAAAACTCAGACCCATCGTTCCACCCTTGTTTCAGATTCTGATTATCGCCGACATCACCACTCAATCTGGTACGTCGCATCCCATAGTTGAACCACCTCGGCGAAGAAATCACAATTGGAAACGTTTGATGCCGCCGGATTGTCCGTTCAGGTCCCGCCGCGCCGCTCGTATATTATAAGATCTCGTTAATATAATGCTGGCAAGACGCTGGTGATTTCCGCAAGATCGCGTTTCGCGCGGCGGAGGCGGAACGGCGATGGCGGAATTCCGTAGCTTGGAAATTTTCTATTGGGTCGCGAAGCTGAAGAGCTTTCGCGGCGCCGCCGAGCGGGTGCACACGACGCAGCCCGCCGTATCGCAGCGCATCGCCTCGCTCGAAACGGAGTTTGGCCTAAAACTTTTCGATCGGGCGGCGCGCTCGGTCAGCCTCACCCCAAAGGGCCGCGAACTTCTCGATTATGCCGAGCGTATGCTCAGGCTGCGAGCCGATATGATGCGGGCGGTCGCGGCGCCGGCCGCGCTCAGCGGGCTCATGCGCCTCGGTGTCTCCGAAACCATCGTTCACACATGGCTTGCGCGTTTCATCGAACGCGTGAACGCGATCTACCCCGGCATTGTTCTCGATATCGTCGTCGATGTTACGCCCAATCTGCGCGACGCTCTGGTGGTTCACGAGCTCGACCTGGCTTTTCTGCTCGGGCCGCTCAGCCAGCCGAACATGACGAATTACGATCTCTGCCGATACCCCCTTGCCTTTGTGATCAAGGCCGACATTGATCTCGGTCCCGAGCCGGTTCCCTTGAGCCGGCTGGTTCAAATGCCAATTATCACATTTCCCAAGACCACCCGGCCTTATCTGATTTTGCGCCAGATTCTAAGCCGGCCGGATTTGCCGCCACCGCGCATCTTCAGCAATTCTTCGCTTTCGACGATCGTGAAAATGACGGAAGACGGCATTGGCATCAGCGCTATTCCGCCGGTGGTTATCGCGCGCGAGCTCGAAAGCGGCGCTTTGCGGCTCCTGACAGCGGAAGTCAGCTTACCTGATCTTGTCTTTACAGCCTCATTGCCGATCGCGGCCGACGGGCTTCTGGCCGATCCGGTTGCCCATTTGGCTATCGAAATCGCGCAAGAAAGCGCAAAAGATGAGCGCGATTGATAAGCTGCGACTTATCGGTTCCGATCCAGAAATATAATTTGATGCAAACAGTTTCCTTATGTTTCGATAAGACAATTGGTGCGGGAGCGGCCGACGTGTCCTTATCTCAACGGGAATTTCCCAATAAAACAAGCGTTTATTTGGACGGCCGGGCGGCGAGGATCGCGGCGCGGCGGGGCGAGTTGACCGGCAACACCGCCGGCGTGGCACTCGGTTTCGTGCAAGGTAACCTCGTCGTGCTGCCGGAGGCCATGGCTTCCGATTTCCTACGCTTCGCCCAGCGCAATCCGAAACCGTGCCCGCTCATCGGTGTTTCCGAACCCGGCAGCCGGCGCCTGCCCGAGCTGGGCCACGATCTTGATATCGCGACAGATATTCCGAAATACCGCGTATGGCGGCATGGCGAACTGGTCGATGAGCCCCTTTCCATCGAAAGCTACTGGCGAGACGATCTGGTTTCCTTTGTGATCGGCTGCTCCTTTACTTTCGAGGAGTCTTTGCTGGCTGCGGATGTGCCGCTCCGCCATGTGGCCTGCGGCGCCAACGTTGCCATGTTCCGCACATCGATCCCAACCCAGCCGGCCGGTCCGTTCCGGGGGCCGCTGGTCGTCAGCATGCGCCCGTTTCGTCCGGGAGACGCCATCCGGGCCATCCAGATCACTTCGCGCTTCCCGGCAGTTCACGGCGCTCCCGTGCATATCGGCCTGCCAGAGACCATCGGCATCAAAGATATAACCAAGCCGGACTATGGCGATCCCGTTGAGATCAAGGGTGACGAATTGCCGGTGTTCTGGGCTTGCGGCGTCACGCCGCAAGCCGTCATTGCCGCGACGAAGCCGGAATTTGCCATCACCCACGCGCCGGGCTGCATGCTGGTTACGGATCGGCGGAATACGGAATATGCCGTGATCTGACCAAGGCCACGCTTTCCGCAACTCGATTGGTTAATGGAGGATAAGACGATGAAGATCAACCGCAGGCAGGTCCTTTTGTCCGGCGCCGCCATGGCGGCTTTGGCGCCTTTTGGCCGCATGGCATTCGCGCAGGGCGAGGAGGTGTTGATTGGTGCGATTTTCCCGATGTCGGGCTCGAGTGCACAGATCGGCGTCGATGCGCGCCACGCCTTGGAGACGGCCGCGGATATCGTCAACAACAGCTATGATCTGCCTCTGCCGGGCGCGAAGAGCGCCGGCATTGCCAGCCTGGGTGGCGCCAAGGTCAAGCTGATCTTTGCCGACCATCAGGGTGACCCTCAGAAGGGCCGAGCCGAAGCCGAGCGCCTCATGACTCAGGACAAGGTCCGCGCCATCATCGGCGCCTTTCACTCGTCCGTGTCCACCACGGTGAGCGCCGCGACCGAGCGTTACGGCATCCCCTATGTCTGTGCTGACAGCTCGTCGCCGAGCCTGCACCGCCGTGGTCTGAAATTCTTCTTCCGGCCTGCCGCTCATGACGAGATGTTCTCGAAGGCGATGTTCGACTTCATGGATGGCGAGAAAAAGAAGGGCAAGACAATCGACACGCTGGCCCTTTTCCATGAGGACACGATTTTCGGCACCGACTCGTCCAACGTGCAGAGCAAACTTGCCAAAGAGCGTGGCTATAAGGTTGCGGTCGACATCAAATACCGCGCCAATTCGCCCTCGCTCACCGCCGAGGTCGAGCAGTTGAAAGGCGCCAATGCCGATGTGCTGATGCCGTCCAGCTATACGACCGACGCGATCCTCCTGGTCAAGACCATGGCCGAGCTCGGCTATAAACCGAAGAACATTATCGCGCAGGCGGCGGGCTTTTCGGAGAAGACCGTTTTCGACACCGTCGGCGACAAGCTGGTCGGCCTGATTTCCCGCGCGAGCTTCTCGCTGGACCTTGCGGCGAAACGGCCGTTCATCACGACCGTCAATGACATGTTCAAGAAGAGCTCTGGCCGCGACCTCAACGATAATACCTCGCGCCAGTTCATGGCGCTCCTGATCCTGGCCGACGCGATTGACCGGGCCAAATCCACGGACGGCGAGAAGATTCGCGAAGCGCTCGCCGCCACGGACATACCCGGCGATAAGACCATCATGCCCTGGCAAAAGGTCAAGTTCGGCGCGGATGGACAGAATGACTTCGCCGATCCGGTGCTGCTACAATATGTCGGCAACGGCAAGTTCACGACGATCTATCCGGAAGCGGTGGCCACAGCCGCTGCAATCTGGCCGATGAACGCCTGAGGCGTTTAGGGGGGAAGCCACGATGCCGACAGAGGCCCTGATTCAGGTGATCGTCAGCGGGCTGCTGATGGGCCTCATCTATGCGCTGATCGCGGTTGGCCTGTCGCTCATCTTCGGGCTGATGGACGTGGTGAACTTCGCGCATGGCGAGTTTCTGATGGTGGCGATGTACGCCACCTTCGGGCTGTGGCTCGCCACCGCGATCGATCCCGTCCTGCTCGCCCCGGTCGTAACCGCGTTGCTGTTTGTGTTTGGCGCGCTTATCTATCTCGGCGTCGTGCGCTATGCGATGCGCGCCAAGGCCAATATCGGCATGGTGCAGATCTTCGCGACATTTGGGCTTGCGATCCTGATGCAGGGGCTGGCCCAATATTTCTTCACGCCGGATTACCGGAGCATCACCGGAAGCTGGCTCGGCGGCAAAACCTTCAGTGTCGGGGGCATCTTCCTTCCGCTGCCGCAGATCTATGGCGGGATCATTTCGGTGCTCGTCTTCGGCGGGCTGTATCTCCTGATGTCGCGGACCGATTTCGGCCGGGCGCTGGAGGCAACGCGCGAGGATCAGGGCGCCGTCGCGCTGGTCGGAATCGATCGCAACCGTGTCTTTGCCCTGGGCTGGGGGCTTGGCGCAGCACTCGTCGGCCTTGCCGGCGCAGTGCTCGCCATTTTCTACTACATCCATCCCCAGGTCGGCGGCACCTTCGCGCTCATCGCCTATGTAACGGTCGCGCTCGGCGGCTTCGGCAGCGTCTTCGGGGCGCTGGTTGCGGGGGTGATCGTGGGCCTGGTCGAGGCGATCACGGCCATCCTGCTGCCGCCGGCGCTCAAATCCGTCGGCGTTTACGCACTCTATCTCGGCGTCGTCTTCGTGCGGCCGAGCGGCTTGTTCGGGAGGCTCTGATGCGGGCGGCGGCTCTACCGGCCTCGGTTCTCGTGGGCGAAAGCGCTTATGCCTGGAAGCGGCGGGCGCAGCTCATCACGGCGGTGCCCGTGTTCGCGGCGGTCGCGGCGCTGCCTTATTTCATCAGCGACGTCTATCTGCAGAACGTGCTCATCCTGACGCTGATGTATGCCGCGGTGTCTCAGAGCTGGAACATTCTTGGCGGCTATTGCGGGCAGATCTCGCTCGGCCATGCGCTTTATTTTGGCATTGGCGCCTACGCGGCCTCCGTGCTGTTCGTCAAATACGGCATCTCGCCCTGGCTCGGCATGGTTGTCGGCGGCGGCCTTGCGGCGGCGTTGGCACTGGCGCTCGGCTATCCCTGCTTCCGCCTGAAGGGACATTACTACTCGATCGCGACCATCGTGATCGCCGAGATCGGCCTGTTGCTCGCCCATAATTGGGACTATATCGGCGGCGCGCTCGGCATGCAGTGGCCGTTCAATCCGGACAGTTGGGCGACGCTGCAATTCGCACGCGACAAGATCCCCTATTTTTATTTTGCTCTCGGCCTGTTCATCGTCACCTGGCTTGTCACCTACCTCATCGAGGAGTTCCGCTGGGGCTATTGGTGGCGCGCCGTGAAGGACAATCCTGAAGCCGCGCAGAGTCTGGGCGTTACGGTGTTCGAATCGAAGATGGCCGCTGCCGCTATCTCCGCCTTCTTCACCGCGATCGCCGGCGCCTTCTATGCCGCCTTCGTCTCCTATATCGACCCGGAAAGCGTGATGTCCTTCCGCTTCTCGCTGCTCTTCGCGCTCCCGGCGGTGTTAGGGGGCATCGGCACGCTCTGGGGACCGGTCGTCGGCGCTGCCGTGCTCATCCCCGTCACCGAGATCACCCGCAGCTATGCGGGCGGCTCCGGATCCGGCCTCGACCTCATCATCTATGGTGCGCTGATCATGCTGATCGCGCTTCTGAAACCCGAGGGCATTCTGAGTATCTTTCGGCGTGCCCCCAAGCGGGCGGACGCAGAATGAGCGGCGATCTGATCCTGCGCGTCGAGAACGTCACCCGGCGCTTCGGCGGCCTCGTCGCCAACAGCGACATCAACATGGTGGCGCGGCGGGGTGAGATCCTCGGCCTGATCGGACCGAACGGCGCGGGCAAATCGACGCTCTTCAATCTTATTGCCGGCGCGTTCCCGCCAAGCGAAGGCCGTATCGTCTTCGAGGACCGCGACATCACCCGGCTGCCGGCTCCCAAGCGCTGCCAGCTCGGCATTGCCCGCACGTTCCAGGTGCCGAAGAGCTTCGACACCATGACGGTCATCGAAAATGTCGTCGTCGGGGGCTTCGTGCGTCATCCGAGTGCTGCGGCGGCAAGACGCGCGGCACTGGAAGTGATGGACTTTGCCGCGCTGACCAGCCGGGCGGACGCTCCTGCCAGCGAACTCACCCCGCCGGAAAAGCGCCGGTTAGAGGTGGCGCGCGCCCTGGCGACCCAGCCGAAGCTGCTCCTGCTCGACGAGGTCTTCGCCGGCCTCACCCCCAGCGAAGCACGGCTCGGCGTCGAGCTAGTGAAACGCGTGCGCGACAATGGCGTCACGGTCGTGATGGTCGAGCATGTCATGGAAGTGGTCATGCCCCTTGTCGATCGGGCCGTGGTCCTCGATCTCGGCCGTGTCCTGGCGGAAGGAACGCCGGCCGAAGTCGTTCGTGATCCGCGCGTCATCACTGCCTATCTGGGAGAGCGCCACCGTGCTGCTTGACGTGCGATCGCTCACCACCTCCTATCGCGGCCTCATTGCGGTGTCGGAGGTGTCGCTGACTGTCGGCGAGGGCGAGATCGTGGCGGTGGCAGGCGCGAACGGGGCCGGCAAGTCGACGCTACTCAAATCGATCTCGGGCATGGAACGGCCCCGCGAGGGTTCGATTACTTTCGCCGGCGAGCCGATCCAGGCACTGCCGGCGCATCAGATCACCGCGCGGGGACTTGCCTATGTGCCGGAGAACCGGCGGCTTTTCCCCCGCCTTTCCGTCGCCGACAATCTCCGGCTCGGCAGCTATCTCTATCGCAAAGCGCCGGACCGGAATGCACCGCTGGAGCGCGTCTTCACGCTGTTCCCGCGGCTGAAGGAACGCCTGCCGCAGCGCGCCGAGACGCTTTCCGGCGGCGAGCAGCAGATGCTGGCGATCGGCCGTGCGCTGATGACAAGGCCGCGCCTGCTCATGCTCGATGAACCCTCGCAGGGCATCATGCCGAAGCTGGTTGACGAAATCTTCCAGGCCGTGCAGACGATCCGCGCGGCCGGCGTGACCGTGCTGATCGTCGAGCAGAGGCTGGCGGAGAGTTCTGGAGATCGCCGACCGCGCCTATGTGCTGCAGACCGGCCGCGTGGTTCTTTCGGGGACGGCCGCCGAAGTGCGCGACAATCCGGAAATCCGGCGCGCCTATTTGGGCATGTGACCGCGCTCTAGCCGCGCCTTTCTCCCGCGAGGCGAGCGCGGATCGCCTCTTCCTGGTCAAACACCTCAAGATGCTCGTTGATCCGCTTCAGCCGCTCCTCGATCTCGGGCAGAAGCACATTTTCAAGCGCCCTCGCCCGCTTCTCGGTGCGGCGATATTCTGCGGCGAGCCTGCGCAAATTTCCTGAACTCGGCGGCAAGCATGGCGATGTGTTCGAGCAACTGCAGGAACGCTTTCTGGCACTCATCGGCCTCGGGCGAGGGGTCGAGCGGGGGAAAGGCGGGCGCGCCGGGTGCGGCCTCGAAGCTCAGGGCGAGGAGCGGCACGCCGAGGAACAGCGAACGGCGCCGTGCAGGGGCCGCCGGACCTGGCAGGCGCGGCGGATAGACCTGCAAATTCTCAAGGCCATGCCGCGCCACCGCCCGCGCCAGGGCGTCGCGCGCCGAACGCAGCGCCCGCAGAAAGTCTTTCTCCCGCTCGTCATAGTCCCGAAGCCGCCGCAGGATCTCCGCCGCGAGCAGAACCCGCTTCTCGTCCAAAAACTCGTAGCCCTGGCGCATTACGCCGCGCTCATCCACGAGCGCAAGGGCGGCGCTTCTGGTGGGCGGGTCCTCAGCCATGCCGCGCGCCGGCGCCTTCGCCGCCTGCCACTGCGCTCAGATAGCGCGTGGTCTGAGCATCGCTGAGCCGGGTCATCTCGGCGCGCGGAAGACCGCCGAGCAGCCGCCAGCCGACCGCCATCGTCTCTTCGAGCGATCGCGGGCCGTCCTGGCTGACCAGCTCGCTCTCGAAGGCGTCGGCAAAAACGAGATATTGGCGGTCGTTTGCCGTCAGCCCCTCCTGGCCGACGACGCTGGCGAGCACGCGCACCCGTATCGCTTTGGCGTAGGAGGCAAAGAGCTGATGCGCGAGCGCCGGGTGATCGGCATGGGTGAAGCCCTTGCCCGTGCCCTGGTCGAACAGACGCGAGAGGCTCGGCAGCACATTGATCGGCGGATAGATGCCCTTGTGGTCGAGCGCGCGGTCGAGCACGATCTGGCCCTCGGTGATGTAGCCCGTCAGATCCGGGATCGGATGGCTGATGTCATCGGCGGGCATGGTCAGGATCGGCAACTGCGTCACCGTCCCCTTGCCGCCCCTGATCCGGCCGGCGCGCTCATAGAGCGCGGCGAGGTCCGAATACATATAGCCCGGATAGCCTTTGCGGCTCGGGATCTCGCCGTGGCTCGATGACACCTCCCTGAGGGCCTCGCAGTAGTTGGTCATATCGGTCATGATGACCAGCACATGCCGCCCCTCATCATAGGCGAGATATTCGGCAGCGGTCAGCGCCACACGCGGGGTCAAGAGACGCTGCGGGCTAGGCTCGCCGGCAAGGCTCAGGAACATGGCGGTATGACCGAGCGCGCCGGAATCCTCCATCGCGCGGCGGAAGGCGTCGGCCGTGTCGTGCGAGACGCCGATGCCGGCAAAGACGATGGCGAATGCCGCCGCCCGCCTCTCCCTTGAGACGCGCATATTGGGCGATCTCGATCGCCAGCCGGTCGTGCGCGAGGCCGCCCGAGGAGAACACCGGCAGCTTCTGGCCGCGGATCAGGCTGTTCATCAAATCGATGGCGGAGACGCCGGTCTCGATGAAGTCGCGCGGCAAGGCGCGCCTGGCCGGATTCAATGGTTCGCCCTGGATCGCGACGGAAGGCGTGAGCCGCGACCGGTGGGCCTCCGTCGGTCGGCTCGCCGCGGCCGTCGAAGATCCGCCCCAGGAGATCGGGGCCGACGCCGAAAGTCATCGGTTCGCCGCGAAAGCGGACGCGGACCGTGTCGAGCGCGAGCCCTGCGGTGGTCTCCAGCACCTCGATGACCAACTCGTCCTCGCCAATCGCGGTCACCCGGCCGAGCCGCGGCTCAGAGCCGTCGCTCAGCACCTCGACCGCCTCATTGAGTCCAACGACGATATTGCGCTTCAGGAAGAGAAGCGGCCCCTCGATCGCCGTCGCCGTGCCGCTGACGCTGAGTTCAGCCCACATGGTCTTGCTCCTAGAGCAACCCGCGTCCGATTGGACGCGGATAAGTTGCTCTAACATTATAGAATAGATCAACTTTTCTGCGTTTAATCGATTCCGATAATCGATTCCGATTAAACGCAGGTCGATCTAGCGCGCGGCGAGGCCGCCGAGCTGCTGGTCGAGCTCTGCGCGGATATCGCCGAAGCGGCCGAGCTGGTCCTCGCCGACCTCCTCGCCCATGCGCTGCAGCCGCCGATAGATCGGCATCGCGGCGATATCCTCCGGCGCGGCGCCACGCTTGAGCGCCGCGAAGGCCAGATCGATGAAGCGGATGACGAGCCGCAACATCTCCGTCTGGCGTTCCGGCGAACAATAGCGGTCGACCGGCGAGAAGGCCGACTGGCGCAGCAGCGCCTCGTTCACCAGTTCGGCGCAGGTCAGCGTCAATTGCTGCTCCGCCGGCAGCGCATCCTTGCCGACGATCCGCGCCATCCGCTCCAGATGCGCCTGGCGCTCCAGCAGCGTGAGCAGGCGCTCGCGCTGGCTCGCCCAGTCCGGGTTGCCGCGCTGCGTCCACCAGCCGGCGAAGCGCGTTGCATCTTCGGAGTAGGATTGCAGCGGGTGGATGGCTGGGTAGAAGCGGGCCTGCGCCCGCTCGCGGTCGAGACCCCAGAAGCAGCGGACGTAGCGCTTCGTGTGGCTGGTGACCGGCTCGGAGAAATCGCCTGCTGGCGGGCTCACCGCGCCGATGATGGTGAGCGAGCCTTCCTTGCCGCCGAGCGTGCGCACGCGCGCCGCGCGCTCATAGAACTCCGCGAGCCTGGAGCTGAGATAAGCCGGATAGCCCGATTCGCCCGGCAGCTCGCCGAGCCGGCCCGAGACCTCGCGCAGCGCTTCGGCCCAGCGGCTGGTCGAGTCCGCCATGAGCGCTACATGCAGCCCTTGATCGCGGAAATATTCGCCGACGGTGACCGCAGTGTAGATGCTCGCCTCGCGGGCGGCGACCGGCATGTTCGAGGCGTTGGCGATGATGACGGTGCGCTCCATCAGCGGCCGGTCGGTGCGCGGGTCGACCAGTTCGGGGAATTCGTGCAGCACTTCCGCCATCTCGTTGCCGCGTTCGCCGCAGCCGACATAGACGATCACATCGGCGTGGCACCATTTGGCCAGCGTCTCCTGCAGCACCGTCTTGCCGGTGCCGAAGCCTCCGGGGATCGCCGCGCGACCGCCTCGGGCAACCGGGAACAGTGTGTCGAGAATGCGCTGGCCGGTGATGAGCGGATAGTCCCCCGGCAAGCGTTCGCGCACAGGGCGCGGCCGGCGCACCGGCCAAGGGGATCGCAAATGCAGCTCAACGTGCCGGCCGTCCGCGCGACGCAGCGTAAGCACGACATCGGTCAGGCCGTACTCGCCGGCGCCAGCAATTTGCTCAACGATGCCCGCGACATCGGGCGGAACGAGGCACGTCTCGATCCGCTCTCCGATCCGCACCTGGACCGTAAGCCGCGCCGGCGCGCCATCTCTTGGCCCATTTGCGCGGCCGGCTCGAAGGCAAAGCGCTGCTCCTCCGTGCCCGCCATCGGCACTGCCTCGGTCCCGCCAATGGGCGCAGCAGGCCGTCATAGATGTTGCCGAGCAGTCCGGGTCCGAGCGGCACCGAAAGCGGCTGGCCGGTCCCACCTACCGGTCGCCCGGCTTGAGCCCGCTGGTGTCTTCATAGACCTGGGCAACGAACTCCCCGCCGCGCAGCCGGATGACTTCGCCGGGAAGACCGGCCTTGCCGACACGGATCGCCTCACCGAGCTGGAAGGAACGCTCTGCCGTCGCATGAAGCACCGGGCCGCCGATCCACCGGATGCGTGCCTCAGCCATGCGCGGCCTCCGGCATTGTCTTGTTCGCGTCGCCGCGCTCCGTCGCAAGGCGTTCGATTTCCGCAATGAGGGCCGCCTCGACCCGGCTTTGCAGCGCAAGAAGCGCCTCCGGCCTGGCGTCAAGGACAGCGCCGTCGGCACGCAGGCGTAACCCGGCCGTGATCGCGTCCGAGGGCATGAGCGTCCATTCGATATTCACCAGGGGCTCGCCTATCCGCGCCAGCGCCCGCCTGATCTCGTCGCCATCAGCAGCCGGATGCTCAATCTGCCAGCTGCCGCGGCCAAGCCGCGCGCCCGCCATCTCCAGCGCCGCCCGGATCCAGCGAGACCGCGCGCTGCGGTCGCGCCACCGTCCGGCGAGCGCTTCGGCAAGGCGCGGCCAGGCCTTAGCGACCAGCGCCGAGCGCGCGCGCTGGCGGCGCAGGCGCAGCTCGGTGTCACGCCTTGCCTCAGCCTGCGCGATCTGCCGCGCACCTTCCCGGCGCAGCGTCTCCGCTGCGGTGTGAAATCGCTGGCGGGCCTGGGCACGGGCTGCGGCGATAATCCGGTCCGAGGCGGCCCGTCCTTCCGCAAGCACCTGCTCGCAGTCCTGGTCGCGGCGCGCGTTGATCGCTTCGATCAGCGCCTTGGCCTGTGCGGCGGCGAGGGATGTTTCCGGCTCCGTCACTCTTCGATCCCCAAGGTCTCGCGCATGATCCCGACCAAGCCAGGCGGCGTCTCCCGCTCCCGGAGATCCGGAATCACGGCGACCGCAGGCGTCTCGGCGGACATCGCCGCCTCCAGCTCCGCGTTCGGCAGGCGCCGCGCATATTCAGCTGTAAGGATCACGACGGCGGCGCCGGACAGCGCCTCGGCGAATGCTCCCCTCGTCTCCTCCGGCGCCGGGGTGCGCGTCTCGGCACCAGCCAGCCGGAACCCGGCGCAGGTCAGCTCGTCGCCGATCACCACGAAGCCGGCCATCTCAACCGGCCCGATTCAGTATGAGGATGGCCACGATCAGGCCATAGATGGCGATGCCCTCGGCGAGGCCGACGAGGATCAGAACGCGGCCCAGCAGTTCCGGCTTCTCCGCAAGCGCACCAACGGCGGCGCTGCCCACCATGGCGACGGCGTAGCCCGCGGCAAGGGCAGCCAGACCCGCCGCCACCGCGGCGCTGGCGAAGGCCCATTCGAGAACGGCCGGGTCTGCGGCGTGCTGAGCCGCCTCCTGCGCGCTGGCGAGACCCGTACATGCAGCAAGAGGACAGCAAAGGCGCCAATGACGATGGCAACCACCGCGAGCGCTTGAGACGTATTGAGAGCGCTGATCTTCATGCCTGTTCCCTCATCAATGATTGCGCGGCCCGCGCCGGCGGGCGCAATGGCTTGAAGCCGCGTCCCGTACCTTCCAGGAAGCGGACGAAGAATTCGAAAAGCAGCAAGCGGGTGGTCTGGATGGCCACGATCAGCCCTTCAAGGAGAATAATCAAAGCGTTGCCGAGGGCGAGCACGACCCAGTAGCCGACGCCGCCAACGGCTCCCGCCAATTCAATGACGGCGACCGAGAGCCCCGCATGGGCCAGTGCGAAGGCGCCGACACGTGCGAAGGAGACGGTGTTGACGGCGAGCTGCATTCCGGACTCGGCGAGCCGCGCGGCGCCACGGCCCGCGGCCGCCAGCGGCGAGGCCCGGTCGAGCAGCACCTCTCCCGCCACGAACCAGAGCGCAAAGAAAGGCGCCAGCCAAAGCGCTTGCGGCCGGAAGATACTTGCGATGAGCGCGAGATAGGCGGCAAGCAGACCGAAGTCGCGGAGCCACCAGCCGCCGCCGGCGCGCCGCCAATGGGCCTGCACGGCATTGAGAGCAAGTCCGGTCAGGAGAATGATGACACCCAGCCCGAGCGCTGTGGCGAGTACCGTGATCGGCGCCTCCAGCGGACGCAGCCATAAGGGGGCGATCAGGTCCTCGCGGGTGAACACCGCGCCATAGAGGAGGCCGAACCCCATAGCGACGATCCCGCCCGACACCATGAGCCCGAGTATCGGCGCATGACGGCGCAGCGTGAGCCCGGCGGCAAGCAGCACCGCGCCCTGACCGACATCGCCGAACATGAAGCCGAACAGCACGGGAGCGAAAACCGCCATGATCAGGCTCGGATCTGCCTCGTCACGCCCAGGGCTGCCGAGCAGCCCGGTCAGCACTTCAAAGCCCCGCGCCCAACGCGGGTTGCGCAACAAAGCCGGCGGCTCGGCGCCGGCCGGGACTGCCGGAAAGTCGACCAGACAGCGCAAGCCCGCGCGCCTCAGCGATTCGCAGAACAAAGCGCGGTCGCCAACGGTGGTCCAGCCGGTCACCGAGGCCAGCCGCGGCGTCGCGGAGAGCTTCCCCGCATGGCTTGCAAGCCAGGCGATCAGCTCGATCCGGGCCCGGATTCGAGCAACGTCATGGAGCTCCGACAGAGCGCTGAGCCTCACCTCGGCCTCGCCTGTCGCCGCGCGAAGCCGGTCGAGGCGTGCCGCGATCTCGTTGGCGGCGTCCGCCGTGCCCGCGGGCAGATCTTCCGGAATGGGCACGGCCTGCGCCTTCAGCGCATAGAGCTGCTCCTCCTGCGCGGCGATGTCGCGCGCGCCGCCCAGCAGGAGCAGATAGTCGCCGCCGTGCTGCCGCATCCGTTTATGCAGCATGAGCTCGGGCAGGCTCAGGGCGGGCAGCTTCTCCGGCAGCAGGAACAGCCGGGCTGCAAGGTCCGGCCCGCAGCGGCCGAGCCGCGCCAAATCCGGCAGCGGCCCCGGAGAGTCGGCGAGCAGCCGATGCAGCCTCTCCAGCTCCCGGGTCTGACCGCGGAGGCGCTCAAGCTCCTCGATCAGCGGGTCGGCCGCGGCGCGCCACCGCTCCAGTGCGTCGAGGCCCTCGGTGAGGAGCGCTTCGGGCGCGCCGATCTGGTCGGGCGTTGTGCCCGCAGACTGAGGCCAATAGTTTCGGTAGCGCTTTTCAAGTTCAGAATAGACGGTCAAGGCCCGGTCGACGTCCGCCGCAAACAGCGCCTCGGAGGGCCGGCTGAACGTTTCAAGCTCCACTGCGCCCGAATGCGCGAGCACGTCGAGAATAGCGGCAAGCTCCTCCCGCGTGGTCAGGAGCTCGAACCAACTCGCTGACACCGGCCTGAGCGTCATGCGGCGCTCCTTTCGTCCGGCGTGGCAAATAGTTTGCGCTCCGCGAGCGCGCCGCGAAAGCGCTCGAAATCGAGGGTCGCCAACAGCAAATAGGCAAAGACTGCGACAGGCGTGCCGGCGTGCCGGCGGAAGGCGCGCAGCGCGGCGAACTCAAGCGCAGACCGCGCTGGACGGTAGGGAAATTCCGGCATCCCGCCGTTGGGCACCTCAAAGCGCGCGAAGAACCGCAGGGCAAGGCCGTCAAGCGCCTTGGTCTCGGCGCTGGGCAGCGCCGGCCGGAGCGCGCGCCAGCGGGCAAGCCAGTCCCTGCCGACGTTTGTTTCTCCAGCCGATTCCCTCGGTCTCGCCGGCGCGGACTTCCCGAAGCGCGTCGTCCTGGTCAAGCCAAAGCGGGCGCGGCTGGCCCCGCGCGACGTGATCGCGGATCGGCAGTTCCGGCAGCATGGCGAGGAGAAGCACGGCGCCGCGCCAGCGCTCCGGCAGCCAGGCCGCGACCTCCTCCACCGTGTCCCGCCATGCCGCCCGAAGCCGGCGTTCGATCGCATGAGGGTCCATATCCGCCGCAACGCGGGCCGCCCAAGGCGCAAGCGCCGTGCTCCGCGCAAGCTCAAGAAAATGTGCCGGCGATCTGCGCCGCCTCAAGACGCCGCCAATCCGGCTCGGCGAGGCGTTCGCCGTACCGCGCCTGTAGTCTTGCCTGTGCATAGGCGAGCTTAGGCGTCGGCGCCACCGTCCCCTCCGGTCAGTCTGGCAGCCAGGGCCGCGACAGCGTCAGCGATGAGCGCGTCATCCCAGGTCTCGGCATCAGCGCCGCCGTTGCGCAGCGGCGCCATGATCTTGTCGACCGCCGCGTCCGTGCTTTCGGCGCAGAGCCGATGGGCGGCAGCGATCCGGGCGTCGGCGCGCGCTTCGATGCGGCGGGCTGTCTCGCGCGCCGCTTCAATCATCGCGCTGGTGCGCAGGCGGCTCTCGGCGATCGCCTCATGCGCTTTGCGCTCCGCGTCGAGCACCTCGTCCATCGCCCGCGCAACGTCATCCGTCCGCCTCGGCTCATCGCGGCTCCGCATCACGCCTCTCCACTGCGTCTCAGGGTTTGCGGGTCTGCGAACCGGTGGCGGGATCGATGGTCAGATATGGCAGGCCGGCGGCCTTCCAGGCGCCGAAGCCGCCCTCCATATGAGCGATCCGCGCCATGCCGCCCAATGCACAGCGCTCGGCGATCTTGCGCGAGCGCGCGCCGGAGCCGCAGTGGAAGACGAAACGCTTGCCCTCCTGACTGGGCAGCTTCTCCGCGTCGAAGCTCGACATCGGAAACAGCAGCGCGCCTGGGATGTGTTCGAAAGAATATTCGGCAGGCGTGCGCACGTCGATCACGGCGATCTCGTTACGGTCGAACATCTGCTTCACCTCCTGAGGGGTGAAGACGTCGAGGGTGCAGCCGCTGAGGTCTTCGGTCTTGGCCATGTATTCGTCTCCTTGTTGTCTGTGTTACCGGATTGACGCACGCGGATCTGCGTGCGCTTGCTCATCTTGAGGTTTGCCCGCCGATCAGATTGTCAGCGACAAGTTCGAGCAGGCTTTCGGGCAGCTTGTTCCAATGGAAGGCCGTGGCTCCTTTCACGAAGGTCAGGCGGCATTGGCCGCAGCTCGTGATGAAATGCTCAGCGCCCGTTGCCTCGATCTGGTGCTTCTTCAGCTCGAAGACCCTCAGCCGCAGCGGCTCGGCGCGCGCATTGGCGAGCACGCCGCCACCGCCACCGCAGCAATAGCCGAACGCGCCATGATCCTTCATCTCGCGCAGCTCATAGCCGAGCGCCGCAAGGATCTTGCGCGGGGCTTCTTCCAGGCCGCCGCGGCGCACCATCTGGCAGGGGTCGTGGAATGTGGCGCTGTCTCCGACTTTGCCGACCTGGATTTTTCCGGTCTCGATCAATTCCGCCAGGAATTCCACCATATGCAGCACGCGCAAGGGGATGGGCTCGTCATACCAGGCCGCCGCCTCCCAGCGCGCCGCGCCATAGGCATGGCCGCATTCCGGCAGCAGCAGCGTGCCCGCGCCGATCTCCACGGCCTTGTCGATGATGCGCATGGTGAGGTCGCGCTGCAGCGCCATATTGCCGGAGAGGAAGCCGAAATTGGTGGCCTCGAAAGCGTGCGAGGAGAAGGTCCAGTCCGCGCCGATGCTGCCGAGGATCTTGGCCAGACCCGCGATCGACTTCTGGTCCTCCTCAAGCTCGCCCGGCGCGGTCGTTACCAGAATGTCAGCTTTCGGCTTATCGAGCGGGAGCTGAATGCCGAATTTTTCTTCGATCTCATGGATGGTGCGGACGAAATCCTCGACCGTGCCGAAGGGGCTGTGCCGCGTCTCCGCGTTGCGGGTGATGGCGGCAAGCCGGGCTGGCAGCAATCCCGCCTTGTACATGCCGTGACGAGCCTCCTTGACCAGCTCGGCGATGTCGATGCCCATCGGGCAGATCAGCGTGCACCGGCCGCAGAGCGTGCAGGAATCGTAGATAAGGCTTTCCCATTCCTCCAGCTCCTCGATCGTCACCTTGCGGCTCAGGCCCACCCAGCGGTAGAGCGGCGCGAACGGGCCAACCTCGCGATTATAGGCCTGCTCGAAGGGCTTCAGCTTGTGGATCGGGGTATATTTCGGATCGCCCGTCTGCACATAGAAATGACAAGCCTCGGCGCAGAGCCCGCAGCGCACGCAGGACGACATATGCGTCGCGGCCGTAGCGCCGAAATCGGCGACGAAGCTGCGCATGGCGTTCTGAACGCGTTCGGCGTCGGGCAAGTCACCCTGCCTGTCGAAAGGCGCGATTGCGGGTGTAACAGCCGTTGCGCTCATGACCGCCTCACACCTTTGCGCCGCGATGCGTCAGGCGAGCGCCAGTCGCTCCGCGCGAGAGGAGAAACAGGAATGTGTGCATGAGCTTGCCGAAAGGCAGCCAGATGAAGAACAGCGCCACCGTCAGGAGATGCACCGCAAGCAAGGTGCGGTAGTCGGCGCCGAGATGGGCGGTCGCGGCCAGGCCGGTCGCGACCGGCAGCGCGGTAACGCCCCAGCTGATGTAGTCGTCTGCCGTGGAGATAAGGCGCTGCACGGGATTGGTGATGCGCCGGATTAGCGCCGCAACCAGCGAGGCGAGCGTGATCATGGCGATCCCGTAGACGACATTGCTGGGCATGGCAGGCCAGAACAGGCCGGTCAGGTCTCTGATGAACAGAATATGCGGCGTGAAGCCGAAAACGATCAGCGCAAGCCCAACGTGAAAGACATATCCGTTCAGCGTTGAAAAAAGGGCGGCGCTGACGAAAGACTGATGCGGCCAGAAGCGGCGCACGATGCCCTGAATTGCGCCCATGGCACGCGACGGCGCGCCCGCCCTTGGCTCAGATCTGTCCGGCATCCACGGCAACAGCACGATGGCCGTCAGCCGCCAGACTGTGCCGAGAACAAAGACGGCCAGCGCGATTTCAAGGGCGGGACCGCGCGCAAAGCCGAGCAGGTCCATGCTAGCCCTCCCGTTTCGAGAGGGTGTCGATAATGGTGTGCTTGCGCCGGCGTGCGATATAGGCGGTGCCTGCACCGACCGCAGCGCCCACGACCGCGGCAGCCCCGACCGCCGGGCCGAGATGCGCGGTGGTCGCCGAGAGCGGCTTGTAGAAGCCGCCCTGATCCCAGAAATTCGGCGAGGCGCAGGCAAAGCAGCCGTGACCCGACTGGATCGGGAAGGAGACCCCGCCATTCCATTTCTGCGTCGCGCAGGCGTTGTAGGCGATTGGCCCCTTGCAGCCGACTTCATAGAGGCACCAGCCCTTGCGCGCGCCTTCATCGTCAAAACTCTTGGCGAACAGCCCGCGTTCGTAGAATGGGCGGCGATAGCAGCGATCATGGATGGTCTCGCCGAAGAACGCTTTCGGGCGGTGCATGTGGTCGAGCTCGGGCAATTTGCCGAAGGCGAGGAGATGGGCGAGCGTCCCGGCCATGGCCTCCGGCAGCGGCGGGCAGCCGGGAATATTGATGACCGGCTTGTCGTTGACGAGCTTCGATACCGGCGATGCTCCGGTCGGGTTCGGATTGGCATAGGGTATGCCGCCGAAGGAAGCGCAGGTCCCGACCGAGATGACGGCAAAGGCGTGCTCCACGGTCTCTTGCAGCATGGCGAGATTGGTCTGGCCGGCGATCATCGAATAGACGCCATCGTCCTTCGTGGGCACCGAGCCGTCGACCACGACGAGATATTTGCCCTTGTTTTCCTCCATCGACTGGCGGCGGGCCGCCTCCGCGGCGTCGCCCGAAACCGCCATCAGCGTGTGATGATAGTCGAGCGAGATGAAGTCGAAGATCAGATCTTCGAGCGTCGGGCTATGGGCACGCGTCAAAGACTCTGTGCATCCCGTGCATTCCTGGAAGGACAGCCAGATCACCGCCTGGCGCCGCGCTTTGGCGAGTCCCTGCGCCAATACCGAGGCCGCCGAGGGCGGCAACGCCATCAGGGAGGCGAGATAGCCGGAATATTTGAGAAATGCGCGTCGCGAAACGCCGCGTCTGGCCAATTGATGTCCCAGGCTGTCAGCTTGGCTCATGTGCCGTCTCCTGCTCTGGCGGTATTCCGTCTCCGTCGATTAAATCCTGGAGCCGCGCCGCGCCGGCGGCGAGGTCGTCGGGATGGGTGATCAGGATCGCCGGGATCCGGGTCACCGCAATCTGCTCGCTGGCAACGCACCCGTCGGCGCCTTCATGGCGCACCCACCAGACGCCGGCAATTGCGGTCTCCTCGACCGTCGAGGGACCGGCGACATCGAGCGTCGCACGCACTTCGCCAACGCCTAGACGCGCCTTGAGCTGGGCACGATCGGCATCGGTCATCGGCAGGCTGCGCAAATCGATCGCGCCGTCCTCGCCGGTCCGGATCAACTGGTCGAGAAGCCCGGCGATCTCCAGCAGAACCGCGTCGGCCAGCCCGGTCACAATGCGCTCGGCAATGGGCGGACGCGTTCCTTGGGCCGTCGCGCTCATGCAGCTTGCGCCTCCGCGCGCCAGCGTTCGAGAATTGAGAGAACCGCAGCGATCATTTTCGGGAGCGCCGCCGCCACGGGCGGGGTCGGCTCCAGCCCGAGCGCAACCATCTGCGGCTGAACCGCGACCAGCGCCCGCCGCGCCGGGCAAGAGCCGCTCAGCATCGCCGCGCCGATCAGGTCAGAGAGGGCGATTTCATGGGCAGTTTTCTTGACGCCACCGAGCATGCGGTCCATCTCCGCTCCCTCGAACACCGCGACGCTGCCCGGAGCGGCGTCAAACCCGGCAGCATCGATGGCGATGAGTCCGCTGCTCGCTTCGATCTCCGGCAAAAGCGCCATGCCGAGCGTTCCGCCATCGAGCACCCGCGCGCCGACTGGAGCAATCTCCGTCAGACGCTCGACCGCCAGGGGACCGGCGGCATCGTCCGACATCAGCCGATTGCCGAGCCCCAAAATGAGAACGTCTGCTAAGCTCGACATACCTCATTCCCAAGGAGTTGACGGCCCGTAAAGCTGACGTTGTTTAAAGCGGACCGGAGGAAACCGTCTTTGACATAAGTTCATGCACCTGCCGACCTCGCGAGCGTCTGTGAGATAGATCGGCGTTAACGAGACGCGGAGGATCATGTCTTTATTCGGCGTAACGGGGCAAGCACTGTCTGCTGGCATTGCGTTCAATAGGTGAGAACCTTGCAATCCTCCTCCATGACCTCCTCGATGAGGTGTGCTCCGCCGATGATGCCCTCGCATTCGGGGATGAGATCATCCTTGGTCATATCGAAGAGGTCGAGATTCGGCGAGCAGCAATAGAATTTCACACCCGCCTCATGCGCATCCTTGATGAAATCGTAGACCGATTTCGGCGAGCCTTCTTTGACATAAAGCTTTTCCGCAACGCCTTTCTTGAGAAGCCGTCCGGAGGTTGCGGTGCACACAACTTCGACTTCATAGTCCATCGCCGCCGCGACAGATGCTTGAAAGATCGGCGCCCCCAGCTCTTCGCCATGCCGCAGGTCGGTATTGGCCATTACGATGATAAGTTTCTTGGCCATCGGTCACTCTCTCCTAATCTCTACAAATTCTCGGCCGCGGATCGTTTTCAAGTTCATCAACGAAACATTCGCCGCCGGGCGGGTCACGCCAGAGAGCGAGGACCGCACTTTGCCGGACCAACTATCTCTAAAGTGAAGCTTCTCCGCTGTGATTGATCCAGGTCAACGACGTTGATTGTGGGCTGTCCAAAAATGCAAACCATTCGACACGCGTGGCGACGGCTTCTGTTATACAAACGATTGTCGCGACTCAGCCGGGGCGGCCGGCGTCCTGTTCGTGCGGCAGACAGAAGGCTGGGAGGGAGGCATAACCATGACCCTGCTCGAATTCGCGCGCGGACCCGCATTGGAGATCGCCTTTGCCGTCTTTGTGTTCGGCGTGCTGTGGCGGCTGCTGTCCCTGCTGCTACTCCCCTGGGGGCGGGACCGGTCGGTGGCGCGACCGGATGCGCCTTCGACGATTGTTGCGGCGGCAGGAGGCTTCGTGCGCCATATGTGGCCGCCAAAGGCGTTTGTCCGCGCGTCGCTGTTCTCGACTCTGAATGGCTATGTTTTCCATATCGGGCTCGCCATTGTCGTGTTCGGGCTGGCACAGCACATTCTCGTTCTGCGCGGCCTGTTCGGCGTCGGCTGGCCAAACCTGCCGAGCGGCATCATCACCGTCGCTTCCGTCGTCACGCTCGCCTCGCTCACGGCGGCGCTGGTGCGCCGGATGACCGATCCGGTGCTGAGGCTGCTCTCGACCTTCAACGATTATTTCAGCTGGCTCGTCACGATTCTGCCGGTTGTCACCGGGCTCGTCGCCGCCAGCCATCTTTGGGCAAGGTACGAAACGCTGTTGGCGATCCATATCCTCAGCGTAGCATTGCTGCTGATCTGGTTTCCGTTCGGCAAGCTGATGCACGCCTTCCTGGTCTTCCTGACCCGAAGCGAGACCGGCATATTCTACAGCCGCCGGGGAGTCGAAATTTGAGCGTGCCACATAGCAAGGGAAGGTTAACGCGATGAACCAACGCATCGTCGTCGATCCGATCACCCGCATCGAGGGGCATCTGCGCATCGAGGCCGAGACCGATGAGGCCGGGAACATCACCGGCGCCTACAGTTCGGGGACGATGGTGCGCGGCATCGAGATCATTCTGAGAGGCCGCGACCCGCGCGAGGCCTGGGCCTTCGCACAGCGCATTTGCGGCGTCTGCACGCTGGTGCACGGCATCGCCTCCGTGCGGGCGGTCGAGAATGCGCTCGGTTATGAGATCCCGCCGAACGCCCAGCTCATCCGCAATCTGATGATCGCCGCGCAGCATGTGCATGACCACGTCATGCACTTCTATCATCTGCATGCGCTCGACTGGGTGGATGTGGTCTCCGCGCTGAAGGCCGATCCGAAGGCGACCTCCGAGCTGGCGCAGTCGATTTCAACTTACGCGAAGTCGAGCCCCGGCTATTTTGCCGACACGCAGAAGACGCTGAAGGACTTTGTCGAAGGCGGTCAGCTCGGCATTTTCGCCAATGGCTTCTGGGGCCATCCGGACTACAAGCTGCCGCCGGAAGCCAATCTCATGGCTGTCGCCCATTATCTCGAAGCGCTCGCCTGGCAGCGCGATGTGGTCAAGCTGCATGCGATCTTCGGCGGCAAGAACCCGCATCCGAATTTCCTGGTCGGCGGCGCTCCGAGTCCGATCAGCGCCGACCCCACGGCCACAAGCGGCGGGACGGCGGCAACGGCCCTGAACATTGTCGGCCTGGAGGAGATCCGCCAAGTCATCGGCAGAATGCAGCATTTCGTCGAGCAGGTTTACATACCCGACACGCTGGCCATTGCCGGCTTTTACAAGGATTGGTTCCAGCGCGGCGAGGGCGTCGGCAATTTCATGACCTTTGGCGATTTCCCGGAAAAGGGCCTGGACGATCCGGCAAGCTGGTTCATTCCGTCGGGCGCGATCCTCAATCGCAACCTCGGCAAGATCGAGCCGGTCGATTTGAACGATCCGGAGCAGGTGCAGGAGTTCGTCGCCCACTCCTGGTATGATTATGCAAAAGGCAAAGAGGCAGGCCTCCATCCCTATACCGGCGAGACGTCGCTGAATTATACGGGGCCGAAGCCGCCCTATAAGCAGCTCGATGTCGAGCACAGCTATTCCTGGCTGAAATCCCCGCGTTGGCGCGGCAAGGCGATGGAGGTCGGTCCGCTCGCCCGTGTGCTGATGCTCTATGCGACCGGACATGAGCCGACGAAGGCATTGGCCGGCAGTGCATTGAGCAAACTCGGCCTGCCGCTTGAGGCGATGTTCTCGACTTTGGGCCGGACCGCGGCCAGGGCGCTCGAGTCGAAGCTGTTCGCCGACCAGATGAGCATCTGGTTCGATCGTCTGATGGCCAACATCAAGGGCGGCGATCTGACCGTTCATAACCCGCGGCTCTGGGACCCCTCGACCTGGCCGAGGGAAGCGCGCGGCGTCGGCTTCATGGAGGCGCCACGCGGCGCGCTCGCCCATTGGGTGGTCATCAAGGACGAGAAGATCGACAATTATCAAGCGGTGGTGCCGAGCACCTGGAACGCCGGCCCGCGCGACGCGCACGGCCAGCCAGGACCCTACGAGGCCGCGCTGATGGACCGGCACAAGCTATACGATCCCAAGCAGCCGCTGGAAATTCAGCGCACGATCCACAGCTTCGACCCCTGCATCGCCTGCGCGGTGCATGTCGTAAACCCGCAAGGCGAAGAGCTGATGCAATTGCAGATCCGCTAGAGTTGAGGCCATGACCGCCACCATCGACGTTGAGGCAGCCGCAAAGACCTTCCTCGCCCATACCGAGGAGCACCTCGTCAGCTATCTGGAGGCCTGCGTGCATTGCGGCCAATGCGCTGAGGCCTGCCATTTCTACCAAGCATCCGGCGACCCGAGACACACGCCCGCCTATAAGCTGTTTCCCATCGCCAAGGCCTATCGCCGCCAGAAATGGCCGCTTGCCTGGCTGGGGCTGGCGCCGCGCATCAACGAGGACGATCTCAAGGAATGGGAAGAGCTTCTCTTCGACACCTGCACCATGTGCGGACGCTGCACGACGATCTGCCCGATGGGGATCGATATCGCCTCCATCGTCGGCGGCGCACGGCAGGCGTTCGTGGCGGCGGGCCTCGGCCCGGCCGATCTGCTGGCGGCCGCTGACAATTCGCGCGATCACGGAAGCCCGCTGGGCCTGACCGCCGACAAGCTGCGCGAGCGCATCGAATGGCTGGAGGACGAGCATGACGTCCCGATCGCGCTCGATAAGGACAAGGCCGATATCCTGCTGACGGTCTCTTCGATCGAGGTGATGAAATATCCCGAATCGGTTGTGTCGATGGCCAAGCTGCTGAATCACGCGGGCGTGCGACTGGACCTTGAGCAGCAAGGGCTATGAGGCCACGAATTTCGGCTATCTCGCCGGCAAAGCCGATATTGCCAAGCTGATGGTGCAGCGTATCAGCGATGCGGCCGAAAGCGTCGGCGCCAAGACGGTCGTCATCCCGGAGTGCGGCCATGCCTTCGGCGTCATGCGCTGGTCGGGCGCCAATATGCTCGGGCATCCCCTTTCCTTTGCGGTCCTGCACATCACCGAATTTCTCGCGCAGCTAAAAAGGGAGGGACGCCTCAAGCTGAAGCCGGTGACGGAGTTGATCACTTACCATGATCCATGCCAGATCTCCCGGCGCGGTGGGGCGACGGAAGACGCGCGCTATCTGCTCGACGGCTTTGCCCAGGATTTCCGCGAAATGACGCCGACCGGCAATTACAATTGGTGCTGCGGCGGCGGTGGCGGCGTCCAGGCGATCGGGCGCGCCGCTGAGCTGCGGCACAAGGTGTTCAAGATCAAGATGGATCAGGTCGAGGAGACCGGCGCCAAGACGATGGTGTCATCCTGCTCCAATTGCCGGCTCACCATGGATGAGAGCAAGGCGCATTGGAAATGGGACGGCGGGCTCGCAAGCCTGGTTGATATCATCGCCGATCATCTGGTGGATGAGGAGGCGAAACCCTGATCGCCTCCCGCGGATTTTTATTGAAGGATCTGGCGCCCCCTGCGGCAACGGCTGCTATTTGAGCGGCTCCAGCTCCTTTTCGCCGCCGAGATGCCATACCGCGCCGAGCGTTGCTTCATACTGATGCATTCTGATCTCGACGGGCTGGCCAGCACCGAATGGATTAGTACCGCTGACGCTGGATTCGGGGACGTAGACGGCGGCCATTTCCAGATCGAGATCGTCCGACCACTTATATTTGAAGCCGCCGGTGATAGTGATGTTGGACGACGCCGGGCGCGAGAATGTTAAATGTCACATCTGCCGATTTAATCGGACTTTCATTGTAAGAATAGCCGGCGCGCCAAGTCCAGCGGTCGTCGGCCTGCCATTCGATACCGACCTTGAAGATGTCGATGTCGTGCCAGCCGAAACCAGCGCCATTGTCGTTGCCCAGGCAGCCCGGGCCTGATGGCGGAGAGACTAGGGGGTTGCAGTTAAAAATATTGGACTGCGGATTGGCGATCGATGCCACGTCGCTATAGAAGATATGCTTGTAGTCGAACATCAAGGTGAGGTTGGGCCTGACATCCACCGCGATGCCCGCAGTGATGCTCGCCGGAATGTCGAAATCTCCCTGCTCGGCAAACAGCCCGCGATAATCCTGGAACTTCGTCATATAAAGGCGGCTGTTGCCCGCGATCCCGAGACGGACATTGTCGGTCAGATTGTATTGAATGCCCGCGCGCACTCCGCCGCCAAAGGAGAAGTCATAATCCGTATTGCTGAGGTTTGCCGGGTCGCTTGAAAATGGAGCAAATCCGTCCACGCCGGTTGCCTCGAACACCTGAACAGCCAAGATCGGCGCGACACCGAAGGAGAAGCGTCCAATACGACGGGCGATCGCCGCGGAGATGAGCGCCTGCGTGAGGTCCACGCCGGAACCCGACGTCTGAGAAAAGATCCGGTCTGGATAGGTCGTGTTCATCCCGCCATTGCCATACATGCCGAGGGCGAAAACCGTATCGCTGTCGATGCGATGCGTATAGGCGATATTCGGGATGGCGAATAGATTGCGATCGGAGCCGTGCTCGCCCGGCGGGACCGGAGCGCAACCCCGAACGCCGGCGGAGTGCAGCCCGGAAATCCCGCCTCATATTCGCGCTGCGGGCTGAAGAGCGTGATAGCGCCGGCCAGCTGATTGTCGACATCCGCTAGGCCTGCGGGATTGTTCGCGATAGCGGTGGCGTCTTTCGTATCTGCAACGCCCGCGCCGCCCAGCGCCTTTTGCCGCGCTCCGTATCCGTCCTGGAAGTAGCCATCCGTCGCCTTCGCATCGGTGATCAGGGCGGCGCTGAGGACGCTGCCGGCTCCCACAGCGACCGCAACGGTCAACGCCCGGCGCAAGCGACCGGTCTTCCTGGTTTCGGACATGTTCCCCTCCTGACCAGACGTCATGTTGTTCTTTATAATGACGGATAGACCGACTGGGCTCTGCGGCCCGCAACTGCCTCATCCGCTCGATAAACTGCGCCTCATCGCCCCTTCGCGATGGCGTCATATTCATATATTTTCATTCTAGGATGAAGATAATTCACCTCGTCCGGCTCATTACTGCCGCAATTGGTGTTTTGCTACCACACCCGCCAAGGCTGCCTGCCGTATTGCTCCCACAGAATCGCTCATGGCGGCCGGCGCACCAGCGTCTGACGCCGGCGCTTGAGCTTTATTTGCATCGCGGAATGAAGGGATAAATCGCGGACGCGACGGCAGAGACAGCGCGCCATGCGGATTTGGGTCTTACGATTTGCGAAGGCGCACGCTCAATAGCGCCTCATCCGGGCGAACATACTGCATTCGTCCGCCACGGCTGAACGGCCAAGCGCCGCGCCGGGTATCAGGGGGAGATCGGGCTTTAAGCGGCGCGCTTGATCAGGAAGCGGTAAACGCCGCCCGACACACTATGCTCGACGAGCTCATGACCGGTCTGGCGGCAAAAAGCTTCGAAATCGGGAACCGCGCCAGGGTCGGTCGCCAGAATCTCGAGCGTGCCGCCGGGAGCGACATCGGCAATCGCCTTCTTGGCTTTCAAGATCGGCAGCGGGCAGTTGAGCCCCTTCGCGTCGAGCAATTTATCCGCCATTACATTTCTCTCTTTATATTAGCCACTTGATCGGCGCATGCCGGTGCCGCGCCGGTTTCAGATGAACAGGTTCACGTCCGACTTCAGCGCTTTTTCCATATAGGTTGCCGCGCCGCCGAGTGTTATGCCGTCGAGCATATCCGATTTGTTGAACTCGAAGAGATCCATGGTCATCTGGCAGGCGATGAACTCGACCTCGGCATCCATGGCGGCCTCGCGCAGCTGCTCGATCGAAGCAACCCCTTTTTTCTTGATAAGATTCTTCATCATCGTGGTTGCCGCCGCGTTAACGCCGGGTAGCATGGCGACGATGTTCGGCATCTTCATATGCATGCCCATCATCGGCATGGCCATATCCGGCTTCCCGAGCGGCGAGATCTGCAAGTCGAGCTTCTTCTTGAGCAGCGGCAGACCGTAGAAGGTAAAGAACATCGTAACCTTGACGTCCATCGCGGCCGCGGTCGTCGCTAGGATGAAGGGCGGATAGGCCCAATCCAACGTCCCCTTGGTGACGATGATGGACATGCTCTTGGCATTGTTCTGGGCCCCATCGGTTGCAGTCATGGCCTAGCCTCCATTGCGTTCACGTTGCTGTATGCTCAAGCGGCGCGTCTGCCGCCGAGCAATCGTAGCAGAACTCCGAACACGGCGAGCACGGCTCCGACCTGCCAAAACGGCCGCAGGTCGAACCTCTCACCCGTCAGGAATTCGAAGTTAATCTGCGGGCTCATGCCGAGCAGCACGCCGACGCCCTGAGAGGCGATAAAAATGATGCCGACCCAGATCACGATCCAACTTGCCAGACGGCCCATTCCAGCGAAGGGACTATCGACATCGAGAAGTCGAACCGCGAGCCCGATCACCGCCAAAACCGCAGACACGGCCGCGACCCATAGCAACCAGCTCATATAGGGCATTGCGGCCGCCATTGCCGTGATGATCAGGTCCTTCATGTGCGCCCCAGTTGCTCCTCACCGCCGAGCCTATTTGACGCGGACGAAATCGCCCGTTGCGCAGACGGCGGTGTTAGTGATCACGCAGCCGGCCATGCTCCAGGTGTCGGCATTCTTGAATGTCATCTTCGTATCGTAGATATCTCCGGTCGCGGGATGCGCGATATGACCGAGGAACTCTCCGCCCTTGTTTTCGAGCTTTGAGCGGATCATTTCCATGCCCTTGTTCTTGGGGCCGTCGATGACCGTGGCGCAGAGCCCGGCACCGGACGGATTGGTCGAGCATTCCTTGACCTCAACGGTGTAGTCGGTCCATTTCCAGGTGCCGATCATATCCTTGATTTCGGCCGCGCTTGAAACGCCCGCCAGCACCAAGCTTGCCCCGCATAACAGCAGTCCGGTCTTGATCGTTTTTCGCATCCACATTCTCCCCTTGCCTGACGCCCGCCATCTCCGTTCAGCGTCATCCCGACGTAAACGGCGATTCGCGCGCTGCGGCTCGGCCTTCCTCCCATATGAATATTCACATATTAATATTTTCGGACATATTCGCTCGTTATGACCGTCAAGGCAAGATCGAAGTCAAACGCATCTTGCGCGCTGCCGATATGACAAATGTCAATCGAGATCCGGCTTCGGGACGCGTGCGAGGCAGCCGACCAGCAGGTCGATGCGCTGCTGATCAAATGCACGCCAGGCCTGAAGAAGGCGGGTGTCGCTATCCGGCTCGCCGGGCGTTTTCTCCGCGGCAAAGACCGCTCTGAGCAGCGGTTCGAGCGTGGCCTTCAGATCCGCGTTGCGCAGGCCCGACGGAGTCCAATCGAGATAAAGCCCGTCGCGCAGAAGCTGCTCCTCGGTCGCCGCTGCGCTGGCAAGCTCGCGCAGCTTCTTGAGCCGTGCTACATCTTCTCGCAGGAGCTGCGCGCGGAAATAACTCTCTTCGATGCCCAAGGCACGCTCAAGCTGGTCCAAAAGGCTCATCCAACAGCTCTCGAAACGCCGTCAACCGGTCTATCCCCGCGAGGGCAACTCGCAAATAAAACCACATTGACGAAGGATAGAGAAGTTCGAATATATTGATACCATGACCTGGATGGAGCGGCTGCAAGATATAGAAGCCCTGGAGGACGCCGGGTTGGAGGCGGGCCTCGTCGGCGAGATGGAAGACGCGGCGCGTGAGCACGGCGGGCTGCCGCCGATCCGGTTCTCGACTCCGACTTTCAAGGAATATTCGTCCTCCGAAATCAGCGGCTGCAGCAAAAACTCGTTTCCAGCCTTCTCCGTCACTGCCGGGGCATGCGCGCTGGATTGCGACCACTGTCAGGCCAAGATCCTTGAGCCGATGATTCCGGCCACGACGCCGGATATGCTCGACCAGAAGGTGCGGGATCTCGTGCTTTTGCAGGGCCTGCAAGGCTTCCTGCTCTCCGGCGGCTCGAACCGGCGCAACGAGATCAAATATGAACGCTACTATCCCGTCATCGAGCGGCTGAAGCGCGATTTTCCTTATTTGCGCATCGCCATTCATTCCGCGCTGCTGGATGAGCCGCGCGCGCGGCTGATGGAGAGCGCCGGGGTCGACACGGCGATGATGGACGTGATCGGCTCGGCCGAAACCATCCGCGAGGTCTATCATCTCGACCGGCCGGTTGCGGATTTCGAGGCGACCCTGGCGGCGCTCTGCGCGACGACGATGGAGGTCGTGCCGCACATTGTCATCGGCCTGCATTACGGGCGCATCGCTCGGCGAGGCCGCGGCGCTGGATATCTGTGCGCGCCACGCCATCCATGCGCTGGTGCTGGTGGTCATCATGCCGTTCTATGCAAGGCCCGGTACGTTCGTGACGCCCGCGACCGAAGCGGTCGGGCGGGTCTTCCTCGATGCCAGACACCGGCTGCCGACCAAACAGGTGCTGCTCGGCTGCGCGCGCCCGCCCGGCCTGCATAAGCGCGCAACCGACGCTTATGCGGTCATGGCCGGCCTCGACGGCATCGCCTTTCCGGCAGAGGGCGCAGTCGCGGTGACGCAGGCGATCGGGCGGCCCTATGAACAGCAGCATGCCTGCTGTTCGGTCAAGCTCGGCGGCCATGCGGGCCCGCGCGCGAAAATGGCGTGTGCGTCATGACCGGGCTACCGTCCGAGGTCGACGTTCTGGTGGTCGGGCTTGGGCCGGCCGGTGCGACGGCCGCGGCCGCGGCGAGGCGCTGCGGCGCGCAGGTGCTTGCCGTCGATCGCAAGCGTCATGCCGGCCATCCGGTGCAATGCGCGGAATTCATCCCGGCCATGGTGGGCACGATGCTCGGCAGCAGCCGCTCGGCGGCCATTGGCGCAAGTTGGCGCCAGCATATCGGCTCGATGGCGACGTTCGTCGCCGACGCCGAACCGCACATCAATGAACAGTTTCCCGGCCATATGATCGACCGCGCGGAATTCGATGCGTCTCTGGTGCGTGCGGCGCAGGCGGCGGGCGCGGAGTGCCGGTTCGATGCCCGCCTCGCGTCGCTCGGCGCGGACGGTGCGGCGCATTTCGCCGATGGCCGCACGATCAAGGCACGAGTTGTCATCGGCGCCGATGGGCCGCGCTCGCTCGTCGGCGGGGCCATCGGCCGCGTCAACACTGCGCTCGCCGAGACGCGGCAGATCACCGTGCCGCTATGCGAGCGTCACACCGCGACCGATATTTTTCTCTCGCCGTCGCTGCCCGGCGGCTATGCGTGGCTGTTCCCGAAAGCGGGCGAGGCCAATCTCGGCCTCGGAGTGGCGCCCCCATGGCGCCATCGCCTCAAGCCGCAACTTGAAGAGCTGCACCGCCATCTCGTGGCGGAAGGCCGGGTCGGCAAAGAGATCTTGAGGCACACCGGCGGTGCGATCCCGGTCGGTGGCATGCTCGATCCGACCGGACGGCTCGGAGCCACCCAAGTGCTGCTCGCAGGCGACGCGGCCGGCCTCGCAAATCCGGTTACGGGCGCCGGCATCAATGCGGCCGTGGTATCGGGGCGGCTGGCGGGCGAGGCGGCGGCGGCGCTGAGCGGCAAGGCCGATGCTGGCTCGGACTATGCGGAGGAGCTTGAGGATCTCTACAAGGCCTCGCTTGACCGGGCGCTCGCGAGGCGGCAGGAACTCCTCCAGGTCTATGCGGATGGCGGCGGGCCATCGCGTGCGGATCTACAGCGAGGCTGGATCGCATTTCCACAATACTGGGCGGAAGCGGCAACAAGAAAAGGCGCAGCGCTATGACCTGCCTGAAACGAGAAGTGGCGCTCCCTGGACGCCTAGGCGCGGGCGGACTTGATTACAATCCATCCAGCGTGATGCGGCCGCGCGCGCCCGGCGCGATTCCGGCAGACGCAAAGAACGGCGCGCGCGTGAAGACGGCAAACGTCCCGCCCGAAGGCGTCTATCTGCCGAATAACAACCGCCTCGCGCCGCATATGCGCTCGCCCGACTATGTGCAGATGTCGACGGCGGCAGCCATCACGCTCGGCGTGATGCCCGGCAAGATGCATCGCTGCGGCTGCACGCGCTGTCTGAATCTGCTGCTGACCTACCCGGAGGGCTGCCGCGCCAATTGCGCCTATTGCGGGCTCGCCCGTCACCGCGAGGCCGACCGCGACTACGCCGACCGCAATTTCATCCGCGTCGACTGGCCGGCGGTGCCGCTTGAGCAGATCATCGACAAGGTCGCAGGCGATGGTGAGGCAACGCCCTTCCACCGCATGTGCATCTCGATGATCACGCATCCGCGCTCCGATGCGGATACGGTGACCGTTCTCAAGGCCTGGACCGACCGGATCGATCCGGCAACGGTGCCGGTCTCGATTCTCTCCAATCCGACCACCATGACGGCAGAGGACGTGCGCCAGCATCGGGAACTCGGCGCCGACATCTTCACTGTCGCTCTCGATGCGGCGACGCCCGAGATCTTCGACCGCACCCGCGGCAAGGGCGTCTCCTCGCCGCATAGCTGGGCCAAATATTGGGAGATCCTGACCGCCGCGCATGACATTTTCGGGCCGCAGAAGTTCGGCGCGCACATCATCGTCGGCATGGGCGAGACCGAGCACGACGTCTTGTCCTTGATCCAAGAGCTGGTGGACATGGGCGGCCACAGCCACATGTTCTGCTTCTTCCCCGAGCGGGGATCGCTGATGGATCATCTGCCGGCGACACCGCGCGACCAGTGGCGGCGCGTGCAGCTCGCCCGCTATCTGATCGACTATCGCGGCGTGCGCGTCGAGCACATGCGCTTCGACGAGGCTGGCCGCGTCGTCGATTTCGGCATTCCGAAGGCTGCGCTGGACACGGTGATCGACGGCGGCATCGCGTTCAGGACGAGCGGTTGCCCGGGCAAAATTCAAGAGGACATCTCCGCCTGCGATCGGCCCTATGGCGACAGCCCGCCATCCAACATCGCCAGCTATCCGTTCCAGCCCGCGGCCGCCGACCTGCGCAAGATCCGCAAGCAGCTCGGACGCGAGAAACCGGGCGAGGCTTATATCGAAGGCGAGGAGTTCGACAGCCCGGAAAGGCACTGAACCATGCCTATTCCTTTCCGCGTCATCGACACCGGCGTCCGTGACGGGCGGCTGCAGATCGCATTCGATCAGGCCTTGATCGAGCTGCATAAGGCGGGCCGGATTCCCGACACTGTGCGCTTCTTGCGCTTCGAGCCGTCAGCCCTTGTCGGTCGCCACCAGGCGGTGAGTCATGAGTTGAAGCTCGATTATTGCCGGGCCAACGGCATTGGCGTCGTGCGGCGCATCACCGGCGGTGGCGCCATCTATCTCGACCCGAACCAGGTCGGCTGGGAGCTGGTGCTGTCGCGCAAGCGCCTGCCGATGCCGACGCTGGCCGATTACACACGGGCGATCTGCGAGGCGGCGGCACACGGACTCTCCAAGGCGTTCGATATCGAGGCGCGCTATCGGCCGCGCAACGACATCGAGGTTGGCGGCCGCAAGCTCTGTGGAAGCGGCGGCTTCTTCGACGGCGACACGCTGATCTATCAGGGCACGGTCCTCGTCGATGCCGATCCGGCGCGGATCATGTCCTGCCTCAACGTGCCCGAGGCCAAGCTGCAAAAGCGCGATCTCGACAAGGCGGAGCAGCGTGTGACGACGCTGAAAACGCTGCTGGGCCGCGCGCCATCCGTTGCGCAGGTCCACGCCGCGGTATTGTCGGGCTTCACGGAAAAGCTCGGCATCGAGGCAGTGGACGCAATGCCGGGCGTCGAGGAGGAGGCGCTTGCCGCAAAGCTCTTCGCCGATGAAATCGGCACCGACGCCTTCGTCTATGAGATCGATGAGCCGCGCGGCCCGGGCGTCTTCGAGGCGAGCATTGCCAGCGCGGGCGGGACGGTGACGGCCTATATCCAGCCCGAGGGCCCCGTCCAGGCAAGACGCATCGGCGGGACCCTGCTGACTGGCGATTTCTTCGTCACCCCGCCGCGCGTCATCTACGATCTTGAAGCCTTTCTGCGCGGGGTTCCGCTTGCGGAGGCGGGCGCGGCGGTCGATGCCTTCTTCGCGCGCACGAAACCGGATCTCCTCACCATCGCGCCGGCCGAGTTCAGGCGCGTGATCGAGGATGCAATTTACGAAGCGGCGGCATAATGGCGCATATGAAGCACGTCTCGGTCGTTCAGCACACCCACTCCGAGTGGCTTGGGCATATCGAAGACCATCTCGAAGGGCGCGGCATCCGTTTCAGCTATTTCCGACCCTTCGCGACCGGTGGCGGGCTTCCCGAGGTGGAGACGCTCGGCGATGGTCTCATCCTGCTTAGCGGCGGTCCTTGGGGAGCGGCGGGGAAGGACTGGCTGTTGCCGACGCTCGACGCCGAAATTCGCCTCGCCCGCGCCTGCCTCATGCTCGACAAGCCGATCATCGGTTTCGGGCTCGGCAGTCAGATCCTGAGCCTTGGCGCGGATGGCGCGGCCGCCGAGGGGCCGCTGACATTCGAGGTCGGTGAGGCGGTGCGAACGCGCGAGGACGCGCTGGGCGGCCTGCTCCCGGCGCGTTTTCCCAATGTGATTTACATGCGGGGGCGTCCGGAGCCGCCTGACTACGCCCAGATCATCGCCACGGACGCGCGCGACCGCGTCGCCATTTTTCAGATCGGCAGCAGTGCCTTCGGCTTCACGGGCCATCCGGGGCTGCGGCGGGCGATGGTGGAGGATCTGATCATGGAATTCGACGAGAGCCCCGCCGATCCGGGGCCCGCGCTCGATGCCCTGACGCGCCTCATAGGTCCGATCGAAGATGCCCTTGTGCCCATCATGACCGGTCTGGTCCGGGCGGCAGGCTGGATGCCGGCAATTCCGTAACCAATGGGCTTGCGGAGGGGAGAGCCTCGGTAATCGCCGGAACCGGAACGACTATTACATTCAAACATGCAGATATTTCTTGAAGATCGTTGAATTGAGCGTTAGGTTAGTAGGTCAAGAACCGAAAATATGGCGGGGGTGCAACAAAACGCCTGCCCCTGGAGGAATGCGGACGTGCCAAAAAAGCTGCTCATCGTGATGGCGAACACCGATCCCCGCAATGGCGAGGAGCTGGGTGCGCCATTCTTCCAGGCTTCGGTTGCGGCAGCGATGGATTACGAGGTCGAGGTGGTTTGCACGGCGACCGCCGGGCGTCTCATGAAGAAGGGCGAGGCGGAGAAGCTCGTCGTAAAGGCCGGCAGCCCGAAGAGCGTTTACGATTTCATTAAGGACGCCCATGGCGCCGGGGTGAAATTCCTGTGCTGCTCCCCTAATTTGGATCTTTTCGACATGAAGGAGGCGGACCTGATCCCCGAATGTTCGGGCATCGTGGGGGGCGCCTATCTCATCGAAGAGGTGATGGAAGGCGACTGCAAGGTCCTGACTTATTGAAATCTCGCAAGAGATGAGGAATGGCAGGAATGACAGACGGCACCACCACCCGCGTCCAGGATTTTATCGGCGACCCGGTCAGCGACAACGCCGCAGGTGCCGCGCGCCAAGCTTGAAGCTATTTTCGCCGATATCCAGGATGATCTGCGCTTCGATCACGAGCTGAACGGCTGCCTTAATTGCGGCATCTGCACCGCGACCTGCCCCGCCGCGCACTACTATGATTTTTCGCCCCGCGAGATCGTCCAGCTGCTTTGGACCGAGAATCTCGAAGGCATCTACGATGCGATGCAGGAAAAAATCTGGTCCTGCGCGCAGTGCTACACCTGCGCGGCGCGCTGCCCGTTCGGGAACTCGCCCGGCGGCCTCGTCATGCTGATGCGCGAGGTGGCGATCAAGCATCAGATGCAGTCGGCCAAGGACGTGCTGCGCCCCTTCAGCCGCGTCATGCTGAAGCTGATCTCGACCGGCAATCAGCTCGCCCCCGACATGATCAATCCGCAGCAATTTGCCGACTGGGGCCCGAACATATCGAAGGTCGATGCACCGCTGAAATTGCTGCGCAAAGCGGTCCCGATGGCGACGCTCAACACCACCGAAACGGCCTGGGAGGTCAATCTCAAGACCTCGGTCGAGCTCTATACGATCTGGGAGATGACCGGCGTCCTCGATCAGCTCGAAGGCATCGACGAGAATCTGTTCGATGTGATCACCGACATCATGGATGAGAAACGCGCGGACTGGAAAGACTTCCAGGACGAACAGGAGGACGACGATGACGAATGAGCGCGGACCTCAGGACGGCGAACGTTTCACCGGTCATGGCTCCGAATGGAAGCCGGCCAACCTTTCCGCGGGCGAGGCCGCGATCGCGACCGCCTGGGTCGAGCAGAAGATCGACAAGCGATCGATGCTGACCAACAAGGATCGCGTCGAGGATGTTCGCGACGCGATGTGGCAGCTCGAAAAGGATGGCCAGATCAAGGTCCATCGCATCACGGAACAGCATGAACCCGTCGAGGCGAAGACGCTCTACGGCTGGACCAAGCGCATCCCCACCACACAGCTCTGGCACCACAAGAGCTGCGGCCAGTGCGGCAACATCCCCGGCTATCCGGTCTCGCTGCTCTGGCTGATGAACAAGATGGGCATCCGCTATCTGGATGAGACCGACCAGACCTCCTGCACCGCCTGGAACTATCATGGCTCCGGCATCGGCAATATCGAAAGCCTTGCCGCCGTGTTCCTGCGCAACTTCCATCAGGCCTATGTCGCCGCCAAGGCGCAAGGTCTGCCGGAGGGCTACTACTATCCGCTCGTTCACTGCGGCACCTCTTTCGGCAACTACAAGGAAGTGCGCGGCTATCTGATCCATTCCGCCAGGCTGCGGGAAAGCGTGACGAAGATCCTCGGCAAGCTCGGCCGCCTTGTCGATGGCAAGCTGCTGATCCCCGAGGAGGTCGTGCATTACTCCGAGTGGGTGCACGTCATGCGTCACGAGATCAAGAAGCATCAAGTCGTCGATGCGTCTAACATCCGCGCGACGATCCATCCGGCCTGCCACGTCTATAAGATGGTGCCGGAGGACGCGATCTATGATGACGACATTCTGGAAGGCAATCGCGTCGCCGTGTCGACCGGCGTCATGCAGGCGCTGGGCACCAATGTGATCGACTACAAGACCTGGTACGACTGTTGCGGCTTCGGCTTCCGCCACATCATTTCCGAGCGCGAGTTCACCCGCTCCTTCGCGATCGACCGCAAGATCAAGGTGGCCGTGGAGGAAGCTCAGTCCGACGTCATGATCGGCCACGATACCGGTTGCATTACGACGCTCGACAAGAACCAGTGGATCAGCAGGGCGGCCGGCAAGGCTTATGAGCTTCCGGTGATGGCGGACTGTCAGTTCGCGGCGCTGGTGTGCGGAGCGGACCCTACCGGATCGTGCAGACGCATTGGCATGCGAGCCCGATCGAGACGCTGCTCGAAAAGCTCGGCATCGATTGGAAAGCCAAGAAGGCGGACTTCGAGGACTACCTGAAAAAGATCCAGACGGGTGCGGCAGACCAGCTTTACGATCCGCGTCTGCGCATCACCTCGGGGCCGGGCTTCAAGCCGGTCAAACGTGAGGTCGTCCCGCCGCCGCCAGCGGCGTGAGCCGGAGGGAGCCGCGCTTATCGGTTCTTAACGAGAATCGCAAGCGCTGACGCTTTCATCCGCCGCCGGAATAAAAAGAATAACGGACCTCTCAAATCGGCTGCCCCTGCCGGGACGGCGAGCGGGAGGTCCCCCTTATTAAAAGCGAGGAACGCAACTTGACCAAACCCATTCTCATCGTCGGCGGCGGCCCGGCCGGTCTGGCTGCCGCGCATGCCTTGTCGACCGTTGGTCAGCCGAGCGCGCTGGTCGAGAAGATGGATCGATTGGGCGGCGCGCCGATCCTGTCAGGCTACGCTAAGCTTGTGCCGTCCGGCCTTTGGGCCAAGGACGCGATCGGCGGCATGGTCAGGCGCGTTGAGACCGACGGCCTGGTCACGCGCAAGCTCAATACGGCGGTAAAGAGTTTCGCCGGGTCGCCCGGCGACTTCCGGGCGCAGCTCAGCGACGGGACGAGCCTCGACTGCAGCGCGGCGATCCTTGCGACGGGGTTCACCCATTTCGACTCGATCAACAAGCCGGAATGGGGCTTCGGAACCTTTCCGGACGTGGTCACGACCACGCAGGTCGAGCAGATGTTCTCTTCGGGTAAGGGCGTGCGCTGTCCCTCGGATGGCCGCAAGCCGAAGCGGGTTGCGATCCTCCTGTGTGTCGGCAGCCGCGACCGTCAGATCGGCCGCGAATGGTGCTCCAAGATCTGCTGCACGGTGTCGGCGAACCTTGCGATGGAGATCCGCGAGGAGCTGCCCGACGCCCATGTCTATATCTACTACATGGACATCCGCACCTATGGGCTGCTGGAGACGGACTACTACTGGAAGAGCCAGGAGGAGTTCAAAGTCAAATACATCAAGGCGCGCATCGCCGAGGTGACGTCGGACGGCAAGCAATTGATTGTCAAAGGCGAGGACACGCTGGTAAAGCGGCCGATCACGATTCCTTTCGACATGGTCGTTCATGCGATCGGCATGGACCCGAATGTCGATAACATGACGATCTCGGCGGTATTCGGCGTCGATCTGCACCGGCATGGCTATATCAAGCGCGAGCCGGCCTACGGCACCATGGGCGAGACCAGCCGTCCGGGCGTGTTCGTCGCGGGCGCAGCCACGGGTCCGGAGACGATTGACGATTCGATCGCCCAGGCGAATGCGGCGGCGATCGCGGCGCTGGCGGCGTCGCGTGGCGTCGTCCATCAGGCAGCGGAATGAGGCAGCTTGCGGCAATGGGTAGGGTTGCGCCATATCCCGGCGGCGAGCCCGGCGGCAAAAGGCCGGTCCTCGATCTGTCGGGGCCGAAGCTGCGCGCGGCCTTTGAGACGCTGGTCAAAGCGTCGGAGCCGATTGGCGGCATTGAAGCCTTCGCCGAGGCCCTGAAGCTGAAATCGCAGCTGCTTCAGGAGCGGCTGGCGGACGGACGCCTGGCCGCTCTCGACCGAATGGCCTTCGAGAACATGTGCGTGCTGATGGCGACGGCGCGGCGGCGCATCGGGCGCTTGCTCGATGCGGAAGGCTGGCCTCGTGTGCGAGCCGGGATCGCCGACCTGATCGCTGATGCGGATATGCCGGGCACGGCGGATGCCCGTCTCCTGCGCTTCCGCAAGAGCTTCGGCGAGGGCAGGGAGCGCCGCTTTGTTCGCGATCTGGCGGCGGAGATCCTGCACAATCTGTATCCTGAGCATTATCCGCTGATGACGCGCTGGGTCTGGGACGCGAAAGCCAATACGGGCGCGCTGCGCGAGATCTGGCACGGCGAGGATGTCGACCGCATGGTCATCGCCGTTCCGACACCCACGAGACGTTTCTGGTTTTGCGGGAAGAGCTGTCGCAGTTCCTCGCCGACAATGGCGTCTTCCGCGACGTGCTCTGGTATATCGATCTTCTGCTCGGCCAGGTCTATGCCGACTACATCAACGCTCAGGGCGGCGCCTATCTGAAGACGGATTTCGCCTCGGAGAGCGACCCGCTGGAGCATACGCGGCGGATTCTCGGGGTCGATGCCAGGATCGCCAGGAACAACGCGCAAAACGATCGATGGCACGGCGGAGCGCGTCGATGCGATCCGGAAATTGAATTGAGGACGCCCCGATGCCCATCCACGAGAAGTCACTGATCCGGCCGGAAAATCTCAAGACCCACGACAATCTCACGATCGAGGGCGTCGATGTCTCCGGGCATTGGTCGACCTTCATCGAGTCGCGCGTCGTCACCGATTATAATGAGCAGTTGGAGGAGGAAATCGCCGCACTCCCCGGCGGCGAAAACATTCATCGCTGCTGGCAATGCGGCTCATGCACCAACTCCTGCACCGTCAACGCGATCGAGCCGCGCTTCAATCCGCGATACTGGATCTACCTCATCCGCACCGGCATGGAAGAGGAGCTTTTGCGCGACAAGGACATCATCTGGATGTGCGTGTCGTGCAATAAATGCACCTATGCCTGCCCGCGTGACGTCGTACCCGAAGGCGTCATGAAGGCAACCGCGCATTGGCTGGAGCTTAAGGGGCACACGGAGAAATCGCCGTCGACGGTGTTCGACGAGGTGTTCTCCGAACAGGTCATCGAGCGCGGCAAGATCGAGGACACCGAAGTTCTCAGGCACTTCTTCAAGCGCACGAAACAGCCGCTGATGCAGGATTGGCTGCTTGCGATCGCGCGGCGGGTCGCCGCGAAACTGCCGGTCATGTGGGGGATCAAGATGGCCCTCGCCAATGTCTTCAAGCCGAGGACACGCCGCTGGCGTAAGGCGCGCATGGCGATTGAGGACTACATTCAGGAGCAGGACGCGCAGCACCGCAAGGCGCTCGGCCTCAACGGTCCGGGGCCGCGCCACAACGGCCAGGCCGGCCCGGTCGATCATAGCCATTGAATACCGGCCGACCGGTGCGACGCTGCCGGCGCCAAGGAAGAGGACAACGCCGAAATGGCTGACAAAAGCAAACCGAAGACCTACCAAGTCGTTGGCTATTATCCCGGCTGCGCCCTTGAAGGCACGGGCCATGCCTATAACCGCTCGACCAAGGCGGTTGCCGGCGAACTCGGGCTGAAGCTCAAGGAGGTCTCGAACTGGAACTGCTGCGGGGCGATGGAGGTGAAAAACATCGACCCCAAGATCCAGACCTATCTTTCTGCCCGCGTGCTTTCCAACGCTGTCCACCTCGATGGCATGGACGTGGTCATGGCGCCCTGCAATGGCTGCTATCACAATCTGAAAAAGGCCGAATACGACCTCGCCCACGACCCGGAGTTGAAGGCCGTCGTCGACAGGCTTTCAGCCAAAGCCGGACATAAGACCGTAGAGCCCGGTCAGACCAAGACCATCCACGCGCTCGACTGGATCAAGGAGGCGATCGGCGAGGACGGCCTCAAGGAGCGGACCAGGGGCAAGCTGGCTGGTCTCAAGATCGCCAATTACTATGGCTGCATGTATACGCGCCCGCGCCACATTTTTCCCGAGAAGGACAAAGGTCCGGGTTCGGAGAGCACGTCGAATCCGCATTTCATGGACGATTTGCTGGCCGCGGCAGGCGCTGAAAATGTTGAGTTCCCGCTCAAGACGGCGTGCTGCGGCGGCGCCCATACGCTTTCCGACAGTGATACGTCGACTAAGCTCGTCCTGAACATCCTGCAGGCGGCCGAGGCTTGCGGCGCCGAGGTGATCGCCACGGAATGTCCGACCTGCCATACCGGCCTCGAAATGCATCAGGTGCGCGCCGAAAAACGATTCGGCATCAAGACCACGGTTAAGGTCATGTATTTCACCCAGCTTCTCGGATTGGCGCTCGGCGTCAAGCCAAGGAAGCTCGGCATCCAGGAAAATATCTCGGACGGCATGGAGTTGATTCTGGAAAAACAGCTTCAGAGCTAAAGCGTGACCGGCTGAGATGGAAACACACGGACGTCATCCCGTGCGCGATGCAGCGTCGCAGATGGTGCGTCGCGCACGGGATGACGTCGCGAATGGCGCTGTTGCGAGGCCCCTATGACGGTGATCATTGGCGCAGAAGCGCCGGCCGATGGCGCGGCAAGGACCTACGGCTTCGATGCGATCGAGGCCCGTATCGACGCGCTGGCCGCAAGCCCCGATTCTGCCGGTGAAGCAGCGCGCGAGCTCATCGCGCTGGGCGAGGAAGTGCTGGAACATTGGCTAAGGGCTCGCGGCGAGGCCCCGGTGCAGGAGGAAAGGGAAGGCTTCCGGCTCATTGCGCTGCATCGTCAGGGCGCGCGCGGCGACCCCTCGTTCAACGCCTGTCGTGAGACCGTCCGCGAACTCGCCTACCACTACAATCTGATAACGCTCGATCCGAGCCATCCTGATACCGGCAAGCGTGTTCGTCTTGCCGCCATGGTCGCCAAACATCTCTGTTTATTTGTGTCCGGAAAAATGCAAGTTGCCGGGCTCGGCGAGTTCTGCTGTTCCTCTCGGCCCTTGCGCGCGGGCGGCCAATGACTATAACGTCGACAATCTCGATAGCTGGGGAACTGCACATGCCGACAGTAAAAGGCTGTAACCTTCCTGACGATCTGCTTTACGACGTCGACAATCACATTTGGTTCCGCGAAATGGGCGACGGCACCGTCAAGCTCGGCATGACCACCGTGGCCACGGCGATGGCCGGCCAGCTCGTCGCCTTTACGCCGAAAAAAGTCGGCCGGTCGGTCGAGGCCGGCAAGTCCTGCGCGACGGTGGAAAGCGGCAAATGGGTCGGTCCCGCCAAGAGCAGCGCCGCCGGCGAAATCGTCAAGATCAATGATGATCTGGTCGCAAGCCCCTCGCTGGCCAATCAGGACCCTTATGACAAGGGATGGTTCGTGATTCTGAAGCCTGCCGATTGGGCGGCGGTCAAGCCGGGTCTGGTTCCAGGAGCAGCGGTCACCGCGCCATACGAAGCCAAGATGGCGGCCGAGGGTTTTGCCGGCTGTACCTGATCTCGCAAGTGAGGCGTTGCGGTCGCAGCCATTAACATGGCCACAGTTCTTCCGGCATCAGCTGCCGGACGATTGCCGCGATGACCGGGCGGACGGGTCCGGGGTTTGGACCGTCGCATATCGTCGTCAGCCACCGCGCTTCGCGTTCCTCCGGGTCGATCAAATCACATTCAAGCCCTTCAAGAATCAATCGTGCTTGCTCCGGCAGGATGTTCGGTAGCTCATTCCCGCAGAGGCGCCCCCAAAGTCCCGCCCAAAGGCGGGTTGTCGTCCAGGGATTATAGCCGCCGCCACCGAGAATGACCGCGTGATCGGTGCGGGCAATGCAGGCCTCGGCGGCGCGCCAAAGCGCACCGTTCGACAGCATCATCGCGGACAGCGGATCACCCTGCAGCGCGTCGGCGCCGAGGGTCATGACCATCCCTCCCGGCCTCTGACGATCGATCACCGGTAGAACGACCCTATCGACCAGGTGCTCGAATTCGCTGTCATTCAGCCCGCGCGGAACCATGATGTTGAAAGCGCGGCCGCCCAGGCGATCGCCGAGCTCGTCCACTGCCGGGCCAGCGCCCCTCTTCATGGATCGGATATGAACGTCACGCGCTCGTCTTCAGACAGCAGATCCTGCACGCCGTCTCCGTGATGGGCGTCGAAATCGACATAGACGACCCGCGGTCAGTTCCGGCATCGAGCAGCGTCTGGATGGCAAAGACAGGGTCGTTGAGATAGCAAAATCCCGATGCCCGATTCGCACGGCCGTGATGGGTGCCGCCGCCCGGATGGAATACGACGTAGCCGCCCTGCGCAAGCTGCGCGGCGAGAATCGATCCGCCGACTGTTGCCCGCGCGCGGTCCCACAGACCGGGAAAGATCGGGCACTCCATCGTGCCGAGATTGAAGTCGCGCCGATCCTCGGGGCTGGCGAGATTCGCCGTCACCGCCCGCTCGAAGGCATCCAGATAAGCCGGATCGTGAAAGCGCTCGAGGACGCCGCGATCCGGCAAGCCCGGCTCGAAGACCGCACCCCTTTCATGCCATCCCAAGGCGTCAATAAGATCAAGGACGGCGGCTTGACGGCCGGTCGATAAGCGGATGGTGGTTACCGAATGCCGGAGCCCGAAAAATCGGATGGGTGACAAGCGCAGCCCGGCGTGAGCCGCAGAGCGCCGGTCTTTACTGCATCTCGTGCGGATGCGGCGGGGCCGCCGTCAATGCGCATGATCCTATCTTTGCGTTATCGTCATGATCATGCCGCCCTCCGGCCGCAGCGTGACGCGGTGAACCGGCACGACGCGATGCGTTGGGAGCAGATCCAGCCGGAAATGCCGCGCGATGGTGGCCAGGGTCACGGTCATTTGCTGCATGGCAAAAGCGGAGCCGATGCAAACTCGCGGCCCAACCCCAAATGGCAGATAGGCATAGCGGTTGATCTCGGAGCGGCGCTCCGGCGCGAAATCTTGACGGATCGAAGTCGTCGGGATCGGTCCAGCGGCGCCGGTGACGATGGATGATCCAAGGCGAGATGATGATCGTCGAATCGCACCGAATATCCCGACCGGCAAGCACGCAGTCTTGCGCCGCGCGCCGTGTCATGATCGCGACCGGTGGATAAAGCCGCATCGCTTCCTCGATCAGGGCCCGCGCAGCCGCGAAGGCTTCGATGCCGGCAGCAGGCCAAGCCTCATCGGCGAGGAGGCGGTCTGCTTCGTGCTCGACCTTGCGCCGCCAATCCTCGTCGAGCGACAAGCAGGTAGAGAGCCCAGCTCAGCGCATTCGCCGGCGTCTCGAAGCCTGCGCCGATAAAGGTGATCACATTGGCGGCGATGTCTGCGTGGTCCAGCGTCGCGCCGGAGCCGTTGCCCGCTCCGATAAACTGACTGACCAGGCCGCCGTCTTTCGCGGCATCGCCATGCTGCCCGTAGTCGCGCAGGATCGCATCGACGACCTTCGGAAAAAATTCGAGCGCCGGACGCGACAAGAATTGGCCGATCCGGGGAAGCCAATCGGGAGCGCCCACCAGGTCGAGAGGATCGACCCGGCCCTGCGTCTCGAAATAGCGCGTCGCGGCCTCTCTGAACTCCGCCGGCGAGCGGCCGAGGCCGCCAGGGAACAGCGTGCGTGCAAGCATGTTCAGCATGGTGCGCGCCATCTCTTCGGCGACATCGAGCGGCTGGCCTTGGCGAAAGCGGCGCCAGCGCGCAATGAGTGCGTGGGCCTCGGCCTGCATGGCGGGCAGATATGAGGCGATCTTCCGCGGCGTGAAGGAGGAAGCAAATTGGCGCCGCTGCAGCCGCCAGGACTCGCCTTCCGTCGTCAGCAGGCCGTTGCCCAGCGCCGGCTTGAGCAGCAGCTTTTGCAGCCTGTCCTTGGGAAAGCGTTCGGCGTCGGTGAGAACGGTCCGAATGGCCTCGGGCTCGTTGACGATGGCGAATCGCCCGAGCGGGCTTTCGCCTGAGACGATGTCTTCCTCAAAATGCCGCTCTGTCCAGGCTTCCAGGGGATTTCGATTGAGCGTCAGCAGCAGCTCGATGAGGCCCTGCGGCCGTTTGCGAGGAAAGGGCGCTGCCGGGCGAATACGCCGCCGATCGCGGCGCATCAGAGCGTCCACAGAGCACTGATCCGACGGGCGCGGCATTGGCTTCAGTGATGCATTTTCCAATTGAAGGCTGACAGGCACATTCGGCAAGCTGGCGGTTCGTCGTCACCCTCCGCCCTCGCTCCAGCCGGATAGATACTTTCGCCATTAGCGGTTGTAGTGTCAATCTGGGTTCAGCCACGGTCGCCTGCGGCAGGTGCGCCCACCATCATGGAGCTGTGCAGATTGCCAACCGGCTTTTCGGTCTCGAGCCGACCGTCGCGGAGTCGGAAAATATGGTCGAAACGATCGAGGATCATTTCATCGTGGGTTACCACGATGATCGCGGCGCTTTGATCGACGGCGATCCGGCGCAACAGATCCATCACGATCCGGCCGCGCTGGGTGTCGAGCGGCGCCGTCGGCTCATCGGCAAGAATGATACGCGGCCGGTTGGCGAGCGCGCGCGCAATCGCAACGCGCTGCGCCTCACCGCCCGAGAGCTGTGCGGGCATTGCATGCTTGCGGTGCCCGACATCGAGATAGTTGAGCAGCTCGACGGCGTGAGCGCGTGCGGCCGACGAACTGAACCCGGCGAGATCGAGCACCACGGCAACATTGTCGGTGCCGTCGAGAAACGGCAGCAGATTGGGGAATTGGAAGATGAAGCCGACCTTGTCGAGCCGCAGGCGGCGTAAATCGGCCTTGAGCCAGTGATCGTCATAGACGACCTCGCCGTCGAGCGTGAGCCGGCCGCCGCTCGGCTCCAGAATGCAGGCGATGCAGTTGAGAAGCGTGGTCTTGCCCGAGCCGCTCGGCCCCATCAGCCCGACGACCTTGCCCGGATAGACCTCCATGTTGATGTCGATGAGCGCATCGACCCGCGCCGTACCCTTGCCGAAGTGCTTGGAGAGATGCTCGACGCGCACGACCGGCTGTCTGTTTGTCTCGGCCATGGTCCTATCCTGACGACGCCAGCGCTTCCGCCGGATCTACTTTGAGCGCGAGCCGGATACCGAGCGTGCTGGCCGCAAGGCAAACCGCGATGGTGATGGCGAATACGATGGCGACGCTTGTTGGGTCGAGCACAAGGCGGCGCGGAAAGTAAGGCTGGAAGATCAGCACCAGCGCGAGCCCGGTAAAATAGCCGAACAATCCCATCGACAGCGCCTGCTGGACAATGAGGCCGATGATGGTCCGGTCCGGTGCGCCGACGAATTTGAGGGTGGCGATCGATCGCACCTTGTCCATGGTCAGCGTGTAGATGATCAGGGCGATGATCACCGCCGAGACGATCACCAGCAGCACCATGATCATCATCTGCTGGCTGCGGGCTTTCTCGATGACGAATTTGCTGAGCAGGGTCTCCTGCTGCGCCTGGGTAAGCGTGGTGAGATGTTTCCAGCGCGACAGCGCTCCGGCGACTTCATTGATCGGGACGTAGGGCGACACCTTGGCGATGACCGCGTTGATCTGGTCGCTGCCTTCCGCCGTCCCGCCGCGCGCGACTTCGCGCCGCTCGGCCGGAGGCGCAAGTTCGAATTGCAGCGCCTGCGCATCGCGCAGGGTGATATAGCCGACCGGATCGCCGGATGATGTCACCTCGTTGCGCATCAGGCCGACCACGGTGAATTTGTGATCATGAGTTCCCAGCGGCACTTCCTGACCCAGTGTAAGGCGTGCCGAGCGGTCGACGATCATTTCGTAGTGGCTGCGCAGAAGGTCGCGCCCGGCGATGAGTTTGCGGGGGCCGCCCGGCCGTCCGGGCTCGAACCCAATCAGAAACAGGCGAAGCGGCTTGCCGTTCAGCTCGGTCTGCACCGATTGATAAGTGACCGCGCCGGCGCGCTCCACGCCATAGACCCGGCTGACCAGCTCGCGCGTGTCGCCCGGAATGCGCGATGACTCGGCAAACGGCCCATTCGTACCGGCCTCGACCACCCAGAGGTCGGCATTCGCTGCGCGAGCCTGCCGCAGCGCGTCGTCGATCAGGCCGCCATAGACGCCGGTGATCATGATCACGATGCCGAGCAGCAGGCTCAATCCGAAATTGGTCAGCACGAAGCGTAGAAGATTGTGCTTGATGTCCCGGTAGGCCAGATTCATTGGCTTGGCCCTTCGGCGGTCTTGCTCGCGGTCTTCCCCGAGACCTCGGCGGTGCGGCCGATCCGCATCCGCTGCGCGATTGCATGACCACTACCGCCTTCTCCGGCACGCCGCTGGTAATTTCATAGCGGCCGTCGAGCAGCCGGTGACCGAGCGTCACCTGGCGTTGCTGCAGAGCACCGTCTTCCACGGTCCACACAGTTCCATGATCTTTGCCCAGGCCGCTGATCGCCGCTTCCGGGACCAGCAAAGCCTGCGGCAGCCGGACGGTTGTAATGTAGACTTCAGCCTGCTCGCCGAGACTGGCATAGGCTGGGATCTCGTCAAACGTGACCTCAACCCGTCGCTCTTCATTGACACGGTCGCTCTCGGGCTCAATGCGTGCGATCCGCCCCTGCAGGCGTTGGTTTGGATGGGATCGCAGAACGATCTCGGCCGGCTCGCCGACCTTGATCTCACCGGCTTTGCTCTCATCGATATAGGCGAGCACCCAGATCGTCTTCGGATCGATCAACGTGAACACCGGCTCGCCTGCGCCGAGGGCTGAACCGAGCTCCTTCAGCCGCGCCGTCACCATGGCGTCATAGGGCGCCATGAGCGTGTGAAAATCCAATAAGGCCGATTGCTGCTGCTGCTGCGCTTTGGCGTCACTAATGTTGGCCTCGGCCACAAGAACATCGCTGTTCGCCAAATTCAGGTCCCCAAGCGCAGCGTCTTGGGCCGCCTGCGCCGTCTGTGCCGTTTCGAGCGAGGTGTTGTTGTTCTGTAGCAGCGTCTGCCGGCGCTCGCTGATGCTCTTGGTATTGGCGTAGTTCGCTTGCGCCTTGTCGACGCTTGCTTTGGCTCTTTGAAGATTGGCTTCACTCTGCTCGACGCCCGCTTTCGCCCTGGCAAGCTGTGCGCTCTGTTCGCGGTCGTCGAGACGGGCGAGCACGGCGCCCTTTGGCACGCGATCACCGACGTCGGCGCGAAGGTCAACGAGCACGCCCGAAACCTTGAAGCCGACCTTGGAGGTGACGCGCGCCTCGACCGTGCCGAGACCGAAGACCTGAACCGCGACGTTCTGTTGAACGCCTGCGGCCTCGACCTTGACAGGTTGAAGGAACATGCCCCACGCGCCGACAACAAGGCCGGCGCCGATCGCGACCGCAATTGCCAGCAGGATGATGCGTTTTGACATCAGAGTCGCGCCCCTCGCTCAGCTGCCCACGTAAAGAATACAGCAGAATTCCTTAACCATATACCTTAGCTGCGCGTCGTCGTTGACGTGGGTCAAACCGGATATCGGCCCCTGAGACATTGACTTGGATGAGGCATATTCGGATCGAGGGCTGACAAACGCAACCGGCCGGCTGGCGGTTCGTCGTCACCCCGCCCTTTCTCTTGCGGAAGACGCGGTTCGTCGTCATTTATGCGGTGTGAACCAGAAGCCCGATTCAGCGACAGGTCGCCACGGCAGTCACGCGACGGAGCAATACAAGATTTGAGGGAAAGATCATGCGCGCCGCATTCTATTCGCAGCAGGGACCGGCACGCGAGGTGTTGCGGGTTGGCGAGCAGCCAACGCCGCATCCGGGACCGGGCGAGGTTCGGGTGAAACTGCGCACCTCGGGCGTCAATCCGTCCGACTGGAAGGTCCGGCGCGGCGGCTTCGGCCGCGGCCTGACGGCGCCGCTGATCATTCCGCATAGCGACGGCGCCGGCGATATTGATGCGGTCGGTGCAAATGTTCCCGATCGCGTCGGAGAACGCGTCTGGGTGTGGAATGGGCAATGGAAGCGTCCCCTTGGCACGGCAGCGGAATATATCGTTCTGCCTGCAGCGCAGGCCGTGCGTCTGCCCGATAGCGTCGGCTATGCCGAGGGCGCCTGTCTAGGCATCCCCGCCTTCACCGCGGTCCAGGCCGTCCGCCTGGCTTCGATCACACCGGGGAAGATTGTCCTCATTGCCGGCGGCGCTGGCGCGGTCGCCCATTATGCGATTCAGCTGGCGAAGCTCCGCGGCGCGCGCGTAATCACGACCGTCAGCAACGACGCCAAAGCCGTCCATGCACGCGGGGCCGGCGCCGATGCGGTCATCAATTACCGGATGGAGGATGTCGGCGCGCGCGTTAAGGCGCTGACCGAGGGCCAAGGCGTGGATGCGGTGATCGAGCTGGATCTCAGCGGCAATGCCAAGCTTTATCCCGCGATCCTCAGGCCGCACGCGACCATCGCGATCTATGGCATGTCCGCAAGCGAGGCGACCTTGCCCAGCCTGTGGCTGATGCAAAATTCGATCACGCTGCGGCTGTTCCTTATCTATGAAATCTCCGAAGCCGATCGCGCTGCGGGAATTGAGGAGCTGACGGCGTTGCTGGAGAAAGGGCAGCTGATCCACACGATAGCGAAACGCCTGCCTCTTTCTGATATTGCCGAGGCTCATGATCTGGTTGAGGCTGGGGGCGTCATTGGCAATGTTGTCCTCGACATCGCTTCATGAAACCAGCCGGTGATACTAGGCGGCCGGCGATGCGATTCACCGGCCGCCGATTCGTCATCACGTTTGCGGTCGTGGGGGGCGACAAGATCCTGCGCGGCTGCGCCTCGGCTCACGCCGCGGGTTTCTGCAGCTTCGCGATCCCAAGCGCCTTCATGATGATGCGCTCGTAGCCAGGCTCGCTCGACCCGCGGCGCACCTTGCGCAGGAAATATTTCTCGAACGCAACCTTGGCCGCGTGAACCCAATAGCCTTCGCTCGACCAATTGACATTGCGCGGCGGGATCTGCGGCAAGGCCACCAAAGCCAGTCCGGTGTCGCCGAAATCGGCAAGACAGACCGCGTTCCAGGTTGCCTCGGTGCTTGGCTCCCTGCCGGCAATCAGGTCACGAATATTGTGCGCCGCCGCCGTCACCATGGACTCGATCATATAGCCGGTCTTCGGCACGCCTACCGGCACCGGGGTAGGCTCAAAAGGCGGGATCGCAATGCAGACGCCGACGCTAAAAATGTTCTTATGAGTGGCATTGCGCTGGAATTTATCGATCGTCACGAAGCCGCGCGGATTGGTGAGTCCCGGAATCCAATTGCCGTCTTCGCCTTTAAGGCAGTCGGCGCCGCGGAAGCCCGGAATGAACATGGTGAGCTTTGATGGCAGATTATGGGTGCGCTTGACCTCTCCGTCCTCATTGAGTTCGGTCACCTCGACGGCGTCCGGCGTAAAGCGGCCTACCTTGGCGTTGGTGATCCATTTCACGTCGCGGTCCCGGAAGGCCGACTCCAGCATGCCCTTGGTGTCACCGACACCGCCAAGGCCGAGATGGCCGATATAGGGCTCGGAGGTTACGAAGGTGATCGGCACCCGGTTGCGGATTTTGCGGCGGCGGAGCTCGTTCACCGCGATCATGGCGAATTCATAGGCCGGTCCGAAGCAGGACGCGCCCTGTACCGCGCCGATCACCATGGGACCGGGGTCTTTGCAGAAACGCTCCCAGCGTTCGGCCGCAACAGCGGCGTGATCGACATGGCAGATGGAAATGGTGTTTCTCTCCGGGCCGAGCCCTTCGATCTCATCGAAGGCGAGCGCGGGGCCCGTCGCAATGACGAGATAGTCATAGGGCAGCGTGCTGCCGTCATTGAGTTCAACGATATTCTGCGCGGGATGAACACGCTTGGCGCCGCAGGATTTGAGGCCGATCCTCCGGCGTCCGAAGACCTCGGGCAGATTGATCTTGATGTCATTGGGCTTTCGCCAGCCTACCGTGACCCAGGGATTGGAGGGCACGAAATGAAACCAGTCCAACTCCGAGACCACGGTAATCTCGTCCTTGCGCCGCAACATGTCCCGAAGCTCGAAAGCCATGGGAACACCGCCGATACCGGCGCCCAATACAACCACGTGCGTCATAGCCGTTCCTCCTCCTCAGCTCATTGACCCGGCGGCGGATCCTTGCGCGGAGCGAGGCAAAAGCTCACCCAAGCGCAGGGGCCATCAGAGTATTTTTTGATAATATTACTATATTAAGATGTTTCGCCAGCCTTCCTTGATATGCATCAAGGTGCCGCGAGCGGACCCGATCCGAAATGCGACGGTCCTCACGTGGTCGCCAATCTCTGTTGATGTCGATCAAAGCATCTTTTAGGTCCCCGAAATAACGTGCTGGCGAAACGCGGACGGCAATTCCGAGAAATCCGACTGATTTATCATTAACGAGCACCCCGCAGATGAAGCTGAACCTGCTCCAGGCCGTGAGGGGACTTTTCATGTCCCTTGCTCTGATGCCGTGCGGCCTTCTTGCGTTGGCCTACGTCCACGCCCAGCCTGACGCCGGACCGTTCGTCGTCGCCGAGCAGGAGATCGACGACTTCAAATCGGTGTTTGCCAAAGTGGAGAGCAAGGACCGCGTCGAGGCGCGTGTGCGAACGCCCGGCACGGTTGCCGAGCTGAAAGTCGATGCCGGCACACATGTCCAGCCGGGCGAGGTTTTGGCCGTCGTGGTCGATCCGAAAATCGCGCTTCGCATTAAAGCGGCGGATGCACAGATCGCGGCCCTGGAGTTGCATGTCGAGACGGCCAGGGCGGATTTCGACCGCGCCACCGAGCTGGCCAAGCGCGGCGTGGTCGCACAGGCGCGGCTCGATCAGCTCAAGACTGCCTTCGATAGCGCCACGAATGACCTCAAGGCGGCGCAGGCCCAACGGTCCGTTGTCGAACGCGAGGCCGAGGAAGGCCAGGTTCTTGCTCCGGCGGCAGGCCGCGTCCTCAATGTGCCGGTGACGGTGGGAAGCGTGATGATGGCCGGCGAAAGCGTTGCGACGATCGCCGCGAATGAATATCTGCTTCGCCTCGAACTGCCGGAACGCCATGCCCGCTTCATGAAGAAGGGCGACCCTGTCCGCATCGGCGCGCGCGGAGCGAATGGCAGTCAGAATATCGTCGGTGAGGGCCGGATCGTAAAGGTCTACCCCGAATTGCAGGGCGGGCGCGTCATCGCCGATGCGGAAGCGCCAGGACTCGGCGATTATTTCGTCGGCGAACGCGCCTTGATCTGGATTTCGGCCGGCACGCGCAAGACCATCATCATTCCCTCCGATTATCTCTTCAAGCGGGACGGCCTCGACTATGTGAAGGTCGCGCAGGGCAACGGCCCGCCGCTCGATGTGGTGGTGCAGCCTGGCCTTCCCGTCACGCTCAAGGGCACACCGCCGAGTGTCGAGATCCTCTCTGGTCTGAAACGCGGTGACCGTCTGGTCCGCCCATGAGCGACAACCGCAAGCTGGGCGTCTCCGGCAATCTTACCCGCGCCTTCATCGGCTCGCCGCTGACGCCGCTCATCCTGCTGGCGGCCTTCGCCGTCGGGATCGTCGCCCTAATCGCCCTACCGCGCGAGGAGGAGCCGCAGATCTCCGTGCCGATGGTCGACATTTTCGTCAAGGCCGACGGCCTCAAGGCGGAAGACGCGGTCCGGCTCGTCACCGAGCCGCTCGAAACCATCGTCAAAGCCATCAACGGCGTCGAGCATGTCTATTCCAACACCGAGGACGATCGGGTAGTGGTCACGGCGCGCTTCTTCGTCGGTACCAAGGCGGACGACGCCATTCTGCGCGTGCATGAGAAGGTGCGCGCCAATCTCGACCGCATCCCCATCGGCATTCCCGAACCGCTGATCGTCGGGCGCGGCATCGACGACGTGGCCATCGTAACGCTGACCCTCGCCCCGAAAAAGGAGGCGGCGGCGCGCTATCCCGACAATGCCCTCTATCACATCGCCGAAGATCTGCAGATCGAGATGGCCAAGATTCAAGACATTGGCTTGTCCTACATTTCCGGCGGGCGGCCGGATCAGATCCGCATCGAGCCGGATGCCGAGCGGCTGTCGCTCTACGGCATCACGCTGGCGCAGCTCGTCGGCAAGGTGCGCGAGGCGAACCGTTCCTTTCTCGCGGGCCGCATTCGCGACGGCAATCAGAGCATCGCCGTCGCCTCCGGTCAGACGCTGAACGGCATTCCGGATGTCGGGCTGCTGCTGATTTCCTCGCGCGATGGCCGCCCGGTCTATGTGCGCGACGTCGCCAATGTCGTTGTTGGCGCGAAACCGCTGGAGCAGCGGGCCTGGCATTTCCGCAAAATGCCGGATGGAACTCTGGAGCGCGTTCCGGCGGTCACGATCGCGCTTGCCAAGCGGGCAGGGGCGAACGCCGTCAAGATTTCCGAGGCTATCACTGGGCGCCTCGCGGAATTGAAAGGCACGCTAATCCCGAACGATGTCGATGTGATCGTCACCCGGAATTACGGCCAGACCGCCAATGAAAAGGCGAACGAGCTGCTGTTCCATCTGGCGCTGGCGACCGCGTCGATCGTGCTGCTGGTTGCAATCGCCATCGGCTGGCGGGAAGGCGGGGTGGTGCTGATCGTCATTCCGACGACGATTCTTCTTACACTGTTCGCCTCTTATTTCATGGGCTACACCATCAACCGCGTCAGCCTGTTCGCGCTCATTTTCTCCATCGGCATTCTCGTCGACGACGCCATCGTCGTGATCGAGAACATCGCCCGGCACTGGGCGATGAAGGACGGGCGAAGCCGTATTCAGGCCGCCATCGAAGGCGTCGCGGAAGTCGGCAATCCGACTATCGTGGCGACGCTCACCGTGGTTGCGGCGCTCTTGCCGATGCTGTTCGTCTCCGGGCTGATGGGCCCCTATATGGCGCCAATTCCGGCGAACGCCTCGGCGGCGATGATCCTTTCCTTCTTCGTCGCCGTGATCATCACGCCCTGGCTGATGGTCCGTTTCGGCAAGGTCAAGGGCCATGGCGGAGAGGCCGATGATGGCGGCTCCCAAACCGGCCTTCTGGGACGCGCCTACATCGCTGTCGCGAAGCCGATCTTGGCGCGGCGGAAAAGCGCGTGGATCTTTCTCCTCGCGGTCGGCGGCGCGACGCTCTTGTCGCTCGTGCTGTTCGCGACGAAGTCGGTGACCGTGAAGCTGCTGCCTTTCGACAACAAATCGGAATTGCAGGTGGTCGTCGATCTTCCCCGCGGCGCCTCGCTCGAAGCGACGGACCGCGTGCTGCAGGAAGCGGCAAGGCGCCTGTCGGGGCTTGAGGAGCTCTCTTCAATCCAGGCCTATGTCGGCACCGCCGCGCCGTTCAATTTCAATGGCCTGGTGCGTCATTACTACCTGCGCGATGAGCCGCAACAAGGCGATCTTCAGGTCAATCTGCTGCCGAAAGGCGAGCGCAGCCGCACGAGCCATCAGATCGCCCTCGATATTCGCAAGCGGCTGAAGGGCCTCGCCGCGCCGGAAGGTACAACGGTCAAGGTCGTCGAAGTGCCGCCGGGACCGCCTGTCATCGCGACATTGCTCGCCGAGATTTACGGGCCCGACGCCGAGACACGCCGTGCCGTCGCCCGCGAGGTCCGCCAGATCTTCAAGGACGTGCCTTTCATCGTCGATGACGATGACAGCTTCCGCAATCCGGCGCCGCGCCTGCGCGTCTCCATCGACCAGGACAATCTCGAATATCACAAGGTCGAAGAGAGCGACGTCTATGACACGATCCAGGCTTATCTGGGGGGCGTGGCCGTCGGCTATTCGCATCGCGGCGGCGGACGGCATCCGGTCGAGATCGCCGTGCAGCTTCCGAAGAAAGAGCTGGCCATCACAGCGCGGGCGCTGTCGACGCCGGTTCCTGCGAACGCACTGCCCGGCGAGCGCAGCATTGTCGAACTGGGCGACGTCGTGAGCCTGAAGTCGGAGCAGGCGTCCTACCCGATCTTCCGCCACAATGGCCGCAATGCCGAGATGGTGATGGGCGAGCTTGCCGGTGCCTATGAGGCGCCGCTTTACGGCATGATGGCCGTCGCCGATGCCATCCATAAGAAGGATTGGGGCAAGCTGGGGACGCCGGAAATCCGCCTGCACGGGCAGCCGGAGGATGAGTTGAAGCCTGTCGTGCTCTGGGACGGCGAATGGGAGGTGACCTATGTCACCTTCCGCGACATGGGCGCGGCGTTCGCCGTCGCTCTCCTTGGCATCTACATCCTGGTCGTCGCGCAATTCGGCTCGTTCAAGCTGCCGCTCGTGGTGCTGACGCCGATTCCACTGACCCTGATCGGCATCATGATCGGCCACTGGCTGTTCGGCGCGCCGTTCTCGGCGACCTCGATGATCGGCTTCATCGCGCTTGCAGGCATCATCGTGCGCAATTCGATCCTGCTGATCGACTTCATTCAGGACCGGCGCGCGGCGGGTGTCCCGCTTCGGCAGGCGCTGCTCGAAGCCGGGGCCATTCGCTTCAAGCCGATCCTTCTCACCGCGCTTGCCGCCATGATCGGCGCGGCGGTGATCCTCGCCGATCCGATTTTCCAGGGGCTCGCCATCTCGCTGCTGTTCGGCCTCGCCTCATCGACCCTGCTGACGGTGCTTGTGATACCGGCGATCTATGTCGTGCTCCGCGATGATCAGCGAGCGGTCGACTGATGCGTGAATGCATGGATGTCGACAAGTCGACGCATCGATGCGGTTTAGTGGCCGTCACTCCGCCGTTCGGTTCCAGGCGGCGCGCCGATTGAGCTTCATGCTTCCCGTCCCTCTGGTCGCACCCCTAGCGGCCGTGCGGCGGGCTCGTCAGCCGACCTTCAAATAGGCAAAACCCTTCGCCTGCAACGCGGCAACCGTCGCCACGCCTGAAGGGACCATATCGACAAAGTCGGCCTGTCGGATCTTGCCGCGGTCGAGCTTCAGCCGCGTAAAGGTGATATCGCAGAGATAGGCGCGCAGCCCATTTTTTGACAGGCTTTCCATGCGCGTGAAGACATCTTCCGGGACAGGCTGATCCTTCCACGGCGTATTCTCCTGGTCCTTCAGGAAAAACCTGACCGCTCCCGAATGCGCCACAAGCACGAGCTGGATATCGAACGGATTGCCGCTATAGACCGAATAATGGTTCGAGATGTTATTGAGCGTCTGGTTGAAGCGGGCGGCATCATTGTAGTCGCAATGATAGAGGCAGGCGACGGTCCCCTCCTTCTTGATATCATCGAGCTTGAGCATCGCCGGTGCGGCAAATGCGGAGCCTGCCGCGAGCGATCCGCCGGCGAGGGCAAGGGCTCGCATGACATCGCGGCGAGTTTGGTTGGTCATGGCGTATCTCCCGAAATGGCGGCCCTTGTTTGCTGTTGTGCTGGAATGGTGCCGCCTGTTGCCGTCCTATGCGCCGACGATCTTCACGGCGGTATTTTCATCGATCCTCACCGTCTTGAGGTTCGCGACATGGCGCTCGACGATCTCCCAGATCGGAGGGCCCTGCGTGCCTTCATTGATGCTCGCCCAGCCGGAGACGACGTAATTCTTCGCCGGATCGAGCGGCTTGCCGGTCTTGAGGAGCGTCATATCCGATATGCGGCTGCCCATCGGCGCATTGACGTCGATCCGATAGGCGAGCCCGCCGGCGCGAGCCATATCCCCGCCCTGCTGATAATAGGGGTCGGCATTGAAGATATTGTCGGCGATGTCCTCCAAGACGTCCTTCAGGAACGCCCCGGTCATCTCGGTCCGGTAGCAATTCGGATAGGTGATCGCGGTCGCGTTGGCGATGGCCTCGAAGGTGATCGGATCACCGGGAAGCAGGCTGGCGCCCCAGCGCACGCCCGGCGACAAAGCGATCTCGGCGTCGCGCTCGGCAAGCATGGCCTGGCAGATCAGATCGTCGAACGTTCCGTTGAAATTGCCGCGGCGGTAGAGCAGCGATTCCGTCTGGCCGACGACGCGCTTGAGATCGGCTTCAAAGGGCGCGCGGGCTTTGCCGATTGCGAGCGCCATTTCGGCATCGGCCGCGATCACATCGGAGAACACCGGGATCAGCGTATAGCGGAAGTCGGCGATCTTTTTGTCCCTGATGTCCAGATCGAGCCGCGCTACGAACTTGCCATGCGAGCCGGAGGCGATCAGCAGCGCTTCGCCGACCTTTACCGCCTGAGGCAGGGCATCATGCGTATGCGCGGTCAGGATGATGTCGATGCCTTTGAGGCGGGAGGCCATCTTGCGGTCGACATCGAAGCCGTTGTGAGAAAGTAGGACAATGAGATCGGCACCGCCCGCGCGCGCGTCATCGACTTGTTTTTGCAGCTCTTCCTCGCGGATGCCGAACTCCCAGTTCGGCATCATCCAGCGCGGATTGGCGATCGGCGTATAGGGAAAAGCCTGGCCGATCACGGCGATGTGCGCGCCGCCGCGGTCGAACGTCGCCGCCGGCTTGAACACCGGCTCCTGCCATTCCTTGTCGCGAATATTCTGTGCAAGGAACGGCCACGGAAGTTTGTCGGTCGCCTCGCGCACGCGCTCCGCGCCATAGGTAAACTCCCAATGTCCAACCATCGCATCCGGCTTCAAGATGGCCAAGAGGTCGATCATGTCCTGGGCTCTTGTCTTGAGCGAGGACCAGCTTCCCTGCCAGCTGTCGCCGCCGTCGAGGAACAGCACATTGCCCGGCCCACGCTCGCCGCGCACCGTCTTCACGACGGTCGCGATCCGGTCGAGACCGCCCATGCGGCCATAGGTCTTGGCGAGCGCCGCAAAGTCATCCGACGTCAGAGCATAAGCGTCCGCCGAGCCCGCCTTTATGCCAAAAGCTTTTAGGAAATCTCTTCCCGTCAGATGCGGCGGCTTGTTCCTGGCCTCGCCGACGCCGATATTGATCGACGGTTCGCGGAAATAAACCGGCTTGAGCTGGGCATGGAGATCCGTCAGATGCAGGATCGTCAGCCTGCCGACCGGCGAGCCGTGCAGCAGCATGTCCTGCGTCAGCTTTTCCTGTGCCAAGGCCTGCCTCAAGGACAAGCCGCCTCTGCCCGCAAGAAGCGTGGAAGCCGCAGCCGTGGCTGCCAGGAATTCACGGCGGCTGAACATCAGGGAAAGTCCCAAGACTTAGCTGGAGCGCCCGGTCCGGGCGCTCTCACAATGCCGCTTCCGGCGTTCAGCCGACCTTCAAATCCGACGTTGCCGTATAGGTCGAGCCGTCGTCATCAGCCCAGGCAAACTCGAACTTTCCACTTTCGGTCGCCTTGAAGAAGAAGGCCTGATAGGGATTGGCCGATATTGCCGGAAACCAGTCGGCGGTGAATACCTCTTTGCCGTTAAATTTCGCGGTGAACTTGTTGATGATCTTGCGAGGGATGGTTTTGCCGGATGCATCCTTACGCTGGCCGCTCTCCATCTCGTGAGAGATCAGCGTCTTGATCTCGATGATTTCGCCAGGCTTGGCTTCTGCCGGTACGCGGATACGCGGCTTCGATGTCGCTGCCATGAATTCCTCCTCATCACCACTTTGTTCCGAATTTCTTGTGCGTGGCGCTAGCCGCCGCATCCGCCGATCGTGACCTTCACATCGGCCTTCGCCATGTGCAGGCTGCCGTCGGACATTTCGGCAACGGCAATGATCGTCTGCGTCTTCGCGAGCCGGATGCGGTTCGAGGCGGACGCCTTGCCGCTTGCCGGCGTGAAGTGATAGGTGATGACTGTCGGCAGCGGATTGCCGTCAGCAAAGACATGCACGCTCTTGACGTAATCCTTCTCCGTCATCGGGCTTTCGACGTCGATATTCAACGGCACCACAAGCCCATTCTCCGCGATCTGCGGCACATCGAGCTTGACCTTGCCTTCGGCCATCGCCTTGCCGCCGAACAGCTTCTTGAGTTCGTCTTCGACCGCTTTCGCGTCGGCGCGCGCGGTATGGGGCGCAATAACGAGCGCCAATGCCGTGAGGCTAGCGCCAGCTAAGATTGTCCGGCGTGTGAGCGCGGCTTTAATCATGACTTGACAGCCCTGTCCTTAGCGTTTCCTCTAGGGAGGTAAACCCCCCTCCCGCGTTATACAGCTTGCATCGTCATATATATTTATGAGAATGTAAAGAGCTGTTCGCCGTCTCGGATCCGATTTCGTGCCGAAGTCGTAATCGGAGCAGCAAAATCAGCGGCGAGCCAGAGCGGACACAGTTCCGTCGTCAGAAGCCGCCCGGTCGGGGCGAGGGAGGAAACATGATCAAAAGACTGCTGCGGCTCGCCGTAATCGGCGCCGCTGGTATCAGCGCGGCGGCGGGAATTGCTTTGGCCCAACAGGATGATAGCCAAAAAGAGATCCAACGTTATCGCGAAATGCTGAGCGACCCGACGGCCAATCCGGGTTACCTCAATGTTGACCGCGGCGAAGCGCTCTGGAAGCAAGCGCGCGGCACCAAGAATGTCTCGCTTCGAGACCTGCGATCTCGGGGAAGGGCCGGGCGAGCTGAAAGGCGCCTATGCCAAATTGCCGCGCTATTTTGCCGACGCCGACCGCGTCATGGATTTGGAACAACGGCTGCTTTGGTGCATGGAAAAGGTCCAGGGGCTCGACACCACGGACGTTATCAAGCGAAGATTCGGAAAAGCCGGCGCACCCTCCGATATGGAGGACCTCGCCGCCTTCATTGCCAACAAATCGAACGGCATGAAGATCCAGCCGCAGCTTTCCCACCCGAAGGAGAAAGAAATGCTGGCGGTCGGCGCGGCCATGTTCAACCGCCGCTCATCGATCATGGACTTCTCCTGCGCGACCTGCCACGGCGCCGACGGAAAGCGCATCCGGCTCCAGGACCTGCCGAATTTCTCGGAACCAACAGAGGCCGCGCGGACGTCAGTTGCCACCTGGCCCGCCTACCGCGTGTCACTAAGCGAAACTCGCACCATGCAGCATCGCCTTTACGACTGCTTTCGGCAGATGCGGATGCCCGCGCCCGACTATGCATCGGACGGCATCACCGCGCTGATCATGTATATGACGAAAATGGGTGAAGGCGGCGTCATCAACGCGCCATCGGTCAAGCGCTAAGGGAGGCGACGATGAAAAACACGATCCTTGCTTGTATCTCCTTCACCGGCCTCCTCGCGACCGGACCGGCGCTTGCCGGAGATATTACGCCCGCGGACGGAGCGGTCGTCGAGAAATATATCGCCGCGACCTGGAAAAAACTGCCCGACGACTGGAAATCACGTGTTGAGCAGGACGAGACACAGCAGCTCTGCTCGAAATATCGAAACGCGCCGCCGGCCGATATCGCCGAAAAGATTGCCGCACGCGAGAAGGCAACTGTCGTCTACCCTGCCGACGGCAATGTCCTGGGGGACTGGAAACAAGGCGAGAAGATTGCTCAGAGCGGATTCGGCGGCCGGTTCAGCGACAAGCCGGGCGCCGTCAACGGCGGCAATTGCTATGCCTGTCATCAGATCAGCTCCAGCGAACTGAGCTATGGCACGCTGGGTCCGAGCCTTCTCGGCTACGGCAAGGCGCGCAATTTCGACCCGGCTGAAGCCAAGGCCACTTACGCCAAGATCTATAATCCGCAGGCTGGTCTGGCCTGCTCGCAGATGCCGCGCTTCGGCTATCACAAATTCCTCAGCGAGGAGCAGATCAAGGACGTGGTGGCGCTTCTTTTCGCGAAGGACTCACCGGTCAATAAGTAAGGAGATCCAGGCGCGGCGTTTCGTGGCGCCGTGCCTTCGACCGGATCAGATTGTCTGCGGATTGGCGCGCAGCCAGGCATCGAAGGGCGTCGTCTCATAGCCCTTCTCGCGGACGAAGCGCAGCATTCCGAGAAACTCGGCGGGCTTCAAATATCGCGTGCGCCCGATCTCCTCGGCGGTACCGCTCGCACCTGCAGTAAAAAACTGCAGGGTCGGCGTTCCTTGGACCTGATAGCGCTCCGCGAGCGCCTTTTCCGGCAGCTCGGCGCCGTCGAAATCGGTCACCGGACGGGAGCCGATGATATTGAGCTGCAGGAAATCGAAATTATCTTTGGCGTAGGCGGCGATTTTCGGGTTGGCAAAATTCTCGGTGTGAAGCAGCTTGCAATAGGGGCAACCTTTCAATTCCCAAAGCAGAACGAAGGTCTTGCCGCTTGCTTGCGTGGCGCGGAAATCGTCCCTGAGATCGAGAAAGCTCTGCAAAAACCAGGGCTGTTGATAGAGGCCGTCATCGGAGAGTTGCGGCTCTTCAGCAAAGGCGGTCATGGGGACCAGCGGGGCTGCGGCGCATGCGGCGAGAAAGCTCCGCCTTGAAAGATGGAACCGTGGCATGTGGCCTCCGAAACGCTCCCGGCTGGCGAGGATCTTCCAAACCGTCTATATATTCGTATATATTCATACTATGACAAGACCTCCTCGCGCGATATTGATCAAGCGGCTAATCAGCGGTCTCGCCCTGGCGTGGCTGGCTGCTGCGTCTCTGTCTCAGGCGGCGAATGCCGCCGAGCTGCTGGCGGTGATGCGCGCCGACTGCCCCTACTGCCGGGCATGGGAAATCGAGGTCGGGTCACTTTATGGCAGAACCGATGAAAGCCGGATCGCGCCGCTCCGCCGGGTTGGAATCGACCAGCTTTCCCGCATGCGCTACGTCTTCAGCGAGCCGGTTCGCTACACGCCCACATTCATCCTCCTGGACCGAGATGTCGAGGTCGGGCGGATTGTCGGCTATTCGAATGATGCGATGTTCTGGGGGATGCTGACAGAGCTTCTGCACAGGATGCAGCGCGGCAAACGAGAAATGGCACGAGAGGCGGAACGGGAATTCTGATGGACAAACAGCGCTCTGCAATTCTGCCCGACACGCTGGTCGAGGAGCTGCGCTCGCTTGACGAGAACACGCCGGAACTTGAGAAGATGGTTCGCAAGGCTCGCGATGCGAGCGATTTCCTCAAGGCCCTGGCGCACGAGACACGCCTTCTGCTGCTCTGCTATCTTGCCGAGAGCGAGCGCTCCGTCACCGAGCTTGAGAGCATCCTCTCCCTGCGTCAGCCGACTGTCTCGCAGCAGCTTGCGCGGCTGCGCCTCGACGGCCTGGTTACGACGCGCCGCGACGGCAAGATCATCTATTACAGCATCGCGGACGATAAGCTTCACCGGGTCATTGCCGTCATTTACGACATCTTTTGCCGCGGAGACGGGATCGGCAGAAACAAAAGCTAAAAGCGCCGGGAAAGGCGCAAGGAACGAGGATACGTCCGGATGGAGCCGTTACCGGCTTGGGCCATTCCCTTGTGCGGCGGCGCCATTGGCTGCGCAATCGGATATGCCGCGAGGCGCGCCAGGCTCTGCATCTTCGGCGCTCTCGAAGATGCATTCATGGCAGCCAACTTCCGGCGGCTGAAGGTCCTTGCAGTCGCGCTGGCCATCGCCATTCTCCTCACCCAGATCATGATTGTCAGCGGAGCGCTTGGGCCTGAGACGATCCGCTATCTGCCGCTCCGCCTCCCGTGGCTCAGCATCTCCCTCGGCGGTGTCATGTTCGGCTTCGGGATGGCACTGGTCGGCACCTGCGCTTTCGGCTCGCTCGTCCGGCTCGGGAGCGGCGATCTGCGCAGCTTCGTCACAATCCTTGTATACGCGGTGGCGGCACTCGCCGGGCTTCGCGGCGGGCTTGCATCCTTCCGGCTCGGTTACATCGAAAGCCAGAGCATCGCGATGCCGGGCGGCGTCCAGGCGGATCTTGCGGCGTTGGTAAGCTGGCTCGTGGGCTTCGATGCGCGCCCGGCGGTCGCCGTGGCCAGCGGAGCTTTGCTGCTCATCTGGGCGCTATCGAAAAGCGACATCTTCCGCACGCCGCGGCTGCTGGCCTCTGGCCTCATGCTGGGCATCGGCGTGGCCGCCGCCTGGCTGGTGACCGGCGCCCTCGCCGACGATATGGCGCTGGTGGTGGACCCTGAGGGGCTGACTTTCGTTGCCCCCGTCGCCGACACGCTTCGGGCGATCGCCTTTCCGCCGAGCACGATCTGGACCTTCGGCATCGCTTCTGTCGTGGGTGTCGTTTCCGGCGCACTCTTGGCGTCGGTGCTGAACGATGAATTCCGCTGGGAAGCGTTCGATGATCAGCACGAGATGAAGCGCCACATGCTCGGCGGCGCGATTATGGGCCTCGGCGGCGTCCTCGCCGGCGGCTGCACCATCGGCCAGGGGATCACGGCCGGCTCGGTGCTTGCGCTGAGCTGGCCGCTCGCGGTCGGCTCCATGGTCATCGGCGCGCGCCTCGGGCTATATTATCTCCTGAGAGGCAGCGGCTGAACGAGAGGCGGCCTGAACCGGCGGTATTGCGGTCGCTGCCATCCGCGCCCGGCGGTGCTATAGTCGCGCGTCTCCGCCATGACCAAAACACGAGTCGTCCATGCAGCGTTTCGACACGATCGTGATCGGCATCGGCGCCATGGGCTCAGCCGCGCTTTGGCAATTGGCGCGTCGCGGACAAAAGGTGCTGGGGCTCGAGCGCTTCGATCTCGGCCACGCAATGGGCTCGTCGCACGGCTTCAACAGGATCATCCGCCTCGCCTATTTCGAACATCCGGGCTATGTGCCGCTCTTGCGCCGCGCTTATGAATTGTGGCGCGAGACCGAGCAGCTTGGCGGCGAGCAGCTTCTATTCATCACAGGGAGCCTCGACGCTGGACCCGCCGATGGGCGAATCTTCGAGGGGTCGCTGGCAGCTTGCCGGGAGCATGGACTCCCGCACGACGTGCTGACGGCCGCCGAGATCGCACAGCGCTTTCCTGGCTACGCGCTACCGAAGGATTACGCGGCCGTTTATCAGCCGGATGGGGGCTTCGTCGCCTCGGAACGAGCGATCCTGGTTCATGCGGCGCTTGCGATTTCGGCCGGCGCGGAGGTCCACGGGCGGGAAAAGGTGCTGGCCATCGAACCGGCGAATGGCTGTGTCGTCGTGGCGACCGAACGTGCGAAATATGAGGCCGGGCGGGTTGTTGTTTCGGCCGGGGCCTGGATTTCGGACCTTGTTCCGGCTCTCAGCGGCAAGGCCGTCGCCGAACGTCAGGTGCTGGGCTGGTTCCAGCCGAAGCGGCCGGAGCTGTTCACCCCGGCGGTCTTTCCCGTCTCGAACATAGACACCGACCTTGGCCACCTCTATCAGTTCCCGAGCTGGGGCATTCCCGGCTTCAAGATCGGCCGCTACCATCATCTCGGCGAAACCGGCCATGCTGACACGCTCTCCCGCGAGCCGACCGCCGCAGATGAGGCGGGGCTGCGCGAAGCGATCCGGCGCTTCTTCCCTGCCGCCGATGGTCCGACATTGCGGCTGGCGGTCTGTTTATTCACCAACACACAGGACGAGCATTTCGTCATCGACACGCTGCCCGAGCATCCGGAAATCATCGTCGCCTCGCCCTGTTCCGGGCACGGCTTCAAATTCGCCAGCGTGATCGGCGAAATCCTCGCCGACCTCGCCGTGAACGGCACGACCCGCCACGACCTCTCGCTGTTCAGCTTCAGCCGGCTCGCGGAGTCTTCGCAGGGTTAGCCTGCCGGCCCGTGCCGCGCCTGCATCAGAAGCGAAACCAGGTCCGCTTGATGCTCGGAGAAAGCGCACCATGCAGAATCGGATTTGCCGGAGACCGGCAGGGACGCACAACCGTCGGCGTCACCCATCTGGCACGCGGCGGCATCATCGAAATCGACATGATCGCGAAGCGCCTCACCTCACAGGACATCGGGACCGCATATCGAGGCAGGGGGCGAGCTCCTTATCATCACATCAGCCACGAAAGGCTTCAGCGGAATCCGAGCGGATCGCCGGACGGCGTGACCCTTCCATTTCCGGCGCTTGGCGGTTGCGCCGAGGCCGAGGTCTGCACGTTCTCTTCTTTTGGGACACCTCGGGCGACAGGACGGCTCGCAACTTCACAGGAGGCCGGTGCAAGCATAAGGCCGCGGCCGTAGATCGGATCGCGGCCGGGCGGGCCGAGGTCCATCACCGCGAGCCGGTCCAAGAGCTGGTCCTTCCTCTGCGTTTCCGCCGCGTCTTTATAAATCGTTGCCAGGATCCCCGTCACATAAGGTGCCGCGAAAGACGTGCCCGTGTGATAGCCCTCAAGCCCATTCGGCACCGCGGACCAGATGTCGACGCCTGGTGCAGCGGCATCGATTCGGTCGCCGCGATTGGCATAAGGGTAGTTGTGCAGGCCCTTGCCGACGGCGGTCACAGCAACCACGGGGCGATAGGATGCCGGATAGCTCGGTGCCGCCGTTGGTCCGTCATTGCCGACCGCCGCTACGAACAGCACGCCTTGTTCGCTCATACGCTCGATGGTCTTCTCGACCAGCTCGTCGCGCGGTCCGGAAAAGCTCATATTGACAATCTTGACGTCGAAGGCGCTCATCCATTCGAGAGCACTGAGCACGCTGACGGTATCGGTCTCGACTTCGCCCTTCTCATTCTGGAAGAACACGTTCGCGACATAGAAACTGGCTTGCGGGACAAGGCCGGGCGTGCCGCTGTCCGGATCGCCGGCGAGCACCGATAACACGCCTGTACCGTGCCAGGCTGGGGCCATCTTTGCGCCGTCCGGCAGGAAGCCGCCGAGATGGATTTTTGCTCTCGAGAACGCCGGGTGCTGGTTGTCGACCTGCGTATCGATGACGCCGATCCGCAGACCCGTGGCGCAAGGCTGGATGTCGTTATGCCAGCGGATGGCTTGGCGCCCGAAACACCTGTCACCGTCACAGGCGATGCCGCTGCCGTGACGGGCTGGCTCGGTCCGGGCCATCTCTCCCGCCATATCCTTCCCTGGCCGGTTGGTAGAACGTGTAACGCTGGTTTAGGGCAAATTCGCCGCCGGGCTGTCCCTTTTGCATCAGATCGCGAGCTTGGTTCGCATCCATCCCGGGCGGTGGGACGAGACGCGTGACGCTGCCGCCCAAATGCCCCATATGCGCGGAGCCCTGAATTCCAAAGCCGAGTTTGCGTGCGTGCGCCGCGCCCGCTGGGCTTAGATTGACAGCGAGAATCTCGTTCCGAGCGCGCGGGGTGTTGTTTTGCCCCAGGGCCTGGACCGAATGCGCTGGCACCGATTTGGGTTTGCTCGGCTGCGTCATGCGCTTGATCATCTCGACGAGCGTGCGGGGCGGATCTTCATTGTCGTCGTCGCCGTGCAGGTTGAGACCGGTGCTACCTCTGGTGCTGGCATGGCTTGAATCATCTGATCCACCTGATCCGCTTCCGCTGTCCTCATGCCCCGAACTGCCTCCCAGACTGCTGCTGCCGCTGCTATCGTCTTGGCTCTCGGTTTCGGTCGATTGCGTGGTCGGCGTTGTTGTGGTTGTCGAGGTACGTTCGGAAGAATCGTCACTCTCGCTCTTGGAGGACGTAGACGTAGAAGATGTCGAGGTAGAGGACGTAGACGTACTTGTGGATCTTCGCGTTCTGGCTTCTGCCGCTGCAATGAATGTCGTGGTCGACGATGCGGACTGGCAAGCGGCATCGAAAACACGCGGCAGAATAAGGCCGCCGGCACAAAACAGCGCGAGCATCAGGCAAAGCCGCCATGCGAGCCGGATAGGCGCATTCGGCTTGTGCGTTTTCCCACGATGAAGACGGCGACGAAGCACGGCTTGACGCTCATAGCTTTGATCTTTGGACGCACAATAGCAAAGCCGCCCGCGTCTGGCTATTCCGCAAGCGCATGGATGCGCGGAATAAAGTTCGGCCCTCTACCGTTGTCGTACGGAGGCTAGCGGCGATAGCCGGCAGGGTGAGCGGCATCTCCGGGGGGAGAGCGTCACCGGAGAACCGGCAGACCCGCCGCTTGCGGCTGCGAGGCCTTAAGGGCGAGATGCGAGGGAAACGGCGAGAAGCGACAGGCTTTGCCGATCGCTTTGCGATTTTCCGGCGGAGACGCGGCCAAGCCTCCGGTGCGACGGAGGTAGTGACTGCCGAGGTTGTCGGGATGGGGGGGTCGATGATGCGCGTGCTCCGACAAGGTGTCGTGCTGGCTGCTGTGCTGCTGGCGGCAGTTGCATGCTACGCCGTCGGTGCCTCGGCCCAGGTCACCGTCCAGAGCAAATTCGATCACGCTCAAACAGGCTTTCCCTTAACCGGCAAACATTTCGCGGTGGACTGCGAGTCCTGCCATATGAATGGCAGGTTCCGCGGCACGCCGAGAGCCTGCGTCTCGTGCCACGACGGCAATATCGCTCCCGGAAAATCGCAAAACCATGTCCGGTCAAGCAGTTACTGCGAAGGCTGTCACGACTCGTTGACTTGGAGCAAGGTCCGCTTCGACCATAGTCTCGCCATTGGCGCATGCGTGGGATGCCATAATGGCAAGATGGCTACGGGCAAGCCCGCGAACCACATCCCCTCATCCGATCAATGCGAGACCTGCCATAGGAGCACGGTCAGCTTTTTCGTTTCGGCGTTCGATCACGCGGGCGTCACGTCTGCCTGCGCGAGTTGCCACGATGGGAGGACGGCATCGGGCAAGCCGACGACGCATATTCCGACGACCGCGGCTTGCGAGACCTGCCACACCAGTACGGTGAGCTTTGCCACGGCCACCTTCAGCCATTCAGGCATCACCTCAGCTTGCGCCACTTGTCATAACGGCGCGACGGCGACAGGCAAGCCGGCCAATCACGTCCCGACGACGGCTCCTTGCGAGAACTGCCATAAGAGCACGGTGAGCTTCACCGGCGCGGGCTTCGATCACACCGGCATCACCTCGGGCTGCGCATCGTGCCATAACGGCACAAGCGCCACGGGCAAGCCCGCCAATCACGTCCCGACGACGGCGCCCTGCGAGAATTGCCATAAGAGCACGGTCAGCTTCTCCGGCGCGGTGATGGATCACACCGGCATCACCACGGGTTGCGCAACCTGCCATAACGGCACGATCGCGCTAGGCAAGCCGGCCAATCACGTCGCGACCACGGCACCTTGCGAGAATTGCCATAAGAGCACGGTGAGCTTCACCGGCGCTGGCTTCGATCACACCGGCATCACCTCCGGCTGCGCATCGTGCCACAACGGCACCAGCGCCACGGGCAAGCCGGCCAATCACGTCCCGACGACGGCTCCTTGCGAGAATTGCCACAAGAGCACGGTCAGCTTCTCCGGCGCGGTGATGGATCACACCGGCATCACCACGGGTTGCGCGACCTGCCATAATGGCACGATCGCGCTCGGCAAGCCGGCCAATCACATCGCAACCACGGCACCTTGCGAGAATTGCCATAAGAGCACGGTGAGCTTCGCCGGCGCGACGTTCAACCATACGGGCATTACGTCGGGCTGCGCGAGTTGCCATAACGGCGCGACGGCGCTGGGCAAGCCGACCAATCACATCCCGACGACGGCGCCCTGCGAGAACTGCCATAAGAGCACAGTCAGCTTCTCCGGCGCGGTGATGGACCACACCGGTATCGCCACGGGTTGCGCCACCTGCCATAACGGCACCCTCGCCCTCGGCAAGCCGGCCAATCACGTCGCGACCACGGCTCCTTGCGAGAATTGCCATAAGAGCACGGTCAGCTTCGCTGGCGCGACGTTCAACCATACGGGCATTACGTCGGGCTGCGCGAGTTGCCATAACGGCGCGACGGCGCTGGGCAAGCCGACCAATCACATCCCGACGACGGCCGCTTGCGAGAACTGCCATAAGAGCACGGTCAGCTTCTCGGGCACGGTGATGAACCATTCCGGGATCACCACAGGCTGCGCCACCTGCCATAACGGCGTCTACGCCACCGGCAAGCCCGCCAACCACATCGTAACGTCCGCGCCTTGCGAGAACTGTCACAAGAGCACGGTGAGCTTCACGGGAGCGACGGTCGACCATTCCAGCTTTACGCAGCCCTGCGCGTCTTGCCACAACGGCACGACCGCCACGGGCATGCCGGCCAATCACGTGCCGATCTCCTCGGCCGGTTGCGACCTTTGCCACAAGAGCACGGCGACGTTCTCGATCTTTACGATGGGTACGACCGGCCACACCGGTCTGGGGCTCTCTCTGCCAAGCTCCAACTGCATGACCTGCCACAATGGTCAATATCTCGGGGTGGCCAAGTTCCGGGATGCGCACAACGGCAAGAACGGGCAGCTCTGCGGCAGTTGCCACAAGAGCTTCACGCGGACGCCTGACGGCTAAGACGGGCACGGACTGAAATCATCGCGGCAATGGGCAAAAGGCTGAGAAGAGGGGAAAACTGATGGGGCGCGGCGTCTGGTTTAAGACGAAAGCCAGCCTGACGGCGACGTTGGCCTGCGCCTGTCTCGGCGCAACCATAGCGCGCTCCGAGCCTGTGACCGACCGCGTGCTGTCGCATTACCAGCTTGCCAGCAAGAATGGCTGCATGATCCTCAAGATCAATTTCAACATCCGCATCCGCTATATCAGCCACTTCCCTCTCGACCATGGCGATCAGCTCCGAATCATTGTCCGCCCGATCGACCCGCAGGTCGCGGCGATCGAAAGCGTAACCGCACGCGAGTCGCTGCGGCCGCCGGAGAACAATGCGGCGGCACTGCAGTCGATCGTCTTTGAGGCTCAGGCGCCGGAAGGCAGGGTGCTGTCGCTGCATTTCGCGCGGCCGATGGCATTCGACGTCGCGCTGGGAAAGGATTTCGAGAGCCTTCTCGTCGCGCTTGCGGATGGCAAGCACGGCAAGGCCTGCACGCCACAAGACCCGTTCAGCAGCCAGGCCTGGGAGGCCGTCGTGCGCCCCCAGGGGAGTGACGCGGTCGTCGCCCGTCGTCGTCCGAGCAAAAACGAAACAGTGGTCGCCCGCCGCGACATCCCGCTGACGGCGCCGGCGCCATCCGGCTGGGAACCGGAAGCGGCGACGCCCGGCTGGGAGACCGAGGCGGAAGATTTGCCGAGCATTGGCGGCGACAGCGGTGGCGGCATTCAAGAGGCGCGCATTGCCATGCGGCACGGCGATCTGGCGCGAGCGGTCGAGATCCTGAAGCGGTCCGATGGGCCGGACGCCCTGGAATTGCTTGGCGTCGCCTATCAGAAGAACAAACAGACCGATAAGGCCAAAGAGGTCTATAAGGAGTATTTGCGGCGCTACGGGACCGCCGCGGAGGCTGAGAGCGTCAGACAGCGCCTGGCCGGGATCGAAACGGCGCAGGCCGGGCCTTCGGAAACCTTGCGGGGCGCGCCGCAAGACAGCGCTGCGGTAAGCCCCCGCGATACCAGCTATTGGACGGTGTCCGGCAGCGCTTCGGAATTCTACATTCGCGACGACAGCTTCGAGGTGGTCCGCGATCCGACGCAGCCGCTCAATCTCAACGACACCGCCGACGACCACCAGGTGCACAGCAATGTGCTGATGTCGAGCCTCGACCTCTTCGCCGCATGGGGCAACAGCGAATATAAGTCGAAATTCCGCTTCTCCGGAACGGAGGAGCACGGCTTCTCCGACGACGGGGGCGACATTACCAGCGTTGCCGCGCTTTTTCTCGATACCACCATCAAGGATTGGGGCACGACGGTCCGCGTCGGCCGGCAGACGCAATCGAGTGACGGTGTGCTCGGGCGTTTCGACGGCGTCTGGGCGAGCTGGCAGAGCACGCCCTGGATGCGCTTCAATATAGTCGGCGGCTCGCCGGTTGCGCTGCGCCGAGATGAGCCGTACAAGGACGACAAATATTTCTACGGCGCGAGCGTCGATTTCGGTCCCGTGCTCGGCGGTTTTGACGCGAGCCTGTTTGCCATCGAACAGTGGGACCGTGACATCATCGACCGCCAGGCGGTCGGCGGCGAATTGCGCTATGTCGATCTGACAAAATCGGCGTTCCTGACGGTCGACTACGACACGCATTTCCAAGAGCTGAATGCGGTGATCTTCAACGGCTCGCTGACGCTGCCGGACAAGTCAAGCCTGCGGGCCTCCGCCGATTACCGGAAATCGCCCTATCTGAGCACCTGGACCGCGCTTCAGGGGCAGCAATATAAGACGCTTTATGACATGCTGAGAGCGAACATTTACTCCGAGCAAGACGTCCAGCAGATGGCGATCGACCGCACGGCGACCTATAAGGCCGCGTCCGTCGGCTACACACGTCAGATTACGGATAAACTTCAAGCCAATCTGGATGTCACCGCCGACCACATCGATGGCACCATCCAGTCCTATGGCATCGATGCGACGCCGTCTACCGGCACTGAGTTCTATTATTCAGCCCAGCTCGTCGGCAACAATCTGCTGACGCCGGATGATCTGTGGACGGCTGCTATCCGCTATTCGAGCCTGCAGGAGTGCGACAATTATGCCGTTGATCTGAGCTCGCGCTATGCCGTGACAAAGGATCTGCGCGTCACGCCGCGGGTGACGGCGTCCTATCGCGAAGGCAAGAACACGGATCTCAGCGAATATTCCGTTATTCCCTCGCTGCTTCTCGACTATTTCTGGATGAAGGATCTCAATCTCGAACTGGAAGTCGGCACGCGCTTCACTTGGCGCCAGGAGGACTTGGTCGACACGCGCGATACCGAGGTGTTCATCACCGCCGGCATCCGCTACGACTTCTATGCGGGCAGCGACCGGCTAAAGTGACGGCCGCAGCGCGCAGTTCAGGATTTAAATGCAGTGTTTATCTGCTCGCCTCAGTTATTTCAGGTATTGAGGATCATCTATCTTAGTCAGCCTTTGTCTGTCGCTACGGGATTGCTACCGTTTCGGCAGGCAATCACGTCCGTGTATTCGCCCAGAATGCCGTGTGTTTCGTTGGCGAAGCGGTAAACTGTGATATCGAACGGCGCCCACGCGGCAATCTGCTGGTGAAGGTCGTAGCCCCTTCACTTAACGATCAAGCCATCGCGACTGACCGGATCGCCGTGAATCTCAACTTCTTTGAAGTCTTTCCGCGTGCCGTCCGCAATAGCTCGAGCGCGCTCCCATGCAGCCACCTGTTGTTTGCGAACCTGAATGTGCAGATATAACCCACCACGCGTCAGCGTCCTATATCTCCCTATGACTTTATCCATGATAGACGTGCTCCATCACATCAAGCGTGATCGTGATGTCAACACCGCTTTCTCTAAGTCAGATATTCAATTCTATTCAACCCACCGTATCGCGCCGCATTCACCAAAATATTGCACCCTATATACCCAGTTGCTTCACTCGCCAATTTACCGAATACCTCGCGCGCCGCAACTCTCTTGATCGCAGTTGCGCCAATCAACCACCACTCTTTAGCACCAGCCAGCGCCCTCTCTCGCGCACCATCCGACAACTCTACAATCAATTCGCAACCAAGCGTGAGTTGCATATACCGCCGCCGCTCGCAATCGCAAAGCCATTAAACTAATTTTCCCTATTGTCTCACTTGCCATACATTCCTTTCAACCGCGTAAGCCCCTCGCATCTGCAAGCAGCTCTAAATCCTTATAATGTGCTTATTCGCTATCCCTCTTCAATTTCCCATTATTCGCCCCCCTTATCGCAACTACTCATCCCATTAATCAATCATCCTCATTAGTCGCGCGCCTTCTATGCCCATTCACAATCCGATCATGCCATACGCATGATTCGAGCCGCTTTGCTTCTCTCATCGACCTGATCCGACCGACAGCTACGGTTTCACTCTCCCGCTCTGTCGCGCCACCCCATGTTTCACCTCCACGCATCATCACCACCACTATCTCTATATCTCACCTAACCACGCGGCGAGTCATTGCCGCGCCAGAGGGCGTTCTGGTGCGCAGTAAGGGCCGTTGCTTTCTGCCGCCAGGCGATGGCTTATGACAGCACCCGCTCGACCGCGTTCACGGCCGACAGCCCCTTGAGGCCTTTGAGAATATCGCGCAGATGCTTCAGGTCCCACACCTCCACATCGATCAGCATATCGGTGTAGTCCTCGCGGCGGCCGATCATCTGCAGCCGGTCGATATTGCCGCTGGCGTCGCCGATCACGCTCGCGATCTTTGCGAGCGAGCCGGGCGCATTGATCGCCGTGACCTTGATCTGGGCGGGGAAGCGCTGGGTTGAGCCTTCGTCGATGTCCCAGGTCACGTCGATCCAGCGGTCGTTGTGATCGAAATGATCTTTCAGCAATGGCGAATGGATCGGGTAGATGGTGATGCCCTCGCCCGGCTCCATAATGCCGACGATGCGCTCGCCGGGGATGGCGCCTCCGGGCGCGAATTTGATCGGCAGGTCGCCCTTGGCGCTGCGGATCGGAACGCCGTTGAAGCCGTTTACCGAATGCTCCGCCGGCACGCCGCCGGGCCAGCGGAAGCGCAAATTCGCCACCCGCCGCAGATTGAACCAGCCGTCGTCGGAGCGCTTGATCGCTTTGCGCTTCGGCGGCTCCGGCAAGGTCTCATCCGGGAAAACGGCTTTGAAGACTTCGGCCGCCTTCAACTCGCCCCTGCCGACTTGGGCGAGCACATCATCAAGCGCCTTTTGCGAGAGACGGCCGAGCGCGGCGACGACGGCGTCATCGGAATAGGTCTGTTCCTGCTCGGCGAAGACCGCCTTCAGAATGTTGCGGCCGAGATTGCCATATTGCTTACGGATCGCCTCGCGGGTGGCGCGGCGGATCGCCGAGCGCGCCTTGCCGGTGACGACGATCTTTTCCCAGGCGGGCGGCGGTGTTTGCGCGTCCGAGGTGATAATGTCGACCTCATCGCCATTTCGCAGCTCGCTCACAAGCGGCATATGGCGGCCATTGACCTTCGCACCGACGCAGCTATGGCCGATATTGGTATGCACGGCATAGGCGAAGTCGATGGGCGTTGCCGTGCGCGGCAGGGCGATCAGACGGCCCTTCGGCGTGAAGCAGAACACCTGATCCTGGAACAGCTCCAGCTTGGTATGCTCCAGAAACTCCTCCGGATTATCGCCTTCAAGGAGATTGGCGACCAGCTTGCGCAGCCACTGATAAGGCGTCGGATCCTCGAAGGCCGAGGCGCTCGGGTTGCCGTTCGGCGAAACCACGCCGTCCTTATACAGAGCGTGTGCGGCGACGCCGAATTCGGCGATCTCGTTCATGATCTTGGTCCGGATCTGCAGCTCGACGCGCTGATGGCTCGGGCCGATGACCGTGGTGTGGATCGACTGGTAATTGTTGTATTTCGGCGTTGAAACGTAATCCTTGAATCGCCCCGGCACCGTGCGCCAGGTGGTATGGATGGCGCCGAGCACGCGGTAGCAATCCTCGACATTCTCGACGACGACACGGAAGCCGTAAATGTCCGAGAGCTGTTCGAGTGAAATCTGCTTGTTTTCCATCTTGCGCCAGATGGAATAGGGCTTCTTCTCGCGGCTTGAGACCGTACCGCCGATGCCGTGCTCCGCCAGCTTGGCGCGCAGCTCGGTTTCGATGGCATCGATGGACGTCTCGTTTCGCTGGCGCAGAATCGCAAGCTGGGCAATCAGCGTCTGATAGGCCTGGGGATGCAGCCATTTGAAGGCAAGCTCTTCGAGCTCGTCCTTCATCTCCTGAATGCCCATGCGCCCGGCGAGCGGAGCGTAGATGTCGAGGGTCTCCTGCGCGATCCGCTGCCGGCTGTGCGGCTTCATATGTTCGAGCGTACGCATATTGTGAAGCCGGTCGGCCAGCTTCACCAGCAGCACGCGGATGTCGCTCGAAATGGCGATCAGAAGCTTGCGGAAATTTTCGGCCTGCTCGGCGCGTTTGCTGACCAGATTGAGCTTGTCGATCTTGGTCAGCCCATCGACAAGGGCGCCGATATCGCTGCCGAAAAGCTCGTCGATTTCGGCTTTGGTGGCCTCGGTGTCCTCGATCGTGTCATGCAGAAGCGCGGTTGCGATCGTCGCGTCGTCCAGCTCGTACTCGGTCAGGATCGCGGCGACTTCGAGGGGGTGCGAAAAATAGGGGTCGCCGGATGCGCGCTTTTGATTGCCGTGCGCGCGCATCGCATAGACATAGGCGCGATTGAGCAGGTCCTCATCCGCGCCCGGATTGTAGCTCTGGACCTTTTCGACCAGCTCATATTGCCGCATCATGACGGGAGCCCTCACCCGCCTTTCGCTGCTGACAGAACCCCCGGCCTGGCCGTCAGCGTGATCGGTTGCTGGGGTGCTGATCGGATGGAATGCTGCGTTCGAGGCCACGTAACAGTTCCTCTTCGGTCATACGGTCGATGACGAGATCGGAAGACGGATCGTCGCGGCCAAGGACCGGTCTCTCGGGCGCGCCGCCGGATGAAAGCAGCGGAACGGCATCGGGCTCGGGCTCGTCCACTTCGACATAGCGCTGCATGGAATGGATCAGGTCTTCCTTGAGATCTTCGGGCGAAATCGTCCGCTCCGCAATCTCGCGAAGCGCGACAACGGGATTCTTGTCATTTTCGCGCTCGACAGTGATGGGCGCGCCCGCCGAGACCGAACGGGCACGATGCCCCGCGAGCAAGACCAGCTCGAAGCGATTTGGCACCTTATCGACGCAATCTTCAACCGTCACGCGAGCCATGGCGGAATTACCCCCTTCTCATGTCGGGAAAAATCTTCTCCCTTGTAGGTAGCGATTTTTCGCCGCTCACGCAAGCTTCAGCGAGTCCCTTACAGCACAAGTTTAGTCAAACACCTTAAGAATTCGCCCCATTCTGGCCGAACTCAGGCGCTTATAAAATTGTAATGCAGTTAAACCGTATACGGGATGATGCCAATCAGGGACGATGTCGATCATTGGCCGGAGGACAAACGGCCGGTTTGCTATTCCGGGATGCGGGAAAATCAGTCTTAATTTTTTGCATTTAAAAGCTTGCGTAGGTCCTTTCGCCCAATTTAAGATTCGGCGGTTGTAGTCTAATATGTCGATGTCAAGCGCTCGCGGCCCCCAACGCACAGATGGTCGGCGCCCGGCGCGTGTCTCGATTTTTTTAAGCACAGCCAGAAGTGCGGGCGGCGGGAGCGACGTATCGATCAAGGCTGCTGCGTTTGTGAAATCGGGTTGAGCGGCCAGTCCGTAGGGTGTGGTCTTGTAAAGGCGCGATCGGCGTAATAGACGGATTCCGAGTTGTTCGAGTTCTGTCATTGCTTTGCGGATCGTCGCATCAGCATCACCCCACCGACTGGTTACATTCGAACCCAAACTTATGATAATCATTGCTGTCTACGCGTACACCGGCAGGTTTTTAATATCGACAATGAACCCCAGGGGGCTGGGGTAACGACGGGAAGATGGGGTCGTCTCGGCATTTTTGCCGAGCGTTTCCGCTTCTCAGGAAGGACCATATGAAATTAAATTTTTACCCCTCGGAACGGATCGCGCTCTTTATTGACGGCGCAAACCTTTATGCAACTGCCAAGGCTCTGGGATTCGACATCGACTATAAGCGGCTCTTGAACCTGTTTCGCTCGCAAGGGCGGCTCTTGCGAGCGCTTTATTATACCGCCCTGGCGGAGGATCAGGAATATTCCTCGATCCGTCCGCTCATCGACTGGCTGGATTACAATGGCTACACCATGGTGACCAAGCCGACGAAGGAGTTCACCGACGCATCCGGTCGACGCAAGATCAAAGGCAACATGGACATCGAGCTGACGGTCGACGCCATGGAGCTGGCCGAGCATCTCGACCATGTCGTGCTGTTCTCCGGAGACGGTGATTTCCGCACGCTTGTCGAGGCGCTGCAGCAGAAGGGCAAGCGCGTGAGCGTGGTGTCGACCATGAACACGCAGCCGCCGATGGTATCCGACGAGCTTCGCCGTCAGGCCGACATTTTCGTCGATCTGGCCGATCTCGAGGAGCAGGTTTGCCGCGCGCAAAGCGATCACTATCCGCGGGAGGGCGGCGGCGGTCGCGGCTCGGCAGGCTCCAACTTCAGCAACGCCAATACGGACGACTTCGCCGACGTCTGACAGGCGGCAGCTCGAAACAGCCGCGTATCATGGCCTTGAGGACATCCCGGAGCGGCGATGAACGCTGTCCGGGACGCGGCTCTCGGTACCCGCATCTGCGATTATCCGGCTTTCCTTTGGCCGGCCGCTTTTCTATCGAAGCTCGTCGGCCGCAGTCAAACCGGCCCTGAAATCATCCAGCAACGAAGACCTCATGACCGGCGCCGAACCTAGCCATGACTGCTCACTTTGCCCGCGCCTTGCGGCCTTCAGAGGGGAGAACCGCGCGGCTCATCCGGATTGGTTCAACGCTCCAGTGCCTTCTTTTGGCGATGCGGGCGCGAGGCTGCTCATTGTCGGCCTCGCGCCGGGCCTGCGTGGTGCGAACCGCACGGGGCGGCCGTTCACCGGCGATCATGCCGGGCTCCTGCTGTACGGCACGCTGCTGAAATTCGGCTTTGCCTCCGGAGACTATGAGCAGCGGGCCGATGACGGGCTCTGCCTTGACCGCTGCATGATCACCAACGCCGTGCGCTGCGTCCCACCGGCAAACAAGCCGGAGACCATCGAAATCAATATGTGCCGTCAGTTTTTGAGGCAGCGCATTTCAGATTTGCCCAAACTCCGGGCAATCGTCGCCCTGGGGCGGATTGCCCATATCGCGGTCCTTGGTGCCTTGAGCTTGAAATTAAAAGATTTTCCCTTTGCGCACGGAGCTGCCTACCCGCTGCCCGATCGCCGCATCCGGATTTTCGACAGCTACCATTGTTCTCGATACAATACCAATACTGGTATGCTGACGACCGAGATGTTCGAGACTGTTTTCAGGGATGTTCAAACTTATCTTGATCGATGCGATAATGGCCATGTAGGCTAACACGCTCCGTTGAATTTAAATCATCTTTTGGGGCAATGCGTAGAAGAGTTGAACAATGCTCGAAATCTCGACCTCGAAAGTTGCTCATGTCATCGTTCGCGCACGGGAATATGACGCAAAGACGGGGAGTTGGGAGGACGCTCTCGGCAGCGGTTTTCGCGAGGACAGCGGGGAGTCAATTCTCGAAAATTTCGCGACCGACGCAACGAGAAGCGAATTGGCAGAGTTCATCTCCGGCCTGAACGAAGATGAGCAGGCCAGCCTGGTTGCTCTGGCCTGGCTTGGGCGTGGCTCTTTTTCCGCAGATGAGCTCGACGACGCGATCGAAACGGCGAAGGCCGAGCGCGTCAATCGGACCGAAGACTATCTGCTCGGTATACCTTTGCTCGCGGACTATCTGGAAGAGGGGCTCGACAAGCTCGGCTATTCCGTCGAGGAGGCGGAAAAGCCAGTTCTTTAATGAAAAGCGCCGCGCAAATAGAGCGCTGAGGCTCAGCCTTTCTCGCGCAAGAGCCGTCCCTTCTGACGATCCCAGTCGCGCGCTTTCTCGACTTCGCGCTTGTCGTGCAGCTTGCGGCCGCGCGCGAGCGCTAATTCGAGCTTTGCCCGGCCACGGTCGTTGAAGTAGAGCTTCAGCGGCACGAGCGTCATGCCCTCGCGGCGGACCGCACCGATCAGCTTTGCGATCTCGCGCTTGTGGAGGAGCAGCTTGCGCGGGCGCCGTTCCTCATGATTGAAGCGGTTCGCCTCGGCATAGCCGGGAATATAGGCGTTGATGACGTAAATCTCGCCGCCTTGCTCGGTCGCATAGGACTCCGCAATATTCGACTTGCCCTGCCGCAAGGACTTCACCTCCGAGCCGGATAGCGCGATTCCAGCCTCGAACACCTCCTGGATTTCATAGGCGTAGCGCGCCTTTCGGTTTTCCGCCACGATCTTTCGCGGCGGCTGCTTCTTCGCTACGGCCATTGCACTGGAACCTTAAGCGTTGACCGCTTCCTTGAGGAAGAGACCGGCGCGCCGGAGCGCTTCGTCAACACTGCGCTGCCCCGCCTCGGAAATCGGACTGAGCGGCAGGCGCACCTCGGCGCGGCAAAGGCCGAGACGCTCGGCGGCATATTTTACCGGAACCGGATTGCTCTCGACGAAAAGCGCCTCGTGAAGCGGCATCAGCCGGTCGTGAATGGTGAGCGCGCGCGCAAAATCAAACTCGATGCAGGCGTTCTGAAACTCGGCGCACAGCCCCGGGGCGATATTCGCCGTCACCGAAATGCAGCCATGGCCGCCATGCGCCATGAAGCCGAGCGCCGTGGCATCCTCGCCGGACATCTGGCAAAAATCCTCGCCCATCGCCGCACGCTGTTGGCTGACGCGCGCCATGTTCGCGGTCGCATCCTTGACGCCGACGATATTGGGCAACGCGAACAGCTTGGCCATGGTCGTAACGGTCATGTCGATCACGCAGCGGCCCGGAATGTTGTAGATCAGGATCGGGATGTCGACCGCATCGTTGATCGCCTTGTAATGGCGGAAAAGGCCGTCCTGAGTCGGCTTATTGTAATAAGGCGTGACAACCAGAATGGCGTCGGCACCGGCCGACTTCGCGGCCTTCGCCAGTTCAACGGCTTCGGCCGTGCTGTTCGACCCGGCACCCGCGATGACCGGAAGCCGGCCCGCCGTCTGCTCGATACAGACCTTGACGACGCGTTGATGCTCGTCATGAGACAAGGTTGGCGACTCGCCTGTCGTACCGACCGGCACCAGCCCGTGCGTGCCGGACTTGATCTGAAACTCGATCAGCTTGCGAAAGGCGTCCTCGTCAAAAGCGTCGTTCTGAAATGGCGTAATCAGCGCCGTGAATGATCCTTTGAACATGGCAAGCCTTCCAGTTTCCCCGCGGCGCTGCCATTGGCGCGCCTCATAATTTGGCTAAAGCGACCATAGTGATTTTGCTCGGGGTGGGCAAGCAGCTGGACTTTTGGTCAATTCCGCGGATCGCAATAGCGGATCGTTAAGGTTTTTCGCCATCAGTGGGAGAGGGACGAAGCCCGAAAAGCGTGCCAAGGCGGCGTGAACGCGCTAGGCTATCGTTAAAATTTTAACCATGCGGTCTCCGGCAGATCGCAGCTTCCGGATCGAAGCACGCTCGAAGAGGACGTGGCAGCCTGTCTTATGATGCACAGGACGGACATTCGCGTTTCGCTTGTTAAGCCCGCCCTGGCGGTTATTGCCGCCGTTGCGCTATGCGTCGCGGTCCTGGCCGTGTTGCGGCCCTGGCCTGACAGAGCCAGGGTCGGCCAACTCTCCGAACATATGACGACGATGCTATCGGCCGGAGTCGAAACGACCGCGCGCGAGGTGAATGCACTCCTCTATGTTCCGAAAACAGATGCCATCGTTCCGCGCGGCGCGAGCGAAATCCGGGTGGCAAAGAGGCACGCGATTCCGCTGCCCGAAAAACAGAACCCCGTTCCTCCCCCGGCGAAGAAAGATGGCTCTGCCCACGCGGGGACGCAAGCCGCAAAGACCGAGCCGGTCAGAGCGCCGGCCATGCCCCCGCCGCAGGGACGGCTCGCCAAGGAGGACGGCGACGCACTGCTTGCGCCGCTGCTTTCCTATTCTCCGCCGGACAGTGAAATCAAAGCGCTGAAGGACTTCGTCAAGCTCGTCAGCGGGGAGGACTTCGACGAGGCCCATGGGCTGATGGAGAAGATGCACGACCCGGTCGTTCTGAAGTTCGCGCGCTGGTATTACTATCGGGCAAATGGGCCGGACGCGACGGCACAGGAGATCAGCACGTTTCTCGATGAGAACCCGCTTTGGCCGGGCCGCGACGCGCTTGTGGAAAGCATCGAAGATGCGCTGTTCTGGCGGGAGGAGGACCCGAATAAGATTCTTGCCTATTTCGCCGGGCGGAGGCCGGTCAGCGGGGTTGGCCTGGCGGCGCTTGGGAGCGCTCTTGTCGCCGTCAATAGAATCGACGAAGGCCGCGAACTGGTTCGCCAAGCTTGGCGCGGCAACCTGCTGACCCCCGCGATCGAAAAGAAGGTCCGCGAGCTGCATGTGCTTACCGCAGACGATCATCTCGCGCGCGCCGATTATCTGCTGATGCAGGACAAGAAAGATTATATCGCCGCGGTGCAGCGCATCCTGCCGCTGATCGAGAACAAATGGCGGCCTTCCATCAAAGCCCGCATTGCAACCGTCGAACGCTCCAAGCACGCCGGGACGCTGCTGAACAAGCTGGACAAAGATATAAAAAAGGACCCAGGCGTGCTGCTCGCACGTATCCAATGGCTGCGCCGCGATGACGACGACAAGAAGGTTTGGAGCCTGCTGCGCTCGGCGCCGCAATCGCCGGAGAAGATGGTTGACCCGGCGGCCTGGTGGGCCCAGCGCGAAACAGAAGTGCGTTTGGCGCTGAATAGCGGCCATCCGAAAATGGCTTATGCGCTGGCAAAGGGCCATGGCGGGGGGCTTGAATACTGGGATTTAAGCGACGCGGAATTTCTCGCTGGCTGGATTGCGCTGCGCTTCCTCAACAAACCGGAAACGGCACGCGACCATTTCCTTGCCTCGGCGGCTGCTGGCGGCCTGGAGAAGCGTCGTGCGCGGGCCGGCTACTGGCTCGGGCGCACCGAGCTGGCGATGAACCACCAGCAGGCCGCCGTCGCACGCTTTACCGAAGCGGCACGCTACAATCACACATTTTACGGCCAGCTGGCGCATCAGATGGTCGACTTGCAACACGCAGCGGTCACCCTGCGAAGCTTCGTCCGCCCGAATGAGCAGGACATACAGGCATTCGTTGCGCGCGATGTCATGAAGGCGATCGTGGTCGCCCAGAAAGCGGACTTCCAAAGCCTGATGTCGGTTTTCCTCTTCGACCTGGCCCGCAAGATCGAAAGCTCGCCCGAGATGATCCTGCTTTGCGAACTGGCCGTTCGGACCGCACCTCGACATCTGGCGGTCAGGATGGCGAAAATCGCCATGAATCGCGATTTTCCGGTCGAATACTATGCCTATCCGGATGCTCTGCCCGAGTTCAAGACTCTGGCGGACGGCGAGAAGATCGAGAACGCCCTCGTTTATGCGCTCACACGCCAGGAGAGCGAATTCAATCCGGCAACCGTCAGTCAGGCAGGAGCGGTCGGCCTGATGCAGCTCCTGCCATCGACCGCAAAGATGGTGGCGCGCTGGCACGATCTGAAATTCGAGAAGGAAAAGCTCTCAAGCGACCCGGCATATAATGTGTCGCTCGGCACCGCTTTTCTGCATTGGCTGATCAGCACTTATGACGGGTCCTATGTCCTGGCGCTCGCGGGCTACAATGCCGGGCCAGGCCGCATCAAACAATGGGTCGGCCAGTTCGGCGATCCGCGCGACAAAAATGTCGATCCTGTTGACTGGATCGAGCGCATCCCGTTCTCCGAGACGCGCGGATATGTGCATAAAATCCTTGAGAGTGCGCAGGTCTACCGGTCTCGCCTGAACGGGGACAACGCGCCTTTGCGGCTCGCAGAAGATTTGCATCGCGGACGCAAGGATAAGCCGCGCTTTCTGATCGGCGCCGCAGCGAACTGAACGGTGCTCAGCCGCCGGTTCGCCAATGAACGGTTGAGAGCGCGGACATCGCTTTGACAGGCAGACGATGAACAACACCGACGATCGCGGCTGGGACGAGATCCGCTTCACCTCCAATAATGGCTTAACGCTTTACGCCCGCCGCTACGGTGCCCCGCGGCGAGGCATTCGGCCCGTCGTCTGCCTGCCTGGGCTGACACGGAACTCGGCCGATTTTCATGATCTGGCGATGTTTCTCGCCCATCATCCGACACGGCCGCGCGAGGTCTATTGCCCCGATTATCGCGGCCGCGGCAAATCCGATTATGACCCGGACTGGCGCAATTATTCGCCCTTCATCGAGATGCTCGACGTGCTCGATCTGATGGCAATCCGCGGTCTCGATCGCGTCGCGCTGATCGGCACCTCGCGGGGCGGTATCATCGGCATGCTAATGGCGCTGATGCGGCCGAATGCCCTTGGAGCGATCGTGCTCAACGACATCGGCCCGGAGATCGAAACGGCGGGGCTTGCCCGGATAATGGGCTATGCAGGAAAAGTCCCCGTGCCGGCGACCTGGGACGAGGCGACCGAGCTCACGCGCTCGATGAACAAGCGTTTCTTCACCAATCTGAGCGAGGAGGAATGGGGCGAGCTGGCCCGGCAATTCTTTCGCGAGGAAAACGGCAGGCCGGCGGAGGGATATGACAATAGGCTCTCTAAAGCGCTGTCGGAGATCGACATTTCGCAGAAAATTCCGACCATGTGGATGCAGTTTGAAGCGTTGAAGAGAATTCCGGTTCTGGTGCTCAGGGGGGAGAATTCAGATCTGCTCAGTGCCAGGACGGTCACCGAAATGGCCGAGCGGCATCCGCATCTCGCCGCCGTCACGGTCCATGCACAGGGCCACGCGCCGCTTCTCAAGGACCGCTTCACGATCGGGATCGTTGCGGACTTCCTGCGGGAAACCGACCCTGACAATCGGCTCGCCCCCAATCTGGAGACCAGCCGGACCCAGCTCCCGCGCCTCATGGCCGAGGCAGAGGCGCAGCCTTAGTCCTTCAGAGAACCTGTCTCGGCGGCGATCTGCGCAGCCGGCTGCGGCCGGTGCGGCGCGGGTAGGTGTCAGCGCGGCAGAAGCGCCTCCAGCTGCGGGATTTCCGCCATGCCCGCCCGCATGACGGGCGCCGTGACTTCGCTTTTCAGGGCAAAGCCGCTTGGCAGATCGGCCGCGAGGGCATCAATCTCGCTCACTGCAGTCTCGCTAGGCGCAACGCCCCGCAAATGGATGGTCTGGTCGGTAAGCTCGACAGCGCCCTTGTCGAGCAGGCGAAGAAATTGCAAAGAATGCAGAGCTGCTTTCATCCAGCGCTCCGGCAGAGTTCTGGTTAACCGCCGAGCTGTCATCGACATCGCATTCCGGGAACATCTCGTGCACCGCATTGGCGATGGCCTTTTTCCCGGCTTCATTCGGAACGACACCGACGATTTTGACGATACCGCCAGGCATGACGGAAGCGGACCAGGATTTCGGGGGGAGAGCGATACGGATGTTTTTAAGCGGGACGCCAGTCGGTTTGTTGTTGTCGATGAGCTCTTTGAGTTCTGTAAGGACGACCGCCGTACTCGCCGAACCGTCCACAGAGAGGCCATTGTCGTCGACCGAGGCTTGGCCTTTTTCCAGATAGCCGAGGAGCTTCAGCGCAAAGCTCAGGCCGCCGATCTTGACCACTCCTGCCGGCGCGCCTCGTTTTATCTGCACCCGGTCAGTCAGATCGACAGCGGGGAAGCTCGCTTTCACAAGCCCGATCAGGGTCTTGTAGTCTTCGTCAGACGAGACTTGGCCCTTCAGCTTGATTCGATCCTGGTGCTTAGAAATACGAACGCAGTAGGTAATCGGCAGGCTGTCGGTATTCCCCTTGCTTTGGACGACGAGCTCGTCCTGAGGAATCATGTCCGTGTGCTGTGCGGAGGTATCATCGGCACGGGCCGGCAAAACGGTGGCGATCCAGAAAGCATAGCCACAACAGCTCAGAATCAAGGCAAGGAAGGCGCTAGGCCGCCTCACGGGTTGCTCCCCCGTCATTTGCTGACACTCCCACGGATGCAAAGCCCAAATACCCGCCCTCAGCGTTGCACGCTTTCACACGCTGAACGCTCTCGAGTCTCTGGCTCTGACAATTTGCGTTGGTTCGTCGCCCTTTTACTGCAAGAAACCGGCACGTCGGAAAAGAAGAGGTAGTGAGTGCTAACCGGCCCGCGCCATAAAGCTTTTTGTCATTCGGCGCAGTGCAGATTTACAACATAGTCAAAATTTCTGAAATTTCCAAGCAGAAGCAGCATTTGGAACGAAAAATGTTACCAATCGTTAACCGGTTGCGTAAGTGCAAGTCCTGAAAGGGAAAAATACAGGCGCGCCCGCTATTCCGGCAGGCGCGCCTCGTCATCTTTCTGCCTTATTCGGCGGCCTGGGCGCCCTGGCGCTCGCTGATCGCCGGAAGAGGAGCCTCGCCAGCTGAGTTGATCGGGGCGGATCGCGCACGCTCGGCAATGATCATCTCGTCGCGCCGGGAGGCAACTTTCTTCAAGCGGCTGATCATGCCGCCGGTGCCGGCGGGGATCAGCCGTCCGACGATGACGTTCTCCTTCAGGCCGTCGAGCGTATCCGCCTTGCCGTTGATCGCCGCCTCGGTGAGAACCCGCGTCGTCTCCTGGAAGGACGCTGCCGAGATGAAGCTGCGGGTCTGCAGGCTCGCCTTAGTGATGCCGAGAAGCACCGGGCTCGCCTTCGCCGCACGCCCGCCGCTCCGCTCGACAATAGCATTGGCGTCCTCGAACTCGATGCGATCGACCTGCTCGCCCTTGAGGAAGTCGGAATCGCCCGCGTCCTCGATCTCAACCTTTTGCAGCATCTGGCTGACGATCACCTCGATATGCTTGTCGTTGATCGTCACGCCCTGCAGCCGGTAGACCTCCTGGATCTCGTTGACGAGATAGGCGGCCAGCTCCTCCACGCCCTTGATCGCCAGAATGTCGTGCGGGGCAGGATTACCGTCCATGATGAACTCGCCCTTTTCGATCCGGTCGCCCTCCTGGACGGAGAGATGCTTACCCTTCGGAATGAGATATTCGATCGGGTCGAGGTTCTCCTCGTCGGGAACGATCGTGATCCGCCGCTTGTTCTTATAGTCGCGGCCGAATTCGACCGTGCCGGACATTTCGGAGATGATAGCATGGTCCTTCGGCCGGCGAGCCTCGAACAGCTCGGCGACACGCGGCAGACCGCCGGTAATATCGCGAGTCTTCGCCGATTCCAGCGGAATACGCGCAAGCACATCGCCTGCTTTCACGCTCTGGCCGGGCTCCACCGAGAGAATCGCGTCCACCGACAGAAGGTAACGCGCTTCGCCGCCGCGAGGCAGCTTATGCGGCCTGCCCTTCTTATCCTTGATCATGAGAGCGGGTTTCAGAACCGAGCCTTTCGGATGAGCGCGCCAGTCGATGATGACCCGGTGCGTAATGCCCGTCGTCTCTTCGGTCTGCTCATTGACCGACAGGCCCTCGGCCAGGTCTTCGAACTCAACCACGCCGTCAACCTCGGTGAGGATCGGCCGGGTGTACGGATCCCATTCGGCGAGGCGCTGGCCGCGCTTGATGGTATCGCCCTCATCGACCTTCAGATGCGCGCCCTGAATGATCTTATAGGTGGCGAGTTCCTTGCCTTCCTCGTCCTGCACGATCACGGCCATGTTCCGCCCCATGGCCACAAGGCGGCGCTGGCTGTCCCGCTGGACATTCCGGTTGCGGATCTTGATCTTGCCCGCGAAATTCGACTCCATGAACGAAGAGTCGACCACCTGCGCCGTGCCGCCGATGTGGAAGGTGCGCATGGTGAGCTGCGTGCCGGGCTCGCCGATCGACTGAGCGGCGATGACGCCGACCGCCTCGCCGAGATTGACGATCGTTCCGCGCGCCAGATCGCGTCCGTAGCACATGGCGCAGACACCGTTTCGGGTCTCGCAAGTCAACACCGAACGGATGCGGACCTCCTGGACCTGGGCGTCCTCGATGGCCTTCGCCTCGGCTTCCTCGATCAGCTGGCCGGACTTGATGATCACCTTGCCGGTCGTGGGCGCGACGACGTCGTCCACGGCCGTGCGGCCGAGTGTGCGGTCGCCGAGTGAGACGACCACTTCACCGGCGTCGATGACGGCCGTGATCTTGATGCCCTTGTCGGTCCCGCAATCGTGCTCGGTGATGATGCTGTCCTGGGCAACGTCGACGAGACGCCGGGTCAGATAGCCGGAGTTGGCGGTCTTCAGCGCCGTGTCGGCCAAGCCCTTGCGCGCGCCGTGCGTCGAGTTGAAGTATTCGAGGACCGTCAGCCCCTCCTTGAAGTTGGAGATGATCGGCGTCTCGATGATCTCACCGGACGGTTTGGCCATCAGGCCGCGCATGCCGGCAAGCTGCTTCATCTGGCCAGGCGAGCCGCGTGCGCCGGAATGCGACATCATATAGATCGAGTTGATTGGCCGCTCACGGCCGGTTTCGGAGTCCGCCTGCACCGCCGAAATGCGGTCCGTCATCTCCTTGGCGACGCGCTCGGTGCATTTCGCCCAAGCATCGACAACCTTATTGTACTTCTCGCCTTGGGTGATGAACCCGTCATTATATTGCTGCTCATAATCCCGGACGAGATCTTGCGTCTCGGCGATAATCTTCGCCTTCGTCTCGGGGATCACCATGTCGTCCTTGCCGAAGGAAATGCCGGCGCGGCACGCATGATAGAAGCCGAGCGCCATGATCCGGTCGCAGAAGATCACCGTCTCCTTCTGACCGCAATCGCGGTAGACGGCGTCGATCAATTTGGCGATCGCCTTCTTGGTCAAAAGCTGATTCACCAGATCGAAGCCGACGCCGGGCTTCTTCGGCAGCACTTCGGCAAGCAGCATCCGGCCCGGGGTCGTTTCATAAACCTTCGAGACCGGCTTGCCATCAACGTCGAGGCTGGTGTGCCGGGCCCTGATCTTGGAATGCAGGGTCACGACGCCGGCGTCGAGCGCGTGTTGAATCTCGGCGATGCTGCCGAACAGCTTGCCCTCGCCGGGCTCGTTTTCGCGCGTCAGCGACAAGTAATAGAGGCCGAGAACGATGTCCTGCGACGGCACGATAATCGGGCCGCCATTCGCCGGGTGCAGGATGTTGTTCGTCGACATCATGAGCACGCGGGCCTCTAACTGCGCTTCCAGCGACAAGGGAACGTGCACCGCCATCTGGTCGCCGTCGAAGTCGGCGTTGAAGGCAGCGCACACCAGCGGGTGAAGCTGGATCGCCTTGCCCTCGACCAGCACCGGCTCAAAAGCCTGGATGCCGAGGCGATGCAGGGTCGGCGCGCGGTTGAGCAGCACCGGATGCTCGCGGATGACCTCGTCGAGAATATCCCAGACCTCGGGCTTCTCCTTCTCCACCAGCTTCTTGGCCTGTTTCACCGTCGCGGCAAGGCCCTTGGCGTCGAGCCGCGAATAGATGAACGGCTTGAATAGCTCGAGCGCCATCTTCTTCGGCAGACCGCATTGATGCAGTTTGAGCTCAGGACCGACCACGATCACGGAACGGCCGGAATAGTCGACGCGCTTGCCGAGCAGGTTCTGCCGGAAGCGGCCCTGCTTGCCTTTCAGCATGTCGGCGAGCGACTTCAGCGGCCGCTTGTTGGCGCCGGTGATGACGCGGCCGCGCCGGCCATTGTCGAAGAGTGCGTCGACAGCCTCCTGCAGCATGCGCTTTTCATTGCGCACGATGATGTCGGGCGCGCGCAGCTCCATCAGCCGCTTCAAGCGGTTGTTGCGGTTGATCACACGGCGATAAAGGTCATTGAGGTCGGAGGTCGCAAAGCGGCCGCCATCCAGCGGGACAAGCGGACGCAGCTCCGGTGGAATGACCGGAACCTGCGTCAGGATCATCCATTCGGGCTTGTTGCCGGACTCGATGAAGGCCTCGATGACCTTGAGCCGCTTGGCAAGCTTCTTCGGCTTCAGTTCCGAGGTCGACTCGGCAATCTCGACGCGAAGCTCATCGCGCAGCTTCTCAAGATCCATGGCGAGCAGAAGCTCGCGGATCGCCTCGGCGCCGATGCCTGCCGTGAAGCTGTCCTCGCCGAACTCCTCCTGAGCCTTGAGGAATTCCTCTTCCGAAAGGAGCTGCTTCTCCTTCAGCGGCGTCAGCCCAGGCTCGACGACGATGTAGTTCTCGAAATAGAGAACGCGCTCAAGGTCCTTGAGCGTCATGTCGAGCAGAAGGCCGATGCGGCTCGGCAGCGATTTGAGAAACCAGATATGGGCGACCGGCGCAGCGAGCTCGATATGGCCCATGCGCTCGCGCCGCACCTTGGTCAGCGTCACTTCCACGCCGCATTTTTCGCAGATGACGCCTTTATATTTCATGCGCTTATATTTTCCGCACAGGCATTCATAGTCCTTGATCGGACCAAAAATGCGCGCGCAGAACAGGCCGTCACGCTCCGGCTTGAAAGTGCGGTAATTGATCGTCTCAGGCTTCTTGATCTCGCCATAGGACCAAGACAGAATCTTCTCCGGGCTTGCGACGGAGATTCGAATCTGGTCGAATGCCTGAGTCTGGACCTGCGGGGCGAAGAGATTGGTAATCTCTTGGTTCATCCGTCACTCCTAAATGGGCCGTCTTGCGCGCCGCCTTCCGCCACATTGCCGGGGTCGGCTCATCCGGCATTGGCATTTTCATGAAAGCGGGCCGCTAATTCCTATCCTCGCGTTCGATCATGCGATCCGCCGGGCCACTGCGAGATCGCCCGGCGCGAATAGCAGGCACCGCACCGCGATGCCCGCTATCCTCAAGCATTTGCTTATGGTTTCGGCAGCTTGCCCTCGGGCGGCAGCGTCGTCGCCAGCTCGACATTGAGACCAAGCGCGCGCATCTCTTTTACCAGCACGTTGAAACTCTCGGGTATGCCGGCCTCAAAGGTGTCGTCGCCGCGAACGATGGCCTCATAGACCTTGGTCCGGCCTGCGACGTCATCCGATTTGACCGTGAGCATCTCTTGCAAGGTGTATGCCGCGCCATAAGCTTCGAGTGCCCAGACCTCCATTTCGCCGAAGCGCTGGCCGCCGAACTGCGCCTTTCCACCCAGCGGCTGCTGGGTGACGAGGCTGTAGGGGCCGATCGAGCGCGCGTGGATCTTATCGTCCACGAGATGATGCAGCTTGAGCAGATATTTGTAGCCCACCGTCACCTTGCGGTCGAAAGCCTCACCGGTCCTGCCGTCAAAGAGCGTGACCTGGCCCGACAGATCGAGACCGGCCGCCTTCAACATGGTCACAATATCGGCCTCCGAAGCGCCGTCGAACACCGGCGTTGCCACCGGTACGCCGCGCCGGAGATTATCCGACAACTCGATGAGCTGATCCTCGTCGAGCGATTTGATGGTTTCGTTGTCGCCATAGATCTCGCCGAGCAGCTTTTTCAGCTCGGTGGATTTCTGGCTCTCCCGGAACTTATCAACCGCCCGGCCGATCATGCCGCCAAGGCCGCGGCAGGCCCAGCCCATATGGGTCTCCAGGATCTGCCCCACATTCATCCGGCTTGGAACGCCCAGCGGGTTCAGAACGATGTCCACCGCCGTGCCGTCCTCAAGGTAAGGCATGTCCTCGATCGGCACGATCTGGCTGATCACGCCCTTATTGCCATGGCGTCCGGCCATCTTGTCGCCGGGCTGAAGCTTGCGCTTCACCGCGACGAACACCTTGACCATCTTCATCACGCCCGGCGGCAGCTCGTCGCCGCGCTTCAGCTTGTCGATCTTGTCGACGAAGCGCTGCTCGAGCCGCTTCTTGGCGTCGTCATACTGGCGGCGGATGGCTTCGATACCGGCCATCGCGCCCTCATCCTTCAGCGCGATCTCCCACCACTGGCTGCGCGGCACGTCGGTGAGCGTTTCGGCCTCGACGAGCGAGCCTTTGCGCATACCTTTGGGGCCCCGCGCGACTTCCTTGGCCGTCAGGATATCGCGAAGACGTCCATAGACGTTGCGGTCGAGGATCTGCAATTCGTCATCGCGGTCCTTGGCGAGACGCTCAATCTCCTCCCGCTCGATCGCCATGGCGCGCTCGTCCTTTTCGACGCCGTGGCGATTGAAGACGCGCACCTCTACAACCGTGCCGCTCACGCCCGGCGGCAACCGCAGCGAGGTGTCGCGGACATCGGAGGCCTTCTCGCCGAAAATGGCGCGCAGAAGCTTTTCTTCCGGCGTCATCGGACTTTCGCCCTTCGGCGTGATCTTGCCGACGAGAATGTCGCCAGGCTTTACCTCGGCGCCGATATAGACGATGCCCGCTTCGTCGAGATTTTTAAGTGCCTCCTCCGAGACGTTCGGAATATCGCGCGTGATCTCCTCCGGTCCGAGCTTCGTGTCGCGCGCAGCAACCTCGAATTCCTCAATGTGGATCGAGGTGAAGACGTCGTCATAGACGATCCTCTCTGAGATAAGGATTGAGTCCTCGAAATTGAAGCCCATCCACGGCATGAAGGCGACGAGCACATTCTTGCCGAGCGCCAGATCGCCAAGATCGGTCGACGGCCCGTCGGCGATGATGTCGCTAGCCTCGACCCGATCGCCGACACGCACCAGCGGCCGCTGGTTGATGCAGGTGTTCTGGTTCGAGCGCTGGAACTTGCGCAGCCGGTAGATGTCGACGCCGGATTTCGACGGGTCGGTTTCCTCGGTCGCCCGGATCACGATACGCGTCGCGTCGACCTGATCGATGACGCCGGCGCGCCGGGCCGCGATCGCGGCGCCGGAATCCCGTGCGACCACGAGTTCCATGCCGGTGCCGACAAGCGGCGCCTCGGCCCTGATCAGCGGCACCGCCTGACGCTGCATGTTCGAGCCCATCAGGGCGCGATTGGCGTCGTCATTCTCCAGAAACGGAATCAGTGCCGCCGCCACCGAAACCACCTGTTTCGGCGACACGTCGATCAGGTCGACCTGATCCGGCGGAATCAGGTGCACGTCGCCCGCATGCCGGCACACGACCAGATCTTCGACGAGCCGGCCGTCTTTGGATAGCACGGCATTCGCCTGCGCGACCTGATGGCGCGCCTCCTCCGTCGCGGAAAGATAGACGACCTCGTTGGTCACCTTGCCGTTCTTGATGCGCCGGTAGGGGCTCTCGATGAAGCCGTATTTATTGACGCGCGCGAAGGTCGCCAGCGAGTTGATCAGGCCGATATTCGGACCCTCCGGTGTCTCGATCGGGCAGATCCGGCCATAATGGGTCGGGTGCACGTCGCGCACTTCGAAGCCCGCACGCTCGCGGGTCAGACCGCCTGGGCCCAGGGCCGAGAGCCGCCGCTTATGGGTGATCTCCGACAGTGGGTTGGTCTGATCCATGAACTGCGAAAGCTGCGAGGAGCCGAAGAACTCGCGCACGGCCGCCGAAGCGGGCTTGGCGTTGATCAGGTCCTGCGGCATGACCGTATCGATATCGACGGACGACATGCGCTCCTTGATGGCGCGCTCCATCCGCAAAAGGCCGATGCGGTACTGATTCTCCATCAGCTCGCCGACAGAGCGGACGCGGCGGTTGCCGAGATGGTCGATATCGTCGATCTCCCCGCGACCGTCACGCAGGGCGACGAGCGTCTTGATGACCGCGATGATATCCTCGGGCCGCAGCGTGCGCACTGTGTCCGGGCACTCCAGCTCCAGGCGGATGTTCATTTTCACCCGGCCGACGGCCGACAGATCGTAGCGCTCGGCGTCGAAGAACAGGCCATGGAACAGGTTCTCAGCCGCTTCCACGGTCGGCGGTTCACCAGGGCGCATCACGCGGTAGATATCGAGCAGCGCATCCGAGCGTCCGCTGTTCTTATCCGCCTTCAACGTGCTGCGGATAAAGCCGCCGGTCGTCACATGGTCGATGTCGAGCAGCGGGAGGTGCTTGATGTTGTTCGCCCGCAGCTTGGCGAGAAGCTCCTTGTCGATCTCCTCGCCGGCCTCGCCATAGATCTCGCCGGTCTGCATATTGATGACGTCCTCGGCGAGATAGCGCCCATAGACGGCATCGTCCGAAATCAGGATGTTCCTTGAGGCCTTCTTCGGCAAGCTTTTTCGCCTGGCGGGCCGACAGCTTGCCGCCGGCCTCCACAACCACCGCTCCGGTCGATGCATTCAGAACGTCGTGGGACATCTTCACGCCGCGCATGCGCTCCGCGACATAGGGCATTTTCCAGCCGCCGCCCTTCTTATCCGCGACGAGTTCGATGCGGTCATAGAAGGTGTCGAGGATCGCCTCGTCGTCATAGCCGAGCGCATAAAGCAGCGTCGTCACCGGCAGCTTGCGCCGCCGGTCGATACGGACATAGACGAGGTCCTTGGCATCGAACTCGAAATCGAGCCAAGAGCCGCGGTAAGGAATGATGCGGGCGGCAAAGAGCAGCTTGCCGCTCGAATGCGTCTTGCCGCGGTCGTGGTCGAAGAATACGCCCGGCGAGCGGTGCATCTGCGAAACGATCACCCGCTCGGTGCCGTTGATGACGAAAGTGCCGTTGGGCGTCATGAACGGCATGTCACCCATATAGACATCCTGCTCCTTGATATCGCGCACGGAGCGGGCGCCGGTTTCCTCATTGATGTCGAAGGTGATCAGGCGCAGTTTCACCTTCAGCGGCGCGGCATAGGTCATGCCTCGCTGCTGGCACTCTTCGACATCATATTTCGGTTGCTCGAACTCGTAGCTGACAAACTCAAGCTGGGCACGGCCCGAAAAATCTGATATAGGAAACACAGAGCTGAAGACCGCCTGTAGGCCTTCGGCGGGGCGCCCACCTTTGGGCTCCTCGACCATTAGAAATTGATCATAGGAGTGCTTCTGCACCTCGATCAGATTGGGCATCTCCGCCACTTCGGCGATGTGGCCAAACCATTTGCGCACCCGCTTGCGGCCGGTCAAAGATTGCGCCATTTCATCTCCTCATATCACTCGTAAACGGCTCTCCGCAAACGCGCCAATGTCAGGCGTTTGGGGGGAACCGTCATTGCTCGCATTCATGCCAGCCGGGGGGCGGAGGACGTCACCCCCGCCCCGGCGGCGTTATTTGACCTCGATCGTCGCGCCGGCGGCTTCGACTTTCTTCTTGATCTCTTCGGCCTCGGCCTTGGAGACGCCCTCCTTGATCGCCTTCGGAGCGGCCTCGACCAGGTCCTTGGCCTCTTTCAGGCCCAGCCCGGTGATGGCGCGCACTTCCTTGATCACATTGATCTTTTGGGCGCCGGCCGCGGCAAGGATGACGTCGAATTCGGTCTTCTCCTCGACCTCGGCGGCAGCGCCACCACCCGACCCAGGCATCGGCATGGCCATCGGCATAGCAGCCGCCGCTGAGACGCCCCAGCCTTCCTCAAGCCGCTTGATCAGGCCGGAGACTTCCAGAACCGTCATCTTGGACAGTTCGTCATAGAGCTTTTCGATTTTGTCAGACATGTTGTTCCTCGGTTCCGTTTGGCATTCCGCTTCGTCGCGCTCTCAGGCCGCAGCCTGCCCTTCCTCCTGCTTGCGCCGATAGGCATCAAGCACGGTCGCCAAGCCGGTCGCCGGAGCATTCAGCGTCCGGGCGAGCTTGGTGGCAGGTGCGCTGAGGACTCCGAGAAGCTGAGCGCGCAATTCATCGAGCGATGGGATCGTGGCAAGCGCCTTGATCCCGTTACCGTCCAAGAGGGTGTTGCCGAGAAGTCCGCCGATGATGATGAACTTCTGATTTTGCCTTGCAAATTCGGCGGCAACCTTGGCCGGCAATACCGGATCGGGCGAATAGGCAATCCCGGTCGGCTCAATGAACATGTCGCGCGCGGCTCCGTTGCCGGCGTTGTCCAGCGCGATTTTGGCGAGGCGGTTTTTGATGACCTTGAACTTCGCCCCGGCCGCGCCGAAACGCTGCCGGAGGTCCGTCATCTGGGCCACCGAAAGTCCGGTATATCGTGCAACGACGATAGAGCCGGACTCTGCAAAGATCTGGCCGAGTTCATCGACCATCTCTTTCTTTTGGGCTCTATCCACCGCGTCTCTCCAAATGTGGCGGATCGGCTCCTGGGAGCCTCACCGCCAGTTTGATTACGCCGCCACCCTGATGGGCTAAGCGACAGCTTAGGCCTGTCCCAGGGTAAGCAGCCGTAATCCGCCAAACGGAATTTGGCGAAACTAGGCTTTCCCCGTCTATTGCAGGCCTCGTGGATTAAGCCCAAAGGCACCTGCAGTCTCGGACAGGTTTACGCACCGAACGCCGACGGGCGCCTGGTGCGCAATTCAGACGCTCGCGCGCCTGAAACTCGAACCGCCTTCCGGCGGTCACAATTGCCATCTGTCAGGCCGCGCTTCCCGCTCCCGTAAGCGTCGCCGGCTCGACACGCACGCCGATGCCCATCGAAGAGCTCAGCGAGATATTTTTGACATAGGTTCCCTTTGCCCCCGACGGCTTCGCCTTGATCACGGCGTCGGCGAAAGCCCTCGCATTCTCGACGAGCGCTTTTTCTGAAAAGCTCGCCTTGCCGATTCCCGCATGAACGATGCCCGCCTTTTCCACGCGGAACTCCACGGCACCGCCTTTCGCTGCGGCAACGGCCGCGGCGACGTCCGCCGTCACCGTGCCGACCTTCGGATTCGGCATCAGGCCGCGCGGTCCCAGCACCTTACCGAGGCGGCCGACGAGAGGCATCATATCGGGTGTCGCGATGCATCTGTCAAAGTTGATCGTGCCGCCCTGGACCTCCTGAACCAGATCCTCGGCTCCAACCACGTCAGCGCCGGCCGCTTTTGCCTCGTCGGCCTTATCGCCCCTTGCAAACACCGCAACACGAACAGTGCGCCCGGTTCCATTCGGAAGATTGCAGACGCCGCGCACCATCTGGTCGGCGTGGCGTGGATCGACCCCGAGATTCATGGCGATCTCAATGGTCTCATCGAATTTCGCCTTGGCGCGCTCTTTGACGAGCTTCATGGCCTCGTCCACCGGATAGTGCTTCAGCCGGTCGACATCCTGGCGGGCGGCCCTCAATCTTTTACCCAGAGTTGCCATGGCGCTCACCCCTCAACCGCTAATCCCATGGAACGCGCGGAGCCTGCAATGATCTTCATGGCTTGCTCCACATCATTCGCGTTCAGATCCTTCAGCTTGATCTGAGCGATCTCCCGGACCTGATCCTGCGTCACGGAGCCGGCGGAGGTGCGCCCCGGCTCTTTCGAGCCCTGGTTGATCTTCGCCGCCTTCTTCAGCAGATACGACGCCGGCGGCGTCTTGACCTGGAAGGCGAAGGACTTGTCCTGGTAATAGGTAACCACCACAGGCACAGGTGATCCGGGCTCGAATTCCTTCGTCGCCGCGTTCACCGCTTTGCAAAACTCCATAATATTGATGCCACGCTGGCCGAGAGCCGGCCCGATCGGCGGCGACGGATTGGCCTGCCCCGCAGGCACCTGCAACTTCAACGATCCTGCGATCTTTTTCGCCATCTCTTACCCTTTCGAACCGGAACGGCTCTTCCTTGTTGAGGGGTTGCGGTGCGGACCATCGGGGCTATGGCGAAGCCCCGCGCTCCTCCCGCAATTCAAGGGACAGGTCAAATCTTCTCGACCTGCCCGTACTCCAGCTCGACCGGTGTCGCCCGGCCGAAGATGGAAACCGCGACCTTCAGGCGCGCGCGCTCTTCGTCGACCTCTTCGACATGACCGCTGAACGAGGCGAAAGGCCCATCAGCGACGCGCACCTGCTCACCGATCTCGAACGTCACGGACGGCTTCGGCCGCTCGACGCCTTCCTTCACCTGCTGAAGGATGCGGAGCGCCTCGTCCTCTGGGATCGGCATGGGCTTGTTATTCGCCCCGAGAAAACCGGTAACTTTCGGAGTATTCTTGATCAGGTGATAGGCCTGATCCGTCATATCCATCTTGACCAGAACATAGCCGGGGAAAAACTTCCGCTCGGCATTCACCTTGCGTCCGCGCCGGATCTCGACAACCTCCTCCATGGGCACGAGCACCTCCTCGAACAAAGGCTCAAGACCCGCTGTTGCCGCACGCTCCTTGATCGCTTCGGCGACTTTTCTCTCAAAATTGGAGTGAGCATGAACAATGTACCAACGCTTCGTCATGGATTACCTGTTCTTCTTTAACGACGCGTTAAGTCTAACGGCCGAGCCCGAGCAACAGTCCCACCCCCCAGCTAAGCACTTGGTCGGCAAGGAAAAAGAACGTCGCCGTGATAATCGCCATAATGACGACCATAATCGAGGTGACGATGGTCTCGTTCCGGGTGGGCCAAGTCACTTTCGCCGTTTCAGCCCGGACCTGCTGAATGAATTCGAATGGGTTCGTTCTTGCCATGATGGAATTCTGCGGACCTCTGCAAGCCGACACCGAGCACCGCGACGAGGAATAATCGTCGATGGCAGGAGTGGAGGGACTCGAACCCGCAACCCCCGGTTTTGGAGACCGGTGCTCTAGCCGATTGAGCTACACTCCTTCATGGAGCAACACAGCAGAGCCTTATTGACAAAAGCACAGCGCACCACCCAGCGATCCATCCCGTTCAATTTATCGCTGGAGAGATGCGTGAAACTTAGATCATTTAAAGGCGCTGAGGCGATCTGACTAGCACAAGAAATATAGGGTGCATAGGGCCAATTTACAACAGGCATGGCTCTTGCACATCATTTCAAGAAAAATTTCGCGGAATTTCCGTTTTTATGGCGATGCGTATCTCCGTTCAAACAACTCCACTGACCCTTGCGGCTCCTCATCTTTTGCACTAAAGATTGGCCGCTCTCAAGGCTGCCATGCCGCGGGTGTAGCTCAATGGTAGAGCAAGAGCCTTCCAAGCTCAAGACGTGGGTTCGATTCCCATCACCCGCTCCAAAATAGCAATGAGAGCCGATTTGCAGTCGAGCCAATCTATCCGAATAACCGCCTAACGAAACAAAGACGGCTCGCAATCCATTTGTCGCATCGGACAAGAATTGACAAGAAAACACTTAACGGGCCGTTGCCAGCCGATGCGCCAAATCGCTATGAACGTTCCGCGCATTCGCCCAATCTTCATATGCCTTGTTCAAGGCGTCAACTTGATCAAGCTGCAATTGCCCAGCGACAAATGCGCCATCACACGTATCAAGCCAGCAACGTTGTGCTTCTCTCCGCTGCCTTAAGGCGATCTGCTCGGCCAATTGTAAAGGTGTCACCAGTTTTCTCCGCGCATGATATAGTTGAGTGATGCCAATTCACTTCGGCGCAACGCGGACGCAACAACTGCATATATGCCCATCTGGATCTTTCACAATACCCCGATGGGACTTGGGCCTCTTCCACCTGATCATATTTGATTCTTATTTCGTGGTGGAGCCAGGGAGGCTCGAACTCCCGACCTCAGCAGTGCGATTGCTGCGCTCTCCCAACTGAGCTATGGCCCCTGAACCAGGATTGCAGTGATTTACAGTCCCTGCATGATGCCGTCAAGCGGAGCCGGGCGACGTCGAGCGGGCCGTCGAGGTTAGCGTCTGTCGCAAATCGTTTGCAGCGCCGGTGGCTTTGGCCTCGCACAAACTATCCATAACGCATTCAAGCCCTATGCAGTCTGTGAACTGCGCCGGCTTCACCGCGCAGCGATCTTGCAGCAGGGGCACGACCGGGTTAAATGACCGGACAACGGACGGCAGAGGGCAAGCGCAATGATTCCGCTATTAAACTTCATCACGATGGTCATCACACTTTACATGTGGGTGATCATCATCAGTGCGATCATGTCCTGGCTGATCGCATTCAACGTAATCAACCGGCACAATCAGTTCGTCTATATGGTGGCGGATTCGCTGCAAAGGCTGACTGAGCCGGCGCTCAAACCGATCCGCAGAGTGCTCCCCGATTTCGGCGGCCTCGACATCTCGCCGGTCGTCCTCATTCTAGGACTGATCTTTGTGCGCGATGTGGTGATCCGCGGCTGGCTGTTTCCGGCCTTTATTTGACGGCGCGCCCCGGTCCGGGCGACGGATTGCCTGCACGCAGGACGGCTGAGGGGATCGTCATAGCGGTGCGCCTGACGCCCAAATCGGGCGTGGATGCGATACTCGGCATTGAGCCGACCGCCGATGGAGGCCTCGTCCTCAAGGTGCGCGTGACGGCCGCGCCGGAGAAGGGCAAGGCAAATGCATGTCTCATTGCGCTGCTTGCCAAATGGCTGGCGGTGCCCAAGACAGAATGCGGCATGGTCTCGGGCGATAAATCCCGGCTAAAACAGGTTCTCATTCGTGGCGATGCGGATGAGTTGATGGAGCGCCTCGCCTCTCACATCGCAAAACTCCAATCCGGAGGCTGACCATGGCCCCTGCTCGCATCATCGACGGTAAGGCGATCGCCGCAAAACTTCGCGGCCGGGTCGCCGAGACGGTCCGTTCGTTGGAAGCCGCGCATGGCTTCAAACCCGGCCTTGCGACCGTACTCGTCGGCGACAATCCCGCAAGCCATATCTATGTGCGCAGCAAGGTCCGGGCGACCGCGGAAGCGGGAATGCGCTCCATCGAGCACCGCCTGGCTGCCGACATCGGCGAAGCCGAGTTGCTCGCGCTCGTGGACCGCCTGAACGCGGATGACGAGGTCGACGGCATTCTTGTGCAATTGCCGCTGCCCAAACCGATCGATGCAGCACGAATTATCGAACGTATTTCGCCGGCCAAGGATGTCGATGGTTTGCATCCGCTCAATGTCGCTCGGCTGTCCGCCGGCTTGCCGGGGCTGGTGCCTTGCACGCCGCTCGGCTGCATCATTCTTGCCAAGACCGTTATGCCCGATCTTTCCGGCGCCGAAGCCGTGGTCATCGGCCGGTCGATGCTGGTCGGCAAACCCGTTGCCCAGCTGCTTCTCAACGAAAATGCGACCGTGACCATCGCCCATTCGCGTTCGCGCGATCTGCCTGTGATCGCCCGCCGGGCCGATCTTCTGGTGGCGGCGGTCGGCCGCCCGGAGATGGTCAAAGGCGACTGGATCAAGCCGGGGGCGGTTGTCATCGATGTCGGGATCAATCGGGTCCCGGCGCCGGAGGCGGGCGAAGGCAAGACCAAGCTTGTCGGCGATGTCGCCTTTGACGAAGCGAAAGAGGTTGCGGGCGCGATCACACCCGTCCCGGGCGGCGTGGGGCCGATGACGGTCGCCTGCCTTCTGGCAAATACGCTGCGCGCCGCATGTTTGCGGCGCGATCTTGCGGCGCCCGACTTGTCGCCTTGATCGTAGGACGCGGACGCTTTAACCCGCTTCCTTGAGTCGCCGAGGGCGAAAAAGCAGCATCGCGCACACGGCCCTTCCGAAACGCGCGGGATCTATCGCTCTTTTTTGGCCGAAGCCGGACAATATACGCCGATATAGTCGTTGACGGCCTTGACGAAATCCTTCTGAAAGAAGCCGAAAGTGGACTCGAACTTCCACGCCGCCCAGACTGCATTGCGCACCACGACATTCCCGTCGATATCCTGCAGTCCAAGCGACACGGATTTCGCCTTTCCGCCCTCGAACTCGATCTCCGGCGCCATATTCCCCTTGACCTCATGCCGTCTATCCCCGTTGTCCACCTCGCACCGAACCGGCTGTGGAGGGACTTTCAGCTTGTAGCTGGCTTCGGTCAGAGCCGGAGCGAGCAGAGCGCGGCTGACCGCCAAGGTCATCGAGCAACGCGCATCACCAAACGGCCAGCTGAGATGACCTCTCCCGACCGCCTTGGCGATAACGTCCTGATGCCACGTCTCGGCGAGGTTGCAGGCGATGTCAGGGCCGCTCGCGGTCCGCTCGTTCACGATGTCGCACAGATCCTGGCCGCATTGCCGCAGCCGCTCGCCGTCGGTCAGGAGCGGTCGCTGGGCGGCCGGGGACGAAGTGCCGGTTACAACCCCGCAAATGAATGCGAAAGCCACAACAAATATCCCGACCCTGTCCCGCATACGTCTCCCTTTCCGATGCGCCGCATGTCCGGTAAAAAATACCCCTGCGGCAGAAAACCGCGCCAGCTCATCACGCGATCCGGCGATTGCCCTCCCACGAAGCTTTGCTATAGTCACGCCGCAAAACGACCGATGCGCCCGCGATTGGAGGCTCCCATGACCGTCGATATGTCCGAAGCCAGCGAGAGTATGGATTACCCCCAGCATCAGCAGACATATGTGCTGTTCACGAAGCTGGTCAAATACGGCACGCTTAGTGTCGCCATCATTCTCATCCTGATGGCACTCTTCCTGATATAAGCGTGCCCAAGAGCCAGCCAATCATCCTGCGCCGGCGGAGTCAGACATGATCGTGGTGGCAGCAACCGCCGAAAGCGACGGGGAGACGCGCGTCGCGCTTTCTCCCGAAACGGCCAAGAAATTCAAGGCGCTTGGTTCGGATGTCAGGTTTCAGGCCGGCGCCGGGCGACAATCCTATTTCCCCGATAAGGCTTATGCCGACGCAGGCGCGACGATCGTTCAGGGAGCTGAAGACGCGCTGCGGAATGCCGACATCGTGCTGAAGGTGCGGCGCCCGTCGGCGGAAGAGCTGAGCGCGATGAAAAAGGGAGCGGTGCTCGCCGCCATGCTGGATCCCTTTGCCGGCGGCGAGCCGATCGAGGCCCTTGCGAAGGCTGGCGTCAACGCCTTCGCCATGGAATTCATGCCGCGAATCAGCCGCGCGCAGAGCATGGACGTGCTGTCGAGCCAGGCCAATCTGGCCGGCTATAAGGCGGTGGTCGACGCAGCGGCGCATTTCTCGCGTGCGCTTGCCGATGATGATGACCGCCGCGGGGACCGTACCTGCTGCGCGCGTCTTCGTCATGGGTGTCGGCGTCGCCGGTCTTCAGGCCATTGCGACCGCCCGCCGCCTCGGCGCGATCGTGTCCGCGACCGATGTCCGTCCGGCGACCAAGGAGCAGGTCGAGTCGCTCGGCGCGAAATTCATCGCGGTCGAGGACGAGGAATTCAAGCAGGCCGAGACCGCCGGCGGCTACGCCAAGGAAATGTCCGACGCATACAGGCGCAAGCAGGCCGAGCTGGTCGCCAGCCACGTCACCAATCAGGATATCATCATCACGACGGCGCTGATCCCCGGACGGCCCGCGCCGAAACTCGTCAGCAAAGCGATGATCGAAAGCATGAAGCCCGGTTCGATCATTGTCGATTTGGCGGCCGAGCGCGGCGGCAATGCCGAACTCACGATGCCGGGCGAAATCGTCGAGCATCACGGCGTGACGATCATGGGGCTGGTCAATGTCGCCGGACAGGTTGCCGGCAACGCGTCAAGCCTTTATGCGCGCAATCTTTACGCCTTTCTCGAGCCGATGATCGACAAGAAGGAGGGTGTGCTCAAGATCGATTGGAACGACGACATCGTGAAGGGCACTGCCCTGACGCGCGACGGGCGGATCATTCACCCGAGTCTGACGGGAGCGAAAGCATGATGAGAGCCATATGTCGTCTTCTCCCTCTCCCATTGGGAGAGGGTCGGGGTGAGGGGTTACAGACGATCGATAAGCCATATCCCCTCACCCGGCGCTGCGCGCCGCCCTCTCCCTATGGGAGAGGGCAAAAAGCAGCCTCTGGGGGGCAGCCTCGATAGTCAGTGGCGCTTTTTTCGCCATCCGCCGCGTGGGCCTCGGCGGCGGGCGGCAATGTCGACCCGTTCGTTTTCCGCCTGTCGATCTTCGTGCTGGCGATCTTCGTCGGCTATTACGTGGTCTGGAGCGTCACACCCGCTTTGCACACGCCGCTGATGTCCGTCACCAACGCGATCTCCTCGGTGATCGTCGTAGGCGCGCTTCTGGCGGTTGCCGTCGAAGCCGGTGGGGACGTCGGACCCGCCGTCGTCGAAGGCACCGGCACATCGAAAATCTTCGGCTTTCTCGCCCTGACCATGGCCGCGGTCAACATTTTCGGCGGCTTCCTCGTCACTCAGCGAATGCTGGGGATGTACAAAAAGAAAGAAAAGAAATGATGGCCCGAACGCGCCGCATGTGGCGACTTCTTGCAGTTGCGGTCCTGGTCTCCGGTTTGGCCGGATGTTTCAAATCCGCCGTGCCGCTGATCGATGCGTCGAACGCCAAATTTCCCTTCAAAACCATCACGATGAAATCCGCTGAAGGGGACACTGAGATCGTGAAACGCGACGGCGACGTCTACAAGCGCATCGAGAATGATAAGCCGAGCGACGAACCTCTCCTCATCTATGAAATCGCCGAGCACCTTTACATCGTGCAGGAAAGCCCGAAGGGCGGTGACGTGACCTACCTGTTCGCTAAGAGGGACGGCGATAAAATCGTGGTCCGCGGCGATTGCCACGGCATTGCGTCGGAGACGCTCAAGAGCCTCAAATTTGACGTCCGCGATACTGCCAATGGCATGTTCTTGGAGTGCTACACCGAGGATCTGAAGGCTTTGATCGGCTTGGGACAGTCGCCGGGAATTTGGTCAGAAGGAACCCAGACGCTCCAGATCCTGTCGCTCGAATAACCGGGGGGTCTCGATGTCCGCAAATCTGGCCGCACTGCTTTATCTGGTTTCCGGCGTGCTGTTCATTCTCGCCCTGCGCGGCCTGTCGAGCCCCGAAACCTCGCGGCGCGGCAATGTCCTGGGCATGGTCGGGATGGCCTTGGCGATCGCGACGACGCTTGCCGTGGCCGCGCCTAAGCACGGGATCACCTGGCTGATGATCATCGGCGGATTTGCCATCGGCGGCGGCATCGGCGCCTATATTGCGCGCCGGATCCCGATGACCGCGATGCCGCAGCTCGTCGCGGCGTTTCACAGCCTCGTCGGCCTTGCGGCCGTCTTCGTCGCGGCGGCCGCGCTTTACGCGCCGGAAGCCTTCGGCATCGGCACGCCCGGCAATATCGCCGCCGCAACGCTGATCGAGATGTCTCTCGGCGTCGCCATCGGTGCCATCACCTTTTCCGGCTCGGTCATCGCCTTTCTAAAGCTCGATGGGCGCATGTCCGGCGCGCCGATCATGCTCACGGCACGCCACCTCATCAACATCGCGCTCGCGGCCGCATTGATCATCCTGATCGCCCTGTTCTGCGGCAGCGCTGCGAAAGTGCTGTTCTGGCTGATCACGGTGCTGGCGCTGATGCTCGGCGTGCTGATCATCATTCCGATCGGCGGCGCCGATATGCCGGTCGTCATATCGATGCTGAACTCTTACTCGGGCTGGGCCGCCGCCGGCATCGGTTTCACGCTCGGCAACAGCGCGCTGATTATTACCGGCGCCTTGGTCGGCTCATCCGGCGCGATCCTGTCCTACATCATGTGCAAGGGGATGAACCGCTCCTTCATTTCGGTGATCCTCGGCGGCTTCGGCGGCGAGACCACGGCGGCTGCGGGTGCGGCCGAGCGGCAGCCGGTCAAGCGAGGCTCCGCGGACGACGCCGCGTTCATCCTCAAGAATTCCTCGAAGGTCATCATCGTGCCCGGTTATGGCATGGCGGTCGCCCAGGCGCAGCACGCGCTGCGCGACATGGCCGACAAGCTGAAAAAGGAGGGCGTCGAGATTTCTTACGCGATCCACCCGGTCGCAGGCCGGATGCCGGGCCATATGAACGTGCTGCTCGCCGAGGCTCGTCGGGCAGTTCGTAGAGCTGGGAGTCGCGGTAAATCTCGATGGTCTTCTTGGTGGTGTCGCAAACCACGTAGCAGTTGTGGCACCAGGCCAGATGGTCTTCCAGTTCAGCCTTGGTGCGGTCGTCCAGGACGCCGTCCAGGTAGTTTGTCAGTTCCTGCAGGAATTCAGCGCACTTCACTGTTTGCCATCTCCGCTCTCACGTTTCTGAAAGTAACGGCTGAGCCGTTCCCGCAACTGCAACCGAGCCCGCAGCAACCGCGACTTGACCGCGGGAAACGCCTAGTTCCAGCGCCTCTGCGCTCCTCGGTCGAAAGCCCTTCCACGTCCCGCAGCACAAACACCGTGCGAAAGCTGGGAGGAAGTCCCTGGATCGTCTTGCTCAGGATTTCCTTGCAGCTCGGCCTGGTTGTACTGCTGCTCCGGGTTCGGACTCCAATCCGCGACTTCGCGCGGAACGGAATCCTCCTCGGTCTTTACATCCTCGTCCAGCGAAACCATGCGCTCGGGACGACGGCGCCGCAACTTCATCATCGCCGGGGTGCACGCCCGCGGCCAGGTCGTCCACCTGGACGTCCCCGCCGCGGCCTGGTCCGGCGACGATGACCGAACGGGCCGGGTACTCGCCCGCCTGGCCAGCCTGCTGCCCGCCGACGTCCGGGTGCGCGCCGCGGGCCTCGCGCCCGGCGGATTCGACGCGCGGTTCTCCGCGCTGTGGCGCCGCTACGCCTACCGCGTCTGTGACGACGTGGCCGCCGCCGACCCGCTGCGCAGGCACGAGACGCTGTGGTACTTCCGGCGGCTCGACCTGGCGGCCATGAACGAGGCCGGGCGGCCGTGCCTGGGCGAGCACGATTTCGCCGCCTTCTGCCGCCGGCGGGAGGGCGCGACCACCATCCGGGCGCTGCGCACCTTGTCCTGGCACCGGGACGACCACGGCATCGCGGTCGCCACCGTGATAGCCGACGCGTTCTGCCACAACATGGTCCGCGCGCTGGTCGGCGCGCTGCTCGCCGTCGGCGAGGGACGCCGGCCTCCCGACTGGCCCGCCGCGATGCTCGCCGGCCGCGGTCCGCGATCCGGCCGTCCGCGTCGTCCCGCCGCACGGCCTGTGCCTGGAAGAGGTCGCCTACCCGCCGCCGGAGCAACTGGCCGCCCGCGCCGCCGCCACCCGCATCTCCGCACCGCCCCGCCCATGACGGGAACGCGCCGTCTGATCCCGGGCTACGCGGATGTGGCATCCATGCCCGTGTCACTAGGGCTTGCCGGACAGCATCCGGGTGCTGAGGTTGATGTTGGCGCTGCCGGTGACGAGGTTCGCGGCGAACTGCTCCAGAGCCTGCCGCTGCGCCTGACCCGACGGCGACTTCAGGTTCGCGTACTCGGCCCACATCAGGATCAGGTAGTGGCCCTTGATCTCGGCCTGGACGACACCGGTCCCGGTGCCCAGCTTCTTGGTCGGGCCCTTCTTGCTGGTCAGCGGCGCGATGATCTCCTGCGGCCCGGTGACCTTGCCGGCCTTTCTCGGCGGCGTTCGAACTGATCAGGTTGACCACGCCGACGGTGCCCATCATGGCGCCGTCGCCCGAGAGGTAGCTCGCCCGCACCACCTGGCTGCAGTGGCCCGCCTGCAGCGCGGCCTGCAGGTCCGCGCCGTACACCGCCGTCGAGCACGTCTTGGTGGCGCTGGCCGCGGTCCTGACGTACGACTTGCCGTTGAGCGAGAACTGCGGCGGGTAGAGCCCGGCGATGGTCAGCGGCTGGGAATCCTTGGACCGGGACCCGATGTGCTGCCACTTCCCGAGGGCCTTGTCAAAGCCGGGCGACCCGGGTGCGTTCGTGGGCAGCCGCAGCGTCGACGGCACCGGCGCGTTGACCCTCGGCTCGTACAGGTACTTGTAACCGGCGACCCCGGCCCCGGCCGCGACCACCGCGGCCAAGGCGATCCACGCGACGCGGGACCGTCCGCGGCGCCTGGTCCGCCCGCCGTGCCGCCGCCCCGGCGGAGCGACCTCGCCGGTGGCGTCCGCCGCGGCCCGGCGGGTCATGGAAGTCGGTGTCGTCGACGTCCTGGACGGCGAGCGGGCCGGTCGGCGTGTGCCAGGGGCTGGCGGAGCCCGCCGGGGGTTCGGCCGGGTCGCGGGCGGGCGGGAAGCCGGGCCGGCATCCGTGGGAGCGCCTGGCCGGGCCCAGCGCCGGTTGGGAACCGCTGCCCTGGCCGAGGACCGGGTGCCCGCCGCTGCCCGCCGCCAGGACCGGCTGGCTGCCGCTGTCGGCCGCCAGGACCGGGTGGGCGCCGCCGCAAGGCGGGCCCGGGTGGGCGCCGCCGCCGACCGGCAGGACCGGCTGGCTGCCGCTACCCGGGCCGACCAGACGCTGCGGGCCGGCGCGCCTGCCTGAACGCCGAATCCCCGGGGAAGCCGGGTCCCCGTCCCGTACCCGGGCCTGTCCCAACGGCCGGCCCGGCCACGGGGCGTTCGCCGGGCTGGTCGGGCGCTTCCCGCGCCCCATTGGTCGATACGTCGACGTGGTCCCCGTCGGGTTCGGGCGCGCCGGACGCGGAACTTTCCCGTCCCGCGCGCTCTGGCGTAGCCTGCCTGCGGCGAATCGTCCACGCCCGTGCCGGACCAGGGGTTGCTGGCGGCTTCGCTTCGGCATCGCCGCGCGAGACGGAGTATGCTGCATCTCGGCGTCATGCTGCGACGGGCATGCACGCGGTGTGCCTTCGTGCGCGTGTCCGCGCGGCG
>CAVZCK010000001.1:0-31971 GCA_963773735.1 uncultured Alphaproteobacteria bacterium | reverse complement strand
CCTGACCATCGATGCCGTCCTGCTCATGATTGTCGTCCGTCATCGCGTCTTCCTTTCTCGAAGCGGGAAAAAACCTGTGCTTCGAGTGTCCCGAATGCGAAGTTCGCCTCCTTCTGCGGCCGGGTTCGTAGCGAACTTCGGATTCAAAAGGGACACTAGCAACTCTATGATTCTAGTGTGGTTTTAGATCGAAAAGTCCCCTTGCTGAGCCTGCCGAAACAATGAAGGGGACTTTTCGATCACCACGCTAGTGGCAAACTCGGCGGCAGGCCGATTTATTCCCATCATCTGCGTTTCAACTGCAACGCGGCGATTGCATCATCCGAGGACGAATTCCCGATTGCCCGACGGGATGTGATTGGTACTCTGGGTTTTGAAGCGCGTCCCGGCCTGACGGTCTGGCGCAGGAGGAGTGAAGGGGCCGATATGATTTTTTCGAGCAAGACTGGTGCAACACGGGACATGGCCGGCTATGGACGCCGGGCTGCAGAGGCAATGAACGTCGCCCATGTTCTCGACCGCACGCTTGAGGCGCTGTTTGCGACCGCGGCCGATCCGACGGCCAGGGACGTGCTTACGCAGTTGCGCGCGCGGGTGCGGACCGAGAACGAGACGCTGATTGCTAAGGTGGCTGAGATTTACGCCACGGTCTACACGGCCGACGAGCTTGAGGCGCTCGTCGAATTTCTGGAAGGGCCCGCCGGCAGGGCGATGCGCGCCAAGCAGGCCGATGTCGAGACCAAGGTGCAAAAGGCAACGACCGAGTTTCTGCAGGGGCTCCTCGCCGCAAATCGCTAAATCGTGATCACTCAAAGCGGAACGGCGCCCTGCAACGTGGTGCTGCGCGGAGCCGGCCGTAGCGGAACCCTTGCACGGCGTGGGCAGTTTCCGTATAGTTCGATTGTTTGATTATTTGATAATCTAATTATTAGATGACAGAATTAATATGTCGAACTCATGAATGTGATCCGGTGATCGAAGCCATCGGCCATGCCGTTGCGCGATGGCAGGACGCGATGCAGGCGTTCGACCGGGCCGTCGGTGAGCGGCTAGGGCTCGGCCTCAGTGAGCAGATCTGCCTGGCCTTCCTTGCCAGCGGGCCAAAGTCGGCTGGGGAGATCAGCGAAAAAGCGCGGCTGACGCCGGCCGCCATCACGGCGCTGCTCGACCGCCTCGAACAGCGTGATCTGGTCCGGCGTTTGCCGGATGGGCGTGACCGGCGCAAAATCCTGGTGACTCTGAGCAAGAGGGCCGAGCGCATTAACCGAGAGGTCTATGGAGGGATCGCCGGCGAAGGCCGTGCATTCCTCGGCAGCTTTTCGCTGGACGAACTGAAGACGATCCTGCGCTTTGTCGACGGCGCGCAAGCGCTGCAGCAAAAGCATACCAAGCGTATTGGAGGCGAGACGAAGGACTTACGAGGTGCCGCAGACTGCGGTATGGTCAACAGAGGCGCCGTTTTCGAAGTCGATGGTCCCCACACGATCTGATAAGGTTCGGGACAACGGAAAGACGGCGCGCATTGTACAGGTTGAAGCTTTGACAGCGACGGCCGGTGGGCGCGAGCCCGGTGAAAAGCGTCGCTTGGGGAGGTTGCGCTGTCCGATCAATTCAGATCCGCCGTGCTGAGGCCGCCCGCGCGTATCGGCTTCATCGGGCTCGGCCAGATGGGCCTGCCGATGGCCACGCGCTTGCTCGCCGCCGGGTTCACCCTCTGCGGCACCGATCTGTCGGCGGCGGTGCGCGCCGTTTTCGAGGTTGCAGGCGGCGTCGCCGCGGCGACGCCGCAGCGTAGCATCAGAAGCCGACGTCATCATCACCATGTTGCCTGACGGGCGGATCGTGCGCGAGGTGCTGCTCGGCTCGGGCAAGGCCGTGGAAAGCCTCGGCAAAGGCACCCTCATCATCGACATGAGCTCATCCGCTCCGCTGGGGACGCGCCAGCTCGGCGACGAATTGCGGGCGCTCGGCCTACGGCTCATCGATGCGCCGGTCTCCGGCGGCGTCAAGCGCGCGGTGGACGGTACGCTCACCATCATGGCCGGCGGCGACCCGGAGGATGTTCAGGCGGCGGCGGATATCTTCGCGGCGCTCGGCCGCGACGTGTTTCGGACCGGCGCGCTCGGCTCCGGCCACGCCATGAAGGCGCTCAACAACTACGTGTCCGGCGCAGGGTTTGCCGCCGCCGCGGAGGCAATGCTGGTGGGCAGGGCATTTGGGCTCGACCCGGAATTGATGATCGACGTTCTGAATGTCTCGACCGGCCGCAACAACGCGACCGAGAACAAGATGAAGCAGTTCGTGCTATCGGAGACATTTGCGTCGGGCTTCGCCCTTGGGCTGATGGCGAAGGACATCCGCATGGCCGCCGAGCTTGCTGGCGAGCTAGGCCTGGCGACGCCACTTCTCACCTCGACGGCGGAGCTTTGGGACCTAGCGCGCGACGGCGAGGGCGCGGCGGCCGATCACACCGAAATCTACCGCCATCTTGAAGGGCGCGGCGGTGAAAATCGTGGGACGGTCAAGCAGGCTGAGCGCGCCGCTGAGGGTGCAGCGATGGTTTCGCGGTCCCGATCGGGATCAAAATGCCGGCAATGAGAAATGGAGAACGATCAGATGAGCGAAGAAGCGAGCTTCAAAACACGCGGCGAAAAATTCGAAAAGGGACTTGCGACCCGCCGCGCCGTGCTCGGCCCCGACTATGTCGACAACAACATCAACAATGCCGACGAATTCAGCTGGCCGATGCAGAAGCTCGTCACCGAATATTGCTGGGACGAGATCTGGAACCGCCCCGGTCTCGACCGCCGCGCGCGCAGCATCCTCAATCTCGGCATGATCTCGGCGCTGAACCGGCCGCATGAGCTGAAGGTTCATATCCGCGGCGCCATCACTAACGGCGTCACCAAAGAGGAGATCCAGGAGATCCTGCTGCAGGTCGCTTGCTATTGCGGCATGCCCGCCGGTGTCGATGGTTTCCGCATCGCCCGCGAGGTGTTCGCGGAAATGAAGATCTGAAGGCTCGGCAGCGGCTGCTTTTGAGGGGCGGCTGTGGTCAGTAATCGGTCTGGCGCGTCGTATAGAGGCTGCCCCGGTCGAGCACCTCCTGGATGCGATGAAAGGCGAGATCGCCGATTTCGCCGCGCCCGCGCAGGGCAACGATCGTCTCGCGCGCGGCTTTGATTGCGCGCAGCCGGCGCGTCTCATGGCCAGTCAACTCCTCGCCCGCCTGCGGCGCGCGTCCATCACCAAGCTCCAGCAGCGCCTCATATTCGACGCGCAGCGATTGCGCATAGACGGTGTCGTCGTCCTGCAATGTCGCGATGGCGGCCTCCAGCGCCGCGCGCCGGGCAAGTGAGACCTCGCGCTCAATCTGGAGATCCTCCGGCATATGCAGGAGTCGTACCAAAGGCCCGAGGGTGAACCCCTGAATGACCAGCGTGCCGAGGACCACGACGAAGGCGACGAGTTGAATGAGGTCGCGCTGCGGAAACTCCGCGGGCAGCGCCAGAGCCGCGGCAAGGGTGACGATGCCGCGCATCCCGCTCCAGAAGATGATGATGCCGCCGCGCGCCGTCGGACGCATCATCCGGTCCGGCAGGTTGAAGCCGAACTTCCAGTTCTTGAAGCGCAGCGCCGAGTTGTAGCTCATCACCCAGGCGATGCGGATGAGAATCACCGTGGCAAGCACGGCGCCGGCGATGACGAAGTAGCTCGTCCGCTGCTCCGGGCTCAGTTTTGCGAGCAGGGGGCCGAGCTGCAGCCCGATCAGGGTGAAGGCGAGGACGTTCGAGAGAAAAACCACCGTGTCCCAGACGGCGAAGGATTTGAGACGCAAGACCGGATCGGTTCGCCCTCCGGGCAGACGCGCGAGCGCAATGCCATAGGTGACGATGGTCAGGATCGGCGAGAGATGCAGATATTCGGCCAGAACCCAGACGCCGAAAGTGCTGGCGAATTGCAGCACGATCGAGGACGAGGCGTCCTTGATGAAGCGGAAGGCGCGCGGAACGAGCCAGCCGAGCGCGATACCGAGAATGACGCTGCCGATCACGCTCGCCGCATAGGTCGGCAGCAGTGCGGTGAGCGTCGCATTGCCATCCTCGACGAGCCGCAAGGCAATCGCGAAAACCAGGAGCGCGCTCGCATCGTTGAACAGGCTTTCGCCTTCCAGGATCTGCAGCACGCGATTTGGCATGGGGACCTGCCGCAAGACGGCGGTCGCCGCCGCGGCGTCGGGCGGGGCGACAATGGCGCCGAGCGTGACCGCCGCCGCCCAGGGGGCATCCGGCACGAAGGTACGGAACACCACGGCAACGGCAGCCGTCGTCAGCCCGACCGCCATCACCACGAGCAAAATGATCGGCAGGCGGTTGTCGCTGAGATCGCGCAAGGAGGTATCGTAAGCCGCATCGAGCAGCACGGGCGCGACGAAAATCGCGAGCGCCAGGCTCGGGTCGAGCACGATGAGCGGCGTGCCCGGCAACAGCGCGAGCGCCGCGCCGCCCAGCGCCAGAAGCGACGGATAGGGCACGGAGAGGCTCCACGCCAGCCGGGTCAGCAGCACGGCCGCGATGAGCAAAATCAGAATCGAGACAAAGAGCGCCACGCCTCACCTGCCGATCGATGCGCCATTTGTTTGGCGATCGGTTCGCATGCTCGGCGGCAGGATGCAAGGGCTCGATTGCGGCCCCGCCTTGCTGTTTGTCGCGCCGCCGGGCGAGCATCGCGCAAATGCGGCCCGGTCAGGCGATCGCGGCCTTCACATTGGTGAGCAGGGCCTCGGCGCCTCGCGCAAGCAGGACGGTGTCGGTGCCGCAGGCAACGAAGCTGAAGCCGGCTTTCAGCCAGCCAATGGCCTGGGCGGGATCACCGATCAAAGTACCGGACGGCTTGCCGGCCGCGCTGACGCGCTCATGGCCCTGGCGCATGAGGGCGGCCACATCCGGATGGCCGGGCTGGCCGATCAGGCCGAGATCAGCCGAGAGATCGCCGGGACCGAAGAAGACGCCGTCGACGCCCGGCACCGCGGCGATCTCCCCGGCGCGCTCGATCGCCGCGCGGGACTCCACCTGCACGAGCACGCAGATTTCCTCGTGGGCGCGCTTCATATAATCCTTGATCCGGCCATAGCGGTTGGCGCGCGTGGCCATCGAAATGCCGCGAATGCCGTTCGGCTGATAACGCGTCGAGCGGACGGCGGCCCGCGCTTCCTCGGGCGTCTGGATCATCGGAAACAGCAGCGTCGTCGCGCCGATATCGAGCAGGCGCTTGACGATCACCGCGTCGTTCCAGGGCGGCCGGATGATGGGGGTAGTGCCGCCGACCTCGTAAGCCTGGAGCTGACCCAGAACGGAGGCCAGCTCATTCGGCGAATGCTCCATATCGATGAGCGCCCAATCATAGCCCGCCGTGCCGAGCACATCGGCGACGATATTGCTGCAAAGGCTGCTCCAGATGCCGATCTGCGGCTTCCGGGCCTGGATCGCGGCCTTGAATTTGTTGGCAGGCAATTGCATGGGGACCCCTGATTCTTTGGCATTTTCTGAATTCTAGCTTATCAGACCGCGGCCGGCCCGGAAGCGGCAACAGAGCGGCCGATCGCTTCCAGGAAAGCGATATTGTTCTCGACTTCCTTGCGGGTGACTGGAAATGGCGCTCCTGCCGCAACTGCGTCGGCAAAGGCTTCCAGCTCGGCGCGCTCGATATCCGCGGGCGGAAAGTCGATGAGGCGCTCGCTCTCGCCGATCAGGGCGAGTCGCAGCCGTTCATGGCCTTCGAGCGCGGCCCAGCCCCTGGAGCCGAAGACTTGCAGGCGAAACATGTCCGCCGTCGCTGTGAGCGTGGCGAGCGTGGCCGTCGCGCCGGAGGCAAAGCCGATCAACATGATAGTGGTATCGTCGAGATCGGCCGTCAGCACGCGCCGCTTGCTGCGCGCGTCGACTTCGGTGATCGGGCCGGCGAACAGGATCATCAGATCGGACTCAGCCCTTGCCGGTCATCCCGCCCCATGGGCTTTCCTCGGCGTTCGCGCGCCATGAAACTAGCCGCGTGTCGCGCACCGCTGGCCCGGAGAAATTCGCCTCCATATGGAGGATCTCGCCGAGCATGCCTTCGGCGATGAGGCGGCGGATTTCCTGAACAGCCGGCAGAAAGCGCCTGTTCTGGCCGACGGCGAGCAGCACCTTGGCGCGTTCGCAGGCGTCGAACGCCTCCGACACCGCCGCGCGGGTCAGCGCCAGCGGCTTCTCGACAAAAACGTGCTTGCCGGCTTCGGCCGCCCGGATCACCTGCTCGACATGCTGCGAATGCGGCGTGGCGATGATGACCGCGTCGATCGCCGGATCGCGAAGCACCGTCTCATAATCGTCGGTGACCGGAATTCCGGTCGAGCGCGCAAATTCCGCCGCCTTCGAAACGGTGCGGGTGACGCCACAGGCGATTTGCAGCTTATCGCTCTTTCCGTGAACGGATTGGGCGAGTTTTTGCCCCCAGCCGCCAAGGCCGATGATAGCAGCATTCAGCATGGGCGCGCCGCCTCCCTCGCGGCCAGAACGTCGCGGTTGACGATGAGCGAGGGATCGATCGTGCCATTGACGAATGCGATCAGATTGTCGGCGCAGGCGAGCGCCATGCGGTCGCCAGTCTCCCGGGTGAAGGCCGCCGAATGCGGGCTGAGCACGACATCGGCGCGGAGCGCCAGCGGGTGCGATGGCGGCAGCGGCTCCTTCTCGAACACGTCGAGGCCGGCGCCGCCGAGACGGCCGCTTTCGAGCGCCGCCAGCAGCGCGGCTTCATCGACCATCCCGCCGCGCGCCACATTGATCAGCACGGCGCCCGGCTTCATCAGGGCGAGCTCGGCCGCGTCGATCAACGGCCCGGCGCCCCGCATTTTCGGCGCATGGATCGAGACATAATCCGCCCGAGGCAAGCCATCGTGCAAATCGCGACAAATTCGGCGCCTTCGGCGGCAACCGCCTCCGCCGCAACGAAGGGATCGGCGGCAAGGACGTGCATACCGAAAGCACGGCACAGCCGGGCGACCCGCCTGCCGATGCGGCCGAAGCCGATGACGAGCACCGTGCGGCCGCTGAGTTCGGTCGCGGCAAAGGCGTCGCGCACATTGAAACGGCCGTCGCGGATCGCGTGATCGTAGGGCGTTATCTTCTTGGCGAGATTGAGCATTAATGCGAGCGCGTGCTCGGCGACGGGAACGGCATTGACATCGCCAGTCACGGCAAGCGGAATGCCGCGCTCGGTCAACGCCGGAACATCGACAGCATCATAGCCGACGCCATGCCGGGCGACGATGCGCAGCCCCGGCGCATGCTGCAGCAGCGCGCGGTTGATCGGCGTGGTGCGCACCACGATGCCCCATGCATCGCGGGTTTGATCGTGGAGGTCGGAGGGATTGTCCGGCCGCTCGACCACCTCGAAGAGCTGCGCCGCCCGCAGGCGGTCGAGGCCCGCAGCGCGGATTTTCCCCAGAACCAGAACTTTGCGCAAAGTCTACTCCTTGGAGTTCGGCTCAATAGCGTGTCAAAGCGGCATGGGGCCGACCGATGAGCCGCCGCAGACATTGAGGACCTGCCCGGTGATGAAGCTGGCCTCGCGGCTGAGAAAGAAGGCGATCGCAACGGCGATCTCGTCCGGCTCGCCGAAACGGCCCATCGGCACGTCGGCCAGGAAGCGCCGCCGGTTCTCTTCCGCATCCGGCCCTGAGAGGTTGTTGCGGCGGAACATCTCGGTCGCGGTCGGGCCCGGCGAGACGGCATTGACGGTGATGCCGAACGCGGCCAGCTCCAGCGCCCAACTCCGCGTCATGCCGACGATCCCGGCCTTGGCGGCGCTGTAGCTGGTGCGCTTCAGCCGGCCGAGCGCTGCCCGGCTGGAAATATTGACGATGCGTCCGTAGCGGCGCTCGATCATGCCGGGCAGCACGGCTTGCGTGCATTGCACGGTCGCGCGAACGTTAAGCTCGAACACCGCCAGCAGATGATCGAGATCCACCTGCCCGAGCGGTTCGGGGATGTTGAGCCCGGCGCAATTGACGATGCCGTCGACGGCGAAGCGCGCGGTGATTTTGGCGAGCGCCTCCGCCGTCGCGCCGCGGTCGGCGAGATCGGCCGGGATGAGGACGCCGGGAAAATCCGGAGACTGGCGGCGGGCGATGCCGATGACGGCGTGACCTGCCCCCACGAGGCGCTTCGAGGTCGCCAGGCCGATGCCCTGCGTTGCGCCGGTTATCAGGAAAGTGTCGTTCACCTTGCCGCCCCCTCACGCCGAACTGGTCGAGCGCGGCGACGAAACGGCCGTAGCTCTCTGGGCCGAAGGCCAAGTTGCCGACGTAATCCTCTGCTGGCCGGACCTTGAAGGCGGCAAGGGTCGGCTCGATTTCGGCGCGCTCCAGCCCTTGCGTGATAAAGACGAGCTGCGAAACCCGGTCCTCGGAAGGCCAGTCGGCGAGTGTCTGCGGCTCGGAGACGACGTGCTGCACCGCATGGACGACGACCGGTGCGCCGTCGACATTGATGAGCCCCTTCATCCGCAGGAGTTTTGGCCCGCGGAAGCGGCCGAGTGCATTGAGCCAGAGACGCAAACCCTCCGCCGAAACCGGCGGCGTGTAGTGGAGGGCGAAGCTGGTGATGCCGTTGCTATGATGATGGTGATGGCCGTTATCCGCGTTTGATAGCGCCGGTTCGGTGAGCCATGCGAGCGAGGTCTGGATTTCGCCGGACAGGTGGAACAAATCGCCGACCTCGGCATCGGCCATTGGCGTCTTGCGGATTTCGATGCCGGGATTGATCTCGGCCAGGCGGGCGGCGAGCGCTTCGACCCTGTGGGACGCGGCGAGGTCGGTCTTGCTGATCACCAGCCGGTCGGCGGCCGTGGCCTGCTTCAGCGCTTCCCTGTGCCGGTCGAGATCCTCCGCGCCACTGCAGCCATCGACGACCGTGACCACGCCGCTCAGCACAAAGCGCGAGGCGATGAAGGCATCGTTCTGCAGCGTCTGCAGAAGCGGCACCGGATCGGCAAGGCCGGTCGTCTCGATGATGACGCGCCGGAGCGCCGGGATCTCGCCGGCATCGAGCCGGAGCGCCAGCCGCGTCAAGGTGACGACCAGATCGCCGAGCAAGGCGCAGCAGAGGCAGCCATTGGCGAGCAGAATGGTCTCGTCTTCCGGCGTCTCGATCAGCAGATGATCGAGGCCGACCTCGCCGAATTCGTTGACGATGACCAGCGTGCCCTCCATGTCCGGCGCGCGGAGGACGCGGTTGAGCAGCGTGGTCTTGCCGCTGCCGAGAAAACCCGTCAGGAGGTCGACGGGGATGCGGCTTGCCGGCTGAGCATCCATTGCCATCTCTCGCTCCTTGCGCTCAAGCATCGATGATCTTCCAGGAGCGGTATTCGAACGGCATCACCCGGATATTCTCGCCCGGCCGCCGGTCGAGCACGCGCAGACCCTCTTTGAACACGGTGTGGATGTTCTCGCGGTCCTTCAGCACACGGATGTCCTCGGACGGGTCACCCTTCACCAGCACCAGGTCGGCATATTTGCCAGCCTCGATCGTGCCGATGTCCGCTTGAAGATGCAGGGCCTCGGCGGCGTTCCTCGTCGCCGTCAGGATCGCCTCCATCGGGGTCATGCCGAGATTGACATAGATGGCAAGCTCGTCGGCATTGCTGCCCATATCCGGCTCGAAACCCATATCGGTGCCCATGGCGATCTTGACGCCGGCCTTGTGCATCACCTGAAACGTCTCGAAGCAATGCGGCTGGATCGTCTTCATTTTCTCCAGCGTGAATTTCGGCGTGCCGGTCTCACGCCGGATCTCGATCGCGTGGTCGGTGCGGTGGGCAAGCGTCGGCGTCACGGGCGTGCCGGACTCGATGATGCGTTCGAGGGCGTCGGCGTCGTGGAAAACCATATGCTCGATGGTGTCGGCCCCGGCTTCGATCGCCATGCGTTGCGCGGCCGGCGTGAAGCAGTGCACCGAGACCAGCTTGTGCTGTGCATGGGCCTCGTCGGTGATGGCGTCCAGCTCCTCCTGGGTGTGGTTGCGAACGTCCGGCGCTTCCTTGTCGGTGCCGCCGCCGCCCGAGGCGCAGGTCTTCAGCCAGTCGGCGCCTGCGAGCAGGTTCTTGCGGGCGAGCTTGCGCATCTCATGCGGGCCATCGGCGGTGATGCCTTCGGGACGGAAGGAGGCACGCGGATTGATGAGGTCGAGATGCGATCCGGTGCCGACGGTGAAGGCGCCGGTGATGATGCGCGGCCCTGCGAAGATGCCGGCTTCGATGGCGTCGCGCACGGCGACCGAGGATTTCGTCATCAGCCCATGCGCGGAGATATAGCCGAGGTCGCGCAAAGTGGTGAAGCCGCGCTCCAAGCAGAGCTGGGCATGGAACAGCATATACATCTGCTGCAGTTGCGGGCTGACCTCCCATTGCGCCACGCGGTAGTTCTTGAAGGTCAGATTGTTGAACATGTTCATGTGGATGTGCAGATCCATCATGCCCGGCATCATGGTGAGCGTCGGCGCATCGATCACGGCCGCGCCCGGCGGCACCTGAACCGAGGCCGAGGCGCCGACCGCCTTGATGCGCTTGCCCTCGACCAGCACCGTCGCATTGCGGAGCGCAGGTCCGCCATTGCCGTCGATAAGTCTGCCAACTTTGATTGCAGTCACTAACGCCATGGGAGTCCTTGTCTGATTGGTCTTGCGGGTCGGGTTTAATGAAAAGCTCAATGGTGACGAACGCTTTGTCGAACGTTGTGGTGGAAAGGCTCTTGCCAATAGGGCGGCCGAATGGCTTCATCTCTCTGACGCATCGCCATCGAGGAGAGCGAAATGACCGAGTTGACTTTGGCCGTTGCCAACCGCCTGATCGAGGCTCTGTTCGCCCGCGCCAAGGAAATGGGCGGCAAGCCGCTTGCCGCGGCGGTTGTCGGGCCCGAGGGCAATGTGATCTCATTGCAGCGGCAGGACAAAGCAAGCATGTTCCGCAATGAGATCGCCAGCGGCAAGGCCTGGGGCGCGGTGGCCATGGGCGTGACGACGCGCGAGATGCTGAAGCGCACGGCGCAAAATCCAGTTTTCTTCCAGGGGCTGGGCGCGGCCTCCGGCGGGCGCATCCTCACCAGCCCCGGCGGCGTGCCGATCCTCGGCGATGACGGGCGCGTCATCGGCGCGGTCGGCGTGAGCGGCGACATAGGCGACAATGATGAGGCCTTTGCGCTGCATGCGATCGCGGCGGTTGGGCTGAAGGCCGGCGCTTGAGAGCTGGCTAGCCAAGCCCCCTCACCCGGCTCGGTCCTGATGGACCTCGCCGCCCTCTCCCGCGAGGGGAGAGGGCTCGTCCGCACAAGATGAGAAGCACAGCGTAACCATGAGCACTGATTCGCCCTCTCCCCTCCGCGGGAGAGGGCGGACGCCGTTAGGCTGCCGGGTGAGGGGGCTTTTCGCGGCACAGATTTTGCCAACCCCATATGTGAATCGTGCGAACCTCATCCCTACCTCCGCACCGAAGCCGCCATTCCCCATTTGCGGATGGTGGCTTCTTCGAGCGTGTTGAAGACGAGGCGTTCGGTGAGGACGCCGATCACGCCGATGACGATCAGCGTGCTCAGCATGACGCCGGCATTCAGATACTCCTTGGCGTTGAAGATGACCTGGCCGAGGCCATAGGTCGGGCTCGCGAGCAATTCCCCGCCGATGACGCCGATCCACGCCCGGCCGAGCGAAAGCCGCGTGCCGGCGATGATATAGGGCAGGGAGGCGGGCAGAATGACCTTCCGCCACAAGGCCATCCGGTCGGCGCCCATCACCGTCGCGGCGCGGGTCCAGAGCGGATGCACGGAGCGGACTCCGCCCAGACGTTGAAGATCAACGGAAAGATGGATGCGTAGATGACGACGCAGATCGTCGCGGTATTGCCGATGCCGAACCAGAGCGTGAAGAGCGGCACCCAGGCGAGCGAAGGGATGGGCAGCAGCACGCTGATAAGCGGCAGGAAGAAGCGCTCGGCAAAGCGGCTGCGCCCCATAAGCAGGCCGAGCGGCACCGCGACAAGCGCTGCGATGCCGAGGCCAAGCACCACGCGGGCCAACGTATAAGCGGTGTTGATCGCTAGCGTACCGTCGCTCAGCATCTCCCATAGGATCTGCGCGATCCGCTCCAGCGGCGGCGTCAGCGCCACGGACCTGCCGGTTCGCGCGAACACCTCCCAGAGCACAAGGCAGACGACGATCCCGGCTATGCCGCGGAGCGTTCCCGCCGAGATGAGGCGCCGGTTGCCACTCATGCCGTCGCCATCCCCCAACGGACGATCGTCGCCCGCTCGATGCGCTCGAAAACCTGCTTCTCAAGCAAGACGCCGATCAGTCCGATGACGGCGATGGTGGCCAGCATGACGTCGGTATTCAGAAATGTCTGCGCGCCAAAAATCAGCCAGCCGAGACCACTCTGCACCGACATCAGCATCTCGACGGCGATCAGGATGCGCCAGCCATTGGCAAGCCCGAGCCGGAGGCCGACCATGACATAGGGCAGGGCGCCCGGCAGCACGATATGCCGGAGCACGGCGCGATCGCCGGCGCCCATCACCTCGGCCGAGCGGAGCCAGATCGGCTTGATCGATTTCACGCCTTTCCAAGTGTTCAGGATGATGACGATGGAGGACGAGATGCCGACCAGCAGGATGGTGGGGAAATCGCCGAGGCCGAACCAGAGCACGAAGAGCGGCGCATAGGCGAGGCCGGGGATCGGATAGAGGAAGCTGACGATCGGCAGCGCGACATCCTCGATCCATTGCTTGCGGCCCATTAGCCCACCGATGGTGAGGCCGATCGCTGCCGCCATGGCAAAGCCGAGCAGCAGCCGGAACAGCGTCGCCCCGATCGCCCCGAGCAGCACGCCGCTCTCGGCAATGCGCAGGAGCGCTGCGAAAATCTCCGCCAGATCCGGCGCGAGCTTTGGCGGAAGCCTCCGAATTGGCAAAGGCTTCCCACGCTGCTCCCAGGCAGAGGAAGGCCAGCATCATGATGCCGAGTGAGGTAAGCTTGCTCATTGCCGACCGCCAAAGCCCGTTCGACCGCGATCTCAAGCTGCCTTGCGCGCCTCGGCCATCAACGAGGTGTCGAGATGCGTGCTCCAGTCAGGCACTGCGGAGATCTGCTTCTTGGCAACCATCGTCTCGGCCACCTTGGTGAGGTAGTCCTTGAGCCCGGGCATATAGTCGGGGGTCACATCGACCTTGGAGAGCAATAGCTTGACGGCCTTTTCGCTGATATCGAAGCCCTGGCCCTTGAAATTGTCCATGATGATCTTGTCGGCCTTCGCCGGATCGGACTTCAGCAGGTCGACTGCCCGCAACCAGCCACGCAGAAAGGCGACGACCGCTTCGCGCTTCTGTTCGATGACGGATCGATTGGCCCCGATAACCACTGGGGTAATGTCGTATTTCGAATAGTCGACAAGCGTCTTGCCGATCCCGTTCGATTCCACCAGCGACGTGTAGGGCTCGACTCCGGCAAAAGCGTCGATCGATCCCGAAGCCAGGGCTGCGACGTGATTGGGAAACGGCACGTTGACGGTGGTGATGTCGCTGGAGGAGAGGCCGAAGGCGGGCAGGATCTTATTCTGAAAGATGCCGTTGGTGGTCGAGCCGATCTGCGAGCCGACCTTCTTGCCCTTCAGATCCGGGATGCTCTTGATGCCGCTATTCACCCCCGCGACCACCGCCAGGGTCTTGCCGGCATACATGGCCATGCCGATAGCGACGATATCGCCCTTGGCCGCGCCAACGACGAAGGGGGTCGCACCGAAGACGCCGATATCGACGCGGCCCGCAACCATGGCATCGCGCGTGTCCTTGCCGCCGCTGAACTTGTAGATCGTCACATTGGCGCCGGCCTTCTTGAAGAGATCTTCCGCCTCCGCGATCATGCCGATCACGCCCCAGGACGTGTTCTGATAGCCGAAGGCAAGCGGTGCGCCGGCTCCTTGCGCGCTTGCGATGGTGGGCAGCGCAGTGACAGCAACGGCTCCTCCGGCGAGCTTGAGAAAATCGCGTCTGGGCAGGGTCAATCTGGTCATTGTTTCCTCCGGATTTGAACGTTGTTTATTCCCTTGAAGATATTTGCAGGTGCTTGCTTCTTGTCTCCCGTCAGCTCACCGTGAAGCCGAAGGTCTTGAATTTTTCCTTCGCCGCCGGTGAGGTCAACACCTCGATTAGCGCCTTGGCCGCAGCCTTATCCTTTGCTGCGCTGTGCACTGCGGCGGAGAACGTGACCGAGCCCTGAATGGGCGGCGGAAACGGCCCGACCAACTCCACGTCCTTGTTGGCGATGATTTCGCTGATCTGGCCAAGGCCAATCTCGATATCGCCCTTTGCCACTTCTTTCAGGCCATCGGGACCGCGGTCGCGCAACTGCAATTTAGACTCGATGAGCTTGTCGAGCCCAATCTGCGCGAAGACCTTGGCGATGTGTATGCCGCTTTGGCCGCCCTTGGCCGGATTGGCGTACATGATCGAACGTGCGGCCAGCATCGACTTCTTGAATGAGTTGACGTCGTGGATGTCCGGCTTCGGCGCGCCGGCCTTGACCGCGACGCCGACGCCCATGCTACCGAGGTCGCGGATGCTTGCGACCTCGACCTTGCCATCCTTGGCAAGCGCGGCGAGACCCTTGTCGGTCGCCAATACGACGTCGCCCGGCGCGCCCTCCGCGACCTTCTTGGCGACCGCGCCGGCGGTGCCGAACTCGAATTTCACCGTGTTGCCGCTCCCCTGTTCGTAGGATTTCACAAGGTCACGCACCACCGTCTGCACGGCGCCGGGGCAGAACACCACGACCTCAGCGGCCACCGCCGGCGCCGCGGCGAAGCAGGCGAAGATTGCACTCAACATCAACTTACGCATGACAGTCCCCGTCAGTGTGAATATAGATGACGCATGATTTCGCGCTGGCTTTCTATGAACGGCTCACTGAGCGGATCGCGCGGGCGCGGCAGGTCAAGCGTGAGCTCGGCCTTGATCGTGCCCGGGTGTGCGTTGAGCACGATGACCTTGTCGCCGAGATAGACCGCCTCGGCGACATTGTGCGTGATGTAGACGATGGTCTTCTTGGTCTTTTGCCAAATATCGGTAAGCAATTGCTGCATGTCGTCGCGGGTCATGGCGTCGAGCGCCGCGAAGGGCTCGTCCATCAGCAGCACGCCGGGGTTATAGGCAAGTGCGCGGGCGATGGCGACGCGCTGCTGCATCCCGCCGGAGAGCTGATGCGGATAGACATGGGCGAAGGGCTCAAGTCCGACCAGGCCGAGAAATTCCATCGCAATTGCCTGCCGCTCGAGCTCGGGAACGCTCCGCATCTCCAAGCCGAATTCGACATTCGCGCGCGCGGTGCGCCAAGGGAAAAGCTGGGCAAAATCCTGGAACACGACGCCGCGGTTGGTCTTGGTTTCTTCGATCGGCTTGCCGCCGATGCGGATCTCGCCGCGCGTCGGGGTGAGAAAGCCGGCCAGCATGTTCAAAATCGTGGTCTTGCCGCAACCGCTCGGGCCGACGATGCAGAGAAACTCTGACGGCGCAACTTCGAAGCTCGCTTCCTTGATGGCCAGCACGGGCTTGGAGCCCGAATTGTATTCGAAGCTGACCCCTTTAACTTGAATTCCGTCGGCCATGGCTATTTCGGTCCGGCCGGCGAAACGAAGATTGTGCCGGAGGCGAGGAGGTGCGATCAGCGCCCCGCGGCGAGCATTGCCCATCTTGCATCGCTAGGCGTCTCCCTAATGTCTTATTGCTTATCGGTAAAGTCTACGCCCTGGCAACTGGTGACACAAATGAATAGAAATTATCGGATCGATAGACCTGATCTATAGAGCAGTCTTCTGGGCCTTCTCGGAAACACCGTAGGTCGTCCGGATCATCTCTGCCATGCGCTCGGCAGCCGCCGAGCGCTGTCCATGGCGCCGCCAGAGGATTGCAAGGGTCCTGCGCGGAACCGGATCTTGCAGACGGATGATATGCACGCCCTTCGTCTCCGGAATTGCGCCGTCGGACAGGACGGTGCCGAATTTCGAATTGCGCACCGTGGCCAGGATCGGCTCGACGGCGTTCATCTCCAGCACAATGTTGGCCGGAAGGCGCGCTTCGGCAAAGCGGCTGTCGACGAACTGCCGTGCCGCGAATTCCGAGGTCAGCAGGATAAGCGGAATTTCGGCCAGCGTGCGCATCGGCACCGATTTGCGGCCCGCCCAAGGGTGTGCCGAGCCGACCAGCAGCACGAGCTGCTCCTCGGTGAGTGTCTCAGCCGCGATCTGTTCGCAATTGTCGGAAATATAAGCGACCGCCAGATCGAGTTCGCCCGCGACCAGCGCTTGTTCCATTTCGAGATGCGGCACCACCCGCGCAACGACGCGCACACCGGGATAGTGCGAAGCGAATTCAGCCAGCGTGTTTGGCAGCGTTGAACTGGAAAACGAGTGCGACACGCCCATGCGCAGCGTACCGCGCATCAGACCCTCCAGCTCCGAGAGCGCCAGCGCGCCAAGCTCGATCTCCTTCAGAATGCGCTCGCAATAAGGGCGCAACAGGCGCCCGGCCTGGGTCAGCTCGACGTCTTTCGACCGGCGCTCGAACAGGATGGTGCCAATTGCCGTTTCGAGGCGTTTGATCTGATGGGAGAGTGTCGGCTGTGTCACGTTCAGCCGCTCGGCCGCATGGGTAAAGCTCCGCGCCTCGGCAAGCGCCAGAAAATAGCGGAGATGCCGGAGTTCGACGAGGCGCGAAAGGTCGGGAGCATCACGCACGGGCTTCACCCTGACAGAATGCGGTCATCTCCCGGCGAGCGCGGACATTGTTGCGCATGAAGCGATATTCCTCTCACCAATGGGCCTGGTCGGTTTCCCTTTTGCAACCTGGTATCACGCTTTGCCGATCGGATTGCCAATGCTTTCAAGCGCATGACCCGGCCGTCATCTGCGGATGTCCCGTTTGATCCGCATTTGCGCCAATTCACGAATTCGAGCACAGTCGGAGAGGGCGCGCAGCGCCTGAAGACCATCTGGCAATCTTTGATCACTTTTCGGGCGACGTTCGGCGCCGGCGCCGCCCCGCCTTGACGCACTGCCGCGGGCCCTATTAACGCAACTCAATCACCAGCCCGCGTCAGAGTGCGCATCACTGCGCCGTGGTGGAAACGCCGAGCGCCTGGGCTGCCTCGGTGACGCGCGTGAGGGTCTCGGGCGCATTGGCGAAGATTTTTCGCGCCCGCTCGAGTGCGCTGCGTGCCTCGTCGGGCTGGTTCAGCATCATGCGGGAACGGATCAGCATGATCCAGCCGTCCGCATCCTCCGGCGAGGACTCCAACCGGCTGGCGAGGCGCTCGACCATGCCCTGCACCATGGCGTTGCGGTCGGCATCGCCGAGTTGCTTGGCGTTCTCAATGTCCTGGGCGCTGGGGCCGAGCAGGGCGAGCGGAGGCAGCTTTTTTCCGCCCTCCGACTTCGCCAGGCGGTCGCCGAGATCGATCCCGCTCCTCTGCGCCACCTCCTGGATGTGCGTGCGCAGGTCTCCCGCCCATTCGGCGTCTGCGGGCGCGGACTTGTAGAGGGCAACCCAATCGTCGATCGCCCCCTGCGCATCGCCCCGCTGTGCTTTTGCCAGCCCCTTGAAATAACGGGCGCGCTCGTCATCGGGGCTCGCGGCGAGAGCGTCGTCGAAGACCGCGAGCGCCTCCTTCGTCACCATATCGCCCGCCGCTTTCACCATCGCCTCCCCATAGAGAGAGCGAAGCGTGGGATTGTCCTTCTGCAATTCCACCGCACGGCCATAGGCTTTGACCGCGTCCGCAAAGCGCTCGGTGTTGAAATAGGACCAGCCCAGCATGCGCCAGCCATTGGCATCCTCCGGATTGGCCTCAAGCCGCTGCTCCAGGCGCCCGATCATGGTATCGACATCGGCGAGCGATTGTCCGGCCGGCATCGGCCGCGTCGCCTGCGTTCCCTGTGTCGCGGCGGCGCGCTCGGCCCAGCCTGGACCGCCTTCGAGCGCCGCAGGCATGGTGATCTGAGTGTCCGGCGGCTCGGTCTGGCCGAAGATCAGATAGAGCCCGGCGGAGCTGATCACGGCGATCGCGCCGATCAGCACGGCGGTCAAATATTGCCACTTGACCGGGAGCGGCGAGGTCGGAGCCTCACTCAGAGCTGCCACAAGAATGCGCTTTTCAACGTCGGCGCGGGCGGTATCGGCGTCCCTCTCATCCATCAGACCCAGCGTCTTCTTGCGTTCGATCTCTCCAAGCTCGGCCTTATAGACACCGAGCCCCGAAATTCCGTTCGCCGCGCTCGCCCCGCGCTGAAGCACGAGCAGGACCGCAATGGCCGAAGCCACGGCAATCATCAGGGTAAAAATGAGCCAAAGGGTCATGGCGCTCGACCTTCTTAGAGAATAGCTTCTGTATCCTAACGTTTGGCCGCCGCCGAAATTCCGCGCCGGCTGGTGACGTTGATGGGACCACCGCAGCTCGGGAGGGGGCGGCGGTGCCAATCGCCCCAAGGCATACAAATTAGCCAGCTCGTGTGGCAGAGGATGGACACCGCGCCTCCGACGCAACTGTTGTTTTTGCGCCCGTTGTAAAGGCCGACGCCGTGGATTGCCCGATCGCGAATCTGAATTGACATTTCGCAACTTAAATGGTGCCGCGCGCCATGCAATCCACTGGATTCCGGCAAAGCTACAGCCTATCATGCCGCGCTGCTGACATACGGCCAAAGGCTTTGAGCATAGGGCGTCGACATCTCTCGTGGACGCATAGAGGCGGCCCTCGGCGAGCGGCCAAATCGGAGTGAAAATTGGCTGGTCCGGGTCTTCGGGCGTCATGGTGGACCGGCCGCGAGGAAACGCAAAGGGAGAGTGAGCATGGATCTGGGCAAGCCGATCGGCAATTGGAGGGCGGCCGCTGTCGCTGTTGCAATAACTCTTTCCACGGGCGGAGCTGCCCTGGCGCAGACGCCTCCGGGCTATCCTGCTGACTATGACAAGACCATCGCGGCGGCAAAGGCCGAGGGTACGGTTGTCGTCTATTCCACCACCGATGCCAAGGCGGCCGCGCCGATCATCAAGGATTTCGAGAGCCTTTACGGGCTCAAGGTCGAGTATAACGATCTCAATTCGACCGAGCTCTACAATCGCCTGACGGCGGAAAGCGCGGCCGGCACCGGCACCGCCGACCTGTCATGGTCCTCCGCTCCCGATCTGCAGGTCAAGCTCGTCTCCGAAGGCGATGCGCTGACCTATGCCTCCCCGGAGATTCCGGCGCTGCCGAAATGGGCTGTGCTGGACAATCAGGCCTATGCCACGACCTATGAGCCCATGGCGATTGTCTACAACAAGGCGCTGGTGCCCGCAGGGGACGCGCCTACAGATCATGCCAGCCTGACCAAGCTGCTGGAGACCAAGACCGACACCTATAAAGGCAAGGTGACCGCCTATGACCCGGAGCGCTCGGGCGTCGGCTTCCTGATGATGAACCGCGATGTCGCGGCCGACCCCAAGGCCTGGGATCTGTTCCGCGCCATGGGCAAGGCCGGGTCGAAATTCTACACCAGCGCCGGCGCGATGATGGAGAAGGTCGGCTCGGGCGAGCACACCATCGCCTATAATATTTTCGGCTCCTATGCGCTGTTGTCGGCCAAGAAGAACCCCAATCTCACCATCGTCTGGCCGGCCGACTATACGCTGATCGCCACCCGCGTCGCCTTCATCCCCGCCAAGGCCAAGCACCCGAACGCCGGCAAATTGTTCCTGGACTATCTTTTGTCGAAGCGCGGCCAGGGGGTAATCGCCAAGGCCGAGCTTTTTGCCGTGCGCGCCGATGTCGAGGGCGAGGCGACGGCAAAAGCGGTCAACGCCAAGCTCGGCGACAAGGCCAAGCCGATACCCGTGTCCAAGGAACTCCTTGAAAACCTCGAACAGTCGAAGCGGCTGGATTTCATGACCAAGTGGCAGGCGGCGCTCGCGGGAAAGTGAGCGCCTTATCATGCCGTTCGGTCTGGTTCGCCGGTTGGTGATCCTGGTCGCAGCCGTCGTCATTCTGGCGCCGATCGGGATCATCACCTATCAGAGCTTCCTTGACGCGCCGTTTTTCGACGCCAAGGCAAAGCTCTCGGTCTGGGCCTACGGCTTCGTCTTCGGTGAACGCGATTTCTGGCTGGCATTGTGGACCACGGTGGCTCTGGCTATCGGCATGGCGGCGATCGCCGTGCCGCTCGGGGCGGTCATGGCTTTTCTCATCACCCGCACCGACCTGCCCGGACGGGCATGGATCGAGCCGCTGCTGCTGGTGCCGATCTTCCTGTCTCCTCTCGTCCTTGCCTTCGGCTATGTCGTCGCCATGGGGCCGGTCGGCTTCCTCTCCACCTTCTGGAGAGATTTGACGGGAGCCGATCCGCCCTGGGACATCTATTCCTTCTCGGCGCTGATCCTCATCGCCGGGCTGACGCATGCCCCGCATGTCTATCTCTATGCCTCCTCCTCGCTGCGCGCCCTTCCCGGCGATCTTGAGGAGGCGGCCCGCGTCACGGGCGCAAGCCCGATCCGCGTCGCGCGCGACGTGTCGATCCCGATGATCATGCCGGCGCTGTTGTTTGCCGGCGTGCTGGTGTTCTTTCTCGGCTTCGAGGTATTTGGCCTGCCCCTCATCTTAGGCGATCCACAGGGTCGGCTGGTGCTCTCCACCTATCTCTACAAGCTCACCAACAAGCTCGGCGTGCCGTCCTATCAGCTGATGGCGGTGGTGGTCATGGTGATCCTGGCGATATCGATCCCGCTCGTGGTCGCGCAGCGCTGGCTCCTGCGCGGCGCGCAGCGCTATGTGGCGGTACGCGGCAAGGCCGTGCGCACCAATCTCGTCGCGCTGCGGACCTGGCGCTGGGTCGCGCGTGGGGCTGATCGGGCTGTGGTTCACCGGCACAGTGGTCGTCCCGATGTATGGGCTTGTGCTGCGCTCCTTCGTCACCAGCTGGGGCCTCGGCATCAAGCTTGCGGACGTCGTCACGCTCGACAATTACCGGGAGCTGTTCGACGACAGCGAGGTCATCAGCGCCATCATCAACACCATCCTGATCGCCACCATCGGCGGCGCGCTCTCGATCGCCTGGTATACGCTGCTTGCCTTCGCCCAGCATCGCTGGCGCTCGCCCTGGACGCGCCTTGCCGACTATCTGGTCATGCTGCCGCGCGCCATGCCGGGCATCGTCGCGGGCTTGGCCATCTACTGGATCTTTCTCTTCGTCGGGCCTTTGCAGCCCTTGCGCGCGACGCTGTTCTCGATCTGGATCGCCTATACGCTGGTCTGGCTGGCTTACGGCCTGCGGGTGGTGCAAAGCTCGCTTCTGCAAGTGGCGCCCGAGCTGGAGGAAGCCGGCCGGGTCGTCGGGGCAAGCGAGGGGCGCGTTCTCTGGGATGTGACGCTGCCGCTGATCAAGCACGGCATGCTGGCGGCTTGGGTGCTGATTTTCCTGATTTTCGTGCGCGAATATTCGACCGCCGTCTATCTGCTCGGGCCGGGCACCGAGGTCATCGGCTCGCTGGTCGTCTCGCGCTGGGGCGGCGGCGCGGTGGAGCTGGTGACCGCGCTCTCCTGCGTCAATGTCGCGATCATCACGGTCGGTCTCCTCATTGCCCTGCGACTGGGAGTGCGCCTGCATGGCTGAGCTTATCGTTGAGGATTTGCGCATCCGCCTCGGCGGCAACGACATTCTGAAAGGCGTTTCCTTGGCGCTGGAGCGCGGCCAGGTCGCGGTGCTCTTGGGCCCGTCCGGCTCCGGCAAGACGACGCTGCTGCGCTCGGTCGCCGGGTTGGAGGCGCCCTATGCCGGCCGGATCACCGTCGGCGGCGAGCCGGTGTTCGACGGCGCGAACGGCCTCAACCGGCCGACCGAGGCGCGCGGCCTTGGCTTCGTCTTCCAGTCCTACGCGCTGTGGCCGCACCGGACCGTCGCGGACAATGTCGCCTACAGCCTGAGGATCAGGGGCGTCGCCGGCGAAAGGCGGCAGGAGCGCGTGCAGCGCGTGCTCGACAGTTTTGGCCTCGGCCAGCTCGGCCACCGCTATCCGCACGAATTGTCGGGCGGCCAGCAGCAGCGCGTGGCGATCGCCCGCTCGCTGGTCTATGAGCCGACCGTTGTGCTGCTCGACGAGCCCTTGTCGAATCTCGACGCCAAGCTGCGCGAGGAGGCCCGCGCCTTCCTCAAGGAGCTGATCGAGCGCGAGAATCTCGCGGCGCTAATGGTCACCCACGATCAGGCCGAGGCGCTCGCCATCGCCAACAAGATCCTGCTGCTCAATGGCGGCGTGGTCGAGCAGGCCGGCACGCCGCAAGAGATGTACGCGATGCCGAGGACGCTGTTCACCGCGGAATTCATGGGCTCCAACAACCGCTTCGACGGCACCGTCTCGGCCATCGATGGCGGCTATGCGATGCTCAATGTCGGCTCGGCCAGCCTGACCGGCCGCGAGCGCTGCGGACCGAAATCGCCGGGCGACCGGGGCGCAGCCGTGATCCGGCTGGAGGCGGTGCGGCTCGCATCCGAGGCGGGCGCCAACCGGGTTGCGCTGGAGCTGGCGACATCGATGTATCTCGGCAGCCACTGGGAGCATCTGTTCCGCGGTGAGGGAATCTCCGTGCTCGCTCACTCGCCCGCCGCGCTTCAGCAGGGGCGCTACTGGATCGAGTTCCCCAGGGACGACCTCTGGATCTATTGACTCCTCGCGCGCCACTGGTCAGGCAAACTCGCCCCGCAACGCAGGTCCGCGCCCGGCAGTGGGTCAGTTTGAATTTCCCCAGCCGAGACCCTAGCTAGGCGGGCAAACGCGGGCGAAGCCCTAACGTCAGCCGGGCCACACTAGCCGCGGGTGAGCGAGATCGAAACGCCTTTAATCCCCGCTCCAGCAGCGGAAACGTTCACCGAATGGGTCTGTCCCGTGAGCGAAATCGCGATCGTACCTTCGATGGTGCCGGAAAAGGTCAGGTTGATCGCCGTGCCGCTGGCGCTGCCGGAGACTTGGCCGGTGGCATGGAAAGTGCGCTCTTCCCACTGCCCCGAAATGCCGCTCGCGCTTTCCGCAACCAGGCTGCGGAGTTCGAATTTCTGGCTTGGCGAGTTGCAGAGGCTGGCGATCGACAGGCCGTGGCCTTCCGACTTGAGGACATAATATCCGCGGCAGGAGAGCTGCTGGCGCGTGCCATCCTCCAGTACCAACTCACCTACGCCGCGCCAGCTCCCGGCAAGTTGCTTGAAGAGCGAAGAGGCGTCAGCGAGAGCCGCAGACGGAACGATCATGGATCCCATGAGCACGACCAGTGCCGCGGCTGCGGGTATTGGAATCCGTGTATGCATCGGTTGCCCCCCTGCATCTCATTTTTGCCCTGCCTTCTCCTTGCATGTCATTTGGGCCATCCGAAGGCGTCGTCTGCGACCCCCAGGACCTTGAGTTTCTCGGGAAAGACTTTGATCAGCTTGTCTTTGACAGCCGCTTGCCACCCTAGCGAAACTGGAACTGACCTAAAGCCCCGCGCCCCCAAGGGTGGACGCACCCGGCTGGCCGAAGTTATAGTGCCGGGTTGAGATTACGGATTGCGGCATTCTCAGCGATGAAAGACGCCATTACCAAGCCGCGCACCAGGGTCCGGCCGAAAATCCAGCGGCCGCGTCTGCATAAGGTGATCCTCGTCAATGACGATTACACGCCGCGCGAGTTCGTCGTCACCGTGCTGAAGGCGGAATTCCGTATGAACGAGGGGCAGGCTTATCGGGTGATGATCACCGCTCATAAGCGCGGCGTCTGCGTCGTTGCGGTCTATACCAAGGATGTGGCCGAGACCAAGGCGACGCGGGCGACGGAGGCTGGCCGCAGCAAAGGCTACCCACTCCAATTCACCACCGAACCGGAAGAGTAGAGCGCTGACCATGTCGCGCCGACCGCTAAGCAAGGTCGTGCGGTTATGCCGACAGTTGCGGTCCGCCGCTATGAATGCCGCACCTCAGACGCTGGTGGGCCGACGTGAGGCGGAATGGGCCAATGGCGGGCGTCGGCGGTCATGCAAGAGCACTTCCGCTTCTCTGAGCAGCCCCATCAGCCACTCGATCGTGTGCGTGCGGCGGTTTATGCCGCTGTCGGCGGTTCACCGAGCAGCAAAGCTCGCAACCGCCGACACGACAGCCGCATCGATCCCATTGAAACCGTGATGTGCACGAGCCTCGCAAGAATTGCCGCTGGAGACCCCGCCGTCCAGCCAGGTGACGCGGGCCTTGCCTTTTGCCCATGCCAGGAAGGGCGCGACTCCGGCCGGCGCAGTAAACTTGCACTCATCATGCCTGTGATGCACGATCAGCGTCGGCGGCAGCGCGGCCGGCGAGCCCAGGATTGCCATGACGTTGTCGCTGTTGCCCGAGACGTCCGACAGGAAGCCCGACGTCAGGACCAGGCGCGCCGGCCGAGCGCCAGCGGCGATCCCGCGTGCGGCACGCTGGGTGCCGCGACTGGTGCCAACCAATGTTACGGGTCCGTACTTGCTCATGACTTTCACGGCCGCCGCGACGTTGACATCGCCCTCAGGGACAAGAACCGCAAAGCCACGCGCCGCATAGGCTTTGCGCGTGCGCACCAGTTGGTTGCCCTGCTTGGCGATGCTGCCGTCGCTGCCCACGCCAATCTGTCCGTCACCGCCGGCGAGCAGAATGATCGCTCCGTGAGGCTTGGCGGGCATCAGCAGCGCCGCATTCACGCCCCCGACCGAAATGCCGCTGACGCTAATCTCGGCGCCCAGGGCGGTACCAAAGGGCGCGAGCATCATCGCCAACACAACCGCAAGTCTCTTCATGTGGAGCGCTCCCTACAGTGGTTCTTTGTCTCCTCCTGTAGCCTTTTTCCCGATGCGATGTCGATATATGAGGGATGGTCGGCGATGGAAAACACCGCGATGTGATCCTCCCACTCTGAAGTAATCCGACTCGAGGTTTGACTGCTGGCTCGAAGAGGACTTGAGATCTTGAGGAAAAGGCGCAAGCCGGACAAGATTGTCGTCAAGCGGCGCCTTACGTGACGGCGGCGTTGAATGACTCGTGTCTTAGATCGACTTCGTCAGCTGAAGATTACCAATGGCCGATTGCCATCCGCACCGGAGTCGCAAAGACCGAAAGCAGACAAGGGCTCACGCCGCGCAATTCCAGAAGCAGCGCAAGCCTGCTCAGGACTGAAAAAGCCCAAGGCGGGGATGCGTTCCTCTCGCTAGCCTTCGTCGGTCTGCATGGCGCCAACACCGGGGTACAGCTTACGCCGCACGCTCATGTTGCGGGCGCTGCGCGAGGACTTCGGCAAACCCCTGACGCCATGAGGCGTGCTCCGGCTGCCATCCAAGCTCGCGCTTGGCCTTGGCATTCGATCCGGCTCTTACCTGCGTCATCAACACAACCAGATGCTCACCAACGAGAATATGGGCCAGCCACGCTGGCAAGTGAAACGGCGGCTTGGCGCCGAGCAGCTTGGCAAGCGCCGGCAGCCATTTGCGCACCGGCGCTGGCTCGTCGTCGACGATGTTGTAGATATTGCCTGCCTTGCCGCGTTCGATGGCTAGCGCCGTTGCCTTTGCAGCATCGTCAATGTGCACGAATGACCACCAGCCATTGCCATCGCCGATCACGGGCACGCGGCGGCGACGGATCTGCTGGACCGTCGGGCCATTGAACAGCCCAGTGTGCGGGCCGTAAAAGCCGCCGTACCGCAAAACGATGCCTTCAGGCACGGAGGACCCGGTGACGACGTTTTCCAAATGTCGGATCGCATCGAGGGTACGGCGAAGCTCCTGCGGCGGGCTGGCGTCGAGCGGGTCTGTCTCCGACTTGATCTCGCCGCCCTCCCGGGCATAGGGCCAGCCGCAGAAGCTCTGCGCGACGAAACGCTTGACGCCCGCGGCTCTGGCCGCCGCCAGCAAATTGTCGGTCCCCTGCGTCCGCAACCGGTTGCTGCTCGCAAAGGAGCGGTCGAAGTCGCGAAGGTCCGACGCCCCCTTGAGGTCCGTCATCTCATGGACGATGACATCCGGCTTCACCGAACCGACCGCGGCATGGATCGCCTCCGCATCGAGACCGTCCGCTATGACGGCCTCGCCGCCGAGTTTTCGAATGGTCGCGGATTTTTCGCGTGTGCGGGTCAGTCCCGCCACCGAATGGCCGGCTGATACGAGAAGGGGAACAAGCCGGCGTCCAACGGCGCCCGTGGCGCCTGCAACAAAGATACGCATATCATGATCCTTGTTTCATGAGCCTCGTTTCATTGCTCGATCCGGGTCAGGTGATACCCATCATTGCCGGATCAAGGGCAAGAACGATCAATTCACGCCGCGATCGGCACAGGCGCCTTCGACGTGCCCGCCATGATGGCTGCGGCGGCCACATTAGCGCAGGCACTGGCAAAGATCGGCAGCGTGTAGCTATGGTTGACATCGAAGGCAAACCCGGCGGTGCTAGGCCCGATCAGGGTGCCGAACGCCACGCTCGTATAGAGAACGCCGATGATGCCGCTGACGTTTCTTCCGCCGAAATCGTCCATGACAAGCGCCGGAAGCAGCGCGACGAATCCGCCGTAGAATACGCCGTAGGCAAATGCGAAGGCGGCGAGCGCCCAAACACCCGTCGAGAAGGCCCAAACGGCGAGCGCGAGCGCCATGCCCAGAAACATCGTCAACAGGGCAGGGTGCCGACCCATCCGGTCGGCCAGACCGCCGAGCAAAAAACGCCCGGCGGTGCTGCCGACACCGATCACGCCCAGAAGCAGGACGGCCGAAGACTGCGGGACGCCGTGATCCAACGCGTAGGGGACGAGGTGAACGAAGGGCACAAACAGCCCGAATGAGCAGATCAGGCAGGCGGCATAAAGACCGATGAACCGCCTCGATCGGATCGCCTCGCTGATCGAGGAGCCCGAAAGCCGCACCGGCTGCGCGCCCGATTGCACCGGATCGCCGTCCGGTCCCAAGCCGCGATCACGCGGATCGTTCACGATCATGAGAGCCATTCCCGCGCCCAGGACGGCGGCAAAACCGCCGAGGGCGAGGTAGGCGTTGCGCCACCCCAGAAGCTCAATGAGGAGCGAGGCGAGGGGCGGCATTACGAGTGTGCCGACACCGATGCCGCTGACGGCAAGCCCGGATGCCAGGCCGCGGCGTCTGACGAACCAGCGCTGCACCGCACCCACGGCGGGGACGTAGGAGCAGCCGACGCCAAGTCCGACGCCAAGCCCGTATGCTGCGTAAACTTCCGCCAGGCTGCTCGCCGTGCTTGCGACCGCCAGGCCCAATCCGGTCAGGATCATGCCCGCAACAGCCAGCCGGCGAGCGCTCCAACGGTCGGCGAGAGGACCGCTGACGATGCCGAGGCCGAAATAGAGAAAGCCGGCCAACGAGAACACCAGCGAAACCGAACCGCGCGAGGCCCCGAAATCCGTCTCCAATGACCAGGCAAAGGCGCTGAATGTATAAGCGCAGCCGAAGCCCACGAAAGTAACGGCAAAGGCTGCGGCAACCACAAACCAGCCATAGAATATGCGCGGATTCGACAGGGCTATGTTACTGCTCACGACCGCCTCCATTGCATGCTCGTTGTCCTGTGCGGGGAATTCATATCGTTCGACCGGGTGCATGACGGCAACATCGGTGTGCGTGTGGCTGGCGTCCAGCCGATTTGCTTCGGTCGCGAACGAAGGATTGGCGGTGGCAATGGTACGCCGCCGCGGCCATATTGGGGGCATGTCGAGTGCACCACAAATCGCGGAAGTCGCTGCCTTGGTCGGAGATCCGGCACGCGCCAATATCTTGTGCGCGCTGCTCGGCGGGCGTGCGCTCACCGCGACGGAGCTGGCATTCGCCGCCGGCGTATCGCCGCAAACGACGAGCGGTCATCTCGGCAAGCTGCTCGCGGCGCGGCTCCTCGTGCTCATGAAGCAGGGCCGTCATCGCTATTATCGCCTCGCTGGACCGCATATCGGGCAAATGCTCGAGAGCATCATGAACGTCGCGCTGACCGGTCCGCCGCGGTTTCAGCCGAGATCGAAGGTCGACGAAAAGCTGCGGCACGCCCGCACCTGCTACGATCACATCGCCGGCCTGCTCGGCGTCGGGCTCGCCGAGCGGCTGAGCGAGCGCGAGTTCGTCCTACTCGGCGACGAAGCAGGCGAAGTGACGCCGGCCGGTGCGGAGTTCCTATCGAAACTCGGCGTCGATCTTTCGGGGGCGCGCGCAAAGCGCCGCGTGTTTTGTCGCCCGTGCGTCGATTGGACCGAGCGGCGGCCGCATATCGGCGGCGCGGTCGGCGCGGCTTTGGCGAGCCGGTGTTTTGAACTGAAATGGATTGAGCGCGCGCGCGACAGCCGTGCCCTCACCATCACCCAAGCCGGACGCCGCGGCCTGATGGAAGCCTTTGCGCTTTCAATCTAACGTGCCGCACTGTGTGCCCGAAGCGGTGCACTTCAGATCGAACCATCGCGGTGCGGAAGGGGAGAGACGACTTGCATGAATCGATGAATCTATTCGACGCGGTGCCCGATAAAGCCGCCGGTGAGCTTGTGACCGAGCTCCTCTCGCATTCCGGCGTGCGGATTGAGAGGATTGTCTCCACCGGGCAAGCAACGCCGATCGACTCGCCCTACGAACAGGACCATGACGAATGGGTGCTGCTATTGACCGGAGCCGCCGGGCTCTGGATCGAGGCCGACGGCGAGTTGCATCTGCGCCCAGGCGACTGCGTCATGGTTCCGGCGCACCGGCGCCATCGGGTCACCTGGACCGCTGGCGATGAGCCGACGATTTGGCTCGCGGTTCACTTCCAAGCGTCGGAGCCATAAATCGGACGGGACAGATTTCGGGTACGAATTGCCAAAAAACTAGCGATCGGTTGACGATAATGGCCCGGAGAGAGGCCATAAGATCGGCGGCATGCCGCGATTTACTATGGCGTGATCACTACCAGAGTTCCTAAGCTGGAATTCGATTTGTCTGACTGGGGGGCTTAAATGGATGCTGACGTTCTCGTGGTCGGGGCCGGCCCGACCGGGCTGATGCTCGCCAATCAACTGGTCCGGCGAGGCGTACGCGTCCGTATCATCGACCGCCATGCCGGGCCGGCGCGCGAGACGCGGGCGCTCGGGGTGCAGGCCCGCACTCTGGAGATTTATGCACAGCTCGGCATCGTTGATCGCGCCCTGGAACTCGGCAAGCGAGGCACGGGCGCAAATCTCTGGGCGCAAGGGCGGAAAATGGCGCGCGTTCCGCTGGGCGATGCCGGGCGAAGCATCACGCCCTATCCGTATATTCTCATCCTCGGCCAGGATGATAATGAGCGGATCATGGGCGACAAGCTGCATGAACTCGGCACCGCGGTTGAGTGGAATACCGAGTTGGTCGGGCTGAAGCAGGACGCGGATAGGGTCACCGCGACGCTCAAGCGCGCCGACGGCACGACGCAGCAGGTCGCCGCCGCGTGGATTGGCGGATGCGACGGCGCGCATAGCGCGGTGCGCGAGCTGAACGGCATCGGCTTTCCCGGGGCGCCTTACGAGCATGTGTTTTACGTCGCCGATGTCGAGATGACCGGCAACATGGTTCCGGACGAGGTCAATATCTTTCTGTGGCGGGACGGCTTTCATCTGCTCTTTCCGATGCGCGGGACGGATCACTGGCGTGTCGTCGGCATTCTGCCCGAGGCGCTGCGCAACCGAGACGATGTGACATTCGACGATGTCATTCCCTCAATACGCGGTGAAGCGACCGATTTGTCCTTCAAGAGCTGCATTTGGTTTTCCACTTACCGCATTCACCACCGCAGGGCCGCACGTTTCCGCGAGGGCCGCTGCTTTCTGCTCGGCGATGCCGCGCATATTCACAGCCCGGTTGGCGCGCAGGGCATGAATACAGGCCTGCAGGATGCGTATAATCTGGCATGGAAGCTCGCGCTGGTCGTCAAGAACGAAGCGCAGGCGCCGCTGCTCGATACTTATGAGGAGGAGCGTATTCCGGTGGCAGAATGGCTGCTGGCTACGACCGATCGCGCCTTCAGGCTGGTCGTATCCGATAGCTGGCTGGTCGGTCTGCTCCGCACGGAGATCATCGCCAGGATCGCGGCTTTTGCGATGAGCCGGCCTTCAATTCAGAGCTACGCCTTTCGCACGGTTTCACAAACCGCGATCAACTATCGCAAATGTTCCCTGTCGCAATCCGAAGAGGGGCTGTCCGCGACCGCGCCGCATGGCGGCGACCGTTTTCCCTGGCTGCGGCTCAAATTCGATCGCAATGGTACAGCCGAAGACCTGTTCCAAAAGCTCGACGACACGCGCTTCAATCTCATCGTGTTCGGTCAGCCGTCGCCGCCTGATGCCGCGCTCGACCTCGGCGATCTGCTGCGGGTTCATGCGGTGCCCTTTGACGCGGACAATGACGCCGAGCTGGCGCGCGCGCAGATCCCGGAGCCCTCATTCTATCTCCTGCGCCCCGACGGCCATGTCGGACTTTGCGGGACGCGGCTTGATGCCAGCGCCGTGGAGCGTTATCTCGCCGAGCGAGTGCATATCAGCGTTTAAGGCGTGGGGCGCGCGCCAGGCGAGACGCCTATTGAAAGCCGGCGATTGGGCGAGGCAGATAAGCCGCCTCAAGCGCGGCGACTTCCTCGGCCGTCAGGCGCAGCGACAGCGACGCCGCCGCATCGGTCAAATGATGCGGCTTGGAGGCGCCGATGATCGGCGCTGTCACCATGTTCTTCTGCAGGAGCCACGCCAGGGCGACCTGAGCGCGCGAGACGCCGTGCGCCTCCGACACAGCCCCGACGGCATCGACGATCTGGCGGTCGGCGTCGAGCCCTTGCGGATAGAGGCGCTTGGCGAACTGGTCGATCTCCTGGCGCGGGCTGGTCTCGTTCCAGGTGCGGGTGAGGCGGCCGCGGGCTACTGGGCTCCATGGCAGCACGCCGATGCTCTGATCGGCACAGAAAGGCAGCATCTCGCGCTCCTCCTCGCGGTGGAGCAGGTTGAGGTGATTCTGCATGCTGACGAATTCGGTCCAGCCATGCGCCCGCGCCGTATAGATCGCCTTGGCGAACTGCCAGGTGAACATCGAGGAGGCGCCGATATACCGGACCTTGCCCGCCTTCACTAGATCATGCAGCGCCTCCAGCGTTTCCTCGATGGGCGTCACATAGTCCCAGCGGTGGATCTGATAGAGATCGACATAGTCCATCCCTAACCGGCGCAGGCTGTTGTCGATCTCGGCGAAAATCGCTTTGCGCGAAAGCCCCTGGCCGTTCGGGCCGGGACGCATGCGCAGGAACACCTTGGTGGCGATGACGACATCCTCGCGCCGGGTGAAATCCTTCACCGCGCGCCCGACGATTTCCTCCGACGTGCCGTCCGAATAGCCGTTCGCCGTATCGAGAAAATTGATGCCCAATTCGAGCGCCTGCTTGATCAGCGGCCGGCTTTTCTCCTCGTCGAGCGACCAGGGTTGCATGCCCCGATCCGGCACGCCAAAAGTCATGCAGCCAACGCAGATGCGCGAAACCTCAAGACCGGTCTTACCGAGCTTTACATAGTCCATGATCGTCTCCAGAGGATCGGTGCCGCATGCATGACGCGGCGAGGTCAAATTTGTGCGGAATGAACTATGCGACCGCAACGATCCAAGATGCAAGAACGGCATTGCAAATGACGTGATCCGTTCGCCGCGAGCGGCGAAGGCGCCACGCTTAAGCGGGCGACGACTTCGTCGATGTCGTGCGTCACGAGCACAACGGCTGTCTCGAAAGTTTCGATTACCTTGATCAGCACGCCTTCGAGGTAGAGCCGCGTCTCATAGGCGAGCAAGGCGAAAGGCGCAGACCTTATTCAATGTCACCTGCGGGGAATCCTTCGGCGAACGCTGTC